>JAJRWT010000079.1 GCA_024276675.1 Myxococcota bacterium | reverse complement strand
GTTGGTCTCGGTGCCATCCGCGTCCATGTCGTAGAGTTCCCAGGCCTGGCCGTACTCCAGGGAGACGATCTTCCAGTCGCCCATCCGAAGCGCCCTGTTGCCCTGGTGTTCAAAGGCCAGGTAGTCGTGGCCATCCCGCTCCTGCCCCAGCAGGGTGGGCAGCAGCGAGATGCCCTCCAGCGTTTGAATCTCGTGGCCGTTGTAGACTTCGGGGTAGCTGGCGCCCGCAACTTCGTAGAAGGTGGCAGCCAGGTCCATGATGTCCGCCAGCTCGTCCGCGAAGATGCCGGTCGTCTTTATCCCGGCAGGCCAGTGTACGATGGTAGGGGCACGGATTCCACCCTCGTGTACCTGGTGCTTGTACCAGCGGAAAGGCGTATTGCTGACGTTGGCCCAAGAGCGGTGGTAGCTCAGCCAGGAATCGGCCGAACCCACCGGGGCCGGGTTCACTTTGCCGATGTCTTCCTGGCAAGCCCCGTTGTCGGACAGGAACACCAGGAGGGTGTCTTCCAGCAGGTCCAGTTGTTCAAGGTACTCGTACAGCCTGCCGATATTCTGGTCCATCCTGTCGATCTGGGCCGCGTACACCGACATGCGCAGGTCCATGTCATCCTGGTCCACCTGGTCCCAGTCTTCCACCAGGAAGTCCGGCTCGGAGAGGGCCCAGCGCTTGTCCAGGACCCCAAGGGACTGCATCTTTTCGTAGCGCTCCTGGCGCGCCGGCTGCCATCCGCCCCGCTCCAGGTATTGCCCCAGGTACTTCTTGGTGTCGGTGTCGTAGGCGTGGAGAGGCCAGTGGGGAGCCGTGTAGGCCAGGTACAGGAAGAAGGGTTCTCCGTCGGTGGTGGCTTCGTCGATGAACTCTATGGCGTAGTCGGTGAATACGTCCGTGATGTAGAACTCTTCGTAGTTGTTTTCCCAGACCTCGTCGTCCAGCCAGAGAGCTTGCCGGCGAGGGACCCAGTAGTTACTGCTGCCACCCACAAGATAGAATGAACGGTCGAATCCACGATTCACCGGGTAGTAGAGTACATCTCCCATGCCCAGGTGCCACTTGCCCGACATGAGTGTGTGGTAGCCGGCAGCTCCGAGCACCTCGGCGATGGTCACCGCGTTTTCGGACAGGTGGTCCGTGTAGGCCGGGCTGTCGAGAGCCTGCCGCGTTTCTTCGTAGGTTTCTTCGATCATCCACCCCACTCCGGCCTGGTGGGCGTAGAGCCCGGTCAGGATAGACGCCCTGGTGGGACAGCAGCGAGCGGAGTCGTACATCTGCGTAAAACGGATGCCGTTTGCGGCAATGGCGTCGAGGTTGGGTGTTTCGATCTCGGAACCGAAACAGCCCAGGTCGGAGAAACCCATGTCGTCGGCCATGATGAGCACGATATTGGGACGCAACGGGGCAGCCGATGATGTGTCGAGGAGCGAGTCGGTGTCTGGCACGACCTTGCCGGCGGAATCCTTCGTATCGAGGCTGCTGGAAAAGCAGCCGGCAGCACCACACAGCACCAGGGTCAACAGCTCGATGCACGGCATCTTCATGGAACCTCCTTGGGTCGGTGCTTGTTGGCCTGAGCAGGATGGCCCATGGCTCACACCGGGTGTCCAGCGGGTAGTGCGTTACGCGTCTGTACCACCATGCTCCAGACTTTTCCCGCCAGATCCATCGAAGCTATTCCCTTGTGGAAACTTTCGCCATGGAAGAGACGGGGCAGCACGGGTTGAGGGGCTGTCAGTCCTGCTGTGCGGGTTGCATCCTTGGCGGATGATCCTTGCCGTCATGGATTCGAGCGACGTTGGTGAACTCGCCCTGGGGCAGGTTGGGGGGCTCGGAGCCCATGGCTTCCAGGATCCTGGCTACCTGCTGGTAGTATGCCTCGAACTCGGGGCAGCTCATGGTGCTGCAATCCATGGCCGCTTCCATGGCTCGCTGGATGGAGTCCGAATCCTGGATGGCCGCCAGCGCCGGTTCGGCGCCCTGTTGGCCGTTTGTACGCAGGGCGCTCTGAAGACTTTGATCCAGGAGGGCAACCGCAAGGTAGAGGGCCAGGCTGCGGAAGCTCTCAGGCAGGCCTTGCCCCAGCATGGGCAGGGCCGGAAGGGTTCTGCCCATCTTGCGTGCGAAGACGATGTAGTCCCGCAGGGCGGGGCAGTCCGGCGAGGTGCAGGCCCTAGCGGCCTCCTGGTGTACGCCAAGCTGCTGCTGGTCGATGCGCCCGGAGAGCAGCAGCTCAGGGTTGAATGTGCGATCCATGTCGTCCAGGAAATCGGACAGGAGCGTGGCCTGGTCCACCGCTCTGCCCAGCGATGCCATGCCGACGGGGCGACCCATGCCCATTCGAGCGGGAGTCGAGGCTCCCTGGTGCTGGTCGCCTCGTGGCCCCTGCTTGAAGGAGTGGCGGGGGTTCACCGAGGTCCAGGCCGCCAGGTTGGCCTGCCGTTCGTAGTCGGCCAGGCGAGGCCGGCCCAGCAACCAGACGATGGCCACGACCAGCAGGATGTTTTCCAG
Source organism: Myxococcota bacterium (assembly GCA_024276675.1). Lineage (GTDB taxonomy): Bacteria > Myxococcota_A > UBA796 > UBA796 > JAFGLY01 > JAJRWT01. The sequence continues at coordinate 41,370 of JAJRWT010000079.1, read as the reverse complement.
CAGCAACAGAGCCACCAGGCTCCCCAGCAAAACATTGACGGTCCTTGGGCTCCTAGTCATTACTGTTCAGTCCTGGCCCGGAGTGCTGGAGGGAGCGGCGGGGATCAGCCTTGGGGGAAAGGGGAGATCCACGGCCTGGTATGCCTTGTGTAGCATGTCGAGGACAGCCTGGCTTTCCGGAGAATCCAGGGTGGCGGTGGAGGCCGCCCTGGAGATGGCCGGGGCGTCTGGCAAGGGCGGGGCCGGGTCGCGGTAACGAGCTTCCATGGCCAGGAAACTGAACAGGTCCCCCAACATCCGCTCCTCGTAGCTCCCCGGGTGGAATACCTGGGGGTCCAGGACCTGGCTGACGGGCGCCCTGCCCTTTCCCCCGTCGAAGGTGATGGGATCCTGGGACAACAGCAGGTCCGCCAACTCCCGCGCCTGGAGCTGCTCGTCGGAGTTTTCGTCGGCCATGCCGAATGGCGGGGCGGAGTATGCCACGGCCAGGTAGTCTTCCCTGGTAACCTTGCCGTCGCCGTCTCGATCCATGTGTGCCAGGGCGGGGGCCAGGGCCGTTTCAGTGGGAATGGGCGGAGTGGAATGGCAGGCTTGCAAAACCATGCCCGGCATGAGCAACGAGGGCGGCAGGAGCATGGAGCGGGCGAAACAAGACATCACAGTCCCCAGTATCCCCGTTCCTGCAGGGCGCGCAGCAGCCGGGGGTCCACCTGCTGCTGGACCTGGGGCGGCGGGCTCAGGGCCCGGCGCCAGTCCAGCATCTGCCGCCGGAGATCTTCGCGTATCGAAAGATCTTCGGTGTCGGAGTCCTGGAAGGCGGGGCCATCGCAGGGGGTGCTGGCCAGCAGGTCGGACAAGAAGGGTGAATCGGCGGCCATGCCGGTGAAGGTCACCCGGTGCTCTGGGGACCTGGCGCTGATCATCCGGAAGGCGCTCTCGCTGAACACGGTTTCCTGCTGTCCCACCTGCCGGCCCGACAACAGGGGAACCAGCGAACGGCCCTGGGCTCCGGCCGGGGGAGCGACTTCCAGGAGATCCAGCAAGGTGGGGAGCAGATCGATGAGCCCCACGGGCTGTTGCACGTGGCGGCCACCACCCTTTCCCCCCGGCAGACGAATCATCATCGGCACGTGCAGATCCGTGTCGAAGAGGGTGTAACGATGGTTGAAGAGGCCCTGTTCGCCCAGGCTTTCACCGTGATCCGAAACGACCGCGATGATGGTATTGTCCAGCATTCCCCTGGCATCCAGGGAGTCCAGGAAGATGCCGAAGAGGGCGTCCAGGTAGCTCACTGCCCCGTCGTATACTCCCCGCACGTAGTCGGTGTCGGCGGAGTCGAAGGGCTGGGCCGCCAGGCCAGGGTCCAGGGCAAGGCGCTCGATGCGGGAGCGCGCGGCCTGATCCCAGATGTGGAGTTGGCTGAAATCCAGGGTTACCTGGGCATTTTCGGGCGGGAAATAGTGGTTGCTGAAGATGCTGTTGGTGCCGGTCACCGCCACCACCGCCGCCGAGGCGGAGCCCTCGTGCTGCATGTCTGCCCACGAGTACCCGAAGGGCGTGGGTTTCAGGTAGCGCTGGTGGGCATCGTAGGTGTGCAGGAACAGGAAGAAGGGCTGCTCCTGGTCCAGGCGATCCAGCCAGTCCAGGGCGGGGGGAAGAGTGTGGAAGAGTGAACCCCACTCCCTGGCGTTGACATAGCTTTCGAATCCCCTGTCAAAGCCGAACTCGGGACTCAGGTGCCCGCCAGCCACGGATGCACCGCAGCGATAGCCGTAGGCGGAGAGGATCTCCGCCAGGAAGGGGTGCTGGTGGGAGGGAAGATACTCGTAGGTGAGCTGGCCCAGCTCCGAGGGATAGCGGCCGGAGAACAGGCTGGCGTGGGAAAAGAGGGTTTCGTTGGACTGGCTGTAGGCATTGTCGAAGACCACGGCCTGGTGGGCGAAGCGGTCGAGGTTGGGTGTGATCTGCCGGAGATTGCCGTATGCTCCCAGGCGATCCGCCCGCAAGGTGTCAAGTGAGACCAGGATGAGCGATGTGGGACGTTGGGGTTCTCCGCAGGATACGCCCAGGAGCAGGCCCCACGACAGGGCCAGCCAGGGCAGGCGGAGGCAGACGGAATGGCTGGCGGATCTGGTTCTTGGCCACGACATCACAGAGAGTCTATGCCCTCGCGGGGTACGGGGAAAGGGCATTGCGGCCCGAAATGACGGCGGACACCGCCGGGATGCCGCGCCCGGATGGCTCCGCTCCCCAAGATGCCCGTCTTCATGCTACTATCTGACGTGTTCAACATGCCGGATCGAGGAAGACAGCAACCATGTGGCCCCGAGGACTCAAAGTCAAGCCCCGCAAGCCCCAACCTGCGAAGCACCGCGATCCCCTGCCTGGCCAGCCGCTGGACCTTGTACCCGGAAGCCCTCCTTGCGCTCGGCAGCTCCACGGGCCCCGTGGAGCCCCTCGCGTGTTGTGTCGCCACATATTTCCGCCAGGCGACAGACCATGAAACTCACGAAACACGCCCTCCCGCTGTCGCGGACAACACAAGCCATCGTCACATGTATCATGTGTCTGTCGGGTTGCCAGGCCACGGGCCAGGGCCACACTGGCATGGTCGAGCACACCGGCAGTGACAGTGAAAACACCTGTCTGTGGTACCAGGACCTCGACGGAGACGGCTACGGAGATTCCGATGTTTTTTCCAGGGGAGCCTGCACGCAGCCGCCTGAAGGCGGCTCCTTCCTGGCCGGTGACTGCGACGACGAGGATCCCACGGTGTCCCCCGGAACAGACGAAACCTGCAACGGGGTGGACGACGACTGTGACGGAAGCGTGGACGAAGACCTGGAACAGACCTGGTACCAGGATCTTGACGGAGACGGCCATGGATCCCCCTCCCACTCTACACGGGCATGTGAGATCCCTGCTGGATACGCGGCCAGCGACGACGACTGCGACGACGCGGACCCCAGGGTGTTCACCGGGGCGGACGAGATCTGCGACGGCCTGGACAACGACTGCGACGGCACGAGCGATTCCGGCGTCCCGGGCTCGTCAGAGATCTGCGCCGTGGATAGCTGCCTCGACCTGCTGCTGGCGCTGCCCGACTCCCCCGACGGCGCGTACCCCCTGCTCATGCCCTCTGGAGAGATCTACCACCTCTATTGCGACATGAGCACCGATGGCGGCGGCTGGACGCTGGCCTTCCTCAAGAACTCCGTGGACTGGGGTACCTATGGCTCCTTCGGATCGGGCTACTCCGATCCCACGCAACTGGGCGCCAGCCCCCAACAGGCCAGCCTTTCCGGCGAGGCCAGCGGCGGATGGATCGATCTCAACGATTTTCCCTATGACAGCATGGTCCTGGCGGCCTACGGCGATGGCGCGCAGAGCTATCGCTCCCAGGCCATAGCCAGGGAAGAACTGCGGATCTCCTTCGGGCAGGACGGCTATCTGCTCTACGGCGACGGCAGCGGCTACTACTGGTGCGGCGGCTCCCATCCCTTTACCGACACCGGCATCGGGCAGGTGAACACTCCCGACGGCGCCACCTCCGATTGCAAGGGGCATGGTTCGCTGGGGTCGGGCTGGGACTTCTCCGACAGCCTCTCCACCAACCAGGGCCTGACCATGTGCGGAGTCGATGCCTCTTCCCGCTTCATGAGCGCGAGTTGGGGAGGAAACTGGGTCTACTACCCGACCCCCGGCGCGGCTCAGGCCATCTGGGTACGTTGATCCCCGCTTGTTCAGCATCAGGAACCCACATGCTTCTCCTGCCCCTGCTTCTGGCTCCCACCCTGCTCGCCGCCCCCGCCTTCCAGCCGGAACGAGGTTTCCACGACGAGCCCTTCCAACTGCTGTTGACCCCGGAACAACCCGATTCGGAGATCTTCTTCACGATAGGCTCCACCACGCCCGACGCCGTCAGCGGCACTCTCTACACGGAGCCCATCACCGTGGATGGCACCAGCATCGTTCGGGCGGTGGAGATCCCGGCGGGCGGCCCCGCATCCCAGGTTGTGACCCACAGCTACCTGTTCATCGACGACATCATTTCGTCCTCGGTCATGGACACCAGGATCACGGAAGACGACTACTATGGGCCGCTGGTTGCCGAAGCCCTGCTGGCCGTACCCAGCATCTCCCTGGTGACCCCGGAGGGGCTGGACACCACCGAACGAACGGCATCGGTGGAGTGGCTGGATCCCCAGGGAGACGACTTCCAGATCCAGGCCGGTCTCAACGAATGCGGTGGCACCAGCCTGTCCTACGACAAGGTGAGCTATCGCCTGCACTTCAGGAGCGAGTATGGCTATTCGCGGCTGGAGTTTCCCCTGTACGACGACTTCGCCACGGGGGTCTGGCCCGCCGACGACTTCGACGCGCTCACCTTGCGCTCCGGGAGCCATGACACCACCTTCTGGCTGGGCACGCGGGGCCAGTACCTGCGCAACCGCTGGATCGACGAAACCCAACTGGAAATGGGCCACTACGTTCCCCACGGCCGCTTCGTGCAGCTCTATATCAACGGCGTCTACGACGGCCACTACCATGTGCGCGAGCACTACAATGGCGCCTTCATGGCCGAGTACCTGGGCGGCGACGAGGACGACTACGTGACCGTGAACGCCTGTTCCGTCACCGGCGGAGACAGTTCCACGTGGAACGACGCGGTGGCTGCTTCCACCAGCTTCGAAGACGCCGTCCACTGGATCGACGTGGAAAACCTCATCGACTACATGCTGGTCAACATGTACGGAGCCAACGCCTGGGACTGGGGAACCTGCCAGAACTGGAAGGCCGCCGGCCCCACGGAACCCGACCGGGGTGGTTTCAGGTTCCAGTCCCACGACTCCGATATCATCCTCTGCTACTCGTGCAGCACCGATCTCACCAGCCACGCGGGGCCGGGCGGCATATTCGGCAACCTGGTGTCCCAACGCCACCCGGATTTCATGATGCTTCTGGCCGACCGTATCCACGCACACCTGTTCGGTGACGGCGTGCTGACGCCAGAGGCGGCCGCGGAGCGCTTCGACCGCCTCGTACAGCAGATAGATCTCTCCATCGTGGCCGAGTCGGCCCGCTGGGGACAGGACTACTGGGAGCGGGACCAGGACTGGTACTGGGAGCAGGATCGGCTCTATACCAATTTTTTCCCCTGCAGGACGGATGCACTCATCCGGCAGTTGCGCAACGCGGGCTTCTACGAGCTGGACGCGCCGGACTTCGAACCCGGGGGCGGCGCCGTGGCCATGGGCACGGATCTGCTCATCTCCGCTCCAGAGGGGGTGGAGGCGCAGATCTGGTATTCGCTGGACGGCCAGGACCCCCGCCTGCCGGGGGGCGCCATTTCCGACAGCGCCATCGGCCCCCATGACCAGGTCCTGGTGGAGCTGGAGTACCCCACAGGGGTCATGGCGCGCTTGAAGCAAGGTGAAAACTGGGGAGCCCTGAACCAGGCATGGTACGAAATCGACAGGGACCCCCCGCTGATACTCAACGAGTGGAACGTGGTTGCCCAGGGAGAGTTCCTGGCATCCATGGGTACGGACAGCACTTTCGGGCGCGTGGAGGGCAATGGTGGCGACTGGCTGGAGCTGGTTGTCACCCAGGACCTGCCCGACCTGCGGGGCTTTCGCCTGGAGATGGAAGACAGGAACGGCAGCGCGGGTCAACTGGTCCTTTCTCAGGACCCCATGTGGCAGAACCTGGAGGCAGGCAGCATCATAACCGTGGCCGAAGACATACCGGGGGATTTCTCATACGACCCCCAGGCCGATGACTGGACCATCCAGGTCAACTCCATGGACTCCACGGCCTTCCAGCAGACCTCCGCCTTCGATATCACCAACCTGGACTGGCAATTGACCATAAGGGACTCCCAGGGCAACATACGATTCGGACCCGTGGGCGAGGGAGTGGACCCGGAGCACGGCATCTCGTCACGCGAGATGGGGCAGCTCCAGCAGGATCCCTCGCCCGAGATCCGGCGTTTCCAGGGCTACGACGACGGTTACCTGTCCACCTTCGGGGCTCCCAACGCCTGGGATGGCGGGGAACAGGATTTCTCCGCGCTCCGGGCAACGGAGCCCGTGGCCGATTCCGGGATGGACCCGGCCACGGGCCAATCCCCCGCGGACGAACCCGACACGGGGCCGGGGGCTGTCCGGCCCATCAGCGGCACCGCCTCTTCTTCCGGCTGCGCTTCGGGATGCTCCGCCGCGGGCTCTCACCTGGCCCTCTCCACGTGGCTGTTCCTGGTTCTCGTGCTTCCCTGTCGTCGAGGCAGCTTCAAGACATAGCAACCGAACGGAGGTTCGTCGTGCCTGAAAGAATCTTGTTGGCCCTGGACTCCGGTTCCCAGAGCAGCAGAGCCCTGCTGTTGGACTCGCGGGGTTCCTTGCTGGGCAGTGGGCAACGCCTTCACAAACCCATGCTACACCCAGCTCCAGGTGCCGTTGAACAGGACCCCTTCGACATACGCGATTGTCTCTGGGGGGCCATCCGGGACTGCCTGAAGGAATGGGGGGGGGATCCCTCCCGACTGGCCGCGGCGGCTCTCACCAGCCAACGGAGCACGGTCCTGCCCCTGGACGGGGATGCTCAGCCCCTTGGTAACGCCATCTCCTGGCTGGACCGCCGCGAAGCCCGCCTCACCGGGCTCTCGCCTCTGCCACTGCGATTGGCCGTGCGGCTCCTGGGCCCCAAGGCTCTGCTCACCAGGCTCCTGGCCCGCTCCTGGGCCCAGCAGTTGGCTGAACGCGAACCCGCCATGCTGAAGCGGATGCGCTGGCTGGTGCCCATCGAGGCCTGGCTGCTCTGGCAGTTGGTGGGCCGCATGGCCCTGGCACCGGGCTGTATCGTTGGTCCCTGGCCATTCGACCCCAAGGCGCGGGGCTGGAGTGATTCCCGTCTCATGTACAAGGCCCTGGGCTTCCAGCAGCGATGGCTCCCGGAGGTGGTGGAGGTGGGCCAGGAGATGGGGCGGCTCCTGCCCGAAGCGGCTTCCGGGACGGGCCTGCCGCGGGATCTGCCGTTCTTCGCCTGCGGTGGCGACAAGCAGGCCGAGGGGCTGGGGGGCGGCGTCTTGGCCTCGCAGCCCGGCCTGGCGGCGGTGAGCCTGGGAACGGGCTCTTCGGTGGCCCTGCCATGGCACAGGCCCCTGGGCAGCGCCCGTTATCACTGGCTGACATTGGCGGCAGTGGATCCCCATGCCTGGTGGCTGGAGGTGCTGGTCTTTCGCGGTCTGTGGACTGCAAGGTGGTTCGCCGAGCAACTTGGCCGTGATCTCCAGCCCAGTGCCGAGCAACGCCGGCTACCAGTGGAGGCCCTCCTGGCGGAAGAGGCCGCAGGCGCCCCCCCCGGTTGCCAGGGCCTCATGACCTGGCCCCGCTGGTCTCCCACCCTGCAACGCCCGGAAGAAACGGGCATGTGGCTGGGCCTGAAGGAAATCCACCAGCGGGCCCACCTGTTTCGCTCCCTGATGGAAGGAATCGCCTACGACCTGCGCCGCGGCCTGGAAACCCTGGAACGGGCGACTGGTACCCGGGTGGAGAGGATCCACGTGGGCGGGGGGGGCGCCCGCTCCTCTCTCATGGTCCAGATCCTGGCGGATGTGTTGGACAGGCCCGTGGAGCTGCCCGAATCGCTGGAGCTGGCGGCCAGGGGCGCCGCCATGGTGGCGGCCACCGGAGTCGGAATGCACCCCCAACTCCACGAGGCGGCTCGGGCCATGGCCCCCGTCTTCGTCACCACGGAACCCGTCCCGGAAAACGCCCGACTCTACGACAGGCTTTTTCGACAGGCCTACCTGCCCGGTCTCAAGGCCGGAGCTGCCCTATCGGCCCGCATCGGGGGGCAGCTCCCAGTCCCTGACATGTGACCGCGCGGTGCATCTTGTGGAAACGAAGGCTTCCAGCCTTCGCAAGGTCGCTGGAAGAGGCATTTTCACCGAGGACCAGCGAGGGCGAGCCCCCCTCGCTCCCAGGCTTGGTCATCAGCCATGCAGGAGTCTCTTTTTTTGGGAACAAGAATATTATCTGCTATAGTGCGGCAGAATATACAGGAGGAAAAAATGAAGAAGATCGCTTTTGCTCCCTTACTGGCTCTCGGCATGGGCATAGGCCTGTTGGCGTCCTGCGGTGACTCCGACAAGGACACCGGATCGGGCAATCCCGAAGCCGACACGGACACCGACACCGACGCCGACACGGATACTGACGCCGACGCCGACGCCGACACGGATACTGATGCCGACGCCGACGCCGACACGGATGCTGACGCCGACGCCGACGCCGACGCCGACGCCGACGCCGACGCCGACTCGGACACCGACGTCGATCCCAACACCGTCGCCGGAGGAGCCTCGGGCTACTACATGCTCTGGCCCCAATACCTGTGGTTGTTGAAGTTGGATGAATCCGGCCCCAAGTTCTTCGAGGCCTCCGCCTACAGCGTGGAATGGGCCTACGGCTACGCCGACGGGGAAATGGTCACCAGCTTCTACGGGGGAAACGAGTACCCTCCATACCAGTACGTCACGCTCTACGCCCCGGAATACTTCGACAGCTACGACGACCGTTTCACCTGCTACATGTACTACGAAATAGAACCCACGGTGGGCAGCAGCTTCCCCGACGCATACCAGGACTTCCAAGTCGTACCATCGTCCGGGATCACCGATTGCCGCCTGGATCCGGCCATCTGGGGCGAAGATCCCACCATCTACTTCGAGGGCACCTGGGAATTCAGCATCGAGGCCATGGGCGACACGTTGCAAGCCTGGCTGTCCGAGGCATTTGGCGACAAGTGGACTGCCTACTCACCCTACGTCTACGGTGGCCAGGTCAACATCGAAGGCGAGACCTTTACCGCCGAGGACGACGAAACCCAGATCTGGTACGGCCTCGCCTACGCTACCGACGAAACAGGCAACATAGACATCAAGACCATGCGAGAAGTAGAATAGCGCTTTCTCTCGGGCGACCATCAGGAGAGCCGCTCCGCCCCTGGCCAGGAATGGCCCTGTGACGGCCCGGGCGGAGCTTCGCCCACCCCCGGCCAGGAGCACTGAAACAGGTGCCATCGGCGCTGGGAGCAGCGTGGGCAAGAGCAGGTTGCGGCGGTGGGCAGCAGGCCTGCGCGTGTAGAAAACACCGTTTATTCCAGTCTGATGCCCACCAGCACGCTCGGGGAGATATTTCGATTCCCGCAGGAATGGCCCACGGTAGCCAGGGCGCCCGGATGCAAGAAAATCCTTGCGCGCCCCCGAAAGGGAGAGCAGACAGAGGCATCATCGAAAAACCACGGGCAAGTTCCCATCCGGATCTTCGTGAGTTATCAACACCCATGGTCCAGGTGCTGCTTTTCACGATGCTGTTGGTGACGCCGTTGCGTGCCGATGTGTTCACCTGGGCCTTCCCGCTGGAACCGGGCCACGTCGCCATGGTGGAGATCCGCACACAGGACGGAACCAGGCTGGCTCGTTTCCTTTCCGCTGATGGCATGCAGCGCCGGCAGGCCTGGTGGCGTCCGGATCTGGACCCCGCCTCCGGGCAGGTGGCCGGGCAGGTTGATGACCTGTGGCTCGCTCCTGGCACCTACATCGTGCGCGAGATTCTTCCCACCGGCTCCAGCCAACGACTGCTGGATGTCTCGTCCGGGGCTGGTCGCATGTTGCTGGCCCAGCTCTACGGTTCTCCTTCCGGGGTCGTGGCATGGAAGAGGGATCCGGGGAATGGCCACTCCGGCCTGGCCTGGGCGCCTGCCTTTCCCGGCAATATCACCTGGCTGACCGTGGGGCCGGGTGAGTGGCGGGCCATCCAGGTGGGTACGGCTTCCACCATGGAGGACATCCGCCCGGACACCGCCAGGATTCGTTTCAGCCCATCTCCGCCTCCCTTTCCCAGGGAGCAGTCCCACGCAGGGCAGTTGGCCGTTCGTCTGCTGCTCTTCCCCCTGATCCTGCTCCTGCTGGCCATGGGCGCCCGCGGATTGTGGAAGGCGCGAGCTTCGCCGGGCCTGCCCCTGGCGGCAATGCTCTCGCTGGGCATGGGGCTACTGGCAATCTGGCCCATTCTTGGCAGTCTCGCCTCGGCGGTGCTGAGCAGCGACCTGGGCTCGACGGATCCCGTGGATTCGGTCGCCCAGGTGGCGGCCATGGCCGACGCCCTGCCTTCGTTGTCCTCCGTTACCCATCGTTTTTCATACCCCGAGGGCGCTTCCTGGATCGTCACCGGCCCCGCTGTCCTGGGCTACCTGCTGCCCGCCGCCATCTCCTGGGTCACGGGTCCCTTGCCAGCCCACAACCTGGGCGTGGGCCTGGGCCTGGCCATGCTTGCTTTCGCTGCCTGGGGATTGGCCCGGAGCCTGGGAGCCGGGGCCCTGGTGGCTCTCCTGGCCGGAAGCTGCGCGGTCTTTTCACCGGTGCTGCTGGCTGAGCTGGATCTCCTCAGCCTGGACAGGATCACGCTGTTCCTGGTACCTGTCTTCTTTCTGTGTCTGAACAAGGCGGCAAGCGAGCCTGGCTGGCGTTGGCCGGCGGCGGCGGGCGCGGCCCTGGCGGCCGTGTTCTACGGGCAGGTCTACTACGGCCTGTACCTGGCCGCCGCGGCTCCGCTCCTGGTCCTCTATCGACTGGTGGGAAAAGCTCCCTTGCGCCGCCTGGGCCGAATGTCGCTGACGGGCCTGGTGGCGCTCCTCCTGTTGCTGCCGGGGCTCTACGTCCTGGAAATCGGCACGGCCGACACCCCCTACCAGGATGACCAGCAGAGCTTCCTCGCCACCAGCACGGATCTGCTGCACCCCGTGGAACCGGAGCAGGCCATGCGTTTCGTGGAAGCCCACGATCCCAGGCTCGGGGGGGGGCAGGATCCCCCCATGGGAACCCCGTCGGATCGACTCCTTACGGCCGTTGCTCGCTCCCTCACCCTGGAGGAGTTCCTGCAACCTGGCGAAAAGCTCCCCGGACGGGGTGGATATTGGTTGCTCATTCTCGTGGCGCTGGCCTTGGCCCGCAAGCGCGGGGTGGTGCTGGTGGCCACTCTGGACGTGGCGGTGCTCATGTTGTATGCCCTGGGGCCGGTTCTTCGGGCCGGCGGAGGCGTGGTGGGGACACCCCTCCCCTACTACCTGGATTTCCTGCTGGTGCCGGGCTTCGAGCAGCTCAAGCAGGTCTACCGCTTCGTGCTACTGGCCGTCACCATTTCGGCTGTCCCCATGGCCCTGGGGGTTCAAGGGCTCATGGAACGTCTTTCGAAAATCACTCTTCCACGCCAACTCAGGCTCTCCATGCTCCCCCGGCCCCCGGGCCCCTGGCCGAAGCGGCTCTCGACCCTTGCCGGCCTGCTGGCCCTGGGGGGACTCACCTTCCTCCTGGTGGGCCTGCGCCTGGCGGGCGTCAGCTTCCATGAATGGCCGCTACGGGTATTCTACGCTTCCAGGGGAACCAGGGCCCTGGCCGCGATCTCACTGGAGCTGCCCCGGGTCCAGGCCCTGCCCCTGCCCGCCGCCCTGGAGGGGATAGAACCGGGAGCTGCGCTGGCACTGCCCGCCCAGGATCCCACACCGGCCAGGCTATCCGTGGCTTCCATGCAGGCGGGCCTCTCCCTGGTGAACCAGCCCCCTTTCGGATCTTCCAGGGCTCGCGACATGCCGTTCTGGTTCGAAGACAACGCCTTCCTCAACGGCGTCGTGGCCGAGAGCGGCTCGGATCGCATCAATTCCTTCCTGACCATGGACGATCCCGCCACCGAGTTGAGCGAACTATCAGCCGCCGGCCTGCGCTACATCGTGCTCTTCCGGGATCTGCTGGCCGGGCCCGAGCTGGTGTCCCCCACCGAGGCGTTTCTGGACGCCCACCTGTCCCGCATGGCCGATGACGGCAGCGTCGCCGTCTGGGAGATCCGCTGAAGCACACCTGCACGGTTCGCCATGTCCAGGCGGAAAGTCCATCTCCACAACCAGGAGGAAAGGTCCATGGCCAATCGAGATATTGGACTACGGAAATGCCACATGGGGATTGATGGCGTATACCGGCATGGGATAGCCTGGACTGTGTGCCCGGGTTTCGGACATCGCTCTCCATCGTAGGTCCCAACCCGACGAAACGGAGCTTTCCAAATGGTCCAGGAAGCGCCACATCGAAGTCGACCGGGGCTCCTCAACCGAACTTCCATGCACGGTTCGCCCGGGCCTGCTCCCGCCCTTAGGGTGACCATGGTGCGATACTCCACCCTGCTCCTGCAGTGGGACCGCTGCCGTATCCTCACCGACCCCTTCTTCCGCAACTACATGAGGGGGCTTCCCTTTCTGCGCAAGCCAGGCCTCCAACTCCGTGAAATACCAGAACTGAACGGAATCCTGGTCAGTCACATCCATCCCGGTCACTTCGACAGGAACGCAATTGGCCTGCTTCACCCGCTGCCTGGCAGCGTGTTTCTTCCGCCCGGATCCCTTGTCCGGCTCGGTGACAAGGATCCCACTTGGTGCGAGGTCAAGGCATGGACCACCTACAGCGTGGGACCTGTCCACATCACCGCGGTTCCCGCCATGTTCCAGGACCCTGAAAGTCGCCGGGTTCACTACGTGCTGCGTTTCCCGAACCTGGGCCTCGTCTTCTTCGGGGGGCACGCCCGCTTCGATGGCAACGCGCTCTGGGAAGTGGTTCGCCGTTTCGGGCCGTTTCGCCTGGCGTTGCTGCCGGTGGCCGGCACCCGGCTCCTTGGGCGGCAAGTCGTAATGGGTCCCGCCGACGCGGAGCGGGCCGCGGATATTCTCAGAGCCACGACGGTCATGCCCATCCACGAAGGGGGCAACTGGTTGAGCTTTCCGCCCATCTCGCTGCACCCGGGCCGATACCAGCACCTGGAAAAGGCCCTGCTACGGCGGGGCGAAGCCGGCCGCGTGGTGATCCTGAAAGACGGCGACACGGCGAGCTTCAGGTAGAACGTCGCGGAGCTGTTCCCGATCTGTGCCGGTGCCCTACGCTCACGGGCCCAGGTCCGGTTCGGGGAATGGAATCCCGAGTTTTGAATAGGCATCGCGGAGCTGCTCCAACACGGCCTGAGATGCCTCGGACTGGGTGCTGCCGCTGGCGATGGCTTCCTGCACAAGGGCTGCATCGGGGGGGCTCACCTGGGTTTCCCGTTGGGCGGCCACTCGCTCCAGGCGTGCGGTGGTGATGGAGAAGAATGCGCGCAGGATGTCTTGCTGCTCGTTGAAATCGGCGGAGGGAGCTTCCTGTTGCTCCTGCTCCGAACCGGAAGGTTGGGAAGGCGTCGATGCCTTGGATGCACTGATGCGAGGCTCTGGAAACGGCATGTTGAAGAGGGCATAGCCTGCTTTGAGCTTTTCCAGCACGGCCTTTGATGGCGCGGAATCTATGCTGCCGCTGGCGATGGCCGCCTCCAGTTGCTCGTCGGTGGGCAAAACGGTGGATGGATCGGTGCCGAACTCCCCCGCGGCGTTGGAAAGAGGCTCCACCGTGGCGTTGAAAAAGGCTGCAAGAGGGGTACCCCCGGTGGCGGGGAGAGGGGCCGGCGTGGGTGACTGCTGTGACGAAGTCGGGGTGGAGAGCCGTGAAGCGGACCCGGAGGCGGGTCCCGAGCTGGAAGCAACCGTCGAGTCTGGCTGTTGTGCCTGGGATTCACGGTGGCAGGTGCCATATGTCTCCACCAGCAACACCACCAGCAGTATGGTGTTCAGCGCCAGCAGAACGGTGGAGGCAACAGCAAGCTTCAGCAGAAGCGCGTTCAGCCTGGTGGGTCTCATGGGTTAGCTCCTGGGAGGTGTTCTACAATACCAGCCCGCCGCATTCCGTGGGATGTTCCATATTCAAGTCTAGTGCTCGTCCATCCACTTCTCGAACTTTTTTGTGAAGGCGTGGAGTTCTTTGACAACAGGGCTGATCTCGTCCCACCAGATCTTGCGTACCATTGTCCTGACATAGACGAAGATGGCTGCCAGCATGGCGATGTTCAGCCATACCAACATGGAGAACTCGTTGCAGCCGGACGACGATGCTCCGCCCGCCGACTGGCCTTCCGGTCCGCCGCTGGCATGCACCGTGGGAGGAGCCCGCGGGTCGTCGGGGTTGGCCTGGTCCACGGTCTTGAGCAGGACGATACCGGGAGATCCCTTCTGCGTGCCCAGCGAGACCAGGGCCTTCTCGCTGAAGGGCAGCGGCACCTCGACGCTTCCCACGACGGATGCGCCATCCTCGATGGATATTTCCAGCTCGGGAACGCGCTGGACCTGGATGTCGGCCAGGTATACCTTGTCGTCGGGATGATCGCCGAAGGTGGAGCCATCATCGGTTGCGGGTACCGGGTCCACTCCATCCTGGGCCACCAGCACCACGGGGGAGTCAAGGCGCCTGGCCACCTGGTCATCGATCAGTACGTGCAGGAGAAGCACGTCGCTCCCGGCGCTTGAATCACTTGCCTGCTCTTCTTCGGAGAGCAGGGAGATCTCCGGTGGATTGCCCGCGTAGAGGAGGTGGATGTCGGTGCGGTTGCTGGAGGGGAGGGAAAAGGTGGCGCTGCCCAGATCCTTGCCTTCGTCGCTCACGGACAGGGTGACGGTGGGAGTGCGCTCTATGGTGAGATCCGCACGAAACAGGTGGTCCCCCGCGATGTCCTGCCAGAGAACGCCGTCGTCGCGGGCCTTCGTCGGGTCCACGCCCTGGCGGTCCGCAAGTGCAACCATGGGCTGCCGGAGCAGCCTGAGCTGGCTGTCGTCGATGGTCACCTGCAAGAGGATGTGGTCTGGGGTGGTGGTGGCCTGGGTGGTGATGGAGCTGGTTTCGTAGGCGGGGGTTTCGGCGGTCATGTCCAACACCAGGGCCGGTGTGCCGCTGCGCGTGCGCAGGAAGACCCGCGCCAGCTCCGAGTTGGGCATGAAGACGTTGAAAGTGCCCAGGCGTTGTTCTCCGTCCATGACCCCCAGGCTTATGGTTTCGCGCTTTTGTATTTCCAACCGCGCACAGTAGATGGAATCGCCGGGGAGATCCTTCTGGCAGCTTCCATCGTCCAGGAGGGGAGCCATGATGGGCACGCCCTGCTGGACGATTACCTGGGCGTCATGGAGCCTGGAGGCATCACGGTCGTCCACCAGGACCTCGAGACGCGTGAGATCCGAGGCGGCCTGTGCCAGGCAGATTGTGGCCACAAGGAAAATCATGAACTACCAGCAACTTTCGTGGTTCATGGAACGATGGGCCCCATGGAGGGGGGGAGGGCACCTGTACGTGTAAATCTGCGGGCCATTCTACAGGATGTAGCCCAGGGAGCGGAGCTGTTCCTGGCGTTCCTTGTCGAAACTGGCGGAACTCTTCTTGTGGGGGCGGCTGCCATACCAGCCGGGTTCGGTGAAGGTGGGCCGTCGCTCCGGGTTGTCACGGACGAAACCGGGTTGGAAGATACCTTCCATGACCTCGCCTTCCAGGTCCAGCGCCAGGGGGAGCCTGAGCAGCTCGAACATGGTGGGCAGGATGTCGTAGACGGTTCCCACCTGTTGAATCTGCGAGCGATGGGATGGGCAGACGCCGGAGGCGCGGATACCTGGACCGGCGGCCAGGAAGAAGGCAGGTATGCCCCTGGGGTGGCCGCCGGAGATGAGCTTCATGTTGGCTTCGCCGGGTTGGAAGCTGTTGTTGGTATTGGTGGCCTTCATCCCGTGGTCGCTCAAGATGATGACGGTGGTGTCCGGGGGGGCCGCGGCCATCAATTCACCGACGACTTTATCGGTATGCTGGTAGTAGTCGGTGATGAGATGCGCCATCACGCCAAGCTCGGCCTCGGTGGGCTGGTTCCGGTATTGGCCCGGATACAGGTATCGCCAGAAGCGGTGCCCCAGCACATCGGTACCGCCGAAGTAGACAGCCAACAAATCCCAGTCCTGTTGTTGGCTCATCTGCCGCAGCGCCACCTGGTGGTAGATGGCATCGGCCCGAACCGCCCACATGGAACTCTCCCACAGGCGGTCGGGCACCTCACCCATTCCCGAGGGCCACGGCGCGCCGAAGATACCAGTCACTACCTGGTCCAGCCCCCGCACGACCCCGTCGGCCACGGCCAGAATTTCGTCCTGCCTTTCGGGAGGATAAACCTGATCTTCGAGCCCCTGGAAGATGCTCCCCTTCAGGAAGCCCATCTTGCCCGATCCCTTGCTCTGGGCGCCCACGTTGACCTGGGCCACCATCAGGCCGTTGACCTTTTCGACGGGCCAGGTGGCCCACCAGCCCACGGTGTCCACCCGCCTGCCCTCATCGCTCAGGATATTCCAGAATGCCTCTACTCGCCTGTCTTGACTGGTCACCAGGCGAGCGGTGGAGGCCTTCTTGAAACCACGGATACCATGTTTCGCCGGCGACACCCCGGTGGCAACGGTGGTCCAGATTGCAGGCGACAATGTTGGGACGAGGGTGCCCAGTTCGCCGTAGGAACCCCGCTCCATGAGGGAGCGCAGGTGGGGCAGCCTGCCATCGTTGAGCATCTGTAGGACCAGGTCCCATTCCACTCCGTCGAGTCCCAGCAGCAGCACGTGCCCCGGTGGGCGGATCTGCTGGGTTCCGGCAGGTTCCGGGCTGCTGCTTGGGGTATCGCCGGAGCCGGACCCGTGGCAGTCCAGTAGCAGTGTGACCACGAGGAACAGGCTGTATACGATGCTGGGCATGGGGCGGTCCGTTGTGGGGGGCTCTGGGCGGGGATGGTCCGGAGGCGGGAGGGACGAGATCTATAACCCCGCCAGCGGGCGGGGTTATAGATTCAAGCGGGCCAGGATCCCGCCATCCCGGGATCCTGACGAACGGGAGGGGAGAATTCACCTCATCCACGGGAGCAGCAGATGCTGGAAGTGACCCTTGAAGATCTATCCAGGACCTTCGGCCGGGGGAACAGCAAGAAGGTGGCGGTATGCAACCTGAGTTTCTCGGTGGAGCCAGGAGAACTCTTCGGCCTGCTGGGACCCAACGGTTCGGGCAAGAGCACCACCATCCGGATGCTCACCACCCTGCTGCAACCGAGTTCGGGCGACGCCAGGGTGGGGCAGGACTCTATCAAGCAGGTCTGGGAAGTCAGAAAGCACATCGGCGTGGTCTTTCAGGATCCCAGTCTGGATCTGCGCCTGAGCGCCATGGAGAACATGGATTTCTACGCCGCGCTCTACCGGCCGGCCTGGCCCGCCACGGAACGGCGGAGGGTGGCCCGCCAGCTCCTGGAGCTGTTGGGCCTGGCCGACAGGGCACAGGACATGGTCCGCACCTATAGTTGGGGCATGAGGCGGCGCCTGGAGATCGCTCGCGCCCTCATGACAGACCCGGAAGTGCTGTTCCTGGACGAACCCACCACCGGCCTGGATCCCCAGAGCCGAGCCAGCCTGTGGGCCCACCTTGCGGCCATGCGCCAGACCCGCGGCATGACCGTGATGGTGGCAACCCACGATATGGAAGAGGCAGCCCGTTGTGATCGCGTGGCGGTGCTGCGCCAGGGTCGTCTCGTGGCACTGGGCACCCCGGCAGAAATCTGCCGGCGACAGGAATGCCAGGACCTGACTCAGGCGTTTCTGTCTCTGACGGGCTACCAGGTGCCCAGGGAGAGGACCGATGGAACCGTGCTTCCAAGGGGAAGAGACGCGACGCTTTACCGTCGGGGCTGAACGCGGTCACGAATGCCTGGAGAAATCCATCAACCTGGCATACATTCGAAGGGAAACGAAAATCCAAAGGAGCGCCCCATGGCCGCAGACACATCCTCGGAATCCAGCACATCCCCGGGCCACAAGCCCGCAGCCAGGATGTCGGAGCGAAAACTCATATGGACCCTGCTCACGACCATGGCCGTCCTGTTGGTGGTGGAGGGAGCATTCCTCATCTACGAGAGCGCTAGAATCACCCGACTGGAGCAGCAACTCGTGAACCAGGGCCCACGAAACCAGAGGGCGAACCGCGCTGGTGGCCGCAGGGGGGGCGCTGCGGCCAGGCAGTCCAACCGCCGCGGCGGCAAGGCCGGCGGCCAGAATGCTCGCAGGGGCGGGAACGCGGGCAGGGGCCAGGCAGCGGCGGGAGCCAGGGGGCGCAGAACCGGCGCAAGGGGTTCCAGGAGAACGCAGACCATCGAACAACGGCACGAAGCCATGCAGGAGCGCGTGCAAGACTTCATCTCCGACAACCGAATCGAAGACCCCACCGCCAGCAACCTGAAGGAAAAGGTGGAAGCATCTCTTGCCCAACTGAAGGAAAGCCAGCAAAACGCCACTGGGCAGGACTGGCAGGCGCGGCGCGACCAGGCAGAGCAGGTATTTGAAGAGTTGGAGTCGGCCTTGGTTCCAATCATCGGCAAGGACCTGGCCTCCGCACTCCTAACTGAATTGCAGCAAGAGATGCCCGGGCAGGACGCCGAGGGGCCTCCGGGAGCCGAAGGGCCTCCGGGAGCCGAGGGGCCTCCGGGAGCCGAAGGGCCTCCGGGAGCCGAAGGGCCTCCGGGAGCCGAAGGGCCTCCGGGAGCCGAGGGGGCTCCGGGCGGTGGCCCGGCAGGCGACGTGGAGCCGCCACAGGATCCTCCCAGGTGATCTCCCCTTGACCGTTCCCCTCCTGAAAATGCCTTGTTCGCCTTTCCAGGACGAAAACCCGGGCGGAACACTCAGTCGGTGCTTGCCCGGGCGCGCTCTTGCAACCACTGGTCGTCCGGGAACAGACTCAGAGCTGACCGGAAGCTCTCACGTGCGGCTTCATGGTCCCCCTGCTTTTCTTGTAGCTGCCCCAGGAGCACTCGCGCCATGCACATGGCGTGGGGCTTCAATACTTCGTTTTCGCAGACACAGCCGCTGTCCCTGGAGAGCACGGTGTTCAAATCCGAGAGCAGCCCCTTCATGCGCCCAGGATCCTCAGCCGAGTCCTCGTCCAGCATGGCTCGAATGGTCTCCGCGATTTCACGGGAACCGAACTGGTATCCAACTCCTTCTCCACGAGCCCTCTGGGCGCGCCCCAGCAGTTCGCCCACGGGGAAGCCATCCTCGCCATACCTGGCCCGGAGGGTCAACAAGATGTACTCCGCCACCGGCATGAGCATGCCGAAGTGGTAGCCGGGCCAGGCGCGGTAGAGTTCCATGTACCTTTCCATGTTCTGGCGTGCCTGCCGGGCCTGTCCCGAGTGGAGCTGGAGAAAGGCCAGGGTCAGGAGTTGGGTCAGCCTGATCCATGTGTCGCCTTCTGCATCGGCGCCGGCTTGCAGGATGTCCTGGGTTCCCTCGGTGATACCCAGGAGCAACCTGGCTTCAGCCAGGTGATAGTACTGGGATGTACCGGGGTTGTCCTGGAGAGTGTAGTCGTCCAGTTGGGCCTGGAGTTGCTTCAGCAGGGCGCTTCGCTTCTCCTGGCGCAGGTCTTTCTCGTTGGCGGCCGTGGTCCACGCCACCAGGCGGGCTTCGGGTAAGCCGGGATCCTGGGGGAAGCGATTCTGGTGCAGCTCCACGAACTCCAGCATTTTCTGGTCGTCCAATTCTCCGGGGGTACCCATCAGGAAGACCAGCTCGGCCAGCCGAGGAAAACCCTCCGGTGCGATGCTGTAGGCGTTCATGAGCATCTCCACCGCCTTGAGTGGCTGAAGAGAGGCGTCGTAGATGTCGGCAGCGAGAAGGAAACCATCCTGGAGTTCGGGGTACTGCCGCTGGATCTCCCTGGCCTCCAGCAGGGCTTCCTGCAGCTCGCCCTGCTCCAGCTCCATGCGCGCCTTTTCCAGGGCGGGGGCGATGCTCTGGCGCTTGTGGACATCATCGTTGCAGGAGAGGCCAAGGGCCAACAGCAGCGACAGGGCCATGAGCTTGCGATAAAGGTGTTTTTTCATGCAGTGCAAGGTGCAGGTGCCTCCTGGATGGAACCCGGGATGCTCTCCCGGGAGTGAACACCGTGGGTCTTTGTTTTTTCCAACATCCTGTAGATGCCGTTGCGATATCATGTCGTCTCCACTCCGAAGCGGCTCCTGTGGCCTACTTCTATCTTTTAATCCGGACTGACCAACGAGACTTCTGGGCTTGGCGACCCCGGCATTCCATGCCGTGCTGTTCTTCAGGCAAATCCGAGCAGGTGATGTATCCATGTGGCCTTTGCTGTTCATAGCTTTCCTCCACGCCCATGTCGTACCCATCGAAGTGCGCACCTCGGCGGATTCCTCCGCTCCCGACGTGCTTGATTCCCAAGGCAGGGTCACGCTGGAACGCAGCGGCGCTGAAGCCAGCTCCTTCGCGCTGTGGAGCGGCACCGTCACGCTGCCCGCCCGGGCCGAGATGTACTTTATCCAGGAAGAACAATTCGCCGACTTTCACCTGACCGCCGACAAGATACAGCGCACGGCCTTTCTTCATGACGTGACCCCGGCCCCCCCCATCGAGTCAACGCCCATGCCAATGATCGCTGCCTGCTGTCTCCTATTGAGCGCCGCGTGGTTGACATGGCCCCGCAAGGCCTGATGGCCCCAGCAGCGCACATCGCGCCATCATCCGCGGTGGGGGCCGTTTTTCGCCGCTTCGTGGCAGCCATCCAGCCATGGAGCCGGCAAAGGAAAGCGGTGCATCCACCCCGCCCCCCCCTGGCTGGGGGCTCCCACCTGGTCCAGGCTTCCGTTACCGTCCTGGTGGCCCTTCTTCTTTCAGCCGTCTTCACCTGGCCAGCCCTGCGACCCGCCGACGAGGCCCTGGCCGCCACGGGCTTCGACGGAACAGGCATGTCCTGGATGGCATGGTACATGGCTGAGCATTTCCTGCGGCAGTTCCCCGAACATGGTTTTTTTACAGCGCTTTCGGGATATCCTGCTGGAGAGGATCTGCAAGGCAACGACGGCTGGCTGTTCCTCGTGGCTTCCATGCTCCTTCCTGGTCTGGCCAGTCCCCTGGGTCTGCATCTCTGGGCCTGGCTGGGCTGTGCGGCCAGCTTCCTGGCGGCCGAACGTGCGGCTGTCCTGGGCTGGGGGGCGCGATGGCCCTGGTCCATGGCCGCGGGTATCGTTTTTGCCTTCAACGGCGTGAACCACGGCGCTTTGTCGGAAGGGCGCTTCTATCATCTCGCCCAGTGGCCCCTGGCCCTGTTTTTCCTGGCCTGGAAGAAGCTCCTGGACGGCGCCAGGTGCGGAGCCGCCCTGGGGCTGGCCTGGCTGCTCTGCCTGCTCACCAGCGCCTACACCGCGTTGCTGGCATCTCTCGTTGCCGTGTTCACCTGGGCATGGCATCCACGCCGTACCCAGTGCCTGGGCGAGCTGCTGGTGGCGGCGGTGTTCATCATCCCTTCCGCCGCGATGTTCGTCGCCATCTTCGTCCAGAGTTCCCGCCTTGAGAACTGGGGAGCGCTCACGGAGACATTGCGCAACTCGGCCACCTTTTCGGGTTTGTTGGGCTGGAGTCCGGCAGAGACCGCTCTGCCCGGCTTCAACAGCCCCACGCTTGGCTTCGCCGGGTTGGCACTGGCCCTCGCCTCCACCAGGATGCTCCGGCCCGAGATCTGGCTCCCGTTGCTTTCCGGTGCAATCCTGTCGGTTTTCTTGGCGCTTGGTCCTGTCACCGCCCTGAGCCCCTTCGACGATCCGGGGATCCACACCCCCCTGGGCTGGCTCACCTGGATGGTGCCCAGTATCTCGTTCTTCCGTTTTCCCGTGCGTTTCCTGCTGCTCACCCACCTGGCGGTCGGCATTCTGGCCGCCCTGGCCCTGTCCCGTTCACGAGGCCTGGGGCTACGCGTACTGTTCCTGGGAGCCCTGCTGGCAGATGCACTGTTCTGGAGCGGCCCATCTCTTCTTCAGCCGCGTTCTTCTCCTGTTCCCGGCAATTCCGTCTATTCCGGCGTGGCCCGGGACACCCCCATCCTGGATATCATACCGGAGCCCAGCAGGCGACTGGACTACGGCCTGCTCATCGTGGTCCACCGGATATGCGCCGCCCAGATTCTTCATGCCAGGCCGCTCCTGGAGTATTGCCTGGCGCCCGTCACCGCTCAGAGCCCCGCGTTCAAGGCACGACGCAGGATACTGGATGCAGCCCTCAACGGCAGGGCCATCCAGGCAGGCGACATGGCCAGGCGCATGGGGGTGGGGGGCTTGGTGCTGCACCCGGATCTCTTCGATCCCACCGATCGAGCCATGCTTCGCCATGCTTTCCGGCAGTTGTCCGGAACTCCGGTGGGTTCCGCCGAGGGGGGGGAATACCTGGAACTCTACCTCCTGAGCGGGCGCTGATTGTTGCCCGCCACCGCCCGGAACCCAGGCCAGGCAGGTCGGTCACTCGAAGATCTTTTCGTCCTGGGCGAAGGCTTCGGGGGCGTCCTGTTCCCAGTCCCTGACGGGCAGGCCGCGGCGGGCCAGGTACTCCTTTCGCCATTCTCCGGCCACGATCATGGCCATTATTTCGTTGGTGCCGGTCCAGATGGAGGCCAGGCGCAGATCTCGAAGGATCCGTTCCACCGGATAGATGTTGGTGTAGCCGATGCCCCCCAGGATCTGCATGGAGTTGTGGACCACCTGCTGGCAGGATTCGGTGACGAACTTCTTGGTCTGCGAGATGAGGCGCCGCACCAGGCCCGGGGCCTGGCCCGTGTCAACGGCCAGGCTGGTGGTGTGGACCGCGGACCGGGAGGTGTCCAGCAGCATGGCCGCCTGGGCGAGTTGGAAGCTCACTCCCTGGAAGTGGTCGATGGTCCTGCCGAATGCCTTGCGGCGAGTGGCGTATCCGGTGGCTATGTCCAGAGCCGGCGAGGCTGAGCCCACGGTCATGGCCGCCGTGCCCAGGCGTTCGGGGATCATCATGGTCTGGAAGACCTTGACTCCCTGGTTGACTCCGCCAAGGACGTTTTCCCTGGGGACCTTGACATCGCGGAAGCGCAACCTGCTGGCTCCGCCGCCGCGGCTGCCCATGAGGCCGTAGACATAGGGGGTTTCGACACCAGGGCAGCGTTCGACGATGAAGCAGGTGATGCCCTTGTGGGGGGGGGCGTCGGGATCGGTGCGAGCGTAGACCAGGAATACGTCGGCAGCCGTTCCACCCACGATGAAGCGTTTCTGGCCGTTGAGCAGGAAGTGATCGCCGCGGTCGAGGGCCGTGCTGGTGGTGCCGAAGAAGTCGGAGCCCCCGCGAGGCTCGGTAAGACATTCGGCGGCGAACATCCGGCCCCGCAAGAGGGGCTTGACCCAGCGTTCCTTCTGGGCGTCGGTGCCGTGGGAGATGATGGCATCGGGCACCAGCTCGCCGCTCACACCGAAAACGCAGCCGAACATGTAGCCCAGCGAGCCCATCTCCTGCATGACGGCCGAGGTGGCCACCCAGTCCAGGTCCCGCCCGCCCCACCTGGAGGGATAGCGGCAGCCCAGGAGATTGCGCCTTCCGGCTTCTTGAAGAAACTCGGTGGGAAACTCCACGCGGTCGGCATCCATGTCGAGGATGAGTTGGCGGGGCACCGTGCGGACCAGGTCGCGGGCCTCGTCACGGATTTTTCGTTGTTCCGGGTTGAGCAGAAAATCAAGCATGGCGGTGTGTTTCCAGTGTTTTCGGAGGAGCGGCCCATGGGTGGCCCATCAGGGCATGGCCGTGGAATAGCTGCCGGTCCAGGGCTCGCCCTTCTGGGCGTCGGGGCGGATGGGGGTAAGAGAAAAGTCGCATTTGCGCTCCCCGTTGGGGTGCGGGGACTGGATCTTCCACAAGGGCTGGAGGCGATAGCCCCGGCCCTTTCCGGCGTACTTGACGCTGTAGATCTTGTCGTGGTTCTGGGTGCTGCTGTTGCCCTGCGGGTTGGTCAGCTCGCACTGTACCTGGAACTGAACCTTCCAATCCTCGCCGATGGGGGGCACCTCCAGCTCGGCTCGTATGAAGAAGTCGCCACCGGGAAGCGGCCCCGAAGGCGATGTACCGATGAATTCGTCGCATTCCCGTTTACCGCGGCAGATGCCGAAGGCTTCGTCGCCGTGTAGTGCAATGCCGTCGCGGAGCTGGTCCAGCAGGGGTTGGAGGATGTCGGCTTCCCAGTCTTCGAGGCTGTGGGCTGGTGCCGGAGGACATTCCTTGCAGACAGGACAATCGGGACAGTCGGGGCTCCCACAGGCGGCCAGGAGAAACAGCAGAGCATACATGGTCGGACCTCTCGAAGAAAATGGTGGCAGGTTTCGGATCGCGCTTTCCATACCGTATAGGGCTCGTCCATACCTGTCACTGTCTGCCCTGAACGACGGACATGAAACGCCTGGTGGAATCGACAGCTTCTTCGAGTACATCTCGCTCCAGCCTCGGCCGGTCCAACCGCTCCAGCACCTTCATCATCATGTCGTACTGGCTGGACAATATCCTGCGGAAACGCCTTGTCCAGGAGCGACCCAGGGGGTCGCGCTGTTCATGGGAGAGGGAGCCGTTCCAGCGTAGGTACAGGCTGGCCACCTGTCGCATCGTGCTGGCAGGATCGCCGGCCAGGAAGGGGAACAGCTCCTGCCCCTGGGCACAACGGATGTCCAGATCGCCCAGGTCCATGCGGGAACGAAAGCCCATGTCCAGGTACAAGGTCAAGGCCCTGGTGGTTTCGATGGTCCAGCCCTGTAAGTGCTTGGGCTCGGCTTCGCGGAGACTGAAAAGAGATCTGTACCAGGCGTCGTCAACCGCCAGGTGCGACAGGTAGCCGCTCACGAAACCCAGGCGCATCCTGGCCTGCTGCGGCGTGATGCCAACCACGTCCAGGAAATCTTCCGGCGGGAAGGGCAGGCTGGTGTTGCCGTAGTGGCTTTGCTGCCTGGGAACTTCGCTCACCTTGTCTACATCGGGGCACAGCGATCCCCACACGAAGGAGTTCCTGTCGGGCGGGTTCGAGAGCATGCCCAGCACTGCATCAGCGTAGTAGACATGGGCAAACCACATGGCCATGGCGAGTTCCAGCTATCCTGGGTGGGGGATTCGGGGTGAGGTCGCTGGTGGACGAGCAGCGGCCCTTCCCAGCAGGGAGCATATTCGAATCCGCCATGGAGCGGCAGAGTCGTTTCGGGAAAACATGTGCAGTTGCGGGCCAGACTCTTTTTTCAGTATTGACTGAACGCACAGTCATGATAGTCATGCCAGGTTTATGTGGAGGAATCAATGACCAGCCAGGAACCCGGCACTGGGCTCGAACGCATGGAGAACGCAGACCAACGCTGGCGCGAAGAAGCCTTGCCGTTCGTGGAGAAGATGGGCTTCCACAGTGAGTCCATGGGGCAACCCCGCATGGCGGGCCGCGTCATGGCCTGGCTTCTCGTGTGTGAACCACCATGGCAGTCCATTGCCGAGATCGCGCTGGCGCTTCAATCCAGCCGCAGCGCCGTCAATGCCATCGTCAACAGAATGGTGGACATCGGGATGTTCGAACGGGTTCCCATCTCCGGCCAGCGCAGCAATTTCTACCGCTTCCACAACGACGGCGGAGAGCGGCTGTTTCTCAAGACGATCCTGAACCTGCGTGCCATGCGAGAGCTGGCCGAAGAGGGCCTCGCAACCCTCTCCTGGCGGGAACCGGAGAAGAACCGTCGATTGGAGGAACTACGGGCCATGCACGCCTTCATGGAGACCGAGATGCCCCGGATCCTGGAGCGATGGAAGCAGCACTACAAGGCAGGAGAAAAGCCATGACCCCGGCAAGGGCTCTGCTCCTGCCCTTGCTCTTCCTGGGCACAGCGGCTCAGGCCCGCACGCTGACCGTTGAGCAGGCGGTGAGCATCGCCCTGGAAAACGACCTGGGCATCCAGGCGGCCAGGGCTAACGAGCGCAAGGCCCAGGCCGAAGCCACGGCGTCCCTGCTGAGCATGTTCCCCAGCCTAAGTGCCTCCGCAGGCTACACCCGGCTGGGCGAAGTGCCCTATGTGGAGTTCGACTTGAGCGAGCTGTACGGGAGCGGAGACACCAGCACATCCTCCTGCGACGGCATCAGCAAGGAGGACCTGCCATCGGGCTGGACCGTCGAGATGGCATCCGACATCTGTGAAATGATCATGACCTGGATGACCGCCGACACCAGTGGCAGCGATGTCATGACCATCGAAATGGGGTTGGCCAACAACTACTTCGCCGGCTTCAGCCTGGAGCAGGTCTTGTACGCCGGTGGCGCCATGCAGCAGGCCCGTCGCGCCACCAGGGACCTCCACAGGGCCGCCGGTGAGGGCGTCCGACTCGCCAGGCACCAGGCGGCCTACACGGCCGAGCAGCTCTTCTACGGAGTTCTCATGGCCCGCAGGGCGGCCGAGGTCACTTTACAGGCCCGGGAATTGGCAGATGCCCACGTGACCACGCTGCAGAACATGGTGGAAGCGGGGCTGGCCTCGCGGGCCGACCTGCTGGCAGCCCAGGCCCAGGCAAGCCAGGCAGAGCTGGACAGCATGAAGGCCGCCCACGGCGCCCGGCTGGCAGAACAAACCTTTAAGGTCACGCTGGGCCTACCCGACGATGAAGCCCTTGAACTGCTGGTCCCCGAAACATTCGACGTGGACCTGCCGGCCCAGCGGGACCGGCTCCTGGACCTGGCCAGGCGGCGAAGGCCCGACCTGGCGCAACTGGACGCCACGCTGGACGGAATGGACCACCTGGCCAGGGCCAGTTGGGCCTCCTGGCTACCCGCCCTGCTGCTCCAGGGCAACCTCACCTGGCGCAACCCCAACTACGCCCTGGAGCAAGAATGGTACAGCAGTACCGACCTGACGGTGCTCGCATCCTGGTCCCTGTGGGATCGGGGAAAGGGCCTCATGGACCACAGGGCCGCCAAGGCATCCTGGGAGTCGCTGTACGCGCAGCGCAACCAGCTCTACCGAATGCTGGAAGTAGAGGTGCAGACGGCGTTGTCCAGCCTGGACGAGGCCATGGCCGAAATCGAGGTCGCTCGAACGGGCGTCCGCCAGGCTGAAGAGGCCCTGCGCCTGGAGCAGGATCGCTTCCAACAGGGCATGGTGGACAACACCGCGTTGCTGGCCGCCCAGACCGCGCTCGCCGGAGCGCGCCTGGCGTTGCTCCAGGCGGAAACCGGAACCCACCTGGCCTACGCCGCCCTACGCAAGGCGGTGGGCGACGAACCCGAGGTGAGCCCATGAGCAGCACTTCCACGATCCCCCTGGCCATGATGCTCTTCACCATCCTGTACTGCCCCACCGGCTGTTTCCAGTCAGGGGGCACGAATATCGAGATGGATGAAATCAAGGCATATGTAGAGGTTCAACCCGTCCAGCGGGGCGAGCTGATCCGCAGCCTGGATCTCACGGGTACCGTCAAGGCCATCCGCCAGGTAGACCTTGTCACGAACATGGCCGGCAAGGTGAAGAGCATCCCCGTCAAGGTGGGCCAGCAGGTTGGCCGGGGCGAGCTGCTGGTTCAACTCGATACCGACATGGCCCAGCTACAGGCACAGCAGGCCGCCGCTGCGGTCAGGCTTGCCGAGCTGAGCCTGGCCACGGCCCAACGCGAGTTCCAGCGCGCCAGCTCCCTGCACGAAAAGGGCTCCATGCCCGACCAGGCCTTCGAGCAGGCCCAGGCGGGCGTGGAGATGGCACAGCAGCAACTGGCCCAGGGTCAGGCTGCCCTGGGACTCGTGCGCGAACAGATCCGGGGCAGCAGGCTCGTGGCTCCCTTTGACGGTGTGGTCACCTACATCGCTGCCGAAGAAAACGAGTACTTCAACCCCATGACCATCTCTCCCATGGCCGGGTTCGGAGGCTTGGTGGGACTGGTGGACGACAGCGCCATCAAGATCGACCTGCAAGTGGCGGACTCCGACATCACCAGCATCCGGCAGGGCATGTCGGCCCGCATCTTCGTGGACGCGCTCGCCGACCGTGAACCCCGGGGGGGGCTGCTGGGAAGCGTGGACTACGTGGGCATCGCCGCTGACTCCATGTCCCGCACCTTCCCTGTACGCGTCGTGGCGGACAACCCGGATCACGCGGTGCTGGTGGGCACCCACGCAAGGGTCGATCTGGTGCTGGAATCTCGGGCCGCCACGCTCTACCTGCCTGAAAGCGCCATCCGTGGTGAGCGGGGTGAGCGCTACGTGATGGTGCTGGATGGCGAGCGGGCGTACAAGGTGGAAGTCACCACGGGTATGAGGGGCGGCAAGGGCATCGAGATCACCGAGGGTCTGACGGAAGGGCAGATGGTGATCACCAGGGGCAACTTCGGGCTGCCCGATGGTGCATTGGTGGAGGTGTCGTCGTGAGGGTGACCGACTTCTCCGTCGACCGCCCCGTGGCCATCAGCATGTTGGTTGGTATTGTCATGGTGGTTGGCGCCATCGCTCTTGCCAGGCTGGGTATCGACATGATGCCCGACATCGATTTTCCCACGCTCTCCGTCATGGTGCGCTACCCGGGCGCTCCTTCGGAGGAGATCGAAACCATCGTGGCCAAGAGCTACGAGGGCACCCTGGCCAGTATCAGCGGCGTCGAGAAGATCAAATCCGTCTCCCAGGAAGACGTCTGCTTCCTGATGCTGGAGTTCGAGTGGGGAACCGACCTGGACGCGGCCGCGGCCGACATCCGCGAAGCGGTGGCCATCATCGCACCCTACATGCCTCCGGACGTGGAAGACCCCATGGTCATCAAGTTCAACCTGAGCGCCATGCCCCAGGCCTTCTACACCGTCACGGGCATGGACGACACCATCCGCCTACGCGAGCTGATGAAAGACGTCGTCCAACCGCGTATCGAGCGTATCCAGGGTGTGGCCCAGGCGGCGTTTTTCGGCGGCGGCGAGGAAGAGATCCAGGTCAACCTCGACCGTTCCTCCTTGCAGGACTCCGGGGTCGGCCTGGACCAGGTGGCCATGGCGCTGGCCTACCAGAACCTCAACCTTCCCGCGGGGCGCCAGATCCGGGATCGGAAGGAGATCCTCCTGCGAACGATCGGCCAGTTCGAGAGCCTGGACGACATCCGCCAGGTGGCCGTGGGCGCATCTTCCCAGACCGGCACTCCAATCCTGTTGGGCAGCCTCGCCCAGGTGAAGCGAACGCTCAAGGACAAACGCAACTTCGTGCGGGCCAACGGCGAAGAAGCAGTCATGATGATGATCGCCAAGGAAGACGGTGCCAACCCCTACAGCGTGATGAAGGCCTACCAGGCCAAGCTGGCCGACCTGGCGCCACGCCTCCCCTCCGGCGTGGAGTTCCACAGCTTGTTCGATATCGGGCGCATCATCGAAAAAATGGCGGGCGCCGTCATCAACAACGGACTCCTGGGTGCGATGCTGGCGGTCCTGATAATGTTCCTCTTCCTTCGGAACATACGCCCCACCCTCACCATCGCCGTAGTCATTCCCCTGTCGTTGCTGGCCACCTTCATCGCCATCTACGCCATCGGCGAAACCCTCAACATGATGACCATGGGCGGCCTGGTGCTGGGTATCGGAATGCTGGTGGACAACGCCGTGGTTGTCATCGAAAACATCTTCAGGCACATCGAAGAGGGCAAGGACCGCAAGACCGCCTCGAAGATCGGCGCAGGGCAGGTGAGCACGGCCATCACCGCCTCCACCTTCACAACCATGGTGGTCTTCCTGCCCATCCTGTTCTCCAGGGGCATGGCGGGTCAGCTCGCTTCCGGCCTGGCCATCACAGTGGCAGCGGCGCTGTTGTCTTCGCTCTTCGTCGCCATTACCATCGTGCCCATGTTGAGTTCCGTGTTCTTCTCTTCGAACGTCCAGGGAGACGTGTTGCACGATGGTGTACGCTTCAGGCGCTTCAAAGCCTGGTACACGCGAAGGCTGACCTGGTGCCTGGGGCATCGCTGGACCACCCTGGGGGGGGTGGGAGCGCTGGTGCTGGTCTCGGCCTTCATGGCGTGGTTCGTGGGGGCGGAGTTCATGCCATCGTCCAACGACCCGATCCTCATGGGCAAGATCAGCTTCCCCGTGGGCACATCGCTCCAGGAAACCTCGGCGGCCAGCACGCGGGTAGAGGAACTAATCGGGCAGCTCCCGGACGTGGTCACGGTGGGGGCTTCCCTGGGTGTGGACGAAAACGACTCCAGCGCGGGCATGTCCGAGACCAATCCCGCGGGTGTCCACGAAGCGGTGATCTTCGCCCGCCTGAAGGACCGGGCTGAGCGGCAGATCAAGGAAAATGACGTTCTCAAGTCCATGATCCGCGACAAGATGCCCCAAATCGAGGGCATGGAGTTCAAGTTCATAGACATGGCCTCCGGCATGGGCGGCAGCACCCACTCCATCGACATCAAGCTCTCCGGCGACAACTTCCGCGAGTTGGCCACCTGGTCTGATCGTATCGCGGGCGCCATCGGCAAGATCGAAGGCCTCCAGGGCGTGGACACATCTCTTCGGGAGGCCAAGCCAGAGGCGCACGTCATCATCGATCGGGCCAAGGCCAACAGCTATGGCCTCACCGTGGGCCAGGTGGCCAACACCATCAAGACCGCCACGCTGGGTACCGTCGCCACGAGGTACCGCTCGGGCGGTGATGAGCTGGACGTCCGGCTGCGTTACGCCGAGCCCTACCGCAACAGCCGTGAGGCTCTGCGCCAGATCCTCATCTCCCTCCCCACGGGCCCCACCATCCCCCTGGCCCAGCTCGCCAGCATCCAGGACGGCACGGGGCCGGTGCAGATCGTCCGCGAAGACCAATCACGCACGGTCTCCATCTTTGCCGACGTGGAGGGCACGGATCTGCGCAGCGCCATGAACGCGGTGAACGAAGCGTTGGCCCCCATCGAGAAGCAGCTTCCCCAAGGCTACACCATCGACTTCGGAGGGCAGTACGAAGACATGATGAGCGCCTTCGCGCAGTTGTTGGCGGCGCTTGTGCTGGCCATCCTGATGGTCTACATGGTCATGGCGGCCCAGTTTGAAAGCTTCAGCCACCCGTTCAGCATCATGTTCACCATGCCGCTGGCCTTCGTGGGGGTGGTCTGGGTCTTCCTGCTGACAGGCACCACCTTGAGCGTACCCACCTTCCTCGGCGTAATCATGCTGGCGGGCATCGTGGTCAACAACGGCATCGTGTTGGTGGACTACGTCAACCAGTTGCGGCGAGACGGCATGGATATCATCCCCGCGGCCATCCAGGGTTCCGCCACCCGCCTGCGCCCGGTGCTCATAACCTCCTTGACCACCGCGGGTGCCATGGTGCCCATGGCCATCAGCACCAAGGAGGGCGGTGAAACCATGGCGCCTCTTGCCCTGACCATCATAGGCGGCCTGGCGGCGGCCACCGTGTTCACCTTGATCGTCGTCCCAGTGATCTACACCCTGGTGGACGCGGCCTCCGCCCGCATGACGCGCTTCTGGATGAGCTTGCTGCACAAGGAAGAGGCTCCGGGCGGCGCCTGAGAGGCCTCCTGGTCCGCCTTTTCTGGACGGAACCCCCCAGCACCGGATTCTCCTCGCCGCAGGCAGTGGAGACGATTAGTGGATCCAGGAGGGGAAGAACCAGATGAAGCTCCATGCCATACCAGTCCTCGCCCTGCTCTGCCATACGCTGGCCTGCGCAAGCCATGAAGGCGCCCAGTCCTCGCCGACCCCCGAGAGCCCCTCGACCCAGGTTCCGCTGGAGCAGCAGCGTGACACCAGGCTGGACGATCTGTCCGGCAAGTCCGTCCTGCTGGTCACCCACCCCGTACCCTCCGTGCTGAACGTCTACCACTCCATCCAGAACTCCGGGGCCCTGGGAGTGGATGACCTCTTCGTACTTGGCATCTACCACCAGGCCGAGAGCGAGTCCTACGCCGCCTCTCGCGATCTCCTGGGCGATCTGGGCAGTTCCGGGATTGGCCTCCATGAGCTGGACTGCTCCCTGGAGCCCGATGAGATCTACACCGCCAACGACTGCAGCCAGGTCTTCCAGGAGCTGTTCACAGTGGCAGACGGTGTGATCTTCTCGGGGGGCGCCGACCTGCCGCCGGAACTCTACGGCGAGCCGACACTCCTTACGACCGTCATCGAGACCCCTCGCCGCCACCTGTGGGAACTCTCCTTCCTGGCCCAACTGCTGGGCAGCCCCCGGGCTCCCGGACTACAGGCCTTGATGGAGAGCCGCCCCGACTTCCTGGTCATGGGTATCTGCCTGGGTATGCAGAGCATGAACGTGGCCACGGGGGGCACCCTGGTGCAGGACATCCCCTCGGAGATCTACGGCATCGACACCTACGAAGGCCTGCACGGCTTGCTCCCAGCGCAACTGCACCGCAACCCGGAGCGCTTCCTGCACCCCGACGAAGGGCAGCCCTACGGCGTCTACCACCCCCTCGCGGTGAGTGGCGCCGAGCATCTCTGGGGCTGGGCCGCGGAACAGCAATCCCAGGTACAGGTCCTCAGCATCCATCACCAGGCAGTGGAGAGTCCGGGCCTGGACCTGGAGGTGATCGCCACCTCCGCCGACGGGCGGGTGGTGGAGGCCCTGCGCCACCGACGCTTCACCAACGTCCTTGGCGTCCAGTTCCACCCCGAGTACTTCGGCCGCAACAAGGTCACCGGGGGCCTGGATCCCCTGGCGCAGACCCCCGCCACACGTGCCTTCAACGAACGCTTCTGGGAGGCCTTCGGCCAGCGCTTGATGGTCTCGGCCCAGGATGGACCGGCCGCCGCCCCGTGACTTCGGCCAACGTTTCACAGCATTCGTCAACGACCAGGGGCAGATCTTCGTGTACGAACCAGATATCGCCGATGCCATCAGCCTGGCCTGCGGCCCGGAAATGGAAAACCTCTCGGGCCACGAGTTGGGAAACGGCTGCTGGCACGGCAGGTGCTGGCTGCGCTCCGACGAAAACGACTACCAGGAAGCAGTCGCCTTCTTCGAAGAGCTTGCGGAACAAGAAACCGGCCTCCAGGTCTTTCTCGAGGCCGTGCAGATCCATCCCCAACTGCTCTCGCGACAGTTCCTTCCCGTCCTCAAAGCGGCAGAAAAACCAAGCGACGTGGTGCAGATGCTGCTCCTGGAGCCCCAGCGGCTCCAGTTGCGGATCCGCCACCAGCCCCTCTGCCTGGGGCGCAAGCGCAACCGCTTGCCCAAGCTGAGGCAGGCCCTCTCCCCGCTGCAGGTTGAAGCCCTCCCGCTGGGCGACTGCACTGGCGTGGAAGAGCTGGCCAGCATGGAATCCCTGCGCTCTTTCCTGGCTCCCTTCTTTCGCCCTGAAGACAACCTGGATGTCCAGGCCGTCCACTTCCACCGCATCGACGTCCGCCACCAGTCCCTGCGGGTGCTGGTGGACGCCCCCCAACTCTCGCCGGTGGCCCTGCTGCGCCTCGCCCGGAAGATCCGCAACAGCAGCGACCTGGCCCTGGTGCTCCAGCACCGCATCGCATCCCGGCGGGCATGCGGGCTCGTCCATGAGGCGCTGGGCAAACTGGAGGGAATCGAGAGCTACAGTGTCCGATGGGACGACAAGCTGGGCGGAGTGGCCGTGGTGGCGGACGCCCAGCAGTCACGACGCCAGGCCCTGGATCGCTTCGTGAAACGGCAGCAGGAGGCACTGGGCATAGTCGTGGCCTACCGCTTCGACACCCAGCGCAGCCTCATGGTGGAACGTATCGCCAGCTCCTTCCCGGAACGGGGTATCCTCACTGGAATCCGCCACGCCGCCGAACAGCTCTACACCGTGGAGGCCATGATCCCCCAGGAGGATCCGCAGGTCCTGGAGGACTGGTCCGACCAACTGGAGCAAGACTGGGGCATACAGGTGCTCATCGAAGAACCCTTCCTGCGAGCACCCGATCTGCGCTACATGGACCGCCTGGGCTCTGACCACGAGACCATCGCCCTGCGCTTCAACCGGCCCCTGGCCTTCCCTACCCGGGTCTTGGAACAGGCCCGCAAGCTGGTGGAGGACTTCGACCTGGACGCCATCTCGGGGCGCGATCCCCACAGGCGGGACATCCGCCAACTGATGGTGATCTCCATCGACCCGGCGCGCACCCGGGACCTGGACGATGCCCTCTCCATCCAGGAAGTCGAGCCGGGCACATTCCAGGTGGGCGTACACATCGCCGACGTCTCTCCCTTCGTTCCCCAAGGCAGTCCCCTGGACGATGAAGCCCTCAAGCGCGGCTTCACCACCTACCTACTGGAAGGCGAAATCCCCGTTCTACCAGAGCTTCTGGCCAACTAGCTGTGCAGTTTGCGCGGTGGGCAGGACTCCCTGGCCATGTCCTGCTTCGTGCGACTGGACAGCCAGGCCAAGGTGCTGGGCTTCCACCTGGAACGGACCATCATCCACAACCACCACCGCCTGGACTACCGCCAGGCCCAGCGCATCCTGGATATGCCAGCGGACCATCCCGACGCCCACCCCACAGCCAGGGCGCTGCACCACCTCAACACGCTGGCCATCGAGCTGCGAGCCCGCCGCAAGGCCCAGGGCAGCCTGGATCTGAACCTGGAACCTCATCCCGAGACGCCCAGCCACCAGTTGATCGAGGAGTTCATGCTGCTGGCCAACGAGTGCGTCGCCCGCTTTCTCATCCGGGAACACCCGGATCAGCTCTGCCTCTACCGTACCCACCCCCATATACCGACCATGTCCTGGGGGGCACTGCAACAGGTGGCCCACCACCTGCGCTGCCCCGTGCGGGTAAGGGACCAGGCCAGCATGCAACAGGCCCTGGAGGCCCTGGCAGGCAGCCCAGGCTTCCAGGTCTTTCGC
This sequence comes from Myxococcota bacterium, assembly GCA_024276675.1. Lineage (GTDB taxonomy): Bacteria > Myxococcota_A > UBA796 > UBA796 > JAFGLY01 > JAJRWT01. Next base: position 6,757 of record JAJRWT010000079.1, on the reverse strand, counting down.
TTCCACGTGGGACAAATGCTGGAAAAGGCCAGCTACCATTTCCGGCAGCTCGGCCACGGCGCCCTGGCCAAGCTGCACTACGCCCACTTTACCTCCCCAATTCGCCGCTACAGCGACCTCATCGTACACCGCCTCATCCTGGACGCCATGTTCAAGGAACGAAACCAGGGCCGCTCCTCCTACACGCGGGAGCAGCTCGTCCCCATCCAGGACCACCTCAACGCCATGGAGGTCCGGGTAGACGCCGCCTCCTACGAAAGCCACAAGCTGGGCGAGCTGAGACGCTACGATCGGCCTGGAATGCTGCTGGAGGGCCGCATCGTGGGCCTTATGAAGGGGCGTATCTGGATATCCCTGGAAGAAACCGACCTGCTGGTCACCGTCCCATACCGCGAAGCACACCCGGGCAACCCTCAGTAGATGCCGGTGCGCGTCAACGACCGCTTCAGTGGATTCTCGTTGGCTCTGGGCCAGCGCCTGGAGCTGCGTAGCGAAGGTGTGGACTGGAAGCGCAAATCCATCGAGGCACGAGTGCTCTCGCTCATCTGAATGCTCTCCAGCCGAAAAGCTGCCCCGCACCACGGCGCCGGCGTCACGGTTTCAGCGCCCGGCACAAGGGACACAGCTCCGAAAAGGGCTGTGAAAGCCGCTCCCATGGCCGGCACGGATATTGCTGCCCCAACTGGTCCGGGAGCAATACAGCACTCACGCCAACGGAGGCACCGGTGAAGACGAGACCCAGCCCACGACGGAATTACCACGAGGCCCACTACCCAGCCATGGGGAGGCCCCGGGGCAGGCGCCTGCTGTTGTGTATCAGCCTGGTGGCCGGCACATGGAGCCAGGGCTGCCTCTTTCCAGGCGACGTGGCTTCACCACGTCATGAGCCCACCAGAGAGCAGGATACGGGCGGCATCGATGGTGACATGGCGGCTCCGAAGCAGGTCTTTCCGGTGGCACTTCCCGACCGGGGCAGCCGGTTGCTGGAGTTCCCCGAGGCCGATGGCCTGGTACTCTACCACCTGGAACTCTTGGTACGGGGGAGCGATCTGGCGGACTTCCTGGACGAAAACACCGCGGAATTGCTGGACCTGGTGGAAGAGGTGTTGATCTGGTACGACCTGGAAGACTTCGGCCCAGACGAGGATCTCTCGGCCATGGAGGACGAGTTGAAGAGCCTGCTGGCCAACGCCTGGGGCGGAGAGCCCGGATCGTCCACCGATGACTTCGTTTCCCTGGAGCTGGTGGTGGACACCTGGTACCAGGGAGATGGTTCCCAGGACGACACGGGAGGACCATAGGCCAGCGGGGCGGCGGCCCTGAAAGCGGCCTGCTGGTGTTCAGCCCTGCGGATCGGGGCCTCTTGCCAGGTCTTCGTCCGTCAGGCCGGGCTGGCCTGCTCCCTGCAGGAGCTGCCGGACGGTGGCCATGGCCGCTTCGATGCAGTGGTCCATGTTGTTGTACCAGAACGTTCCGTTTCGACCCGCCATGTGCAGGTTGGAAATGGAGGAAAGCGCTTCCTGCGCTCGTTCCAGGTCGCGGGGGTAGTGGGCGTGGTAGATGGGATAGCTGTCCTGTATGCGCTCCAGGCGGACATCCTGGACAGCCCTGCGGTTGGGTATCATTCGAACGCGGATCAGGTCGTCGACGACCCAGTCGGTGAGGTGTTCGGCGTTGTTCCAACGCTGGTCACCCTCCATGCACGTGACCTCGACGCAGAGCCCCGTGTGGCCCGCCGGGCATGTGTCCGCGCTGAAGAAGCGGGGCATGGAGATCCTGTTGAACACCAACTCCTGCTCGCCATAGTAGCACCACTGGTACCTGCGAGGGACGTCCGCCTTGCTCATGACGTTGAAGAGCAGCAAGGCGCGATGGGGCAAGTTGGCTTCGGGGAGTCCCAACTGCCGGTTCGCCGCGTTGATGGGACCGGTCCAGATGACCAGGGACGGCTCGAAGCGTTCATCGCCCGCCCTGACCGCCGAGATCATGTCACCCTTTCGCTCCAACCTGGCCTCGACTCCGGTGATGACACGACCGCCACGAGCCTCGATGAGGGCTTGAACGCGGTTCCACACCGACTGCATGCCCCCGAGCGGGTAGATAAAGTCGATATCTGCCTTGTTGAACTGGAGGAAGGTGGAGATGAGAAGCTGAGTGAGGTTCTGCATCTGCATCTTGTCGTCGATGATGGCGCGGTTGATGCCTGCCTTGGCCCAGTCCGGGTGGGTGTCGGCGGGATGGATTCCCAGGAACTTCTGGGAGTAGTCCTTGAAGAAGTGGGTGTACAGCGTGGGACCGTACTGCCGGAGCACGTAGTTTTCGAAGGAGGTGATCTCGTAGCTACGCAAGGAGTTGGCCAGCAGATCCAGCCCTGATCTGATGGCGATGTCGGGAGGAAGCTGGACGAGTTGCTTTGGGTGGAGGGGCCAGCGATAATAGTCGCCGTGAAAGAAGACTTCGCTGCAGCGGGGGAAGAGAGTCGAGTGGTCCTTCAACAACCTGTCCACGTAGGTGGTGACTGCGGGGTTGTCGGTGTGGAAGCGATGGGGCCCAACGTCGAAGATGAACCCATCATAGAAAAAAGACCTTGCCAGGCCTCCTGTCTGGTTGAGTCTTTCTATGACCACCACGGAGATCTCGGCCTCCGAGAGGAGGTGGGCGGTGGTCATTCCGGTGACTCCGGCGCCAACGACTACGACCGGAGCGTCTAGCACGGTGGGAAGCTGACTGGTCACATTACCCCCTATTGGGAAGATGGCATTGGAGCATAACCGGCAAAGTGGCCTTATTGCCCCCATGGATTCACTTTCGGTTCCCGGAGACACCGGCTCCCGTGTTTTCTGCCATGGCCAGCAAGGGTGAAGCCGTGCTAGATACCCTAAAGCACTCGGGAGTACCACATGAATGAACGTCTGCAGCGGCTGACCACAGCGGCCGCTCCCCATGGTCCTCGCTTGGCGCTGATCTCCCTGTACGACATCGAAAACAACGCGGTTCGACTCCTGGCAGCGATCCTGCGTCGGGCAGGCCACCAGGTGATCGAGGTCTACTTCAAGGACTGGATCTCCAACCACCTTGAACCGGCTTCGGAAACGGAGCTGGCCAACCTCATGGGCGTGCTGCGCCGCCAACGAGTACAGTTGGCCCTGTTTTCCCTCAGAGCCTCCGCCTACCACAACATCGCCAGAATCCTCACCGACCGCATCCACGACGAACTGGGCATACCCGTCCTGTGGGGGGGGATGCACCCCACGCTGAAACCCCGACAGTGCCTCCAGGACGCAGACCTGGTACTGGTGGGCGAGGGGGAGCTGGCTGCCGCCGAGCTGGCCGACAACCTGCGCGCCGGCAAGGGCATAAGCGATGTCCGCAACCTTGGCCTGACAGTGGGCGGCGAAGCCCGCATCAATGAACTTCGCCCCTTGATTACCGACCTGGACTCGCTTCCTTTTCGCGACTACACCAGCCGTGAACAGAAATACCTGATCCAGGGGCGGCGTTGCGTGCAGGGCGATCCCATGTACCGGGATCCCATCTTCCAGATCCTGGCCAGCCGGGGCTGCATCTACCGCTGCGCCTATTGTTACAACTCCACCTTCAAGAAGCAGATCTACCCGGGGCAGCGCTGGTACCGCACAAGGTCGGTGGACTCCGTTCTGCGAGAGATCCAGGAAGCCCGCCAGAGGTGGCGCATCAGGCGGGTGCGTTTCGACGACGAGGTCTTCAATTTCCAGAAGTCATGGTTCAAGGAATTCTGTGAGCGCTACCCCAAAGAGATCGGCCTGCCCTTCGAAGTCTTCGTCGAACCAAAACTCGTCACCGACGAGCGGATCCGGGCCATGGCAGGTGCCGGGCTGGACGGCATCTACATGGGCATCCAGGCCTCGGAACGGGTCACGGACCAGCTCTACGACCGCCATGTGCGCGACGACCGCATCCGCCACATCCCGGAGATCTTCAAGAGGCACGGCGTAAGGCCCCACTACCAGTTGATTTTCGACGATCCCGTGGCCACCGAGCACGACAAGCGCGCCCTTTTCGAGCTGATATGCTCGTTCCCCGCCCCCTTCGACCTCTACCTGTTCTCGCTGACCGTTTTCCCCGGCTCGGAGCTGAACCACAAGCTGATGAAAGAAGGGGTGATCACCGAGTACGACATCGAAGGGCTGAACACCCGGACCTTCTACCAGCACAGGGTAAACCTCCAATACCCCAGGCCCGTGGAGGACACCTTCTGGATCAGCCTCATCCAGCTCCTGTCCAAGGACTTCGTCCCCCGTGCGCTGGTGCGTCCGCTCACCCGCTCCCGCTTTCTCAGGCGCCATCCCTGGCCTCTCATCCAACTGGCCCACGCCACCAATATGCTGAAGACCGGCGCCATCGCGGGCCGAATGGTCCTGGAGGGGGAGATGACCACCACCATGATCCGCCGTTGGCTCCACTTCAACAGGATCATCACCACCTGAAGTTCTCCGGACCGCCGCCTACTGGATGTCCACCAACGGGATATTGAACATGGCACCGCTTGAAGGAGCCCCAATGGACATCCGTATCGCCTTTCTCGGTGCAGCCCGCAACGTCACCGGCTCTCGCTTCCTCCTGACCGTCGACGGGCGCAGGTTCCTGGTGGACTGCGGCCTGCACCAGGAACGAAAGTTCCGGGATCGCGACTACCAACCCTTTCCCGTCCCACCCGACTCCATCGAAGCCGTGCTGCTCACACACGCCCACCTGGACCACTGCGGCTACCTGCCCAAGCTGGTGCATGATGGCTTCGGCGGCCCCATATACTGCACCCCGGCCAGCGCGGAGATCGCCCGCATCGTGCTGCTGGACTCGGCCTACCTGCAGGAAGAAGACATCCGCTACAAGCGCAAGCGCCACAAGCGCTCGGGCCGCAGCTCGCCCTACAAGTACAAGCCGCTCTACACCATCGAACACGCCAAGGCCTGCGCGGAGCATTTCAGGCCAACCCGCCTCCGCGAAACACTGGACCTTGGGGGGGGGATTCAGGCCCTCTTCCGGAACTCGGGGCACATCCTGGGATCATCCTTTGTTCGACTGGACATCGGCGTGGGGCACGGAGCAGGGAACACGAAGCGCAGTATCATCTTCACCGGCGACATAGGTCGTTTCGACAAACCCATCATCAAGGACCCCGCATTCTGCCGCGAAGCCGACTACCTGCTCATGGAGTCCACCTACGGCGACCGCCTGCACGACTCCGTCGGCAAGATCGAAGATGAGCTGGCCCACGTGATCAACGACACCGTGGCCCGCGGGGGAAACGTTGTCATTCCCGCCTTTGCCATCGAACGATCCCAGGAACTCATCTACTACCTCAACGAACTCCAACTAAAAAAGCGCATCCCCAGGCTGCTGACCTTCCTGGACAGCCCCATGGCGGTGCGGGTCACCCAGGTCTTCGAGAACCACCCCGAACTCTACGATGAAGACATGACCGCCCTGATGAACCAGGGCGCGTCTCCCTTCCGCTTCCCCACGCTCAATTTCACTCGCAGCACCGAGCAGTCCAAGGCCATCAACCGGGTGCGGGGATCGGTGGTCATCATCGCCGGTTCCGGCATGTGTACCGGCGGGCGCATCAAGCACCACCTGCTGCACAACATCGGGCGCCCTGAAAGCACGATCCTCTTCATCGGATACCAGGCCCAGGGTACCCTGGGGCGTTCCATATTGGAAGGCAGGAAAACCGTCAGGATCCTGGGCACGGAACAAAGGGTGCGCGCCCGCATCGCCCGCATCCAGGGCTTCTCGGCCCACGCCGACCGCGACGAACTCCTGGACTGGGTGACCCACCTGGAAACCCCACCTCGCAGTGTCTTCGTGGTCCACGGTGAAGACAAGGCGGCGGCCAGCTTCCGCCGCTACCTGGACGAAAAGACCGGTTGGAAGGTGGTGCTCCCAGACTACCGCAACGAGTACCGGCTCACCTGACCCTCGCTCTCTCCAAGAGCTGATGGACCCCTCCGGCCGGACGAACAGGACCAGGTTCCGGGACCAAGTCGTGGCGCCCCTGCTCGGAGCAGGCCTCCTTGAGATGACCATCCCCGACAAGCCTCGAAGCCCTCGACAGCGGTACCGGGCGACGCCCGCAGGAGGACGCCTACTCGCAGAAGGGAGGCACGAGTGAGCTGGCGGCTCTCGAAGAGCGTGCGGCACAGGCGCCGTGATGGAGATCGTCGTTGAGTCGACTCAACGCATACAAGACGCGACGGCGGTCGACCTTGGATTCTCCGAGCCGGCGCTGTTGCCCACCTGCTCTCTTGGCTGCCGAGCTGTTGCCCACGCGCCCGTGCTCTCTCCCGCTCTCCGATCCAGAGAGCCAGATCGGCCCCGAGAAGCACCTCGACGCGGCCGCCCGTGTTCTCCACCGCCCGTTTATAGCCGGACTAGCCTGGAATGTCTAGTCTTGCCGCGTCAATACCTATTGGGCCAATTTACATGTGGGTTCTGACCCCCCTCTGAACGGTTACATGAAAAAGAAAACGCCCCCAAAATTTATCATTGTTTCAACGCATGTTTTCGGCCATCCGGCCGGAACGATGACCAAGGCCCCGGTTGCCCGGACTATCCAGGCCTGCCCATGCTGAACTCTGCCTGCTGGTTACCGTGTCAGTCAAACTCTATCACGAAACAACTGCCATTCTGATTTCGGTACCCGCAGGTGAGTCAACTGACACAACAAGTGAGCAGACCTACTCCCAAAATGGCCGAAACGATGACCAAGGCCCTC
>JAJRWT010000078.1 GCA_024276675.1 Myxococcota bacterium | reverse complement strand
TCAGCGGAAGGAAGGAAGGAAGGAAGCGGCTTTTCGTGACATTGGCGTTCTCCGTCCAGGTGAGTGCAAGGTAAATTCATGATAGCACGAACGTCGGAGAGATTCAATTGGCCAAGTGACCGGCCGAACACTTCCAACGTACATGCTCGCCCTGATACGGCCCCCCCCGTGGCGCCGGCTTCCAGCCGGCGTACCGTGCAGGATACCAACAAGGGCAGGCTGGAAAGCCTGCCCCACTGGGGAGGCAGGTAGTGATGTAGGGATGTTCTGCATGGCAGGCTGGAAAGCCTGCTACAGACCATAGGCGGACCACGTGGTGACGGAGGAGAGGCTGTTGTCCACGATCTGCCAGTAGATGCCCATTTGGGCGCCCCAGTCTTCCAGCGCTTCGATGACGCTGATGATGCACCGGTTTTCGGCGGTGTCGCAGCCATTGACGAAGTTGAACTCCAGCCCGCTGTAGATCTGGCTGTCGCTGCGGGGAACCGCCTCCCTGGCGGCTTCCACCCCTTCGATGCGGGAGCGGATCCACGCCTCGTAGCCCTCCCACGCCAGGTCGTCGTCGTGGAACTGGCAGATGGCGTTGTCGCCTTCCCAGTTGAAAGATCAGGGCGACGGGAGCGCACAGGAGCATGGTGAGCCTCGGCTTGTCCGGGTTGGGGGGCTGGCCAGGACGAGATGGTTTTCCAGTATAGAGTCTTTGCAGGCCACCGGGCACACGGCATTTTCGGAAACCGGTAGCGGAATTACGGGCGGCGAAAGAATGTCGAGGACGCCTCGCTGATTTGGCCCTTTCAACCGACTTGAAGATGCCGCAAGAGAGTGGCACGCAACTTGCTCCTCCGCCGGGTTCAGCCATGAGGCAGCAATGCTCGAAATGATTCGTTTGCACAACAGAGCTTATGGGACCGCGTTCATGTTGGCGCTGGGCGCCATCGCCTTCTTCTCCCACCCGGCCCAAGCCCATGAACAAGCCGCCCATGACACCGCGCCAGGTCATGGAGACGACACCTCCCAATCCGAAGGCATGGAAGGAGCCTCTGCCGCGGATGTCGGCAGCGACGGGCAGCTTCGCGAGCTGGAGGCGCAAATCCAGGCGCTCCGACAAGCATTGGAACAGGAGGAGACCAATCGAGTCATACAACAGGCACGCCTGGAGGCGAGCTTGCCCGCTGTTTCCGAAGACAAGCCGGAAGACCGGGAGTTTCTCGAGACAGGACGCTCCCTGCAGATGACCAACCCGGAGATCAGCCTGGCGGCCGACATGCTGGCCCAGGCCGAGTTCACGGACGATGGAGGCGGTGAGCTGAGCCCCACCTACAGCCTGCCGGTGCGTTTTCTTGGAATACATTTCCAGTCGGTGCTGGACCCGTTTTCCTTCACAAAGGCGGCCATATCCTTCCATCCCGATCCCACGGCTCCGGTGGACCTGGAGGAACTCTACATCACCTGGAACCGCATCCCCGGCATATCCCTCACCGCCGGGCGCTTCCGGGAGCAGTTCGGCGTAGTGAACCGTTGGCATCTGCACGCCCAGGAGCAGAGCACCTTCCCCTTTGCCATGACCGAGATCCTGGGGGACGAGGGGCTCGCGGGCAGCGGGCTTTCCATTGACTGGCGCATGCCACGCCTCTGGGCTCATGCCAACGTGCTCACCGTGCAGGTGGTGCAGCAGGCAAACGGGGAGCTGTTCTCCAGCGACACCTGGGCGCGCCCGTCGGCCCTCGCCCATTTGAAAAACTACTGGGATCTCAACGAAGACACCTACCTGGAGCTGGGACTGACGGACCTGTGGGGCCTGAACCACGGCGAGGGCTCCGGCCAGGAAGTTGGCCCCGAAGCCGTCGCTCTCCCCAGCCTGGGCGACGACTGGGGCATGACCCACATCGCGGGTGCAGACCTGACCATCTACTGGAGTCCCCTGCAACAGAGCACCTACCATTCACTCACGTGGCGTTCAGAGGCATATCTACGCCAGCAGCAGTTGGCCGATGAAACCGCACCAAGCAATGCCTGGGGGACCTACTCCTACCTCCAGTATCAGTGGAACCAGGTGCTCTACACGGGCCTGAGGGGCGACTACGTGGTCTTGCCGGATCTGGAAGACGCCGTCATGCAGGTCACCCCCTACCTCACGTGGTGGCAGAGCCATTTCGTGTATTTCCGGCTGGAATACAGCCTTACCAGCGGCCTTTCGGACATCGCGGAGCACAGGGCCACCCTGCAGGTGGACTGGGCCGCCGGTCCCCACAAGCACGAGCGCTATTGAGGTCGCGCCTCCTGCCTGGCGTCGCTCCTGCGTGTCGTTCCATCTCTCGCGAGACATCCTTTGAATCCACCTGTCTTTGCCTCTTTTCGGAGGGAGCATCCACCATGAAACGAATCCTGCTCAACATCCCGGGACTGCTCGTGTTCCTGTTTGCCATCTTCCTTGCTCCCAGATCCATGGCCAAGGTGAAGGTGGTGGTTACCAGCGCATCCTACGACCCCATAGTCCGCTACATCGGGGGCGACCTGGTGGAGGTGAGCCACCTGGTGGAGGGCTACCAGGACCCCCACTTCGTCCGCCCCAAGCCCAGCCTGGCCATGAAGCTGGCAGAGGCGGACCTGTTCGTGGCCACGGGTTTGGACCTGGAGATGTGGGCTCCGGCCCTGGTGGACCAGGCCAACAACCCCCGCCTTCGCTCGGGGCAGACTGGCTACGTGTCAGCCAGCACGGGCATACACGTCATAGAAAAACCCGTTTCCCTGAGCCGGGATCAGGGCGGCGTTCATGTCTTCGGCAACCCCCATATCCACACCAGCCCCCTCAACGGCAAGGTCATAGCCGAAAACATCGCCGTGGGCCTGGAGCGGGTGGATCCCCAACACGCCGAGACCTACAAGGCTGGAGCGGAGCGTTTCAAGGCCGAGATCGACGACCGCCTGTTCGGCCACGAGCTGGTGGAGATCCTGGGCAGCAAGACGCTGTGCAGCATGGCCGAGAGCGGTCGCCTCATCGACTTTCTCCAGACCCAGAGCTACAAGGGCAAGCCCCTGGTAGACTCCCTGGGTGGCTGGTTGGCCCAGGCCATGCCCCTGCGGGGCCGGAAGATCGTCACCTACCACAAGAACTGGGGCTATTTCCTGGACATCTTCGGGCTCACGGTGGCCGGCTACATGGAGCCGAAGCACGGCCTCCCCCCCACGCCCAGCCATGTGACCGAGCTGGTGAAGACCATGCAGGAGCAACAGGTGAAGGTCATCCTGTCGGCCAACTACTACGACGCCGACAAGGTGCGCGTGGTGGCACAGAAGACCAACGCCGTCCCCCTGATCATCGGCATCGCCCCAGGTGCCCAGGAGGGCATGGACACCTACTTTGATCTTTTCGACATCTGGATCTCCAGCCTGCTCATGGCCTTCCAGCAGGCTGGAGCATAGGAGCCGTCGGAGAAAAGGCCGCGGCCCGTCCACGGCTCTTCTCGTCGAGGAAATGACTGGGAAAATGCACGATTTCTTCACCATCATGCTGGCCCCCTTCCTGGAATGTCTCGTCCTGGTGGGCATTCATTCCTACCTGGGTTTGCACGTTCTCAGGCGCAGGGTGATCTTCGTGGACCTGTCCTTGGCCCAGATCGCCGCCCTGGGTACCACCGTGGGAATCCTCTTCGGCATCTACGACACCGAGTCCCACGCCTCCTTTCTCATCTCCATGTCCTTCACCTTCGTTGGCGCGGCCATCTTCGCTCTTTCCAGGTTTCAGGACGAGCGAGTGCCCCAGGAAGCCATCATCGGACTGGTCTACGCCATCACCGCCGCCATCGCGGTGTTGGTGGTGGACAAGACCAAGGGATCCGAGCACCTCATGAGCATCATGCACGGGCGTCTGCTCTGGGTGAAGTGGTCTGAAATCGCCTGGGCAGCCCTGGCCTACTCCGCGGTGGGGCTCTTGCACTACCTGTTCCGCCACAAGTTCCTGCTCATCTCCGACGACCCGGAGAAGGCATTCCGGCAGGGCATTCCCGTGCGCCTGTGGGACTTCTTCTTCTACCTCACCTTCGGCTTCGTAATCACCTTCTCGGTGAAGGTGGCCGGCGTGCTGCTGGTCTTTGTCTTCCTGGTGGCGCCCGCCATAATCGCCTTTCTCTTCACCTCCGATCTCAAGCGCCAGCTCATCATCGGCTGGAGCACCGGTACGGCCGTGGCCGTGGTGGGGATCTGGCTCTCCTGGGCCCTGGACTGGCCCAGCGGCCCCACGGTCGTGAGCCTCTACGGGGTGGTGCTGCTGCTGGTGGCCCTGGCCCACTACGTCCTGCGCGCTCCCGCCCGGGGGCAGGCCATGGGGCGGCTGGGGCAGGGGCTGCTGGTCACCGGCGTGTTGGGCGCCCTGCTCTACTTCGGCGGGATCTTCCTGGCTCGCTCGCCCCTGGCGGGTGAAAGCGCCGCCCACGCCGCCAGGGTGGCCCAGGCCGAATCCCGGCTCCGGCTGCAACAAGAGCCCGTTCCGCCCGGCGCCAGCCACCTCGACCTAGCCGATGCCGTCGTCGGCAGTGCTTCCGGCGAGTCTCGACCCACAAGCCTCGTGCAACGGTACAGCGATGCTGAAACCTGCCTCGACCGGGTTGGCCTGCTGGAGGAAGCCCACGAGGCCCAGCCCGCCGAGGCCATCCAACTCACCAGCATCTTCCTGGCGGACGGTGAGTCCAGTCCCTTCTGCCGTTCATCGGCCCTGGAACTGCTGAAGAAATGGACGGGGCAGGACTTCGGCATTCGCGAGGACCTGGGCCCCGCGGAAAACCTGGAGGCCATTTGGCGCCTGAGTGCCTGGATTCAAGCCCATGAAGCCAGCGCTGCCCACGAGTAGTTCCCGTCCGGTGGCCCGCTGTCCTGTCTGAAAAACGGCCGCCCGGAGGTATGGTACCGTTTTTTGCGCCGGTCCGGGAGGTATGGTGCCGTTTTTGCGCCGGCCCGGGAGGTATGGTGCCGTTTTTGCGCCGGCCCGGGAGGTATGGTGCCGTTTTTGCGCCGGTCCTTGACCAAATGGCCACAGGCTATTGCGGCGTCCCCGCCAAAACGCACTTTGTACCGTTGAGCGCCGGGAGTGGAACGGGCGAGCAGCACCCGAGCGGTGAGAGTTTGGCGCAAAACTGGCACCATACCTCCAGCTTTGGCGCAAAACTGGCACCATACCTCCAGCTTTGGCGCAAAACTGGCACCATACCTCCAGCTTCACCGCAAAGCCGGTGAGATTCCCTGGGGCCCAATTACCGGCATCCTCATCGCCACGCAGAGTAGAGAGAGTTGGCAGCTTCTGGCAATCCAAGCCTTCGGGCCAGGGCCAGGTGTTTTCCATTTCGCTGCCTCTGGTAGTTCCGCCACGCCGAAGTGCCCACCAGGGGGTGTACTCCAAGGCTCGGAAACCGACGATCGCCGAGTACTCGCTCAACCTTGTCTATCTGTTCCGCTGGAACATGTGGCGTGCGGAGTACCATGTCCTTGGAGATCCCCAACGCGCGGGCAACGGCAATCGGCTTCAGCCCCAACAGCACCTGAACGCTGCGGATGAGCAGGTCACGCACCATGCCGCGCCGCCGGATCAGGTCTATGGGAGTGCGGCAGAGGGCGGATACCGCTTGTTCCACCTGGTTCAGGTCCGCCCGGCAAAACCCCCTGTCCGCCGTGGGCAACTCTGTGCCAGCCACGTCGACAGTGGCATCCCCGGAGACATATGCGTGGAAGGCATGGGGATCCGATTCGGCTGAACAGACCGAAGGGATACTCAGATCAACCCGGTCGCGGTGGGTGGAAAACGCCCAGGCGAGAGGATCGGCCACCAACCTGGCTCGGCAGGGATTGAGGTGGAGATAGCGCCGGGTACGCTCGTAATGCTCGCGGTTCTTCAAGACTGCCGGGGCGTCGGAGACAACCCAAACCGGTCCGCCGGGATCTCCACGACGACGATTGCGCCAACGGGCGAAGCCTGACTTCGCTCCCAGCAGTTCAGGGTATTCCAGGCGTGGTAGAAGCACATGGGCGTGGTCTGGCATTATCACCATGGCGTGAACCTGACCCAAACCCGCAAGCCGCTCCCAGAGAGCGACCATCTCGTAATGGTCCCGAACCAGCCAGGTGAATGGACGGGCATGAAGAGCAAGGTGTAGCATGCCCCCTCTGCTCGCAATGAACGTGCCAATTCCCAGACCTACCCCACCCTCCCCCAAGTGTGCTTCTGGCGCTCATCTGCGGGCTTCCAGAGCCAATTTGGCTCCACCATGTGGCGCAGGTCGTCGAACCCGACGACGTTTGCGACGCTTCTTCGACACTTCTTCGACGCTTCTTCGACGCTTCCTCGCGGCTGGTCACCGCTCCGTCGGCACAGCTCGTCACGAGTTGCACCCAACGACTCCGAAGCCAGCCGCCACAGTAGTCGGGTCTCTCGTGGAGTCCTTGTCGTCGGAGCGCTATCCGGCCAGTGCCGGGGAGCGGAACACGCCGCCGAGACGGGGTTCCCGGTGCCAGCGGATGAACTCCGGCTGCACGGGCTCGTGGCCGGGCAACGGGTCTGCCAGCTTTTTCCCGTGGAGTGAGCGGAGCAAGGACAGGGCCTCGTGGCTGCCCGTGAGCCGGGCCGATACCAGGATCCTGCGATCATCGGTCAGCGACCAGGCCCCACGGTCGAAGAGTGAGTGCATGGTGGGCGCCAGCGCAAGCCCGTTGGCGACCTCGTCGGGGCCGCCCTGGCAGTGCCATCGAACATGGGCTGCTTCGACCCCGAAGTAGCTGCCGCCGAGGGCGACCCGAAAGCCGGTGGCCGCGCAGCGGTGCTCGTAGGCTCGCAGCACGAAACGCCTGAACTCGGGATCGCGTACCCGCCTTCGATGGAGTTGGAAGACGGCGCCGTCGGCGGCCATGGGTGGGTCCCGGCTGTCGACAGGGTCCAGCCCCAGGGCTTCCAGGATTCGGGCGTGCCAGGACTCGGGGAAGTGCTTTTCCAGCAGCACCTGGATCACCTGGTCCAGCAGCGACGTGTCCGCCAGGAGCCGCTGCGCCACGGCCGGGGGCAGCCTGCCGCTGGTCTGCCGCAGGTCCATCATGCGCGGAAAGTTGTCACGCCGAAGCTCCAGCTCCGATGCGCGGGATACCTGCCAGAGCCCGTCGCTCCGCAGGTGCCAGTATGGTAGTTCCGGCTGGTGCCGGCTCTTGACCGGCGGCGCGAACTCATGCAGCAACGGGGTCAGGCGCGCCTCCATATCCGCGAAGGTGATCTCCAATTTTCCGCGCATCAGATCACTCAGGGCCAGGAGCAGCAGCAGGGGTTTGTGGGGGGCGCGTCGACCCCCGCGCCGCCAGACGTTCAGGCGACCCGCTGCCTCGAGAATCCACTCCCCGTCATACATCGGATTGCCCGCTCATATGGCTGGGGTCCAAGAGGTAGTTTCCGCGCTCCGGCACGACGTGGCGGACTCCGCCTCGGGGGTCTTCCACGTCTCCCCGGTATCGCGGTATCAGGTGCACGTGCAGGTGAATCACGGTCTGCCCGGCGGCCTCACCCATGTTGACCCCCAGGTTGTAGCCGTGGGGAGGGTCACGGGCGGCGTCCAGTTCCGCCTTGGACTGGTCCAGCAGCGACAGGATCCCTGTCCGCTCATCTTCCGTGGTCTCGAACCACGATGCCACGTGCCGCCAGGGGATCACCAGGGTGTGGCCGGGGTTCACCGGGAACTTGTCGCGGACGGCGAAGGCCACCTGGTTCCGGGCCAGGATGCGTGTGTCGTCCATGTTGCAGAAAGGGCAGGACACCACCTGGACTCCTCCTGTTCAGCCAAATGGATACTACCACGAAGTGCCCCTGCTCCCCACGAGCAGTTTTCCCGGCGGGAGCTGCTACCAGAGCACCGGGGGCGGGATAAGATTTGCTGAAGATGTCCCGCAATCGCCCACTCCTGCTTTTTCTTCTGGTCCTGCTCATCGTGCTCGTCGGAGCCCCGCCCATGCTCAGCTATCTTCAGCGCAAGGTCATTTTCCCCCGCTACTTCGCCAGCACCGATCCCGGCGTGCTCCAGCGCGTCTCCGGGGTTGAGGTATGGTGGAAGGAGATCTCCGCTGGCAAGGTGGAGGCCTGGTTTCTGCCAGGAAAAGGAGTCTCCGCGGTCGAGCCGGGGCCCTTGGTGGTCTTTGCCCACGGAAACGCCGAGACCATCGACCTGTGGCCCGAGGACCTCCAGACCTACCGGGATTGGGGCCTGTCGGTGCTGCTGCCCGAGTACCGTGGCTATGGTCGCTCCGCCGGCAGCCCCTCCGAGGCCGCCATCAAAGACGACATGGAGCACTTCTTGAGTACTGCTACCCAACAGCCCCGCGTGGATCCGTCCCGTGTCGTCTACCACGGCCGCTCCCTGGGGGGCGGCGCGGTCTGTGCCCTGGGGACTATCCGGCCCCCGCGGGCGCTGATCCTGGAGTCCACCTTCACCTCGGTGGCGGACTTCGCCCGGAAGCAGCTCTACGTACCCCGCGCCCTCATCTCCGACCCCTTCGACAACCTGGCCTTCGTCAAGGATTTCGACGGCCCCTCCCTCATCATCCACGGCGACAGGGACGAGGTGCTGCCCTACCAGAACGGAGTGGACCTCCACCAGGCGGCAAGGGACAGCCGCTTCGAGACCTTCCACGGCTGCGGCCACAACGACCTGCCCCATGGCGAGCGCTTCTGGGACCTGGTGCGAGCCTTTTTCCTGGAGACCGGGATACTGCCATAGGAGAACCTGCAATACGGCGGGGCCGGGAGATGGCTGTTGGAAGCTGGATGTGATTTGCAGATCGAAGGGCCGGAGCTGGTGGACGAGCTGGCCGCCCTCCACCGCGAAGGAGAAGTGGCCCCCCGTATCGAAGCCCGCTTCCCACCAGCGTGGATGCGCAGATTCCTGGCCGCTGCCCGCTCTGGAGCCGTCGGCGGTGGAGTTCCGCTCAGCATGTTGGGAAGCGCCGGCGAAGCATTGGGCGTACTACACGGGTTTCGGTGAAGAAAATACTATTGTGCCATGGTGAATGGGAGTAGGATTGCTGGTACGCCGACTTCGGCGATGAAACCATCTATCGCGTGAATCGCCTTCCGCGTTTTCGATTTCGACAGATGGTATCAGATCCGGGACATCCTCATGCCGGAGATCTCACAATGGAACGACGGAAGTTCCTCATTGGAAGCTCGGGTAGCTTGACTGCCGCAGTGCTGCCTCCGTTTTCCTTCAAGACCCGCCCTGGACCAGACTACACGGCGCTGGCGAAGGATCTGCTGCACCGACGTGATCGGGTGGCTGAAAGGACTCTTCGCCGCCTCGGTGCCCACAAGCCCGATGAGATCCAGTTGGCCTACGCTCGAAGCGCTGGTGCCATGGCCGCCATCGACCGTCTCTCCCTGCTCCCCATACGAGACCAGGTGCATTCTTCCATTCAGGCGTTGATGGGTGAACTCTTTACAAACGTGGGAGAGGGCCTGCTCGCCGTCGAGAAGCTCTTCGATACTATCACCACCAAGGCGCCCGAGCCGGACCCCGACGCCCTGAAATCGCTCTTCGCCGGCTCGCGCAAGGTAGTCTTGGAAGAGGATCTCACGGAGGCTTCCAAGGCTCTGTACAAGAACGGCCTGGCCATCCTGGTGGAGGAGCTGGACCAGGAGGGCTTCCACCCGCGCCTTCGCCGTGAAGCACGCAGGATCAGGCGCCTCGCTTCTCTTTCGGAGCGAATCGCCAAAGACGGCCTGGACACCGCGGTGCTGACCCCCGCTGATCCAAAGCTCAAGGCGGAAGTAGAAGCGGCCCAGCAAGAAATGGGCGATTCGGCCAAGGTCCCAAAAGGGCACACGGCGCTCCAGGTACTGGGCCTCATTGGCTGTGGCCTGGGGATCATCGTCGGCGGGTATTATATTGTGATGGGAATTGCATGCGCCATTTCATGCGATGCGCCGGGTGCCTTGATCATCGCCATCCTGGCTGCTGTCATCATGGCCGCATCTATCTGGGGAATCATTTTGATCCAACGGGCGGTCTCGGGGCACCGGCCGAAAGAGAAGCTCGACAATCGGGCAGAGCCAGATCTCCAATGAGCCACTCTTGGAACGTGCTCCGGGGCCTCTTGAATACCCTCATGTATTCCAGGACAATCGAGTATGCAGATGGACTAGATGTCCACGGACTCGTCGCCGAAGGTGTCGTAGACGACTGGGCTGCAGAACAGGCACAGGGCGTGGGCCCACCGGCTCCGAAACCACTCCCGGCGCTCGTTCAGGAGACGGCAGATGGCCTTCCAGGCCTCTTCGTGCTCGGCGCTGGATAGCTGGGGCCAGAGAATCACCGTGGCCCTCTGGGAGGGGACGCGCCCCTGTTCGCCGAGAGCAGGCGTACACTGGATAGGCATGATGAGCTAGCAGGGCGGCGCGCCCCTGTTCGCCGAGAGCAGGCTCCGGGGCCGCCAGGCGGAGCAGCATCTGGCGCCGGTCCTGGGCCGACACGGGGGTGGGTAGCCGCCCGAGTCGCGAATCAAGATCCGGTGGTCGGGGCCCAGCAGGCGCGGGGGATCAGCCATGCGCTTTTCCAGGAACTCGGCGAGGGCCTTCATGCCCTTTTTGTGGTCGGGGCGGTCCGGCTGCCGCAGGTGCTGTGTCGTTCTTCTGCGTCGCCATGTGCCAGTCCAATCCCAATCCGGGCCCCGGCGGGCCGCTTCGATGATACGCAGCCACTATCACGGGGGCAAGCCTGTTGCACAGCAGTCTCCGGAAACCAGGGAGCCGGGGCGCCAACAGGTCCAAGGAAAAAGCCCCGCAGCCCTTGTCCTCCGTCCCCAGCTCCAGGGTGCCCGGGTGGAAAAGGACAGACCTTGCCCTCATGGTATCATCCGCCCTGAAGTAGATATCGAGAAAGCCCGCTCCCATGAGGCCCTGGCGATGGGGCTCCGGTAGCCTGGGGGCTCCGTTGCCAGGTCTGCCCCGAGGCCGTCCATACTGTCGCAATCGTCAAGGCCCAGGGATGGGCTGGGCCCCGCTGCTGGAAGTGGTGGTCGGGCTTCGGTCTTCAGTTGAGGCGGGAGGTGCCTGGGAGGGACGAAACAGGGTACTTTTACCTGCGTTTTGGCAGAGTGGGGAGATCCATCGTGGGTTTCGTCTACATGTCTACTGGTATAATCCATGTTCATTGCACGGGAGTCGTCACATGTCTTCAACAGTTGAAAAGCAGCCCATCCGGCCCGAGATGCAACCCCATGATATGAGGTCTCCCGACGTTGGACAGTATGTCGACGCGACGCCTGGGTCACGTGAAGCACGGCCTGCACGTAGAAGGGCGAAAAAGAACCTGAATACGAGCTATCTCACAGAGCTGAGGTGGGATGATCCGGAAGAGATCCAGAAGTCTCTGGACGAGTTGTACCGATACACCTGCAACCACGTCCAACAGGCCGAAGACTGGTATCTCCACAAGAAAGGCTGTAAGAAGGGCCTTGCAATCAGCATTCGCCTGGCTACCATCTTCTGCGTGGGCGCCGCCGGTATATTGCCGATCATGTCGGTACTGTTCGAAAACAGCAGCGCCTACTTCAGCGCTTTTGCCTCCATCTCCGTCCTTCTCGCGGGCGTGCTCATCGGTGTCGACAAGCACCTCGGGTTGACGTCCGGCTGGACCCGGTTTCTTCTTACTCAGCAGAAGATCTCCATCTGCCTGGAGAAGTTCCAGTTCGACTGGCAGGAGATCATGTTCGAGGCCGCCGCCTCGGGAGATCACTCGGGCGACATCGTCAAAGAGGCGATCCAGAGCTGCAAGCTGCTCATGATCCAGGTGCGGAACATCGTCTTGGACGAGACCAAGATGTGGGCCGAGGAGTTCACCAGCACGCTCGCCCAGATGGAGAGCGTCGTGAAGCAGCAGAGGGCGCTTCAACAAGAACAGTTGAGCAATAGGCTCGACGCCGCTCGCCTGGCGGCTGTCACGGTTTCTTTGAAGAACGACGGTGTGACGGATTGGGGGCTCTCTCTCGACGGAAGAAAGTCGACCCGGGCCCGGGGCAGCAAGTCCATCGTCTCGAAGCTGTCCCCGGGGGTCCACAAGCTCCGCGTAGACGGTGTGGTAGCAGGTCAGAAGCTCGTCTCCGAGATGGCAGTGAACGTGGCCAGGGGCGAGACCAAAGACATCTCTGTCATGCTGGAACCGTGATGTGTCCTCGAGCAGGACGAGTGGAGGGCTCCTGGAAAGTCGCCCCCACCGACCTCATGGTCACGAACCTGCAGGTCTCTTTGCCCCCGGCCAGGCACCAGAGTGCACGGGTCTTCGATGGTTCCCATCCGGAAAGGCTCCCATCGCCGGAGCGGCCCCCTTTGTTCCAGCCGGGCAGGCACCTCCGCGCAACCACTTGAAATAGCGCCGCTACTCCGGCGGCTTGCACGGGGCGCACCCGGCTCGAAAGCGACCCGCTCGGTCCGCCATTTCCGGATGGGACCTCGACAGGCTCGCCAAGCCCCAGCAGGTTGGAGCCGTTGAAGGTCACATGCCAGACGAACTCAGCGTCGCTGCCCATCTCTACCATAAGCCTCGCCCGCTTCGACAACTACAGCGCCGAGGCCGTGCACCGCGTCATCGCGGGGGAAGACTCCGCGCCCCAGCGAAGCCCGCCGGGAGGGACTGCCCATGCCGCCAGGCCGCGTACGAGTGAAGGAATCTCCCTCCGTGTGCACTAACATGGCAGGAGGTGCTCATGAACTCGGACCTGGAAACCAGAGAACGTATCACCTGGCTGGAGCGTGCACTGGCCCGCGGCGCGGCGGAGGCCGCCGGAGAAACCGACTGGGAGAGCATGGCGGTGAGGGTGCAGGAGATGATGGCCCGAGAGCGGCGGGACCTGCTCCTGGGGTATGCAGCGGGCCTGTGCGGCGTAGCGCTGACGACCTGGGTGTTTTCGCTCCCACGGGCGCAGGCCGCCGCAGCCGGGCTCAGCGCCCTGGCGGTGGTGGGGGTGCTCATGACCCTGAGGGGCCGCCGCCGTGTCCGCGAGATCCGCAGGCTGGAGCGGGTGCAGGCTGACCTGACCGGGTTCTTGCGCCGGGACCTTCAAGCCAGGCTCAGGGAGGCACGGTTCATGATACCGGCCTGGTTGGCCTGTGCCCTGCTCTGGCTCGGCTCCCTCTTCTGGTTCGCGGCGGACATGCCTCTGCGGCAGATCGTCTTCTGCACTGGGTTCGGCCTTTTCCTCGTGCTGCACGCACTCTACACTGCCATGGTCGTCCTCCCCCGGTTGCGACGGGAGATGGAGGCCCTGGAATGAGTGAACGGGTCCCAAACGAGGACGAGGTGCAACTGGTGGAGGCGCTGCGGGGAGGGGAGCGGGTCACCCGGGAGGCCGCTTTCTGTCGACTCTTCGCCCTTTACCGCAGGCCGGTCTTCGCCCTGTGTCATGGCCTCACCGGGAACCGGCAGGACGCAGAGGACGCAACCCAGGAGGTCTTCGTGGGGGTGCTCCGGGGGATCAGAGGCTTCCGCGGCCAGGCCCGGCTGAAGACCTGGATCTACCGCATCGCCCTCCGGCAGGCCCTGCGGATGCGGGACCAGAGGCGCCGGCGGGACAACGCCACCGCCGCCCTCCGGCAGCCGCCCCCGCTGATGCGCCAGGCCCAGCCGGAGTTTACCGCCGAAGAGTTGGCCCGGGCGCTTGACTGCCTGTCCGCCGCACACCGCAGCGTGCTGGTCCTCGCCGCCCTGGAGGGGATGACCAGCCGGGAGATCGCCGAGGTCCTGGGCATCAAAGAGGGCACCGTGTGGTCCCGGCTGCACACGGCGCGGCGGCAGGTGGAGATGCTGCTGCGTGGTGAATAGCACAGACACGGTGTTCGAGTGGTCACCGGTGGGTTCCGCTGGAAGCTGGACCAGATCGCTCTCCTCCGAGTGCCGGGCCGGAGGCGTGAGGTAGAGCTTGTTCAGGGCGGTGCCGCCGCGAAAAACCAGGCTGCTCGCCACCTGGGGAACGGAGAAGATGCCGACGTTGGCATGGCTGATGACGAGATCTTGCTCGACCTGTGCATCGAGAAGAATATCATCTCATTCAAACGGACCCCATGCTGCAATTCGAGAAGACCACGTCAGACGGTGAAGATCTACCGATGCACTCGATGTGGCAACTTTCAGTGCGACTTGTGCGGTTCGCCAAGCCGATGCCTGAAATGTGGCGCCACAGGGGATTACATACCGCTGGTATGGAACCGCGAAATAGGGCAAATCGATGCATCTGCGTCTATCGGCAGATCTGCTCCTGGGAGCCCTCGGGAGAAAGGCAGCCGCAGGCTGCCGGCTCGGGTCGTGGCCAGGGGCGCCAGGCTCGTAGCGACTGTTACGGATGCCGGGCTCTGGCCGATATTGTACGTCGCACCGTATTGAAATACGTTGAAGCTCCTCCCCCCCCCAAGGCTCACCCTGCCCCACACCTAGAACCCGGGGGGGGTAGGCCGGGGCGCTCCTTGGGGCGTTGGAGGATACCGCCGCTGACCGGCGCCTCCTGGCGCATCAACCCCACCACCAGGGATCTCATGGCCCGCAGATGCTGCTGCTGTTGGGGAGCCCATGGCAACTCCACCGAGTCGAGTACCGCGCAGGTTTCGCTGGCGGCGGTGCAGGCTATCTCGTTCCCATCCGGAAAAGCCTCCCTTCGCCGAAGCTGCCCATTCCTTCGCCAGGCACGCCCGCGCAACCACTTGAAATAGCGCTGCTATTCCGGCGGGTTGCGCCGACGCACCTGGCTCGAAAGCGACTCGCCCCGGCTCGG
>JAJRWT010000077.1 GCA_024276675.1 Myxococcota bacterium | reverse complement strand
CCCGGATCACTGGAAGAGTAGCGCGGAACGAAGATGCCATCATATAAAACGGCGGGGAGAGGGCCGCTGGAGACAGCCCCCCGTTTCCGGGCCACAACACTCGGGCCTCTTCCATGAGCCGGGGCCTTCCCGAGCCCACGGGCCCTGGGCGCAGCAAAGGAGGAACATGTCCTGGTGGCAAGCCCTGGTCCTGGGGATCGTCGAGGGCCTGACCGAGTACCTGCCGGTGAGTTCCACCGGCCACCTCATCCTGGTGTCCTGGCTGATGGGCCTGGACGAAGACCCACAGCTCAAGCAGGCGGTGGACACCTTCAACATCGTGATCCAGTTCGGCGCCATCGCGGCCGTGGTGGGGCTCTATCGCCAGCGCTGCGTCCAGATGCTGCGGGGCTTGCTGGGCAGGGACTCCGCCGGACTCAAGCTTGCGCGGAACCTCTTCGTGGCCTTCCTCCCCGCCGCCGTGCTGGGCCCCCTGCTCAACGATCCCATCAAGACCTATCTCTTCGAGCCCCGGGCGGTTATCGGTGCTCTCTTCGTCGGAGCCTGGCTCATGATCGCCGTGGCCGCCAACCAGAGGCTGCTGGCCCCGGGGCGAAGCGGGCTCGAGCTGGATGACCTGGACATGCGCGTGGCCCTGCTGGTGGGCTTCGGCCAGTGCGTCGCCATGTGGCCCGGCACCAGCCGCTCCATGATGACCATCGTGGCGGCGTTGATGCTGGGCCTGAAACCCAGGGACGCGGCGGAGTTCAGCTTCCTCCTGGGCCTGGTCACGCTCTCAGCCGCGACCGGCTACGACGCCCTGAAGGGGGGTGGGCAGATGCTGGACGCCATAGGCGGCGGCTCCCTCTCACAGGGGCTGCTGGTGCTTGGAATCGGCTTCCTGGCGGCCACGGTCTCCGCCGCCGCCGCGGTGGAGTGGTTCGTGCGCTTCCTCACGCGGCACGGCCTGGCACCATTCGGCTGGTACCGCCTAGCCCTCGCCCTGCTGCTGGCCGGGGTCTTTTTCTGGCCTGCTTGAGAGTGGCCGCCAGATCCGGGTCAAGCAACGGCGCCGCCGTCCTTGGCGGGGGGGGGCTGATTGCCTTCTTCCGGTTCGTAGCCATAGCCGTAGCCGTAGCCATAGCCGTAGCCGTAGTAATAGCGCCCGTAGTAGTAGTAGTAACGGCTGGTGGTGTTTTCAAGGTCTACACAGTTGAGCACAGCTCCCAGGATTTTCGCGTCCACCTGGCGTAGACGTTCTATCATCCGCTGAACGATCATCCTGGATACCACCTGGTGCTGAATGACCAGCAGCACGCCATCGACCATCTTGGAGATGGTGATGGCATCTGTCAGATCGGCGGAAGGCGGCGTATCGATGATCAGGATGTCGTACCTGCTCTCCAGGTCGTTCAACAGCTTTTCCATGGATGGGATTGCCAGAACCTGGTTTGGTTGTTCCACGTGTGAGCCCGACGGAAGAATGTCGAGGTTGGGCACCTCGGTGCTCATGGTGGCTTCTTCGATTGAGACCTGATCCTCCAGTATGTCCACGAGCCCCATGGCGTTGGGCATGTTGAATATTTCGGGAATCCTGGGTTTCCTGAGATCGCAATCCATCAACAAGACTTTCTTTCCCAGGGTGGCGAATGCTATTGCAAGGCGTACCGATGTTTCGGTCTTTCCCTCGCGGGCTGCGGCACTCGTAACCATCAGGCGACGGTATTCCTGGTGCTCTCTGTTGAGGGAAATCAACGTTCGAAGGCTCAAGACGGCTTCGGCCAAGAGAGACCTGGGATTATGGTATGTGTATAGACCAGGCGATTCGCTGACGGCTCCTTCCGGAAGCTTGGGGATGTGCCCCAGAAAAGGCACCTTGAGATATGACTGTACGTCCATGGGAGAGCCTATGGAGTCGTCCAGGTGATCCTGGAAAAGTCCGAAAGCGATGCCACCCACCACACCGATCACCAAGGCGATGACCATGTTGAGAAGGATTCTGGGCTTGATTGGGTGGTCTGGAACCAGTGCTTTGTCCACGATGCGAACGTTGTTGAGCTGTGTGCGCGACGAAAGGTCAAGCTCGTTGTTACGCTGACTCAAGGTGTTGTAGAACTCTTCATACCGTTCCAGTGTCTGTTTGATCTGGTCGTGCTCCACCTTCAACTTCTGTCTTGAGAGCAGTTCTTCCTCCACCGAGTTGATCTGGTTTTCCAGGTTCTGAAGCTGGGAGCTGACCTCTTGAAAACCAGCCATTTCGGCTTCGTAGCTCTTCTGGACTTCGGTGCTGATGAGAGCTTCGATTCTGTCGATCCTGTCCTCGGTCTGCCGCAGTTTGGGCCACTTGTCGCCGTACTTTGTTTGAAGCTGGGCCTTTTCGGTCAACGCGTAGGCATATTCTTCTGATAGCTTGGAAAGGGTCGCGTTCTGGTAGATGTTGGCCAGCTCGTTGAAACGGGAAGCCTTCAGTAGCTTGCGATGAGATGCCAGCGACATTTCCTGGATTGACTTCTGGGCTGCCAATTCACCGTGGGCAGTGTTCAACGCGGCCAGTCTGGTGGACAGTTCGTTCAACTGCCCTTCAACGTCCAGGAGATCGTTTTGCTCACGGTACTGCAAGAGGCTTTGGTTGGTGAGCTTGATGCGGGCGTCGTATTCCTCGAGTTTTTCCTGTAGCCAGATCTTGGCGTCTTCCGAAGCGTCCCTGCGAATTCCGAGGTTCTGCTCACGGTACACCTCTGCCACCAGGTTGGTGATTATTGCAGAGTTCTCCGGAATTTGATGTTCCACGGATATCTTGATGAGTCTGGTTTCTTTCACCGGCTCGACGTGGAGGTTTTCCTGCAATCGGAGTAGATCTTCTTGTTCGGGAGTGTAGTCGTCAAAACCCAGATCGTTGTACCGACGAATCACTTTTCCCAGCAGAGACCGGCTGGACAGGACCTGCAGTTCGCCACGGGCATAATCTCTGAACTCGTAGTAGCTGTTGGAATTGAGGTCCACGACTTCCTGGGTTTGAACCTCCTGTCCTGTTCTGGGAAAGAGTTCCACGAGTGCGGATGCTTCGTAGATCTTGGGGGTCAGGAGGCTACCGATGAGGACCGTGCCCAGGACGGTGGCGATGAAACCCAGGATGACCTTCTTCTGCTTGCGTACGAGGGGGATGAACTCTTGAAGCTCGAATTTGCGCTTCAAGTTTGGTACTGAAAGTTCACTCACGGGAACTCCGTTCTGGTCTTCTCAAGGTTGCTCAATTGAAGTGTACGAGCATGCCTGGCAACAGCAGCCCGAACCTGGTAACGTGTTACTCGTGGGATGCGTCTCAGGAGGCTACGAATGGCCGATTGTATTGGAATATATAAGGGTATTCGGGAGGACCCGGAACGTGCCTCGCGATAGGGTTCCGACTGCTGCCGTGGTGCTTGTGCGGTACGGGGAAATAAAGTGGTCCAGAGCCTGGGTACAATTGGAGAGAGGATCCAATCGCTTGTGATTTGAAAGTAGCTTCTGGTGCGAAAAGGCTGGAAGCCGTCGGGGAAAAGGCAGCAGAAGGCTGCCGGCTCGTGCCGTAGCGACTGGCGTTCCGCAGTAGGCATGAGCTTTCCCGAGGTCTCCTATGAATGAAAATGAGCATAACTCAACTCTGTGGAAACCGGAGTTTCGTTCGATTCTGCATCTTCGTCTTCTTGTGGGAATACGAGACGTTTTTCCAGCACAAGTCCAAGACCCAGGATGAAGTAGCCTATGGCCAGTGTCTGCAGATCCAGGGTTGCGGCCATCATGCCAAAAGAAACGCCAGACACGGCATAGCCCATGGCCATTTTCTTTTGTGAAGGGTTTGCCGCCGCTCGCCAGGAGGAGAAGATGCTACGAGCGCTCTGGAAGATTATCCAGGGCAAAACAAGGATGCCAAATATTCCCTGCTCAGCGACGATGGTAAGATAACTGTTGTGAACGGTTCTGAAACGGAAATCCAGGCTGGCAAAACCGTGGGTGGTGGCGAGGTTGCCCACGCCGGTACCAATGAACCAGTGGTCTCTGAAGGTTTGAAGTCCATAATAGAAGAGCTGGGAGCGTTCCCTGAAGCTCTGGCCGTGAGTAATTTCTTGTTCGTTCCACGGCGTCAACAGGGTCGAGAGCCTGGCGTAGATAGCCTCCGTGTCGGTGGTCGTAGGGATCAACACCGCTACCAGTATGGCTCCCAGCAGGATCTGGCCTTTTCTTTCTTTCAGCATGTACAGAGAAAAGGGCACACCAGCCATCATCACCAGAAAGCCTGCCCTGGAGGCGGATCTGATTATTGCTACCGGCATCAGGAACAGCAGCGTGAAGGTGATGAACCTGGAGTACCAGCGCTTATCGGCGGCAACGAGGCCTGCTACAAGTGGGCAGCTCACCAGGAGGAAGGCCGACCATTCGTTGGCGTCTCCCAGGGATCCTCGCGCCCGTTGCAGGGTATCGAAGGGGTTTTCCAGCATGCCATGAGCCGCCGAAGAGCGCAACACCAGCGAGGCGACAATCAAGCCAATGAGCGCCAGACCCAAGAAACGGCCCAGCGGCACCAGGTCTTTCGGCTGGACGATGGTGCTGATGAGAATGACCATGATGGTCAACATCGCCACGCTCAAGGTATTGATGAGACCAATGCCGGTAAAGCGAGCCATAACCAAGCTGGACGCCATGGAGACCACCAGGAGAGCCAATGCCAGGATCAAAGGGTGGTACTCGAACAACGGTTTCTTGGAGGAGATGACGTGGATGAACCAGATGACAGCAGTAAGGCCGGCCGAGAGCTTGGAGAAGGTTATGTCTATGCCGCCCACGGAATAGCCGGTCTGCCCCCAGCTATCAATGAGAACACCAATGAACGACAGTGCCACCAGGACGATGGGGTGGTGATAGCCGGTGATGCAAATGACCACCAATGCCAGGAAGCCCAGCAGTGCCCACAAGACGTAAACACCGGTACCTGCCAGTACGGCCAGGCCCAGTACCATGGCTATTGCCATTGCCGACAAGACTGGCAGATCCAATGTCAGGTAACGGTACATTTGCGGCACTCCCGATGCCGGATCCATAATAATTCACGAAACAGGTATTCAGAGGATTCCAGGCGGCGCACTACTGTCATCGCAGGTTTTGTTTACAAAGAGGCAATGCTCTCGTGCGAACCCGTGACGGCCGATGGCGTGGAAACTCCGCCAATGTCTCCAGTGTAACGTGGAAGGAGTCCAGATCCCTTTTCCGTAGACCTGTGGTCGCACATTATCAATTTATGGTTGCGAGGTCCAGCAGCCTGCTCTCCCTGGGCATTGTAGAAGAACTGCCCCCGGAACAGATTCTGCGGGTTCTAAAGATGTTGGCGCAAGACGAACAACCCAGTCCCGATAGCCGCAGTGATCATCAGTACTAGGAGCAGCACTCGACGCTGCTTGCGTGTGGTCATGGTATTGAACCAGGTCCTGTGGCGCTTCGAACGCCTTCGATGCCGTTTCATGCGGTATTCGTACTCCTCGGGAAGTAGCCACCTGACGTTTCCGCGTGAATCGACGTATTTCTGGTAGCCATGGTCTTTGTAGAATTTCAAGCGGGCTTCATCCCAAAGCTGTTGCTTTTCGGAATCAGGGTGCCCCGATTTCTTGCCGGTTTTTCGTTCCTGTGATCGTCGCCGCCGAGTTTCGAATGCCATCAGTCGTCGCTCGTGTTCGGTTTCGAGCTTGCGTGACATTTCTTCCAGGATCTCCTGGCGCTCCTCTTCAGTCATCACCGATTTCTCCAGTAATTGTCATTTTCCACTGGTCTAACTGGGCGATCCATTGCCGTCTACACAAGCCGTCTGCCCGGTGTGGCGGTGGTTCAACGAGCATTTTCCATGGGCTGCCGGGGGTGGAGAGGGGGATTCCTGACACCTGTGTGTGGGGCAGGTGGAAGTGGATTCAAAGCACTTCGGCGGACCCATGTGGAGAATTGGATACACCAGTGAGAAGAACTCTGGCTGTCTGGTACGGCATCTATTCCGGACAGGTTGCAGATGTCCAGCCCCGACTTGCATCGCGCCCTGCGCACCTGCCTGTGCTGGTTCCCGTCCTGGAATGGCGGTTGGAGCAGGAGCGAGTCGCTTTTCGAGCCAGGTGCATCTGTGCGGTCCGCCGGAATGGCAGCGCCATATCGAGTGGCTGCGCGGATGTGTATTTGGATGGGAATGGGCCGCTCCGGCAATGGGAGCCTTATCCGGGTAGGAACGTGTTAGGAGTATCGTTGGACGGCAAAGTGTGTAACTGGCTTCGGGTCACCGCTTGAAGGGTCTTTGTTGACAAATGACAGGAGTTCGCTGGTGCCACATTCCCTGAAGGCCTCCGTCTCCCACAGGTTGAAGTTCTACCTGGACGCCCTCCTGGCCCTGGTTTTGGCGGTGGCCTTCTTGCTCGTGGGCTCCACTCGTCCCCAGGCGCTGGGCCTTCTTCACATGCTGGTTTTTGTCGCGTCCATGATGGCCCTGGGTCTGTCCGATCAGAGGTTGAAGCGGTGCAGCAGAATCTTCTGGTGGACCATAGCTCTCGTTCTCCCGGCTTTTGCCATTCTGGTTGGCCTTCTTCCCCTCCCCTCCCAAATTCTTACTATCGTGGCGCCAGGAATTCTGGAAGCCCGACCTGGGGTCACCTGGTGGACACTGTCGAGCCAGCCCGAAAACACGATTGGTGAGTTGGGGGTCTATCTATTGGCTCTGTGCTTCGGCCTTCTGTTGGGAGTCACCAGCTCGGGTCGACACGCCAAGGACAAAGCTGAAGAAGCCACGCTGGTCTTTACGGCCGTACTGCTTGTTTTCGCTTCATCCCATGCCCTGCTCAACGCCCGCTCAATCCTCGGGTTGATCCCTGTCGAGACTATTCCAGACACCTTTTTTGCGCCCCTGGTCAACCCGAACCACCTGGGCGCCGTTCTTTTGCTCACGTTTCCGGTCGTGGCTGGCAGGGCCTACGAGGACTCGCGTCAATCGTTCATTGGCGCCTTGCCATCCCTGGCCGTGGCTTTTGGCAGCCTCATCGTGATGGTGGCAATAGGTTCTCCTGGTACGCTCGCGAGCTTGGTAATCACGCTGGGACTCTACCTTGCTTGGAGCAGGAAACTGGGGATTTACACCATCCCTGCTGTGCTCGTGCTTATTTTGACCCTGTACACCGGCACCTGGACCTATTTGCGGTTTTTTGACGAAAAATGGCTTTACGACTCCGTAATTCCGCGGATGGCGGAATACCCCGCCGCCTTGGATATGCTACGCGATCACTGGCTCACCGGAATTGGTGGCGGAGCCATCATCGACACCTACAGGGCCTACAGGCTGAACCCGTTCTACCAGTTGGCCTACCATCTCCATTCCATTCCGCTGGAATGGTTGGTTGAACATGGCCTGGTGGGAATTGTCGCCATCGGACTGGTTGTCTACTTCGTGCCATCTCCCGGTGGGGGAGAGAGGCCCTCTACCAGGGCATCGTTCTTTTCCTGGGGTTTAGTGGCTCTGGCGGTTCATTCCTGCATGGATTTTGCCTTGCAGATTCCGGCCATCCTGCTTGCAGCTTTCGCGGTAATGGCCTTCAGGTGGAGTGCCTTTGCCAGCGGTCGATACGTGAATCCCTCCTCGATACGGCGGCTGATTCTTCTGCTTGGGTTGGTACAGCTTCCAGCAGGGTTGTGGCAGTTCAGAACCTACTTTGTCGACAGGGCCGCGGATGGGATCAAAGCCTGCAGAACGCATCCCGCCGACGCGGACAACTACAGGTGGCAGCTATCATACCTGGCACCTTGGCATCCGGCACTGGATCTGCTGGCCCTCTGGAAGGCTGATGCTGATGGTGACCAGGAGGCCATTTCAAGATTGGCAAAAAAGATCCTGGTAAAACACCCCGAAGATGCCGATGCCCTCAGATACGCTTCGCTTTCCGCCTATATGGCCGGGGATGAAGATACCGCTCTGGCCATTGTCGAACGATCCGCAAAAAGAGATCCCAACGACTACAGAACCTGGATGTTGGAAGCTACTATTCGTGACGAACAGGGTCAGGTGCTTGAGGCCAGCAGGGCTATCGCCGAAGCCATCCACCACTGGCCCGTTGACGAGTGGGGGGAGCCCATCCCCTTGAAGACGGGTTTCGAGCTTTTACCCGTGGGGATCTGGTGGTTGGAAGCCCTGGACGACACCCATGGCTACTGGTCGATAGCCCTTGCCAGGATCTTGATTGAACAACAGGACTACGAAACCGCCGCGCTTGCCTACGAACAAGCCGAGATCCTGGGGCCTGACTGGGTTCGTTCTCCACCGGATCGTGCCAAGGCGCTGGCGAAGACGGAAGGTCCTTCGGTGGCCGAGGACTACCTGCTGAAGTTGCTTGAAGACAAGGCAGAGACTTCCCATGTGTGGCAAGACTTGGCGTGGGTCTACGATCTGGAACATGAGTACCAGAAAGAGTCGGAGGCCTACTTGAAGGCATTTTCCCTGGCACCCGAATTACCATATCTCAAGACCCTGGCCGTACGTGCCATGGCGAAGGCTGACGACTACGACGGGGCCCTTCAATTGGCCAGGCGCTTCTCTCTTTCAGGACAGGGGGATGCCCATATTTCGCTGGAAACCGCCCGGCTCTATCTCAAGAAGAACAGGCCGATGGACTGCGTTTCCACCATCAAGAGGCAGTCCCTGACCGAGAACTCCAAGTTGGCGAAGAATGCCTCCGCCCTTCTGTTGCGCTGCGAATCCGCGCTTGCTCGCAAGATTTCGTCGGAAAGTACGAATCCGGCACACCGGCTTGATCCCTGATCCCCCGTTCAGGCAGAAACGCACCATGATCGACGACTCCTTCATCCAGGCCATTCCCAAGACCGATCTTCATGTCCACCTGGACGGGTCGTTGCGCATCGGAACCCTGATCGAGCTGGCAAGGCAGCACGGTATTGCCCTCCCTTCCTACACTCCCGAAGGCCTCCACGAGCTTGTCTTCAAGGACAGCTATGCAGATTTGGGGGAATATCTCACTGGTTTTGCCTATACAGCCGCAGTG
Source organism: Myxococcota bacterium (assembly GCA_024276675.1). Lineage (GTDB taxonomy): Bacteria > Myxococcota_A > UBA796 > UBA796 > JAFGLY01 > JAJRWT01. The sequence goes on along the minus strand of JAJRWT010000077.1, from coordinate 10,717 downwards.
CTCCAGAGCCAGGAATCTCTCGAAAGAGCGGCCTACGAGTTGGCCATGGACAACATCGCGGAGGGTGTGTGCTACCTGGAGGTGCGTTTTGCCCCCCACCTTCATGTGACGAAGTGGCAGACCATCGAAAACTCGTTGGCTGCTGTCTGGAGGGGTTTGGAACGAGCGGAAAGGGAGCACCGTGCCTCTGATGCAGTGAAGAACAGGGGTTTCCCGCCCTTCCGTTCAGGGATCATCGTCTGCGCCCTGCGCATGTTCAGGCCGGAATTTTCCTGGTATTATGCCCATCTTTCCCGTGTGCTACGGGAGTTTGAACAACGGGGGATTGCTGCGGCTGCCAGCTTGCAACTGGCCAGGGCCGCGGTGCGCATTCGCGACGATCTGGGTATCCCTATCGTCGGCTTCGACCTGGCCGGCCAGGAAAGAGGCTTCCCGGCCGTCGACCACGAGCAGGCTTTTCGCTTCGCCCATGAGCATTTCATGAAAAAAACCGTGCATGCTGGCGAAGCCTATGGTCCGGAAAGCATCTTCCAGGCCATTACCGCCCTTCATGCCGACAGGATAGGGCATGGCTACCACCTGTTTTCAGCAAACCTGGTGGACGGCCCCGAGATCGCCGACCGAGATCGCTATGTCCGTGAACTGTCCCAGTTCATCGCCGACCGCCGTATTACCATCGAGGTCTGCATCACGTCCAACCTGCAGACCAATCCCACTATTGGTTCCATCCAACGGCACGCTTTCAGACGAATGATGGATGCACGGCTCTCGTGTACCATATGCACCGATAATCGGTTGGTGTCGCACACTTCGGTGAGCAAGGAACTCAAACTCGCGGTGGAGGCGTTCGGTTTTGGCGGGGATGATCTGCGCAAGTTCGTGATCTATGGTTTCAAGAGATCGTTTTTTCCGGGAGACTACCTGGAAAAACGTAGCTACGTGCGCGCGGTCATCGATCACTACCAGCAGGTGGCAGCCCAGGCCGCCAGGAAGAGCAACCACCGGAGTCCGGGCTCCGGGGTGGTGGATTGAACGCAGTTCTGCTGGGATTCACTTCCCCGGCACTAGCCAGGACTTGTCGATTTCGACGCCCTTGGCAGCAGCTTCGTCGAAGAAGCCGGGGACTACGCCACAGGGCATGAGTTCGCCTTCCAGGACGCCGTCCGCACGCTTTGAACCTCTGTAGGTGAACAGGTTGCGGACCCGGTAGTATCCGGACTCGTCCAGACCATGGTCCACTTCGGTGATGTGTTCTATTTTCCGACTGCCATCAGGGAACCGGGATATCTGGACCACCAGGTCCACGGCCATCGCCACCTGGCCTCTGATTGCCCTTATGGGAAGCTCCTCCTCGGCAAATAGCACGAGGGTCTCCAGCTTGGAGAGGGCTCCCGTGGGACTGTTGGCGTGGAGGGTACACATGGTCCCGCCATGTCCCGAGTTCAGGGCGTTGAGCAGGTCCAGGGCCTCACCGCCCCGGACTTCTCCCACGATGATCCGATCCGGTCTCAAGCGGAGGGTGCTGTGCAGCAAATCACGCATGGTAATCTGGCCACGACCGTGGCTGTCGGGTTTTCTGGCTTCCAACTGAACTACATGGGGGTGTTCGGTTCGCAGCTCGCCGGTGTCCTCCAGGATTACGATTCGTTCTGTTTTCGGGACGAAGCCGGCAAGTACCGAGAGCAGGGTTGTCTTGCCCGATCCGGTCCCTCCAGAGACGATGATGTTCTTCTTCAGTAGAATGGCGGCCCGTAGAAAATGAGCGGCCCCGGTGCTCAAGGTCCCCTTGCGAACAAGATCAGAGGGCTTCAATTGAACTGGTGAAAATTTGCGTATGGCGATGGCGAGGAAGCGGGAACAGGGTGGGCCGATGACGTGCACGCGGCTACCGTCGGGCAGGCGACCGTCCATACGTGGGTGGTCTGGGTCGAAAAAGGTGCCGTTGAACTGGGCAAGGCTTACGCAAGCGGCCTTCAGTTCCTCTTCACTGTTGAAGGAGAGATCCTTTACCGAGACGAGGCGGCCATTCAACTCCACGAAGATCTTATCAGGTCCATTGATGAGTATTTCGCTGAATCTGGGATCGTCCAGCAAACGCAGTACGGGTGAGAGGTGGTAGCGAACCGAACTGGCGTAGATGTCTTCTCGAGTCATTGCTGCTCAACACCGGAATTCGAGTTTGAGCTCTAATCGATCTTTCCCCCGGCTTTCTTTTCGCGGCCTTCTTTGGCCTTGCGGGGCTTCCTGGAGTGGAAGAGCCTGCGGAGAAAACCCATTTCGGCGCGTTTCTGGTCTTCCTTTTCGCGCTTCAGGCGTTCGAGGCCCCGTTGGGCGTCGGCGTTGGAGGGGTTTATCCGAAGAGCATGGACCATGCAGCGCCATGCCATGTCTCTCTCTTGGCGGTCCCGGTAGATCCTCCCCAGCAGGACCCAGGCCCGGTCCATTTTTTTGCCCTTGTCAAGGGCGTTTCTCAACAGTTCATAGCCAGCTTCGGCTGCCTCCGGATCCCGGTTTTGCTGGGTACGCCAGGTGGTAAAGCCGTAATAGCTCATGAACTCTGGGTGTTCCGGGTCAACCGAGTAGGCCTGCTTGAAGGCTGTATGAGCTTCGTTCACTCTCCCGGCGTTGAAGGCCGCGATGCCCCTGCGAAAGGTTTCTTCCGCATCGAGGATTTCGCGAACCCGTTCCATTGCCAGCTCGTCTTCCGTTTTTTTTCCATGAATCGTACGATCTAAGTATGCCTGGCGGGATTCGTCTTCCTTGAGAACATCCCATGCCTCTCTGGCCTTGTCGAAGGCTTTGGACGCCTTTTCGCGCAATTCGGAGTCGGCGTGGTTGAGGCGGTCCGGGTGTATCTTGCGCGCGAGGGTGAAGTAGGCGTTTCTGAAGACTTCGACCTGGCTGTCCCAGGAAACCCCCAGCAGTTGAAAGTAGTCGGAAGCAGAGTCCATTCGGTCCAGCTCATGTTGGATGGCTTCGATGTCGGCATTGGATGGACCATCTCCTTGTGAAGGGACTTGAGCAGATGGCTCCGTCTGGGGGGCAGGGACCCGAGAGTCCTGTACCTGGGAGCCGTTCTTTTCCGGTCCGGACAGGCCCTCGGCGATGAGTCTGGAGATGTCGCGTTCCTTGTCGGGGGCAGAGGCCCCTCCATTCTGGCTGTTTTCGATGGATGTTCCGGAGCCGCTGATGGAGGGTGGTTCAACCCAACGGAGCAGACCCAGGAGATCCGCCAGGTATATCGCCAGGAGACTGGCCGTTGGCGAATCAGGGGCGAATTGCAGAACCTCGTCCAGATCTCGGAGACCATCGAGGGTTTCCAGCCATTGGAGGGTTTTTTCAGAGAAGGGCAGGGAAGCGCTGGGGAAGAGGGTGGAAGCAGAGGAAAGGGGATTTCCGGAGTGAATGCCGTTGAGGATTGCAAGAAGCTCGGTGCTATCGTATGTACTTTCAATCGCGGCCAACAGGATAGCCGGCAGATCGAGTGTTTCGGTCCTGGGGGGCCTGCTTCCACCGTGCCACTTTACTTGTGGCGCGTCGGAGTGCATGGCCGAGCGGAGCCTGGAGATAGCCTGAAGCTGGGGGATTTCCTTGGTTTTTGCGCCAGGGCTCCTGGCCGCCACGCGCTCGGCCGTTTCACTCTTCAGGTTGGAATGGGTGAGCAGCAATCTGCCCGCTGACAGGAAAAAGACCCTGCGGCGCTTGCCATCGCGTACCTCCAACGCGCCCGTGTTGCCCGTCCTGGCATTGAAGGCGAGTGTCTCCTCGATACGGCGCTCTTTTTCTGGTTCGTCGGCCAAGGATGCCCTCCTCCGGATCTCTGTACAGAGTAGTGTTTTTGTGGAGCGTGTTCTACTCTTCGATAGGGGTGAAAAGATGATAGACTGCTGTGATGTTGCGCCTGGATCATAGAAACCCGAAAGCTGTCCAACTGGCACGCCACCTGGAACGGCATCTGGATCAGAGTTGCCTGCCAGATGATCTATGTATCGTGCTGGGCGGCGATGGCATAATGCTGCGGGCTATTCACGAGCTGGGTAACAGTTATACCTTCCTGGGACTAAACTGCGGGCGAATCGGTTTCTTGCTGAACGATGTAGTAGATCCCGCCAAAATGGTCACTCGGATAGAATCCAGGGGGTGGAACGTTCACCACTTCCCACGCCTGCGTATGGCCGCTCGCCTGGTGGACGTGCCACCCAACGGCTCCCCCAAGGCCCAGGACGAAATCGTCGAAGGTCGGCACCTGGCAACCGCCCACGCGGTCAACGACGTCTACCTGGAACGGATGGCAACCCTGTCCTGTCACATCAAGCTGGCCATTGACGGCAACCTGGTGATGGAGCGCATGGTTTGTGATGGACTGGTGGTGGCCACTTCCATTGGCTCCACCGGCTACAGTATTTCGGCAGGCGGTTCAGCCTGCCACCCCCTGGTACACTCCATCCACATCACTCCCATCTGTCCCCGTTCGCCCCGCTTGCTCCCCATTGTTCTTCCCATGACCGCCAAGGTGGAACTCTGGCCCCTGGACACCTCCCGTCGTCCCACGAGGGCGGTGGCCGACTGGTTGGGCTTTCCGGGTGTGGACCACCTGCTGGTGGAAGACGCCAAGAGCCCGGTGCGTCTGGCTTTCATGTCCGACCACGACTTCACCGCCACCATGTTCCGCAAGGTCCTGTTGGCCTGAGCAGGGTTTGCACGGTTCAGGTTCCCAGCAACGGGTATGCCGGGGCCGTCGCCCAGTGAGGGGAGCATTTGTGATTGTGCCCGGATTCCAGTAATAAAGGGCGCAACTCGGGAGGCCCGGTCTATTTTTTTTTGCTTTGTCGCCCCGCCGATATCGAGAGTTGTTTTTTTTAATACAATGGGACGACGTAGCAGTGCTGCCTGCCGGGCCACCTGGCAGGTTCATCGTCTGTCCGAGGCCAAATATGTCCAGGAACCTACTCTTTGCAGTTTCGATTTTTTGTTTGATCTCAAGCGGTTGCGGATCCGGGGATTTCAAAGACTCCGGCTACACCGAGGGATTATCCGCCGATGCCGACGGGGACGGCTTTGTCGGAGAGGAAGACTGCGATGACTTTAGCGCTTCTGTCCATCCTGGCGCCGTCGAGATCTGCGATGGACTGGACAATGACTGCGACGGCGTGGTGGACGAAGGAGTAACGTCAATTTTCTACAGCGATTCCGACGACGACGGCTTCGGCGACCCTGACGTGACGGACGAAGCCTGCCAGCGCCCAGAGGGCTTCGTCCCCAACGGTAATGACTGCGATGACGCCAACGCCGACGTGTTTCCCGGCAATGTCGAGATCTGCGACCGCCTGGACAATGACTGCGATGACGAGGTTGACGAGGGCCTGGCAACCAACTGGTACGCTGACAGCGACGAGGATGGCTACGGGAATGCGGAGAGCCTGATCTACGACTGCCAGCAGCCTGTTGGTTATGTGAGCGATGGCTCCGACTGCAACGATGCCAGCGATGCGGCCTTTCCCGGCGCCGAAGAGGTCTGCGACGAGATCGACAACGACTGCGACGGGGTAGTGGACGAGGCGGTAACCAACACCTACTGGGTCGATGCTGATGGAGACGGCTGGGGAGACGCATCGGTGAGCACGGATGCCTGTAGCGAACCCTATGGCTACAGCGCCGTAACAGGGGACTGTGACGACAGCGATGCCGCTGTGAACCCGGATGCCGTCGAGATCTGCAACGGCCACGACGATGACTGCGATGGCGAGACGGACGAGGACGGAGCCGAGGGCTCTCTGACCTGGTACCTGGATGATGACGCTGACGGCTTCGGCGACCTGGCCGATTCCATGGAAGCTTGCGAACAGCCCGACGGGTACGTCTCCAACTCCGACGACTGCGACGACTGGGACGCCGAGGTCTACCCGGGCGCCGAGGAATACTGCAACGGCCACGACGACGACTGCGACGGCATGATAGACGAGGACGACGCGGCAGACGCCGTAGATTGGTTCCGAGATGCGGACGGCGACGGTTTCGGAGACGCCTCATTCGAAGAGACCGATTGCCAGCAGCCCAGCGGATTCGTTTCCGACGACAACGACTGCGATGACTCTGATTCCGCCGTATATCCTGGAGCAATCGAGGTATGCGACGGCCAGGACAACGACTGTGACGGCATCGAAGACGAGGACGATGCCCTGGACGTACTCACCTGGTACCAGGATCGCGACGAAGACGGTTTCGGTAACATCGACGCCAGCCAGGTGGATTGCCAGCAGCCCGACGGCTACGTCTCCGACGACTCGGACTGCGACGACCTGCAAGCCGCCATCAACCCGGACGCCGATGAAACCTGCGATGGCGTAGACAACGACTGTGACGGCGAGGTGGACGAATCCGACGCCGTGGATGTGCGCGCCTGGTACGCTGACGCTGACGCTGATGGATACGGGGATCCCTCCCTCCAGGCAGAGGACTGCCAACAGCCCGACGGCTACGTCTCCGACGACTCGGACTGCGACGACTCGGATTCCGCTGTGAATCCCATGGCCGAAGAACGCTGTAACGGCTACGACGACGACTGTGACGGCATCATAGACGAATCTGATGCCCTTGGTGCCACCACCTGGTACCAGGATCGCGACGAAGACGGCTATGGTGACCCGGATCGCTCCGAGACTTCCTGCGATGCTCCTTCGGGCTACGTGGCGGACTCCGGCGACTGCGACGACCTGGATGCTGACACCCATCCCGGCGCCCTGGAGCATTGTGACGGTGTGGACAACGACTGCGACGGCGAGGTGGACGAATCCGACGCCGTGGAGGCCCTGACCTGGTACGAAGACGTGGATGGTGACGGCTTCGGCAACCCCATGGTCACGGATGAGGGTTGTGAGCAGCCCCTGGGCTACGTGGCCGATGGAAGCGATTGCGACGATGTCTCAGCCACTACCTTCCCTGGAGCCACCGAGTACTGCAACGGCGTGGACGACGACTGCGACGGTTCAACCGACGAAGGCGACGCGGCGGACGCCGACGCCTGGTACCGCGATGTCGACTCCGATGGTTTCGGAGACGCCGGGGATTCCATTTCAGCATGCTCGGCTCCCCTCGGCTACGTGGCGGACTCCAGCGACTGCGACGACTCCGATCCGGCGGTTTCCCCGGCATCGACAGAGATCTGCGACGGCGTGGACAACGACTGTGACGGCGACGTGGACGAGGACAGCGCCGTAGATGCCCGCACCTGGTACCGGGACGCCGACACCGATGGTTTTGGCGACCTGGAACATTCCATCACCCAGTGTGAGCCCATCTCCGGCTACGTGGAAAACTCCGACGACTGTGACGACCTGGATTCGGGTACCTATCCGGGCGCCACCGAGTACTGTGACGGCGCCGACAACGACTGCGATGGTGAGGTGGACGAGGACGGCTCCGTGGGTGCCGGCACCTGGTACGCCGATTCGGACTCCGACGGTTTTGGAGACTCCTCCCACAGCACCACGGCTTGTGAGCAGCCTTCGGATTTCGTCGCCGATAGTTCTGACTGTGACGACAGCAGCTCCGCCATCTACCCGGGCGCCACCGAGTACTGCAACGGCTACGACGACGACTGCGACGGCGATGTGGACGAAGACACCGCAGAAGACGCCCTGACCTGGTACCGGGATGCCGACCATGACGGCTACGGTGATCCTCTCTCGACGACCATCGCCTGCTCCGAACCCGTGGGCCACGTGGCGGATGCCACCGACTGTGACGATTCCGATGCCGCGGTATTTCCCGGCGCCACCGAGTACTGCAACGGGCATGACGATGACTGCGACGGCGACGTGGACGAAGACACCGCAGTGGATGCCCTCACCTGGTACCGCGACTCCGACTCCGATGGTTTCGGAGACTCATCGCACAGCGCACTGGCCTGTGAGCAGCCTTCAGGTTTCGTTGCCGATGCTTCCGACTGTGATGATGCCGATGCCGGGGTTTACCCTGGCGCCACCGAACTCTGCAACGGTGCTGACGACGATTGCGATGGCAGCGTGGACGAAGCGGAGGACGTTGAACACTACTATTTCTTCCGCGATGCCGACTCCGATGGCTACGGCGATGCCTCCGACTCGGTATTCGAGTGTCAGCAGCCCGATGGCTACGTCTCTGACGACAGCGACTGCGACGATGGCAACGCCGCGGTGCATCCCGGCGCCACCGAGTACTGCAACGGTTACGACGACGACTGCGATGGCGATGTGGACGAAGACGCGGCAGATGATGCGCTCACCTGGTACCGGGACTCCGACTCCGATGGTTTCGGAGACCCCGATGGGACGACAGAGGCCTGCGATGCTCCCTCGGGCTACGTGGCCGACAGCAGCGACTGCGACGACTCCGACGCGGCGGTCTACCCCGGTGCCACCGAATACTGCAATGGCTACGACGACGACTGCGATGGTTCCATAGACGAAGACGCCGCGGCGGACGCCAGCACCTGGTACATGGATCGTGACGAGGACGGCTATGGCGATCCAGCCCTGACAGCCCTGGCCTGTGAGCAGCCGGACTGGTACGTGGCGGACGGCAGCGACTGCGACGACCTGGAGCCCAGCATCCATCCGGGCGCCATGGAGTTGTGCGACGGTGTGGACAACGACTGCGACGGCGAGGTGGACGAGGACACGGCAGAAGACGCGCTCACCTGGTACCGTGACGCCGACTCCGACGGCTACGGTGATCCCAGCGTGACTGACACGGCCTGCGCTGCTCCCTCGGGCTACGTGGCTGATAGCAGCGATTGCGACGACTTCGACGCGACCGTTCATCCTGGCGCCGTTGAAGAATGCGATGGCGTGGACAACGACTGCGACGGCGAGGTGGACGAGGACACGGCAGAAGACGCGCTCACCTGGTACCGCGACGCCGACTCCGATGGCTACGGCGATCCCGCGGTGACTGGCACGGCCTGCGCGGCTCCCTCCGGCTACGTGGCCGACAGCAGCGATTGCGACGACTCCGACGCGACCGTTTATCCTGGCGCCGTTGAAGAATGCGACGGCGTGGACAACGACTGCGACGGCGAGGTGGACGAGGACACGGCAGATGATGCTCTCACCTGGTACCGCGATGCCGACTCCGACGGCTACGGCGATCCCGCGGTGACCGACACCGCCTGTTCAGAGCCCACCGGCTACGTGGCCGACAGCAGCGATTGCGACGACTCCGACGCCGCGGTCCACCCCGGCGCCACCGAGTACTGCAACGGCTACGACGACGACTGCGATGGCGAAGTGGACGAGGACACGGCAGATGATGCTCTCACCTGGTACCGCGATGCCGACTCCGACGGCTACGGTGATCCCGCTGTGATTGACACGGCCTGCTCCGAACCCGCGGGCTACGTGGCCGACAGCAGCGATTGCGATGATTCCGATGCGGCGGTGTACCCCGGCGCCACCGAGTACTGCAACGGCTACGACGACGACTGCGATGGCGAAGTGGACGAGGACACGGCAGATGATGCGCTTACCTGGTACCGCGATGCCGACACCGATGGCTATGGCGACTCCACGGTCACCGACACGGCCTGTTCGCGGCCCGCCGGCTACGTGGCCGACAGCAACGACTGCGACGACGGCAACGCCACGGTGTTTCCCGGCGCCACCGAGTACTGCAATGGCTACGACGATGACTGCGATGGTTCCATAGACGAGGATGCCGCGGCAGACGCCAACCTGTGGTTCCGGGACTCCGACTCCGACGGCTACGGGGATATTGCCAGCTCCACCACTGCCTGCGAGGCCCCCACGGGATTCGTGGCGGATGCCTCAGACTGCAACGATTCGGATGCCGCCATCCATCCTGGAGCGACGGAACTCTGTAATGACATGGACGATGACTGCGACGGTGTAGCTGATGAGCCCGATGACCTGGAATACCTGGACTGGTACCGGGATGCCGATTCCGACGGCTTCGGGGATTCCGAGGTCATGTTGAGCGATTGCCAGCAACCCGATGGTTACCTGGCCGAGTCAGGCGACTGTGATGATGCCGATGCCGCCATCAACCCGGCGGCCACCGAGTACTGTGACGGCCTGGACAATGACTGCGACGGCGAACTGGACGAGGACAGCGCCGCTGACGCCATCACCTGGTACCGCGATGCCGACTCCGATGGCTATGGCGATGCTTCCATTACTGGCAATGCCTGTACCCAGCCCACCGGCTATGTCTCCGATTCCACCGACTGCGATGACACGGAGGCCAGCACCAACCCGGCGGCCACCGAGTACTGCGATGGTGTGGACAACGACTGCGATGGCTCCATAGACGAAGACACGCCCGCCGACGCCTCCACCTGGTATCTGGATCGCGACACGGACGGCTATGGCGATTCCACCGTGAGCCAGGAGGCTTGTGAGCAACCGGATTGGTACGTGGCCATTGCCGGTGATTGTGATGACCTGGATCCGGATGTGTACCCGGGCGCCACCGAGTACTGCAACGGCTACGACGACGACTGCGATGGTTCCATAGACGAAGACGCCGCGGCGGACGCCTCTACCTGGTACCGCGACGCCGACTCCGACGGCTACGGCGATCCCGCTGTGACCGACACGGCCTGTTCAGAGCCCACCGGCTACGTGGCTGATAGCAGCGATTGCGATGACGCCGATGCGGCCGTCCACCCCGGCGCCACCGAGTACTGCAACGGCTACGACGACGACTGCGATGGTTCCAT
>JAJRWT010000006.1 GCA_024276675.1 Myxococcota bacterium | reverse complement strand
GGCGCGGCGCGCCAGGCGGTCCTCCCAAGCGTAGAGGATCTCGCCCATGATTTCGGCCCGGTGTCTCCCTGGTGCGAGAGCACGGTGTACCATGTCAGCCCGTGCTTCGTCCGCGGTTTCTGCGGCCGGGCGCGGCATAGAGGTGCAACATGTCCGGTGAATCCAGTTCCTCCAGCCAGGTGAGAAGCGCCACCAGCTACCAGGTAACCGTAGGCAATGCCGTCTACACACAGACCGACGAAAGCGGCATGCAAAGCCTGGTCATCGAAAACCACGTGGACCTGGTGGACATGCTGACCATGCGGTTGGGCGGCTCCGAAGACGAGCCCACCTGGAACTTCACCCTGGGCGACGACGTGGAGGCCAGGGTGGGCTCCGGAAACGTTCTGCTCTTCAAGGGCCATGTTACCGCCCTGGAGCCATCCTTCCAGGCCGAAGGGGGAGCCACCATCACCATCCGGGCCCTGGACCCGGTACACATCCTGGGGCGAGGCAGAAAAACCCGCTTCTGGGAAGAAGTCCGCGACTCCGACATCGTCACCGAAGTAGGCCAGGAATGCGGACTCACCGTACAGGCCGACCCCACCGACGAAACCCATTCCTATGTCCTGCAGCGCAACGAGTCCAACGTGGCTTTTCTCAAGCGACTGGCGGCCCGTAACAACTTCCAGCTCCGTGTAGAGGAAGGCAAACTCATATTCAAGGAAAACCAGTATTCAGGCGAGGAAACCGAAATCAGCCTTGGCGATGATCTCCATTCGCTTCGCATGTCCTTCAACAGCGTGGACCAGGTGTCGCAGGTGGTGGTGCGCGGCTGGGACATCAACGAAAAACAAGAGATCGTGGGAACGGCCACGTCCACGGACATCACCAGGATTGGCGGGGGAAACCTCGGACTTTCCGACTGCGAAACCGCCTTCGGCTCCACCACCGCCTATGTTACCGATGTTCCCGTCAGCTCCCAGACCCAGGCCACGGCCATCGCCACCGCGGAGCTGGAGCGCCTTGCCAGGCAGTTCGCTCGTGGAAGCGGCTCCGTCCAGGGCAACGACGCCGTCCGCGCCGGAGCGGTGATCCGCTTCTCGGGATTGTCCAGTCCCTATGACGGACTCTACTACGTGGTGGCTTCCCGACACATCATAAGCTCCGCAACCGGTTACACCACGGAGTTCACCTTCTGCAGCAACAGCTTCGGAAGCTAGCTCACGAGGCGACCACAATGGCTGTCCGCAAGGAGTTCCTTGGACGTGGAGTGGCCTTTCCATTCCGTTTCGACCCGGCATCCGGCGGTGTTGCCTTCTCGGAGTACGAGGAAAACATCCGCCAGAGCATAGCAATCATCCTGGGCACCCGGCCCGGCGAACGCCAGATGCTTCCCAAGTTCGGTTGTCGCGTCCACGAACTGCTCTTTGCTCCCAACACCAGGGTCACCAGCGGCCTGATAGCCTTCCACGTGGAGACCGCCCTGCGCCGGTGGGAACCCCGTATCCGCGTGGAATCGGTGGAAGCCGAACCAGGCTCCTACGGTGAGATGAGGGTCAAGGTAAGCTACAGAATCATCTCCACCAATACTCCCCAGAATCTTGTCTTCGTGCTGCCCAACGAGAGCCGTCGCTGATGCCAATCAAACCTCCCAATCTCGATGACCGCCGCTACGCCGACATCCTGCGCGAAGCCCGCTCCCTGATCCCCCAGTACTGCCCAGAGTGGACCAACCTCAACGACTCGGACCCGGGCATAACGCTGGTACAGCTCTTCGCCTGGATGACCGAGATGATCACCTACCGGCTCAACCGGGTGCCGGACAAGACCTACATCCATTTTCTCAACTTCATCGGCGAGGAGCGCAGATCCGCCCTGCCGGCCGTGGCACCGGTCACCTTCCAACCCAAGACCGACGGAGCCGTGGAACTGCCCGCCTTCACCCGCTGCTCCACGCGCCAGCGGGAAGACAATCGAGCCATGCCCTTCCTTCTCACCGAACCTCTCACCACGCATGGGTGTCGGGTAGAGCGGCTCATCGCCGTGCGCGGGGGCAGGAACCCGGTGGTGCGCGAAATCCCCTTTTCACAGCTCCGGGATCACCCGTCCGCCCTGGAGTTGGGTGGCGGGAAGGGCGTACAGGTATTCCACATGGATCCGGTGGAATACGGCAGCGACTGCTACACGCCGCACCAGTACCTGTACATCAACCACGACGACCTGCGCCTCATGGGCACGGATTCCGACCAGGACGAAGATACCCCCGTGGGGCGTCTCCACATTCGCAGATCCGACGATGGCCCGACGGGCATGTCCATCGTGGACTTCTTCGACTGGGAATACCCCAGCCCGGAAGGTTGGTTGCCCATCGCCAGTCAACCCGCACCCGAAAGACGCGGCGGGATGCCCGAACAGGTCCTCCTCACATCCATGCCGGGCCTTGAACCTCTCGACAGCCTGCGCCTCCCCGAAGACGACATCCCACTCCCCGAGGCGGTGGCCGAAGAGCGCTGGTGGATCAGGGGCCACCTGGCCTTCGAGCGTTGGCTGGCCATCCGAATGTTGGAAGACCTGGAGATCTTCTGGAAAGACGACCGCGGTGGAGAAGAGCGGCCCATCAACAACTGGGACGTCCGCGCGTCCGGCAGGGCCATCCACCTGTTCTTGCAGGACCTGCCCCCCATCCGTGGGGGTTGGACCATCCGCTTCTCGCTGGTGGATCGCGGCATTCCCACCGGTAGGCAAGGCTACCTGCCGGCCTACCGCTGGTACTTCAGGCGCGGCGAGGACTGGGAGGGGATCCCTTCCGAGCGTGTGCGCAGCAACGGAACCAACACCGTCATCACCGGTCCGCTCACCGACATGGCCAGCGACGGATTCAACCTCCGCGCCGAACGAATCGAGGCGGTGGATGTCCGCCGCCTCTGTCGCGACCTGGAGCTGGATCTCCACTGGATCCGACCGGTGGAATGTGTGCTGCTTGCCGGTGACGACCCCCGGCGCCTGGAAGAACTGCCCAGGGACGACCCGCCCTGGTCTCCCTTCCAGATAGCTCCCCTCATCCCCCCCACCATAGGTCGCAGACTCTACATCGGTTCGGATCTCTTCGGCAACCGCCAGCAATCCCCGGTCCTGCTGGAACTGGAAGTCTGCTTCGAGATGAACGGCGAACCAGTCCTGGAACCCGAAGAAGACTACCTTCTGCAGCTCACCTACAGAGCCGCCGACAACTGGCGGGTGCTCTGGAGCGAAGACCTCCGTTTCGCCGGCTTTACGTTCGCCCAGCTCGACCCCGATGGTGCGGTGAAGCCCGGGCGCCGCCGCATTCGCCTGGTGATCGACCCCAAGACACAGCTCAGGGATCTGTTCCGGCACACGGTGGGAGGCGTCGAAAGCACCTGGCTTCGGCTGGAGCTGGTCAAGAGCAACCTCTCGGCCATGGACAAAAAAAAGAACCGCCACCCGGTGGTGCCCAGGATCTACTCTCTGCGTCTCGGAGCCGACAAGACGCTGGGCGACGACACCTACAGCCAACCCATGCCCGGCCCCAAGGTGACCCAGGTGGACTACCGTGTCGCCAATCGCCGCCTGACGCGGATCATCTCCAGGGCCACCGGCAGACTGAGCGAGTCTCGCCCGTTCTATCCCTTCATGGAGTTGGAGCGTCAACACCAGGCCCTCTATCTGAAGATGGACCGCCCCCTTCCCGCGGGAGCCAACCACAGCCTGTATTTCCGCTGCAGGGGCGAGTCCTTCCTGCCCACCGGCACCACCGTGGACTGGGAAATCCTGGAGAGCCTGGAACACGACCGCCATGCCTGGCGACGGATAAAGTCATCCGCCAGCCCGGGATCGTCTGGTGACGGCCTCGTATACTCAATCAACCGCAGCGGTCGAATCAGCTTCGCCCTCCCCGAGCCGCCGGCCGCTTCCCGGGATGGCTTCTGGATCCGCGTGCGCTACGGCACTCCCGACGGCGAGTCCTCCGACACCTTCCCAACCATTCCGCCCATCACCCACCTGCTGCTCAACACCGCCGATGCCGTGAACCTGGTGACTCTCCGCACTGAACGCTTCAACGGCTACGGTGTGCCCCACCAGGTCATTCAGCTACGGCGCCACCCCATCTACCTGCATCCCCGGGAGCATGCCCGCTCTCCCTTCTACAGGCCCGAACTCTTCCCGGATATCAAGGTTCACGTGGAGCTGGACGACGGCACTACCCAGGAATGGCAACCCGCCCGAGAAGGGCATCTTCTCACCGCCGGAAAGGACGACTGCCTCTTCGTCGTGGACCCGGTGGAGGGCACGCTGACCTTCGGCAACGGCATTCGGGGCAGAATGCTGCCTGTGGGGACCAACAACGTCGTGGTGGACACCTACCACGTGGTGCCAGGCACGCTGGGGAACGTGGCTGCCGGCAGTATTACACTCTGTGAAGGCTACCAGGATCGGGTCAAGCCGGTGAACCTTCTCCCCGCCATCGGGGGGCGCGACGCCGAAACCATCGAAGAGATCGTGAGAAGAGCGCCCAGCCTGCTCACGAGCCGCAACCGTGCGGTCACCAGGAGCGATTTCGAGGTCATCGCTCGCGAGGCATCGGGCGAGGTTGCCCGGGCGGCCTGCAGCGGTGAAATGCGTGAAGACTCGGGTGTCGAGGTGGTGATCCTGCCAAGACGGCGCCAGGGCGAGACGGTCCCCGACCCGTTCCTGTCGGTGGGCCTGCGGGACCATGTGCAGTCCTACCTGAAGCAGCGCTGCCTCATCAACGTGGACCCCGTGGTCCGACTGGCTCGGTTCCGTCCCATCGACATCTCGGTCCTGCTCCGTCTCCGTCCCAACGCCAACCTCCTGCTGGCACGCGAGCAGGCAATCGCGTGGATCAATCGCTTCCTGGACCCATACGAAGGAGGCCTGGACGCAGGGGGCTGGCCTTTCGGCGGTACCCTGTACGCGCAGGATCTGGCCCGCCTGGTGACCGACCTTCCCGATGTTCGCCACGTTGCACAGGTCCAACTGTACGACATGGCCGGGAGCCCCCCTGACGAAAGCCCGGGTTGGGAACAAGGGCAGGGGCAGGATGTGCTGTTCCAGACAGATTACGACCTGTTCGCCGTCAGGCGAGTCCGTGTACTGGGCGAGGGAAGCACCCCATGAAGTCCCTGGCTCTCCAGAAGCGTTCCCAGGGGCCGGCTACGCGCATCCCGGCCGAGTTGCACGCCGTGGAGCAGGTTGTAAAGGTGGGTTTCCCCCTGACCTACGCACGCTCGTACCTCCGCAGGCACATGAGCAACCCCATCGGCGTCAAGCTGGTGGAGGCCCACCGGGGCGAAAGACTGGGCCATGTGCGAGAAGCCGAGATCATCCCCGCAAGCGGTGCTGCTCCGATCTTCATCAGGGCCGTGCGGCTCCGCTCGGACGGGCAACCCGCGACGCCGTTCCCACCCGACGATCGGTTGCCCGCCCAGGCCCGTCTCTACGGCGCCGGCGCGCCTTCGCAGATTCAGCCCGGTCCCCAGGACCGAATCATCCTGCACGTGCCGGTTCGTGGCTACATGCGATACCTGCCTGGCATATACCAGGGAGCCATGTTCCCTTCGTCGGAAGATCCACCACCCGGCACCGAGGTATCCCAACGCGATTGGGCCCTGCCCGACGGGAGCGCCCCACCCCAGCCCATGGGCACGGATCCTCTTGGGCGTTTCTTGTTCATCTTTCAGCACGTGATGTCCACCGTCCTGGAAAAGGTGGAAGATATTCCATCCCTCACGGATCCCTCCACCGCCGACCCCCGGTTCCTGCCATGGATAGCGTCGTGGGTGAACTTCCACCTGGACGCCTCCCTCCCCACCCACCAGCAAAGAGAGCTGGTGAGGCGGGCCATCCGTCTCTACCGCAGCAGGGGCACCAAGCAGGGGGTCGAGGAAATGGTGCGTGTGCTCACCAGCGTTCCCGCCCGCATCGAGGAACGAGAAAAGCCCCCACCCATGGTGCTGGGGGGTGCCCACCTGCCAGGAGGAGCCACGGTGTGGGAACGCTTCCAGCGCGGCGAACCCTCGGCGGCGTTCCTGGCTCCACGTGAACGGCCCGCCACCCGCTACTTCGCACTGGAACTGGAAACCCGGGAGCGCTTCAAGGCGCGCTTCGGTGAACGTACCACCGAGGTGTTGCGGCGTATCTGCCAGGTGGTAACCACCGAAAAACCGGCGCAGGTTTCGTTCACGATTCGCTTCCGGGAGTCCGGTCACCTGGACTCCAGGTAGCTCCCCCGCGCAAAGCCTCCAAGAGGAAAGACGAGATGAAAGACCACTTCATGCTCTCCAGGTTGAACGCCTTCGAGGGCCTCTGCCTGACGGCAGGAGACCTGCGCGACGAGCAGGGCTACCACCGCAGGAACCTTCAAAGGCACAATATCTACCTACACGGACATGGAATCGTCCAGGGCTTGCAGGTGGAACTCCGCCAGCAAAAAAAGCGCTACCTGGCCATCGTCCAGTCGGGCTTTGGTATCACCAGCATGGGCCAGGGTGTGCTGTTGCCGGACACCTCCTCGGTGCCGCTGGAGGTTCCCCGGCAGGACGGCGAGTACCTGCTCTGGTTGTTCCACGTCGAATCCCCCGACGAATCCCAGATGCGTCCCGTCTTCGACACGGCAGAGCAAAAACCCGCCCGGATCATGGAACTGTCGGCTGCCCGCCTCCATCCCCTGGGGCAGGACCAACCCGATGCCGTGGCTCTCTGCCGCATCAACGTCAGACTTGGCAGGATGGTGCAGGTGGCCCTTCCGGTCCCCCGTGCCGGTCGCCAGGCCCGGGCCGCCGAAAGCTATCTCAAGCCCCGCCTGGAAGAGTTCATTCGTCTCAACAAGAAGATCCTCACGAGCCTGTTTCGCACGGCAATGCTCAAGGAGCTGGACCTTTCCGCTCTCGGGTTCTTCTCCGCGCTGGTGAGCGCCGAGTTGTTGCTCATCGAGGAAGGCACGACGGATCGGGTGCTGTATCGCACCGCAGGAGCCCTCATCGGATACGGGCACGACTTCTTCAATCCCCTGCCACCAACAATCAGCCGTGTAGAACGCTTCAAGGAATTCATCAGGCGGGTGAACGCCGAGGTCCCCGGGCCTGCCCAGGGCGATGAAGCCTGGCTCAAGTGGTTCGAGATGTTCGAGCGCCTGCTCCATCCCCTGAAGCTGATCACCGACGAACTGGACCGCACGGCGGAAGCCCAACGCTGAACCGCCCCCACTAGATACCGGTTCCATGATGAGCACCAACGCAACAGAGCGCCTGTCCACGGGAAAACACACCGTCAAGGTGCGCGTACAGGTGGTGGGCATGAAGTCCTTCACGCTGGACCTGGTCCTGCCCGACTACCTGCCCGCTAGTGATGTCGGGCAGCGTATCGCCCGCGATGCGGGGCTCGACTCACACTGGTCCGACGGGAGAAGGCGCAGCTATTGGTTGCGGGCGCGAGGCCGTCTGCTGGGGCATCACGAAACCCTGGCAAACCTGGGTGTGGTGGACGGCGAGCTGGTCTATCTGCTGCCGGAGCCGGAGCCGGGCGCCGGAGTCGCCGAGCAGCCCCCTGCCTACCCGCCTGAAACCACCTCGCCCTCGTGGAGCCTGCCGCGCGTGGTGGTCTCGGTTCTCCTGGTCATGGCCTTCAGCCTGGGCTGGGGCATTGCCCTGGTCCAGGATCGGGGACTCGCCAGCAACGTTCTGCCGGGCATGGCCCTGGGGGCGCTCTGCACCTCGTTGGCTCGCCACCTGCAAAACCGCAGAGCATCCTCGGTGCAGGTGTTGCTCACTGGCCTGTTGATATTCGGCATCAGCTCGGCCCTGGCTTTCAGCGCCCCCCTGCTTTTCGGCGGCCTGCCCCCGGCCCAACTCTACGTGCAGATCCTCCCTGGCATCATGGCCGGCATGGTGGGGGCGCTCATGGGGTGGCTCGCCTGGTGGGGTGCGGTGGAGCCCCTGCCCAGCGCTTCTCCGGGGATGGCGACTCAACAGGATGAATCCGTGTCCACCAGGCTGGTTTGCGCCATCTGCGGGCAGACAGTAACCGCCCAAGTCCACAAGCCATGCCCCCACGGCTGCGGTAAGCACTTCCACGTTGGCTGCTACAACGCTCGCCTCTCGGTCTACCGCGGGCAAAGCCGTCGATGCGCCGTCTGCCAACAAGTGCTGCCGCGGTAGCAGCGCGGGCGGACCCGGTACGCGACCAGGCTGCGGGCGTTGCGCCGGGCCTCGGAAAAAGGCAGCCGGGGGCAGTCGGCTCAATACTACAAACCCGTGGGGTGGTCCAGGAAGACCCACGGGATGCCCCACCGTTCGCGAATGGCGCCAGCCAGGGCCTTGACTCCCAGGGTTTCGGTGGCGTAATGGCCGGCCAACCAGGTGTTGAGCGCGCCTTCTTCGGCCACCGAGTATGCCTCGTGGGGGGCCTCGCCGGTGACCATTCCGCACAGACCTTTTTCGACGGCCTCGGAAAGCAGTGACGCACCGCCTCCCGAGACGACTGCTATCCTGTGGGGAAGGGGGGGGCCGAAGGCCCAGAGGCGAACGGGACTGTCCAGGGCGGCTTGCAGCTTTGCTCCCACGCGGGCAGCATCCATGGGGGCGATATTACCGACGAAGCCGATTTCGCGGCCCTTGTAGCGACCGAAAGGTTCGAGATCCTGGAGATCCAGCAGCCGGGCCAGTTGGGCGTTGTTTCCCCACTGGGGGTGCGAGTCCAGCGGAAGGTGGCTGGCGTAGAGGTTGATGCCAGCCCCCAGCAGGGCCTTGAGCCTGCGCGCCATGCGCCCCACGACCCTCTCGCAATGACCCCAGAAAAGGCCGTGGTGTACGAGCAGCATGTCCACCTTTTCGGTCACGGCTGCGTCGATGGTGGCCTGGCAGGCATCCACCGCCACCCCTATCCGGTGGACGCTCTCCCTGCCCTCCACCTGGAGCCCGTTGAGGGAGGCGTCATTGAAAGAGACATTGTCCAGTTCTTCGTCCAGCCAATCGACCAGGTCGCTACGGGAGATGGGAGCGGGCATGACTTCTCCAGAAAGCACGAAAAATCCGGTGACCATTAACCTTTTTTTCAGGTTGCATCCGGAAATCGCCCCCTTCGCGCCCAGCAATTCCCCGGGAAACACTGGCAAGCCGTCAATTCGGGATTATCATCTTGCTTCTTTTCAGGAACACTCCCCGCCTGTCTGGGAGCTTTCGGGAAAAGGGCTGCCGGTACGTGCCGTAGCGAGGGGCGCCAGGCGCAGCAACGACTGGTGTTCCGCGGCAGGCATGAGCTTTCCCCACGGCTCCTGGCCCCCCAAGAGAGGTCACGCCATGCTTCAATCCCTTCTCTACCCCGACACCGTCGCGGTCATAGGCGCTTCCGGCACACCGGGGAAGGTGGGCCATGCCGTCGTTGAAAACCTGGTGGAAGGCGGCTTCAAGGGTCGCGTGGTGCCCATCAACCCCCGCCTGGAACGATTGCTGGGGCTCCCATGCCACGAGAACCTGGCCGCTTTCGGCGAATCTGTGGACCTGGCCGTCATCGCGGTTCCCACGGCGGCGGTGAAGGCAGCGGTCAAGGACTCCATAAAGGCGGGAGCGCGGTCCATCGTGGTGATCACAGCCGGCTTCAAGGAAGTAGGCCATGCCGGAGCGGCCCTGGAAGATGAAATCGTTCAGCTTTGCCACCGCGCCCATGTTCGCATGGTTGGTCCCAACTGTCTGGGTGTGATCAACTCCCACCACGGGCTGAACGCCTCCTTCGCCGCCCAGATGCCTTCCCCCGGGGGAATCTCCATCATTTCCCAGTCGGGAGCGCTGTGTACGGCCATCCTGGATTGGGCCGCTGCTCGGCACCTGGGCCTGGCCAAGCTGCTGAGCGTGGGAAACAAGGCCGATTTGAACGAGATCGACTTCCTGGAGGCCCTGGGAGACGATGACGACACCAAGGTCATAGTAGCCTACCTGGAGAGCATCACATCCGGGGACGAGTTCGTGAAGGTGGCCCAGTCCGTCTCGGCGAAAAAGCCCGTGGTTGTCCTGAAAGTGGGCACATCTCGGGCCGGTGAGCGCGCCGCCAGCTCCCACACCGGCAGCCTTGCGGGTGCCGACATGGCCTACGGCGCCGCCTTCCGGCGAGCCGGAGTCATTCGCGCCGAAAGTTTCGAGGATCTCATGGATGCCGCCCGGGCCTTTGCGATGCAACCAATGCCCCGTGGCAACCGCGTGGCCATCATCACCAACGCCGGCGGTCCGGGCATCATGGCGGCGGACGCCGTGGAAAACCTCGGAATGACCGTGGCTGTCCTGGGAAGCAACAGTGCCAGCGCCTTGCGCGCCCGCCTGCCATCGGCGGCCAGCGTTGGCAATCCCATCGACGTTCTGGGGGACGCGAATCCGGAACGCTACGCCGTGGCCCTGAATATCGCCCAGGAAGATTCCCAGGTAGACGCCGTCATAGTGCTGCTCACCCCTCAGGCCATGACCTGGCCCGCCGAGACGGCCAGAGCCATCGCCGCATCGATGCAGGGCAAGAAGCCAGTGGTAGCGGCCTTCATGGGCGGCAAGGACGTCATGCCCGGCCGGGATGAGCTGGTGTCGGCCAACCTTCCCGACTACCCCTCACCGGAAAGGGCTGCCAGGGCTCTGAAGGTGCTGGTGGAAAGGCAGACCTGGCTCAACCGTCCTCCGCGGGTCATCAGCCGGTTTCCGGTGAACCGCAGGCGTGCGGAACGTATCATCGGCCGCCATCTCAGGACCGGCCGCTTCCAGGTAAACGAGGTGGACGGCAAGTCCCTGCTTCGAGCCTACAACTTCAACGTGCCAAGTGGCCAGATGGCCTACGACGCCGACGAGGCCGTTGAGATCGCTTTTCGGACGGGCTTCCCCGTGGCCATGAAGATCGTCTCGCCGGACATAATGCACAAGAGCGACTTCGGCGGAGTTCGCCTGGGTCTGGCCAGCCCCGAACAGGTGCGCGACGCATTCGACCTCATGATGCTGCGCATAGGCCGGGCCTTTCCCCAGGCCAGCCTGGAAGGGGTGTACGTGGAACGTATGGCTCCCCCTGGGCGCGAGGTGATCATGGGCATGAACCGCGACCCGCAGTTCGGACCCATGCTCATGTTCGGTCTGGGAGGTATCTTCGTGGAGGTCATGAAGGATGTCACCTTCCACCTGGCTCCAATCACCGCGGGAGAGGCCATGCAGATGTTGGAGCAGACCCGCTCATACGCCCTGCTGCGCGGTGTGCGAGGTCAGGCAGCCGTGGACCTGGATGCCATAGCGGGCGGACTGCAGCGAATCAGCCAACTGGTGACCGACTTCCCCGTGATCACCGAGTTGGACATAAACCCTTTCATCGTGGGCGATGTGGGCCATGCGCCCATGGTGGCCGACGTGCGAATGACTCTGGCGGAGAAATAACATGTCCAGGCAAGACCAATCCAGGGAAGATCCCCACTGGAAAGAGAAGTACGCCGACCTGCTATGCAGCGTCCGGCAGGCCGTCAGTCGTATTCGTCCCGGCAACAGGGTGTTCATCGGAACCGGCGGCGCCCAGCCCCAGGCCCTGGTGAAGGCCCTGGTGGCCCGCTCCGGGGAACTGGCCGATGTCACCGTCCTGCACCTGCTCACCATAGGCGATGCTCCATACGCCCACAAGGAGCTGGTACAGCACTTCCGGGTAAACAGCTTCTTCATCGCTGAAAACGTCCGGGACGTGATCCAGGAGGCCCTTGGCGACTACACGCCCATCTTTCTCTCCGACATCCCCCGCCTCTTCAGCTCCGGTCGCATGCCCCTGGACGCAGCGCTCATCCAGGTCTCCCCCCCCGATGAACGGGGACTGGTGAGCCTGGGAATATCGGTTGACATCGTCAAGAGCGCCGCGGAAAACGCGGGCCTGGTCATCGCCCAGGTTAACCCTCGGATGCCCCGCACGCTGGGAGACAGTTTCCTGCACGTCCACGACCTGGACTTCCTGGTTCCGGTGGATGAACCATTGCTGGAGGTGCTTCCACCGCGTCCCGGAAAGGAGATCCGGCGCATCGGCGAGTACGTGGCGGCCCTGGTGGACGACGGCTGCACGGTGGAACTGGGCATCGGGCGGGTTCCCCAGGCGGTGCTCGAGTACCTGGCCGGCAAGAAGGATCTGGGCATCCACACCGAGATGTTCACCGATGCCATCATCGACCTGGTGGAATCTGGTGTTGTCAACGGTTCCCACAAGAGCCTGGACCGCGGCAAGGTGGTGGCCAGCTTCTGCCTGGGCAGCAAACGCCTCTACGACTACCTGCACGACAACCCGCAGTTCGCCTTTCACCCCACGGAGTACGTCAACGACCCCTTCGTGATCTCAAGGCAGCACCGGCAGGTGGCCATCAACGTGGCGCTGGAAGTGGATCTCACCGGCCAGGTGTGCGCCGACTCCATCGGTACGCGCTTCTTCTCGGGTATCGGCGGGCAGGTGGACTTCAACCGGGGAGCCGCCCGTTCCCGCGGTG
Organism: Myxococcota bacterium; assembly: GCA_024276675.1. GTDB lineage: Bacteria > Myxococcota_A > UBA796 > UBA796 > JAFGLY01 > JAJRWT01. The sequence goes on along the minus strand of JAJRWT010000006.1, from coordinate 6,977 downwards.
GCAAGGCAATAATCGCCATGCCATCCACCGCCGGGGATGGCAGCGTGTCGCGCATAGTTTCGCACTTGAGCCCCGGAGCGGGCGTGGTGACCACTCGTGGCGATGTTCACTACGTGGTGACCGAGTACGGCGTGGCCTACCTGCACGGGAAGAGTGTGCAGGAAAGGGCAATGGCCCTTATCAGTATCGCCCACCCCGATTTCCGGGAGCGACTGCTGAGGGAAGCCATCCAATTCCGATACCTGCGGCCTGAGATGTCCGACGTGGAGGGCAGGTTGGCCACCGGCCCCGAATCGCTTCGAACCACCGTGACCTTGAGCGACGGCACTCAGGTCACACTGCGGGCCGTTCACCCCACCGACCAGGAGCGCATGAGGGATCTGTTCTACCAGCTCTCGCAGCAGTCCATATACCTTCGCTTCATGACCCAGATGAAGCGCATCACCCAACAACAGCTCCAGAACTGGGTTTTCCTGGATCACCGCAAAGAGGTGGGGATCGTGGCCACGGTACCCGAGTCCCACGGCGATGACCTCATCGGCATGGGGGCGTACTACCTGGACCCCCGAACCAACCGTGCCGAAATCGCCTTCATGGTGCGCGACGACTGGCAGTCCAGGGGGCTGGGCCAACAGCTCTTCCGCCATCTCACCACCATTGCCCGGCGTAACGGCATCGGTGGCCTGCTGGCCGAGACCCTGCAACAGAACCGCCCCATGCAGGCCATCATCAACAACAGCAACCTCAAGGTCTCAAGCACCCTGGAAGACGGCGTCTACTGCTACGAAATGCTCTTCGAGTGACTCACGGAGAACAGTCTGGGGGTGGCTCTCGTGAAGCGACGAGGGGCAGAAGCTCGCGCAGAGCCGCCAAGACGCCCACTGGTTTCTTCAAGCAAGCTCCAGTGAAGCCGCAGCCCGGTGGTTTGTGACGATCATGGGTCGGGCGCCATGGCGTAGAGATCTTCCAGGGCTGTGCTGCGCCCCAGGTACAGGTCGGCGCTCCATTCCAGGTCCCAAGCCACTTGCCCCTGGGGAGTGATCTCGCGGAGGCGAGCCGTGGAGCCCAGGTTGTGCAAGGTGTTTCCCCCTGGAAGACGCCGCGCCTCGCCCATGAAATCGGTGGAGATGGCATCTTCCAGGCCAAAGGTCCAGATCTGTTCCAGTGCCTGGCTGGTCTGGTTCAACTTGTACTCCCGCACGACGCCCACATCGCTGTCTTCGCTTTCGTGGCACGACAGAAGCAGGGTCCCGGCGTCGGTGAAGTTGCTTCCGTGCTGCCACCAGAAGGCGGATTCCGGAGGCTCGAAGTCCCAGGCTCCATCCAGTTGGCCAAACCAGCGCAGGGTCGTCCCCGTGGCGTGGTCGATTTCAACCACGGAATCGGTGGAATAGAATGAAAACAGGAAGCTGTCGGTTTCTTCGTTCCAGGAGAGCGCGTTTGTTCCACAATCGCCGGACAGGCCCTCTGATTGGTAGAAATCCTGGCAGCTCCAGATGGTCTCCATGGAGCCGTCGGATTTCAGCTCAACCAGGTGCTCGTCCTGTCCTTCGAATGCTCCCCAGACAAGCGATGCGTCGGCCAACTCGGTAAAGGAGTGGTGCAGTCCGGGAGTGTCGTAGGTGGCCAATATGCTGCCGTCCAGTTTCATGCGCAGCACCTGGGAGGAGTCACCCTGGTCGAAGTTGCTCCAGAATGAGTCATGATCCACCAGCAACGCGGTTCCGTCGTAGGATGGCTGGACGTACATGCTCACGTAGTTCCAGGGAGTTTCTTTGACCCAGACGAGGCGCCCCTTCCGATCAACGATGACGGTGTAGCCGGTTTTCAACATGCCCGTGCCCCAGTAATCCAGGCAGGTCACCACGTAGTTGAGCGTGGGATCCCAGAGCGTGGAATCAGCCGTCAAGAGGTTGCTTTCCGGGGCTCCAGCCGGCGCTGGATTGGTCCATATGGTCCTTGTTTCAGAGACCAGTGCCCCGGAACCAGAGTCGTTGACGATCCTGTAGGAAAGCTCGCCATCATACGGTACGCCCAGCAGGAGCTGCTCCTTTTGCCCCGTGGAGAGTTCCTTTTCGGGGCTTGCTCGCCATTCCTCGCCTTCGAAACGATACTCCACGTACCCCCTGGCCGCGGCGAGCTGCTCCCAGGAAACGTACACCAGTGATCCGAATTCCTCGTGCAGGCGGGCCGAGAGGCCTGTGACCTGGGCCAGGCCGTCGCCACCGGTCTCCTGATCATGCGAATCCTCCGCGTGAGATGACTCTGTGTCGGTATCTCGCGGAGCGTTTCCATCACAGGTGCTCAAGGCCAGGAGGAAGCTCAGGGAATACATGGCGCGTGCAGTTTTCAAGGCCGCGCCCCTCCTGGCCTGGAGGATGCGACAGGTGAAACTTGCTGAAAAACACTATTCTTCATGTCGTCGGTCCCAGGCCAGGTCTGCCATCTTCCCGTAACACAGGCTGAACGAGATCATCAACGACGGCAGCCTCGTGTGGGCAGCACCCTGGGAGGCTGGCTGTCGTGCCAGGTAGTGCTCTTCGAGCAACGTGCAAGAACAACTCCTGTTTTCGGGCGTTGCGCCAGCCAGACGGTGCCTGTTGCCACTCGCCGGATTACCTTGAGAACCCACGGAGCCGGAGCGGGGTATCCCTTGATTGTCCGGCAGGAGCGGGTGAAGGAAAGATGAAGGTCCTACTGGTATACACCAACCGAAACCGCCAGAATGCACCTCCTCCCGTGGGGTTGGCCTTCATAGCCAACGCCATGAAGAAAGCGGGCCATGAAGTCCACCTGACCGACCTGATGTTCTCCACGGATCCGCTGGCCGACCTGGCTGCCGCGGTCAGGGATTTCCGGCCGGGCGTGGCTGGTTTTTCCATCCGCAACCTGGACGAGCAGGACATGTCCCGGGAGTCCACCACCTTGCAGCAGATCCGGCCCTTCGTGCAGGCGCTGAAACAGGCGGGCGTTGCCACTGTACTGGGAGGCATGGCGTTCTCCACCTTCCCTCGGCAGATGCTCGAGTACATGGGCGCGGACTACGGAATCGCGGGTCAGGGCGAGGAGGGCTTTCCCCAGCTTGTCCGCTCCCTGGAAGAAGGAAGCCCGGACCTGACCATCCCCGGTCTCGTCTGGCGGATGGACGGGCAGATCAGGGCAAATCCCCCATCCCTGCCCGGCTATCGAAATGCCCGCGCCGATTGGAGCGTCATCGATCACGCGGCCTACCGCCGGTGCCGGTGGATGCCCACCTCGGTGATTGTCAAGACCGGGTGCAACTACCGCTGCAGCTACTGCGATGCCCCCACCGTCTTCGGGGATCACTTCGTCATGCGGCAGGTAGACGCCATCACGGACGACATCCGTTGCCTTAGGCATGAGCATGGCATGCGCGTGATGTTCCTGGCCGACCCTTGTTTCAACTCGCCCCCGGACTTCGCCAAGGAGGTCCTGGAGGCCATCATCCGGGCAGACCTGGGCGTCTACCTGATCACCACCGTGATCCCGGTGGCCGGCCACTGCGACGCAGAGTTCTTCGAGCTTTTCCTGCGAGCAGGGGGGCAGTTGGCCGTCTTCGGCGTCGAGGGTCTCTCCGCCACGATGCTGGAGAGCTACGCCAAGCCTTTCGCCATGCAGGACGTTGTCCGCTCCTGTGTGCTGGCCCGTGAAAAGGGCGTCCGCGTGGGGGTAACCGCCATGTTCGGTGGGCCCGGCGAGACCGAATCCACCCTTGGGGAAGCAGAAGAGACCCTGGAACGTCTGCCCTTCGCCATGCTCATGTCCTGCCTGGGCATTCGCATTGTCCCAGGGGCTCCCCTGTTCCAGGTCGCCCGGCGGGAGGGGGTGGTCCAGTCCCCGGAAGAACTCATGTTCCCCCGTTTCTACCTGTCGCCGGCCCTGGACGAGGAGAAGGCCAGGGCCAGGATCAGGGCTATGACCAGGCGGTACTCGCATCGGTTTGTACGGATGATACCGTTCGGCATCCGCTGGACCCTGGCCCAACGGCTGGGCCTGGTGTTCTGACATGGTTTCCGGGAGTATTGCGTTGGCGGGCTCTGGCGGCTGACAGGTTGATCGAGACAGTGTTCTCGCCGTCCGAATGCAGCTCTGGCCATGGGAACAAGGTCTGGAGTCGTGGATCAGAACGAGAGCTGGAGCCCGGTCGTTACCTGCTGGAAGAGGGCCTGGGATTCGTCCTGTGCGCGAGCCTGGCCATAGGCCAGGAGTACACGTGTGGCATGCCCCAGGTCATCAGCCGTGGGGCCGGGCTGGGGCAGGGAGTAGTTGATGGCGAACTCCATCATGTAGACGGAGTCGAGATCAGCGCCCAGGTCGGGGTCGAGCAGTGCGAAGCGCAGCCCGGGTGTCAGGTGCAACGGCGAGATGGTGTAACCGCCCTGGACATAGAAGCCGGTTCGCTGTGAAAACCGGTCGGTGGAATCGGCGGAGTTGGCGCTGGCCAGGTAGAACTCACTGGCAATGGTCAGGCCTCGTGCGGCAAAACGCAGTTCACCGCCCATGCGTGTGTCGGTGAGGGTGGCCTGTTTGTCACCGGCGGAGTCGTACCGTGGTTCATGGTTGCGGTTGGCGGAAACACCCAGTGAGAGGCGAGGGGGGCCATGTTTCAGGTCGAACTCGTCAGCCTTGAAGGGGCCCAGGGGATTGAACACCAGCCTCCCCATCACCAGCAGGCCGGAGTCATCGGCGGGCCAGGTGTTGTAACCGTCACCACCCAACAGTGCCGCCTGGTACTGGACCAGGCTTCTGGGGGCTTTGCCTTTGAGCATGAAGCCTATGTCGCGACCCAGGCTGAAACCGGCCACGCTGCCGTAGGGTGAATAGCTGAAGCCTGCATGGGTGATGGCTCTTTCGGGAAAGAGCAGGCTTCGGGCCGGCGTGAGCCATTGGCCGGAGTAGGGCGCCTTGAACTGCCCCGCCTGCAATTGGAGCAGATCGCAGGGACGCAGGTTGACCCAGGCGTCGTAGAGCAAGGTTCCCTGGGCGGTCTGGTCTTCCAGGTTCCCATCGGTGAAGTTGAGCAGGTTGCGGGTTTCCAGTTGCATGCGGTAGTCCAGCAGCGAGGCGAACACACCCCCCAGTATGAACTGCATGCGGCGCACGCGGAAGCCACTCCCTTCGTAGCGATCCGCCTGGCTGGCGGCGCTGGGATCACCGCTGGCCTGGAGAATACCGCGGGGCTGGAAGAACAGGTGCAGCCCCAGCTCGTAGTCACCGCCGTGGGATTCCATGCGGAGCCCCGCAGGGTCGAGGGTCACGCGGGGCTGGGGTTCGGCGGCGGCCCGAAGGTTGGCCGTTGGCAGGAGGAGCGAGAGGATGAGGGTTGCCAGGAGCGCCGTGCTCCTGACGAGGAAGAACCTGGACAGCGGAGACAGCATCAGTCGCCTGCATTTTGTTTGAGGGAAGCTATGGTGAAGGGCGAGCTTGGGCTACTTCCGGCGACCGAGCACACATGCGGACGCGTTCCCGCACCATGCCACGCAGCCGTCGTCGTGCCTGGGGTTCAGTATCTCGTTCCCGCAGGATTCGCAGTGGCGGGATGGTTCATCCTTCCAGAACTCCACTTCGGCCCCGCATCGAGGACAGTGGAGCCAGAAGATGTCGTCGGGAGTCCAGAAGCGCATGTCCTGGCCCGGGCAACGAGGACTGCTCATGGCGGGCACCTTGAAAAAATGGTCCAACACCTGGTGGCGCGGTGGCTCTACGTAGCGCCAGCAGGGGCTGGCGCAGTCGAAAGCCGTTCCTGGTGGTTCGCGGTGGCTGCCAAGCGATGGAGTCAACAGCCGACTAGGGCTCAACCGTGCTTGATCATAGGCCAGGCTGGCTGCGAGGGCAAGCCCCCAGAAGAGGCAAACCCGTCGTTGTGCTGTCCCTGTGGCTCAGCCAACTGGAGTACTCCCGGTGCAAGACCAGGAGCCGTCGGGAAAGCTCGGGCCCGCTGCGGAGCGGCAGTCACTACTGCACCGGGCCCTGCTGGACATCGTGCAGCGTCTCCCCCCCCTCTCAACCTCCCCCCTGACGCTCCCCCTGCCCCACACGTAGTACCGGGTGGAGGGAACATCTGGGCAGGGGAGCCACCCAAAATGGAACATCTGGGGCCCAAGCGTTTCAAAAACAGGGGCTCCCACGTACCTTCCATTCCTCTTTCCCGACGGCTCCTGGCGCCACGGTGACGAGCAGGCCGGCACAGCGCTGGACCTCATCGCCGAGCTGTACACTGTGGAGTCATCCAGCACGAAGCCGAAGCCAGAGTCGCTGGCATCGAAGACGCCGCCCTGCGGCAAGAGGCTCTGCTGGATGCCCGGCGAGCCCTGCGTCTTGAAAATTCCCAGCCCCTGATCGACGGCCTCCGGACCTGGCTGGACGAGGTGGACACTATCCCCGGGCTGCCTCTGCACGAGGCGGTTCGCTGGATGAAGATTGGCCGGACCCAGCTCACGCACTTGGTCACGGACCCGCGAATTCCGCTGGACGCAGGCTTCGCGGAGCGCGTTATCCGTGGCGTGGTCACGTGGCGCAAGGTCTACGGGGGATCCCGCTCCGAAATGGGTCGCCAGGTCGCGGCCTTGTTCTACAGCATCGTCCAGAGCTGCCGCCAAGAGGGCCTGGACCCCCACGCATACATGCTGGAGGCCGTGCGAAGAGCCATCGAGGATCGTGACGTTTTTTTTGCCCAAGAACTACGCCGCGATCATAGCCGCCCCACCAGGGGCGGCCCAGCAGTCGCTGAACAGCGAGTGGAGCGGGACGGCACGGGCATGTGAACGCCCTGCCGCGAGACTCTTTTCCCCTGGGGGTGCGGGGCAAGCATGTACCTTGTGCCGCTTTGCGGACCGAACTGCCCCTATACCCCGGGGTATACACCGACTTCGGTCCGGTTTTGCGCCCTTTTGCGGACCGAACTGCCCCTATACCCCGGGGTATACACCGACTTCGGTCCGCTTTTGCGCCGCTTT
>JAJRWT010000076.1 GCA_024276675.1 Myxococcota bacterium | reverse complement strand
GCTCTTCTCCAGGAAGTAGCGGAGCATGGTCAGGTTGAGGGTCTTCCCGAAGCGCCGGGGGCGCGGGAAGAGCAGGCTCTCGGAGTGGCTGGACAGCAACTCCGAGATGAAGTGGCTCTTGTCCACGAAGTAGGAGCCATTCTCGCGGAGCTTGCGGAAGTCGGAAGTCCCTATGGCTATTGGAAGCCGCATTCGGTTGCTCTCCTTTTTTTCCTGTCTCCAGCATAGCAGGATGACGCAGGGACAGCGAGGAGGGGGGGGCGGCGAGGCCGGCAAGCCGGGCCTGGCCCTGGCATGGAGCCTGCCAGATCGTGGGGCAGGCTTTCCAGGCTGCCAGATCGTGGGGCAGGCTTTCCAGCCTGCCCTTGTTGGTATCCTGCATGGTACGCCGGCTGGAAGCTGGCGCCACGGGGGGGCGTACCAGGGCGAGCATGTACCTTGGAAGTAGTCGGCCAGTTATCTTGGCCACACCTGCTGGCGCTGTTGGCCGCTGCGAGCAGGTCTTCGTGACCAACTCCTACGGGCAAGCCCCTCATGTCAAAAACGAGCGGGCATTCGGGTCCTCCCGGAACGCGCCCTACGAGCGGTTCGTAACCAGGTTCTGGCGTCTGCTGGGAAACTCGAAGAAGCCCCAGAGGCCGGTTGCGAATCGGTTCAGGGAGGCCTCGGGGTGCTCCCGCTTTTGCCAATCAGAGCGTCGTGGGGTCGTATGGGTGCCCGATGAAGAGGTACGATGGCAGCACCGTGCCGCCGCTCCCCTGGAAGTACTCGGTGACAAATGACGGTCCGCTTACGTTGGAGACGTTGTCGGGGTCGGTGTCGTCGGGGTGGGAGTCACCGCTGCCGTTGCAGGCGTAGTACCGCAGACCGACGCGTTTCCCTGCTTCGTAGACCCAGTCCACGAAGATGACCGAGTGTCCCGAGCCCGTGGATCGGGAGAGGTTGACGAAGTCGCCAGTGGTCGCTTCATCCCAGCGGCTGGGAGGAAGCTCTTCGCCGATTCCGGCGTACTCGAAGGCCGCGGCCGCCGAGGCTTCGTAGGTGATGCCGTAGCCCTGCCAGTACTGGTAGAAGGCGCCCAGATCCACGTCGTCGATGGTCAGAGATCCATACGGTTCCCAGAACTCCAGGTCGTGGTCAGCCTGGTAGCGCTCGTAGGCGTTCAGGAAGATCTCCAGGGTGTGTCCCGAGCAGAAGCAGTCGTAGCCGCCATCGAACAGGTGCTCGTCCAGGTACCATCCCCCCCAGATCATGCCCCACATGTCGCCGCAGACGCTCCCGTAATAGGACCAGCAGTAGGGGTAGGTGCCGTCCTTCGGGTACAGGGACGTGTCGTTGATGGCGTAGACCACGTAGCGGTTGAAGCCTTGCTCTTCTGCCAGCCAGCCCTCGTCGGGGATGAATGCTACGGAGTCCTGGGAGACGGGTTCATCGTCGTCTCCGTAGCCGGTGAGGATGACCTCTCGTTGGTAGTTCACGCCGTTGAAGTCGTAGGTAAAGGTGTCGATTCCTGGGCTCACCGCGATGTCGTCTTCGTGGAGGCGCCAGCCTTCGCAGATGAATACCACGTAGGTGATCTCACCTGAGCCGGTGGTCTCGAAGCGGAAGGTCACGGGGTTTTCTGCCACGCCTCCATCGGTGGGGCTCAGGATGTGGACGGAGGGAGAGTCGGGCTCGGGTTCCCCGGTGTCGGGGTCCGTGGGGGGGTCCTCTTCCCAGACACCTTCGGGTACCTGGCGGTCGGCGCGGGGGTCGGAGTCCTGGGTGCAGGCGGCCATCAGAGGGATTCCGAGGCATCCTGTCAAAGGGAGGGAGAAGCGCATGGAGTCACTCGGCAGTGTAGGGCTCTAACTGACCCTGGGAGGTGAGGGAGATATCCAGATGCTGTTGGTGCCCGGTGATGATGGACAGCTCTTGGAGAGAGTACTCGTGGAACTCGTAGTCGGTGTGGAGTGAGTAGTTGGGCATACTCTCCCTTCCCACGGTGGATGATGTTCGGCAGTACCCGGGCAGGTCCACGCGGAATCCGCCGCCCCGGGGGCCGTCCCGAGCTGTGGGTCAGGGGCCACCCAGCACCAGGTAGCCCGCGCCGACATAGGCCGTGCCGGCATAGGCCGCGCTGAAGGCCCCCGCGAGCAGGTCGGAGTAGCCGTCGCCGTCCACGTCACCGGCGCCCGCAACCGAGTAGCCCGCGTAGTCGCCGGAGGCCTCGCCCACGAACTTCGCGTCCGCCAGCGACAGGTCCACCTCGCCCGTGACAGGCCCCAGCACCAGGTAGGCTGCGCCGGCATCCGGACCGCCGGAGTCCTCGCTCCAGGCCCCAACGAGCAGGTCGGCGCGGCCGTCGCCGTCCACGTCGCCGGCGCCCGCCGCCGACCCGCCCGCGTAGTCGCCGGAGGCCTCGCCCACGAGCTTCGCGTCCGCCAGCCACAGGTCCAGCTCGCCGGTGACGGGCCCCAGCACCAGGTAGGCCGCGCCGGCATCCGAACCACCGGAGGCCTCGTGAAGGGCCCCGACGAGCAGGTCGGCGTGGCCGTCGCCGTCCACGTCACCGGCGCCCGCAAGCGAGTAGCTCGCGTAGTCGCCGAAGGCCTCGCCCACGAGCTTCGCGTCCGCCAGCGACAGGTCCACCTCACCGGTGACGGGCCCCAGCACCAGGTAGGCCGCGCCGGCATCCGGGCCTCCAGAGTCAGCCGTGTACGCGCCCACCAGCATATCGTCCACTCCATCACCGTTCACGTCACCCACACCGGAGACGGACCATCCCGCACGGTCACTGGAGTCCTCCCCCACCAGCTTGGCCTGTGCCGTGGAGAGGTCCATCTCGCCGCTCACCGGCCCCAGCACCAGGTAGGCCGCGCCGGCATCCGAACCGCCGGAGGCCTCGCCGTATGCGCCTATGAGCAGGTCGGCGTGGCCGTCGCCGTCCACGTCGCCGGCGCCCGCCACCGAGATGCCCGCGTAGTCGCCGGAGGCCTCGCCCACGAGCTTCGCGTCCGCCAGGGACAGGTCCACCTCACCGGTGACGGGCCCCAGCACCAGGTAGGCCGCGCCGGCATCCGGGCCTCCAGAGTCAGCCGTGTACGCGCCCACCAGCATATCGTC
>JAJRWT010000075.1 GCA_024276675.1 Myxococcota bacterium | reverse complement strand
GAATCCGTTTCAGATCTGCGATCCGTCCCGGAGGAATCGCAAAAGTGAAACGCCTGGCGGACAGGAATCATGAAGGCAGTTCCGGAAGTACGCATATAAGGGCTCATCCGGATCCCGGTGGTTTCGGCCTGATACGCCACCTATGCCCCCGCCAGTTTGAACTGCGTTTCATGGACCGAGTCCAGGTCAACGACGATGGTCATGTAGTTCTGCCCCTCGCGGATGGCGATCTCGTCGATGGCCATCCTCCGCACACCTCGTCACGAGAGGCGTGTGGCCAGAGGCATCCGTGGCGGGGTCTTTGCGGAAAGTACACACAAGCCTGACAACAGCTTTGCTTGACCAAGCAAGACATGCGGAGCAATACTGATACGCGAATAATGCACATTCCGCCTTGCTTTGGTGGCTCTCGATGCGATCACGCCTGCCATCCTCCATCCTCCTGCCCGCGCTGTCTGGCGGCGGGGCGCTGTTGCTGGCCCTGCTCCTGCCGTCCCCGGGCACCACGGCTGGGCAGGCCGGGGAACGAGCCACGGCGGAAGGCGGCGTGTCCATGGCAGCCAGCCCTCCCCACATGGCGGCCGGGCCACGGGGTGGTCCAACAGCCCACGGGAATCCGCCTCCCACACGGAATTGGCTGGACGAAGACGCCGAGACCAGGAACAAGGAACGCCGGAAGGCCTGGTTCGCCGAAATGCACAAGGCCCCGCCGGGGGTGGACTGGCGAGCAATGGAGAAGGCCAACGGACTGGCCCAGACCAAGAAGCGCAACGCCCTGGCCCTGGCCCCACCATCTCCCGACCTCCAGCACGAAGCATGGGTGGAACGAGGCAGCGCCAACCAGGCCGGGCGCATGCACGTGGCACGCTACTCCTCCGACGCCTCCCTGCTCTACGCCGGCTCATCCAGGGGAGGCATCTGGAAGGGGGATCCCGGCGGCACGACATGGACCCCCATCGGCGACAACCTCTACGGTGGGAGCCACTGGCTGGAGCTGCTGCCCGCCGACGAGCCCGGATCTCCCGACATCGTCATCGCCGCCACCGACGACGGCCTGATACATCGCTCCACCGACGACGGTTCCACCTGGGTGGAACCAGAGGGAGTCGGCGATCCCCGGACAATCCGCCGACTGCTTCAAAAGAGCGACGGGAGCCAGCTCCTCTACCTGATCCTGGAAGACTCCGAAGGAGTGGAACTCCTCCGCAGTTCCGACAAGGGCGCCAGCTTCCAGCTCATCTATGATCTCGGTTCCTACCGGGGTGACATCTGGACCCCGCGCACCGGGGGGAGCAACCTCTACCTGCTGGTAGACGACATTCTCATGCTCTCCACCGATGGCGGCGACAACTGGCAGCAGGCGGGCGAACTGGGATCCTGGTCCAGCGAGGCCGAACTGGTGGGCTCCGAGGCGGGCGCGCCACGGCTATGGGCCATCCTGGACGGCAACACACTCTACAGGTCCGACGACGCGGGCCTCACCTGGCGCAACGTCTACACCGTCACCGACTACTGGGGCTCCCTGAACGCATCCATTCTGGATGCCGACCTGTTTGCCTGGGGGGGCGTCGAGGTCCACCGCAGCACCGACGGCGGCCGCAGCTTCGACAACGTGAACGACTGGTGGGCCTACTACAACGATGCCGAATCCTACCTCCACGCCGACATACCGGGAATCGACGTGTTCCTTGTTCCCGAAGGCGGGGAGCAATGGTACATCAGCACCGATGGTGGGCTCTACAGCTCCGTGGACGGCCTCCAGACCGTGCAGAACATCTCGATGCAGGGGCTCCGCGTGAGCCAGTACTACAGCACGCTCACCTCGTCGGCCTACCCCGAGCACATCGCGGCAGGCGCCCAGGACCAGGGCTACCAGGTCACCGCCACCATGGAGCAGAGTGGCGACATCAAGCAGTTCGAGCAGATCATCAGCGGAGATTACGGCCAGCTCAGCTCTTCCGACGGCACACACGACCTGGTCTACTCGGTATATCCGGGCTTCATACTGGTACAGGAAGGAGAAATGGATCCCATCCTGGACTACCTGGACTTCCCCAGCGGCGAATCCTACGTGCCATGGCTGCCTCCCGTCGTGGCCGACCCCGACAACAAAGAAGCCTTCTTCTTCCCCGCCAGCAAGCTGTACCGCTACGAGCGCATCGAAGGCCGCTGGGCCTCCCGTCAGTACTCGCAGCAGGATTTCGCCGCCAACAGGGGCGAATACCTCAGCGCGATGGCCTTCTCTCCGGTGGATTCCCGGCGCGCCTACGCCGCCACCAACAATGGCCGGGTCTTCTTCTCCGACGACCATGGCATCACCTGGACTCAGAGCGAGAGTCTCGGGCCCCACGGAAACTGGTACTACGGCCAGGCAATCGCCCCGTCACTCACCGACTTGGACACCTTCTACCTGGGTGGAAGCGGCTATGGAGGGCCCGCGGTCTATCGCAGCACCAACGGTGGCATCAGCCTGGAATCCTGGACCGACGGCCTCCCCGACACCCTTGTCTACTGCCTGGCCGAAGCCCCCGACGGAAGCGGCATCCTCTTCGCCGGCACCGAAACCGCGGCCTACCGTCGCGATCCCGGCGATGACTCCTGGCGCGACATCACCGGCAACGACGCGCCCGTGACCACCTATTGGAGCGTGGAGGCCCTGAGCGCCGAAAACACCATGCGTTTCGGCACCTATGGCCGCGGCATCTGGGACTACCAACTCGACCCGGACGGCTCCGGCTGCTTCCCCGTGCAGGACTACGATGATGACGGCTTCGACTGCACCCTGGACTGTGATGACCACGATCCCGGGGTCTATCCAGAGGCCACCGAGATCTGCGGAAACGGCCTGGACGAGGATTGCGACGGCCAGGACCAGGCCTGTCCCGACAGTTCCGACCCGGACTCGGGTGTCGGCGCCTGGGATTCGGATGCAGGCGGCTCGAATGACTCCCAGCAATCCAATCCCCGGACCGGGGACTCGGAGCCATCCACCGGCTGTGCCTGCCACTCGGTGCGCGGGCTTCCCCCTGCCGCGCCTCCTCTCCTGCTGGGGCTCTGTGCGATGTTCTCGCTACGCCGCAGAAAGGCCTGACAACAGGACCACCGTCGCTGCAGGGTCAATACTCGCAGATGAAGGGTTGGGCTGACTCGCAGGGGTAGTCGTTCCAGGTGCCCAACGTGGACCAGTTTGTGTGCACACAGTCCTCGCCTCCCGAGTCGTTGGGCTCGCCGGCCCCCCACGATGTGAACTCTGCTTCGGATCCGTCCACCCACAACCAGACGCCTTCTTCTTCCTGGTCCGTGAGGCCGATCCACATGGAGGTAGCCCAGTAGTCCCAGGCCAGGTCGCCCACTGTGCTGTTTTCGCTCTCGTCCTGGATGACCACGAGCCCGGCGCCGAAGCCCTGACAGGCTTCGCGGGCCGATTACCAGTCCACCTCGGTGGAACAGATGCGGTACTCGTCGAAATCTTCGCAGTCCCAGCATTCGTCCAGATCGTCGCTCACACCGTTGCAGTCGTTGTCCACCCCGTCGCAGATCTCTTCTGCTCCCGGATACACGGCGGCGTCGAGATCGTCGCAGTCGCCCTCGCAGAAGCTCGTGCCATCGCCGTCCAGGTCGTCGGACTCGGACGTGCTCTCGTCGCAGTCGTTGTCCACCCCGTCGCAGATCTCTTCCTGGCCTGGGTTGACATCCGCATTGTGGTCGTCGCAATCGCCACGGCAGGTACTCCACCCGTCTTCGTCCAGGTCGAAGTCCTCGTCCACAAGGCCGTCGCAGTCGTTGTCCCGGTCGTCGCAGACCTCGGGCAGATCCGGCGAGTTGTTGGCATCGGCATCGTCACAGTCGCCCATGCAGGTGGACGAACCGTCGCCGTCCGAGTCCCAGAGTTCGTCCACCAGGCCGTCACAGTCGTTGTCGATGCCGTCGCAGGCCTCGGCCGCTCCGGGGTTTACGAATGGGTCGTCGTCGTCGCAGTCGTCCCAGAGATCCCATCCGTCGCCGTCTTCGTCGGGACCGTCGTCCACGATGCCGTTGCAATCGTTGTCTCGGCCGTCGTTCAGTTCTTCCGCGGCAGGGTTGATGTCCGGATCCAGGTCGTCACAGTCGGTTTCCACTCCCATGGCGCGACAGCCTGGCTCGTCGGCCAGGTAGCCATCGGAATCCAGGTCGTACAGTTCGTCGATCAGGCCGTCGCAGTCGTTGTCCACGCCATCGCAGCGCTCCAGGGCGCCGGGATGGACCTCGGGGTCCAGGGGCGCGCAGTCCAGGTCCTCGCCGTAGCCGTCACCGTCGGTGTCGGTGTGGGCGCAGCACAGGAGCAGCGCGGAAATGAACAGCAGAAATCCCAGTAGTCGATACGGTGGCATGGTGGCGGTCCCTCTGTCGAGCCCCAGTCTTTTCAAGGACGGAAACATTATAGCCGCCTGCGGCCCAGAATCCCGCGTGCAGCGAGATCAACGCAGCACAGAGGAATAGACCGCCACGGGTTCCTTGAACTGCCCCCATTTCTCCAGGCTCAGAACCCTGACGAAACGCCCATCCAGGAGAGCCAGGACCTGGCGCCTGAATCCCTCTTGCTTCTCCTGGTCCAGCGGATGGTGGGAACCGTCGAAGCGGAAGTCGGATTCGCAGAGCACCACCACGGTCGTCCGAGGGTCTTCCAGCTTTTCCATGACGGTTTCGTCGTTCAACAGGTGAAGCTCATGGACCCGCCGGGGGGCAGTATCCGGGTTGTACGAGAAGACCCCCATCTCCAGGCCATCGTACACTTCCACACCGGATTGGACGGCCACGGGGGCATGAAGCGTGAATAACATGCCATCACCGGCATGTTGCCGCACGCTGTTGGCCACCTGCTCCAGCTCGGCCAGGGGAGGCGAGCCGCCGCTCATGTCCAGCCAGTTGACCCCGCGGCACAGCAGGGCGCCCAGCAGGAGCAGGCCGGCGAGGCGCCCGTGAAACCTGCGGAGAGCAGGCCCGGCCATGCCATCCATGCCCCGCCCCAGCAACAGCGCCAGCAGCACCGACAGGTAGGGAAGGACGATGACCTGGTAGTCTTCGAAGGCACCGCCCGGGATGAAGTGCGACAGGAAGACCAGCACCAGGGCGCCCCAGAGAAAATCCTGTTCGGGCTTGTGGGCCCACGAGGATCGTGCCAACACCGTGAGCTGCCCGGCTCCAACAGCCGCCCGGAGGAGCAGCATCGCCCCGACGGGAAAGACGAAGACCCGGAGGGTCACCCACAATGCGTGCAGCTTGAGCCACAGGGCATAGAGGGGCTCCAGCCCCCGGTACCTGGAGATGTGGTATCCCAGCAGGTTCCACCAGGTATTTCCGGGTTCTTGCAGGGCGAAGGGCAAGAAGACGAGCGCCAGCACGGTCAGGGCACAGGCCATGGCCGGACGAAGAGTTCGCCTCCTGGCCGAGAGCAGCCACAGCGCCGGGAGAGCGGCCATGGCCGAGAGCCTGGTGCCGGCGGCCAGGGCCAGCAAGGCCGCTGCCACGCCCGCACGCCATGGAACCTGCGGGCGCCCCAGCAAGACGAACAACGCCGCCGAGGTGAAGAACAATGTGAGGGGGTAGGTCTTCACCACCACCGCGAAGTAGGCCAGGTAGGGGTTCAAGCCCCAGGCAAGCGCCACCACCAGGGCGGCGCGCCCACCGGCCAGGCGCCACGCGACGGACATGCACATGAGCATGGCGCTGGTCTCCAGGATCAACGAGGTGATCCTGCCCACCAGCACACCCTGTCCCAGCAAGACCTGCACGGGCCCGTACACATAGGGCAGGACGGGCGACTGGGTGTAGGCGAAGTCCAGGTAGGGGCGGGCTCCCGCCATGACCCGGAGCGAAGCCAGCAGATACCATCCTTCGTCTTCGTTGAGTTCGCCCAGGAAGAGATAGATACAGGCCATGAGCAGGTGGACCGCCACCACGCCCAGCAACAGGGGCCATCTGCTACGCTCGTACATGGCAGCCCCCGTTTTTGAGACCTTCGGGACACGACAGTTTCATTTTCGGCCACCGCCATGCACGAACGTCGGGGAGCGTGCCCAACCAGGGGCTTCCACCCGCAGCCAGGGCGCCGCAACCCGTGGGCTCTGCGGGGCAGGGCCTGGCTCAGAAAGACTGGCCCACCAGGTCGGCCAGCTCGGTGGCGGCGTCCATGGCCTGCTCCGCCACGTCGGGGATGTCGGTGGTGGCGGAGACGTTGTTCTTGATGGTCTTTACCGCCTTGCCCATCTCGGTGATGGAGAGACCTGCGTCCTTGGCCACGCTGGTGGCCCTGGAGGCGAGGGTCTTGGCCTCGGTCACCAGGTCCTGGGACTGTTCCAGAACCTGTGGGAGCTGGTCCATGGCGCCCTGGAGATCTTCCATGGCGGCATCGATGGCGTCGACGGCCTGCTGGGCGTCGGGGGGAATGTCGCCGCTGACGGTCAGACTGGGGACGGTACCGTTCATTGTGACGGAGATGGAATCGCCCACCTGGGTGGCCAGTTGGTCCAGGGCCGAGGAAAGAGTCACACCCGAAGCAACCCCCAGGGCTTCCTCGACGTTGGTCTGGGCCTGGGCCACCTTTTCCATGACGGCGCACAGGGTATCCAGCAGATCCCGTACCTTTGCAAAGAACTGGTCCATCTCGTCCAGGCCGGAGTCCTCCACCTGTGGACACTGGGGCAACTCAGCGCCGGCTGTTCCGGATGACTCGCCTTTGCCGCCGCTGTTGTCCTGGTCCTTGCTGCCCCCGCCGCCATCCTGCGACAACTGGGCAGGGTCCAGCACAGTGCCCGTTCGCCTTGTCTGCAGGACCATTTCCTGGGTTACCACGTTTTCTTTCTTGCCCCTGTGGTACAGCAGCAGCTCCACGCGGCGATCACGGGAAGCATCGCCCGAGGCCTTCTTCTTGCCATAGGCCTTGACCATGACGCGGAAGGGGCTGACTCCGCTCTGCTGGAGGATCAGCTCCCTGATGTGCTGTGCCCGGTCCTGGGCCCGGGTGACGCCGGACTTGTAGCTCCCCGACCTGTCGGTGTAGCCCAGGATCAAGAGGTAGTTGTCGTCGTCTTCCTCGAGGAACCCGACGGCCTGGGAGACCACTGCTGCCTCCTGGGCCTGGTCCGCAGCCTGGTAGCCCGTCTCGAAGTAGACCGGTTCGAACGGAGAACTGACCCAGGGTTTCTTCTGACCGCAGGACAGGGTGAACACGAACAGGAACAAGATCCCGGGAAACAGGGTGGAACGGGACATGAGATCTCCGATTTGCTGACAGAGCCTGGAAAAAAGTGGGAAGCTGGTCTATACCACCCGGCGGCCCTGACAGCAATTCCACTGGGGTAAAGGCCGATTATTCGTGTAGGTGTCCAGGTGGCTCGCGGGCCACCGGCAGACCACGGTCGGCGCACTCCATCGCCATCTCAGTGTAGAATGACGATGGCGACGACACGCCCACCGACCCTGTTTCCAGAAACACCATCCAGCGGGCCAGGAGGACGAGGCAGGTGCATCCCAGCAAGCCATCCACTCCCATCTTACTACCCCTGTTGACCTGCCTTGCCCTGGGGGGAGCCGCCACCTGGGGCTGTGGCCCAGACACCTGCGCCCAGGGCTACGGTCTCGCTGCCGACGGCACTTGCATGTTGCTTGACCAGGGGCAGGACGACTGTGGCGATTCGGCGGGTTGCCCTCCGGACACCGGCTCACCCTGTCCCACCGACAGCGGCTCGCCCAGCTCCACCGACAGCGGATCACCCTCTTCACGAGACAGCGATGAGCCGGGCGACACCGGCTCCGGCGACGATCCCTGGAACCAGGAAGGCTACTGGGAAGACCCAACCGACCTGGAACCGATCTTCGACCTGGACGCCATCCCCGAGGGAACGCCCCACTGGGAACTCAGGATGAACGTCTCCACGGGCGGCTGGGCCAGCGATCCGGGCTACACCACCATCGGCTATGGCTTTTCTTCCCTGGACCTCTTCAATCGGGGCGACGCCCTCATCCTCATGGGCCAGGTGGACTTCTCCATGATCTACCTGGACAAGTCGGCGCTGGAACCCGACGGCAAAGGCGGCGTGCAGCCCATCTCCAGGGGCGGATCCCCAGGCGGGGGCGACACCGGCGGCAAGGAAAAACCCACCTGGGTCTACGCGGTCACCACCCCGGACCTGGAAAACTTCGGCGGCCACGCCTGGGAGGTGCTGGAGACCGACACCCGTTGGCTCATCGACACCGCCATCGAAAGCCTGAGCGACGGTGGAATGAGGTTGATCTATTACGCCATGACCGGCATCGAAGACATATCCGAAGTGGAACCTTCCCAGGTGGAAGGCGACCACTACATCTACTCGGCCTACCGAGACGGCGAGACCTTCGTGCAATGGCCCGATCCCCTCTACTGGGACGAAGGCCTTGTGGACCCCACCATCTGCGAGTTCCAGGGCCAGCACTATTTCTTCTCCACCAAGGACACCTGGATCACCGCCGCCACCTCCACGGACGGCGACACCTTCGTCTTCGACAAGGCTCTGGAGTGGTACGGAAACCAGGTCCCCTACTGCCTGGAGTACGAAGACGAGCTGTGGGTGGTGGCCCAGGTGGGCGGCGGATTCGGAGCACCGGCCTACAAGCGCCTGCAAGATGACGGCACCCTGTCGGAGCTGCACATGCTCTACGAAAACGACGAGATGATGGGAGGCGCATGCACCTCGCCCGTGATGACCGTGTTCAACGACCGGTACGTTCTCTTCTGCGCCGTCTGGGTGGAGTGAATCCCAAGAGGTGACCATCGGGACCACCGGCCCTGCCCACCAGACCGCCCGGCACGGGCGATGATCTCTTCCAGAGTGTGTTGTCCCTGGTTCCCGGCCCCTGCCAGGAGCCGCCTGCCCTCGGATGCCTTTTCCCGACGGCTCCAGGGCGCCCTCAGCGCCACGAAGTTATCCTTGAGCGAGCCCCAGTTCCATGTCCTGAACGAACCCCGAGGTTTCCATGAACAAGAAAGGCTGTTCCGGCGCCATGGTCACATGGATCGTCGCCGCCCTCGCCGTGTGGTTGACTTCTCTCATGGTGCCCGGCGTACACATCTCTCGCTTCTTCCCGGATGCCCTGCTGGTGGCAGCCGTGCTGGGCCTGCTGAACGCCTTGCTGCGACCCGTGCTGGTGGTGCTCACCTTTCCCATCACCCTGCTCACCTTCGGGCTCTTCCTGCTGGTGATAAACGGCATAGTACTCAAGTTGGCCGCGGCACTCCTGGCCGGCTTCACCATTCAGGGCATCTGGCCGGCAGTGGTTGCCGGGCTGGTGCTGTCCATCCTGTCCACCGCACTGGACTGGCTGTTCTTCGAGCGCCGATAGGAGCCCCCGGGAAAGCTCGGGCCTGCTCCAGCGCTCTTCCAGGGATCCGGAACACCGTCCCCATCCGCAAACGTGGAAGACCGGAGCTTCGGCAGCCAGCAGGTTGTGTTCATGCCAACCAACAACAGCATCCCAAAACGCCTGGGTTTCAGTCTGCTGGCTTTCCTGGTCTTCTTCGGGCTGCTGGAAACAGGCGCGAGGCTCTGGGAGTTTCTTGGCCCCGAACCCAGCATGCCACTTCCAACCCCCCAGAGCTGCGGGCAGGGAAAGAACTGCCTGGAGGGAGCCGCGAAGCTGCCGGAGGCATCCCATGCCGCCACGGGCCAACCCACGACGCACTCCCAGCAGGGCATTCCCATGGTCTCCAGGCCCCGGGTGGGCTGGGGATTCAAGCCAGGCACTCGGCTGTGGCAGGGCAACGTGCTCGTGAGCATCAATTCCCTGGGACTGCGGGGCCCGGAGATACCCAGGCCCAAGCCACCCGGTGAAATCCGCATCATGGCCATGGGCGACTCCACGGTCTTCGGCTACGGGGTTGACTACCCGGACACCTTTCCCAGCCAGATCGCGGCCGCTCTCTCGGCCGCCACGGGCACGCAGGTTCGCAGCATAGACGCCGCTCTTCCCGGCTTCGATTCAAGGCAATCCCTGGTGGTGCTGCGGGAGCTGGTGAACCGTGTCGAGCCCGATTGGCTGCTGGTAGCCTGCATCTGGAGCGACCTCTACAACAGCGAGGAACCCGTGACGGACCAGGGCATCCTGCCCCTGGCCAGCTACCGCCTGCTGGTGCGCGTCCTGGGACCATGGCTGGCTCCCCGCAGCATCCACTGGCTGGAGCCGGAGCTGGAGCTTGGAACCCCGGCGCCGGATCGTAGCCCCAGGGTCCAACTGGCCGCCTACATGGCCAACCTGCGGGAAATGGCCAGCGTTGCGCGAAGCGCTGGCGCGGGCACCATCTATGTCTCGCTTCCAGCTCCCATCGACCTGGACCCCGCAGGCGTTCCCACCTATATCGCCGAATATCGGCAGGCCATGGCAATGGTGGCCCGTCAGTTGGAAGCCCCCATGGTGGACGGCCCTGCCTACTTCAGGACCCACCGGGCCACGGCGGCCATGTTCTACGACCAGGTACATCCATCCCCCGCGGGCCACCATCTCATGGCACAAGCCGTGGTCCAGGTCATGTTGCCGTTGCTTCAACGGTCCGCCGGGCAGCCGGAGCCCGGGGTCAGCCAAGTGGAGAGCGCGAGGTGAGCCGCACCGGCCGAAAGACCACTCCCTGGTGGAGCCTGGCCATCCTGCTTCAACCCTTCCTGCTCCTGTGGTGGATGCTGCCGGGCATCGGCGGCCTGAGCATCGCCAACGACTACCCCGTCTACTGCATCGAACACCAGATGGAGCTGATGTTCTCGGTGTGGAACGGCTCGTTCCCCCTCTTCGTTCCGGGCTTCTACCAGGGGCAGACCGCCTCCGCACTCACCCTGGGGCAGATCTACCATCCCATTTCCTGGCTCTGCTCCATCATGCCCGGCTACCGGGACGGCCTGGCCCTGGTCTGGAACACCCTCTTCAGGCTCCTCACCCTGGGCCTGGCCCAGCTCGCGCTCTTTTCGCTGCTGCGCCGCGTGAGCATCGGTGCCTTCCTGGCCTGGCTCCTGACCACCATAACAATCTACAACCTTCGAATGCTGGACCTCTTTCGCTTCGCCGCCTCCCTGGAGGCCTGGACCGGCATGTTCTTTCTCATCTCCGCCCTGGGCTGGCACTGGATGGACCGGAAGCGTCCATTCCCCCCCGTCGCCATCGCCCTCTCGACGTGGTGGCTCACCTGCAGCGGCCACCCCCAGGCCGTCTACTACTCGTTCATGGGGGTGCTGCTGTTTCTGATCTTCCTGCCGGCCGTCACCAGGAGCCCTCGGGAAAGTTCGGGCCCGCTGCGGTGCGCCATCCGCTACTGCGCCGGGCCCCGCTGGACATCGCGCGTTTCGACGTATTTCAATACGCCTTCGACGCCCGATATCCAGCAGAGCCCGTCTCGCGACGCGCCGGGCCCCCCTCGCCTGGGCCCGAGCCGGCTGTTTCCCGCAGCCTCTTTCCCAACGGCTCCTGGGGCCTTGAAGAACAGCCCCCAGCCCTCGGTTGGTGGGAGCCTGGCCAGGTTCTACGCAGTAACCGCCGGCTGGGTAGCCCTGGGCCTGGGCATGTCCATGGCCTACCTGCTCCCCTTCTACTTCGAGTTCATGCTCCACAACGGCGGGCGCGTGGGCCAGACCTACCAGTGGGCCAACTCCTACTCGGAGAGCCTGGCCAGCACGGTGAACAACTTCTTCCTCCCCCTGCGCTCCAACGTCCACGGCGCCTTCGGGGGGCCCGCCCTCTTCTTGCCGCTGGTCATGCTGCCCCTTCTGCGCCTGGCGGGACTCCGCCTGCACCGGGCGACCTGGCCACTCTGGGCCCTGGGCCTGCTGGCCTTCCTGCACATGCAGGGGGCGCGCACGCCCGTTCACTACCTGGCCTGGAAGTTCCTTCCCCTGGCTTCCAACTTCCGGGTGGCGGCCCGGATATCCCAGGTGCTTCCCATCGTGTTCCTGCTGCTGGCGCTCCTGGGACTGGCTGCCACCAGGGCCGCCGACAGCTCCTGGCAAAGGCGCTCCCCCGGCTTGCTGGCGGCCGGGGCGGCCATCCTCTACGCCATCTACCCCCTCACCTGGCGCTGGAGCACGCTTCAGCAGGGGATCTACACTCCCCAGCACATCAACCGGGTGCCCATCTCCCACGAAGCGGCGTGCCAGGCCCTGGGCCTGGTCTCCCTGGTGGCCGCCGCTCTCTGCCTGTACCTGCGAAGGCCTCGCTGGCCCAGGGTCTTGTTGGCGGTGACTCTGCTGGGCCAACTGGGGCTGGTACTGAGCTGGGGGACCTGGCTCCAACGGCAGGAACCCACCCCCACCTGGGAGGTTATGCGGCAGCGAAAACAAGCCGACCTGCGCTTCTACGAGGGGGAATACGGTCCCGGAGACGGCCTGGAATCCGATGACGTGCTGGAACATGAAGTCCGTGGGGGCTCCTTCCAGCCAGAGCTGGCTCGTATCTGCAGCCAGGCCATCTGGGCCGATGATCGCGATTCCGCCTACGAAATCCTGCGCTCGGGCCAACTGGACAAGTGGTCTTGCGTGCTGGAAGGCCAGCCCTCCCGGGGGGCAGGGGCTTCACGGAGCCAGTCCGCCGGCACGAGCGGGCAGGGCTCCTACACCGTGGAACTCACACTCGCCACCTTCAACCGGCAGGTGTTTCAGGTCCAGGCCTCCGCCCCCGCCTGGTTGTTGCTGCGCCATCCCCTCAGCGCCAACTGGCGAGCCACGGTGAACGACAGCCAGGTGGAGTTGCGCCGGGCCGACGCGCTGGTGATGGCCGTCCCCGTGCCCCGGGGGACCGCCACCGTGGATCTTCGCTACCACAGCCCCAGCGCCCAACTGGGCGCCCTGCTGTCGGTGGTCTCCACGATGATCCTGGGGCTGCTCGCGGTGCGACGCCTGGTTCCCGCCAGGCTACGCCCACTGGCCCTGCCCCTGGTCCTCCTGCTCCCGCTGGTCCTGGGCATGCTCTGGTATTACAGTCTATACGCGGGCCGCCACCTGGGCACCCAGTACACCTGGACGGACGGGCAGGTCCACAAGCCCCACCTGGCGCCGGAGCTGGAACGTAGGCCCCAGGTGCGTCGCGCTCCCGACGGCCGCGTGTTGCCCTGAGTCGCTGCCGGCCCGGATTTCATGGAGCCCGCCCACGGGGCCTGTCCCCTGTTCTCTCCAGGCCTGACGCTGCCGATCTTTCCGGGCAAGCCGATTTTCGGGTGTTACAATGGGCCGATGATCCCATACGAGAGGAATACCAATGCCAAGCAGAACAATCACGCTCACCACCTGCCTACTCTGGACACTGTGGGGCTGCAACGGCGGCAACAACGACCAGGAAGGCGACGACACGGGCCCGGGAACAGAATCCCCCACAGACACGGGGAGCCCCGAAGACACGGGCGACAGCGAGATCCCCGAAGACACGGGCGACAGCGAGATCCCCGAAGACACGGCCGTTCAGCCCGACCTGCCCAACTGGACCTTCCTGGTCTTCATGAACGGCGACAACAACCTTGAAGCCTGGGTCATCAACGACCTGAACGAACTCGAGGAAGGCGGCGGCTCCACCGACGACCTCAACGTGCTGGTACTGGCCGACCGCGCCGAAGACTACTACACCGGCGACGGCGACTGGACCGACAGCCGTATCTACTACATAGTGGGCGACGACGACCCCGACACCATCGCCTCCCCGGTCGTGGAAGAATGGGGCGAGGTGGACATGGGCGATCCCCAGACGCTGTCCGACTTCCTGCTCTGGGCCAACGAAAACTACCCTGCCAAGCACATGGCGCTGTCCATGTGGGACCACGGCGACGGCTGGAGCATGCAGGCCGTGCCCCCCCCCTACATCTCGGAAGACGACGAGTCCGGCAGTTGGATGAGCATAGCCGAAGGCGATCTCAGCGCCGGCCTGGAAGAACTCGTGGCCCTGCGGGGCCCCCTGGACGTCATCGGCTTCGACGCCTGCAACATGGGTTCCTGGGAAGTGGCCCACACCCTCAAAGACCAGGTCCTCTACATGACCGCTGCCGAGGTATCCGTGGGCATGGAAGGCTTCATGTACGACATGGCCCTGGACATGCTCCACGACAACAGCGAAGCCACGGACGCGGAACTGGCCTTGGAACTGGCTGAATCCTCGGTGCTCTACGGCGGCGAAGGCAACCAGGCGGCCACCGATCTGCTCTCCATGGCCCCCCTCACCGAGGCACTGGATGCCCTGGCCGGCCTGGTGCTGGACAACCCCGACCTGGAGGGAGAGTTCATTCGTGCCCGCGACAACGCGTCCGGCATGGACCCAATGTGGGAAAACTGGTACATGGACATCAAGGACCTGGCGGTGCAGCTCTCCGAGTCCACCGAACCGGAGCTGGTGGACGCCGGCCTGGAAGTCCTGGACGGCATCGAGCTGGCCGTGGAAGGTGTCTGGAACCACGAAACCCTGGACTACGCGGGCGGGCTCACCATCTTCACCGACTTCGAGGCCCTGGGTGGCTACTACATGCAGCTCTACTGCTACGGGGAAGGAGCCACCTGGTCCCAGGAAACCCGCTGGGACGACCTCATGTTGGAACTGAGGGGCTACTGACCGGGTCCTGGCGGGGCGCGCCCCCGTCGCGAGCCAGGCAGCCATGTCTCGGCGTTCTTCAAACGTCCGGCGCTGCTCCCCGGACGGAGACATCACGGGATAGACCTTCGGTACGTAGTGGAAGTTGTCATGAAGCTCCTGAGCATCGTCATACCCGTATACAACGAAGAACAGTCCCTGCCGGCGCTCTTCTCGGGAATTCGTGACAACCTCTCATCCATTCCCAACCTGGACTTCGAAGCAATCCTGGTGGACGATGGCAGCACCGACGACAGTTGGCGCCTCATACAGGAACAACAGCGCAAGGATCTGCGCTTCGGAGGTCTCTCGCTGTCGCGCAACTTCGGTCACCAGGCCGCCATCACCGCGGGACTGGACAAGGCATCGGGTGATGCGGTGGTGGTCATGGACGCCGACCTGCAGGATCCCCCCGAGCTGCTCCCCCTCATGGTCAGAGAATGGCTCCAGGGTCACGACATCGTCTACGGTCAACGGCGGCGACGCGAAGGCGAAAGCGCGCTCAAACTGTTGACGGCCCGCTGGTTCTACAAACTCATGGGCTGGCTCTCCTCCACCCCAACCGCCCGGAACACCGGCGACTTCTACCTCCTGAGCAACAGGGCCCTCAAGCAGCTCCGCACCATGCGCGAGCGCCACCGCTACCTGCGGGGCATGGTGTTCTGGCTGGGCTTCTCCCCCAAGGCCATCCCCTACCAACGGGCCAGCCGGGCTCGGGGGCGCAGCAAGTTCGGCATCGGCAGAATGCTGCGCTTCGCGCTGGACGGTCTCCTCTCCAGCAGCTCCGTGCCCCTCTACCTGGCATCATACATGGGCCTGGCCTGCGCGTTGTTGGGTGCCTTGCTGGCTCTCTGGACCATCTTCGAAAAACTCAGTGATCCCCAGGCCGTGCTGGGCTGGGCATCAACCATGGTGACCATTCTTTTCCTGGGGGGGGTACAACTGGCCACCATAGGAATCCTGGGGATATACCTGGGGCACGTCTACGACGAAACCAAGGGCCGCCCCATCTACGTGGTGGACAGGGAATCCCTGCCCGCCAGCCACGCCCGGCGCTCTCCGCGGCGGTGAGCGATCCGATAGAGCACATGGGCAACGAGATGCAGCCCCGCGAACTCTCCGAATCCCTGTTCCACGACCGCCAGGCCCGCGGCATGGATCCGGTTCACGTGGCCGTAGAGGAGTTCTTCCAACCTAGCTGCGCCCCCGAAAACGCCCGTATCCTCCGCCGCATGGGGCCCCTGAAGGACCGTCGTCTCCTGGAACTCGGCTGCGGCTCCGGGGCGGCTTCTGCATACTTCGCCTCCCGAGGCGCCACCGTCTTCGCCCTGGACATCTCTCCGGGCATGGTGGACCTGGCATCCCGACTTGCCGCCACGAAGGGGCTGAAAATCCATCACATGGTGGGCTCGGCGGGCCGAATACCCCTGGCAAAGGCCTCCGTGGACCTGGTCTACGGCCACGGCCTGCTCCACCACGTGGATATCGACGCAGCCGCCGCCGAAGTTGCCCGTGTGCTTCGACCCCGGGGGCGAGCGTTCTTCGTGGATCCCATCCTGTACAACCCCGCCATCATGGTCTACCGAGGCCTCTCCAGGCCGCTGCACTCCCCGGAGGAACACCCACTACGCATCAAGGATCTACACGTGCTCCGGCGTCATTTCCGATCCGTCCAACACCGGGAGTACTGGCTACTGTCGCTGGCGGTGTTCCTCAAGTTCTATTTCCTGGACCGGCACGATCCCGCAAAAGTGCCCTACTGGAAACTGATAATCCATGAAGCAAACCGCAATCGACGGTGGCTGGGCGCCCTGCAGAGGCTGGATCGAGCCCTGTTGGCGCTCTTCCCCCCGTTGAGGCCCCTGTGCTGGAACGTGCTCCTGGAGCTGTCGGAGCCCTTGCGACACTGAGCTTCCCCACGGATCCCCGCGCCTTGTGCTAAGATACCGCGTAGCAGCAAAGGCAAACACATGATCTGGCTTCTCTCCATCGCCGCTCTTCTGCTTGGCAGCGGCAGTTCCCATGCCACCGACTACATCGAAGCCTGGAGCTACTACCATTGGTTGGATGACCAGACCATGGTGGGAGTGGATGGTTGGAGCACCGGCTACATCGACGACGAGTGGTTGGGAGTAGAGTCCTTCTGGGACGGAGAGCCGGCGGTCTGCCCCACCACCGACCACATCGGCGGCACATGGGGCTCCGGAGACGCCACCGACAACTGGTTCGTCAACAAGAAACACAGCTTCGACGATCTCGTGCTGGAGGCCAGCTTTTCCAGCGACGACTGCGACACCGTGGGTTTCGTCGTCCACTTCCAGGACGCCCGCAACCTCTACCTTTTCCTCATGAGCGGCTGCAACAAGAACGATCACAGCACCAAGGAAGGCAACAACCCGCTGGGTGACAAGGGCTTCTTTTCGGCCATCGTCAAGGTGGAAGACGGAGCCGCCCAGATCCTGGCACAGGTGGAAGATTCATTCTACAAAGACGTTTCCTCCGTGGTCAGGTTCGGATTCGACGACGGGCACCTGGCAGCCCGGTACTGGTCGGCTGCCAGCACGGAAGCGGAAGCGGATATCTCCCTTGACGCCGATGATCCCGAACCTCTCCCGGCGGGTCCCCTGGGATTCTACTGCTACGACTGCGGAGGTGTCTGGCACATGTTCGCCGACACCAGCTTCTACGGGCTGGACGTGTTCCTGGTGGACGAAGACGAAGACGGCGTTCCCGACGACACCGACAACTGCGAGCATTCCCCCAACACCGACCAACGGGACTCCGACTCCGACGGCATCGGCGATGCCTGCGACGACGGCGGGTCGATGGACAGCGGCCAGCCCGCCGACACCGACAACGGGCTCACTGACACCGACAACGGGCTCACTGACACCGGCGACGCCCCATGGAACCCGGACAACTCCGGGGGCGACCCACAGGATGGCACCAGCCTGGCGGAAAACGTGGTCTGGGTCGGGGGTAGATGCGCCTGCTCCGCATCGAGCCCGGACGCCACCTGGCTGCCGATACTGGCACCCCTGGCCCTGCTGGCTTGGCGGCGCCGGGAACGCCGATAGGAGCCCAGGCTTGAGCCACCCGCTGGACCGGGCAGCCTGGTAGCGGCTACCTCCGCCGGTTGTGCCTGCGCTTTTGCTGGGCTGCGTCGTCGGCTGGTTGGCCGGCACCGCTGCCCGTCTGGTAGACCGAGCTGCTCCCGGAGGAATTGTACCACCAGTAGCCACCCAGACCGGCGCAGATGAGCAGCAGCAAGAAGAGCATCCCCACTCCAAGGCAAAAGCCCACCCGGCTCTTCTTCTTTGGTGGAGCCATGGGCGGTGGCGGCGACGTGGCCCCGGGCGGTGGCATGGAGTGAGACGAGGGGCCCCCGGGGGGCGGGAGATCTGAAGGCATGTCGGTCGGTGGGGGGGCTGAAGCGGAGGGGGAGCCAGAAACCGGGGAGTCGGGTTGGGCGGTGGCAGCACCGGGCGGTGGCTGGGAGCCGGGGGGCTCCTGCCCGGACGATGGTGGTGCGGGCGGTGGCTGGGAGCCGGGGGGCTCCTGCCCCGGGGGTGGCGGCGGCGGCTGCCCGGAGGCCGGTGGCACAGGCGGTGGCTGCTGCCCCGGGAGGGGCGGCGGAGATGGGGGAACCGCCGGAGGGGAGCCGGGTGAAGCTCCCGGCGGGAGCGGCGGAGCAGCATCTCCGGAGTTGTCGAAGACGAAGGAATCCGTCGGCGCATCGCCGGGATCCGGGAGAGGTGGCGCCTGTCCTGCCGGCGAAGCGGAGGACGAAGAGGCACCGGTGGGAAGAGGGGGAGGTATGGGAGGCGGACTGTCGGTCCCCATGGCTGCTCCGCAGCGGGAGCAGGTGGGTTGTTGCGGTCCAATCTGCGCACCGCATCGTGGACATGTGGTCATTCCAGCACCTGTGTTCGGGTTATTCCCCAAGATTAACAGCTTCTCCGGAATCCGTGACACGGGGAATACTCATGACCGTCGCATATACCATTCTATCCAGCCCTCTCGGGCCCATATTGATCGCCGGAACGGGAGCCGGTCTGCTGTGCGTCAGCTTCATGGAAGGCGCATCTCCTTCCGCTCCCCAAAGGCACTGGCTGCGCGACGATGCTGCCCTGGGCAACGCCAGGGAGCAGTTGAAGGCCTATTTCAACGGCCAACTACGCAACTTTCACCTGGACCTGGCCCCTTCCGGAACAGCCTTCCAGTTGAAGGTATGGAAGGCATTGACAGCCATCCCCTACGGCCACACCATCACCTACGGCGAGCTGGCCCGCCGCATCGGCCAAGGCGGAGCCGCTCGCGCCGTGGGCGGAGCCAACGCCAGGAACCCCCTTGCCATCGTGGTTCCGTGCCATCGCGTGGTGGCGGCGCGAGGCGCACTGGGGGGCTTTTCCGCCGGACTCCACGTCAAGAGGGCACTCCTGGACCTGGAAGCAGGTCATCCGGCCCATGGAACAGCCCCTTCCCCCGTGGCCCCACCGGCTCCAGGTCGATAATACGGGCCGTTCGAAGCACGCCCCAACCATCCACGAGGACCACATGTCCAACAGCGACTCCCCCGGCAGGCGCCAGGACGACACCCGCTTCCGCCTGCCCGCCGCCTACGATCCATCTACCATCGAGGCTTCCATCTACCAGGAATGGATTGACTCCGGGGTGTTCCACGCCAGGCCGGACAACCGCCCCCGGGAGCGCCGCTACGTGGTGATGATGCCCCTCCCCAACGTCACCGGCGCGCTGCACATGGGGCACGCCATGGACAACAGCATGCAGGACCTGCTGGTACGTTGGCACCGGATGCTGGGCGACAACACCCTGTGGATGCCCGGCACGGATCACGCCGGCATCGCCACCCAGGCCATCGTTGAAAAACGCCTCAAGGAGCTGGAGGGCAAGACCCGCCACGACATCGGTCGCGAAGCCCTGGTGGAGCGCATCTGGAGTTGGAAAGACAAGTTCCAGGCCAGGATCGTCGACCAGCTCAAGCGCCTGGGGTGCAGCGCCGACTGGGCCAGGCAGCGATTCACGATGGACAGGGTCTGCGCCCGGGCCGTCCGCCCCACCTTTTTCAGGATGTTCGAAGACGGCCTCATCGTGCGCGGCAAGCGCCTGGTGAACTGGGACCCCTTCCTGCGCACCAGCATCTCCGACGACGAAGTCTACCACGAAACGGTCCAGGGGCACTTCTGGCACCTGCGCTATCCCATCATCGACCCACGACCCGGCGAACCCGAATACGTCGAGGTTGCCACCACCCGCCCCGAAACCATGCTGGGCGACACCGCGGTGGCGGTGCATCCCGCCCCGCGACAGGCCCTCCAGGCAGAACTGGACTCCCTGAAGGCGTCGCTGCAAAAAGCAGCCCAGCGCGACAGGCCCCCCCTGCTGGCCCAGATAGCCAGCGTAGAAGAGCGCATTACCAGGGTGCTCCCCACCCTCGTCATGCTGCGGGACATGGCCCGAGACGGCCGCCAGGTGCTGTTGCCCCTCCTGGACCGCCCCCTGCCCCTCATCTGCGATGAGTGGGCCAAACCCCTGCTGGGCTCCGGCTGCGTCAAGATCACCCCGGCCCACGACCCCAACGACTACGAAGTCTGGACCCGCCACAGGTACGAGATGGGCATCATCAACATCCTGGAACCCGACGGCACCCTCAACGAAAACGCGGGTCTCTACGCTGGCCTGGATCGTTTCGACGCCAGGGATCGCGTCGTGGACGACCTCCGGGAGCGAGGCCTCCTGGGTGCCATCGAGGATCGCGAGATCGAAATCGGCCACAGCGACCGCAGCAAGACCCCCATCGAACCCTATCTTTCGGACCAGTGGTTCGTGCGCATGGGCGACCTGCCCGGGGGCGTTCTCATGGGGCGCGGCACAGCACGGGAGTTTCGCGCCCCAGGCCTGGTGCAGTCAGCCATGGACGCAGCCACCAATGGCCGGGTGAGCTTCCATCCCTCTCGCTTTCTCAAGACCTACCTGGACTGGCTGGGCGAAAAACGAGACTGGCCCATCAGCCGCCAGCTCTGGTGGGGGCACAGGATCCCCGTCTGGTCTCGCTCCACCACCTTTGAAGAGCTTTGTTCGGACAGCTCCTTGTGGCTGTTCCTGGACGACCTTCGGCGGAAAGCAACGCTCTCCCTGCGCCTGTTCTTCCCCGAGAGCGACGAGATCCGCCACTTGGGCCCTGGCGACCGACCAACCCTGGAATCCACGGACACGCACGCCGACGAACGTTGCCTACTGGACATCTGCCTCCTGGAACAGGACCCCCACATCGAAGAGCAGTTGGAATCCCACGGGTGCGAGCGGGAGCAAGACGTGTTGGACACCTGGTTCTCGTCGGCCCTGTGGCCCCACTCCACCCTGGGTTGGCCCCAACCGGCCAGCGCCGAGCTGGAAGGGAGCGCGGCGCTGGCCTCCACGGATGGCTCTCCCGACTGCCTCCAGTACTACTACCCCGGCTCCTGCCTGGTCACCGGCCGCGACATCATCACCCTTTGGGTAGCACGCATGGTGATCACGGGCCTGTACAACATGGGGGATGTGCCCTTCTCGGACGTCTTCATCCACGCCAACATCCTGGATGGCAAGGGCGAACGCATGAGCAAATCCAAGGGCAACGGCATCGATCCCGTGGACATCATAGACGAATACGGCACCGATTCCATGCGCTACGTCCTGGCCGACATGCAGACGGGCAACCAGGACATCAGGTTGCCGGTCACCGCCGTCTGCCCCGCCTGCGGAGCCCATAACGACCTGGCACGCACCAGGCATGGCCGCAACGTCTTCACCTACCTGTGCTCCAAGTGCCGCCAGGAGTTCGATGTCCTGGGCACCATGCCCGACCTGCCCCCGGCCAGGCTGATAAGCCAGCGCTTCGTGGACGGTCGCAGGTTCTGCAACAAGCTCTGGAACACCGCCCGTTTCGCCCTGGGCAACCTGGAAGATGTCCCCTGCCTTGCCCTTGACGTACAGGGCCTGCCGGTGGAGGACCGCTGGATCCTGGCCGCACTGAACCAGGCCACCCGGGATGTCACCAGCGCCCTGGAAGCCTACAACCCCAGCGCGGCGCTGGGCGCCGCCCGCGACTTCATGTGGGGCTCCCTGTGCGACTGGTACCTGGAACTCATCAAGCCGCGCATCTACGCCCCTGACGACCCGACCGCGGCGGCGGCCCGGCAGATCCTGGCCTTCACCCTGGACCAGGTATTGCGCCTCCTGCATCCCTTCGTGCCGTTCATCACCGAACACCTCTTCAAGGAACTCTCCAGGCGCGTGGAGCATCGCGGCATACCGGGTATCGCCACCGCGCCCCCGTCACCCATGCTCATCAACGCGGCCTGGCCGGAACCGGCCCCCCAACTGGACGACCCCCAACTCCTCCAGGTCTTCGCCACCCTGCAGGCGCTGACCGGAGCCATTCGCGAGATCCGAAGCCGCCAGCAGATCCCATCCAGCCGCGGGCTGTGCGTCACCGTTCGACCTCCCCGTGCAGCCCTGGAACAGATCCGGGCCCAGGGACACGTGGTTCGCCACATGGCCCGCCTGGAGGAACTGCAAGTGGATCCAGAGGCCAAGAAGCCCCCGGGGGCAGCCTCCCTCATCGTGGGGGATCTACAGGTCTTCGTCCACGACGTGATGGACGACACCGTGGAGATGGCCAGACTCGAGGCCGAGGCCAGGCGCATCGCCAAGGAAATCGCCACCTGCGAAAAGAAGCTCTCCAACCCACAGTTCGTGGCACGCGCCCCGAAACACATCGTCCAGGAGCAACGGGATCGCAAGGCCCGCTACCAGCAGCAGCTCGCCGTCATCCGGCAATCTCTGGATGGAATGGCGGGCTCCTGACCCCGGACTCCTCCGGGCGGCCTCTCGCGAATCCCAGGCAGGCACATCCGCTCCACCCAAAGACCGGGATAATGTGGCGAACGGCCACAGTCCGCGCATACTTGGGGGGAGCTATTCAACCGGAGTATACCATGTCCTCGAATTGGCCTGATGAGGTCGACAACGCATCGTCACACCACGCAATTCTGACGCTGGCCTGTCTCGCCGGGCTGCTTGGCGCCTGCGGCTCCCAGCCCGACGACACCTTCGCCATCCACGACACCCGGGACACCGCGCCCAGCTCCCAGGAAACCGGACTGTACCCACAGGACGGCGATGGTGACGGCATCACCGAGGAAGACGGCGACTGCGACGACGCCGACCCGGAAGTCTACCCCGGCAACCTCGAAGTGTGCAACGGAGTGGACGACAACTGCGACGGTCGCGTGGACGAGGGCTTCGCGGACAACGACGGCGACGGACTGCCCAACTGCCTGGACGAAGAATCCTGCGACGGCCTTGACAACGACGGCGACGGGCTGGTGGACGAGGACTTCCCCGACACCGATGGCGACGGCGTGGCCGACTGCATCAGCACCGAAGCCTGCGACGGGCTTGACAACGACGGCGACGGACTGGTGGACGAGGACTTCGACCTGGACTCCGACGGCTACACCTCCTGCGGCACCGACGAGCTGCCCGCGGATTGCGACGACGACGACCCGGAGATCAATCC
The DNA here is from genome assembly GCA_024276675.1 of Myxococcota bacterium. Lineage (GTDB taxonomy): Bacteria > Myxococcota_A > UBA796 > UBA796 > JAFGLY01 > JAJRWT01. The sequence continues at coordinate 20,007 of JAJRWT010000075.1, read as the reverse complement.
AGGCGTCGAAGACCTGCTGGGAGACGCCCTTGACAACGACTGCGATCTCCTGGTCGACGAAACCGACCTGGCCGAGGGCGACCTGGTCATCACCGAGATCATGACCAACCCCAGCGTAGTATCCGACATCCTTGGCGAGTGGTTCGAGCTGCTCAACAACTCGGAGCACACCGTCTACCTCAACGGCATGCTCCTGGACTCCAACCTCGAGACCTACCTGGTAGACAGCCCCGATCTGCTGCCGGTTGAGCCCGGAGAGTACGTCGTCCTGGGCAAGAGTGCCGACTTCGACGCCAACGGCGGGGTGGACGTGTACTTCCAGTACGATGGCATAATACTGTCCAACGAGTCTGACCGGCTATCCATCATCGCCGGCGACTTGACCGTGGACGAGGTCTACTGGGACGATGGCAGCACAATGCCAGATCTCACCGGAGCATCCATGGAATTGGACCCCTGGTACCTGGACGCCGTCTCCAACGACCTGGGCGACTACTGGTGCAGCTCCACCGAAACCTGGTCCCAGGAAAGCGACAAGGGCACGCCGGGCACCGACAACTCCCTCTGCGACTCGGTGGACCGCGACGGAGACGGCTATTCCATCGCCGATGGCGACTGCAACGAGGACGACCCATCCATCGGCCCCGGCCAGGACGAAACTCCCTACGACGGCATCGACAACGACTGCGACGAGAGCACGCCCGACGACGACGTGGACCAGGACGGCTACCTGCTGGCCGAGGACTGCGACGACACGGACTCCGACATCTACCCGGGCGCCCAGGAGGTCTGCGACGACATGGACGCCGACGAGGACTGCGATGGCCTGACGGACGACGACGACCCCAGCGCCACCGGGCAATCCGACTGGTTTCTCGACGCCGACGGCGACGGGTTCGGTGACAGTGACCAACTGCTGGTGGCCTGCAACGCTCCCGATGAATACGTCTCCGACGCCCTTGACTGCGATGACTCCGCCCCGGAGGTCTTTCCCGGCGCCAGCGACGACTGGTACGACGGCGTTGACCAGGACTGCCTGGGCAACGACGACTTCGACGCCGACTACGACGGCTATTCCTCCGCCGACTACGACGGCACCGACTGCGACGACACCGACCCCGACATCAACCCCGCGGCACCTGAGATCTGCGACGAAGAAGGTGTGGACGAAGACTGCAACGGCCTGGCCAACGACGACGACCCCGGAACATCCGATGCCCAGATCCTCTACCCGGATCTGGATGACGACGGCTTCGGCGATTCCAGCGCGCCAAGGGCCTTCTGCTCCGACACGCCTGGAGAGGAGTACACCGAGGAAGCTGGCGATTGCGACGACACCGATCCCTCCATCAATCCCCTGGCAACAGAGATCTGGTACGACGGTGTGGACCAGGACTGCTCCGGTTACAGCGACTACGACGCCGACAACGACTTTTTCGAAAGCCTGGACTACGGCGGCACCGACTGCGACGACCATGACTCCACCGTGCATCCCTACGCCTGGGAAGACAACACCGACGGCATCGACAACGACTGTGATCTCGGCGTGGACGCCCTGGATCCCGACACCCCGCTGTCCATCTCCCTCTCGGACGACGACTCCAGCCTCATCAATTTCAGCGCTTTCTCGTTCCCGTTCTGTGGTGGTGACTGGAGCCGTCTCTACGTCATCTCCAACGGTCGCCTCACCTTCGGCTCCGCCGATACCGACTACACCGAAACCGAGAGCGAAATGTGGTCGGACCGGTGCCTGGCTCCCCTGTGGGATGATCTCAACCCCAGCAGCGGCGGCAACATCTACTGGATTGAGTTCGACGACGCCGTGGGCATTTATTTTCGCAATGTTTCCGAGTACGCATGGTTTCTCAACCAGGTTACCTTCTCCGTCATTCTACTTGGAGACGGCCGGGTGCTCATGGAGTACGAAGGCATCGACATAAGCGACGGCCTGGTGGGCTGGAGCTGCGGCACCGGTTCCAACGGTGAAGGCATCGACCTGAGCCGTGCAGCCGCCGAGTTGCCATCGGGGGCCCTGGGGATTGGTCAAGGCACCGAAGACTCGGTATACGAACTATTCACAGGCGGAGCCTCCTCCAACGACCTGGAGAACCAGCTCCTCATGTTCTGCATGGACCTTGGCACCGACGGCGACGGTGACGGCTGGACCGGCCTCTGCGGCGACCCCGACGACACCGACTCCACGGTCGTCCCCTGAACCACCGGGTGTCGAAGTTCGACGCTTTTCGTCGAATTTCGACGCCCCGCACAGCCACAATCGGTGAAAGTGCCCTTTGAAGCTATAACCACAGTGTGGCTCGGCTCTTGCTGTACCCAGATCCGACGGCGCTCCCCCTCACGGAGCGCCCACGGGAGGTCGGGTCATGCAAGAGCTACAGGAAAGTCCACAGAGAACAGCCCCCGGGGAATCCAGGCCCAGGAAGCGCGGGCGCGTCCCAGCAAGAAAGCGGCCACGCCGGCCGCCAGCCCCGACACGCCCCCCTCCCCGACGGGAACAGGAACAGGAACAGGAACAAACCAGCAGCGCGGAGCCCTGGTATTCCGACCAGCAGGAAGTCGACCGTTGGCTGGCGCTGGACGAGGGGCTCGACTACCTGTCCGGCCTGGAGCAGGAGCAGGGCGACCAGGGCGACTCCGGCACGACGGAAGAGACGCCAGGGACGGAAAACTGGTCCGAGGGAGCCCAGGCGGAGGGCGAGGCGGTCTCCGAGGCATCCGGCAGTGATCTGGCGCAGGTGAGTGGGTTGCCGGTGCTGCAGGACGGCGCCGCAGCTTCCCAGGGCGGGGAATACGAGGCCGACACCTCGGCCCAGGTGGACGGGGGAGCCCAGGTGGAGGGCGAGGCGCTCTCCGACGCATCCGGCGGCGACCTGGCCCAGGCCAGCGGGTCTTCGGTGCTGCAGGACGACGCCGCAGCTTCCCAGGGCGGGGAATACGAAGCCGACACCTCGGCCCAGGTGGACGGGGGAGCCCAAGACTACGTCTTCCAGTCTTCCGACAAGGACCTGGACGGCCTCAGCGTGGCGGAGCTGGGTGCCGACATCTACGAACGGGCCCAGCGATACGCCGATTCGGTTCCAGCCCAGGAGAGCCTGGCAGAATCGGCACAGCAACGTGAAGAGCAGTGGTTCTCGGAGAGGGGCTTCTTCGGGCGCGTGGTGGATCTCTTCAACAGCCAGGACGCCGTGGAACCGGCGCGTTGGGAAGAGGTGGTGGCGTACTGGGACCAGGCGGCCAGCGAGTTCGCCGCCGCGCTGGCCATCAGCGTCAGCCCGGACACCCTCAAGGAGCTGGCCTTGCAGACCGAGATGGCCATACGAGCCTACCAGCAGGCCATGGACGAGGCATCCCGGCAGCGCGGGGCCTTCAACGAGTACCTCACGGGCTTCCAGTCCAGTTCTGAGAACGCCACATTCGCCGCAGAGATCACCAGGGACCTGGCCGTGGTGTCCGTGGTGCTGATGGGAAGCATCGTCGCTGCTCCCTACCTGCTTTCCGCCGCCAGTGCAGTGGGCTCCACAGTGGTCGGGACTGCCGAGAGCCTGGCTGGAAGCCAGGTGGCAAAGACAGTGGCGACCCAGGCAGCCAAGGTGGCTCTGGAGACCGTGAAGGGTGGGGCCAGCAAGGCGGCGGAGGAGGCCGTGTCCGCCGCGGCCGGAGAGGCCCTGGAGTTTGCCGGCGACCTGGTGGATCCGGACATCTCCCTTTCGGAAGCCCTGGATGGAATCGACACCGACGCCATCCTGGACGCCGCCATGGACGGACTCGTGGAAGGCGCCATCGAAGGCTTCGCCGACGGCATCAAGGACTGCCTCGGGGACATAGTCTCCAAGTACGTGGGCGACACCGTCTCCACCCTGGTGCTGGACCCCATCTTCGATGCGGCCACCAAGGGCGCCCAGTCCCTGGCCGAAGGCAAGAGCATGGAAGAAGCCCAGGCGGACATGGAGCAGGAATTCTGCGACTCCCTGGGAAAGACCACGGTGGACCTCGCCTCCAAGGGCCTGGGCTCGGCGGCCAGCGCGTAGAGTTTGAAAATTGCCGATCAGCAGCAACCCGTCGAGCCGGCATCCGACAGCGGCTCATCCACGGCTGCTGCCCGCGTGCTGCTGGGCGGGTTGCCCTGGAGCCGTCGGCGGGCCGGGCAGGCCCGGAGACTACCTGGGCAGAGGCCCGAGGCACACAGTTCCCGACAGGAGCGGCGCAGGGCACTTGCAACGAAGGCCACCTGCCTGGTGGAGAGGCGCGGGTGAACCGGCAGAAAGACGCCGTGGTCCTTGATGTACCTGGCCCTGGGGGTTGCCCGCCGATACCTGGGGTAGAGAGGCGACTCGGACAGCAGGTCCAGGTTGCTGGTGGCGCTATCCACCCCGTGTCGGGCCAGTGCATCCTGTAGCGCAGCCGCCTGGTCACAGAGGACCAGAAGCTGCCAGTACACGTTTCGCCGGTGGGGTAGCTCCCGGGGAAGGCAGAGGTCGGTGTCGGAGAGGGCGTCCAGGAGCAACTCCGTATTTCTTCTACGCCTTGCGTCGTCGGCACGGAGGCCCGGCAGCAGAGCCAGGCCGGCGCTGGCCTGGAAGGCGGAATAGGCCTGTCTCCAGGAATCGGGCAGTGTATTGGCGGGCGCCTTCCCTGGCATTCCGGCTCCCGAGAGCAGGCGGTACAGGACTGGGTGGCCAGCCCGGCTCCAACGCAGCAGGGGAAAGGTGGCCCCGCTGAAAACAGGCTCCATGGTGGCGATGTTCTTGGCCGTGGATTCCAGGATCCTAAGGGCCAATCGGCGGCGGCGCCCCTGCCTGGGAAGCTCCGCGGCAAGGCGGCGGATCCCGTCCACCAGGCCATCGTCATCTGAAAACAACAGTCCACCGCCGAAGGTGTCCAGCGTCTTGATGGTCGAAGAGCTGTAGACCCCTACGTCGCCGAAGGTTCCCAGGGCCCTGCCACGGCAGCGAGCGCCCAGGTTGTGGGAAAAGTCCTCCACCACGAAGAGCCCGGCTTCGCGGGCAATTCCCAGTAAGGTCGGCATGTCGGGCACCAGGCCGTAGAGAAAGGTGAGCAGCATGGCCGAGGTGTCGGAGGTGATGGCCTTTTTCAGGGCGTTGGTGTCGAAACAGAAGGTCTCCAGTTCCAGGTCCACGAACACGGGCTCCAGGCCCAGAACCAGCACGACGTCCATCATCTCGGATATGGTGATGGGCGGCATGATGATGCGCGATCCCTTGGGCAGGGCTCGCGCCTTGAGGGCCAGGTACACGGCGCTGCGAGCCATGGGAAGGGCCACGGCGTACCTGGACCCCAGGAAAGCGGCCAGGTTTGACTCGAACGACGCCAGAACCGCGGGATCGTCCAGGGCCGAAAAGGGAAGCATCGCCAGGCTACGCAGATCGAATGCGAGCGAATGGTACAGGTAGCCCCGGGGAATTGCCATCTTCAAGGTCACCTGCCCCCGGAGCGCAGCGCCTTCAGCAGCAGCCGGCCCGGCCACGGGGAGGACAGCACACTGCTGTGGAGCCAACAGGGATGTCGACAGGTTCCACGTTCCAACAGGTCGTTCAAGAATCCGCGCCGTGACTCACTGCTCCAGACATCGGGGACGCCCTGGGACAGCAGGTTGCCTATCTCGCGGGTGCAGGACCAGCAGGAACCATCGGCGTTGACAGAGAGCGCCATGAGCAGGATGGGGAAACAGTGCTCCAGGGCCAGGCGCTCCATCTGTTCCGGGTGGAACAGGAAGCGAGGTATGTTCCGATAGAAGCCGTTGTCCAGCTCCGGATATTGCCTGGTCAAGCTGCCCACCAACTGGCGGACCCGCGCTTCGTCGCTGGGGTCCAGGAGTGTCGCCGGCTCGGTGACCTGGTGGGCGCTGGTTTTTTCGTGGTCGTGGATGGGCTGTAGGCCGATGTCGTCGGCCACGTGCTTGAAGGCGTCCACGTAGCCGTGGAGCGAATCCAGGTTGTCTTTCATGATCACGCCGCGCACCACCAGCCGGGGCCGGGAGCCACGACGCGCGGAGTGCAGGCGGCGCAGGCCCCTCAGGGCACCATCGAACGCACCCTGGTGGACCCTGATGGCGTCGTGGACGGCAGGTTCCACCGAGTCCAGGCTCACCGTGACGGCATTCACCCCCAGCTTGAGAAGGGTCCGGGCGTGTTGCTCCAATAAATAGCCATTGGTGTTCAGGGACACGAACTTGCCGGCGCTCTTGAGCAGAGCGATTACCTGGTACAGGTTGGGAACCAGCAGGGGCTCACCCCCTGAGAGCACCACCATTCGGCAGCGGGATCTTGCAATCTCACGGGCGATGTGCATGATAGCAGCGGGCTCGCCGGGGTGTGAATCGTGCCATGACCGGCAATGCCTGCATCGAAAGATGCACCTGTTGCCAAGCACCCAGATGACCACCGCGGGCTCCACCTGGCCGCCTCTCCGCGGAAAAGGGGCGTTCCGCAGGGACTCGATGCCCAGGCGCAGCATCATGGGACTGGCCAGCCTCACCGGCGGTCTCCCTGCGATGGCCGTGGTCCGTTGCGAAAGAGCATGGCGATTGTCCTGGGTGTGGGGAGAGATCCGTGGTGATGACAGTCCTCGTACACCATGTATCGCGCCCACCCCGTCCTGGAAACGGGTGGGGCCTGGCTCCTCTGCAACTCTGCAACGACGACGGAGCGAGGCTCGTGCAGCGCCGCTCTGGGCAAAAAGCTCGCTGCCATACTCGAAGTTATTGGCATCGGATAACATACACCCTGCTGGAAGAAGGGAGCCGGGCTCTCCACCCCCAAATGGCCCAAGACGGCTCCGGAGCCGTCTACAACACCGTTCCAGCAGGAAAAAAGACAAAGGGCTCTACAAAATCGTGAAGATCTCACGGGAAGGCGAAGATGTTCAACTCTGGGTGGCGATTCCAACGACTTCGACTACGACACCGCGTCCATGCCACCGTGGCGCTCACACGAAATCTCCCAGGAAGAGTCAACCGACTCTGGAACGGGAATGTCCTGGCCAACAGGAGCATGGCCGGGCGCATCGAGGAACTGACCCCGGCAGGAGAAGAAATCTGGGCGGTGCAGACCCAGGTGGGCGCTGGCTTCGGCTACAGCAGCAGCCACGATAGCCTCTATCCGGAAACAGAATGACCAGGAGCCGTCGGGAAGGCGCTCCCGGAAGCCGTCGGGAAGGCGCTCCCAGGAGCCGTCGGGAAAGCACTCCCAGCAACAAGTGGGCACTGCATGCCCTCCACCTGGCGGGGGCCACGGCAGTGCTGAGCCTGGCCATCTACCTGCTCCGTCCACTGCTCTACGGCTGGTTCCCCGTCTCCTCCGACCACATGGTGCATCTCTACCAGGCCTGGGATCTCTGGGAAAACCGCCTCGTCAATGGCAGGCTCTCGGGCTGGAGCGACTACTGGTTCTTCGGCTACCCGGCGGGCGATCTCTACCACCCGGGGTTGGATATCTGGGTAGCCATGTTTCGTGCAGGCACCCTGGCGCGGCTGGACTGGGGGCAGACCTACGGCCTGGCCTTCCTGGCCTACTTCGCCTTTGCCGGCCTGGCCATCTACCGCTTTGGCCAGCGCCACATGGGCCTGGCCGCGGGCCTGGCGGGATCCTTCCTGTGGATGCTGGACAGGGGCGAGTATGAGCAGGGCGGATGGCTCTACCTGGTGCGCGCCGGTGTCTGGGGTCAGGGGCTGGGTCTTGCGCTCTTCCTGCTGGGGCTGGGCTTCTTCCTCCAGGCCCTCCAGGGCCACCGGGCCAGGGATCACGCCCTGGCCGGCATGTTCCTGGGAGCCTCCATCCTGGCCCATCCCATGGATCTGCTGCTGCTGCTAATGGCCCTGCCGGCCCTCTTGCTGTTGAAGTTGCTGCTGATCCCAGCCAGAAAGGCTCCCCGCACCCTGCTGCTGTCGTCCGCATGGATCGTGGGCACCTGCTTCCTGGTGGCGTCCACCTGGTTGCTCCCCCTGTGGACTCGCTACGGCTGGACCGAAGCGGTGGGCAAGCCATGGCTCCCCGCCAGCGCCATCCTGCGGGGCCTGCTGAACGGAGATCTCTTCACGGGAACATCTCCCCTGGTGATCTACGCTGGCCTGCTGGGCGGACTGCTGGGGTTTCTGCGACGCCGCCTTGCTCCAGCGCTCCTGTTTCTGCTCATGCTCATCCTGTTGGCGACCGCCTCCACCGACGTACTCTACGGCCTCCGACTCCAGGAGCACTTCCCCTCGGTGGGGCGTATCCAGTTCCAACGCTTCACCATCCCGGCCAAGGCCTGCCTGTTCCTGCTGGCAGGCTACACCCTGGACGAGATCTGGCGGAGCCTGTGGTGCTTCGCCGGCTGGCAAAAAATGCCCACCCTGTTCCGGAAGATGGCCCGCCCCACGCTGGCGGTGAGCACGGCCCTGGCGTTGCTGGTATCTGCCTTCACCTGGTGGCAACCCTTCCTGGCCTACACCGCGAGGCTGGATCTGCCCTGCTCCGGCAGCTCGGAAACATGGCCCTCGTACCAGATCTTCAACCGATGGGCACTGGAGCAGCACGAGGCGGAGCAAGGCTTCTACAGGATCGCCTACGAAGGACGAGAATACGACCAGGACTTCATGGCCGCACCTGTCTTCAACCAGACCGCCGGCTACAAGTCCGGTTTCACCTCCTGCCGTATTTTTTCAGGCGTGACCGGACTGGTGGGCGACGAGTTATACCGCGCCCTGTCCGTCAAGTACGTGGCGAGCCGCCAGGCATTGAACAGGCCCACTCTCCAATTCCACCGCCGTTTCGGCGAAATACTGGTCTACCGTTTCGTGGACTACCAACCCAACCGCTACAAGCTGCTGCCCGGTCAGGACGCCCCATCTCCGAAGGTGGAAACCCTGGAATTCAACGATCAACAGGTGCGTTTCGCCCTCTCGGGCACGGGCATCGGCTCTCGCCTTAGGCTATACGTGGCCAACTACGAGCGTTGGGCGGCCAGTATGAACGGCCAGAAGATCACGATTGAAAGTGCATCTCCGGCGCGGGGAGTTGCCCCGATCGTCATGGAGGTCCCCATCACCGACGGAGAACTCCGTTTCCGCTACGTCCGCAGGGGCGTGGACTGGCTATCCATGGCCACAGAGACTACAGGCCTCCTGCTGGTTCTCGCGCTGCTCCTCCGCGGCAGGCGTCCACCCTGGGGCACGGAAACGACATCCAGGGCCCCCAGGCACCAACAAATAAGGGAGAAATCTTGTCAAAAGAGCCTTTGATCGCTGTATTCGTAGACTTCGAAAACCTGGCCCTGGGAGTACGCGACCTGCCGCGAGGCTCCGATTCCTTCAAAGTCGGGCTCGTGCTCAAGCGCCTGCTGGAGCGCGGTCGCATAGTCTACAAGCGAGCCTACTGCGACTGGACCAGGTACCGGGGAATAATGCACGAATTCCATTCCGCCGGCATCGAGATGGTGGACATCCCACAGAGTCGTACCAGCGGCAAGAACAGCGCCGACATCCACATGGTGGTGGACGCCCTGGACCTGTGCTACCAGAAGGAACATATCGATATTTTTGCCCTTCTATCCGGCGACAGCGACTTTTCGCCCCTGGTGTCCAAGCTGAAGGAAAACGACAAGCTGGTCATCGGCTGCGGTGTCAAGCGCTCAACCAGCGAACTGCTCATCAACAGTTGCGACGAGTTCATATTCTACGACGACCTGGTGAGAGTAGCCTCCAGGCCGAAGCGCGTCCGAAAAGCCACCAGGAAGGGCGACGACAAAAAAAGCGAGGAATGCGCCGAGCGCCTGCTGGAGGTGGTGGCAGCCCTGGAACGCGACTATGACGTCATCTGGGGCTCCATGATCAAGCAGACCATCAGAAGAATGTACCCCAGCTTCTCCGAGAGCTACTACGGCTATGCCTCGTTTACAGCCCTGCTGCGCGACATGAACTCCCGTGGTGTCATCGGCATGGAACTGGACCAGGCCAGGGGCAACTTCAAAGTCTGGCTGAAGACCGACGACAAGCCCGATGCCGAACACATGGAAGAAAAACCAGAAAAGCCCGGCAGCCCCGCCTCCACGGCAGACGGCAAAAACCAGGATTGAATGGGCATTCACGAGTCCGTCGCCTGGTTCCGGCGGCGGCTGCCGGGCACAACACTGGCGTGCGGGTGTCGTTTTCCGAAGCTACCATTTCCTGAACCACCCGTGGCAGTCTCCGACAACAGCCCCCGAACCACCATGAACCCCTCGTGAATCCAGCGTGCCATCCATGCGACGTTCCATTCTTTTCCCGTTGGCCATTCTTGCGACCATGGGCCACGCGGCCTGCACGCCGGACAGCTTCGAATTGGCGATCTCCGCCCGGTTGAACGACAACGTGGCCACCCTGGTGGAGGTCAGTTGGGAAACCCAGGATCCGGGAACCTCCTGGGTTGACTACGGGACTACCAGCAGCATGGAGATGAGCACCCCCACCTCCCACGAAGCCTCGACCCTACACAGCTTCGAGTTGTACGCCCTGCCTCCCCTGAGCGATGTCTACATACAGGTGAACACAACCCTGGAAACCGGCGAGATGATCACGGGAACCACCCAGATCAGCACATCCAACTGCCCATCGGAACTTCCCGATCTTACCGTCTCCACCTACGACTCCACCAGGGCCGCGGACCTGCCCTACCTGATGGGCGTTGTGGAGGGCACAGAGGCTTCCCTCTTCGCCATCGACCGGGAAGGGAACTGGCTGTGGTACAAGGCCTTTCCGCCACATCAGATGGGCGTGGACCTGGAGCTTTCCAGCAACGGCGAGGGCTTCTGGTACAACTCCTTTGGCTGGCCCGTGGGCTCTTCCGAGACCTCGGTCACCAGGCAATCCCTGGACACCACCGTGTACGACGAATACGTGGTGCCCGCAGCCCACCACGACATGGCGCTCCGCGACGACGGCATCCTGGCTCTCCTGGTGACCGAGTACATGGACCTGGAAAACCCGGAAACCGGGGATGAAGAATCCATAGCCGGCGACTCTATCCAGGAGCTTTCGCAGGATGGAACGTTGGAAACGATCTTCAGCGCCTTTGACTGGAGCGACCCCTTCCCCAACGACTACTGGGACGAAACCTTCTACCAGGGTGCCAGGGACTGGACCCACGCCAACTCGCTCTACTACTACGGCGGCACCGACACCTACCTGATGTCCCTGGGGTACCTGGATACCATTCTGGAGGTTTCCGGCTCCGACGGGCAGGTTCTGCGCAGCTTCGGCAGCCACGGCGACTACAAGGCGACGGAAGAACCTTCGCTGAGCTTCCAGCACGACGCCAACTGGACAGACGACGACACGCTGCTGTGTACCACCCGTTGGGCCAACCAAAACGTAATCGGAGCCGTCGAGTACGAGTTGGACGAAGAATCGCAAACCATGACCCCCATCTGGACCTACGGTGGCGATCTGGACATCCAGACCTTTTCCCAGGGCCAGGCCACGCGCCTGGATAACGGCAACACGCTGGTGAACTTCGGATCGGCGGGATTGCTGCGCGAAGTAACTCCCGAGGGCGACGTGGTCTGGGAACTCCAGAGCGCCGCGGCGAACTGGTTCGGCAACGTCCGTTTCATTGACGACTTCTACCAGATCCGATGACTGCCAGGCGCACCATGGAAGCCCCCGCCCAGTGGCGCGGCCATGCCTTTGTTGCCATCCATTGAAGGCCTGACGTGGCACGACCGGGAACCGACCAGCTCCCGTGCTTCAAGCCCTCGCCGTACAGGAACCACGGTGCCTGGGCCTACTGGAAGTAGGCGGTCACGCTGCGGGCGGACCGGAGCACGAGGGTGGCCTGGGCCTGGTCGCCCAGTTCCGGGTCGGACCAGCCGGTGAACTCCCAGCCATCGGTGGGAACCGCGGTGAGCGAGATGGGAATGCCGGTGAAGAAAAAACCCGTGAAAGGGGGATCCACGTCCGCCACGGTAAGGTGGAAGCTGCCGGCTTCCGGGGGGTCCGCCAACAGGGTGAGGTCTGCGCTTCCCGACAATCCCAGGTGGTCGATGATCTGGCCCTTCAGGATTTCCGGCCGCTCCTGGACGAACTCGCGGGCGTAGTCCACCAGCGAGTACCAGTGGTCCGGCGACGATCCGCACCACCTGGCGTACTGCTCCGGGATGACGGGCTCGATGCGGGCGTGCATGGAGTCCAGCACGGCCAGGGCGTTGTCCACGGCCAGGCTGGTGTTGAGGAAGTCGCTGGCCTGGTTTGCCAGGAGCACGCGGAACTCCTCGTTGGCCATGGCGTCGCCGATGGGAAGCCCGGTACCCGACCAGTGGACGCTCACGCCGATGTGATCGTAGGACCAGGAGGGCCAACTGTGCCCCAGGTCGAATACCATCCAGCGGAATGGGCCGTCGTCGACGCGTTCTCTCCACATGCGCAGGTTATTGTTCCACCAGTCCGTGTTGCCCCAGTAGCCCTCGGCCAGCACGGCTGTGGCAAGGTTTTCGATGTCGACCATGGACTTGAACCAGGCCCAGGCCTCAGGCTGTGCCAGGTCATGCTCTTCCACGAACTTGTTCAAGGTGTTGAAGGCATCCCAGGTGCCCTGGTTCAGGTTCCACCATTCGTCGGCGTCGGCCGTGCACTCGATGCGGTCCAGGTTGTCGGGGTCGGCCCCGTGGTGGGCCTGGATGTAGTATTCGTCCAGCTTTTCCCTAAATGCGTAGAGCCCCCAGAACTCTCCGTTGAGGTAGACGACGGTGGGCTCCCAGGCCTGGGAGTCCATGGTGGGGTAACGGACGCCGTTTTCATCGCGGAACACCTGGTCCACGAACGAGTTTTCGGTGTGGGTGGGGCACCAGTCCCCCGCGCCTTCCAGGACGATCTTCTTGAAGGAATCCAGGTCTTCGTTGGGGAAGAACTTGTAGTCCAGGGCGTCGGGGCCGTAGCCCGCCCTGGCGATGATGCGAAAACTCTTCTGCCGGAAGGCCCGGGTGTAGCCGCCGTGGATCTTGATGCCGGCGTCCTGATCGATGACCAGTTCGCCCCCTGGCTCCCAGACCTGGATGTGGACGTTGCGCTCCCAGTCCTCCCAGAAGTTGGCTCCAAAGTAGGGGTAGCTGGTCTCGTAGTCGCGTACCCCGGCGGTGTAGATGCCGGTTTCCTGGTCGTAGAGATCGAAGGGATCCACCGCCAGGGACACCACCTTCAGGCCGTAGTCCAGGATGCCCGGATCCTGGCTGAAGGTGGCGGTGGCCACGGGGCTGGGCCATAGACCGTCGACCCAGGCCACGGCTCGCAGCACGATGGGCTGTTGGGTGGCGTCCAGGGCCAAGGGTTCCTGGTACTGCTGGCAGTCCACGTCGGGCTCGGCGCCGTCCAGGGTGACTCGTATGATGGCGCCATCTTCTTCGTCGGATACGGTGGCGGTGATGGGCTCGCGGTAGAAACCCGAGGCCGGAGAGATGGATGGCGTGGGGGCAAAGCCGGGGCGGGACTCGGTGGTGTTGGAAAGCCCCGGAGTAGAATCCAGGTAATAGCCCCAGATGTCGGGGTTGTCGTCCACCCGTCCGAAGGAGATGTCCGTGCGGAGGCGCTCTGGATGGGCGTAGTCCACGGGGCAGGCGTCGGGAGCGGCGAGCTGCACAACCGGATCGTAGGCACTGACGGAGAAATTGGTGTGCAGCTCTTCACCCAGCAGATCCTTACCGGAGGCAAATACCAGGACAATCCCCCCAGGTTCCAGCGACACCTGGGGAAAGACCCACTTGAGGGGATCCGATGGGTCGTCGGAAAGACCCCAGCCGGAGAGATCCACGACGGCATCGCCCAGGTTGGCCAGCTCGATCCAGTCGGGTGTTTCTTCGTCCAGGTCCGTGGGGCCATCGAGGTTGGATGCCACCAGCTCGTTGATGACCACCCGTTGGTGGACGATACCATCGCAGGCATCACCCAGGTATTCCACCGCCGCGCTGTCTTCGGAAACGGCGGGGAGCGGGCCCGAGTCTTCCGGTAGCTCCTGCAACGATGGAGCTACAGCAGAACCGGGGTCGCATCCTGAATACAGGGCGAGCAGAGCCCCAAGATGGATATGGAAAAGCGGCATGTACCGCATGATAGCATAGTACACGCCCGTACCAGGTTTATTCGGGGCAGGCGTCGTTGGGCTGGCCCGGCGTGCCGTAGTCGGCCGTTGTGCCGATGGGTGTGACCCCGACGCACCAGGTTTCGGGAATATCGTTTAGGTCGGCGTCTGGTACCTGGGCCCCGTCGAACTGGTAGGAATAGCCCTTCACGTCGTCGTCGTAGGCCATAGTGTCCAGCAGACCGCCGGTGGGATCGCCATCTTTGTAGATGGTCAGGGATTCCTCGCTGTTGTTCAACGATAAGTTGAACCACCCGTCAGGTGCTCCGTAGGCGAATTCCGTGGAAGGTTCATGGCCGAACCAGGCGTAGCTTCCCGGATCCAGCACCAGCAGCGGGTCGTCTACCTGGCCGGTGTTGGCGGCTGCGTCCTGGAATCCCAGGCCGTCCAGACAAACCGTGCCGTCGGTCTTGTTGTAGATCTCGAAGTATTCGCCGTCTTCGTCGTTGGTGGTGCAAGTGCCGTCCTCATCGGGGTTGCATGGGTTTGGCATGACTTCGGTGATGACGAGGTCCCCGTAGGATAGCGCCGAAACGGTGTAGTTGCAGTCGGCGTCGGCGTCGGCGTCGGCGTCGGCGTCGGCGTCGGCGTCGGCGTCGGCGTCGGCATCGGCATCCGTGTCCGTGTCCGTGTCGGCGTCGGCATCCGTATCGGTGTCGGTATCGGCGTCCGTGTCGGTGTCGGTGTCCGCTTCTTCCGGGGACGTATCCGCCGTGTCCTTGGAGTCACCGCAGCCAAGGGCCAGCAGGCAGGTGGCCAGGAAATAGAGTTTGAACGCTTTCATGGTAGTCTCCTCCTTCAGGTGCATCGTGAGCTTTGAGAACCTGACACGGCTCTCAAAGGCCCAATAGAGCATACCTCGTTGGAATGAGCAATGCCGTATGAACAGGTTGAAGGGCCGCTGCGTGGTAAGAAAGAGAATCGGTCAGGTCTGTGCGCTTCCGGCGCCTTTCATGGGCAAATTTTCGTGGTAGAAGACATTTTCGTCCAGTGCTCCCTCGCTCTTGGCGACCACGACAGTGGCGGTGAGGTCACCGCAGACATTCACGGCGGTGCGGCACATGTCCAGTATTCGGTCCACCCCCAGGATGATACCGATTCCCTCTATGGGCAGCCCTACTTCGGAGAGCACCATTGACAGCATTATGAGCCCTGCCCCGGGTACGCCGGCGGTGCCCACGGAGGCCAGGGTGGCCATGAGCACCACGGTCAGGAAGTCGCCGGTGGAGAGTGGGATTCCGTAGACCTCGGCGATGAAGACCGTGGCGCAGCCCTGCATGAAGGCCGTCCCGTCCATGTTGATGGTGGCCCCAAGGGGCAGGGTGAAAGCATGGACGGAGTCCTCGCTGCCCATGCGTTCCTCGGCGGTGCGCAGGGTCACGGGCAGGGTCGCGTTGGATGACGCGGTGGAAAAGGCCACTACGATGGCCGGCCATGCGTTCTGGAAGAAGCGGATGGGGTTGAGCCTGGCGAACACCAGCAATATGAGCGAGTAGACTATGACCACGTGCAACGCCATTCCACCCAGAATATTGCCCATGTACTTGATGAGCGGGAGGAAGACCTCGACACCCTCGCTGGCCACCACCTTGGCCAGCAGGCCGAACACCCCGAGAGGCGCAAAGAGCATCACGAACCAGACCATCCTCTGGATCACGGCGTCGAGGGATTCAAGGCCCCGTTTCAACGTCGCGGCCCTTGGCCCCAGCGAGGCGATGGCAAGGCCCGCCAGCACTGCCACGAAGATGACTTGCAGCATCTTGCCTTCCACCATGGCGGAGAAAGGGTTCCTGGGAACGATGTCTACCAGGATATCCATCAAGAAGGGGCTTTCCTTGGGGGAGAAGGTTGCGTCCACGTCGATGGACAGGCCCCGGCCGGGGTGGATGATGCGCGCAAGGGCATATCCCAGTGAAATGGCGATGGCAGTGGTGCCCAGGTAGAGCCCCATCACCTTGCCGCCAATGCGACCCAGCTTGCGCAGGTCTCCGATGGCGGCGGTACCGAGGGTCAGTGAAACCAGCACCAGCGGCACCACCAGCATGCGGATGCCGTTGAGGAAGATCTTCCCCAGGGGATCGTGTACCCAGCGAATGATGGCGACGTTCAGTTCAGGGGGGAGAAGCAGGTATTGCAGCAGGCCGCAGAGCAGACCCGCCACCAGGCCCACCATGATCCATCCTGTCAATCCCAGTTTTCTACGACCAGTCATGCACACAACCTCCGAAAATGCACCAAGGTCGGACCGACGGGATGATGTTCACCAGCCCACCACGATTGCCTGGCGAGCTATCCCGCCCGACCCTGGCCGGTTCGGCGGGCGAACCACGTAGCGCTCAGGAATAGACAGACCACGCCAATGCCCGCCATGAAATAGGTGAAACCGGTAAAGAAGACCAGCCGGCTGGAGTCGCCCAGCACCAGGTCTCTGAAAAGCTGCACCCCGATGCTGCCGGTATACCCGGCGGCGTCGGCCACGTAGATGGCGAAAACCGCGGTTCCCGTAACGCCGGTGGCGGCGATCATCCTGTCGAACAGTACCGAGTTGAATGGCACGTAGGCCAGGAAGGCCCCCAGCCCGGTGCTCACCATCCACACCAGGCCGCTGATGAGCCCCAGCCCGTGAACGAAAGTACCGCCGGCCAATAGCAGCACGCCAAGGGTCATCACGCCGAATGCCCCCATGAGGCCGCGGCGGTTGTCCTTGATGAGGTTCAATGCCGCCATGACCAGGAGCACGCATAAGGCCACCGGCAGCTCCGTTCGTGTGAACATGGCCGGCTGCCCGGCGTAGCCCAGGTCGGCGAAGATCTCCACGGCGTAGTTGTCGCGGAAATCCCGGTACGCGGTGAGAAAGAAGTAGACCACCAGCAGAAGGAACAGTCCCAGCGCGAACTCGCGGATGAATCTCATGCGATCCGCGCTGTCCATGGGCTTGCGCTCCACGCGGGCTGCAATGTCTTCCTGGCTGGGAGCGGGAAGCTGATCCAGCAACCACACCGACAGCACGAAGAAGGGCAGAAAGACCAGCCCCGTGGTGAATGGCATCCAGGCCTCGGCAACACCGAAGCCGTCGATGATGAAACGCCCGGCGTCCTTGACGAATCCCGAGGCCACGATGAAGGAGCTGGAAAGCCCCGCCAGCAGGATCTCCGAGCTACGGCGGCCCTCCAGGTACCCCACGACCATGCCCCAGACCATGCCCAGGGGCAGGCCGTTCACGAAGATGGCCACGACCTTCCACTGGGTGGGCAGCAGCCCGAACAGGAGCAAGGCCCCGAGAGCGATCCCGATGAGCCCCAGCAGCGCCAGGGCCCGCCGCCCGGGGGAAATCTCGGAGCACAGCTTGACCCCGATATACTTTGACAGGGTGTAGCCAACGATCTGGCTAATGACGAAGGCGGTCTTCAGATCCACTTCGGTTCCCAGGAACTTCAGTCCCTCGAACTTCGCCGCCGCGAAGGGCTTGCGGTAGGCGTACATGCAGAAGTAGGTGGAGAAGGCCACAAACATGGCGTACAGGGTGAAGACCGCGCCGGGACTGCGACTGAGCCAGGGTTTGAGAGGGCGGGGAAAAGCCATTTGTTCGTATCCCTTCCAACAGGGCCCGTGGCTGTGCGGGCGGGGAGGCACGACGTGGGGGAGATATGCGGGGGAGGCGCCGAGGTGACCCTGAACTATAGGCCAACGGGGATGCCAAAAGCAAGAATCCCGCCTGGGGACGCTGCTGGCTGGCTCGTACATGCCGGATGTTCCCGGATGGCGCGGACGCTCCGCGCAGCGCCATGGGCAGCGGATGGCGCCCTGACACGAGCTGGCCCATCCGTCGGGGTTGCGACTCGGTTTCGCCCTGGCTTCAGGCTCTACAGCCTCCCGGCCAAGTTACCCACGCTTACACAAACACAACAGAATCAGCCAGGAGAACCAGCCGTCAATGCCGTATATCCTGGAAAGGGAAGAGCTGGGATGCTGACAATGGCGATGCTGCTCCTCCTTTTCCAACACCCACACATGGAGGAATCCCATGGAGAAACACCAACGTGACAATCGAAGAAATACCAGCTTCGTGTTGCTGAGCGGCCTGCTGCTGGGCTGCAGCGGGACGGTGGAGCTGGAGCAGGTGGAAGACTTCGGCGCAGTCAGGTCTGCCGTCCTGGCTCACGTACAGGCCCAGAAAGAGGATTTCTACTACCTTGCCATCTCCAACGAGTCGGGGCTGTGCAACAAGCTCACCAAGTCATACCAGGATCTCTCCCTGCTGGCCGCGAGCGAGGTGACTGTCACCGAGGATGAATCCATCTCGTCTACCGTGGAGGTAACTGAATCCTATTCCTTCTCCGATTCTCAGGACACTGGAGACTCGGGCGACTCGGAGCAGGCGGAGGAGGGGGACGACTGCTCCGAATACCCTCCCATCATGGACCTGGCGGCCGAATACACGAGCTGGCTCGATGATGGCACCCACATACTCAACTTCTATTTTTCGGAGGGTGACCAGGACTGGGTTGCTCCCGCCGAGGGTTCCTACGACGCGGGGGAGCCTGGCCCAGACCAGGGGCCAGCCTTCAGCTCCAATCTCATCTACTACCATGGAAACCCCTATACTGCTTTTCTGGGAGCCTTCGATCTGGATACCTGCACCCTGGACTCCGAAGCCTACGGGGAAGTCTTCGAGTCCTACTACATGGAGAGCGGGACGATAGAACTCCTTGTTCCTGGGGATAATCGCTTCGAGGGCACCTTCCAGGGCCAACTCCTGACCCTGGACGACCAACTCCAGGCGACGGAGAAAGGCGGCATTTCCGGTGACTTCACGGCGACGCTCTGCGAAATACCCGTGGACACGGACTACGCGGCCTCCCTGGACATGAGCTATTGAGTTCCCATACGGAAATGGCTCCCATCGCCGGAGCGGCCCATTCCTTCGCCAGGCACATCCGCGCAACCACTTGAAATAACGCTGCTATTCCGGCGGGTTACGCAGGATGCGCCTGGCTCGGAAGCGACTCGCCCCGGCTCGGTCCGCCTTTTTCGGATGGGAACTATTGAGTATCGACGAAGGCGGGTGGGAACGAGCCAGGCCAGGATGGAGCCCAACTCGGTACACAGCGGTTTGTGCTCCGCCGTCGTCCGTGAGCATGGCTGGGAGAGCGAGAATCTTGACCGTGATGTGCTCGTTGTGTACGACCGGCGGCCGGTCGCCGCGCCTGGACGTCGAAATCCGTCGATGCTTCGACGGATTTCGACGCATCTCGACACTCTTCGCCGGGCTTGCCGTCCTCCGGGCGCCCGGGCTGGAACCTGTCAGTCCCGTTCTGCACCTTGTGGGGTGCGTCATGGCAGTTGCCCAGCCCTGCCCCCTCCCTTTGTGCCGCTCCCTGGATCCTGGCACGAAGCTTGCTTCGATGCCCGGTATGCTTCACCTCGCCCTGCACTCTCGCCCCTTCACCTGGCTGGTCCACGACTTCACCGAGATGGCCGGGCTCTGGGCTCGCCTACTGGCGCTGGGGCAGGTCCACGCCCTTGTGATCATGCCGGATCACGTCCACGTGCTGCTTCCGCGCCTGGACAAGGCGCGACTGTGGGGTGCTATGTCCGGATACACGCGCTGGCGCAACCACCGCCGTCCCAGCACCAGCTCCAAACTCTGGGTCGGCAGCGAAGAGCCTGCGCTGGTCGTGAACCAGCAGCACCTGCAGCGCACGACGCGCTACCTCTTCCTGAACCCCTGTCGTGCCGGGCTGTGCAGGGATCCCCTGGCTTGGGCCTTCTCCAGCTACCGCGACCACCTGGGTCTGTGCATCGCCCCCTTCCGCGCTCCGGTCCATGATCCCTTCCGGCTTCACGCCTACGTGTCTGCCGACCCCAGCGTGGCGGTGGAGGGCAG
>JAJRWT010000074.1 GCA_024276675.1 Myxococcota bacterium | reverse complement strand
CGAGCAGGAGCGAGTGGCTTTCGAGCCAGGTGCGTTCGGGCAACCCGCCGGAATAGCAGCGCTATTTCAAGCGGTTGCCCGGGCGTGCCTGGCGAAGGAATGGGCCGATCCTGCGACGGGAGCAGTTTCCGGATGGGAACTACCTAGTTCCCCGCTGGCCCGCTGCCCGCCACCTCGCGTCTGAAACTCCACCTGAGGGTACTCGGTCGTTAAGGGGTCTCATGTCGAAACTTCAGGCATTGCTGCCCCCACTTGACACCCATGATATTTACGGGTAGCCTGTAAATATCATGGATAAACAACGGGCTCTTGCCAGTAAAATAGACCGCCTGCTCTCCATGTTTCCGTTGGTTGCCGTCTTCGGTCCCAGACAGTGCGGCAAGTCCACCCTGGTTCGTGCCCTTCGGCCCGACTGGAAGTACTACGATCTCGAACGGCCGGACGACTACCAACTCGTGACCGGCGATCCCATCGTCTTTTTCGCTCTCAACCCGGACAAGGTGATCATCGACGAGGCCCAGCAGTATCCGGATCTCTTCAGGGTGCTCAGGGGAGTAGTGGATGAGCAGAGGAGCAAGAAGGGCAGGTTCCTCCTTACCGGTTCGAGTTCACCGGAGATCGTCAAGGGAATCACGGAAAGCCTGGCCGGTCGGATTGCCACGGTGGAGCTGTGGCCGTTCAAGCAAACCGAGTTTTATGAACGTCCCCTGGCAGGCATCTATGAAATGATCGTTGGCGGGAGCGTGCTGCCGAGGGATTTTCTCGATCTCCGACCGTCCATCGAGCTCTGGCAGAGCATGCACGTCTGGCTCAAGGGCGGTTTTCCCGAACCGCTCATCGAGGGGGAAAAGGGCTGCGACGAGTTTTACCGGCACTGGATGGAGAACTATGTCGCCCAGTACGTCGGCCGGGACATCAGGATGCTATTTCCCAGGTTGAACATCCACAATTTCCGCCGGTTCCTCGCTGTTCTCGCCCGCTTTTCCGGTCATCAACTCAACATGAGCGATATGGCCAGGGCTTTGGATGTCAGCGTGTCCACGATCAAGGACTACCTGGACATCATGCACCTGACGTTCCTGTGGCGGAATCTGCCCTCCTTCGCCGGCAACCCGCTCAAGAAGGTACAGAAGGCGAAAAAAGGTCTGTTTCGAGACCAGGGGATATTGCACTATTTCCTCAGGATACGTCATCGGGACGATCTGCTTCTCCATCCCGTTGCCGGGATTTCCTTTGAGAGCTTCGTCATCGAAGAGGTGATTCGAGGGCTCCAGGCAACGATGGCGACCCAGCTCGAGTTTTCGTATTATCGAACCGTCGACAAGTCCGAGGTGGATCTGGTGATCGAGGGTGGGTTCGGGATCATACCCCTGGAGATCAAGCTCAACTCCGTTGCCAGGCGGGCCTCTCTGCGAGGGTTGGAAATCCTCCTGTCCGATACCGGGGCCCCCTACGGCATCCTGGTCAACCGAGGCCAGAGGGTGGAACTCCTCTCCCAGCGGATCATCCAGATACCCGTGCATTACCTGTGAACGAGGTCGTCGAGCTTGACAATCGGGCATTCGGGTCCTCCCGGAACGCGCCCCACGAGCGGCTCGTTGGCAGGTTCTGGCGGGCTCCGCCCATGCGGCTACGGGAACCAGCAGCACGTATTTATCCGGTTGACCGTGTAGCTCGCTCCGCCCATGCGGCTACGGGAACCAGGCTATACGAAGTGGACATCGAGGCTGGCGCTACGACTTCCATCTCCACCATGGGGGTGGACAGCGTCGACGACCTGGGCTACTACCCGGAGTGCCCCCGAGGGGCCTCCCCCAACTTTCGCACAGCAGCCACAGACCCTGCCGGCTGCGGCCAGCGAGGAGATCGTCTTTCCTCCGAGACGAGGATACATTTCATCCTCTCCCCAGAGGCAGCACATGCAGCGTTGCGAGGTCTTCCTGTCCCACAGCCACAAAGACAAGGCTCTCTTCCACGAGTTCCCGGAGCACTTGACACCCCTCGTGGACAGCGACCTGCTCTGCACCTGGAGCGACGAAGACATCCCAAGCGCCGCAAAGCGGGAAAAAGAGATCGGGAAGGCCATGGCCCAGGCTGCGGTGGCGGTGCTGCTGATGTCGCGCAGCCTGCAGGCCTCGAGCTACATCACGATATAGAGAGATCCCCTACCTGTTCCATCAGGCCGAGCAGGGGCACCTTGCCCTGGCGCCCCTGTTCCTGCGCCCTTGGGTCGTGGATAGCCCATCGGAAGCAGCTCCGGTGACAACGGCATCCTGCTCATCCGCTCAACACACTTCATGTGGCCCAGGCTACAGCCGACGAAATGATGGCAGCTACATGTGCATCGACGTGCTGGAAAACGATCCCAGCTTCGGGCGCTCCTCGGCCATTTCATCGGAGCCTTCGCAAGCACCAAACAAGGTCTCATCACCCGAAACTCCGTAGGCTTTCAGCCTCGGTGGATGTGCTGTTCTTCCACCTGGCCAGCTCCGTGCCCAGTGGGAGAGAGGCTCGTGCGCAGGGTGTGATAAAAGTTATGGGTACTGAAGTCGGTCGAGTCGGAGATCGCAATACCAGGGCTCTGGGAGCGCAGCCGGTAGGAGGAGCAAGGATGTCGACAAGATACAGCTTTTTCTTGATGGTCACACTCGCTGGCCTGGCCTCTTGCGGTGACGGCGCCCAGAAAGACAGCGCAAGCCCCGGGGACAGCCAGGCCGAGACTGACACGGACACGGACGCCGACGCCGACACCGACGCCGACACCGACGCCGACACCGACGCCGACGCCGACGCCGACACCGACACCGACGCCGACGCCGACGCCGACGCCGACACCCACGGGGTGGGCATCCACGAATACATGCTGGCAGACGCCGGAGCCAAGCTGGTGGGCGAGGAGCTTCATGACGAGGCGGGAGGCAGCGTGGCCTGGGCTGGCGACATGGACGGGGACGGCCTGGGAGACATGCTCATCGGCGCAGAGGGCCAGAATGCCGGTGGCACCAGTTCAGGGGTGGTCTACGTGGTCTACGGCCCCGTACACGGCATGGTGGACCTCTCCGCTGCCGACGCCAGGCTCGTGGGTGAAGACACCTCGGACCAGGCCGGGAGCGCGGTGGCAGCGGCGGGCGACGTGGACGCCGATGGCCTGGCCGACGTCCTGGTGGGGGCCATCTTCGACGACGATGGGGGCAACGCAGCCGGGGCGGCCTACCTTGTGGCTGGTCCAGTCTACGGAAGCGTGGATCTCTCCACCGCCGACGCCAAGCTCTTTGGTTCCGCCACCTTCGACTATCTTGGCTCCAGCGTGGCTGGAGCCGGCGACAACGACGGCGACGGCTTCGACGACGTATTGGTCGGCGCCTATGGCGACGACGGGGCCGGAGATTGGGCCGGCGCCATCTACCTGCTGCGCGGCCCTTTCTCCGGCTCCATCAGCGTAGACTCGGCGGACTGCAAGCTCACGGGTGAGAACAGGATGGACCAGGCTCCCTCCTCCATCTCGTCTGCGGGCGATATAGACGGTGACGGCCTCCCCGACGTCATCGTGGGCGTCGCAAACCAGGACTCCGCGGCAAGCGATGCCGGTGCGGTCTACCTGCTCTTCGCACCCATGAGCGGCGATCAAAGCCTCTCTGACGCCGACATCAGGCTCCTGGGCGAAGACAGCCGGGACAACGCGGGAGGGAGCGTGGCCGCCGCCGGAGACCTGGACGGCGACGGCTACGGGGACGTCATAATCGGAGCCGACGAGTCATACGGGGACCTGGTGGACCCGGGCAAGGCCTACGTGTTGCTGGGCAGCACCCTGGCAGCGCTGGAGGGGGACTTTTCGCTGGCGGGCGCCGATGCCCTGCTGCTGGGAGAGGATGACGTGGACCAGGCCGGCTGTAGTGTCTCGTCGGCCGGCGACGTCGACGGAGACGGGGACGACGAAGTGCTGGTTGGGGCCTACCAGTACTCCTCGGTGGGAGTGGGAGGTGGAACCGGGAAGGTCTACCTGGTCCTGGGCCCGGTGAGCGGGACCGTGAACCTGGGCGATGCCGATACCATCTTCTACGGAGAAGCGAAGGGTGATTACGCCGGCGCCTCGGTTTCCGGCGACGTCGACGCGGACGGAGACGGCCACGCCGACATCCTCATCGGAGCCCCGGGCGAGGGAGCGGGCGGCGTCCTGGCGGGTGCGGCCTACCTGGTCTACGGCGGGTATTGAGAGGCAGCAGCCGCCGGCCCCCTGCTTCACCGCTCGTGCGCCTGCGTCGTTTCCTGGCTGGCGTAGAAGGGGTGATACGTCCCCTGGCACGACTACGGCCAGGGGACGCTGGCGTACATCGCTGCTGCTGGAGACCGCCCCCATGGTGATGCCATGGCCAGCGCCAGGCTCATGGCAGGAGCATCATGGGCAGCTCTCGGAAGGGGCCCCCGGGCTGCCCATGGCGGTGGTGGAGGATTCGTCACAGGAGTCGATCTGCGCGCTTTCCTGGCACCAGCACGACAGCTCATCCCAGCCGGAGTCGTAGCAGGCGGGGTCGAGGCCCATGGCCACGCCTTCGGAAAAGTCCCAGCCATCGTCGTCGTAGATGGGTAGCTCGGTGATGACCCGGTCCTTCAGGCGCAGGCGGAGGAGACTGTCGGCGTTGAGGGTGAAGTCGCTGCTCCAGGTGAGGTCGGGGTCGATGCAGCCGTTTTCGGCGGGGTCGTCGCCGGCCGCCAGCAGCAGGTACTGGCCCGGTTCCAGCACCACGGTGCCCGCGATGTAGTCGATGGTCCAGGCCACGGAGGGCTCAGCCTCGGTGGATGCGCTGCTCTTCCACCTGGCCAACTCGGTGCCCTGCAGGTCGAGCTGGTGGTTGCTGCGGTTGTGGATCTCCAGGTAGTCACCGGCAAAGAAGCCGGACTCGGGCAGGATTTCGCTGAAGATGAGTTCGTCGGGATCGGGGCTGGGGTCGTTTTGAACCTGGAAGGAGTCGCTGACGGTGGAGTATTCCTCGCTCAGGCCGGTGCCGCAGGCCAGGCGCAGGATGACATTTTCGTCACTGCGAAAGTCGTCCTGGCTGTCCCACAGCAGGCAGTGCTCGGTGCCGTCGGGCGAGGTGGAGACCTGGGTGTCGCCGTCGGCCTGACCGTCACCGTCGCAGTCGGTACCCGGCAGGCTGGCGCCCAGGAAGGTGTGGCCCGCGTCGGTGGAGTAGTCCAGGTTGAGGAAGA
The DNA here is from genome assembly GCA_024276675.1 of Myxococcota bacterium. Taxonomy (GTDB): domain Bacteria; phylum Myxococcota_A; class UBA796; order UBA796; family JAFGLY01; genus JAJRWT01. Next base: position 25,227 of record JAJRWT010000074.1, on the reverse strand, counting down.
CCTGGGCGGACTCGGGGTGGGCCGCGGTGAAGGAGAGCAGTACTTCGCCGTCCTGGGGACTGGCAGGGGTTTGCAGTTGCACGGAGCAGGCGGTTTCTTCCTGGCGGTTGTCTACGGTCAAGCCGTCTTCCTGGGCCAGGGGCCAGGTCACGCAGGCGGAGTGGGCCACCATTTTGAAGGAGAGGTTTTCCTGTAGTTCATCGCCGGTGTCGGCCCGGGAGAGCCAGGTGACGCTGTGGGCCTGGCCCTGGGCGGAGCTGGAGAGGTCTTCCGTGCTGCCTTCGATGGTGGCGTCTTTCCAGGTCTCGCCACCGTCCAGGGACAGGGAGAATGCCACCCAGGCCGTTTCGCCATCGGGGTTTGTCAACTGGAAGGCCAGGTCCACGTTGCCGCTCAAGGTCCCATCGGGGAACACCAGCATGGCGCTGGCGTCGCAGGCCTGGAAGCCGGGGCCGGTGTCCGGGCCGGCGGAGTCGGCCTGCTGGAAGTCCTGGCAGGAGATGCCGCCGCCGCAGGTCAGGGCCAGCATGCCTGGCAAGATGCGGAGCCTGGACGGGGCGAGATGATGATGGATCATTTCTCGTTCTCCGTTGCTGGCGGTGGAGTGGGCTGCCGACCCGCTCCGTCGGAGGGGACGTTGCGGTGGGTGCGGCCCTGGAAAAAGCGCCGCATGGAGCGAGGCCATGGCTTGGGATCGTCGAAGCTCATCTGGATACCCACGGAGACGGCCCACAGCTCGCCGGCACTGGTGATTTCGCCGGAAAGGGGGTATCCCTGGGGGTAGTCCAGGATGCCGTCACCGTCCTGGTCCGCCACCAGGCCCGGGTCTTTCTGCACGGTGCGGGTTTCCAGGACGTGGTACTGCCCACCGATGTCCAGACGCACCGGGCCACGGGAGAAACCCTTGATCCTGCCCGCCTGGATGCCCAGGCCCCCCGCCAGCACCGTGCGGTCGCTGTCCATGTAGTTGGTGAGGCCGGTCTGGTCGGGCACGGGTGAGGGCACGAAGGCGTAGCCGGCCCGAAGGAACAGCTCCGTGTTGCCCAGGTGGCGGGCAGCGGGCCATGGCTTGTAGGAGAAGACGCCCCCCACCCGCAGGGTCCATGTGTCGCGGAAGTCGGGATCAGGGTACTCGTAGCCCGACTGTATGGTGACCGATGTGCCCGCCAGGCTTTCGATGGTCGTCTCGGAGTAGGGCGCCACGGTTTCGGTGAAGCTGGACCAGCGCACCCAGGTGAGATCGCCCGCCAAGACCAGGCCCGAGTAGCCCAGCTTGATGCCCAGGGCCAGTTGGGGCGGGTCGTAGAAGCTGGTCATGTCCCGAAGCTCCACTTCCATGGGCTCTTCCAGGAGCGAGGACAACAGCAGGTCCTGGTCGTCGAAGGTGACGTGGCCGTTGGCCAGGATCGTGGCGTCCACGTTGGTGCTCACCAGCCATGGTCCCCGCCAGGCCACTCCCAGGGCCACGTGGCCGAAGGCGTCGTGGAGGGGATCGTCGGGCTCGAAGAGGGCGCCCAGGTCCAGGAGGAAGCCGAAGTTGGGGGCCAGGTCCGGTTCCAGGGACATGACCATTTCGTCCACGTTGGCCTGGATCGTTCCCACCACTTCGGGCTCGCCCTCGCCGGTGGTGGAGCTGAAGGTTTCAATATCGGTGTAGGAGGAGATGCGCAGCCTCGTGACCATGCGGGTGCGGAGCTGTGCTCCGATACCCAGGTAGACACCCCGCACTGGCTGTATTGCCAGGGCGGGGCTCGCGGAGAAGCGGTTGTTGCGGTTCCGGAACATGACGTAGTAGGGGATGTAGGGGTTTTCCAGCTCCATCCGCATGAGCGAGGCGCTGGGCAGATGGGCGGCCAGTCCCAGGGAAACGTGCCTCCAGATGGGGAATATGGCGCCTAGCTGGAGCCCGGCACCGTAGAACAGGGCGGCGGTACCGCTGTCGCCCACCCTGTAGTCGGCCCCCACGTCGCCGTAGTCCGGATAGCCGTCCATGTCCTGCACCAGGCCGTCGCCGTCGGTGTCGTACACGATGTCGGTGAAGCCCTGGAGGTTGGCCTGGCCCAGGATGTAGCCCATCTCCAGCACCACGTGCCGTGTCTGCGCGATGCCGGCGGGGTTGTAGTAGGCGGCGTAGGGGTCTGCCGCGAGGGCGGTCACCGCGCCGGCCATGCCGATGTTGTCGGGCCCCATGCCCACCAGGTCGGGGATGGTGGCTCCGGCGCGGCCGGCGAGCAGAAACAAGGCCGGAAGCAGGAAGCGGGCCAGTAGGTTCGGCTTGTCGTGCACGTCTTCTCCGCTTCAGGAATGGGAACCTGCAGACGTGGAATCGCCGCTGTCTTCCCAGGGTTCCAGCCAGCCCTGGTCCACCAGCATGTCCAGCAGGGCGGCAGCATAGTCCAGGAGCCTGGCCAGCAGGCCCCTCTGCACCAGGTCGTAGAGGTACCAGGGCGCGCCCCGGACGTTGTCGGCTGGGGTGAGCAGGTCGAGCAGCTCCACATCGGCGCCCAGCCGCAGCGCGGCCGTGCGAAGGGCTTCGTCGCCCAGGAAATCGCGGAGCGCCTGTTCAGGATCCATGGATTCCTGCTGGGACAGCTCTTGCAGGGATTCTACGATATTCTGGATGTCGTCCAGGTAGAAACTGCTGGTTTCGTCTTGCAGAAGCTGCGCTCCCCAGCCAAGCAGGTAGTCGGGATCGGCCAGGGAACTCTGGGGATCCAGCATACGCAGCAGCAGGTCACGTGGAAGCAGCAGCGGCACGACCGTCCTATCGGGCTGCTGGGTGTCGTAGGCCCATGGCTCCATGAAGAAACGAAGTAGTTCAAGGCTTTGATCCGCCAGGTTGCTCAAGGTGCCCAGGTCTTCGTGGATGAACAGGGGGAAGTAGGCCAGGGTGTGGTCCAGGAGGCCGTTCTCCAGGCTGATACGCGTGAGGAATTCGGTTCTGCCCAGTAGATCCAGGGACAGAGCGAGATCGCTCATGGCGAGGATCTGGTCGAAGTCCGCGCAGTCGTGTGCCACGTAGACCACGGGGAGCAGCAGGTCCATGATCCCTGTTTCGGCGGCGGCGGACATGGGGGGGAGGACATCCTGGAGCAGGTCGCAGAGTTCGCTGGAGGCCGTGCCGGCGCACAACTGACCTTCCACCATTTCTTCGAGCTGGGTGATGATCTCGTTCACGTCGGCTTCGTTCAGGTAGAGGCCGTCAAGGGTGTCCAGTACCAGCTCCAGGACGGTGGTGGGGCTGCTGCTGCCGGGGATGGTGAACTCCTCGTAGAGCAGGGAGGTGTCGCTCCCCAGTTGGGCGGACAGCGCCATGATCTCATCCATGATGGACTCGCCGTCGAAGCCCACGTAGCTGCCCTGGGAGTCGTAGGTGTTGAGAACCATGAGCTGCTCGGGAAGCTGCTGGAGCTTGCCCTGTCGCCAGAGGCGGGCCAGGTGGGGAGCCAGGGCGGCGATGAAGTCGTCGTCGGATGGTTTCGGGTCGGCGTCGCCGTCGCCGTCCATGTCGCCTCCAAGGAAATAGCGGAGGTAGGGCAGTAGCTGCTCCAGCGGGGAGCTGCCCGCGCCATCCTGTTCCCGCAACATGAACTCCAGCAGGTCCAGGAGCTGGTTGCTTTCCTGGCCCGACAGGGTGGATGTCTGGTAGAGCAGGTCCAGCAGGCCGAAGGATGTGCCTTCCTGGCCAGTGTCGGTGCCCGCGTCGGCGTCGTCGAAGTCCGCCAGCTCTTCCAGGATGCCGAGCGCCGTGTCGGGGATGTCGGTGTCCAGGAGGGCCAGGAGCAGGTCGGGGACGCTGCATGTGAAGGGGTCAGCGGATTCCTGGCACATCAGGAGCTGGTCGGCAAGCTCCCACTCGACCGCCAGGAGGCGGGCCAGGAGGTCGCTTTCGTAGAGTTCGGTGTAGATGTCCAGGAGCCCGTCGAGGGGCTGGTCGGGAGATTCCAGGAGCCTCGCCGCCAATTCCAGCTTGGCCACCAGATCGGGATCTTCGATGCCCTGGTTGGCCAGGTCCAGGAAGTCCTGCGCGTTGGCGCTGGTGGCCAGGTAGGTCACCAGGGGCTCCAGGGCATCGAAAGCGCCGTAGGTGTTGAAGCACTCGAAGAGCAGCAGCAGCTCGTCGGAGTCGTCCAGGCCGTCCATGAGATCCACCTGGAAGCAGGCTCCGCTGCCCCCCTGGGGCTCTGCCCACTGGGGCCCGTTTGTTCCGGGTTGGGGAATGCAGGAGGCCAGGCCCCGGAGTACCAGTGTGAACACCGTGGCCAACAGGAACAGGGCAGCCATGGTGGAACGGCCCCGACGGCTCCCGGGAGCCGTCGGGAAAAAGGCTGCCGGAAACAGCCGGCTCGGGCCCTGGCGAGGGCCGCCAGGCGCGTAGCGAGACGGGCTCTGCTGGATATCGGGCGTTGAAGGCGTATTGGAATACCTCGAAATGCGCGATGTCGAGCAGGGCCCGGTGCAGTAGCGACTGACGCTCCGCAGCGGGCCCGAGCTTTCCCGACGGCTCCCAGGTGGGCGGCGGGGTGAAGAATCGTTGGTTCCGCTGTTTTCTGGCATGGGTGGCTTCCGGGTGTCCTGAGCTGGGCGGTGGGTCAGGATAACCCGTGCGCCACGATAATGGACAGGGCTGGCGGGCCAGCCGTGGGCCCATTGTGCCCTGGCGCCGGCCAGGGGAGGGCCCGCCCGGGCCCGGGCCGGGAAACAGCGCTACAGGATTGCCCCTCGGGCGTGTGTGCAGACCCGCCCGGGCCCGGGCCGGGAAGCAGCGCTCATTCCAGGTAGCCGAGGCTGCGCAGCGCGTCGTCCAGGGACGGGTCGCTCTCCTGGGCACGGTGGGCGGCCCGGAAGGAGCGGATCAACTCCACCCCGCGTCGGCGCTCCTGGGCGGCTTGCCGCGGCATCGTGGAGGAGATGTCGTTCAACTCGCCGGGATCGGAGTCCAGGCGGTAGCACTCCGTTCCTCCATTGCTGTCCACGATCCACTTGGTGCTCCCCCTGCGGAAGGCCACGCGGTGACGGCGGCCGGCACCAAGGACCACGCGGGACTGCTGGGGAGGTGCGTAGGACACGATCTCCCGGTCCCACGGAGCATCGGTCCATTGTAATGGCTTCCTGGAGGGATCCTCCAGTTCGCCCAGCAGCAGGAGAGTTCCGGCGACGTTCGTGGTGGAGACGGGTTGTTCCACCACCAGGCCGGCGGGCAGGATCCCCGGAGCCCGCAGGATCACGGGAACCCTGGTGGATGGTTCGTAGAGCCTGGAGCCGTGGTTCAGCAGGTAGCCGTGTTCGTCGAGGCTTTCACCGTGGTCCGCCACCAGCACGATGCGCGCCCTTGGCGAAAGCCCCTCCACGAGACGCCCCACCAGCAGGTCGGTCCAGGTGATCTCCCCGGCGTAGCTGGCGATCTGCGGTCTTGTGTCCCGGGTGGTGAGGCTCAGCTCCGCCTGGCGAAATCCCGTCTGTCTGGCCTTTTCCCTGGCTTCTTCCACCACCTGGGGATTCCCGGGGGCGCTGGGATCGTCCCAGGCGTACATGTTGTCGTAGGGAGCCGGCGGCTGGTAGGGCCAGTGGGGATCGTAGAGGTGGACCCACAGAAACACCGAGCCGTCCTGGGCCTTCAACCAGCGAAGCGCTCTCTCCACCGTGGTATCGCCGCGCCTGGAGGCGGGGCGCTTCAGTCCCAGGTCCAGGCGCAGCAGGCAGTTGCCTGTGCCGTTGCCGGCCAGATCGTCCCAGAGCCCCATTCGGTCGTCGTAGTGATCGAAGCCCCGCTCCAGGCCGGTTCTGCCCTTGAGCACCGAGGCGGAGACAAAGGCGGCGGTCCGGAAACCGGAAGCCTGAAAGACCTGGGCCACGCTGCCCATTGAGCGGGGCAGGATCTGCCCGTTTCGCAGGAGACCATCCTGGAATGGCGCTTCTCCCGTCAGCACGGCGGCGTGTGCCGGGAGGGTGAGGGGGACGGGAGCCACGCCCCTGGTGAACAACACGCCTTCTCGGGCCAGGGCGTCGAGGTTGGGGGTCTCCACCTGCCGCCAGTAGCCGCCGATGCAGCCAAGGTGGTCGGCCCTGAAGGTGTCGAGCGTCACGAGCAGCACCTGGAGCGGTTCATCCCTGGACGATTGCTCGACAGCGTCGCCGTCACTTTCCACGGACCAGTTCCTTGCCAGGGAGAGCATGGGCAGCAGCATGGCCGCCGACCAGGCGCTCCACCTGAAGATCCCATGGCGCGAAGCCGCCAGCAGCAGCAGCGCCGTGCTGGCCAGGAGGAGGAGTCGCGCCTCCAGCGGCGTCCGTGCCCAGGCGGTCACCGCCATGGCTCCCAGGTAGAGCCCTGCACCGGCGGCCGAGACCAGGTGCCGGCGTTGCACGTTCCACGAAAGGCCACGGCGCGCCAGCACGAGGCCCAGGCCCCAGGCCAGGTTCCCCAGGAGCAGCCCCCCCAGCAGGCCCCAGGCGAGGCAGGAAGCAAAGGCCAGGAGCCAGGCGTTTAGGGGCTCCCCGGCCAGGTAGGATGACCATGCCTGGATGACCGTGGCGCTGGCCCACGACCCCGACACACAGAGGCTGGCCGCCAGGTGGAAAGCCGGGAGCCGGCAAGTATCTAGTCCCTCTCTTTCAGGCCGGAACCTGTTGGGATGGGCTTGTTTCAATGCGCTACAGCCCCAGGGCGCAGTCCCAGACTTCCAGGCATTCGTTCCAGATGTCGCCCACATCGGAGTTTTGGCAGGACTTGTTCAGCTCGTCCAGGCACTCACGGGCGTTTTCCTTGTCCCACTCGCAGTGGTCCATGAACTCCGAGTAGCTCTCCAGGTAGTCCAAGAAGCTGCTCTCGCATTCGTCGATGCTGTCGTAGGAGTAGAAGAAATCTACCTTGGCGCAGCGTTTCTGCCAATCGCACTGGGCCTGTGCCAGGGTCTCGTTCCAGGTTTCTTCGCTCAGATTGGCGCAGCCCGTCGTGGACAGGACGAGAAGGGCGGCGGATGTCCAGCGCATTTGCGATCCTCCTTGGCGGGCCATGGCGCGGGATGGTCGACCGGGGCAGAGAGCGATTCAGTAGCAGTCCCATACGCTGTTGCAGTCGTCCCAGACCTCTTGCCAGTCGTCGGCGATTTTCTTGCACGACATGGACAATCCTGACAGGCAGGCATGCGCCTGGGCCTTGCTGAAGTCACAGTCCTGGTAGTACTTGGACTCGGAGTCTTCCCAGTCGTCGGAGAGGTCGTCGATGCAGTCTGCTTCGTTGTCGTAGTCGTCGTAGAAGAGGTATTTTTCGCAGGATTTCATGTAGTCGCAGTAGTAGCGGGCGTAGGTCTTGCCCCAGTTGTCTTCGCTCACCAGGAAGCCGGCACATCCGGCGCCCAGCAGCGGCAGGAGGAAAACAGACATCAGGCGAGCCATCCAGCCTCCGTGGAGAATCGAAGAACCAGAAAAGATATGGGGCGTGCCCGCGGGTGTCAAGCGTGCGTAATCCCCCGCGGGGCTGCTCCGAGCCAATCAACCCTGTCCCGTACCGGGATGGCCCGGCAGGGCAGCCCGGCTTTGCGCGGCTCCTGCTCCCATCGGGGTCCAGAACGGTGAGACCGGAGTTCGTCGATACAGCCTTCTCCAACCCCGGCCGGGTTTCCAGGTGCGCACGCGAAGGAACCAACCGTCGCTGCTCACCTGCACGGTTCCGTCCAGGTCCGTCCGGTACAGGGGCACGCCGCGATAACGGGACAGCACATCCGGGCTGGGAGGCCGCGTGCTGCCGCAGGAGATGACCGCCATGCGCGGCCTCGCCACTTCCAGGAACTCCGGCGACGACGACGAGGCGCTGCCATGGTGGGGGACCTGCAAGAGATCCACCGGGCCGATCCAGCGGGTCACCTGGGCCTCTGCCGCCTCCTGGATGTCCCCGGTGAGCAACACCGTGTGGGTGCCGAATTGCAGGAAGATGACAAGGCTCTCGTCGTTGCCGGAGAACTCCCCCCCGGAGCCGTGGCTCGGCAGTGGGTGCAACACGGGCAGACCGGGGTCGCCGGGGTACTTGAGGGCTGTTCCTCGTTCCCGGGCTGTTCTCACCAGCCTTGAGAATTCACTTTCACTCTCCTTCGGAAGCCTGGGGCTCCAGAAGGAGTCCACCTTGAAGGTGTCCAGCACCTCCTGGAGGCCGTTCATGTGGTCTCGGTGGGGATGGGTGAGGACCACCGCGTCCAGGTGATTCAGCCCTCGCCTGCGGAGCCAGGCCCCCACGTCCTGGCTGGACGGTCCCCCGTCCACCAGCCAACGCTTGCCATCGGGAAGTTCAACCAGGGTCGCGCTGCCCGAGCCCACGGCGAGAAAGCTCAGCACCAGGCGGTCGCAGGGGAACACATCCAGGCACAGGACGAGCATGGCCACCGTCAGCGCGGCAACAGGACTCCGGCGCAGCAGCAGGGCCGCCAGCAGGAGCAGGGCCCCCAGGCCGCCCACGGCCGGGTGCAGCATGGGAGCCTGGAAGAGGCCAAGCCACGACAGGACCAGGTCCAGGGACCTGTCGGCCACCCACAGGGCCAGGGTGTCCAGGGGGGCGGGCAGCAGCAGCGAGAGCAGGGCCGCCGGGGTCGCCAGGCAGCCCACCAGGGGTACCGCAAGCAGGTTGGCGAGGGGTGATACGGGTGAAAGATCCTGGAACCACCAGGCGGCGGCGGGCAGGGTGCCCAGCGTCGCAGCCACGCTGGCGGACGTGGCCCTGCCCACCCAGGCCAGGGGGCTTGGCAGATCCGGCGGCATGAGGCGCAGGAGCCTGGGCGATACCAGCAGGAGCCCGCAGATGGCGCCAAAGGACAGTTGCCAGCCGGGGCTGGTCACGCAGCCCGGATCCCACAGCACCAGCACCAGGCAGGCGCCGCCCAGGAGCTGCCATGGATCGGCGCGGCGCTCGGTACACAGGGCCAACGAGGCCATGGCTGTCATGACCACCGCCCTGCTGGCACTGGCTGACCAGCCGGCCATGTCTCCGTATGCCCATGCCGCCAGCACCGCCGCCGTGGCGGCAGCCAGGCGTACCGGCGGAAGAGGCCAGAAGAACACAGCCAATCGCGTGAGCCAGCCGGCGGTCAGGGCCGCCATGGTCGCCACCAGGCCGATGTGCAGCCCGCTCACCGCCAGGAGGTGGGCGGTGCCGGTGTTCCTGAAGAGTTCCAACACCTCCGGCTCTACCTCGCTCCGGTCTCCGCAGACCAGCGCCCGCAGGAGCCCGGGGTGCTCGCCCGCGGGAAAACTCGGGCTCTGGGATCGGCTATCTTCCGGCACGACCCAACGTTTCACGTAGACCTTGCTGCGAGCCCTGCTCAGTCCGGAATACACCGCCGAGTCGGGGGCGCCGGGCAGGCTGGGCCCTCGGATGGGACGAGCCATGCCCATGGCTACTACCTGGGTGCCGGGTGCTTCGGCTTTTTCGGGAAAGACCAGCTCGATTCTTCCCCGTGCCCTCTTCCATTCTCCCGTGGCTTCCGCCACGGCGTCCAGGTCCAGGAACGTGGTCCTGCCGCTGCTCCCCGTGGCCACCTGGCCCCGGACTCGCACCCGACCCTCCACCATCGGTCCCTGGGCCAGGCTGGCGGGTCCGGCCAGGCCCAGAAGAAAAGCCATGGCCAGGAGTGCCATCGTGCCGGCGGTGCCACCTCGCAGGGCAAGGGCAGCACATGCCACGGCCCCGGCCAGGACGGGCAGGGGCTTGGGCTCCAGGTGAGGGAAGAGCCCCAGCCCCAGCAGGAGCGGTCCACAGATCCATAGCAGCGGGCGTCGGGTCATGCCTTGACATGCAGGCACGAACGATGCCAGGGAAGCGCAGGGGTCGCGGAAAAACCGAGCGCCTACGCGTGTCAGGGCCATGAGCACGGGCAAACCGACTGTATTGGGCTGTCCCTCCCTACCCGCCGTGGAGCACTGCCGGCTCTCCGGCCGTTGCTTGACATCCATGCGTCGATAGAAATCGTCCAACTTGACGCAGGGAGCAGGCAGCGCCCGGATAGCCAGGTTCGTTTCGCGAAACGTGGCACATGGATGGAGGACCAGCTAGATTGCTTCCATCCGGAAACCGCTCGATCCGCCCTTTCCGCGTGGGAACCTGCTTGCAGGCCTGGCCCCTGAATGGAGCAAGGACTTGATAAACACAGTGTTGATGGCGATTCTGCTCAGTCTCCGGGTGTTGGGTGCACCGGTGCCGGTCTTGACCCTCGACGGCACGGTGAACCCGGGCAGTGCCGACTACCTGGTGCAAGGCATCCGGCAGGCACAGCAGGACGGCGCCCCCGGGGTCATCATCATCGTGGACACGCCTGGCGGCCTGGTTTCCAGTGCTCGCGAGATAGTCCAGGCCGAACTCTCGTCGCAGATACCCGTGGTGGTCTATGTCTCTCCCTCCGGGGCCCGGGCGGGTTCGGCCGGCGTGTTCATCACCATGGCCGCCCACGTGGCTGCCATGGCTCCGGGCACCACCATCGGTGCGGCGCACCCGGTGGATCTCTTTGGCAGCTTTGGTTCATCCGGCGGCTCCGACGATGAATCCGGCAGCTCGACGGATGCCGGAGTAATGGAAGAGAAGATCCTCAACGACACGTTGGCCTGGGCAAGGGCCATCGCCGAGCAGCGGGGGCGCAACGCTGATTGGGCGGAAGCCGCCGTCCGCCAAAGCGAAGCCATCACAGACCGGGAGGCCCTGGAACAAGGCGTGGTGGACCTGGTGGCCACGGACCTTGACGACCTGTTGGCCCAGGCCGAAGGGCTCCTGGTCAACGGCCCCGAGGGCAGGATGCTGGTATCCACCGGCAACTGGGAGCCTTTTTCAGCCAAGATGACCATACGGCAGGGAGTCGTACACTTTCTGGGCGATCCCAACGTGATCTTCGCCCTGCTGGCCCTGGGCCTGCTGGGTCTGTACGTCGAATTCCACAACCCTGGCCTTATCCTGCCCGGCGTCCTGGGAGTGGGCATGCTCATCGCCGTGGCCATCGGTCTCTCGGTGTTGCCCTTCAACGCCGGAGGCATGCTCCTGGTGGTGTTCGGCTTTGCGCTCTTCGCCCTTGAGATCTGGGTGACCAGCTATGGAGTACTGACCCTGGGCGGTGTCCTGTCGCTGCTGCTGGGCGGTGTCCTGATGTTCAACGTGGAGGATCTGGATTTGCGTATCGAACCATCCGTGCTTTTCGGCGTTGTCATCGTGGCAGCGGGCTTCGTGGTGCTGGTGGCATACCTGGTCATTCGCACTCACCGCCAGCGCATCGCAACAGGTGCCGATGCTCTACCAGGTTCAACCGCCCAGGTGAGCGTCGGAGGCTCCGGACAGGGCTGGGTTCAACTCGAAGGTGAGACCTGGCGAGCCCGCTGGAACGGAAACCTGGAACCTGGTACCATTGTCCGGGTTCTCAAGGTGGACCGTCTATTTCTGGAGGTGGAAGCCTTCTCCCAACAACCCGTGCAGCTCGAAGAGCAACTCCCGAGCTCAGGAGAAACGACCTGATGGATCCATTCACAACCGTACTGGTGATCTTCGCCCTGGTGGCAATGCTGCTGGGCTCCATGATCAAGATACTCAAGGAGTACGAACGAGGCGTGATCTTTCGCCTGGGTCGAGTCATTCGCCCCGAAAAGGGACCGGGCCTCGTCTTCATCATCCCCGGCATCGACAAACTGGTGCGGGTTTCCCTCCGGGTGATCGTCCTGGACGTGGAAAAGCAGGACGTCATCACCCGCGACAACGTGTCGGTGGCCGTGAACGCGGTGGTCTATTTCCGTATCCTTGATCCGGTCAAGGCCATCATCAGCGTAGAGGACTACTTCTTCGCCACGAGCCAGTTGGCACAGACCACCCTGCGCTCCGTGGTGGGCCAGGGAGAGCTGGACGAACTTCTCTCCGAAAGGGAAAAGATCAATCACCAGCTCCAGGAAATCCTGGACCAACATACGGATCCCTGGGGTGTGAAGGTCACCCAGGTGGAAGTCAAGCACATCGACCTGCCCACCGAGATGCAGCGAGCCATGGCAAAACAAGCCGAGGCCGAGCGTGAACGGCGGGCCAAGATCATCGCTGCCGAAGGGGAGCTTCAGGCATCTGTCAAGCTGGCCCAGGGCGCCCTGGTGCTGGACCAGACCCCGACGGCACTACAGCTTCGTTACCTGCAAACCCTCTCCGAGATCGCCGTCGAGAACAACAGCACCACCCTGTTCCCCATCCCCATAGACATCTTCTCGGCCTTTTTCCACCAGCCAAAGGTGGAGATCCCGGAGCCAGAAACCAAGGACTGATGGCAGGGGGTCGGCGGTTGCGGGTGGCAGGCTACCAGGCCATCCCCCGCACCACCCTGAACCCCAGCGCCCCTTCGGTTTCGCGGTGGGTCGGCGAGATGCTGCCCCGGTACGCGAGCCGCAGGGTTGAAGGTTTGTCCCGCCAGGACCCACCCCGCGAAACCCGGTAGGTTCCCGTGGTAGGTCCAGTGGGATCCACGGCCATTCCCTGGGGATAGGCCCTGTCGAACCAGTCCCAGACGAGTTCGCTCACGTTGCCGGTCATGTCGTAGAGGCCCCATGGGTTGGGCTCGAAGGCTGCGACGGGGGCAAGTCCCAGGTAGGCGTGTTCGCATTCGAAGACATCGTGGTCGGTCCAGCCGAAGTGTTCCTTGGTCTTCCGGGTGGGCACGTCGGCGTACCTGCACAGGTCTTCGTCGGCGTCTGTTCCGGCGTACCTGGTGTTGGTGCCGGCGCGAGCGGCATACTCCCATTCGGCCTCTGTGGGCAGTCGGTAGCCGTTGGCGGCCTTGTTCCAGGTGACCTTTCCATCGCGAACGATATAGGCCGGCTCCAGTCCCTCCAGGATTGACAGGCGGTTGCAGAAGTTCACTCCATCGAACCAGCTTATGCAAGCCACGGGCATGGAAGGTCCGATGTCCTCGCTGTCGCAGACTACCCCCACGGGGTTTTCGCCCATGACGGCCACGTAGAGTTCCTGGGTGACCTCGGTGGCGCCGATTTCGAAGGGCCTGGTTATTCGTACCTGGTGCAGAGCTTCTTCGTCGGGGAGGTCCAACTCCCAGTATGATCTTTTTCGCCGGCCTTGTTCGTCGATGGGGCTGCCCATGTCGAACACGCCGGCTTCGATGTGAAGCATCTCGTAGCCCTGGAAGTCCACGATGGACTGTGGTCGCACCCAGGCATCCAGCACGGAACGCGCCAGGCTCTGGAGAACGGGCTGGAACGAGGTGTCGTGCAGAATAGTCCTGGCCAGGCTCATGACCTGGGGTGAGAAGAGCCCGGTCAACCTGCCCATGGTCCAGGTTCGAAGGTCCGGATCCGCCTGGGGATCCAGCACGATGGCCATGGCATAACCCAGCTTGTCAGGGTTGAAATCGTCTGCAGCCTGGAGGGCTTCCAGGGTGGGTTCCGCGGGCCCGGGTTCGGGCAGGTCGCCCAGGTAGCGCTGGATTTCGGTCACCGCGTAGGAGCGTATGGAGGGGTCTTCCTGGGTGGAGGACAGGGACCTGAAGAGATCTTGACGGGTGGGGTCGGAGCCTATCTGCACTCTGGTTGCAGCCTGGATCCGGAGCGCCGGCGGAGTGGAGGGGTCCTTCAGGAGGGCGAGAGGCAGGGAGTCGCCCCCAAGAGCCTCGGCTGCCGCCTGGTCGGTTTCGGCCAGCTTGTACAAGGATTCCAGGGCAAAGCCCCGGATGGAGGCGTGGGCGTTGGGATCCCCTACCATGGACAGGTATTGTCCAGCCGAAAGGGGCACGCTGGCCAACCAGGTGCGAAGCGTGTCGATGTCTTTTTCGGAAAGTTGCCCGGACAATCCGAAGCTGGCGAGCATCTCCAGGAGCGCCGACCTGGTGTCTTCGTTCGCACCGCGGCCGATCACAAAGCTGAGACAGGTGATCCGCGGTTCCTGACCAGCCAGCGGCGGGCCGCCGAGCTGCTGGATGATCCGGTCGTGAAGAGCGGCATCGAAATCCTTCCAGTTGGCGGTGAGGTATGCCATGGCGTCGACGCAGAGATCGGGCTGCCTGAACACGCGAAACAGCGGAACTTCGCCGTTCTTCAGGCGCAGGTCAAGCAAAAGGTCCAGCGCCAGGACGCGGTGCTCCGCCGAGGGACCTTCCAGCAGATCCACGAGAGCGGCCATGATGTCTTCGTCAAGGACCGGCGCATCAGCCTTCAGTTTTTCCATGGCCTCGATCTGCTTCTGAGGCGAGCTGGAATGCAGGTGCTTGGCTGGATTGGCCCCTGAAATGAACACGGTGAGAAGGGCCAGTGCCACCAACAACTTCTTGCCAGACGTTCTCATGCATACTCCTGGAGCCTACCCTACCAGGAAATCACGAGGAGAGGCTTGGACTGCGATGGCTTTGCGCCGGATACGGGCTTGTAAAGGTTAAAAATGGACTTCAACGGTTTTCATCCGGATGGAACCCTGCTCCAGGTCCGGCAGTTCCAACTCAAAGTCTGCGGTTTCTCCCGGTTCGAGGGAAGCGATCTCCACGAAGAGGGATCTTTCTATTGGTTCGGGAGCCTTCCAGACCGATTTACGTTCCTGGGTGCTGGTGCCCGTGGTGTTCCCGTCGGAGGAATCGGTGGATTCCTGTTCTTCGGAGATCTTTCCGACTTCGGTGTATTCTACGGAGATGGTCGCCGAGGAAATGGCGCGGTCGCCATTGTTGTGAACCTGCCCCAGGACCTTGCTGCCGGTCACTGACTGTACCTGGGGCTCCAGTTCTCGGCGGTACTGGAAGCGCTCGCTTGCCTCTTGGGCTGCTGCCAGGTCCACGGCCAGCAGGGGATCGGGGAACTTCCTGTATATGGCCTTCCACAGCGCGGCGGCCCACTTGTATTGGCCGTTCTGGGAGGCTTCGGCGGCCTGGCCGCGGAGTTGTTCGGCCGAGTCCAGTCCGATTCGGGTCCGAAATGGTGGTGGACCCTCGATACGCCAATCCAGGTGGACGGTTTCCATTTCGCCCATGGAGCCGTCGGGGTTGAGTCTTGGTTGTTGGCGAGCCAGCCTCACGGACCACTTGTTCTTGCCTATCTTGCTGGAGTTTTCCACGCTGCACTTGACCTGGGACCGAAGCCGTTCCAGGCCATCCGAGCCCACCAGTGCCAGGCCCATGGTGGGGTCGGCTTTTTGCAGGATTTCGTATTCCTTTTCCAGGATCTTGGATTCCAGGAGTTCGAGCCCCCTCTGGTCCGTGGCGAGACCCGGCAGGAGCTGGCAGGTTTCAAGGGCGACCGAGGGGAGCTCGTCGTTGCAAGCCAACAAGAAAACCAACAGAAGCATCAAGACCTCTCTTTCAACGGCAGCTCTTCAATGACAGGGATTCACGGAAAGGCATATTCTGGCGTGCGGGGGCCGGGAGAGCCTGGGGGCTGCGGCAGAGCACCTGGCGAGTGACGCCGGAATGTTCTGAACGCCCCCAGTAACCCGCCAACCGTGTGGCGGGTTCCACCAAAGCAGGTGATCGGCGCGTTTCGTCGGGTGGTAGCGGGGAAGCGCTCCGCAGCGGGCCCGAGCTTTCCCGACGGCTCCTAGTCGGGCGCAGTGGCGCGTACCACTTCTTCCAGGGATGTGACTCCCTCGCCCAGCTTGGAGAGGGCGCTCATGCGAAGGGTTTTCATGCCCTGGCGGATGGCCTCTCGCTTCAGCTCCATGGTGGATGCGCCGTTGAGCACGAACTCCCGCATTTCTTCGCTGATGGGCATGATCTCGTAGACGGCGATGCGCCCCTTGTAGCCGGTGTTGTTGCAGTTGCGACAGCCGGCCCCCCGCATGATCTGGAAGTCTTCGGCTTCTTCCGGGGGAACTCCGATGTCGATCAACGCCTGGGGCGGGACCTCTATGGGTTCTCTGCACTCGGTGCAGAGCTTGCGCACCAGTCGTTGAGCACCGATGAGGTTTACGGAGCTGGCCACCAGGAATGGCTCGATGCCCATGTTGAGCAGGCGGCTGACGGAGCTGGGGGCGTCGTTGGTGTGGAGGGTGGAGAGCACCAGGTGCCCGGTCAGGGCAGCCTTGATACCGATCTCGGCGGTTTCGAAGTCGCGGATCTCACCCACCATGATGATGTCGGGGTCCTGCCGCAGGAAGGAACGCAGCGAAGATGCGAAATTGAGCCCGATG
This sequence comes from Myxococcota bacterium, assembly GCA_024276675.1. Lineage (GTDB taxonomy): Bacteria > Myxococcota_A > UBA796 > UBA796 > JAFGLY01 > JAJRWT01. The sequence continues at coordinate 9,107 of JAJRWT010000074.1, read as the reverse complement.
GCGTCGTGCATCTGTACCTGGTTGATGCCGAAGAGGTTGAACTCGATGGGGTCTTCCGCGGTGGAGATGTTGACCGTGGACTTGTTCAGTTCGGAGAGCACCGAGTAGAGGGTGGTGGTTTTTCCGGAGCCGGTGGGGCCTGTGATGAGGATCATCCCGTAGGGTTTGTAGATGGATTCCTTGAAGTTCTGGAGTACCTGTTCTTCGAAGCCCAGCTTGGTCATGTCGAGCTGCAGGTTGGACTTGTCCAGGAGCCGCAGCACTACTTTTTCGCCCCACATCGTTGGAAGAACACTGACGCGGAAGTCCATTTCCTTGCCGCGGCCCATCTTCATCTTGATGCGGCCGTCCTGGGCGAGGCGCCGCTCGGCGATGTCGAGGCTGCTCATGATCTTCAGGCGGCTGGTGATTGCGTGTTTGAGCTTGACGGGGGGTTTCATCACCTCGTAGAGCAGGCCGTCTATGCGGTAGCGGATGCGGAGGTTTTTTTCGTAGGGTTCGACGTGGATGTCGCTGGCGTTCTTGCGGATGGCGTCCAGCAGGATCAGGTTTACCAGCTTGACGACGGGAGCATCGCCGGCGGATTTTTCCAGGTCCAGGACGTTGATGTCTTCTTCTACTTCGTCGGCGAATTCCAGGTCGGCTTCTTCTTCTTCCACGAAATCCAGCATGACGTCGTCGAAGGAGACCGTGGATGTGTAGTACTTTTCGATGGCATCGGCGATGGCGGTTTCGCTGGCCACCACCACCTCGATGCTGAAGTTCGTGACGAACTTGAGGTCGTCGATGGCGTAGATGTTGGAGGGATCCGCCATGGCCACGATGAGGGTGTTGCCCGACTTGTTTACCGGGATCACCTGGTGGCGGGTGGCCACTTCCTTGGGGATCAACTTCAGGACTTCGGGGTCGATGTCGAAATCCGAGAGGTTGATGCTGGGTACGCCGTACTGCTTGGCCAGGAAGGATGTGAGTTCGTTTTCTTCCAGGAAGCCCATCTTGGTGAGATGGTGGCCCAGCCTGCCCCCTGTGGAGCGTTGGTCTTCCAGGGCCTGGCGAAGCTGAACCGGTGTGATCAGCTTTTCACGGACGAGAAGCTCACCGATTCTGGACGATGAGGTGTCCGGGGATTCGATAGCCATTTGACCTCCTGAATACGGGGCGAACCACTCTCTGCGCACGATTCAGACGATAACAGGATCCGGTGAGGTGTTTCTACAGGGTTCGCGCAAGAAAACTCCATGGTACCTGGAGCGCCGAGGCGCCAGCCTGGCAAGGCGCGAGAACCCTGGCAACGAAAAGATCGTGAATATACGAGCGAGTAGCAGGGTGGCCAGGCTGGATGGAGCGGCACCCGAACACTGGAAGTTGTTCCTACGCGAGCCCATGCTGCTCTTTGGCACTGACTTCCAGCCACCTGGCGAGGCTGGGTGGAATGGTAACCAGGACCATATCCTATAGCTCCTGTTACTCCTATAACGCTACCAGCGGTCCACAGCACTTCCAGCACCCCGAAGACTCCGTGGAGATCAAGTTTCAATACCAAATACGCTTCTGAAGGCATGGATCATGCGCTGTGAACCCACGTGTTCCAGGATGGTGTAACGCTCGGGCTTCACCTGCACCGCGACCTGGATGGCCTCTTCGAGATGGGCCGGCCGGATACCGAAGCCCGCCAGTCCATGGGCATCCACGGGCAGGCCCACCCGTTGGAAGCAGCGGCGCATGCGCTTGTACCAGCGTTCATGCACTGCCGCTGAAAGGAGGGAACCGATGGCCACCAGGATCCCATGGCTGGCGCCCGAGGGGTGGCAGAGCAGGTTCTGGAAAGCGTGGTACAGCTTGTGCTCGAAGCCGCTGGCGGGCCTGGAAGATCCCACCCTGGCCATTGCCTCGCCGCTTGAGACCAGGGCCGCGGCCAGGGTCATCACCAGGTCGTCGTCGTCAAGGGCGGCTCCACGGTTGACGCGGTACAGCACCACTTCTCCGGCGCTTCGGGCCTGGAGCAGAGCCATGTAGTCAAGGCGGTCCTTGCCCATGTAGGTCGCCAGTCTCCAGTCCATGGTGGAGGTGAGATTGGAGACCGCGTCGCCGATCCCCGACTGCATCATGCGCACGAAGAAGCCCCGGCGGTCGCCGGGTCTGGGCTTGATGCGAGCCAGGTCGATGAGTACCCCCAGGGGGGTGTTGGCCTTGACCGTGACGCTGCCCCTGCCTTGTGGCGGCCTGATCACCGCGAAGGGTGAGGCGATGCCGTCGTTGGCCAGGGACGTGGGAATGGTGACGCAGGGGATGTGAAGCTGGAAAGCCACCAGCTTTGCCATGTCCATCACGGTGCCCCCGCCGACTCCGAACACCACGGAAGGCAACTTGGGAGCGTATAGACGGCGCTCCCAGGGATGCTCCCCCGCGGACCACAGCCTTGGGCCGCGGCTCATATCCATCACCACCGCCTCGGCCTGTTGATAGGCGTTCCTGGTGACGTTGGCCCTCAAGGGGGTGGAGCCCATGTCTTGCAACCCCTTGAAAAGTTCGGCTCCGGCGATGTCCCAGGTGACGGGGTCAGTCAACACCAGCGGGCGCAGCAGCCGCTGCAGATCCACGAAGTTGTCCAGCGCTTCCGCCAGCGATGGCAGCTTTTCTTCAATGGCCACGAAGCCGGGGATCACCAGGGCGTTGGGTTCCCGGGGCTTGAAGCCGGAATAGACACCCGTGGCCCTGTTCAGGGCCTGGTCCAGAAGTTTTACCACCAGGTTCGCCATGGTTTGCGGGCTCCGGGGATTGTTGGCGACCATCCGCTGCCGGGCAACGAGCGGACATGGCAACCGGTAGAACCATAAAGTGCCTCGGGTCAACTTCGCAAGTTCCCGCCCTGAAAAGGCCTGGGAGCCGTCGGGAAAGCTCGGACCCGCTGCGGAGCGCCTGGCGCCCCTCGCCAGGGCCCCAGCCGGCTGTTTCCGGCAGCCTCTTTCCCCATGGCTCCTACCATCGCTGGAGCGGCCCCTTTGTTCGATCACCTTGTCCCATCACCGGCCGGCCACGTCCGCGCAAGCACTTGAAATAGCGCTGCTGTTCCGGCGCGTCAGGTGTACGCACCTGGCTCGAAAGCGACTCGCTCCCGCTCGGTCCGCTTTTCCAGTCAGCCGCCCCTACCGTGGACCGAACAGCTTGTCTTCCCGGTCGGGAGGGACCGGGGGAGTGAAGAAATAGCCCTGGGCGATGTCGCAGCGCAGGATGCGCAGGATGCGCAGGTGCTCGGCTGTCTCCACCCCTTCGGCGATGGTGCGGATGCCAAGGTTGTGCGCCATGGTGATGATGGTGGAGACCAGGGTGGCGTCGTCCACGTCTTCGATGATGTCGCGGACGAAAGACTGGTCGATCTTGAGGTGGTCCACCGGGAAACGCTTGAGGTAGGCCAGAGAGGAGTACCCGGTGCCGAAGTCGTCGATGGAAATCCTGGCCCCCAGTGCCCGCAACGCGGTGAGTATGGAGCGAGTGTACTCCGGGTCTTCAATGAACGTGGACTCGGTGACCTCGAAGGTGAGCAGGCGGGGATCCACATCCGTGTCCGTGATGATCCGGCGAATGTCGTCCAGGAGGTGCGCGGTACGGAACTGTACGGGCGAAAGGTTGACGGCCACTGGCGCCACCGGTCTGCCCTGCCGCTGCCATTCCACCACCTGGCGGCAGACGGTGTCGATCATCCATAGCCCCGCCGGGACGACCATCCCTGTCTCCTCCAGCACCGAGATGAACTCGTGGGGTGGCACCAGGCCTCGGTCCTCTGTCTGCCAGCGGATCAACGCCTCCATGCCAGCCAGATCCCCGGTGGTGATGTCGTAGTACGGCTGGTAGTAGGCCCGGAACTCCCCACGCTCGAGGGCCTTGCGCAGCCGCGCAGAGGTGGCCATGAACTTCTCCAGGCGGCTCCCCATCTCTGCGGAGTAGTAGCGAATGGTGCCGGGCCCTTCCCGCTTGGCGTCGGCCATGGCCAGGGTCGCCTTTTCCAGCACGTCCGACGGCAGGGTGCCGTCGCTGGGGCACAGGGCGATCCCCATGGAGGCCGTGATCTCCAGGTCGGTCCCGGCCAAGGCGATGGGCTTGTTCAGGGCCTGCTGGATCTTGTCCAGCACCCCGGAGACGTCCTCGGGCCATTTCATGTCCAGGAGCGCCAGGCCGAAGTCGTCGCCGCCCAGGCGCGCCACGGTATCGCCATCCCGCACCGAGGCCAGGAGGGAGGCCGCGATGGCCCGGAGCACGTCATCCCCCGCCGCGGTTCCCAGGGCGTGGTTGATGGCTTTGAAGTTGTCGAGGTTCAGTACCACCAGGGCGCACACGCGGCTGCTGTGCTCTGCACGGGCCATGGCCGGAGTCAGGCGGTCCATGAAGAGGGTGCGGTTGGGCAGATCGGTCAGGGCGTCGAAGTACGCCAGGTGCTGCACGCGACGTTCCAGTTCTTCCTGTTGGGTAAGGTCACGGCCGATGCAGACCAGGTGGGACAGCGTGCCGGTGCTGTCCTTCAAGGGGAGTACGCTGCCGCCCAGGTGGACCTGTCGGCCGTCGGCGCGGGTGACAGTCAACAGGCCGTGGAAAGGCTCCCGGTTACGTAGGACCGAGTTGACCTGGTTCATGCCGTTGTCACCGCTGAAGATCTCCAGCATGTCCCACGCCCGGCGGCCCAGCATCTCGTCACGGCCACGGCCCACCAGCCGTTCGAAGGCGGAGTTGACATACACGATGCGCAGGTCCACCGAGGAGATCAACACGACGTCGGGGGACTGGTCCACGGTGGCCTCCAACAGGTCGTGCATCGCCTCGATCTGCACGGTGTCACTGATGTCACGCGCCACGTGGGTGGCCCCCAGCAGTTCCCCGCCATCCCCGTGAATGGGGTAGCAGGTGATGCGCAGCCAGCGACCGCTGGGCTCGTGACGGAACTCCCCCTCCGTGACCTTTCCCGAGCGCACCATCTCGTGGAACAGGCATCCCCTGGGGTAGTCTCCGTGGAAGGACTCCCGGAGCCCACAGCGCTCCACGTCCGGGGGTTCGTCCACTCCCAGCGTCCGTTCCAGGCGGCCGTTGGAGTGGATGACTCGCCCCTGCGCGTCCAGCAGCCAGATACCGTCGGTCATGGCGGCCATTGCCGCTGCGCTGGTGCCGGGGTCCAGTTTCGAGAGAGGAGTGGAAGCAGCACCGGAAGGGGAGGAAGGGGGGGTAGGAACTTCGCTCATGGTGCGCCTCCTGGTGCCCTGTTGTTCGCCAACCCCATAGTCATGTCCCGGGCCTGGAGCAATTATCGTGATCACGCCAGCGCCAGTGGCTGCGCAACATCTGGGCAGCATGCCTCCAAACCTGCCCAGGTACGGCGTAGCCGGGGTCTGGTAGCCGTTTCCAGGCGGTACCCGAGGCTTCGGGAGCGATCTCCTTGAAGGGTGATGCCACAGGGAGCGCAGCACTCCATGATGGCGCGGCCTTTCAGGCAACCCACATGAGATAGAGGCCGACGCCGATCAGCATGAGGCCGGAGAGGCATTCCGTCCAGACTCGCGCTCGCGTCGCCGTCAGACCTGCCAACAAGGAAGAGGCGGCAGTTCCCAGCAGCAGAATCGGTACACCCACCCCAAGGCCGTACACGAAGAGCAGCATGCCTCCCCAGACGGGATTGCCTGTACTCGCCACGTAGGCCAGCAGACCAGCCAGCACAGGTGTGGAACAGGGCGTCACGATGAGCCCGATGAGCGTGCCCGCAATCAGGGCGCCTGCCGGTCCGCCGATCCTTCGTGACAGTCGGACTTCCCTGGGGAGGGGGATGTGGATTACACCTGTCAGGTGCAAGCCGAAGATGATGGGCACCGTAGAGATGACGTAGGCCGGCCAGGAACCGAGGCCCATGAACATGCGTCCGGCCAGGGCGGCCAGGATACCCAGAGCGGTCGAGGCAAGGCTCACGCCCATGACAAAGGTTGCGGCCATCGCCAGGTTGGTACGGACGGTGTCACGCCGCAGTGCCGCGCAGGTTCCAACAGCGGTGGGGTAGATGGGCAGGCAGCATGGATTCAAGCCCGCAACAATTCCAGCAACGAGCGCCGCTGGCACGACGACGATCCCGCCAGCGTCCAGCATTTGGGCAAAGTAGTCGTTCATTGATCTGCGCCGTTCTTCATGGGTTCGGAGGAGTGCGGGAGATCCGTGAGAGCCGAACGCAGAGCCCGAATGGTGGCTGACGATTCGCCCTCGAAGCGAGCGTATTCTCTACCTGCCTCATCGAGAAAAATTACAGTGGGGGACAAGCGCACACCGTGGCTGCGAGCGTCCTCTCCCGGACGTCTCGAATCGATCTCACGAACCAGCACGCCCGGAGTGCCACTGACTTCGCGCACGAGCCGGATGATCTCGGCGCATTCACAGCTATCTTCAGCTTCGTCTGGGTCGGCGAAGAGCAGCAGCGTCGCCTCGTGGGCCTGCTCGATGCTTGCCGACGGTTGGGACGGCACCGGCGGGGCCATCGGCTCATGTGCAGTGCGAGACCTGGACCACGAGATGAGCGCCAGCGCCGCGGCTGTTGCCGTGAGGATGAGAAAGCGGTTGTTCATGAACCACCTCCGCAGCGGGCCCGAGCTTTCCCGAGGGCTCCTTGGGGGGGTGGTTCGGCCTCCGTGGATTCGGGAGAAGCGGCCGTTCCGCTACCACAGCAGGTGCCTTCCCATCTGGGGGTCAAGTCGTCAGGCGAGGGATCTCCAGGGGATTGCTTCGGTTTCAGCGCACCCACACCGTTGATCACCGTGCAGGTGGGGCAGGAGCACATGCCAGAGCTGAAGTTCGTGGTGATGGCGTTGGCCGGACAGTTCTCGACGCAGGCCCCACAGGCCTGGCAGGCATCGAGGTTGGCGACGAAGTAGCTTTTTCCCCCTGGATTCCGGTCGAAGACGTGAACGGGGCAGACCAGGTCGCAGAGCCGGCACCCGGTGCAACTGTCCTTATCGATCTCGATGTGTGTGTCCCGCCTGCCCAGGAGCAGCTCCCTGATGTCGGCGCGCCACAGCGGTGACCAACTCGGCAGGTCGTAGCCCAGGTACGCCGAGAGAAAGAGGATCCAGCTCGCCCAGGCGACAGTGGAGGCGGTGGACATGTCCCACAACAGTTGCGACAGGGCCACGAACAGGGCTCCGGCAGCGACCCCCAGGGAGAGCCCTTTCTGCAGGCCCGGTCTTCCTGGCAGCCGGAAGACCAGGACGGCGTTGAGAATGGCCAGCGAGAACAGCAACAGGAGAGATCTCCACCAGAAGCCACCGAGCCAGATGGACGAGACCAGGATGGGGACGATGAAAAAGAGCAGCGAGGCGGACGCGAGGTTTGTTGCCATGACCAGCCGTTCCTTGAGTCCAAAGGTTACGCGTCGCTCTGCCGGTTCCGTCAATCGTCGGTTCCGTCCCAGGTATCCAGCGAGGTCATCGATGCGCAGGGGGCCAAAGCGAGGCTTCCAGCCCGTCCGCTCCTGGAGCGACCAGATGTTGACGCCGGCCGCGGCGAGCTGCGGCAGCAGGAGCCTTCGGTGGTCCACGCGATGAGAGATGCCGCTGGTTTTCAGCACCGACACCACCCTGTCCGTGGTGAAGTGGCCTCCGCCGGCTGCGCACCAGACGTTGATGCCGCGGGTCGGCGCCACGAGCAGCCAGGCGTCCACGCCGTCGCGTTTCAGCGTCCGGATCACCTTGCGCACCGTCAAGTCGAAGTTGCATGTGACGATGACGGGGGAGCTTCGGTCGGGCTTGCCCACCTCTCTCAGGCCGGGCGTGGTGGGCAGCGGGAACATTCGGCCAAAAAGCAGCCAGAGGTCTTTGAGGAGATCCCGGATCACCATGTCTTCTCCTTTTCCGCGACGAGGAGTTCGAGGAAAGCGAACAGGCAGGACGGCTGATGCAGGATCCCGTGCTCGTGCTTTTCCCGGGTTGGTTCGAGCGTTTTCATGAAGACCGGTGTGGACATCAGGTTCTCTCCCCGCGCTTTGGCGGTGCTTCGGCCTCGCCACGGTCGGCGCTCGTACATGTGTCCGCGCAGGAATCGGCGCACACGGCCAGACAGAAGCCTTGCTCGAGCAGGCCCACCGTGCAGGCGTCAACGACACGGTAGCGAATGTTGCTGCCGTCTCGGCGTGGCGCCACTATCCCCCGGTCAACGAGCCGCCTGAGCTGGTTCGAGACGGCCTGGGGCTTCATGTCGATGGCCCCGGCGAGGGCGCTGACCGAGAGATCGGGTTCGCGGATGAGGGCGTGCAGCATCCGCAACCGGGTCGCGTTGGCCAGTACCTTGAACACGCCCTCGAGCTGCGCCGCCTGTTCCGGGCTGAGTACGGGCCTTTCCGCCATGGGGGGAAGGGGGGGGCAACGGTCGAGGACGGTGACTTGCCTGTCTGTCATGGCGATTCTCCTTGTGGTGCCGAACACACGACGACACGATATGGTGTATTTGTGTATTCGTCAAGCATGCCCGCCGCCATGGCATGAGCCGTCAGCCTTCGGCAGCCTTTTTCGCGACGGCTCCCAGGGGTTATCATGTGGATGCAGAGCCGGTTTGGCCAACATCATGTCAGCCGGGGGTCGAGGGAATTCTTGCGATGGGAGCATCCATGGTCCGTATTGCAACGCAGACATTTTTTTGCGCCCTGTTGGCGGCCTGTTCCAACCCTGGCTCCCCCCCGGGGGACACCCACGCCTGCATCGATCCCGGCTGCGAAAGCGGCAATGATTACCAGGTTCCGGACAGCGGCAGCGGCTCACGCGATTCGGCAGACACCGGGGCACGGGCTCCGTGCCCCGATGGAGTGATCTGCGTGAACGACTTCCCATTCTTTGAGTACAACGACACCTCCGGCAGCCAGAGCCGCCTGTTTGACTTCTACTCCTGCGCTCCCACCACCGACGAATCCGGTCCCGAGATCATCTACCAGGTGGAACTCCAACAGGCGGCCTTCCTGTCGGCGGTCATCGACGACTCCACCGCCGGCGTCGACGTGGACGTACACCTGTTGGCATCGTTGGATGCCGACGCCTGCCTGGACCGGGGCAACTGGGACGCCGCTGCCCACCTGGCGGCCGGTACCTGGTACGTGG
>JAJRWT010000073.1 GCA_024276675.1 Myxococcota bacterium | reverse complement strand
GGCGTGGCATGTCCTACCACGACCCTGCGGGTTCCGAGCCCGAGCGCGTCTACCAGGCTTTCATGTTGGGGCTGTTGATACACCTGGAGCCAACACACCGGGTGCGCTCCAACCGGGAGTCGGGCCTTGGGCGCTACGACCTGGTGCTGCTGCCCCGGCAAGAGGGGCAGCCCGGGGCGGTGCTGGAGCTGAAGGTGCTGGGGCGGTCTGGCGAGACCGGGCAGGGAGCTGCGGAGCGGGCCCTGGCGGCGGCACTGGGCCAGGCGCGGGAGAAGGACTACGCGGCGGAGCTGCGGGACCACGGGGCCAGGCCCATCCAGCTCCTGGCGGCAGTGTTCGACGGCAAGCAGGTCTGGGCCAGGGCGGAGCAGGAGCCCATCGTGTGAGGGCTGGCCCACCATACCGGGCCAAGGGCAGGCTGGAAAGCCTGCCCCACTGGGGAGGCCGGAAAGCCGGCCCCACTTGGCAGGCTGGAAAGCCGGCCCCACTTGGCAGGCTGGAAAGCCGGCCCCACTTGGCAGGCTGGAAAGCCGGCCCCACTTGGCAGGCTGGAAAGCCGGCCCCACTGGGGAGGCCGGAAAGCCGGCCCCACTGGGGAGGCCGGAAAGCCGGCCCCACTTGGCAGGCCGGAAAGCCGGCCCCACAAAATAGCCTGGAAAGCCGGCCCTACAGGGGACGCCGGCCCCACGAGCCTGGGCGTTCATGCGTCTGGACACCGCCATCACGATATCATAGGCAGAGCAACGCATCTGCTGCCATCTGCGATCCTCGAGGACTACCGAGGCCTGCTCAAACGGGGCGTGCAAAACAATGGCCTCCGAGAACATCTCTCCCCACGGCTACTCGGGCCCACGGCGCAGGCAGCTACAGCCGTGGACAATCCTGGTGCCGCTGCTGCTGACCCTGGCGCTACAGCTTCCCTGGGTTGCCTCGGCCGGCTGGGTGGCGGACGACGCCATCAACCTGGCCCAACACGCCCACGACGGCGACGTGCTGGGAGAATGGACCCATCCCACGTATGCATGGGCCGGAGGCAGCCAGGGCCATATCTGGCGCCCCATTCCCGCCTCGCTGCAACACATGGCCGCGTTGCTGATTGGGCGCACCGGGCCGGTTTTTCGTAGCTTGAACCTGCTATTACACCTCACGAACCTGCTCCTGCTGCAAGTACTGGTCCGTCGGCTCGGCGCCGGCCGAGGAACAGCCGCCATCCTTGCCACCTGCTGGGCCCTGCACCCGGCCACCACCGAAGCGGTTTGTTGGGCATCCGACATCTATGACCTGGCCATGACCACCTGCCTGCTGATGTCGGCGCTGGCGGCATTGGTACCGAAGCGCGGGTCAAAGGCACTTCCCGTGCTGGCCACCAGCCTTCTCACCCTGGCTGCCTGCCTGTGCAAGGAAACCGCCCTGGCGTGGCTCCTGGTATTGCCCGGCCTGACCTGGCTCTGGCGCGGCCGGCGGCAGGCCCTCCTCCACGGCCTGGCCGCGGCATTGGGAGCCGCTATCTACGCCGTGCTGCACCGGCTAGTCAGCGGTGAAGACTATGCCGCAGCCATGGGGCAGTCACCGCTGCTGGAACAGCTCCATGCGTGGCTCGCTCTCACGGGGCTCCTGGCATGGGTTCCCCAGCGTGCCCCCATGGCCCACATCTTCGATCCCGGCAGCCTCCCCATGCCCGCCCTGGGACTGGCCACCGGAATGGTATTGCTGGCCCTGGCCGCATGGGCCCCGGATGACCGGGCTCGGAGATCCCTGCTGGGTTCCTGGTGGGCCTGGTGCCTGCTACTGGCCCCCGCCGGCGTGGCCATTCCCATGACCGGCATAGAACCACTGCGTTACGCCTACGCCCCCGGGGCACTGGCCCTGGCCCTGTTGGGGGGGGCGATTGCCGCAGTTCCGGCTGGCTTCTGGCGTAGCATCGGCCTGGCCGCGCTGCTGCCCTGGTGCCTGCTCATGGCCCGGCGGGCCGTCACCCGGATCCAGGCATGGCAGGACGATGGCACCCTGTGGGCCGACGACCTGCGCCTGGAACCTGGAAACCCATATGCCCTGGGCAACCTGGGCCATTTTCTGGTGGGCACTGCCCGGGCAGAGCGCGGTCTGCGACTCTGGTACCAGGCGGTGGAGACCGCCCCGGAAAACCTCCGCGTGTTTCCGGTTCTCCAGGAGCGCTACAAGCTGGCTCAAGCCGCCTACCTCCACGGCATGCCAGCTCTATCGCTGGACCAGGTGGAAAAAATGATCGCCCAATCAGAGCAGAATGGGATGGAGATTCCAGGCAACGCATGGTGCCTGTTGGCCGACAGCCTGGACGCCCTGGGTCGCCACCGGGAAGCCGTGCTCGCTGAACAGCAATGCCCCGGGTTGTCGAAAAAAACATGGACCACCCACGGGGCCCAGTAGTCGGCGGGGAATCCCGTCATCATTGCCTCTCTGGCCCGGTGAATGGCCTGAGTCCATGACGAGGCACTCATGAAGCCGGATCCTCGCTGACTCGACTGTGGCAGAGCCAAGCCCGTACCCACCCCTGGACTTGAGCCGAACCGCCTATGTGAGCTGGTCAGGCCTTCGCGCCCCACTACCGGCAAGCACCGCGCTGTCGGCCAGCAGGAGCAGCAACAGCCCCAGCAGGCGGTGCCATGACAGGATGAACACGTCGAAAGTGGGCAGGCCGAAGACGAGCACAAGCGCCGGCAGCAGGATACCCCACCGCGGTGCGGGACGAGTGGCGGCCCAAAGCGCCAGGGGCAGGGCCATCACGTAGTGGTGCTCCCAGACCACGGGTGCGGCCAGGAGCCACATGGCCAGAGCCTCGGCGCTGGCTCCGTCCATCCAGTCCGGCCCGGCACGTAGGCCGCGCCTGAATATGCGCCACATCAGCAGAAAAGCCGCCAGCAACGCCATCACCCTGCCGCAGAGCTTCAGGGTGTCCAGGGGAAGCCCCGCTTCAGAGCCAACCAGCAACCAGGGTGCTCGCAGCAGGTTCATGGTCACGGCGAATACGCCGTTGTCCCTGAAGTACTCGCCGAAGGCCACCAGATTGGCCGCGGGGATCCAGGCCAGCAGCAGCTCGGGCTGCCGCCCCCAGTCCGAAGCTGGCAGGGCAAGGAGGAGCAGCCCCAGACCACAGTAGGACATGGCGCGCCAACGGCGCCCCACCAGCCAGGGCCAGAGCAGCACCAGGGGCAGGACCTTCATGTGAGCCGCCAGGGCCAGCAACAGGCCGGCCGCCGCGGGTCGCCGGCGCAGCAGGTCCATGGAGGCCAGCACAAGGGCCAACACCAGGAGGTTGGGTTGGTCGTGGCGAAGGGTGCGCAGCAGGGGGTTGTTCAACGTGAAGAGGGCCCCCAGTCCGAAGCTGGCAGGGACGGCGGCCATGCCCAGGCGCATTGCCAGGCGGTAGGACAACAGGAGCACCGCCGCCAGAAACAGCACCTGTGCTCCCTGGAAGGTGTAGAAGACCACCCCCCACCAGGTGGGCAGCTCCATGCCGCAGCGGGGCCCCACGCTGCTCAACATCTGGTGGATCCCCGCCAGTACCTGCGCGAAGAGCGGCGGATAAATATAACAACCACCGAAGGGATCGCCTCCCTGGGACCAGGCCATGGCTGCCTTCAGGTAGCATTTCCAGTCCCATGAAGGCTGGGAGTACTCCGTGATGATCTGGACATAGTGGAGCAGCACCACCATGAACAGGAACATGGGGGCCAATGCCTCGGGTCCACGGGGTGAAGCTGCTCGCCGCCACCATGCCAGCAACAGGCCCAGCACCGCCACCGAGAGAGAGATGCCCATGAGTTCAAAGGGCAGGTAGTCCTGGCCGTATGTGTCGTTGAGCCACCAGCCGCGGTGCTGCCAGGCCAGCGGAGGAATCAGCATGGCCAGAGCCCAGGCCCCCAGGCTCCAGGCCATCGGGGCCAGGGGTAATCCGGGATCAGAGGGGGGCGATTCTGCGGGCAATGGAAGCCTCCCGTGCCGGCCTGCATCCGACATGACGGGTGGAGATGTGGAAAGGGGGTTCCCCAGGGTTGCCCCCCGCCCCTTGCCCCGGCTCTCAGTCGGGTTGGGCCCTTCGTGAATAGAGTACGATGAAGGCACATAGCGCCACCAGGCCGGCCAGGCCCAGGATCTCGCCGGGAAGACCCTCGAATGCTGCATCCGAAAGCACGTGCACCACGCTCTTGGCTTCCATGTCGCCGGTGACCCCCTTGATGATGGCGTTGGTGATGGCGTCCATCACCCCCATGATGGCTCCGCCCGCCACCAGGCCAGAGGCGATGAGTACGCCGCGATCCTTCCGGGCCTTGACACTGGCGTCGCTGTCGCCCTCGCGGCGCCTGGCCACCAGGTAGGAGAGGAAGCCCCCCAGCAGGACCGGGGTGTTCAGCTCCATGGGCAGGTACATGCCCAGCGCGAAGGCCAGCGCCGCTACGCCAGCCATGCGGAGGATCACCGCCAGAACCACGCCCAGGGCAAAGAGATACCACTGGAGAGGAGCCTCGGCCGTGCCGAAGATGCCCAGCAGGATTTCCTTCATTGCCGAGGCCTGGGGGGCGGGCATGGCCGAGGTACCGAAGCCCTGGGCCGGATCGGCCTGGGACATGACCCACATGGCCAGACCACAGAACACGGCCGCCACCAGCGTACCAAGGAACTTCAGGGCGAGCTGCCGCGATGGAGTGGCCCCGATCCAGTGGCCCACCTTCAGGTCGGAGGCCAGGGCTCCCGATGCTGCCAAGGCGGTGCAAACCACGCCCCCAACCATCATGGTGACGAACATTCCGGCGCCGCCGGTGACGCCCAGCTTCAACATCACCAGGCCGGTGATGATGAGGGTGAGCATGGTCATGCCCGACACCGGGTTGGTTCCAACGATGGCGATGGCGCGAGCCGCCACGGGAGCGAACAGAAAGGCGATGACGGTCACCAGCACGGTGCCAGCGGCAGCGTACAGAGCGGCGTGTTCGATGCTCAGTCCGAAGGTGAAGAACAGGAAGGCGCAGAGCATGAAGATCACCACGCCCACCGCGCTCACCTTGCCCGAGAGGGACCTGTCCACGCGGGGGATCTGGGCCCTGGATCTGCGATCCTGGCTGCGCATCCCCACCACGTTGGCGCCGATGGACTTCATCATCGACGGTAGTGATGAAATGATACCAAGAACCCCTGCTCCCGCGATACCGCCCACGCCGATTATGCGCACGTAGTGCTTGAAGACCTGGTCGGGGCCCATGTCGGCGATGGGCACGGTCCCGGGAGCGAGTACCAGCGGAACGTGCTCGCCTATGGCGTGGACCATGGGCACCAGCACGAACATGGACAGGAAGGAGCCGGCGCAGATGATGGCGGCATAGCGCAGACCCACGATATAGCCAATCCCCACGATGGCGGCGTTGTTGAGGATACGGAGCGTCATGAAGTGGCGATCCAGGAGTTGCTTCAGGTAGATTGCCTGAAAACTCACCGTTTCGGCCATGCCGTGCAGGGACGTGACAACGCCGTCATAGAGGGCGCCAAGCCCTGCCGCCCCCGCCAACACCTTGGCCTGGTTGCCCACCCGCTCACCCGACAGGATGATCTCGGTGGTTGCCGTGGCTTCGGGCCAGGGGAACTTCCCGTGCATCTCCACCATGAAGTGGTAGCGCAGCGGAATCAGGAAGAGGATGCCCAGGCAGCCCCCCAGGAAGGAGACGGCAATGACCTGGAACACAGTGGGCTGCGTCACCCCTGACAGGGGATCTGCCGCCAGCATGTAGAGTGCCGGTATGGTGAACACGGCGCCGGAGACCACGTGGGAGGAGTTGGCGCCAATGGACTGGATGATGACGTTTTCCAGCAAGGAGCTGCGACGGGAAAAGAAGCGGGAGAGGCCGATGGCCAGGATGGCGATGGGGATGGCGGCCTCGATGCCCTGCCCCACCTTCAGCGCCAAGTAGGCGGCGGCCATGGAAAAAACTGCGCAGAACACCAGGCCCAGGATTACGGAACGGGGCGTGACCTCGGGCACTCCGGTTTCGTCGTGGACAACCGGCTCGTAGCGTTCGCCAGGTTCCAGCGGTCTACGTGCATTTTCCGGCAATCCCGCCATGGTTGGTTTTTGTCGCTGCTCCAACTCTTCCCTCCGGTCCTCGTGGTTTTGGCTCTCAAGCATACACGGTCCGCCTCGTTTCTGGAAGCCCCTCGCCCCGGTTGGGCGGCCGGCAGAAGGGGGATGGAGTGCCTGGCAAGAACCGGCAAGGAGGCCGTCGCACCCACCGAGAACTCGCCCACGAGAACTATCTGGCCTGAAAAGCCTGCCCGGGGGTCATCCGCGGCGTGCCTGCCTGCATAGGGAACACGGCCTTCCCACGACGGGAGATGTTTCCCAGCGGGAACCTGTGAGTGCTATGGAAAGCGAGCAATGTATGCAGTACGTTGATGAATACCCCAGGGGTGGACGATGCAGCCAATCCCTCCCAACACGAAAAAATGGCTACTACGCCTGCTGGCGCTCTTCACATCCACCTGCCTGGCGCTCATGCTTGCAGAGGCATTCTTCCGATGCAGGCACCTGGACCGGAGGCCCATCAACCAGAACCTGGGCCTACAGGTCTCCGACCTCCAGGTCTACCAGGTTTCCGACGACCCCTTCCTCCTGTACGAGACCCGCCCAGGCGCCAGTATTTCAAGCCGGGCGTACCAGGTTTCCATAGATGCCTTCGGAGCACGAGGGCTGGCTCATCCGGAGCGCAAGGGGCCCGGCGCCACCAGGATCTTCTTCTTCGGCGCCTCCACCGTCTTCGGAGCGCAGGTCAACGATGACGAAACCATGCCCGCCGTGCTGGAGCGGTACCTGAACCAGAGAGCGCCGGACAAACGGGCTTTCGAGGTGTGGAACTTTGCCTGCTCCGGCTACATGCTCCCCCAGCTCCTGCGCCGCGCACGCAGGCAACTGGCCCGGTTCCCTGACGTCGACATCCTGTTGCTCATGAACACAAATTCCGGGAAACGCCTGTTCCTGGGCGACGACAACCTGGAATTGGCTCTTGCTCGCGACAATATGCCGCTGCTGAAGGCTGATCCGTCGCTCATCCTGGAGTACTTTCCCCCTCCCCCGGGAATCCCGGAAACCCTGTACCTGCTGGGCATGAAACACTCGGCCATCGTTCGAACCTGGCAAGGCAACCGACTCGCCCGGCGGCAACAGGACATGGGCGCATCCCCCTATTCCATGGAATTGTCGGTACGGGAACACGATGCCCTCTTGCGAGAAGCCGAAAAGGCAGGGACCGAAGTGGTGTTCGCCTTCTACCCGCGCAGAGGCCAGGCTGCCGCAGGCTACCTGCCCTTCCAGGTTCCTCCCAGAAACGCCATCGACCTCCAGGCCCACAACGAAGATCCGCTCTTCTACGAAATCCACCCCCCCGCCAGGTACCTGGCGCTGCACGCCACCAACCTTGCCCGCGCGCTGGCAGAGCGAGGCTTCGTGCAACTGGCGCCTGCAGCCCCCCCCGCGCAATGAGAACCTCCTCAACGACGCGCCAGCCACGCCCACTGCCGCGGGCGATTGCCACGGATTACTTGATGTCTTTCCCGGCTCCGGCTAGAAGGGCATCCTCTGGAAAGGGTCGTTGGCGCTTTTGCCAGTCGTCGTCCGGACCAACCTGGCAAGCCGTCACACCATGGCCATCGCTCCAGTCCATCGCAACCAGGCAATGGTTTCTGGCAGGTGCTCATCCCGAGCACCTTCCGAAACAGCGACTTTTCATCAACCGCGAATCCTGCCCGAACAACGAGAGCCCGGGCTTTGAAAGGAAGAGGCATGTCAGGAACCCTGTACGCCATGATGAACACCAACATGGGCAGCATCAAGATCGAGCTGTTCGCCCGGCAGACCCCCAACACCGTGGCCAACTTCGTCGAGCTGGCCGAAGGCACGAAGGAATGGCAAGAACCACGAACTCGCAAACGGGTCAGGCGCCCCTTCTACGACGGTCTCACCTTCCATCGTGTCATTCCGGACTTCATGATTCAGGGCGGATGTCCCAACGGCGACGGGCGCGGCGGTCCAGGCTACAACTTCAAGGACGAGTTCGTTCCCTCTCTGCGCCACGACAAGGAGGGCCGCCTCTCCATGGCCAACTCCGGCCCGAACACCAACGGCAGCCAGTTCTTCATCACCGTGGTACCAACCCCCTGGCTGGACGACCATCACACCGTCTTCGGCCAGGTGGTGGAAGGCATGGACGTGGTCCACGAGATCGTCCGTGTTCCCACCCTGCCAGGCGACAGACCCCGCAACCCGGTGGTAATAGAAAGCCTGAAAATCCTGCGGGATTGAAACACCGGTCCTGTTCACGTTCATGCTCCGGCACCGGTCGAGCCCGCGGAGGCCAGTGACCAGGAGCACCATGTCCCACATCCGCCCCCACTCGATATTGGCGATGCTCACCGCCATGTCAGTGTCATGGCTGCCTGGCCTGGCCTGTCGTCACGAGCCAGCGGACATCTCGGACTCTCCTGACCTGGTGCTGCTGCTCACGCCGGGGCTGCGCGCGGATTTTGCCCACAAGGAAAACGCAGAAGCCGGCTACCTGGAGTCGCTGTCAGAGGCAAGCCCCAACCTGCACTTCATTCGCCGCTACGTCAACGCCTATGCCCAGAGCACGGCCACCATGGTGAGCCTGGCTTCACTGCTCACCGGGCGGTACCCGTCGGCAATTCCCATCTGCGGACTCGTGACCCCGGAAACCATCGAAGATTCCCTGGTGGAACAGCCGTGGTGCAGCTCCCTGCCAAGGCAACGCCGCTCCTTGCCCGACATCCTGGAGATCTACGGCTACAGCACAGCTCTCTTCAGCTCCCACGTCGTGGGAATCGAAGGTATCGCCTCCCGCTTCGGATACCACGCCAGTTACGGAAGCGGCGATGACCTGGACTGGCGCACGGATTGGGGTTGGCTCCAGGAAGAAGCATCGAGTTGGTGGGGAGAGCACGCCGACCAGCCCCGGTTCCTGGTACTCCTGCTCTCCGACATGGAAGTGCAGCGCCGTCCGGATATGCGCCAGGCCCTGAAGCTGCCACCTCCGGAGTTCCACTCCGACCTTCCACTCATGACCGTTCGTCCACCTCGACGAGAGGACTTGGCCTGGCAAAGACCCACAGGTCAACCGGCTGACGGTAATAAACAAGACAACCCTCGCGCTGCCGGTCCCCAATCCGGAGTGCCTACCATCCCGGATCGCTCAGCATCGCCCGCCCCGGGCAGCGCCCAGAGACCTCCTGAACTCCGCTCAGCAGATGGTATGCCTTCCCGGCCCCTCATGCAGGCGGATGACGCAGCCCATCCCCTCGTAACGTACCAGCAGGTGGCCCCGGCCGGGAGTGGCCCCAACCAAGGGCCCAATGCCAACACCGTGGCGGATTCCTGCCTGGCAATACCTGGCCAGGAGTCCATCCCGAGCACATTGGATGGCCCCCGATTTCCATGGAAAGACCTCGACCACGGGAAGGTGCTCGCCGAGTACCGTCGTGCTGCGGCCGACCTGGGACAAGCCCTGGCCGCCATGCTGGACGACCTGGAACCTCGACCCGGGCGCCCACGAATAGTCGTAGCCACCTCGACCCATGGAATCAGCATCGGGGAAACCTGGGGCACGGGACCCTTCCCCAGGATATTCGCCTGGTCCGACATCGTGCATGAACGCACCATACACGTGCCGTTGCTGTTCGCCGGTGACGGCACAGACGGGCTCCCGCAAGACCGGGAAGGAGCCGTGGAGCAGGAGCAGATTGTGGAGCTGGTGGATGTTCTTCCAACTCTGTTGACCATTGCCGGCGCGAAAGCACCCGCGGGTCTTCCCGGCCAGAACCTGCTGGGCCCGGAGCCACCCCATGATCCCCAGGCCATCGCCTACGCCGAGTACGGCGACATGCTGGCCTTGCGCCGGGGCCCCTGGCTCCTCTCCCTTCGGGCCCTGCTCCACAACGGCACATCGCTGGACCCCAGCCTCACCGAATACCTGCTGAAGCCCAGCCCTACGGGTGGCTACAAGTTGCATGACGTGACCCGGGATCCCTACCAACGGCACGACAGGATGCGTGAATACCCCGAGCTGGCCCAGGAACTCAAGCAACTGATGGTCCGGCAGCGCACGGGCCCAGGGGCTCCCCCCGAGTATGTGGACTACGAAAAACTCTGGGAGCTTCGCCTCACCCCCAGCAGCGGCTACTGGTGATGCCCCGGGTCTCTGGCCCGCGTCGTCGCTCCTGGCCGGGCCAGCACATCGAAAAACTCGGTACGAAGAGGCTGTTATCACGCGGACCCTAAAGTGTATTCCTTTGCTGCCGATGTATTGGGGGACCATTCAGGGAAAGGAAGAACACGAATGCGTATCGAATTTACCGACGACCTGCTAAGCGGCCACGAAGTCATCGACCTACAGCACAGGGAGCTGATCCGCTGGGCCAACATCCTTGCACGACCGGATGGGGCCATCCAGCAACAGGGCAAGGTAAAACAGGCTCTGGATTTCCTGGCTCTCTACGTGGAACATCACTTCAGGGCCGAGGAACGCGCGATGCAGGCCACGGCCTACCCGCGCCTCGAATCGCACCGCAAGGGCCACACCTGGTTCCAACGTGAGGTCCGCACGCTTGCCGAGGGCATGGACAACACCGAAAACGTGCATGCCGCCCTGCTGCGCCTGGGCTTCCTCATGGGCGACTGGTTCCTGCAACACATCCGCTACGAGGATCTGCGAATGGCCCGCTGGCTCGAAGACCACCCATCCCACAGAATGCTGGCCGACGAGGACACCATCTGGTCCTACATGCAAGCCTCGGGAATAGATCCCAATGATCTCGATGACATCCGCTTCGTACGGCCCATCGGCATCCCTCGTCCGGGCGAACGCCGAGTCCAGCAACGGATGGTTGGCTGAGAGTCAGCAGAACCCGGCGCCAGAATCTGGCCAACGATCTGAGGCTGGGGCCCTGGGCGCACGATGGAGAACGCGCCCAGGGCCCTCGTCCGTGCTATTGCCTGAAAGATGTACCACGGCGGCAAATATTCTCCTTCCAGATCACATCTGGAAAAAAGCACCCCGCCCTCGTGCTGCCGACCGTGTAGAATGAAAGGCTCACCCCGACATCGTCGGTGCGTTGAACCTGGAAACGGTCACAGGCAGGTATGGGCCTAATGAACGAACGAGCCGACAACGAGCTGATTGCCTATGTCCCACGGTGGCTTTTCGCGAGGTTGATCAAGGAATCCATCGTTTTGGACGCACCCACCGGGCTTCCCATTCCCGGCGCGGTTCTGTTCGCCGACATCTCCGGATTCACCAAACTTGCCGAAACGCTCGCCCACAAAGGCCCTTTCGGAATGGAGAGGCTTACGCATCTTCTGAACAAGTATTTTGGTGAAATGATCGACCTCATCGCAACCCATGGCGGCGAGGTGGTGAAATTCGCCGGAGATGCCCTGGTGGTGTTCTGGCCTTCCCGCGACAACGCCGTGTCCCAGGCGGTGGGACGATCGGTGTCCGCAAGCCTGGACCTTGGTTCGCGGATGAACAACCGCGACATGGGCGAAGGTGTACAGCTCTTTCTCAGAATGGCCATCGGCGCCGGAGACCTCCTGGCCGGCAGGGTGGGCGGTGAGCGTGGTCGCTGGGAGATCGTGCTCACGGGCGAACCCCTGGTACAGATTTCCACCATGCCCCGCACACCCAAGGGCAGCATCGCCCTCTCCCCCGAAGCCCGCGATGTCTGTGTTCCCCCGGCAACGGGCAACACTCTGCCCTGGGGGGGGATGCTGGTCGACGGCATCGATGCCAACCCCGCCCCCAGCCCCCTGCTTCCAGGGCACATCGGTGACGCGGGCCTGGAGATCATGAGGGGCTGCATCCCCGCCGCGATCCTGGCGCGCCTGGAGCAGGAAAAGGCATACTGGCTCGCGGAGAGGCTCGTTGTCTCCGTGCTGTTCATAAACCTGCCACAGCTTGGCAACATCGGTATCAAGTCGCTTCACCTGTTTCACAACGCCGTCCTGCTGGTACAGCGCGGCCTGTACAAGTTCTGGGGATCGCTGGACAAGGTCCTGGTGGACGACAAGGGCACGTCCATCATCGCAGCATTCGGCTTGCCGCCCATGGAACCCGAAAAACGGGCCACGCGGGCAATCCGCGCAGCCATGGACATCAAGGCCAACCTGCTGGAAATGGGACTGGAATGTTCCATAGGAACCGCGACGGGCAGGGTGGTCTGTGGGCCCGTGGGCAACGAAAGGCGCCGTGAATACACGATAATCAGTCCTGTGGTAAACCTGGCCGCTCGCCTCATGCAGGAAGCCAACCGAAAGATCTACTGCGACAAGAGCACCTGGTATGAAGCCCGTGAGAGCTTTGAGTTCCAACCCTTACATCCCCGACTCCTGAAGGGCTTCGAGGAGCCGGTCATTCCATATATGGTCATTGGAAAGCGGGATATCACGGACTCCACTCCGCACGGCGGGGCGCGGGTTGCGCCCATGGTGGGGCGTGAGCGGGAGTTCTCTCTCTTGAAGGCCCACCTGGAAGCCCTCGGCGCCGGCAACAGTTCCCTTGTAATGGTGGAAGGGGAAGCAGGCGTCGGCAAGAGTCGAATGGCCCGGGAACTGGGCAATATCTCCCGTGAACAGGGTCTGAACGTCATCGTGGGCTACGGCGACTACATGGAGCGCAACACCCCCTACTTCCCCTGGCGACTGCTGTTCGCACAGCTCCTGGGAATCGAAGGAGTGGACGACGTCGATGAAAGGCGCCGCCGGGTGGAGGAACGCCTGGAACATGATCCGGAAGCCCTGAGCCTGCTCCCGCTGCTCAACTCGGTGCTCATGCTTCGCCTGCCGGAGAACGAAACCACCAGGAACATCACCGGCCTGGCCCGCGCCGAAAAAATCCACTCGCTCCTGATGGGAATACTGGAAGATTACGTACAACACGAAAACCTGCTTTTGGTGGTCGATAACGGCCAATGGTGCGATCCCTCTTCCTGGGCACTGGCGCGGCAGGTCCAGGAACAGGTCCACCCACTCTTGATGGTCATCTTCAGCAGGCCCTTGCAGAACATTGCCCTGGGCGACTTCCAGAGCATCAGGACCGCTTCTTCCACCGAGCACCTGCACCTGGGGCCCCTCCGGGAGCAGGATATCGGGACCCTGCTCTGCCATTGCCTGGGAGTGGACTCCCTGCCGGCCCACATCGTGGAGTGGATCTTCGAGAGTACTGCCGGCAATCCATTTTTCAGCCAGGAACTGGTGCTGGCCCTGCACGATTCGCAACGTCTCCGCATACAGGACGGTCGCGTCATCGCATCGCCTGGTCTGGAGGAAATGGACTCCATTCGCATGCCGAACACGGTGGAAGAGATCGTCAATACGCGCATCGGGCGTCTGGAGGAAGGGCCGCAGATAGCCATCAAGGCAGCCAGCGTCGTGGGCGTCGTGTTCACCATGGACGCCATGGAACATGTCTTTCCCGGAATCCAGGATCCCGGGAACATCGGCAGGTACATCAGGAACCTGCTGGAGGCGGACCTGGTGCGGCGCCTGGACAGCTACTCGGAACCCACCTTCGCCTTCAAGCAGCCGGTCACCCGTGAAGTCGCCTACGACAGGCTGCTCCAGCACCAACGGGAGATCACCCACGCCAAGGTGGCCAAATGGATCCAGGAGCACTTCGCCCAGGATCTCTCTCCCCATATCGCGAGCCTGGCACACCACTGGGAGCAGGCACAGGACATCCCAAAGGCCCTCAGATACCTTGACATGGCAAGCGAATCGGCCCTTCGCTCGGGGGCCAGCCTGGAAGCATCGGTGTTCTTTCGGCGGGCCCTGGCGCTCTCTCGGGACCTGCCCCCGGAGGACTCCGCCGGCGAGCGCTCCAGCCTGCGCTGGGATCGAGCCCGCTGGAAGAGGGGCCTGGGAGACGCGCTCTTCAACCTGGGCCAGTTGTCCGACAGCACGGAGCAGTACATGCAAGCCCTGGAACAGCTCGGGCAGCCCTTTGGCTCGGGGGTGTTCACGTGGACCAGGGCGATGCTGGATCAGCTCTTCTGGAGGCTGCTGCGACCCATCTACTCCAGGATGGTTGCCAGCGGGCAGAAGCGAAGTCGCGACAGACTGGTGGAAGCGGCCAAGGCCCTGGAGCGGCTGGCCGAACGTTTCTATTTCGCCAACGACCTGCCTCGCATGGTACTATCCGCGCTTCGTTCGGTGAACATGGTGGAGCGCACGGGGCCCGCCCCCGACGTGGCCAGGGCCTACGGCTTCCTGGGCATGGCGGTGGGGGTGTTGCAGGTCAACTCCCTTGCATCCGTGTACTTCAAGAGGGCAAGGTGGATATCCGCCGAGGTGGACGACCTGGCCGGTCGGGCATTCGAATGCCAGGCACGGGGAATCGTGGACATCGGCCAGGGCAGGTGGAAGGGGATTCCCAGCTCCTTCGGGAAGGCATTCGAGTTGCACCAAGACCTGGCCAATCCCTTCGAGATGTGCATTGACAGGGTGGGGCTCGGCCTGGCGGCACTCTACCAGGGCGACCTGATGGGCGCAGGAGAACACTTCGACTGGATCCTGGAAACCGCCCGGCAGGTACACAGTTCGCAGCACGAAGCATGGGCGCTGTTCGCCAAGGCCGAGTGCCTCATGCCCACGGGCAAACTACACGAAGCCATCCGGCTCCTGGAAGATGCCTCGGCCATACTCTCGCAACTGAACGATCATCCATCGGAGTTCAAGTGTCATGGCCTCCTGGTGGCAGCATACACCAGGGCAGGGGATCTTCGCTCGGCGCGCACCTATGCACGCAAGGCAATGAAATACATCAGGAGTGAAAAGATCCCCACGGTCTTTGCCACCATGGAAGGCTATTCCGGCGTTATCGAGTACCTCGTTGCTGCCGAGGACCGAGTCCGGGACCAGCTCGTTTCCCGTTGGGCCCGGTGGCGTGTGTGGTTGACCATGTTGCTGCACGCTTCGGTCTTCCCCATCGGCCGGCCCCGTACCCTCTACTGGTTTGGCCGTATCGTCCATGGTCGCCGGTGGCGCAGGCTGGGCCGTTGGGCTTTTCGGGCCAGCATCCGCCTCTCACGTCGAATGGGCATGAAGCTGGAGCAAGCCCACGCATGCCTGCAACTGGCCAACAGCCTGTCGGCTGACGGCAAGGACCACGCCGAGTCCAGGGCAGAGGCCCGTCGCCTGTTCCAGGAAGCCGGATGCAAGGATCCAATCCAGGAAATGGATTCCTGATGCTCTCCTTCCCGGGCCCGGCGGCAAGACCGCTCCACCGGCGCGCTCACGTCGCTCGCCACGGGTCAATCCACTGCCGGGAGCCTTGCGGAGCAAGCCGCCCGCCAGTTTTTTGCCAGGCACCATCCTGTGATCTCCCCGAACAAAGGGAAGCAAGGACCGCAAGGCGTCCTGTTGCTACTGAAACTGTGCCAATATCCACGAGGAACGGAAGATGAGACAAGCTGTGGTGGTGGGAGCCGGAATCGCAGGCATCTGTGCTGCTCTTGGGCTGGCGGAGCGGGATCTGCCCGTGCTCCTGTTGGAACGAAACGGCTTCTCGGCCGGCGGGCGGGTGGCGGAATATCCCGCCACCACCTTCCATTACCGGGGTAAAACCTACACCTGTTCCGTGGAGCACGGGATCCACGGCTGGTGGCGCCAGTACCGCAACTTCCTGGCCCTCCTGGAACGTCACGGGCTTTCGGATCGCCTGGTGGACGCCTATGACCAGACGGTGGTCTTCGACGACGGCAGGAACGTCTACAGGACCAACGTGGGCCGGGAAACCCAGATCACGCCGGTACCGGAACCCCTGCACCACATTTCGCTTTTCTTCAAAAGGAACATCCTGCGCATGATGAAAGCGCGGGACATCCCCCGCATCGCCACGCTGGGCCTGAAAGTCCTGGAATCCGTGCGGTTCGACCCCTGGGATCCGGAATACCTTGCCCACTACGACAAACTGAACATCACGGACTACCAGCGCGGCGTGCCCTATTTCTACCAGGCCTTCATACGGAGCCTCTCCCGCAGCGGTTTCTTCTCCGACCCCCAACATGTCTCCCTGTGGGCCTTCATGCTGGCCTTGCAGCACTACGTCTTCCTGCGGCGCACGGACCAGTGCTTCGCCTTCAGCCGAGACGCCATCAGGAACACCCTCCTGGATCCCCTGGTGGAAAAAATCCGTGAAGCCGGGGGCCAACTGTTGAAGGGCGTGCGAGTCGTGGAGGTTGAGCCCCTGGACGGCGGGGGGTGGCGGCTGCACTGGACCGTGGGCGAACCGCCTGCCAGCGTCGAACCGGAAACCCACCTGGGTACTTCGGGAATCATCGACACTCGCCAACTGGTCCTGGCCCTGGACGTGGAAGGCGCCAAGGAACTCCAGACCCGCTCGCCCCATCTTCAAAGCGTGCTGGGAGATCTCTCTGTCTTCAAGGGGCGCAGGGCCACCACCGTCAAGATCTGGTGGGCGCGTTCTCCCACCAACCGCTGGGGCGACAGCGGCGTGTTCGCCGGCAAGTCCATGGCAGATGCCTACTTCTGGCTTCACAGGTTCCAGGACGAAGCCATCGCCTGGCACCGCGAGACCGGCGGGGCCGTGTCCGAAAACCACGTCTACGCACCGGACTTCAAGCACGATCTGGGCGACGACGAGATCTACCAGCGGGTCAAGCGCGACATGGAGCGCAGCTTCCCAGAAGTGGCCTTTTCCGCCGTCCACCACGTGGTCGTGCGCAACCGGGCCGTTCACATCGACTTTCCCGTGGGCTGTGCCGGTTCCTTCCCCCCAGTGGAAACCGCCTACCCCGACCTGGCCCTGTGCGGGGACTGGATAGACGGCGGGGTGCCGGTGCTCTACATGGAACGGGCATGCCAGACAGGCCTCGCGGCCGCGAACATCCTGCTGTCCCATCGCGGCCTGCCCACCCGTCAGATCCTCGAACCACTCCCTCCTCCGCCACACATCCAGAGGCTACAGGTCTTACTGCGCAGGTTGGGCAAGCTGGGCCTCTGGCCTGAGATGTCCGCCACACCCGCCACCGTCGATCCATAGCATCGGCAGCCCTGAAATCCCCTCCAGGCTGGAAGTTCCCATCATGTCGCTCGCGCCTTCCACCAACCCCAGGGTCCTCCTCAGCACCGCCTACAGGGGCGGGCTGCGCGACTTCTACGATCCCAGCGGCGCCAACTTCGTCCACAGGCCCCATTTCGCTCTTCCCCGCACCGTCTCACCGGCCCTCCGCTTCTTGAAGCAGAACATCCCCGAAATCGAAATATTGGAGTTCCCCCTGTGGCGCCAATACGTGGACAAGCTCGCCCAGGGCTGGGACGTGGTGGGCTTTTCCTTCTTTCACCACGACCTGGACAAGGTGCGGGAAATGGCCCGCGAGGCTCGACGACGGGGCGTAAAGACCATCATCGCCGGTGGCTACGGCGCACTGTGCGCCGAAACCGGCGAGTTCGCCGACCGTATCTACAAGGGCTATGCCGAAGACCAACTCTGCTGGGAGCTGTTCGGGCGTCGGCCCGAGCGCCTGTTGCACCCCCCACTGGCCATGTCCTTCGAACTGAACCTCCCACCCAGCATCCCCCTCAAGAAGGTGGGCTACCTCTTCACACAGCGGGGCTGCCCCTACCGATGCAGCTTCTGCCAGGCCCAGGCACACGCCCCCGTCCCCACTCGCATTCCCCTGGAAAGCATCCGGCAGGTGCTGCTCCGGTATCGTGAGGACGGCATCAACGAGGTCTGGGTCTTCGACGAAACCTTCTACCTGTTTCCTTCCCACTCCGAGGCCGTCATAGACATGTTGAACGACATGGGCTTCTACTGGTGGGTCCAGACGCGCATGGATCTTGCCATGGAGCACATGGATGACTGGGCGGACCGGGGCATGACCGTGTTGGGTGTGGGGCTGGAGAGCGTCAACGACGACGTACTTCGCAGCATCGGAAAGCGCATCGACCTGGACCTCATCACCCAGTTCAGGCAACGTGCGGCCCGTCGCCAGGTGGGAGCCATGGCCTACTGTATGATCGGCTACGAACAGGACAGCGCGGCCTCCATCATCCGCGACTACCACCGGCTTCGGAAACTGGCCTTCGATCTCTACCAATTGACGGTCATCACGCCTTTCCCCCAGACTCCGCAGTGGGACGATCTCGCCCGGCGCTACGGCATATTCGAAAACAACCCCGCCAACTTCGACGCCCGCCACCTGGTGTGGAACCATCCCTCCCTGACCCCCCGCCAGGTGGAAGCTCTCCTCGAGCTGGGTATGTCTGCCCTCAACGTCCCATGGGGCCACTATGGCAGGGGTATGATACGACTTGCCAACCGCAGGTTTTCCGACAAGGGGCTGCGCTTTCTCTGGGAAGAGCTGTTTCGCCCCCCCATTCACGCCCTGCGTTTCAAGGAACGTCGCCAACACTTCTTCACACGCAACTGACCCATCGCGCTGATCCCAGGAGCCCAAATGCCCGAAATGCAGCTTCCCACCGAAAAACACATGGTCACCACCAAGGATGGCTGGACCCTGGTGGCGCACCGGGCGCTGGTGGCGGATCCAGCATCCGCCGGCGAACCCGCTCCGGTTACCGGGTCGCCCGTGCTGGTGGTTCCCGGCTACGGCACCAACAGCATGCTTTTCGGCGCCCGCCCGGGCGGTCGCTGCTTCCTGGAAGCCCTGGCCCAGGCCGGCCTGGACGCCTGGACCGTGGACCTACGGGGCCAGGGCATGAGCAGGCGAGGCAGTGCTCCCCGCCGTTTCGGCATGGCACAGCAGGCATTTGGCGACCTCCCCGCGATCCTGGACTACATCGCCACCCTGCTGGGTAAACGGAAGCTGGCGGCGGTGGGTTGCAGTCTGGGGGGCAGCCTGCTCTACGCCTACGCCGCACGGCACAAGGGGGGGCGGTTGGAGCGGCTGGTGACCATAGGGGCACCCTTGCGCATCGTTCGCCCCCACGTTGCGGTAGCCGTGGCGGGACTGCTGGGGGCTCCCCTGGCCAACCTTCCCATCCGTGGAACCCGCTTCATGGCCCGCCACGCCCTCCCGCTCCTGCCCCGCCACGCTCCACGAGCCCTGTCCATCTACATGAATCCCGACCTCGTGGACCTCTCCCAGGTAGAGATCCTCAGCCAGTTCGTGGACGATCCCCACGTGGGAGTCAGCCGGGAGCTGGTACGCTGGGTACGGCGCGGCAGGTTGGTGGTGGACGGGCTGGATGTTGCTCGTGCCCTCCAGGGCCTGGACATGCCACTCCTGGTGGTGATGGCATACGGCGACGGCATAGTCAGCCCCGAAAGCTGCAAGAGCGTCGTTTCCGTGCTGGGGCAGGACAAGGTGGAGGAGCTGATGATCGGCGGACCTGAACTCCGGGTGGCCCACGCCGACCTGTTCGTCAGCCAGATCGCCGATGAACAGGTCTTCCAACCCATTGCAGGGTGGTTGCTCCGGCCATGAGCCTCTTGCCCCAGGATTTCTATTGCCGGGACGCCCTGGACGTGGCGCGAGAGCTGGTGGGCGCCATTCTGCGCCGTGGCCCGGTGGTCTTGAAAATCACAGAAACAGAGGCATACCGTTGGCCTGACGACACCGCCAGCCATATTCGCTTCGGCCGCACCGCCAGGAACGAGCCCATGTGGGGCCCAGCAGGCCGGGTGTACATCTACTTGTGTTACGGCATCCACCACATGCTGAACATCGTCACCGGCCCCATGGACCAGGGGGCCGCCGTGCTGATCCGCGCCGCTCGACCCCTTGCCGGATTCGCCCTTGTACGCCAGCGACGTGGGGGCCGCGACGGTCCCGACTCCCTCAACGGCCCCGGCAAGGTGGGGGCCGCGTTGGCCCTGGATTCCGGTTTTTCCGGGCACCCGGTCTTTGAGCCCGGAGGGCTGGAAATTCTGGCCGGCGGCCCTGCCCCGGCCCTGCTGGCGGGCCCCCGGGTAGGAGTCTCTTTTGCCTCCACGCAGCATCGCGAGGCAGCCTGGCGCTTCGCGGAAGCCGCCTCTCCATGGGTGGGGCATCGAGCCACGTTGGAACCACTGGAGCGCTGATGCCCGGAACATCCAAGGCACTCACGGTACTGCTGCTCCTTGGGCTCCTGGCCTGCTCACCCTCGGGGAATCCGTTGGAACCCTCCATAGCCCTGGTCACGGTGGACACCTGGCGCAACGACTACATGGATTCAGTCCACAGCCCCCGGATCTGGCGCAGATCCCTGAAAGGTTGGCGTTTCGAAAATGCCTGGACTCCCATCGGGCTCACCTCACCGGCCCACGCCAGCATATTCACGGCCCTCTTCCCCTGGCATCACGGCATGCGGGCCAACAACCACCATGGTTCCGTGCTGGCCGCGGAGCAGCTCACCCTGGCGGAATGGCTCCGGGGCCAGGATTTCTCCACCGCCGCATTCGTAAGCGCATATCCGGCTGGGCCCAGGGGCGGGCTGGACCAGGGCTTCCAGGTCTTCTCCGGTCCTGAATCCGGTGAACGCCCAGGGAACGAAGCCGTGGCACAGGCCACCAGGTGGTTGAAAAGCCTCCCCTCTGCCCAGCGTTTCTTCCTGTGGGTGCATGTCTACGAGCCCCACGGCCCCTACCAGCCACCAGCCCTGGATCTACGAGCCATGGGCGATGGGAACGGCGACGTCCAACGCTATGGAGCCGAGGTACACGCAGCGGACAGGCTGCTCAAGCCGCTGTGGGCGGCTCTCGACGAGCGTGACCCGGTGTTGGTGGCGGTGACGAGCGACCATGGCGAGGTGCTGGAAGAGGAAACCTGCGCCTTCCAGCACGAGCGTTCCTCCGGCGACCAGGTGCTGCGAGTCCCCATGGCAATATGGGGCGCCGGCATCCACCCGGAGCTGCGCCACGAGATGGTGGGGTTGGTGGACCTGGCCCCCACCTTGCTGGACCTGGCTCATCTACCCCCCATGCCCAACACGGACGGGCAATCTCTGCGCAACCCGGGCCATGGTCGCACCTGGTGGCCCGCCGAAAGCGGCATCTGCGAGAGCGACTGTGCCCCCGGATGCAGCCCCCAGGGGCTCCTGGGCCGTGACCGCGTCCTGGTGGGCCCCGGGTGGCGCATCACCCAACGACCGGGCCGAGGCACCTGGGCCCGGGGCGAAAACGTACCTGCCAGAGATCGCTGGCCCGCCTTGTTGGAGCCCATCTTGCCCATGACTTCGCCACAGGAAGACAACGACCAGGAGCAAGCCAGGCAGTTGGGCTACAGCTTGTAGAGATACCTGGCTTATGGATACCTGCGCCGCAGACCCAGGGCACGGTTGTTCTCCTCCGTGCGTGCCGGGTGGAGCCCATGCCACTCAGAGCCGGGCCTCTCGTGGCCGTGGCCGAGCCGTCCATGGGGTTGTCATCGGGGTTCCCCTTCCCGGGCCTTGACCTCCTTGCTGCCGGAAGCTATCGACAATCGTTGCCTCACGGCTTCATTGCAGGACTGATCGCCCCCAGGAGGAACACCTTGGAAACCATCGAAGATTTCGCGATTGATGTCCTGGGTCCCCGAACCCTGCCCTCGCCGCTGGGCCTCTCCAACGCCATGGGCGACATGGTGGCCAACTACACCCTCGACGAAGACCGCGTCCTGTGGGACATCAGCGGCAGAGACACCACCCGCAGCTTCGAGCGCGCGGGACCACGGGAGTTCAACTACTTCCGTGGTCCGTCGGTCAGGGCCGGTATCGTCACCTGCGGAGGCTTGTGCCCCGGCATCAACAACATCATCCGGGGGCTGGTGTTGCAACTCTGGCACCGCTATGGCGTCAGGAGCATTGCAGGTTTTCGTTACGGCTACCGGGGCCTGTCCATGCGCGGAGCGGCCTCCACCATCGAGCTGAACCCCGACATGGTGGACTCCATCCACCTGGTGGGGGGCAGCCTCCTGGGTTCTTCCAGGGGCCAGCATGACCCATCGGAGATGGTGGATGTGCTGGTGGGTGAAGGCATACGTATTTTGTTCTGCGTGGGCGGCGACGGCACCATGAGGGGGGCCAGGGCCATCTGCGCCGAGCTGGACAGGCGCAAGCTCAAGGTGAGCGTGATCGGCGTGCCCAAGACCATCGACAACGACATCCCCTTCATCGAGCGCAGCTTCGGTTTCGAGACCGCGGTGGACAAGGCCGCCCAGGCCATACAGGCGGCGCACGTCGAAGCCCGTGGCGCTCCCAACGGCATCGGGCTCGTCAAGCTGATGGGGCGGCATTCCGGCTTCATCGCGGCACAGGCCACTCTCGCCTCCGGCGAGGTCAATCTCACCTTGATCCCCGAGGTGCCCTTCGAGTTGGATGGCAAGGGCGGCCTGCTGCGCTGGCTATCCTCCAGGCTCAAGTCCCGGGGTCATGCCGTCATCGTGGTTGCAGAGGGCGCCGGGCAGCGCCACCTGGCCCGGCGCGACGAACGAGACGCATCGGGCAACCAGCGGCTGAGCGACATAGGAACGTTCCTGAAGCGCCTCTTCCGGGAAAGACTGCAACACCTGGACGTCAACGTCAAGTACATCGATCCCAGCTACATGATAAGAGCAGCCCCCGCCAACCCCGGCGATTCCATTTTTTGTGCGCAGCTCGCCGAGAACGCAGTCCACGCAGCCATGGCGGGCAAGACCAGCATGGTAGTTGGCATCTGGGGTTCCCTCTTCACCCACGTTCCCCTGGCGGCCGCCACTTCCGGCCGAAAACTCCTCTCGGTGGACGGCCCGGAATGGCGCAGCGTGCTGGACACCACCGGCCAGCCCGCCATCCTGGGCCGGCAACCGCGCCCGCCAAACGAGCAAGAACCCAACGACGACGAACCACCGGGACCTCGTTGTCCCGCATGTTGAGACCGCCGGTACTCAGCCAGGAGCACCCTGCGCGGCAAATGGCTCTTCGCCAGAGGGGCCCCATGACCTGCCAGGCCATGAATTGGCTCGTGCTGAACGGCACCGCCGGGGAGGCCGGGCCAGGGTCGGGATGCTGCATGTTGTTGGCATGAAACTTGCGTTATTCGGCCATGGTCCTCGCTGTCTCGCCTCCTGGTCCAGGCAGCCCAGACGCGACTCCTTGTCCCTGAAGCACACCTTTCAAACGTCAAACGGCGGCTTTCCAATGTCACGAGGAACAAGCCACTCCCACTTGCCGGCGGCTGGGCTCGTTGTCACAGCCTTCCTGGGCCTGCCTCTCCTTGCCTGCAACGACTACGGCTTCTCCCACTCCGAGTCCGAAAAGCCCGGCGACACCGCTCTCCCCTCCGACAAGCCCATTCCCGAAGAAGTCCAGGATTCGGGCGGCTCCGCGCCGCCGACGGACAGCGGCGAGCCTGACCTGGACGACTGCGAGGACGGCTACTGGGCCGACTACTTCAACCTTCCGGCCGACCACCCGGAAGTGGAGATCGACATAAGCGGGCTGGTTCCCGGCGACAGCCCCTTCAACCATGACTGGTACGATGCACAGTACTTTTCCTTCCGGCAGGTGGATCCCGGGCTGGAGTTCGGCGAAAACTGGTGGCCCGTGGACGAAGGCCTGGAGGGCGATCCCCAGTATTTCGCCGTCCACTGGAAGGCCTGGCTGGATGTCCATGAATCCGCCCCCGTGACGTTCGAGCTGGGCAGCGACGACGACGGATGGGCTTTCATCGATGGCGAAATGGTGGCGGATCTCGGGGGTATCCACGGAGTCGAAGAGACCTCCTTCCTGGTAACCATGGAGCAAGGAATCCACGAGCTGGATCTCTACATGGCCGAAAGGCACACTTCCAACTCTGGTTTCTGGTTCCGATGGCTGGAAGACACCCTGGAGATATACGCCTGTCCCCAGGAATGAACCTGGTCACGGATTGCCAGCCAGGATTGGCCTGCTGGCCTTGGTCCACCTCCGAGACTCCCCGGCGGGTTTTCTTGCCCCGTTTCTGCCCACCAAGACCACTCTTGCTGCAACTGGCGGCCTTTTTTCTTTCTATCGGACAATTTCTGGCATGTAACTCCCACAAACTGATGTATATTGTCGATGAAGACCAAGGAGAGCACAATGCCAGTCAATACTCGCCAGAAACGAACGCTGCCATTGTTCCGAATTCGCCATGCCACCACCCCTCCACCCGTGGGTGACCTGGCTTTCGTGGCACACGGGAGCGCCAGCCTTCCTCGAGTCCACATCTCCGACGGCGACATCCTCTGTGTCGCCAGCTCGCTGACCGATCCGGGTTTGTGCGTGCTCGGGCCACGCACCTACGGGCATCCCATGCTGGGGCGCCGCGGCAGGAAGGGCCTCCTGGCCGAACCATCCGGTCTTCCCGCCAGTGCTCTGCGCTGGCAGGTCACCGGGATCATCATCGCGGTCAAGCGCTCCGCAAGTACCGCATGGCTGGCCAATTCCCATGCGCGGGATCGCTCCTCATCAGCGCAACGGGCATCTCCTGAACGCTTCGTCTGCGTTCGCATCCCGCAAGCGGCCCTCGCCCTGGCCCGCCGCAACGAGCCAAGACTCATGGGTCGTCCCCTTGTCTTGTTCCACGCAGCCCCCGAACCCGTTGCAATGCACATCTCCGTCGAAGCCTCGAAACTGGGCATCTCCCCCGGAACGCCCATCTCCCGCATCCGGCGCGACTTCCCCCGGGTCCAGCTCCGGCCCATTGACCGGGCTGCCAGCAGGGATCTACGGGCAGTGCTCCAGGGAGCACTCGGTTCAAACTGTGATATCAGCGTCACCCCGGAAGGTGGCCTCCATGCCCGGGCCCGCCTGCCCACCGGCCACGAAAATGCTCTCTTCCAGGGGCTGTCCGGCTGGACTCGTCTCCCCCTGGCCACGGGAATCGCGTCCACTCCCGCCGCCGCGCTCGCCGCTGCCCGGCGAATACTCCCTGGCGAATCCCTCGAAATCCTCCCAGGATTCCAGCAGCTCTGTCTCACGGGCCTCGGGCAATCTTCAGAAGCCAGCAAAGCCCCGTTGCCATCGCGCCAGCCCAGCCCCGGGTCTCCCCGCCCCTGGCTTTCGCGGCATGCACCGCCTGAACAGCTCTGCCTCTTCCAGGACCTGTGTGCGGCTTGATGCCCGCGGCTTCGTGCAAGAATGACCTCCCGGCACCGGTGCGTTACCCCATGCCCCACCACGCCGCTGCCGCTGGGGGCGGGTACTGTAATTGCTGAGCGGCTCCCCACGCCAATCCCCCGATGCAACCCCTGCCCGCCGAGTACTCCAGTGAACAAAGCCATCATCCCTCCAGGTTCCATCAT
>JAJRWT010000072.1 GCA_024276675.1 Myxococcota bacterium | reverse complement strand
CAGATCTGCGTTTCCTCTCCGACGAAACGCAAAAGTGAAACGCCCAGGGCCCGAAACGGTTTCAGATCTGCGTTTCCTCTCCGACGAAACGCAAAAGTGAAACGCCCAGGGCCCGATGTCTGGTCGGCGGAGCTGGGTACGGAGCGGCACGCTTCCCTGGAGGGAGCGATCCTGAGTGTGGTGCTCGCCAGTTGCCATCCGGAAATGGCGGACCGAGCAGGAGTGAGTGGCTTTCGGACCAGATCCGTCCGGGCAACCCGCCCCCCGAACCCGCCGATCCCGATCCCCAACCCGCCGATCCCGATCCCCAACCCGCCCCCCGCTGTGCTGTGCTGGGGCCCCCGTGTCAAGTGTGTCCCAGGGTGAGCCCCTGAAGGGGGAGGAGCTTCGACGTATTCCAATACGCCTTCAAAGCCCGATATCCAGCGGAGCCCGTCATCCGTTACGGTCGCGAGCGCCTGGCGCCCCTCGCCAGGGCTCGAGCCGGCTGTTTCCCGCAGCCTCTTTCCCGACGCCTCCTAGGTGTGGGGCAGGGTGAGGCGTCGAGGAGCCCGAGAACGGTTTGCATACAAAGTTGCTCTACCTGCTGGCCGAGGAGTCCCGTGCCCATGCGCAGGGCGAGCTTGGCGCGCGAAGGTGTCTTCTCACTCGCCCTACTTCATGTACGCGCTGCAAGAGAAAGAGCTCTGGGCGATGGAGAGATCGGAGGACGGCTTCGCAACAGTTGTACACGCCGATCGCTTGAAGGGCATCCCGGAGTTCATCTCGGTAGATGCCGCGGCTGGGTAGCTACTCGTGAACCAGCCTGCCAGCACGGGCCATCAAGTGCCCCTCGGTTGGAAATGGCAAACACGGTTGGTGTATGATGAGCAGGTTTCTACACCTACGTGGAGGCCAGCATGCACAACGCTCGACTGGACAGCATTTTGCAACTCGACCCATCGAGCCCGCTGGGGGGGCGGGAGACCCGCGGCCTGGATACGAAATTTGCCCAGGACACCTACATCGAGACCGACGTGGAGCGGAATCTGCGCGAGCTGCTGCTGCGAAGGCGGCCCATTTGCGTCGTGCTCTGCGGCAACCCGGGAGATGGCAAGACAGCCCTGCTCCAGTCGCTGCTGGGTGCCCTACAGGTGTCCGTCCCGATGCCACGCCCCAACGCGCTCACCACCAGGGTTCCCCGTGACGGCTCACTGCTCCAGGTGCTCTTCGACGGCTCGGCCTCCGGGGACCACGTGGACGCCACAAGGGATCTACGAGAGCGCTGCTCCTCCACGGGGCACCTGGATCGCTGGTTCGGCATGGCGGAAGACGGCGGCGCGGAGATCTCGCTCCTGGCAATAAACGACGGTCGGCTGCTGGAATACCTGGACGATCCCTCTCATCGCTCGACCCCCGTTGCCAGGGCCGCCTGGAGCCACCTGCAAGGCGACGCCGAGGCCCGACATCCGCCGGGGTTTCGTCTGGTAGACCTCAACCACCGCACGCTCCTGGCGAGCCTGGAGGGCCAGCCCGGCGGCCGCGTGGCAGAGCTGCTCCGCGCCATCACGGGTCCGGTGGAAGCCTGGCGCCCGTGCCTGGATTGCCAGGCGGCTCACCACTGTCCCGCCCTGGCTTCAGCGAGGATCGTGCATACACCCGCCACTCTGGGGCGGGTTGCCCAGCGCCTCCGGAGGGCCCTGTTGGTGCTGGAGAGGACCGGTCGCCTGCACATCACGGTGCGTGAGCTGCGGGCGCTGCTGGCGGCGGGCTTCTTCGGAGCGGGACCATGCCAGCGCATTGTAGGTGCCGATTCAACCGTACTGAGGCGCGGGCTCTTCTGGAACCTCCTCTTCCAGCCACTCTCCGACGCGCCGCTCCCCCTGTACCGGGAGTTGGCACGCCTGGACCCCGCGGGCCTGGACCAGCCCGGCCTCGACCGCCGGCTACTGGTGCGCCAGAACGCCCCACCCTTCCTGGATATCATCCAGCAAGACCCCGAGCTGAAGGCGCACCTGGAGCACCTGCTCCCCCACCTGTTCGACATCCAGGCCCACGGGGAAGCACGCCGCCTCCTGTTCATCCTGGGAGACCTCCGGGAGATCACCGATGATCCCCTGACCCTGCTGGGGGTGGAAGAAGCCTGGCGCCTCGACCCCGCCCTTGGCGGCAACCTGGACCAACTGCGCGACGCGGCCTTCGCGGCCTCCATGCGCATCGCCGGCCTGCCCCAGGAGATTCAGCCCGGGGACCACGTGGTCCTGGGCGAGGTGGATCGCGCCGGCGACGAGACGAGCTTCGGTTGGCTCGTCCCCAAGACCGCCTTCCGGCTGGAATCACGAGAGCCACCAGGGGATCTCCTCGGGGGTGACTGCGTCCAGGGCATCCCGCGGCTGTGCATGGAGCTGGACACGGGCGTGGCCCTCGAATTCGCGGCGGACAGCGCCGAGCTGGCGGGGCGCATGGCCGAGGGGGCATCCCCCGCCGTGCCCGAGTTCCAGGGGGTGGCCGAGGCCTTCGCTGCCTTCGGCGAGCGCTCTCGAAGGGCGGCCAGGGTGCGGGAGCTGTTGGCCATCCACCAGTCGGGCCTCCGGTTCCGCTGCGTTCTCTCCGAAGGGGGCGAACCGCCCTTCCTGCTGGAGCGCCAGGGAGGTGATGCATGAGCACCTGGCGTAGAGAACTGGGGCGCCGCGACTTCGAGAAGCTGGTGGGCACGCGCTTCCCGGAGCTGTGGCTCCCTGTTCTGAACAGTTTCCAACTGCCCGCGGTCCTGCCGGGCTGGCTCTACGTGCTCCGCACGCGACACGCCCGCGGAGCCGGTTCCTGGAAGGAGGCCTTCGGCGAAGACGGTAACGCCGAGGGCAGCCCCCGGAGCGTGGCGCGACGCCTGCTCTCCACCTGGTACCGAGAGCCGCCTCCAAAAGCCAGCCCCGAAGAAGAGGTCCTGGCGGACTGGCTCGCCCAGAGCGTGCTCATCGTCAAGCAACAGCGATACCTGGCCCGGCGCGACCGCAAGAACATGGGCCTCTTGCCCTTCCATGGCACGCTGCTTCGGGCCGACCTGCCCAAGTCCTGGGCGAACACGCGCCAGGTGCCCGCCTGGATGGCCCTGGAACTCTCCGACGGCCTGGACCGGGATCCCGTGGACGGTCTCGGCTCCCGCGACTCCGGGATCCTGTCCGCCTTCTCCCCGGGAGCCGACTTCGACCAGCAGAAGGGCATAAGCAGCGACAAGCTGGATCTTGGAAAAGTGCGCGATCCAGATCAGCGCCTGGCCGCCTCGGTGGCCGCCGCCCTGCCCCGACCGCCGTCGCAGGGAAGTGGGGACTTCGCGCGGCACGCCCGCCTCACGCCCCTGGGCTCCAGGAAGGCCTGGGATCTGCTGGGCTCTTTCATAGATGGATTCGCCCCAACCCTGCCCAGCCGGATATTCGTGCGGCAGTTCATGGCCCTCACCAGCGCGGTGCTCACCCGGGAGTTCCTGGCCCACGTGGACACGGTGCTGCTGGGATGGACCACCGGGACGCCCCAGGAGCAGTCCCCACGGGTCGTGGTGGACCTCTCGGAGGGGCGTGATCGCGAGCTGGTGGCCGCCGCGCGCCGCTCCTTCCGCACCACCGCGGACCGACTTCACCAGTACATGATCCCCTTCTCCGGGCTCCGCATGGCCCGACGCGCCAGGAGCCGGTCCAGGAGCAGAGCCGGCGCCACGGGCCCCTCCAATCCCACCGAGGCGGTCCGACACCTGTTCGGGCTGGCCCAGGCCCTTCGGAGGAGTGAGGGCCTGGATCCTGACGCTTACCGCCTGGAAGGGGTCCTCAAGGAACTCGTGGAGTTACTGCGAGACAAGGCGGAGGCTGCCCTTCCCAGGGAACAAGCAGAGGAGCTGGTCTCCATCCTGGAAGAGGACGAATCCCCCCTGGACGCCCTGGCGCGGGCGGTGGTGTCGAGGGTGGGGGGTAGCAGCCACCACGGTCGCGCCCGCGACTTCCTGCGAGGCTGCGGCGGCTACAACTACCCATTCGGTGTCCTGCGAGGGCCAGTCTCCCATCGCTCCCGCTCATCGGCGCCCTTCTGGCGCCTCTCCGACGACCTCCTGGTGGCATTCGCGCACCTGCGGACCTGGCGCTACGACGGCCAGCGATGGAACCGGAGGCCCCTCTCCGTGGCCGAGCTGGTTAAGGACCTGGAGGATACCCTGGGCCTGGCCGTGCGGGTACCTGGCGATCCGGAGATCGCTCGTCGCAACGGCGCCCTGCTGCGAGATCGCCTGTCCGCCCTGGGGCTGTTCCGGAGCGTGTCCGACGCGGAACGTATGCAGCGCATACAACCGACCTACGCACCAGAGGGGGTTCAACGATGACGACCCGCGAAGCCTCAGCCCTGGCACGGGCAATCCTGGAGCGGCTGCAGGACCGTGGACATGGCGCGGTGGCAATGGTGGACTTCCTGGACGCTCCCCTTGCCTTGGACACCTGCGCCCAGGTCCGGCAACTGCTGCCCGGCTGGGATGCCGTGGTCGTAAACGGCGACGGTCCCATGGGCGCGGGCGAAGACGACGTGGTGGCTCTCCGGGAGGACCTGGAGCGGCGTCTCCTGGTCTTCCTGCCCGTCGGCACCGAGGCCGCGGGGCTCCAGGGCGTGCGAAGCACCGCCGAGGTGCTCCCCGCCGCGTCCATCTACCGCACGGCCCGGGCACACCTGCTTCGAGACATGAAGGAAAGCTCAGCGGAGCGGGCCGCGGTGTGTCGCGAGGTGCTCCAACACTACTCCAGGCGCGCCCTGGCGGGCTCGTCAAAGGCCTCGCGGGAACGCACGGCCTTCCATTTCCTGGCGGAGGCACTGGAATCCGGCCCCGGCCCAGCCCTGCCGCGCCTCGGCTGGCTGCCCGACGCCGGCGACGAAGCCAGCCTGCCCCAGCGCATTGACCGCAACGAAGAGCTGTCCCGCAGGTTGCTCCCACGTTTTGGAAGCGAGAGCGGAGCATTGAGGGAGCGGGTGGCCGGGCTACAACTGGCCGACCAGCGGCATGCCAGTAGCCTGCTTCGCTTCCTGGAGGGGCTCGGGCCGAGGCTGGACGCCATCGAGGAATGGGGACAGGAGATCCTGGAACAGGGCCTGGGTTTCGAGGGATGGGAGTTCGAGGCCGTCACGGTCCGCAAGATACAGATCCAGCCCTTCCGCAACGGCAAGACGGGCAAGGCCCTGAAATGGACCGGCCTGGAGTCCGGTGGCATGGGCGGGAACGGCGAAGGTCGCCTGGAATTGCGGGTGCCCCCCGAGGGCCCCGAAGGCGAGAACGACAAACGGAGGGCAAAAAAACGCCTCACCATCCGCTGGAAGGTAGAACCCAGGAGCATCCCCAGGGGCCAGGCGATCTACGAGATCGCGCTGATGCCCTCCGGCGGTGCCGAGCCCTTCTACTCCATGCGTCACGAGCACGCTTGCGGCAAGAACTACGAGCAGGTGCGGATCCCCCTCACGGACCTGCTGGATGACTGGGACGAGCAGCCCATGGAGCTGGCGCTGCGCATCACCGTGGATCCCGACGGCACGAGGCAGCCCGAGGAGAAGGCGGGCCCGGAAGACAGCTTCTGGTTGGTGCCCGACGAAGTCAGGGAGGACATGGAGGCCAGCGGTCGCGCCGAAGTGGTGCGAAGCCTCGGCGAGGTGCGCATCTGGGCGCGGGCCAACAGGCTGGACGATGCCCCCCCAAGCCCTTTCGAGTCGCGAAAGAAGGGAACCCTTGCCTGGGGGCTCCGTTTGAAACATCGCGAAGCTGTATTGCGACGCCCCGGGGTTCTCGCCATGGCGGAGAAGCAGCTCCTGGAGAGCCGCCCGGGGGGGCACCTGCCCTTTGGCAAGATCATGGTGGACCGCGCGGGGCGCGCTGGGGATCCCAGCACCTGTAGGGAGCGGCAGGATTCCGCCCTGGACGAGATCCTCTCGTTGCGTCGCCGCGTATTGGCAGAGCTGATGGAGGACGGCTCTCACCCGCCCCTGTGCGACTACGCCCGGGAGAGCGCGCAGCGCAGGATTCTGGACTATGAGAGCGAGTGGACCAGGCTGCTCTCGGGCGGGGCCCCACCGGAGCAGGCCTGGCGGATCGACACATACGAGATCCGTGACGTGGACAAGCAAATCCTCTGTGTCATGCTCTCCCCCTTCCACCCCCTTCGTCTCCTGTGGTTCCTGGGCTATCAACTTTTCTGCGACAAGCTCCTGGAGCAGGAAAGCAGGCGCCTGAACTGGAAAAAGTCCCGAACCGCCCTTGAACGCCTGGACGGGCGGAACTTCCCGCCGGTGCTGCCGGCTCTGGTGCTTCCCGATGCAAGAAGCCCTTTCGTGTGCGCGGGAATCGTCGAGGCCGCCTGGGGCATCTACCTCCCCATGACCCAGCAGCACCCCGGTGAGACCCTGGACCGGGTACGCTGGGCCCTGGGAATCGAAAAGTGGGACGAGCGGGAATCGGAGACCAGGAACTGGCTCACGCAGCGCGTGGAGGACTTCTTCGGCACGGGACTCGCCAGGCATCGCCTGGTGGTCAGCTCCCACGCGTCGGGAGATGGGGCTCTCCTGGACGAAGTACTGCACGGGGCCATGGAAAACCTGGAAAACCTGGACAAGAAGCCCATGGTCCGTGTCAACTTTCTACACCACGGCACCCACCACGGCGACACCTTCTTCGACCGTGCCGCCAGGCGCGATGAAGGGACCGTGTCGCGCTTGATGGGCCAGGAGCTGGACGCACCCACATCCGCCTTTCGGCCTGCCCTGGAGTGGAGAACGGCGTCCACTGGCGAGCCCGTCCAGGACGCACACCTGGCCTTTGTCGGCGACCTCTTTGCATCCTCGCCCACGTGCAGGGAGGACCCGGGTTCACCGGGCGATGCCCTCCTCCACGGCCTCGTATTGCCCACCAGCCTCGAGTGGCTGCACGGCACCGGCGGCTGGCTTCGCTGGTGGCGGCCTTGGCACGGCGAAAAACAGGAACACCTGGGCTCCTACACCAGGAGGATGCAGCGTCTCCTGATGGCCTGGCTTCGCCGTAGCGCGGATTCATTCATGGACGAGGACGAGGACGAGCACGCGAGCGAGCCCGGCAGAGAGCGGTGGCCAGCCCAGAAGGTGGAGGTACACGGCCCACCGCGCCAGCTCCTGGACGAACTCCACGACCGCGCCGACTGGATCTTCCTCCTGGACAGGCGCGCCACGGCCGACCTCTACGCTCTTCCAACAGGAGAAGGGGAGCCCCTTGGAACCATCATCGAGGTACACGGATCGCCGGGGACCGACCTGGGGGGGGCCATGGTGATCTCGCGGGCCCATGAGCCGCTGTTGGTGGAACGTATCTCGCGGGAGCTGGCGAAACGGCGTATTTCCCGCCGTGAATCGGTGGCTCGGGGCGTGATCGAGGCCCTTTCGCGGCTGGGCGGGCAGTTCCAGGTCAGGGCTCTGCGAGGGGGCGAAGAAGCCATCCGGGCCGTCGCCGCCGCTGCCACCAGCCAGCTCCAGGAGTTCAGCGCTGGCTTCCTCCTGGCTGCCGAGGCGGTGGAGATACCGGAGCCGGGCGCCAGACCCATCTGCGACATCCTTCACGTGAGCCTGCAACAACGCACCCTACACCTTCGCCCCGTGCTGGTGGGGATTCCGCAGGATGAACGGGATCCCAGGGTGGAACTGGAGAGAGCCTTCGGCCTGGAGGAGGATGTCCTGGGGACCCCCCTTGGCCGCCTGCAGGCGCTCCCACTGGTGAGAAGCCTGTTGAGCATCGTGTCCTCGCGGCACAAGCAAGGTCGCATGGCGACGAGGATGAGACGGGCCATCAGCGCCCTGCTGGCCTTGCCCGGTGAGGCCGAGACACTGCGGGTGCAGGTTGACGATCCCTGGATCGTGGAGTGGACGGGCGAGGATGAGCCGACTCCCTACATGGACGCCATGTGGACCATCGACGGCATCTCCAACGAGACCGTCAGCAACCTGGCCCAAGACCTGCGGCGCTCCTCCTCCGGGTTGAAAGAACCGGACGATGAGCTGGACCCGGAAGAGGTTCCTCCGCTGCTTGCCGTCATTGGAGACCAACAACCGCAGCCCAGGCCGCTGGAAGGGCA
The DNA here is from genome assembly GCA_024276675.1 of Myxococcota bacterium. Lineage (GTDB taxonomy): Bacteria > Myxococcota_A > UBA796 > UBA796 > JAFGLY01 > JAJRWT01. The sequence continues at coordinate 3,381 of JAJRWT010000072.1, read as the reverse complement.
GCGGGGCGATGCGGCCATGGAAGGCGAGCTGGGCCCTGTTGCGACACGACCAGGCACTTTGGTTGGGGTGTTTCCAAATGTTGGAAGTGGAGTTGCGGAAAGCCCGCAAAATCCAGCACCAGGTGATCCCCGAGAGATACACTTCCAACTCGGAGAGCGTTCCGGGCAGCCGTTCTCCTGGACGCTCACCCCCAGGGGGGGCAGCCCACATGCCCTGGTGGTGGGGCGAACGGGCACCGGGAAAACCACTTTGCTCGTCAACCTGGTGCACCAGGCCGCGGAGGCGGGCTGCGGGGTGCTGGTCATCGGCTTCCACTCGGACCTGCGGGAACAGGTCTCCGCCGCCGTCGGGGCCCACCGGGTATTGATCGTCGAGGCGGCCGCAGATGGAGTCCCCCTGGACCCCCTCTCGGTGGAGCCATCGAGCGAGAAGCGTATCATGCGCCGACGCGAACAGGATCGGGCCCAGGCGGTAGCGGAGACCTGGGCCACGGTGTTCAACGGGCTGGGGGACGCGCAGAAGGGCATGCTGGAGAAAGCCGCTCGCCAGCTCTTCGCCAGGGCCCGCGAGGCAGGACACCAGGGGAGTGTGGACTTTTCGGCCTTCCCAGGAGCTTTGAAGCAGGTGCTCCGGAATGCCCGGACTGCATCCGAACGAAACCTCCTGGCGAGGGTACGGCGTTTCGACGGCATCTTCTCACCGGGAGAAGCCCTGGCGATGGAGCGCCTCGTCGGCCAGACCACCGTGCTGGACGCCTCGGGTTTCGAGTCGGAGGACGTCGTGCGTGGCATCGCCTGCTTCGTACTCGAACACGTATACCGGAGGATGCGCAGCCTGGGGCAGAGCGCTGGAATGCGTCTCCTGGTCTTTCTGGACGAGGCCCACCTGGCCGCCAGGCTGAAGACCCTCGCGCGCATTGCCCGTGAAGGGCGCAAGTACGGCGTGGGGATCTTTCTCGCCTCGCAGGGCGAGGCCGACTTCAACCCGGACGTCTACAAGAACACGGGTCTCCAGGTGATCCTCCAGGTAGACGCCAACGAGGCAAAGATCATAACGCGCCACTGGACGGGCAGCGCCAAGGAAGCCCGGCGTTACCAGCGACTCATCAGCAAGCTCCAGCGCTACGAAGCCATCGCGTACAGGACCGGGGAATCTCCGGTGCGTTTTCGTTGCCTCCCCCCTTCGTGGTCTGCTCCTTGAGATCCCTTCCTGAAGAGTTGACCGAGTGCTCCTCCTCCGACACCTTTATGAACCGTCGGGAGAGAGGCAGCCGGCAACAGTCGGCTTGCACAGCTCATGCTCCCCCTGGCAGGCCGGGCTTCCCTTTCGTCCAGCTCGCAGGAGGAGACGCAGGAGCCGCTGAACTGGGGCTCCAGGTCCTCGTGACCTCGGCGAGGAAAGACTTGGTGACTGGAGGTATGGTGCCAGTTTTGCGCTGAAGCTGAAGGTATGGTGCCAGTTTTGCGCTGAAGCTGAAGGTATGGTGCCAGTTTTGCGCTGAAGCTGAAGGTATGGTGCCAGTTTTGCGCTTAACTCTCGGCGCTCGGGTGCTGCGGGCCCGTTCTACTCCCGGCGCTCAACGGTACAAAGCGCGTTTTCGCGGGGGTGCCGGTATAGCCTGTGGCCCCCTGGTCACGGGTTGGCGCAAAAACGGCACCATACCTCCGTGATTGGCGCAAAAACGGCACCATACCTCCGTGATTGGCGCAAAAACGGCACCATACCTCCGGGCATGCCGTTGCTTTTCCACGGGGCATGGGCGCCCCCGGGCCAAGGCCGCATATTTCGCGTTGTGAAAACCTGTGTTCAAACCCAGGGGTTTCTCCGCCCGGCCAGTCGGAACGGGACTAGTAGAAGTCCCAGTTGGGGCCCCTGAGTTCGGTGCCGACATAGGTGAGGATGATGAAGCCCATGAGAAAGGAGGTGAAGAGGGCTATGGCCGAGGAGCTGGTGGAGCCGGTCCTGCCTGCCACGCGCAGGGACTAGGCCACGTATGCGGCGGTGAGGAGCGTCCCCGGGTTGAACAGGGTGATGAAGAGCTGCGGGACGCCCGGGAACCAGTCCCGAAGCCATCCGAAGCTCACGGGGATGGCCACCGCCAGCACGGCGCAGAATGTGCCGAAGAGCGCGTTGTGCAGGGCGATGCGCCTGTTGTGGGCGCCAATCCAGGTAGATTCCCGCGGGCTCCTTCTCGCGGTCCAGGTAGGGCACCAGGCCCAGCCCCACGACGGTGACCACCGGGATGAACAAGCTACCCACGAAGGCCGAGTAGGACACCAGCTCTTGCAGGGCCAGGGAGTACCAGGGGGCTTTGGCCGGGTTTTCGGGGTGTACTGGATCCGCCAGAACCTTCAGCGGGGCATCGAAAAGGATGCCCAGCACCACGCAGAGCAACATAGTGCCCATGAACACCAGGAACTCCGCCCTCAACAGGTAGGGCCAGGCGGGGACGGTCTCGCTGGGCTCGATGTCGGCAGCCAGTCTCCCAAGACGCCGGAGACGTGTTTGCAGCCCATGTTGGCCCCTGATGGCACTCCACGATGGAATACCGCAGGGTAGCGCACCGTTCTCCAAGCCATTTCACACCCGCCAGGAACGCTCCAGCACCTCGGGAGACAGGCAAACCCCAGGCGGCCCCACCATATGCCCTCTTATAAGGGTACTTCCGGGACTGCCTTCATGATTCCTGTCTGCACAGACAGGACAACCGCTGCTGATCGCTTCTTCGGTCAGCCTCCACGCGATCTCTTTGACTGGCTTCTCGTACGTCTCCCACCACCCAGGCGACCCGCACGAAAAAGAAAACGCCTGCAAAACTTATCATTGTTTCAACGCATATTTTCGGCCATCCAGCCGGAACGATGACCAAGGGCCACAGCTCATCGAGCCAGCCGCGACCAGCCCCGGACCCCGTGTCGCCATTGAGTCCCTCTTCCTCCCCGCAGAGGCCCGCAGCGCGTGCCAGAGCGCTTTCCTCGGCGCCACCTTGCGCATCCAGGTCAAGCCAGCTCCGCCCGAGTCGCCGCGCCCCAAGCTCGTCGCCCCGGACGTGGCTGCACGCCAGCGGAGGCGAAAGACATGGAGGCAGAACCTCGACCGCTATCGCTTGCCCGAAGGGAGCGAGGTCCGCATCAACGTCGCGGCGGGTGACACACTCCGAGCGATGCTCCGTGACATAGTTCCGAGGAAAACGCTGCTTGGAGCAACGGGTTGATGGAACCGGAACGGGTAGGGTGAGCAGCGAACAGGGAGAGAGCCGCGAGCCGGGGCGTCGATTCCAGGCTGGATACTATCCGCCTGCGTGTAGCTACTTCGCGGTTCCAATGGCGCATGGGAAGTAAGTCCCGGTCGGACCGGCACAACGCCAGTTTCTTCCCTCT
>JAJRWT010000071.1 GCA_024276675.1 Myxococcota bacterium | reverse complement strand
GCAGGAGTGTCAGTCTATCGCCTTATTCGCTCGTAGTCCCGGCTTCTGCTGCCGTCGGCCTCGCGTATGACCAGCGGCGGCGGATCGTGACGAGGGCCCTGCCAGGCGCAGGTGAACAAGCTGATGGCCGGTGGCCTGCCTCGGCGAAAGAGCACGTCCTGCCTGGAAATCAGGCTCATGCCGGCCTTGGCGATGGCTGTTTCCGGTCGGGGGTCGCTTGCAGAGTGTACGAAACAAAAACGACCATCCCGGGAAAGCGCCCAGGCGGCCCTGACACAGTAATCGTAGATGCTTCCCCGTAGTTCTATACGTGCCGCCGCCCTCTGGGGGTGTGGTGACAGGCTCCCATGGCCCGGCGGGATGTATGGCGGGCTGGCTGTCACCAGGTCGTAGCCGCGATGGTCTCCCGGTGGCAGGATGTGGGGATCCCGTAGATCCCCGTGCAGGGCGCGGACCCTGTGTTCAAGCTGATTCAGCTTCAAGGTCTGGCAGCATAGCTGGTGGCTCTGGAGCTGTGCCTCTATCATGGTCAAGGTGGATCCAGGAGCGTCCGGGGAGATCCGATGCAGGGTCATGAGCCCCACGGAGCCGGTGCCGGATCCCAGATCCAGGATGCGGCGTGCCCGGGGCCTGGCCATGGCCGCACACCAGGCGGTGAGCACATCGTCCGTGGAATACCTGTGGCCGGATACGAGCTGTACTATCATCCACGAACCGCACAGTCGGTCCACGCTGCGCTCCTGCCAGGCAGGCGGAAGATCCCTCAAGGATGGCGGCGCAAGGCCGGGATCCGCTGTGTCGAGATGGTCCCGGAGTGCCACGTGCGCCCTTCGATCGGTCCCCGATCCCTGTGCTCCGTCTTGGCCGTCGCCACCTCGTCTCGCTTGCCCTCTCCTCGCCACGCCAGCCGCCGATAGTGCCCGAATATTGCGCTACTTCGCCCAATATGATAACCGTAGTCGGTAAGCGGGGCGGGAACCGTGGCGATTCTTGGCACTCCCTGGTACTCGGGCTCCGCTAACAGCGGCCCGCCGGCGCTGCCGAGGGCTGGGCGAGGATGTGCGGTCGTTGAGCTTCCGCGGCGTGCCAGCAACCGAACGCTCGAAGGGGGGGGCTGGCCAACAATGGGCGGGCTTATCCAATCATGTGATCTTCATCCTAATTTTTGTTGAGCATGCCAACGGACCATGCTAACCTAGTTTCGAAGTCGAAACGACAGGGATGGAGAATGCCAATGTCACGAAAAGCCGCTTCCTTCCTTCCTTCCTTCCTTCCTTCCTTCCTTCCTTCCTTCCTTCCTTCCTTCCTTCCTTGCGCTGATCTGCGGCCTGTCGCTGGCTACGCCTGCTGGCGCCGCTGACCGCTATGACTGGGTCTTCGTGACCAATTCCTACGGGCGAGCTTGGCTGTATGACGTCGGCTACGCCAGCATGCGCTTCGACATCCCCGAGAACGGCGATATGGACGGAGATTTCCCCTGCTTCAACAGGCCAGAGGAGCACATCTTCAGCGGCAGCGGGCAGGCCTGGGGCATAGCCCGCAACTACCTCATCAGCGAGACCTACGACTACCTCTACGTCAGCATCACCGGTCAAGATGATCGCGACGATTGCCACACGAGCGCCGACGATTACTGGTGCTTCGGGGCTGCGAGGATAGACCTCTCCACCGGCTCCCCGGGAACGCCCAGCACGTTTACCAGGAGCTGGAACACAAACAACTCATGTAACGACGAGGAGGAAGGTCCCTGCCAGGCCGTTGACGTCCTTGGTCAAGAGGACGGTTCCTTCAGCGACATCGTCATCGCCGAGAAGCAGGTGGACAGGGTAGCCCAACACGATATCTTCGACGACACGGTGGACATCGTGCATGGTGGAGCTACCGAGGCCACCCAGCTCGACTGGTTGAACGGCCTCTACTACGTGGCTACCATCGCCGGCAGCGAAGAGACGTCTGCTTGCCCCAGCACGGCTCCTTCCTGGAACGGCGAACTGTGGCTGCTCGGGCTCGACGACGGCTCGGTATTGGATTTCACGGCTGTCGGTGGCGTCAACAGCGGCTCAAAACCCGAGGGAGTGGTTGGAATGCGCGTCAAGGGAGACAACAACTCCTGCCACCCGGACGCGGACTACGTCGTGTACGTGAGTGATTGGTGCGAGTCCTTGCTCTATGTATACTCCGTCAACCTGGCCACCGAGTCGATTGTTCGGCAAGAAGCGGTCATTTCTCTGGACACCGATATCTATGGCAACACCAGCTCCCTTTCCGGCGGCTGCTATCCATCGGCGGTGGCACCAGTCAGGGACGGCAGCACCTGGGATGTCTACGTGCTATGCCAGACACGCGACTCGATTATTCGCATCCACACCACCTCCAACCAGTGCAATCCCTACTGGGATCGGGACGAGGACGAAGTACGGCTCCAGCGCTACGCCAGCGGCGACAGCAGTGACCTCTGTAATACGACATCCACGACCATGACCCCTTGCTCGGGTGGCGGCCAGTGCAGCCCCCACGACCTTGGCTTCGACATGAACGTGTGGCCGGACTGGGTATTCGTGGCCCTGACCAAGCAAAACCAGGTCATCGCCATAGAGCGCTCGGACATGAGCAACCAGCACCTGATGTACCTGGGCGACCAGTACTTCGAACCACAGGAGATCGATATCGCGCCTAGCTGCGATCCCAGCGACCCCAACTGCCAGTACCCCCACTGACATGCTAGTTCCCACCCGGAAATGGCGGATCGAACCGTGGCGAGTCGCTCTCGAGCCAGGTGCGTCCGCTGGACCCGCCGTAACAGCGGCACTATTTCAAGCGGTTGCGCGGGCTGGCCTGACCGGTGATCGAAATAGCGGGGCCGACCCGGCGAAGGGAGCTTTTTCCGGATAAGACCATACCAGGGGCGAAAGGAGCACTCATGTCCAACCCATACGTGTTGGTCCTGCCAACGCTGGCGTTTCTTGCTGGCTGTGGAGGCCAGGCGACCTGCTTTGCCGACGCCGACGGCGACGGCTACGGCTATCCCAACAGCTCGCTCTCGGGAGCCTCGTCACAGAGCACCTGCGTGGAGTCCCCTGGTGACTGCGACGACGCGGACGCATCCGTCAACCCTGGAGCGCAGGAGCTTTGCGACGGCATCGACAACGACTGCGACGGGCAGGTGGACCAGGGCCTGTCGTTCCAGGACTGGTACCCAGACCTGGACGACGACGGCTGGGGGAGCGAAGAAGGTGCGCGGTCGTTTTGCCAAGAGCCTGGCGATGGCTGGGTCCCGCAGGCCGGAGACTGCGACGACGGCGATCCCGACATCCATCCCAACGCCGAAGAGACCTGCAACGGCCTGGACGACGACTGCAACGGCCTGGTTGACGACTATATAGCCGGTCTCTTCACGGATGCGGATGGCGACGGCTGGGGGAGCAATGTGGCGAAGAACTGCGAGGGTCCCGCGTCGAAGTTGGATGGAGACTGCGACGACGGCGATCCCGACATCCATCCCAGCGCCGAAGAGACCTGCAACGGCCTGGACGACGACTGCGACGGCCTGGTGGACCTGGAGGATCCCGACCTGATAGACTACATGTTTGCCTATCCCGACGCCGACGGCGACGGGTACGGAGCGCAGGAGGCAGAGGCCACGGCAATATGCGGTTACGACCTTGGCGATGGCTATTCCTACCGAGGGGGCGACTGCGACGACACCGATCCCGATGTGTGGCCCGGCTGGGGCTACCAGGACCTGGACTGCGACGGATGGCCCGGGGTGAACGTGGAGCAGGCATGGGCAGTGGTGCGCGGGCACACGGAGAATTCACGCCTGGGTGATTATAATTCCATTGTCGTACAGGATATAGACGGCGACTCGGTGAACGACCTGGTGTTGGGAGCGGGGGTGGGGGATGAACCTGGCTACGTGTACATCATGGATGGCTCGACTTTGACGGGGGGTGGAGTCTTCAGCACGGCTTCGGCAGCGTTCACGATGGTGGGTGAAGACGAGGGTGACTTGGCGGGTAGCGCCATCGTGACGATGTCCGACATGGACGGGGACGGCCTGGACGAACTGGTCCTCGGAACGGGCAGCGTGAGTGAGAATGCGGCGTACGTGGTGTTGAGTTCCCAGGTGGACTTTCTCGACGACATAGAGCTACATTTGGCGGACGCTCACGCCATCCTGCGGGGACCAGAGGATAGAGTGGGCTTTACCAGTGAAATGTCAGCAGGAGACCTGGATGCGGATTCCCTGGACGAGTTGGTGGCGACGGCCGAACACAGCGACGAAAATGGAACCTGGAGTGGAAAGGCATACGTCTTTTTCGGTGCTGATCTCCGGGAGGGCGGTGAGCAAGACACCACGCTGGCACGGGCGGAGATCACCGGCGAACAGAGCTACATGTTGCTGGGAAGTAGTTGCTCCGCCCAGGGCGACGTGGATGGCGATGGCCTGGCGGACCTGCTCCTGGGAGCTTCGGCCTACGATGGCGACTATCTGGACGAGGACAATGAGTACAACTACGGGATGGTGTGCCTCTTCCTGGGGAGTACGCTCTCTGACGGTGGCAGTTTCTCAAGCAGCGACGCAGACGCCATCCTGGTGGGTGAGGAGGAGAGGCTCAACGCGGGCAGTGCCGTTTCCCTGGCTATGGATCTGGACGGGGACGGCCTTGCCGACCCCGTGATCGGGGCCGAGGGTACATCATACCACGCTGCGGACACCCTGGAGCGGGTGTCCATCCTGCTCTCCTCGCAGATAGCCTGGGGCCGGACCGAGGGTCTCTCCACGGCCTGGGCCACCTGGTACGGCGAGGAGAGCAGCTCGTTCGGCCTCTCGCTGGCTGCGGCGGGTGACGTGGACGGCGACGGCCTGGATGACATTTTAGTGGGAGCGCCCCATTTTACCGAGGACTTTCACTACGAGCCCGGCGACCAAGCCGAGCCCCATGGTTTCGAGGGCAGAACCTACGTGCTGCTGGCGGACAGCATGTCCGGTGGAGGCACTTTCAGTGCTGCCCACGCAGACGGTATCTTCGGGGTGGGCAGAGTGCCTGCCGCCTGCAGCGGCGCGGGGCTGGCGGGCCTTGGAGACATGGACGGCGACGACCTTGACGACATCGCCATAGGGGCGAAGGGCGTGGACATCCCCATGCAAGGAGCGGGCTCCGTCTACCTCTTCCTCTCGCCGTACTGAGCCTCCCAATGAGCGTCGAGTTCTACCTGGGAGACGGAAGGCTTGGTTGGAGGAGGCTGCTCCGTGGAGCGCGCCGTTTCCTCCGGATCAACCTCTCCCTATGGCTGGTCCATGTCCCCTGGTTAATCGTGCGGGTGATCTACGATCTGTGCTCGCCGGGTCATCGCCATTTGGCCTGACAGCACACCACCGTGATCCTGGTGCCCGGATTCCTGATGGCGCCACAGTCGGGAAGTACTGCCCCAGAAACAGCAGCACTATTTCAAGCGGTTGCGCGACTCCTGAATTTGGGGTTGATTTCCCAGGCGCTAGGAACTTACTCCGCCTCTCTCGCCTCACGAAATGAGCTGCTCTCGTTCAGGCACAATTTGGGCTAGGAGCCCTCGGGAAAGAGCCTGCCGAAGGTGACAGTTCCGCCCCATCGGCGGATCCCCTCCTGGGAGCGCGGGCGTCTCGCCCGCGCTCTGCCTACTGTCCACCAATCGACCTCACGAAAAGCCTGCTTCAGCAGCAGCGCCTTCAGCGGAGCTTCGTTTCCTGGAAGCGCTTGCATTTCCATGGCAGGAGTGTCAGTCTATCGCCTTATTCGCTCGTAGTCCCGGCTTCTGCTGCCGTCGGCCTCGCGTATGACCAGCGGCGGCGGATCGTGACGAGGGCCCTGCCAGGCGCAGGTGAACAAGCTGATGGCCGGTGGCCTGCCT
>JAJRWT010000070.1 GCA_024276675.1 Myxococcota bacterium | reverse complement strand
GCCGACGCCGACGCCGATGGTTTCGGCGATTCCTCTTCCACCGCCATCGCCTGCGAAGCCCCTGAGGGCTACGTTGCCGACTCCACCGACTGCGACGACGCCAACGAGCTGGTGTACCCCGGAGCCGACGAATACTGCAACGAAGCAGACGACAACTGCGACGGCGAGGTGGACGAAGATTCCTCCCTGGATGCCGGCACATGGTACCTGGACTACGACTCCGACGGCTACGGAGACTCCACCAGGTTCGGCATCGCCTGCCAGGCTCCCGAGGGCTACGTTGCCGACTCCACCGACTGCGACGACACCCGGGCATCCATCTTTCCGGGCGCAGAAGAGACCTGCGACGATGCCGACGATGACTGCGACGGCGAAATAGACGAAGAAGCAGTGGATTCCGCAACCTGGTACCTGGACGCCGATGGCGACGGCTACGGGTGGGCCGGGTCGACTGCCAGCGCCTGCTACGCTCCCGATTCCTACGTGGCGGATTCCACCGACTGCGACGACTCGGATCCATCCATCTTCCCCGATGCCGGCGAATACTGCAACGGCATCGACGACGACTGCGACGGAAGCATCGACGAAGAGCCGCTGGACCCTGCCACCTGGTACGCCGACTCCGATTCGGACGGCTTCGGCGATTCCGGATCCAGCTCCGAAGCCTGCGAGGCACCCGACGGCTATGTCGGCGACTCCACCGACTGCGACGACGCCAACCCCGACGTACATCCCGGGGCCGAAGAAACCTGCAACAGCGTGGACGACGACTGTGACGCCCTGGTAGACGACGCCGACGCCGACCTGGTGGGCGCATCTACCTGGTACATCGACTACGACAACGACGGGTACGGAGCCTCCGACTTCACGGTCCAGGCATGCTCGGTGCCCGACGGCTACGTGGCGGATTCCACGGACTGCAACGACCTGGAACCCGGGGCCTATCCGGGAGCCTCCGAATACTGCGACGGTCTGGACAACGACTGCGACGGCAGCATCGACGAAGAAGACGCCCTGGACCAACTGACCTGGTACATAGACGCCGACGGAGACGCCTTCGGAAGCTCTTCCTCCACGACGGAGGCCTGCAACCAGCCCGAAGGCTACGTGGCCGACTCCACCGACTGCGATGACTCTGCCGCCGGCATCTACCCTGGAGCCTCCGAGTACTGCGACGAAGTGGACAACGACTGTGACGGCGAAATAGACGAAGACTCCGCGGTGGACGCCCTGCCATGGTATGCAGACGCCGACTCCGACGGCTATGGAGACGAGCTGAGCGTCGTCTACGCCTGCGAGGCGCTCTCGGACTACACCGCGGATTTCAGCGACTGCGACGACTCCGATCCTGCCGTACACCCGGACCAGGATGACCTGTGCAACGGAATCGACGATGACTGCGACGGTGACCTGGACGAAAACGCTACCGACGGCATGTACATGATCACGGTAGACGACGTGGACGGCGTCACCTACCAGATCGATGCGGATGGCACCGCCACATTCATCGCCAACATCGATTCTGGCTACGCCATCAACACCATCACGGTCGACGAAACCGGTCGAGCGCTGGCCAACGACTACAGCGCCGACCAGCTCATCCAGGTGGATGTCTGTTCCGGTGATATTTCCGTCATAGGCTCCACCGGCCTGGAACAGATCTGCGGCATGACCTTCGGTCCCGACGGCAGGCTCTTTGCGCTGGATCAGACCGACGACAAAACCTACGAGGTGGACCCGGAAACCGGCGTCGTCACCTTTGTAGGCGATCTCGGCTTCGACCTCGGTGCCTGCGGTCTTGCCTATGACTGCGCCAACGACGAAATAATCGGTGCCGATCGGGACTCAGGGATGCTGTTCCGCGTGGACCCCGCCACCGGTGAAGCCTTCAACTTCGTCGAAACGGCGGTCCCCTTCGGTGCGGTGGGTGTGGAGTACGACCCGGCCAACCAGTTGATCTACGCTGCCACAGGCACCAAGCTCTACTCCGTGGATCCCGAAACTGGCGCCACCATATCCATCTCTACCCTGGGTGGTTCGAGCATCGACGACCTGAGCTACTACCCGGAATGCCCCTGATCGAGTGATCATCTCATCGGTGAGGCATGGTGGTCCCTGGTTCCACTTTCATCGTGGGATGGGGGGAGTCACCTGGCCGAGATGGAACGGCGTTGGCTGGCGATGAAATCCTTGACGCCCACCGGGTCGGGAATCCCCAGCAAGACGTCTTCGTAGCCGGAGGTTCCTGAAGTGGCGATCTTCAAGTCGCCTATGCCCAGGAGCCTCTGGGCAAAGGTCTGGTTGGTGTCCATGGTGCGAACGTCGGAGATGAAGATCTCTTTCATGTTTTTGGAGAGCACGCCCCTCTGAAGGACTATTCTGTCTTCGTAGACGAAGAGAACCATGGCTGCGTGTTTCCACATCGCGATGAGCAGCGGGATCAGGAGCCAGGAGAAGAGCAGGTACCAGAAGAAGCTCCACCACGAGGGGCGGACCTCCAGCAAGGGATCGTCGTTCATGAATCGTCACCGTCGTTGATTGGGAGGGGGAGGACACGGTAGAGCTGTACCGGGGTTTTTCTTCCCTTGACGTTGGTCTTGGGAAGCTTTTCGGTATGGAACGTATCGCCCAGCAGGCTCACCAGCTCATGGGAGACCAGAACTTCGCCGGGTTTGGCCAGGCCGCTCATGCGTGCCGCCAGGTTCACGGTGTCACCGATGGCGGTGAAGTCCATTCGGCGATTGGAGCCTATACAGCCAACGACGGCCTCGCCCACGTGGATGGCGATACCCATCCCCACGGCTTCCAGGCCCCTGGATACCCGGGTCACGGCCAATTCAGCGAGTTGGTTTTGCATCTCCAGCGCGCACTTGACGGCCATGACGGTGTAGTCATCGTGCTTAAGGGGATAGCCCCAGGTGGCCATCAGGGCATCGCCCACGAACTTGTCCAGGATGCCGCCGTGATTGAAAACCACGGCCTCCAGCTTTTCAAAGTGCTCGTTGAGCATCTCGACTGTCCGGGTGGGGCCGGCACGTTCGGCAAAGCTGGTGAAACCCCGGAGGTCGGCAAACAAGACGGCCAACTGGCAGCGCTGCCCGGATGTGCCCAGCTCGATGCGGCCCGACTTTACGTCTTCCACCAGGGCGGGCGAGAGAAAGCGACATAGGAAAGCCTGGGTAGTGGCTTCGGCTTCGATTTTTTGAACGAGCGCCACCCGTTCCAGGGCCAGCGAGGCTTGCGCCGCGATGCCCGAGACCAGGTGCAGGTCCTTTTCCTGGAAGGCCGATGTCAGGGAGCGATTGTCCAGGAAGATCACACCCTTCACCTGCTTCTGGCTGGAGATGGGGATGGCCAGGACGGAGCGAATGTGGCCGTCGTGCACGGAGGAGCTGATGTCTTTGCTGACTTGAGCACTGGCGTCCTTCAAAAGAAGGGCCTCGCCGGTTCTCGCCACCCGGTCGACGACGGTGCGCGAGATGTGGACTTCGCCCGTGCCAGCCTGACGGTGGCGGCATGTCCTGATGGTCATCTCATCACTGGATTCGTCGCGAAGGAGGGCCACCGCGTGGTCCACCGGGAGTACGGCCATGCAGAAGTCCAGGACCTTTTGCAGAATCTGGTCCGGATCGCTCTCTGGTCCAAGGTTCAGGGACAAGTCGTGGGCGATGCGGAGCTTTTCGTAGTCCTGGCGTAGCTCCTGCTCATCGGCCACCATGGATTCGGGGCGGAAACCCCGTCGCTCCATGCTCAATATCGAGGATTGGACTTCTTCACCGAATACCCGGTGTACCAGGCGGATTCCGGTTGTCTGGGTGTCTGGGGCGGGAATACGCACCGAGAGCTGCACCGGGCCGATACCTACCTGGTAGCCGTCCCGAAGCGTGCATTCCTTGACCAGGGCGCCGTTTACGCTGGTACCGTTGCGGGAGCCCATGTCGCGCAGGTGCCAACCATCGGGCTGGGGTTGGATGATGGAGTGGATGGCCGAGACGAAGGGCAGGTCGATGGTGATGTCGTTTTCACTTCTTCGCCCGATGGAGGTGACTCCTTCGGAACGAAAGACCTTTGAAGCCCCGTCGGGCATCGTCAGCAGCAGCTCGATAGGTTCCACGAAGCTATGCTACACAGGTGAGCAGCATCTGTCCACGTCTCAGACATGGATTCTGCGGAACCCATTCGCAAAGAAGAGTGTCAGGGGATGGGCGTCAGGGCGACTCCTGGAGTAGTGGAGTACAATGCCTCCCACGAGAACACGGGGCGGCCCGCTCCGCCGTCTTTTTCAACGAGGTTTGCCACATGAGAGTTTCGTCGGCGGGCTCGGCACAACGCGCCCACAGGTTTCCGGCAGTGTTCATGGTCCTGTCGTTGCTGCTGCTGGCACCTCTGGGGAACGACTCGTTTTCCGCCCAGTCCAAGGCGCGCAGGATCGCCTTTCTGCTGGCCAGCGGAAAGACCGTCAAGGCGTGGGAGATCTGCCGCAAGCTCGTTGATTCCCAGGACCCATTATTACCGGATGAGCGGAACGAGTGCGCGGAAACCCAGCTCGAGTATCTCATGCTCTTTCCGGACGAGCTGGACATCCAGCGCCTGGATCTGCACTGGCAGGCATGGCCCGGAACCCCCGCTGCCACCAAGTCCCGCCTCATGTCCGCCAGGCTCCAACTGCGCCACGCCCAGCAGTCCGTCATTCCCGAGGAACGGGATGCCATTCTGGCAAAACTGGTGGATGAATTCGGCGATACCGACACAGGGCGGGACGCCCTGGCCTTCATCTGGGAACTGACTCGTGCGGAGGGCACGTCCGAAGCAGTCAACGGCTTTCTGCGCCGTTACCCCGACGCGCCGCAGTATCAACAGGCCAGGGCCAGGCTCATGGACCTGGTGTGGCAGGAAACCCAGGAACAGAACACGGCAGCGGCCTGGAGGCGCTTGCAGCAGGCCTATCCCGGTCATCCCAGGGCAATCGAGGCACGCCGGCGGGAGCTGGCCATGGCTTTCCAGGAGGCCCAGGCAGTGGATACCGTTGCCGCCTGGGAATACTTCATGACCGCGTACCCAGACCATCCACGCATGGACAGCGCTCGCCAGCTACATGTGGAAGCGGTGTTTCGCCAGGCCCAGGCCCAGGGGCCCGAAGCCCTGTTGGCCGCCTTGAGAGAGCATCCGGATCATCCACGGGCTGCGCTGTTCCAGGAAGAAGCATATCGCCAACTGGTGAAAGTGGAGATCTGCGCCGGAGAACCCGACCAGCCAACCTGGTCTCCCCAGGAAACACGCAGCTCGCCTTCCCTGGTGATTCCCATGGCTGTCAGTCGTTTCCGGGTCCGGTTTCCGGCGCTCGGCCCAGAGGCTGCCGGCGATTCTTCGGCTGAAGCCGCCATGGTGGAAAGGAGCGCTCACCTGGCATTGGTGCGCTCCGGCAGGTTCGTGGACTTCACGGTGGGCTATTCGGCTGCCTTGAGGGCCATGGGACTGGACTCGTCCAGTTCCCTGGAACGAGCTACGGTGGAATGGACCAGTACAGGGTCCGATACCATGGAGGCGCTGCTTTCCGAGCCCCTGTGCATGGTGCAGCAGGAGGGAGTGGCAGCGGACGATCTCTGGTACGCCGTGGTCGTAAGGCTGGGGCGGACAGAGCTGGTCTACCCCTTTACCGTGGTGCCGCGTTGCCAGGGGTCTTGAATCCCTCGTGGCCCATCAGGGCAGGGAGCGCGCCAGCCTGACGCCCACGTCGTGGTGATGCACCGTGGGGTCGGACATGTAGCGGTAGGAGAACCTTGTGTACTTGGGGTAACTGGTCCAGGCTCCACCCCTCGTGATACGGTAGCTTCCGGAGACAGGGCCCCAGGGGTCGGTCTGGGCCTTGGAGCCCGGTCCATCGCTCCACCAGTCCTGGCACCAGTCGAACACGTTGCCATGCACGTCGTAGAGCCCCCACGGGTTGGGATCCACCAGGCCGACTCCGTGGGTCTGGTAGTCGGAGCTGGAGCAGTACCAGGCGAAGTCGTCCAGGTATGTGCCGTTGTCCAGCTCCACGCTGTTCATGCACTCGTTTTCGGTACCGGAGACGAGGCTACCCCCGCTGCTGAAGGCTGCGCTCTCGCCTGCTCGTGCGGCCATCTCCCACTCGGCCTCCGTGGGTAGTCGGTACCCTTCGCAGGAGTAGGGGCTGCCGGTGGGTTCGCATTCCAGGTCGCCCTCGTCGTCGATGCAAGAGTAGCAGGGAGACAGGCCTTCCAACTCCGAGATGGTGTTGGCCAGGGAGGCAGCTTCGTGCCAGTCGACCCACTCCACGGGGCAGGAGGGGCAATCCTGGAAAAAACTGGGGTTGGAGCCTGTTATGGCCTCGTAGCGTTCCTGGGTCACCTGGTACGTGGAGATGTAGAAGCCGTGGGTCAGGGTGACCTGGTGCTGGGTTTCGTCGTCCTGCCGACCCACCTCGTCGTCGGGGCTGCCCATGGTGAACTCGTCGCCACAGACGTAGACCATGTCCATTTCCTGGACGGTGATGACGGAGAGGCAGTCTGGGCCAGGGTCGGGGGCGGAGTCGCCGGAGTCCGGCTTGCCCGAGCAAGCGATGGCGATGGCACAGCACAACGCCGATGTTGCCTGGTGTTTGAACCTTGACATGCTCCCGACCTCCTGCGGTGCCACTGGTCGGCACCACGTCGCAGATCGTACCATGAAACACAGGCACGTGGAGCGTCCCTCTTCTCGATGTAGTGTTCTTGCGTCGTTCCCGGAGGTATGGTGCTGATTTTGCGCCGTTCCCGGAGGTATGGTGCTGATTTTGCGTCGTTCCCGGAGGTATGGTGCTGATTTTGCGCCGTTCCCGGAGGTATGGTGCCGATTTTGCGCCGTTCCCGGAG
>JAJRWT010000005.1 GCA_024276675.1 Myxococcota bacterium | reverse complement strand
CCGGAGCGGCCCATTCCTTCGCCAGGCACATCCGCGCAACCACTTGAAATAGCGCTGCTATTCCGGCGGGTTACGCAGGATGCGCCTGGCTCGAAAGCGACTCGCCCCGGCTCGGTCCGCCTTTTCCGGATGGGAACTTGTTACGCTTGGCGGCATGTCCGTGGCGAATGGAGTCACCCAGTGGCGGTTCCCCTCCCCACCAGCCATCAGCCAGTCCGAGTACGGAAAAATGCCCATTCACGTCGTCTCCCAGCCGCAACTGTATTGGTTCACGGGGTCATTGTCGGGCCGGCCCACCAGGGTGACTGGCTCTGCCCCCCAGGCGCTGCCGGCCAGCTCCCGAATCCCCGCCGATGTGCTCTCGCACCAGCATACAATCAACTCCTGGCCGCCCGTCATGGCATTGGCGGCCCCACGGAGGTACGGACCATGACCACCAGAGACCTGCTTGCAGGGACCGGTGAAAAGCTGCCATCGAGCACCTACCGATCCTTCGTCATCTTCAACGCGGGTTCGTGGGCTGCCACCCTGATCCATGCCTTCCTTGTACCTTTCTTCTGGTACCTGGGTGTGAAGCCCCTGGCGCTGTTCAACATCTTCAGCGTGGGTATCTACATCATCGCCATGCTGCTCAACCGCAGTGGCCGCCACCTCTCCACCGTGGTCCTGGCCACCGTGGAGCTGCTGGTCCACCAGAGCCTCTGTGTCTACTTCATCGGCTGGAAGGCCGGATTCCAGTTCTACATCATGACCGCCACCGCCCTGGTCTTCTTCCTGCCGGCCGGCCGGGGGGCAGTGAAGCTGCTGCTCCTGGCATCCACTCCCATCACCTTCATCACCCTGCTGGACTACGCCCGGAACACCCCCCCCATATACGCGCTGGATCCCAACCTGCTGGACCGCATCGGCTGCGCGAACATCTACGTGGTGTTCGGGCTCCTTGGTTTCTTCGCCTACAACTACAGCCGGGCCGCCGAGATCGCGGAGCGAGGGATGGAGCTGGAACGGCGCAAGGCAGACGATCTACTGCGCAACATCCTGCCTGGCCAGGTGATCACTCGCCTGAAAGCGGGCGAAAAGCTCATCGCCGACGGTATCCCCGACGCCAGCGTGTGTTTCGTGGACCTGGTGGGCTTCACTTCGCTTTCCCAGGATCACTCTCCAGAGGACGTGGTGACTCTGCTGGACCGGGTCTTCTCGCTGCTGGACGACCTTGTCACGCGCCATGGCCTGGAGAAGATCAAGACAATCGGCGACGCCTACATGGTGGTCTCGGGAGCCCCATCCAGGCGCGGGGACCACGCCGTGGCCATGGCCCGCTTCGCCCTGGAAGCCCGCGACAAGCTGACCGCCCTGCCCGGCCTGGACGGCAGCCCCCTGAAAGTCCGAATCGGAATCGCCAGCGGACCGATGGTGGCGGGCGTCATCGGCAAGAAGAAGTTCAGCTACGACCTTTGGGGGGACAGCGTCAACACCGCCGCCCGCATGGAATCCCACGGACTGCCCGGCGAGATTCAGGTCTCGGCCCCCGTTCGGAAGAAACTCGGCTCCGCCTTCCTCCTGGAGCCGCGAGGTACGATCCAGGTGAAGGGCAAGGGGCCCATGGAGACCTTCCTGCTGCGCGGAGCCACCACCTGATACAGGAGGCAGGAGGCAGGTGCCAGGGGGCAGGCGGAAGGCGGCAGGTGCCAGGGGGCAGGCGGAAGGCGGCAGTCGGAAGGAACGAAGAGGTACATCATGCCAAACCGAGCCGCGGTCTTGAAGGCCCCCGGAGTCATCCAGGTGCAAGCCCGGCCCATGCCGGAGCCCAGCGATGGCGAGCTTCGCCTGCGCGTCCTCCGCGCAGGCATCTGTGGAACCGACCTGGCCCTGTTCTCGGGGAGCTACCAGGTGCCCCTCCCCCTGGTTCCGGGGCACGAAATCGTGGCCGTCGTGGACGAGCTGGGACCGGGCGTCACCGGCATCACGAAGGGCCGCCGCGTGGTACCCGAAATCAACTGCACCTGCCTGGCAAAGGGCCGGGAGCAGCTCTGCCCCGCTTGCGCCATGGGCCTTCATCACCACTGCACGCAGCGCAGCGTGCTGGGGATAATCCGCCACGACGGGGGCTTCTCCAACACCTGCATCGTGCCAGCCGGCTGTGTTCATCCCGTCCCGGACTCCATGAGCGACGCCGTGGCGGCCTTCACCGAGCCGGTGGCGGCGGCTTTCCAGGCCTTCCAGCAGGTGGGGAGCCCAGGGGGCAAGACCGTGCTGGTGCTGGGACCGGGGCGGCTGGGTACCTTGATCGTGGCGGTGGCTCGACACCTGGGCGCCCGGGTGGCCGGGGTGGCCAGGAGCAACGCCTCCTTGCAGAGGGCCCGCCGCTGGGGAGCGGAGGAGACTTTCCAGGTGGACACAACTGCCCGGCAGTCCCGGCTACGGCCTCGGGTCCTGGAATGGAGCGGGGGACTGGGGGCAGACATCGTGGTGGAGGCCACGGGCTCTCCAGAGCAGATCTCAGTGGCCATGGACCTGGTGCGTCCCCGCGGAACCGTGGTGGTAAAGAGCACCCCCGGCACCCCCGCCAACGTGGATCTCACCGCCCTCGCGGTTCACGAGATCCACCTGGTGGGAAGCCGCTGCGGTCCCTTCCCCGTGGCCCTGGCATGGATGGAGACCAGCGACCCGCCCCTGGAGTCCCTGGTGGAACATACGCTGCCCCTGGAACAGGTGGAAAAGGCCCTTCACCTGGCCCGCTCCGCCACAAAGGTCGCCCTGCTCCCCTGAATCTTTCATGGCACCCGTTCCACTTCTCCTGTATCATCCGTTGAACAAGTTTCGCCCGGAGGAAGCATGAACACTCTTCGTACCCTGACCCTGTTGAGCACCCTGGGTGCGTTGGCCTGCGGAAAGAACCAGGAGACTGGCTCGCCCACCGGGGGCCCCGACTCCGCCGCCGACTCCTCGTCCGACACCTCCCAATATTCCCCCGACGCCTGCGAGGTGCTGGGAATGACCCGGCGCGATTTCACCGACGCCGAAGACGACGACTCCCTCTACGCCGTAGCCGCGGATTTCACCGTACCCACAAGGAGAACAGGCGACTGGAGCTTTTCGGCCAACTGGTCCGGCTGCGAGACCTACCTGTTCATACAAGACGACCCCAACCAGGTGTGGATCGGGTCGGAAGGTCTCTGGGATCGCGACGTGGACGAGCTGTTCGAAAAGCTGCCCCTGAACGTCCACCTGTTCTTCGTCTCCACGGCCACGTCAACCACTTCAATCGATGAATCACTGGACGTCATCGAAGACGCCATCGACGACGTCCTCGACACCTATCCCGAAGACGAACGTTCCTGGTGGTGGGACCGGGTTCACCTGGTCACCACGCGCGCCCAGGCCATGGACGGCTGGTTGGGCCAGATCATGAGCTACCCCGGATGGGGGGTGGGCATCGACCGATTCCAGAGGATCCGCTACATCGGCAGCTACGCCGACCCCACACGCTACAGCAGTTCCTATGGTTGGTTCGAAGACAACATCTCCATGGTGGCCAACGAAGCCATCTACTACAACTACGAATCCGACCGGCAGGACGAAATGGACAGCCAGGACGCCCTGGTCACCACTGTGTTCGATGGTGATCGCGTGGCCGGTGAGGTCTACGCCGAAGTGGAGCTACCCGATTCCGCAACCCTCGGCGCCTACGATTCCGTGGCGGTGGACTGCTACATGGGCTGCGAGGGCGATGGTGAGTACGGCGACTGCCCCGCCTGGGACTACATGGCATACCTGTTCATGTGCAGCGAAGCCACCGAAGAAAACCCGTATGCCGACACCCCCTGCCAGCCCGCCGTGGACGAGATCGTGGGGGAGTGCATGGTGGACGGCAAGCCCACGGGCCAGGAATGCTCCACGGAAGACGACTGCGCCAAGCTCCCCGGCGCCAACAAGGTCTGCGTGGGCTACCAGGCAGCCGTGGAGGCCGACACCATGCCGGGCCAGTGCCTGGATCCCACCGGTAAGCCGGAAGACGCCTCCTACATCTGCAACAGCAAGGGCACCGGGTATTCAGACCTTGAGTGTGCATGCGGCACCGAGATCGGCAGGTGGATCACCACCTACCACCGCGAGGGGCGCTGGCTTCACGACATCAGCCCCATGCTGCCCCTGCTGGCCTCGGGCGGCACCAGGCGGTTCCGCTTCGAAACCAACGGCCCCTACGAACTGGAGCTGGCCCTGCGCTTCTTCGACGCCGGGAAAGATGCCCGCCCCGCCGAGACCAGCTTCCTGTTCGCCGGCGGCACCATAGACTCCGACTACAACGCCGGCTACGAACCAATCACCTTCGACGTGCCCTCGGATGTCACAAAGGTGGAGTTGGCAACGGTCATCACCGGCCACGGAGCCGATAGCAACAACTGTGCCGAGTTCTGCGACATCGCCCACCACTTCACCATCAACGGTGACCAGAGTGCCGACATCGTGCTGGACTTCCCCGAGGCCTCCACCATGTACGACTGCATGGACAAGGTGGCCGAAGGTACCGTCCCCAACCAGTATGGCACCTGGTGGTACGGTCGAGCTGGCTGGTGCCCCGGGAAACAGGTGAACACGGTGACAACCGACATCACCCAACAGGTTTCCGTCGGCGCCGACAACACTATCGAATACCGGGCTCTCTACGACGACCAGGACTACACCGGGTCGGCCACGATCTACATGGCCTCCTGGCTGGTTTTTTCCAGGTAGGAAGTGCGACCGTCACGAGGGAACAGAAATGGACATGCTGATGATTCTCAACGACGCCCCCTACGGGCAGGGGCGTAGCCACGAAGGCCTGAGGCTCGCCATGGCCCTCCTCCAGATCGAGGACGAGCTGGACCTCACGCTCTACTTCACCAACGATGCCGTCCTCTGCGTCAAGCGGGGCCAGAAGACTCCCAACGGCTACTACAACATGGAACGTATGTTGAAGCCCATCCTGCGCCGGGGCACGGTCCTGGCCTGCGAAACCTGCCTCGAGGTACGCGGCCTCCTGCAAGAGGACCTGATAGAAGGCGTCAGGATAGCCAAGCTGGGAGAACTGGCCCAACTCACCCTGGAAGCCGACAAGGTACTGGTCTACTGACCAATTGCACGGTCCGCGGTGGTGGCGGCTTCCGGCCGGCCAGCCAGGGGCCGGTCCGCGGGGGCGACCGGCGAGGCAGCATCCGAGAGCCACGGACCAGTGGACGGGCTGGAAGCCAGGCGTTCCTGGTGGGACTTGAACCGTGAAACCAGGTAGCTGCGATCTGCCTGGCTCAGCTCCCCCAGCACGGCGTCCATGTCGAGGCCCAACGAGAGGCAACGCATGAGGGCCAGCTCGGCCAGGGGGCTGCGGGGGTAGTTAGCTACGAAACTGGAATATGCCTGGTCCTGCTGCGGCCTTGAGAGGCCGTTGTCAAGGATTGAACGCAGTTGGGCTATGTCGGAGCCGTCCCTGGGGACATCGTGCTGGCGCGACCCTGCCCAGGCCGCCGGCGCCAGGAGAAACGCCAGCATGACGGCTTTCAGTGTTTTGTTCACCAAGACCTCTCTCTCGGAAGTTGGGCATACTAGGATACCTGGAACGATACGTCAAGCCCAGCATCCGAAATCTCCCTCGAAACGTTGCGGCCTGTTGGTCGGGAGTCGCCGGGCCACCCACAACTGTCGGCTCCGCGGCCAAAACGGGAATCCCACGGGTTGACAAGGTGTCATTGGTGCGACAAGGTGTCCCATGGCTGAAAAAAAGATACTCGTGGTGGACGATGAGCCTTCCAACCGGCAGGTCCTGGGCAGAATCCTGGCCAGGGAAGGCTACGAGGTAGCGCAGGCCAGCGATGGTCGGGCAGCGCTTGAGATGGTCCGCGAAGGGGGAATCGCCCTCGTACTGGCTGATCTGCGGATGCCGGGCATGGACGGAATGGAGCTGCTGCGCGCCATCAGGGTCGTGGAGCGGGACATCGAGGTGATCGTCATGACCGCCTACGGTACCGTGGAGGTGGCGGTGGACGCCATGAAAGAAGGCGCCTACGATTTCATCACCAAGCCCCTCAGGCGCGTGGAGCTGGTCACCACGGTGCGGAAGGCCCTGGAAAAACAACATCTTGCGGGCGAAAATCGTGTACTGCGAGCCAGGCTCGAGCGCGGCGAAGAGCAGGTTGTGGGTCATTCGGCGCCTTTTCGCCACCTGCTGGACCAGGTTGAGCAGGTGGCGCCCTCGGATGCCTCGGTGATGTTCACGGGTGAAAGCGGTACAGGCAAAGGGGTGATGGCCCGGATGTTGCATCGCCAGAGCCCACGGGCTTCAAACCGGCTGGTAACCGTCAACTGCGCGGCAATTCCAGAAAGTCTCCTGGAAAGTGAACTTTTTGGCTATGAAAAGGGAGCTTTCACCGGCGCCCTGACCAGGAAGGATGGGCGATTCGATCTTGCCAGGGGCGGCACCCTTTTCCTTGACGAAGTCACGGAGATGTCGCCGGCCATACAGGTCAAACTGCTGCGGGTGCTGCAAGAAAACGAGTACGAGCGCGTGGGAGGCACCAGGACCATCAAGGCCGACTGCCGAGTCATGTCTGCCACCAACAGGAATATCGACGAAATGGTGGCCTCCGGCTCCTTCAGGGAAGACCTCTACTACAGGTTGAACGTGATTCGTCTCATCGTGCCGTCACTCCGGGAGCGCAGCGAAGACATTCCACTGCTGGTGCGCCACTTTCTCGTGCATTTCGTCCAAAAGAACAACAAGCACCTGGACTCCATCTCTCCCGAAGCCATGGACGCCATGGTGGGGTACCACTGGCCAGGCAACGTGCGGGAGCTGGAAAACGTGGTGGAACGGGCGGTGGTGCTGGCCCGAGGAAGCCAGCTTGGCCTGGATGACCTTCCAGAGCAGGTACGTGGCGGGCTTGGGAGCAAGCAGGTCCTGACCTTCCGGGTGGGTACTCCCCTGAAAACCCTTGAACGGCGCATGATCCAGGAGACGCTCCGATTCACCAGGGGCGACAAGAACCTGGCGGCCGGCTTGCTGGGGATAACCTCCAGGACCATCTACCGCCGCGAGGCGGAATGGAGCCAGGGGGGCGACTGAGGTTCTCGTGGGCCTGTTTTCCCATGGGCCCAACAAGCAGGGACGCCCCGACTACAGCGATGGCTCCCGGGCGGGTGGGTCCTGCTAAACACCTTCGGTCGGCGGTTCGGCCGGCTCCTGGTCCAGGGGCAGGACCATGCGGATGGTGCAGCCGGCGCCGGGAACCGATGTGCAGGAGATATGCCCCCCGTGATCTTCCAGGATCTGCCTTGTTATTGCCAGCCCCAGGCCCGTGCCTCGCGACCTGGTGGAGAAGAAGGGGTCGAAGGCTCGTTCCATGGTCTCCTGGTCCATGCCCCGCCCATCGTCACGCACCGAAATGGTGGCGATTTCGTCAGAACATTCCAGGGATGCCTGAATCTCTGAAGCCCCCACGTGGCGCGCGTTTTCCAGGATGTTCAACATGGCCTGGCGAAGCTGGTTGCCATCGCCTGTGATTGGCACCGGGACAGAAGGCAGGTGGAGATCCAGTCGTATGCCTTCCTTGCGGAGGTTTGGTCGCTCCAACCGGACCACCGAGCGCAGGAGATCCCCCAGGTCCACCTGGTGGAAGGTCAACGCCGGCCTGCGGGACAGATCCAGGTAGTGCTCCGTCACCTCCTCCAGGCGAAAGATCTCCTTGGAGATGATGGAGAGGGTATCCATGGCCTCGGTCGAGTCGGTTTTCTCCAGCGAACGGAGTTCCTCTTCCAGAAGTTCCGCGTTCAGGCTGATGGCGTTCAGTGGGTTGCGTATCTCGTGGCAGATCTGGGCAAGCATCTTTCCGATGAGCGCCAGCCTCTGGTTGCGCTCCATGCGCTCCTGGTCAACGAGTCGCTGTGTGACGTCTTCCCCCAGCACCAACAGGCCTCGGCTTCCAAAAGGGACCACCTGCAGGTCGAAGCGCCTCCTGCCAAGTGGGATGGCAGGGTGGGTTCCAGGGGGCAGGGAACGAAGCCATTCCGGCAGTGGGGCCTGTTCTTCGACCCTCCACATCCTGGAGGAAGCTGGATTGGCCATGGTGACGTGAGCCTCCTCCACCACGATGATCCCCAGGTCTATGGTGTCCAGGACGCTCCTGAGGTAGCGCGAGAGCCGTTTGAGCTGCTGGGCACGTTCCTTGAGCCGCTTGTCTCTTTCGGCCAGGTTTCTGGCCATGGCGTTGAATTCCGATGCCAGGACACCGATTTCGTCCTTGCCCTTGACGTCGATGTGACGGGCGTAATCCCCTTCCGCCACTCTTTGCACCTCGGAAATGAGCCTGGTGATGGGCCTCAGGGTGAAGAGGGTCCATGCCAGCATGGCTATACCGAAGGTGAGGGCCAGGCCCGCCAGGCCGGCCGCAACAGCGGTGACTCTGGCCTGTGAACGGGCGATTCGCTCGTTTACACGCCGGATGCGGCTGTCCAGGAAGGCGGTGAGCTGCTTGGCTGCCGTCTGTAGTTCCTTCTGGAGGTGCAGAAGGTCCGCCTGGGCCGCCAGTACCTCCTGGGGAGTCATGGCACGGGCCTGGTCAACCCAGCGTTGCCCGGTGGCCACGTAGTCGCTCTGGGATGAGAGGATTCGCTCCAGGAGTTGGAGAACCAACTTCAAGGCCTCGCGTTCCTGGGGATTCGTCGTGCTGGCCAGAGCGTTTCTGGCGGTCTCCTGCCCTTCGGCGATGGCGGAGGAGACGGCTCTCGCGTGTAACGCGGTGTTGCTGCGAAAGGCGGCGAGAGGGCGATCATTGTCCCTTTGCTGGCGGGCCATGTCCAACTCCACCCGGTCCTGGTAGCTCTCCAGTTGGGCTGCGACCTTGGCCAGGGGCAGGTAGCCGTCGTTCACCAGCCGCAGGTCATCGCCCAGAGAGCGCAGGCCGTGGGTGGTGTAGAACATCACCGCCAGGAAGAGGGTGAAGGAGAATACGAAGGCCGCCAGGATCCGGGTCCGGAGGGAAAGATTCATGGAGATGTGCATGGCCATTGGCTTCTCCCGGTGATGGACCTTGTGGCTGGATGCCCGGATCCCGTGCTGGGGGCCCAGTACCAGGTCCCACCGGATATCAATAACAAGACACTTTGGGGGGGATTTGGTCGTTGCTGGATTATCTGGCCTGTGATACGTGTATTGGCTTTCTGAATCGACTCGCGGATCGAAGCATGCCGGTCCGTTTCTTCTGGAGGAGCGATGCGTCTTTGGTTCCCGTTGGCTTCACTTGTTTTTCTGGCCTTTGCTGGAGGAGCCTGCAATGGTACTGGCTCTTCGAGTTCCCCCAACAAGCCCTCGGCCTCATCCCCGGCCGCCCAGGAAGACCTGGGCGAAATCCTGGCCACGGTTGACGGAATGCCGGTAGGCTCGAACGAATTCGAAAAATCCGCGGCCCGAAAGGTCCCAGCCGACGGCGAAGCCCTCTCCCTGGAAGAAAAGCAGGAAGTCCTGGACCGCCTCGTGGCCGACAAGCTCCTCTACAAGAAGGCCCTGGCAGAGGGCCTGGACCAGGATCCCAAGGTGCAGAAGGTCATGGTCAACACGCTTCTGCGCCAGGAGGTCTATTCCAAGGTCCGCAATTCCGACTTCGACGATGAAATGCTTCGGGCCTATTTCGATTCCCATCCCGACGAATTCATCGTCCCCGAAAAGGTCCAGATCAAGCGTATCCTCATCCGCATCACCGACGATCGTCCCGATGCCGCAGCCAAGGAAGAAGCCCAGCGCATCCGCAAGGAAGTAGCATCGGATCCCAAGTCCCGCTTCAAAGAAGTGGCCACCAAGTACTCCGAAGACCCGTACAGGCGTCGCGGTGGTGATGTCGGCTTCGTTTCCAAGGAAGGAAAGCCGGGGCTGGACCAGGCCATCGTAGACAAGGCCTTCGGCATGGCAACGGGCGAAGTCTCCGAAGTCTTCAAGACCTCCGATGGCTACAACATCGTGTATGTGGCCAACAGGCGCGACCGCGTCGAACGCTCCTTCCAGCAGATGAAGGGCTCGGTGCTACGCAAGGTCAAGAACGAAAGGCTCAAGGAACTCTACGACAAGTACGTGGCCGAGCTGCGATCCGGCGCCGATATCAAGACAAACATCGACAAACTCACCGCCATCGAAATCAAGCCCGCTGCCAAGGGTGCAGCCATGCCTGGAATCTCCCTGACCCCAGCCATGCCATCCACCGGCACGGATGGATCAACCACCACCGGCAGCGGAGTTCCCAAGCTCCCCCCCCGCAAGGGCAGCGAGTAGAACCTCCGGACCGATTGCATCAAACTCCGGGCCAGCCAAGTGCACCGGCTCCTGGACCTGCCCCGAGGTGCAATTTTGGGAACAGCAGCCCAACGCGGCCGGGCGCGGATACGCGCTACCATCCCCCCTCCCCGTCACTGTTTTCCCGTGCTGTTGCTCCTGCTCTCCACGGCCCTGTGGCCTGCTGCTGCTACTGCCGCCGCAGTGGATCGCATCGCCGCAGTTGTGGATGATCGCGTCATCACCTGGACAGAGATCTACGAATTGGGGGGCAACCACATAGAATAACGGGTCGCCGAAGCCGGTGGCAGCGAATCGCTGCGCCGGGAGATGGAGTTCCAGGTACTGGATGCCCTCATAGACCGCCAACTGGTTCAACAGGAGGTTCAACGCCTCGAACTTGACATAACAGACACCGAGCTGGAGAGGGCGCTCTCCGACATCGCTCGCCAGAACGGCCTGGAACGGGAGCAGCTTCAGCAAGAAATCCAACGCTCCGGACTCGCCTGGGACTCCTACCTGGACGAAATCCGCTCCAGCCTTCGCGAGATGAAGTTCAACCAGCAGGTGTTGAGTCCCCGTGTAAGTGTGCGCGAAGACGAACTGAGAGATCTCTACCGCCGCAGCGTCGCGGACTACACGGACCCACCACGGGTCCACCTGCAAGGACTTTTCGTGCCTTTTTCCGACCCCGACACCCCGGAGTCGCGAGCCCAGGGCCTGGCCGTCGTTGCCCAAGCCAGGAAAGACATTCTCGCCGGAACACCCTTCGCAGACCTGGCCTCCAGGCTCAGCGTGGAGCCATACGCCAGCAGGGGGGGTGACATGGGCATGTTCGCCCGGGGAGAACTGGTGGCGGAACTGGATGGCCCCGCCTTCTCCATGTCCCAGGGTGAGCTGAGCCAGCCCATCGTCACCGCCCAGGGAGTCTTCCTCCTTCGCGTCCTGGAAATCGTCGAGAGCACCCCGCCAACCTTCGACGATCTCAAGGAGCAGCTTCGTACCCGCATCATGGAAGGCAAGATGCAAGACGCTCGAGAACAATGGCTGGCCCAGGCCAGGCGTCGGGCAGCGTTGAAGATCCTCCTGGAGCCCGCCGGGTGACCATGCCTGTGGATCCAGTCAAGGGTCCGCCGCGCCCTTCTCTCCCGGCGGAGCCGGTGCTGCTGCTGACCCCAGGCGATCCCGCGGGCATCGGTCCGGAAGTGGCCGTGGCGGCCCTGCTGCGCAGCGGCCAGGACGCCGTGGTGGTGGGGGCTGCCGAGCCCTTCTCCACCCAGGCCAGGAAGCAGGGCCTGGCCGTGGTCCAGGTGGACACCATAGAACCCGGCAAGGGGGTTCGGTTGCTGGTCCCAACAGATCAGCACGAACCCGTCGAAGTTGCATCCATCAGGCTCGCCGTGGGCGCATGCCTGGACGGCCGCGCCGACGCACTGGTGACCGGCCCCATCCACAAGGGGCGCCTGGCAGCCCGGGGCTTCCGCCACCCAGGGCACACCGGCTTTCTGGGGGCACTCTGCGGAACAGACGAGCCGGTGATGGCCTTCGTTGGCGGCACATTGAAGGCGGCGTTGGTCACCACGCACCTGCCCTTGTCGCAGGTTCCCGCCGCCATCACCCGGAGCAGGGTTCTGAAGGTGCTGCGCATCGCACAGCGAGCACTTGCGTTGGATCTGGGCATAGCCCATCCGCAGATAGCGGTCTGCGGCCTGAACCCCCATGCCGGTGAGGGGGGCCTCCTGGGAATGGATGAACTGGAACGCATCCAACCAGCCTGCAACGACGCCCGCGCCCAGGGCATTGCCATCCACGGTCCCATGTCGGCCGAGACCGCGATGCGCTGGGGTGCAACGGGCCGGGTCCACATGGTTGTAGCCATGTACCACGACCAGGCGCTCACCACCTTGAAGACCCTGGACTTCGGTGCCTCCGTCAACTGGACCCTGGGGCTGCCAATCGTGCGAACCAGCGTGGACCACGGCACCGCCGACGACATAGCGGGCAAGGGCCTGGCGGACCCGGGCAGCATGGTGGCCGCCCTGGAGCTTGCCCGGCGCATCGTCGCCCAGCGGATCCGGTTGCAGAGCTGAACCGCGTTCACCAGTTCCCGGTCAACTGTCCACGCGACCCGTTGCCTGAGGTGAGGGCCCTATTGCTGGTCACAACCAAATTCGCCAAAGGCGGCGGGGTTGGCTCCCATGACAAGGCAGTCCGTGAGGGAGTTGTCCCAGTAGTCCCAGGCGGTGAACATGAACGTGGTGTTGGAGGCGGATTGTTCGTCCGCCGCTATCAGGGTGCTCTGGTCCTGGAGCTGGTCTTCTACGCTGGTGACGACGGGCAGCTCAAGCTCCCAGTGGTCTTCGGCCCCGCAGGAGTCGAAGGAGGTGTTGTCCAGCAGGTGGGATTCTTCCCACAGAAACCAGTGGTTCAGGTAGGAGATGTCCAGGTACACGTCGCTTGCCCAGCCTTCCAGGTCTACGCTGAAGTACCAGCTTTCACCTGAGCTGTAGTCGAAGCTGGCAGCAGTGATGGCAGCCGTGAGCCCTGCCCAGCAATCGCCGGTGTCGGCTGTTTCCCCCGCGGTGTCCAGCCCGGTGTCCTGGAGCGCGGTGCAGGCTGCCAGCGACATCGTGCACAGGAACAGTGCCGTGAGAGCTGCGATGGAGTGGCTTGTCATGGGAATCCCGCCGCTACGGTTCCACACACGTGGACCCCACCTTCATGGGTGGGGTCCGGAAGAGTGGATAGAAGGTGACCCCGGAGGCTCAGTGCTCGGAGCAGCCCATTCCGTC
Source organism: Myxococcota bacterium (assembly GCA_024276675.1). Taxonomy (GTDB): domain Bacteria; phylum Myxococcota_A; class UBA796; order UBA796; family JAFGLY01; genus JAJRWT01. The sequence continues at coordinate 30,539 of JAJRWT010000005.1, read as the reverse complement.
GAAGTAGTTGTTCCCTGCCACATCGTAGACCCAGCAGTCAACCATGGCGGTGCCCACCCAGACGTGGAACATCCAGGAGTTCAGGCCGATCATGGTGTCGTCGTAGAGCGTGTTCACACTGTCGGTCTGATCGTTGAAATCGGTCACGACGGGCAGCTCGATGTCCCACCAGTCCCAGGTACCGCAGTCGTCCCAGTCGGTGTTGACGAGTTCGTGGGTTTCTTCCCAGACGTAACCACCCGCGTCCTGGTAGATATCCACGTAGGCGTCGTCGGCCCAGCCGTTGGCGTCGATGTAGTAGTACCAGCTACCGCTGCCGGCGTCATAGGCCATGGTGGGATCGCTGACGTCGTTTATGCTGACGTCGGTTTCCACGTAGCAGTCTTCGACCGCGGCGTCGCCGGTGTCGGCGCCGGCGGTGTCTTTCGTGTCGTCTTCACAGGCGCCCAGCATGAATGCGCCCAGTGTTAGGGGGAAGATGAGCTTGTACATGTAGCGTCTCCTTGTTGCTCATGGGCCAACAGGGCCCGTAGAACTGTACTTCAGGTTGTTTCAACCCGCAACGTCCCAAGTAAAGCATCCGCGTGGCAGAGTCAAAGATTGATGGTCGCTATTGTTGGCAACATGGCTGGAACCAAGCCCGCGGTTGACAGGCGCCCCCCGCACCTGGTCAGCCATCGGCACTGCCGCTGTCTGGTTCTTCCCAGATGGCATCGCAGGCTGGAGCATCTTCGACGCTGTCAAACAACCAGGGATCGGCTCCCCAGCTTCGGCAGTCGGCCTGGTCCTGTGTGCCCGGCGTGTAGACCACCAGCCTGTAGCTCAAGGCGTTCAAGGTGGATTCATTGCACAAAAAAGCAGTACTGGAACCGCTGTACACATTCCGCCAATCCGCTTCGATATTCAGGGTGAGCCCCAGGTAGTCATAGCTCCCATCGGCGGCGGCCTCCTGGGACTTGATGGTGTGTTCTTCCACGTAGTCCTGGTCCATGGCCATGAGCAGGGAACCGTTGGCGGTCCAGCCGGTGGTGTAGACATAGAAGCTCCACTGGTCTTCGTCCACGGAGCAGTCGTACCATATTTCTTCAATGGAGGGGGGACTGTCGTACAAGACCTGCCCCGTCGTCGTGCCACCGGTGGGCCCCCATGAGCAAGAGACGAAGAGCAACAAGGAACACAACGAGACCCAAGGGGATGTTCCGGGTTTCTGGCGCCTACGGGAAGTCATGGAGACTCAATAATCCGTCCAGAGGCGGCATGCCTGCCGATGGAAGAGTCGGGGGGAGGCTCCCCACACTATGCAGTCCACGGCTGTGCTCAGGTCCATGTCATAAGCCGTGACCATCCATGTCATGGAATCGGCCCGTTCCTGGGTGCCGCTGAAAAGCGTCGAAGCGCCATCTATCTGCTCTTCCTGGTCTTGTATGATGAACAGTGTCTTGGCCCAGATGTCCCAGGTGCCGTCGCTGGCAAAATCGATATTTTCCAGGTCGTGTTCTTCAGCCCAGGAGAAGGTGGCGTCGTCCTGTTCAATGTCCAGGGTCACCAGGCCGGCCCAGCCCTGGAGTGTGACCTCGTAGCTCCAGCTCTCGCTGGTAAAACCGTACTGCCTGTCGACTATGTACGGGTCCAGAGTGGACTGCCCGGCGGTGTCCTCGTCTTCCCGTAGTCCCGTGCTGGCCGTATCCTTGGAGGAATGACAGGCAGACATTGGCAGACACAGAAACAGAGCAAGAGCCGCCAGAGGTACTGAACCAGATGCGCTCATGGTACTCCTGTCCATGGTGGTGGCGCGTCTTGGGGGAAGCAATGAGGCTCCCCGGCGTTGAAGTATCAACAACCGGCGTGATGCTGCAATCGTTGGCATGGCACCGCTGGTTTGCCATCGGCGGCATTGCGCCTGAAAAGCGCGTTTTCAATGGCTTCCATCAGCTTGTCCAGCCCGATGCCCACAGCAGCGCTCACCAGCACGGCATCACCATGCCCGGCGGGATCAGGCCACGACGCCGGATCCAGTGCGTCGATCTTGTTGAACACCGTGATTGACGGGGTCTCTCGGACGCCGAGGGATTCCAGCACCTGTTGCACCGCGCCCAGGTGGAGGCTCCAGGAAGGGTCGGTGGCGTCCACCACGTGCAGCAGCAGATCAGCCTGTACGACCTCTTCCAGGGTGGCCTTGAAGGCGTGTACCAGGTCGCGAGGGAGGCGTTGGATGAAACCAACGGTGTCGGTGAGAATGATCTCGCGTTCCTGGGGAAAGCGGAAGCGCCGGCTGGTGGGATCCAGGGTTGCGAACAGCTTGTCCTCTACGTTCACCTGGCTCCTGGTGATGGTGTTGAGGAGCGTCGACTTGCCGGCGTTGGTGTAGCCAACGATGCTCACCAGGGGGAGCCCCACGCGGCGCCGCCGGGCTCGCCGGAGGTCACGGTTTCTGGCCAGGACGGCGAGTCTTCGTTCCAGGCGGGTCAGGCGTTCATCCGCACGCCGACGATTGATCTCCAGCTTGGATTCTCCAGGCCCCCTTCCGCCGATTCCCCCGGTGAGCCGGCTCATTGCCGTGGGCATGATGGCCAAGCGCGGACGCCGGTAGCGAAGTTGCGCTACTTCTACCTGGAGCTTGCCTTCCCTGGTGGTGGCTCGTTGGGCGAAGATGTCGAGAATGAGCTGCGTGCGGTCCACAACCTTGAGTTCGGTGAATGTGGCGAGGTTTCGCAACTGGGATGGACTGAGGTCGTGATCGAACAGGAGGACTTCGGCGCCCAGGTGCATGGCCTTGAGCATGGCTTCCTGGAGCTTGCCCCGCCCAACGAGCGTCCGCCCATCCAGCTTTCGGCGGAGCTGCAGGATGGCATCGGCAACGACGAGTCCCGCGGTTTCTGCCAGCCTTGCCAGCTCCTCCAGGGATCTGCGAGCCGTCTGCGCGTCGCCCGTGGTCACTCCTATGGTAATGGCAGCCTCCTGCCCCGCTGCACGCAGGAGCCGGTCCCCCTTCCGGAACTGGGATTCAAGATCGTGGATGAAAGCCTGGTAGTCGTCTTCCCAGTGGTGGATGGAGGGCCGGGTTTCCTGTCGCCACATGCCCTCGTCGCTGCCAGGAGGAAGCAGGTGGGCGAAATCCACGGCTCCGGGCAGTCCGCGTATGTCGGTGTGGACGGCCATCACCAGGTCGAGACGCAGCAGGGCCAGATCGGTGAGGTCATCCCTGGAGAGCGATTCCGCCCTGAGGTGGGTGTGGAGCAGGCGCAGGCCTCGGAAACGCCCCGTTCCCGCACGGCTACGCCCGAGTTCTGGAATGAAGAGGCTGTGTGCATCGCCCACGATGACGTGGGAGACATAGCCCCGCCTGTCCACCAGCAGGCCCAGTTGGCGGGACAACTGGCGGGACAGCTCGCAAAGACGCCGGAGCAGCTCCGGTGTGAAGAAGCGTTCCGGAGGCACTCTTCGGTGATAGAGAGCCTGGAGAGCGCGTTTCTGACTGGGCTTGATCCCAGCCGTGTTGCCATGAATCTGTTGAATGTCGCCTGCTCCGCTTTCAGGTGTGCTGGTCCACTGCACTGTCAGGCTGGCTTGGGAGCGCTTCCTGGTGTGGGTTCTTCCGTAGCCGTCAACCTGTCGAAGGCCGCGGGAAGGTCGACTCCCAACGCGCCCTTCAGTTCTTCCACCAGCCGGACGGCCCGCGTACTCGTAGAGTCAGCCCCGGATGGAAGCATGGTGAGCCTGCCCACGTGGATCCCCTGGATGGTGCCCACAAGGCTGGAGAGCATTTTTTCCAGCTTTTGCATGAGGAAGATGTCCTTGGCGTTGGGACCGCCCTTCTTCCAGGCCAGGATAATCTGTTCCATGACCGATGCCGTGGCCTTGGCGTCTTCGATGATCTTCTGGGCCTGGCCCCTGGCACGCGCCTGGGCGGCTTCCATCTCTGCCCGTGCCGGCTCCAGGACATCCGCCAAAAGTTGGCGTTTCACCTGTTCTACCCGTGCTGTCTGGGCTTTCAGCTCCGCTTCCGCACTGGCCACCATGGCCTGAACCTGCCCCACCTCTTCGGCGATCTTGGCGTCCCTGCGGGTCAGGGCGTCGGCTATACGGCGCTCGGTCTCTGCCTTCACGATGTTTATGTTTGCGTCGAGTTCGGCGATGCGGGCGCGTTGGCGGTTTTCGGCGTTTCTTACAACGGCCAGTGCCTTGGCTTCAACCTCTGCTATCATGGAACTACGCATCAGCTCCGCGGACTTTTTTCGACCGATGGAGTCCAGGTAGCCCATGTCGTCGGAGACGCTCTGGATCTTGAGGGTGTCCAGGGAGAGGCCCAGTTTTCCAAGATCCTGCTCGGCTTCCTCCAGGAGCTTTTCAGCGAAGGCGAGCTTGTCTTCGTTGACCTGCTCCGGGGTCAACTGGGACAGGACTCCGCGCAGGTTGCCTTCAAGGGTTTCCTTGGCGATACGTTCGATTCGACGACGATCCATCCCCAGGAAGCGCTGTATGGCGTTGCCCAGCAGTGGTTCGTGGCTCGCGATCTTCACGTTGGCCACGCCGTTCACAGTGAGCGGTATGCCGCCGGTGGAGTATGCGTTGGTGACCACCACCTCGATGTTCATATTGGAGATGTCCATCTCGCCGACGGTTTCAAGGAGGGGAATCCTGTATGCCCTGCCGCCCTTGATGGCTCGGTACCCGAAGGTCCGCCCAGATACGACGCGACGGCGCCCGCTGAAGATGAGCACCCTGTTGGGAGGGCACACGTACAGGAGGTTCTTGACGATGAAGACCACGGCCATGCCGGCGAGGCCGACTACGACGACCAGGATGAGCAGTACGAGTACGAAATCCATCTTTCAACCCTCCTGGAGGGCCGGGGTGTCGGATGCGCCGGCCAGTATTCCGGGGATGTCTATGCCCGTGGAGACCTTGAGTTCCTGAAGAACCTCGTTGACCATGGCAGGGAAGGAGGCAACGTGGGATGGCAGGGCCTTTCCATCGCTGTCGTCCAGCAGCACCACTTCGTCCAGAGTGACGGCGTTGACCTTCTCAACCACGGTTTCAAGGACATGCTCAAGTTGCTGGATGAGGAAGATGTCTTTCGCATCCTCACCAGCCTTCAACCAGATCTCGGTCATCAATTCCAGGGCCTGGGCCATGGCCTTGCCGTTTTCCACTATGGCCGCGGCGCTGCCGATGGCCTGTAGCTTCTGGGCTTCCTTTCGCACTTGCGCCGGCAATACCACGTCGGCCACCAGTCGGGTTTTTTCCAGCTTCTGGCGTATTTCCTGGAGCTTGATCTCTGCCTCGGCCCTGGCCTGGACGATGATCTGGACGGTGCGCCCTTCTTCCTGTTTGGCAAGAGCATCCTGCTCAGCCTTCAGCCTAAGGAACTCGTTTTTGTGCTTGATAATTACTGTTTCGGCGTTTTGATCAGCCACGTCGCTCTGCTGTTTCGCCGATGCCTCGGCCTGCTCGACGTCGGCCTTGGCGTTGGATTCCGCGATCTCGGCTTCCTTCAGGACGTTGGCTATGCGGGCGCGCCCGATGCGGTCCAGGTAGTTGGTGTCGTCGGAGACGTTCTGTATCTTGAGGGTATCGAGCTGTATGCCCAGCTTCAGAAAGTCGGTTTCTGCTTCGTCGATGAGTTCTTCGGCGAACTTCAGCCGATCCTCGTTGACCTCTTCGGGGCTGAGCCTGGCCAGCACGCCGCGAAGGTGCCCTTCCAGGGTTTCCTTGGCGACACTGCGTATCTCGGCACGGTCCCGCCCCAGGAAACGCTCCACGGCGTTGGCGATGTACTTGGGGTTGGAGGTCACCTTGGCGTTGGCCACGGCGTGGAGGTTCAACGGTATCCCCCCCTTGGAATAGGCATTCGTGACATGGATGTCGATGGGGATGGTGCGAAGGTCCATACGATCCACTTTTTCGAGGAATGGCTTGCGCCAGACCCTGCCGAAATAGATGGGCTGAAAACCAGATGCCGCGGTTGTCTTTCCCTTCTGACGGCGCCCACTGACGATGAGAACTTCGTTGGGTGTACAGATGAAGAGGAAGCGCTTGGCAATGATGAGCAGCAGCAGCAGTACGAACGCCGCGCCAAGACCCAGACAAGCTGCGCCAAGTACCAGTTCCATGAGTTCTCCTTGCTTTCGTGGCGATAATGAACGGTTCAGAGAGAGCGGAGACGAACCACGTCAGCCTTGCCATCTTCCACCGACACCAGCAACACCCGGCTGCCCGGTTCCAGCAGTTGGCCTTCCGAAGTGGTGGCCGGGATCTCCAACACCTGGTGCTCCAGCATGATGCGGATTTTCCCTGTTTTTTCGCTACTTATGGGCAGTATTACCCGTGCTTCTTCACCGCGGAGACTGTGCAGATCCAGCGCCTGGCCCACCGTGGTCTTCCTGAGGTAGTGGAACAACCACGCCACGGCCGTGCCCGTCAGCAGGCCCATGGGTGCACTGACGAGGGCCGAGACCAACGAGGAGATACCCGTGAGCTGCAGCAGAGTCCCGGTCAGTCCGAACGCGGCAAGTCCGAAGGTCCAGAAGCGCAGCGAAAGAAAGGGAAGCCAGGTGTCGTGGCCTGCCAGCTCCTGGGAGTGTTCAGCCAAGTCATGGTCCATGCCCAGGTCGTGGTCCGCTTCCAGTTCCATGTGGGCGTGGGCATCCAGCTCGCCGGCAGAATGGTCGTGAGACCCCATGAAGATGCTTGCAACGATGAGTACGCCGCCGAGGGCGAGGCTGAACAAGTAGATGGCGAGCATTGACTGGGATTTCCGGCGTTGTTGCAGGTTTCCAGAACGGAGGGCTGATATTGCTGGTCAGTCGGGGTTGCGATGGTGGTGGTTGACATCACGAAGATGGCAACCCGAATGCATCTTCCGAGAAACATAGCCTGGCTGCCGATCCGGGTACAGCTTTTCCGACAATATAGATGGAAAGGCTTATTTCAACACCAACACCCTCGAATCGTTGGCTGGAACCGAGATGGAGATCCAGTCTCCGGATGCGTTGAAGGTTTCGCCGGTGAGGATGTCTTCGTAGGTGCCGTCAGGATCCAGGGCGGCGAAGCTCAACGAGTTCTGCAGGGTCGCCTGGTGGGAACTCCGGTTGAGGATCACCAGCACCTGGTCGGCCTCTGTCACGCGGGCATAGGCGTAGACATCAGCCTCCAGCCACCAGTTGGTTTCGTCTCCGGAGTAGAGCGCGGGGTGTTCTTTTCGGGCCTGGCCCAGCGCGGCCACGTGGTCCAGCGTCTGCTCCATGCGCGGGTGATAGAGCGAGCCGGCGATGTCCTGCAGGTCGAACGACCCGGTACTGCCGTCGGCTATTGCATCGGCGTACCACCAGAGTGGGTGCCGGTTGTCGGGATCCTGGTTTCCGGGCATTCCCAGCTCGTCTCCGTAGTAGATCATCGGGATACCGGGATTGGTGAGCAGGTAGGTCCAGGCCAGGTTCAGGCGCCCGTACCACCAGTCTTCTTCCACCACGTCGGCCGTGTAGCAGGAGGAATCGGAGTTGTCGGCCCAGTCGGGATCGTTGCCGTAGCTGATGAAACGCGAGACGTCGTGGTTGCCCAGGAAGGTGCTCATGAGGGCATCGCCGTAGACGGCGCGGCTGTCATCCATGGAGTATTGCAGGTCGTAGAAGGACTGGTAGTCGTGGACGAAGACATCCCGGATTGTACCGTACAGGGGGAAGTCGAACTGTGCGTCAAGCTCGTCTTCGTTCACGAAGGAGACCACGAAGTTCCGGTCGAAGGAAAAAGTCTCGCCCACGGTGTAGAAGTTCTCGTCGCCACCGGCATAGCCGTGCTCGACCTCCTGGTCCAGGCGAGCGTTGAGGTTCCAGAGTGTGCTGTGTGGTACGTGCTTGGCGCCATCTACCCGGAAACCGTCCAACTCGTAGGTCTTCACCCAGTAGAGGGCGTCTTCCACCATCTGGTAGAGCGGTTCCACGTTGTAGAAGTTGATGTCGGGCAGGTAGTCGGCAAACCAGCAGGTCTCGGGGTAGTCGTCGAAATTGCTGTAGTCGTCGCCGATCTGGCAGGGGAGGTAGTCGTTGAACCAGGTTTCCTGGTGGGAGGAGTCCTGGGTGTAGTAGGGGTGGGTCTGGTGAACGTGGTTGCAGACCCAGTCCATGACGACGCGGATACCGCGCTCGTGGGCTTCTTCCACCAGTTGCGACAGGCTGTCCTGATCGCCGAAGTGTTCTTCCACTCCGTAGGGATCGTCGGGCCAGTAGCCGTGATAGGCAGTGAAGTTGGAGCCGCAGTCACCGGACCAGCCCCCCTCGGTGTTGTCCTGGGGGTTGCTTATCCAGATCACCGTGACACCAAGGTCTTCCAGGTACGGCAGCGCGTCTTTCAGGCCCAGGAAGTCTCCGTCCATGTACTCGCCCAGGTAGTAGCTGGCGCCTTCGTCCCGGTCCAACGACCCGTCGCCGTTGACCATGCGGTCCAGGAAGGCATAGTACATGAGGCCGCTTTCCCAGCCGTCGTGGTCTTCGATCCAGAATGGGATATAGGTCTGTTCTGCCTGGTTCCCGGCCTGATCCTGCAAGTCGAAACGCAGAGTGTGCCGACCCTGCTCCAGGCCCTGCAACGACACCTGGAAGCCATCGCCGGTCCAGGCCCCGGTTATGGGTTCGCCGTCGATGGTGGCCACTCCTTCGTTCAACCGGGCCCCCGAGCATCCGGGGGATGAGCTGATCTGCACCTGGACCGTTCCCGCCTGGTGGCCGATGGAGAGCTGATCCACCCAGAGGCGGGGTTTGTCGAAATCTTCGACGATGAGCATGGAGTTGCAGGAACCGTTGTCGAGGCCGCAGTCGTGGACCCAGTCGGTGTCGTAGGCGCTCTTGTAGCCTTCGTCGCACTGGAGCATCTCCGCCCTGGGATCGCATGTCCAGGATTCCACTGTTCCCTGGAGTTCCACGAACTTGTAGGCAATCGGCCCTGGAGAGATCTCGCTGTCGTCCAGCCGAAGTTCCCAGGTGTTGCCCGTGACGTGTTCCATGGGCGTGGCGCTGCTGTCCCAGCGGTTGAACGTGCCTGCCACGAACACGGAATCCGGGCTGCCCTGGGCTTCGTATGTGAGGGTGATGGCACAGGGATCCTCGTAGAAGTCGCGGTCGTCGTCGGTGCTGTCGGGATCGTCGCTGGATGAACCCAGTGAAACGGGCAACTCGGTGGAGGCGGATTGTTCGCAGCGATCGGTGGCAGTGAGCTGGACATCCACGGTTCCGTCCCAGGTGCTGGACACCTCCAGGCGGAGGACGTCGTCTTCGACCCATGCCACCAGGTTCTCGGCCGTGGACTCGGCGCTGAACTCCGGGGTACCCCTGTCATCCAGGAGGTAGTCGGCCAGGAGCAGCTCGGCGCTGTTGCCTTCCATCAGCAGCGGGTCCATGTCGAGCCACTGTGGAGCATCGTCCGACGAGCAGCAGGCGGACAGGGACAATCCCAGCAGGCCGACGAGCAGGTATCTCAAGATTGGCATGTTTCTACCCTGGTCAAGGTGAAGGGGTTAACATGTTTGTCGTTAGCCCGCTGGAAGCCGCCGTGCTGGTACCATCGGCTCATTTTCGATTATTTCAACCACCGGAAAGCCCAAAGCCCCAGGAGCCGAGATGCCCCTGTCCGTAGCGATACGTCGCTATTCCAAAACAGCCATAACCACGGCCATGGTCTCGGGCCTGTCGGCACTCTCCTGTGCCAGCTCGGACTACATGTCGCTCTACGCCACCGCGCCGTTGCCGCCCTCGTTGAGCAGCGAAGACATCGCCACGATGGACTACATGGGCGCCACAATCCTGGACCAGGGCTTGAATTTCTGCGTCTACTCCGAAAACGCCGAGCGCATCGAGCTGGCCCTTTTCGACGACCCCGAGGCCACCCAGCCCACCCAGCAGTTCGCCATGGAGCGCTTCGGCGACCTCTGGAACATCTACGTGGAAGGGCTGGGGCTGGGGCAGCACTACGCCTTCGTGGCCTGGGGTCCCAACTGGCAGTACGACGAGCAATTCTACCCCTACACCGTCATCGGCTTCAACGGCGACGTCGACCTGGACGGCAACCGCTACAACCCCAACAAGCTCCTCACCGATCCCTACGGGAAGGGCTACCACCGCGCCCATGACTGGTCCCGCGGCATGGCAGCCACCGGCCCCTGGAGAGCCGAATCCACCTACTCCGCCGCAACCAAGAGCGTCGTGGTACAAAGCGACTACCAGTGGAGCGATGCCGAAACAGCCTGGCGGGAACAAAGGCAGGAAGACGGAGTACACGACTGGAACGAGCTGATCATCTACGAGGTCCACGTAAAGGGTTTCACCGCCAACACGGCCTCGGAGGTGGACCACCCCGGCACCTACATGGGGTTCGCCGAAAAGGCTCCCTACCTGGCCGACCTGGGCGTAACAGCCGTCGAGCTGCTGCCCGTATTCCAGAAGGACCTGACCCTCGGGGGCTACTGGGGCTATTCCACCATCGACTACTTCACCCCGGAAATGAGCTACTCCGAAACCTACGCCACCACCGGCGACCCCTACGATGTCATCGACGAGTTCAAGGCCATGGTGGACACCCTCCACCAGAACGGCCTGGAGGTCATCCTGGACGTGGTCTACAACCACACCGGCGAAGGCGGCCTCTGGGAAGACAAAGTCTGTTGGGGTTTCGACGCCGCCGAAGACTGCTACGAAATCGACTACACCGAAGTGGCCACCATCTTTTCGATGCGGGGCCTGGACAACGCAGCCTACTACGCTGTCTCCGACGACGGCCAGCGTTTCTACGATCACACCGGCGTTGGTCACGACACCCGCGCCAACCACACTCCTTTCCGCCGCCTCATCATGGATTCCCTGCACTTCTGGGTGGAAGAAATGCACGTTGACGGCTTCCGCTTCGACCTCGCGGCAGTCCTGGGCGAAGAAGACCAGAACTACAACACCTGGAACAACACCAGCACGGTCCTCGCCGACATCGTGAACGACCCGGTGCTCCAGCAGTACAACACCCGCCTCATCGCCGAACCATGGGGCTTCGGCAGCTACGACAACTACTGGATACTCCTGGGCGAATACCCCACATCCGCCAACGACCCCGACTACGGCTGGGCCGAGTGGAACGGGGCCTTCAGGGACTGGTGGCGCCGCTTCTACAACTGGGATTACAGGCTCAACAGCTACGAATACGACGCCGTCGGCGCATGGGAAGTCTTCAACGGCACCCCCTATTTCTTCGACGATGGCCGGCACCCCTACCACAGCATCAACTTCGTCACGGTACACGACGGATATACCCTGTTCGATCTCTTCTCCTTCGACTCCGCCAGGAACGCTTGCAGTCCCATCAATCCCGTCTGCTGCGACGACCCCTGGTCTGTCTGGTGCGAGTTGGAGGAACCCTGGAACCAGAGCGAAAAGGCATGGGACGACGACTGGACCAAGCGCCAGCTCATGCGCAACATGTACACGGCCTTGATGATCTCCAACGGCACCCCCCTGCTGCTGGGCGGCGACGAGTGGATCCGCACCCAGTACGGCAACAACAACGCATGGTCTGAAGGAGCCGACAATCCAGCCAACTGGTTCCGCTGGGGGGAATGGCTCTCCGATGCCTCCTACCACCGCTATCGTATGCGCGATTTTGTCAGGGAGGTGATCCAGCTTCGCAAGGACCTGTCCTATGCCTTCGCCCCCAAGGACTTCGACTCGGCCATGCCCCGGAGCTGGAAGAACCAGTACAACCAGGACCTCTCCAACGACGAATGGTCGGGCGACATCGCCATGGTCCACTACTACCAGGGCGACGGTTTCGACCAGCCCGAGATTGCCGTCCTGCTCAACGGTTCGGACTACGATCAGACCTTCCAGCTCCCTTCCGGAAAAACCTGGGGGCGCGTCCTGGATACCCAGTACTACTTCGACACGCCCGGGACCGTCTGGGAAGTGGAGGGCAACACCGGAGGCTACTTCGAGGATTACCCCGACGCGGATCCCTACACCTCCATGAACATCACCCGTGACACACCGATAGTGCTCTCCGGCGCCGAGTACACCACGAAGGCCCAGAGCATAGTGGTCCTGGTGCAGCAGTAGCCCATCACGGGGCACGTTCCCAATGGAGGAATCCATGCAGACGCAGCATTCGAGTCTCCATCCGGCAAAAGGCTCCGCTCCCGCGGCGGGAGCAGCTTCCAGGTGGAGTCGTGCAAGGAACACGCGGCCATGGCTCGTGTTACTGGCGACCCTTGCTTCCATGAACCCTGGCCGGGCCCTGGCGGTGGGAGCCGACCTCGGGGGTTATTTCCGCGTGATGACCCGCCCCGACTTCCAGGGTGGCGACGGCAAACTGGGCTACTGGAATCTCTACGGGCGCCTGCTCAACGAAGGCCCCTACGCCACCATGGAGTTGCGGTTGGATGTGCTGGAGCAGGAGGCGGGTTCACACGAAGTCTGGACCAGCGTACACACCAAAATCGAAGGCGGCTCCGTGGGCAACGCCGACGAAGGCAACGGCTATCTCGACAATCTGCGCATCTCACAGCTCTATGCCCTGGCCGGCAATGTCCTACTGGACGGCGTCACGTGGCAGGTGGGCACGCTGGACACCTACTTCGGTACCCTGGGCCTCTACGACATGTGGCCCGCCAGGATCTTCTACGAAACCGTTGGTCTCTCCGGCCGTTTTCAAAGCGACCACGTGGACCTGCTCCTGGGATTCGGCGACTCCGGCTATTACCTGAAGGGCAGCGAGTACAACACGGTGCTGACCCCTGGCGGCACTCTTCGCCTGCGCGCCGGGGGCCACCTGGAGCTGGGGGTGGGTGGGCAATACATGTACGAGCCCAAGGTGCCGGGCAATATCTACGCTCCATACCAGACCCCGGGCGTCGAATACGAAGACTTCGTGCGCCAGGAGGTCATAGAGTCCTACGTCCAGGACAACCCATACCGCGAAGACTATTTCCCGGCTCCCGACGCCACCTGGGCCTCATCCTTCAAGCTGGTGGGCTACCTGGGTTTCGGTGACATCGGGCCCATCCGCTGGAACAACTTCTTCGCCAACTACCTGCGGGAACACCCCGACACCTTCTACACGGAAACCTACGACGGCCAGGACTACACCATCTACATCAAGGAACTGACCGACGAGCGTTACCAGGTCAACCTGGGCAACGAGATCCAACTGCGCATCGTGCCCCAGCGCCTGGACCTGGCCTGGGGAGTCCTGTACGGCAACTACTGGGATCTGGACAACGACATCGTCCCGAGCGACCATGACCGTACCTTCTACTCCAGCGTACTCCGCCTGCAGTACTACCTCACCCCCACCGTCCACATGCTCTGTGAAGGCTCCGCTGCCCAGGAAATCTCCAGAAACGGCAATTTCTACAGGGAACACGCCGACTCCATCTTCTCCAACACCGGCGGCCTCCCCGACACGGAAGGCCTGGAGTACGGCGACACCGACACACGCAACACCTTCCAGGGCAAGGTGGGCTTCGTCCTGAATCCCCTGGGTCCCGGCATATTCACCCGACCATCTCTGCGGGTGCTCTACGGTTTCCAGTACTCCAACCAGAACAACGCCTTCGGCAACAGCTTCGTGGAGACCCTGGACCAGTACAATTACTTCGGAAACGTGGAACAGCACTGGCACCACGTTCTGGCTCTCGAGACGGAAGCATGGTTCTGAACAGACAAACTATCACAGCTCTCCTGCTGGCCTTCCTGTTGGCATCCTGCATGAAGTACCAGCCCGACCAGCAACGCTCACCTTCCACGCTGTCGGTGGGACTGGCAACCCTCGTGGAGTACCCCGACAAACGCGACATCTCCCCCACACCGGCCGGCCTCGCCAACAGGGTGGAGCGCACCCTGACCCTCCGTAACCTGGAACCAGACCCGCTCCCTCCGGAGCGTTTCACCGGCGTCTTTGCCGACAAGAGAACGACTCCCCATAGGATGGAGTTCCTTTCGAGCCAACTCCCTGGGGCCGACCTGTTGCTGCTGGTGGAAACCGAACCCCGCTTCTACTCCCAGCTCACGGGGCGCTACAGGTGGACCGTCAAGGTGCGCCTCACCATCGCAGAACCCGGTCACATGGGCGAATCCGTCTCCACCGAGGTCAAGGTCCCCGTGTTCATGGAATACTACCACGAGAAGGAACCACAGGTGGTAGAAGCCGCCGGCCCCATCATCGAAAGGCACCTGGGCTTTCTGCTGGACGAGTACCTGGGCGGTCTCTGAGTTGCTTCCGTGTTTTCAGGCCATCTCGCGACCAGGACCATCGCGCTGCTTACCCCGCAACGTACTGCCATGGGCGGGAGCGCTATGCACCGAGCTGCTGTGCTGCACCTTGCCCGGGCTCGCCGCCTGCCACCATGGTACGAATACTGAAAGCCTTGTCGCAAGCTACCATCCACCCCCCTCCCCCCCCGGTGATTCCATCTATTTCGTGATGGTGGATCGCTTTGCCGACGGTGATCCCAGCAACAACCAGAACATAGACAGGGACGACCCGCAGGCATTCCACGGGGGCGACATCCAGGGCCTGCTGGACCACCTGGACTATTTCCAGGATCTCGGTGTGAGCACTCTTTGGCTTTCACCGGTGTTCCAGATGCGAACCCAGCCCTTCCACGGCTGGGGGGCCTACCACGGTTACTGGGTATGGGACATGGGCAAGGTGGAGCCCCGCTTCGGTACCCAGGCTCTCCTGCGGGAACTCTCGGACCAGCTTCATGCCCGCGGGATGAGGCTTCTGCTGGACATGGTCTACAACCACGTGGGTTACGACGCCCCCCTGCTGCTGGACAAACCCGGCTGGTTCCACCACAACGGTTCCATCAGCGACTGGAACGACCCGGTGCAACTGGTGGAATACGATGTTCACGGTCTCCCGGACCTGGCACAGGAGCTTCCAGAGGTCTACGACTACCTGCTCCGACAGTCCCTAGACTGGATCTCGCGGGTCCAGCCCGATGGGTTTCGCATCGATGCCGTCAGGCACATGCCGCTCTCCTTCACCGCGAAGCTGGCCTCCGACCTGCGCGCCAGGGCCGGAGAGGGTTTCCTGATGCTGGGCGAGGACTTCCAGGGAGATCCCGGCCAACTGGCCCAAGCCTTCCGGGACGGCGGTTTCGGGGCAGTCTTCGATTTCCCCTTGTACTACGCCATGATTGATGTCTTTTGCCGCGATGCCAATCCAGGGCGAATCGCTGCGCTGCTGTCACTGGACAGGCTCTATCCGGACCCCAACCGCCTGGTGACCTTCCTGGACAACCACGACCTGCCCCGTCTTGCCAGCCAATGCGCATCGGACCCGGAACGGGCAGGCCAGGCGCTGGCCTTCCAACTCACCGCCAGGGGAATACCCAGCATCACCTGGGGCACCGAGATGGGGCTGAAAGGTGGGGGAGAACCGGAAAACCGTGGGGATATGCGTTTTGTGCAGCGATACCCGCTCCACCGGCAAGCGAAGGCCTTGTTGGCCCTGCGCAGCGCCCATCCCGCCCTCAGCAGCGGGCATGGCCGAATCCTGGACCTGGGCCCAGAGCACCTGGTCTACTCCAGGGAGGCTCCCGGGGAAATGGCGCTCCTGGCCCTCAACACGGGCGACGCCGTGGCGGATCTGGCTCTGCCCGGCCCTGTCGCCACAGGTGTGGACCTGTCGCCCGCCTGGGGCCCAGCCACCGTGGCGCAAGGAATCATGCGCCTTCCCGCCCGCAGCTTCTCCGTGCTGTTCCACCGCAGAAACACCCACCCCGGCATGGCTGTCTGGGTAGGCGCCCTGGCAGAACCAGCACCATCCCTCCACCAGGCCGGCTCTGAATCCTCTGAATCCAGGACCGTGATCTTCAGGGCCATTGGGCCGGCACTGGAGCCGGGGATGGAGCTGCTGCTGACAGGGGGCGGCCCCGAGTTGGGCCAGTGGAATCACGACGGCGACGCCCCGGTTTTTCGTCCAGCGCCCATGCCGAGCCCGGGCAACTCCTGTGAGCAACGGGAATTCTCCCTGGAGCTGCTCCTTCCCGCCGACTCTGTCGTGGAGTTCAAGCTGGTGATGCGCCACGCGGATGGAAGGCTCCGCTGGCAGGAAGGGGCCAACCACTACCTGTTCATTCCCCCGGGAGATGAACCGCTTGAGACCATCCTCCACTGGTAGATCCGGCCACCCCGAACCTGGACTGCTGGCCCTGGGGGCCGCGTCTCTGGCTCTCGTGGCCGCTCTGCCCTCTGCCGCGTGGCCCAGCACCAGCGCCTGGAGCTGGGGTGTGCCCCTCTACCTGCGCTCCATCCTGTGGTTGGGTCTGGCCCTGGCCTGCGGGGCGTGCCTTGATTCACGGCGAGCCGGCTTGAAGCGCCAGGGCTGGCTTTGGTGGCCGGCGGCCATGCTCATGGGAGGGGCTGCCGCCTGGTCCATGAACATGCTGGCCAGGTATTCGGGTGCTGCCCTGCCCTCGATGGCGCAATCCATGCAAGGGCTGCCAGCCCAGGAGCTGGGCCTCTTGCTCTTCGCCGGGGCCTTTCTGGCGCCCCTGGCAGAGGAGCTGCTCTTTCGCGATGCGTTTTTTCGCGCGGCTCGCCATCGCATGGGAAGCACGACGGCCATCCTTCTGTCCTCGGCTCTGTTTGCTCTTTTTCACTGGGGAACCTGGAACATGCTTCAGGCGGGCCTGGCGGGCCTGGCTCTTGGGCTCATGAGGGTGAAGGCGGAATCGGTTTGGCCGTGCATCGTGGCACATGGGTCCTACAACCTGTTGTTGTTCCAAGCTTGGCTTCAATGTGGGGGCCCGGGTGCCTGAACCGCCACAATGCTGGTCCAAGCTGGTTTGATCTCATGGCATCATGCAGAACATGCTCATGGACGGCTTGGCTCTTGTCCCACGGGGGGGCGCGGAGGCGGAGAGGAGTTCTCGGTGAAGCTCCACGAAGGCGGCCCTGTCGGTTTCGCTGGCGCTGCCTGTACGTGAACGAGGGCTGTTCCGCATGAGCCACCGGAGCGCCAGGGTGGTGGCCGGCACCAGGCTCTCGTCCACAAGGGCCAACTCGGCCAACAGGTACGCGGCCTTGACGGGCGTCGGGGGAGGCATGGAGCGGGCTCTGCTCCAGAGGTCGCCGGCGGTCGCGCTGGCCTTTCGAGTCTCGCACACCAGGTTGCACAGTCGTTCGGCGATGATCTCCATCTTGACGAACTCGTCGCCGGGCTCCGTCGACCCGTAGTACTCCTGCCTCTGGAACCGAAAACTGCTCACTCCGGTTTCCTGCAGGAAGGCCAGGGCGCTTCCGGGAGGAGCCGGTCGATCCAGCGCTCCGGTCAAAAGCTTCCTGCGGATCCTCTCTCTCGACATCCAGCCGGTGCGCTCGCAGGGAATCAGTTGGACGATGTCCGCGATGCCCAGGCGAGTTTTCCTGACATGCTTCCCGCCTTCCCGTGATTTCAGCGCCGTTGACGGGTCGATGAACATCTCCGGCGTTGGTTCTTCGGCCTGGTACTGCATGGGTGCGGCCCGAGCGACCAGCTCCCGCGGGGAGGAAGCGAGGAACCTGCGCCATCGCCCCAGCTCCATGTGATCCATGCTGATGAGCAATCCCAGGCGCACCGTCTCCGATGCGTCTCGAACCCTGCCTTCCACCAGGTGCCTGGCGGCCAGGTCGCAGGCCAGGTCGCCCCTGTCCCGGAATGGCCCTCTTTCCAGGAGGAGTTTTTCCGCCTGGGCTGTACCTTCCGGGTGCAACAGCGCTGCCAGGCCCAGCGACGAGGCCGTCGGGACCCTGCTGGCCTGGGGGATCATGTTCCTGCACATGGAACCAGCTCCCAGGGCGGCCATGGTACGAGCCGCCACCAGCAGCATGTCAGGGGGTTCCTCTCCCGGAGGGCACTGGGCGAGTAGTTCCAGGTTGTTCAACGCCTTGCTCTTGCTTCCCACTATGGCTTCCGCGAGGATCGCCCTCCAGGGAACGGCCCAGATACCTGGACGTGACCAGTCGCCTCCCGAGCGCCCCCTTCTGCCGCCTCTGCCCTCACCTGCTCCCTCAACTCGTATCATCTCCTCTGTGTCGTAGCGCATGATCAACCCCTGTGGAGTCTTTTGTCACCAACTTCAGCAAAAATGAGGCCACTCCACGGAGGAAGAAAGGCAAGGCACATGCTGGCGGCGTGCGTGCCGATAACCCGCTGCCAAGGCCATCTAACGCGGATCAGGCCATCATCATCGCCTAGCCCGGGGCGAGCCTGGCTTCCTTCCCTCCGTCGAAAAGATGTCGAACTTCGACGATTCCCGACACCCTTTGCAGGCGCCACGAGCAACAGCTCTTTTGAGGCATGACTCGTGACTGCTTGACAAATGGGCTACATTAGGCGTCTGAATCCCGCCGAACAACGACCGGAGGAGCGATGCCCAAGCCTCATGTGATAGTCACGGGCGGAGAAAGCGATCTCGGGGCCGTCACAGCACGCCGTTTCACCGATGCTGGCTACCGCGTCACCGTGATGGGCCGCACCAGCAAGGAGACCGATGCCGTCGCAGACGAAATCGGGGGGCGATCTGTACGAGTAGACGTCGGAGATCCAGCCAGCGTAGAAGCCGCCTTCATGGCGGCCGGACCCGCCGACGTGCTCATCAACACAACGGGCCTTTTCAAAAAAAGCAAGCTTGTAGGAACCAATGT
Source organism: Myxococcota bacterium (assembly GCA_024276675.1). GTDB lineage: Bacteria > Myxococcota_A > UBA796 > UBA796 > JAFGLY01 > JAJRWT01. The sequence goes on along the minus strand of JAJRWT010000005.1, from coordinate 11,874 downwards.
CCGCACCTGGGAAGAGATCCTCAAGGTCAACCTGACCGGAGCGTACCTCTGCAGCCTCAAGGTCCTTCCCTACATGATTCGTAAAGGGCAGGGCAGGATCATCAACGTTGTCGGGATCGCCGGTTTGCTGGGCTTCGACGGCATGGTGGCATATTGTGCAAGCAAGCATGGGCTCATCGGCTTCTCCCGCGCCCTGGCAGTCGAGCTGGCCAACGATGGCATAACCGTAAACTCCGTCTGCCCCGGCGCCCCTGATACAGCCACGGTTCGGGACTCCTTCCAGCTACTCTCCGCCTCCGCCAGAACCCTTCACGACTCCCTGAAGTCCCTCATGTTGGATTGGCCCACAGAAGGGGAGTCCGTGGATCCCCAGCAGGTGGCCGCGGTCATAGAATACCTGGCCCGCCCCGAGGCCAACGACATAAGCGGTCAGGCCCTGGCGTTGCCGGGCCAGAACTGGACGGACTCAACGGAGTGAACTCCAGGCGCCGCTCGTCACCGCTCAGGGGTACTCGCCGGGTGGCGAGTACAGCGTTTTCCGCCCCCCGAGTCCTGCCCAGGCTCCCCCCCTTCAAATGGCAGTCCCGGATGGATCTCATTACTGCGCGTGGTTTCCGGTTTGCGAGTACGCTGCTGCCGCTGTTGCTGGGTCTGCCTGCCCCACCAGCCTCCGCTGTTTCGGCCCAACCATGTGACACCTTCGACAGTGCCCACTCCGCGCCCTTGCTGTCTGCCGAGCCCGACACGAAACGAGTAGACTCCCTCCTGTCACGCCTTTCGCTGGAGCAGAAGATCGGCCAGTTGCTCCTGAGCTACCCTCCGCTGGATCGTACCGCGCCGGTCATGGTGGGGGGGGTCGTAATGGTGGGGAACCTGCTGAAGGGAGCGGACTACGTCCGGGAGCGGGTGGCGGACCTTCAAGACCGGGCTGTCGTCCCCCTCCTGGTGGCGGCCGACGTGGAAGGCGGTGAGCTGAACCGCCTGAGTTTTCTTCCGGATCTCAGGGACCTCCCCTCCGCCCGCCAACTGGGGCAGGGTCCAGTCCAGCAGGTGGGGGAATGGGGTTGTCGCGTGGGCTCGGGCATGAGCAGCCTGGGTATCAACCTGAGCCTGGCGCCGGTGCTGGACCTGGCCGCTTCGGGCATGATGTACGATTCCGGTCGATCCTTTGGCGACGATCCCCAGTGGGTGGCGAACATGGCCGGGGCGTACTCCCAGGGGCTCGCCATGGCCGGTGTGCTGGCCATCGGGAAGCACTACCCCGGCTACGGCGACCTCAGCGCCAACACCGACTACAACCTGTTGGTACGGAACGTGAGCGCGGCCGACCTGGAACCCGAAATACGAGCCTTCGAGCTTGCCGGTCCATCTCTCGCCGGTGTCATGCTCTCCAACGTGGCCTACGGTGCCTATGGCGGAGAGCCCGCCGTCATCGACCACGCCCTGGTGGAGCGTGCCCATTACGCGAGCTGGGTAACGGTGACCGACGACCTGGCCATAGCCGCAATAGCCCAGGCTACCGGCGGAGACCCGGCGGCGCTCCTGCGCGCAGCCTACCTCGCCGGGAACGACCTGCTGCTCACCACCGCCCCCCCGGACTGGGACAAGGGATTGGATTACATGGGGGTTTTGATGGACCTGGTGAATACCGATCCGCAGGCCATGGCCGCCCTGGATGACAGGGTGCGCCGTGTCCTGGGGCTCAAGGACCGTCTTGGCCTGCTGGAGCAGGTTGAATGACAGCGGGCTGCTCCGCGGCTTTTCCGGTGCTGCCGTCGGATCGGGAAGGCGTGCTGTCGTCGGTGGCGGTGCTGCTGCCGGGAGATGCTCTGCGCTCCACGATGTGGAACTCCACGCGCCGATTCAGGGCATTTGCTTCGGCGCTGGTTCCTTCCACCAATGGCCGGGACTCACCGTAGCCCTTGCCTTCCAGTCTGTCGGGAGCGATACCAGATGCCACCAGGTAGGCCACCACGCGGTCGGCTCGTTTCTGGGACAACTCCAGGTTGTGCTGATCGTTGCCAATGGCGTCGGTGTGCCCCTGCACTTCCAGCAAGAGGATTTCCTCGTGGTTCACGAGGCTTTGAGCGACGGCGTCCAGTAGGGGGAGGCTCTCGGCTCTTATCTGGTCACTGTCCGTCTCGAAGTAGATCTTGTCCAGGATGATTATCTTGTTCTTGTAGACCCTGACCCTGGCGGACTGCATGGGTATCTCCATTTGCAGCGTGATCCCGGGCTCGATGGAAACCGTGCGGGTCTGTGGAGAGAAGTCCGTGGCCTGGATGGTCAGTTGGTGGGAGCCGGCGGAAAGCTCCAGGCCTAGATGGCCCGCGTCGTCGGTCTGGAATGGTGCATCCGGGCTCTCCGCCAGGGTGATGCTTCCCTGCAAGGGAGCACCCTGGCTGTCCACGACGTGTAGGAGCAGCTTGCCCGGTCTGGCCGGGGGCTGGAGTTGCACGTTGATCCGGTACCAGTCCCTGGTGGGTACCACGAAGGTGGATTCTTCGGGTTGGTAGTCCGGAGCAGAGACCAGCAGCTTCAGTTTCCCGGGAAACAGCGCCCAGATGATCTCACCATCCGCGTTGTTGAACTCCAGGTTTAAGAGGTTGCCCGAATCCGGAGCTTCCTGTGACAGGCTGATGTGCGAGTCCCGCAGCAAGGCGCCATTTTCGTCGGTGACTCGAATCGCCGTGGGCGTCAGCCGGCCCTCTGGGCATCCGTCGGAATCGTTTACGTGGTTGCGGTCTTCAGGCTGGTCCGGGCACAGGTCGTCGGGGTCGGCGACACCATCGGAGTCGCGATCCGGAAGACGGTGGCGACGCACCGACTTGGCCGGCACCCAGCTCACCCCCGCTATGAAGCGCGCATCTGGAGTTCCCACCCCCGAGCTGAGAGGGAGCCCCAAGCCCATGGTAACCAGGAGGTTCCCGCTTGCGCTTCCCCTTGCGGTACACAACAGCTCGGTTGGCCTGGCCCCCGGGGCTTCGGGATTCCCCAGGATCCTGGTACCCACCAGCTCGGCGGCGGTGTTGAGCTTGGCGCCCACGGGGAGACTTGCACCCAACGCCCAATTCAACCTTGAACCCCAGGTCAGGTCATAGATCTCCGCGCCGTCATAACCGAATCCATAGCCCAGGTTGGCCGCAACGACCGCCTTTCGGCCTGCACAGATACTCGCCCGGGCCTGGTAGAACGGGCCATCTTCACCAAGCCATTCAGCGGTTTTCCAGGGTGGAATGGTGGCGCGAACGCTGGCGGAAAGGCCCATGGGGCCGGACACGCGATCCATGATCTCCACCTTCAGGTCCACGGAGGGGTCGGCGGCCAGGTAGCCGTCGCTGATACCCGAGCCCTCCGCGGCCAGGTGCATGGGCAGGTCCATGCCCAGCCGGAGGTCCACGGGGGCGTCGAAGTTCCAGAAAACCATCGTGTCCATGGTGGCCAGCCCGGTGATGATGCCGTCTTCGCTGCCGTCGGCGTGGCGGTAGACAAGGGGGTCGATGGCGTGGTTGAAGAGCAGGCCGCCACCGGGCCCGGCCGCTCCCACGGCGCTGTCCTCGATGGAGGTGAATAGACGACTGTCCAGCGAGGGTTGGAAGGAATCCACGTCCAGGGTTGAGGCTTCCGCCCCGGCCACGGGGAAGAGGAGCAACGCAAGGGCCGCCAGCGAATACCTGCGGGTCAGGACGCAGAGACCCGCCAGGAGGGCGAGGATGAGCAGGGGCCTTCCAGGGCCGGCAGAGCAGCCCCCACCTGTCAGGCTGCCGCCGTCGCAGTTGCCCTGGCCGTCGGGGCAGGTGGGAGTGCCGCTGTCGCCCTGGGGGTTGCCGGTGTCCGTGGAATCGGCGCATGGGCCGTCCCAGTCGTCGGGATCCAGGTAGTTGGCCAACCCGTCGCAGTCGGAGTCGCCCGTGCCCTCCTGGGCATCGGAGATGCCGTCGTTGTCGCTGTCGGAGTCCTGGAAGTCGGGAGTGCCGTCGCCGTCGGTGTCCACATCGCCTTCTTCCTGGTCGGAGATGCCGTCATCATCGGCGTCTTCGTCGCACCAGTCGGGGAGGCCGTCGGAGTCGGTGTCGGCGGTGCCTTCCTGGGAGTCTGTGATTCCGTCGCCGTCGCGGTCGTTGGGATCGCTCCCCCCGCAGTCCAGTTCGTCGCCGTCGGAGATGCCATCACCGTCGGTGTCGGCGACAGCGGGATCCGTTCCGCCTTCCAGCTCTTCGGCATCCGTGGCGCCGTCGCCGTCGGGGTCGGCATCCGTGGGATCGGTGCCGTAGGTGAACACTTCGTCGTAATCGGAGAGCGTATCCGAGTCGGTATCGCTGTTTTCGGGATCGGTTCCCAGGTCAAGCTCGTGGAAATAGTAGAGACCGTCGGAGTCGGCGTCGATGCTGACGTAGTCGGCTTGGGCATCTTCCATGCTGCCCAGGGCCTCGGAGTCGTCGTGCCCCGCCAGGTCCGCGTCCAGGATCTTGCTGGAGCTGCCCTCGTTGGAAGAAGTTGCAGCCACCAGGCCCAGGGGCGTGGCCATGTCCAGGGCCATCTTGCCCTGAAACACCGAGAGGGGAAGGGCGATGGAGATGAGCCAGTCGTTGTCCGTGCCGTCAAGGGAGGAGTCGGTCTCTTCCCAGGCGGCGCTGCCTTCCATCGGATCCGAGTCGCCCCAGGTGAAAGTTTCCGCGTAGTCGCTTGGGCCGTCTCCAGACGCGTTTTCGTAGATGGCCAGGTCATCGTCCCCCTGGAGGATCAGGGAGAACTCGTAGTCGGCGCTGTTGTCGTCGGTGTTCAGGAGCACGCCCCAGGAACCGTTGTAGGGCGGAGAGAGCAAGGCGGGATCGCTGCTGGTGCGAATCCTGAAGTAGAGGAAGTCGTAGTCCACGTACCATGAGAAGGCAGGTTCTTCATGGGTGCCCACTATGTCCCATGCGTTTTCGCCGGTGCAGGTGTCGTAGCAACTGGAGGCGTCCTGGTCCTGCCCCGGATCCACCATGGGAACACCACCCTGGAGCAGCGGCTCCCAGGCGATGGTGGCGGGCCAGGCCTGGGCCCGTGCGGGGACGAGACAGAGCAAGGCCACGGAAATCAGCAAGGAAGATGAAGACAATTTGTGCTCCACGAATTGGAGGTCTGAAACCTCGTGAAGATGAACGCGCGTAGTCCTGTCGGCGGACTTTTTGCCTGGAAGAGAACCCGTGGCGGACATGCTGCTGGCCGCATCGACTGCAACGGTATTATCACAACATGCTCTGCGTGCTACCCGTCGAATCCGCGCCGCTGCGGAGCACGGCGGCGACGTAGGCCTCCACCCACGGGGAGCCGTTGGAAAGCTCTGCGCTTGCCTGGCCCCTGGGATCCGGTCGGTTGCCCTGTCCTATGCAGACCAGGCGCGTGGGGTCGATGGCCTCTTTTTCCACGAGGTAGTCCTTCACGGCCTTGGCTACCTGGAAGGTGTAGAGATCGTCGTCGGCGCGATTGCTCATCCTGGGAACCCGCCCTTCCAACGACACCAGCAGCAGATCCTTCCGGCTGCGCAGCACGTCGGCCAGGTGGTGGAGGGCTTCGTATGCCCCCTGCGCAAAGACTGTGGTACCCTGTTCAAAAGCCAGGGCAGCCGGCAACGGAATGGCCAGCCCGTCAAGCTCTTGCTGGAGCTTTTCCAGTACGACCTTTGATGTCACGGGCTTGCCCGTTCGTACATGCAGAGTTGATCGTTGCCCCTGGAAGCCCGGTGCCAACACGGCAGCCCGATAGGTACCCTGGGGGAGCGAAACATGGGCTTGCCCCTGCTGGTCTGTCCTGGCGGTGAAGATGGCTGGCCCCTGCAACAGCAGCTCGGCACTCACGGGATTGCCCTCCGGGTCAGAGACCAGGAGATCCCAGGTTGCATCTCCCTGCGGCGGTCGCATGGTCAACTGCACCGGGAATCGCGCAGAGGCGGGGACGTTGATTTCCCTGGATTCCAGGAAAAAGCCCATGGATTCGGCAACGACCTTGTAGGCTCCGGGGATCAGGGATTTATACAATACGCCGTCCACCACTGCCCAGGTGCCCTCCATGGGACCGTTGAGCAAGTGGATTCGGGCCTTGTGGACGGGACGCCCACGATCATCCAGCAGCTCGAACACCGTCATTGTCAGGTGGCCATCGGGGCAGCCGTCCAGGTCGTCCTGGTGGTTGTAGTCTTCTGGCTGGTCCACGCAGCGGTCGTCGGCGTCAGCGATGCCGTCGGCATCCCGGTCCGAGCGCATGGCGGACAGAGAAAAAGACTGCGGCTTGGTTCCAGAAGGCGAAGAATCCAGGTACAACCCGATTGTTCGGCGAGTGTCGCCATCCACCTGGTCACTTGTGCGCAGGGCATTCAGGTAGCTCGACACATGAAGCCCCTGGCCGGCGGTAACCGGCACTTCGATGGGGAGGGTTTCAGAAGCGGGAGCCGTGACGAACAAAGTGTTCCGTCCCGTCGGGAGCGTCATCACGTGGGTTCCCGCACTGCTGCTGGGCGCGATGGTTCCGGCATAGGCCCTGGCCTGGGCTATGGTCCCTCCCATCGGGGCTCCGGTTGCATCGGTCACATCCACCTGCAGAAGAACCTCACCCTCATCGGGGCAACCGTCCCAATCCAGGGTTTCATTGATGGATTCGGGAAGCGTGGGGCAGAGATCCGCCGAAGCGGGGATGCCGTCGCCATCGGAATCGGCGCTGGCTGAAAGCGAGGCGCCTGCCCGGAGGCGGGAATCCCGCGCCGAAGATGACCGGTACTTCATGCCGGCGATGATGCGCCAGGCGGGAGTGCCGGCGGCGGAGAGGATGCTGGTGGCGCTTGCTATGCTCCACTCCACGCCCCTGCCATGGCTGGCATGCAGCCCCAACAGTCCCTCAGTGGGTGTTGTCTGCAGAAGGTTGCCATCGTTGTCCAGGAGGTGGAATCCCGACACTTCTCCCGAGAGATCCACCGTCCGGGTCAGTCGATAGAGCAGCCCCGCGGCGAAAGTCAGCCTCGGCCCCCAGTAGAGATCCCCCAGCCACTGACCGTTGCCCGTGTGGAAACCAGTGTTCAGGGCGGCCACCAGGCGGCGGCCGGCGGAGATGGCCAACTCACCTCCAGCGGTGATGGTGTCGTCGCCCAGCCAGGAGTCCAGGCTGTCTGCCGTTGCCGTGGGCAGGGAGAAATCCACCTGTATCGCCGTCCCCAGGATTGCCTGCCTGCGATCCGTGATGGTTACGCCCGAATAGGCTCGTACATCGCCCATCATGGGTCCGGCATCGAGATCGTCGCCCAGGGCCAGGAGGTGGATGGGGATGTCCAGGCCCAGGCCCAGAGCGTTCAACTGGTACCACCCCAGGAGGTTCATGGTAACGAGATCGCCCAGTACGCGGGCTTTCCCTGCTTCGGGATCGGAGTACAGGTAAACGATGGGTTCGTGGGCGTAGCCGACGATCATGGCGGCGCTCCCGTTGATTCCCTGGGAATTCGGGTCCCGTACCTGGAAGAAGATGTCCTCTCCCGGGATGGGGTTGAAGGTCTGGGCGTCGATGGACGACTGCAAGCCGCTGGTCTGGGCCCTGACCACCTGGGGCAGCCACAGGGGCAGCAGCAGCAGCGGCAGCAGGGTTGCGCCGCGTCGGTTTCTCCCGTGGTTTCGCCGCGCCAGGCTCCATGCCGGCAGCAGCAGCAACAGGGCCAGAGGCTCCAGAGTCCCGGCTCCTCGGGGAGTGCCGCAGGAACAATTGCTCCCGGCAGGCAGGTCCAGGGGGGTGGGATCGTACCAGGGATCCCCGGTGTCCGGGCTGGCGTGCAGGCAGTCGTCGGAGCCGTCGGGTATCCCATCGCCATCGGAGTCGGGGTTGGAGGGATCGGTACCACAGTCGGCTTCAGCGGAGTTGTCCAGGCCATCTCCGTCGGGGTCGGCACAGGGGCCGTCCGTGTCGAAGGTGTCGGCGTAGTCGGGAGCCCCGTCGCAGTCGGAGTCGCCAGTGCCTTCCGTGGAGTCGCTCAGCCCGTCGCCGTCGGAGTCGGAATCCCTGAAGTCGGGTATTCCGTCGGAGTCGGTGTCGCCATCGCCTTCTTCCAGGTCGGAGATGCCGTCAGCGTCGGAGTCGGAGTCGCAGAAGTCGGGTGTTCCGTCGGAGTCGGTGTCCACGGTGCCTTCCGTGGAATCGGCGATGGAGTCTCCATCGCGGTCTTCGGGGTCGTCTCCGCCGCAATGGGCCTCCAGGCTGTCCTGGATACCGTCTTCGTCTTCGTCGATATCGTCGTCGGGATCCGTCGGGTCCGTCTCCCATTCGTCCACCTGCCCGTCCCTGTCGGCATCTTCCTGCCCGTCGTCAAGCCCCCCGGAATCACTGTCCGCCATGGTGGGATCCGTCTGCGTCAAGGGATCAGAGTCGGCCGAAAAACAGCCGGCGTCCGTGTCAGTGTCCGGGCCAGGCTGGTCGATGCCAGCTTCGAGACCGTCGGGCAGCGAGTCACCATCGCTGTCACAGGTGTGGGGATCCGTTCCCAGGGCAGCCTCTTGCAGGTCGTTCAGTCCGTCGTCGTCGGGATCTTGGTCGGGCCTTGGTTCGGCGGTGTCAGGGGCGCCGGAGTCGCCGCGGGGAAGGCCGGTATCGGGCGGGGGGAACACGCAGGGAGCCTCGCTGCGGAGACCTGGAGGCCGGATGGTCGCCCGAGCAGGAAGGCAGTCGGGAGGGACGATACTCTCGTGATCCCCAGAGATCCCGGAGGCGCCGAGAGCCTGGGTCGAGCTTGTGGACAGGAGGAGGCAGGAAAGTAGAATCGGGATCACGGCCAACTCCGACAAGACGTTTGGGAAATCGCTGAAAAAAGGATAGCCTGTTTTTGCTGTTGGATCTTTGTGTGCCCGCCGGGCCCCACGGGGCAGGACACCTATGCGTACCACCGCGGGTTATTCCTGCCAGAGCCCTGAACCAACCATGAAGGGAAAGATGTCCGATTCCCACCCAGCGGTCGCCCCCGGCCTGGCAGCCACCGTGATTCCTCTACGCGAAGCTCCCGGCGGCTTCCAGGTCTTTCTGGTAGAGCGCGGCCCGACTGCTCCCTTCATGGCCGACACCCACGTTTTTCCCGGGGGCAGGCTGGACCGGGCCGACGCCCACGTTCCCATCAGCCACCACGAGCCCAACCTGGCCAGAATGCGCCATCCCAGCGCCAGCGCCCTGATGGTGGCTGCTGCCCGGGAACTCCTGGAAGAAGCCGGAATCCCCCTGTTCACGGGCCCAATTCCTGCCTCGGCGCGCCGGGAACTCCTGGCAGACCGCGGGGCCCTGGCCCGGATCTGTCGCGAGTACGGAGCGAGGATCCGGGCGGACTCCCTTTTCCCCTGGTCCAGGTGGGTCACCCCCGCCTGTCGTCCCATACGTTTCGACACCTGGTTCTTCGTGGCTCGCGTACCACCCTCCGTGCTGGCCAGCCACGACGGGAAAGAAAACACATCGAGCGCCTGGTGGCATCCTGCCAGGGCAATCGCGGCTTTCCAAGCCAGGCGGGTTCTGCTCTCCCCCCCCACCTTCCACCACCTGCAAGAGCTGCGTCGCTACGATCGGCTGGACCAGGTTCTGGCCGCGGCCAGTTCCAGGTCCCTCGAACCCATCTGTCCCCACATGAGCCTGCTCTCCAGCGATACCATCCTGTTTTCACTTCCCGGCCATCCCCGCCATTCCGCGTCGCGGCCCGATCCCGGAACCATCAGCTTCACGTGGAACGTGGGGCCATGGCTCCACATGAAGTTCCCCCGAAAACTGCTGGCCGAAGTCAAAGCCCACGCCGGCCGCGAGGATTCCCTCGGTATTTCCCGGAATTCCGCTGGTGAGGGCTGAGAGCGAAGGTCTCCATGCCTGTATTGATATTCCTGTGCCTGCTGGGCGGAACCGCCGCGGCCTCAGAGACTTTTCCCGTCCGGGGCCCGGTCTCGTCGGGGAGCACCGTGGATCTCCGGGGTCGGGAGCCGCGCCTGGCCGTACTCAAGCTGGTGGAGGGCATGAACCCCTCTCTCCAACACGGCAGGCTCATTCCCGGACCGGGGCTCACCCTGGACCAAATCAAGGCCTGGAAGAACCTGGATGCCCTTCTGCGGGGAGCGTCCCTGTACCGTCGCTTCTCCCGTTCCGTGGAAGGGCTGCGGCAAGATCGACGGGAACTGGATCCCCACGGGCTGCTGGCTGACCTGTCCCTCTACTTCATGGTGGAGAACCCCGCCGCGCCCTCCCTGGTGAAGGAGCTTTCGGGCAACCCTCTCGTGGAAACGGCCTATCTTGCCTACCAGCCCGTTCCCCCTCCTGCCGACATCCCCCCCACCACTCCCGATTTCACTGCTGAGCAGCTCTACCTGGAAGCCGCGCCCACGGGGTTTGGTTTCGGAGAACAGGCGTTCTGGCCGGGGGGCGATGCCTCCAACGTGGCCATCGCCGACATAGAGTATGGTTGGGATCCTGAACACGAAGACCTGGATTCCACCGGGAAGGCCTTCGCCAGCGGATGGGACAGCCAGCAGTACCTCTACCACGGAAACGGCGTGCTGGGGATAATGTTCGGCGGCGACAACGGCTACGGAGTCACCGGCGCAGCGCCCGCCGCGGAAGTCCTGGTGGTATCGCCATACAGTGCCCCATCCAGGTACGACGTCGCCGATGCCGTGGACCGGGCTGCCCAGCTCCTGGATGCCGGAGACGTGCTGCTCATCGAGCAGCAGGCATTTCAGAACGGAAACTACTGTCCGGTGGAAGTCGACCAGGCCGTATTCGACGCCATCACCCTTGCAGTGGCAAAAGGCATCGTGGTGGTGGAGCCGGGCGGCAACGGCGCGCAGGATCTGGACGATCCCTCCTGGGGTGGAATCTTCGACCGCAGCCTGCGTGACTCTGGAGCCATAATGGTGGGCGGGGGGGCCAGCCCCTCCAGCGGTCTGGATCCCCGCACCTGGTACCCACAGGGCAGCTCTTACGGTTCCAGGGTGGATCTCCAGGGCTGGTACGACAGCATCACCACCGCCGACGACGGCAGCTACTACCCCGACCTGTTCTTCCCCCACCAGGATCCCAGGCAGGCCTACACCAGCGCCTTCGGAGGAACATCCGGTGCCTCGCCCCTGGTGGCCGCTGTGGCGGCCATCGCCCAGTCCGTGGCCTGGGAGATCTTTGCCCAGCCCATGAATCCCATGGACCTGAGATCCATGTTGGTCTCCACGGGCACGCCCCAGCCAGGTGATGACAGCTTCATCATCGGGCCCCAGCCGGATTTGAGGCGATTGCTCAGGACCTGCATGGCCCGGTAGACGGCGGGTTCTACAGGACCTGCATGGCCCGGTAGACGGCGGGTTCTACAGGGCCTTCAAGGCCATTTCCAGCAACTTGTGAGCGGCCCTGTCAAGGCGCAGCGAGAGCCCCAGTCCGGTGGGCAGCACCACCTCGACCCTGCCCGTGGTATCGATGGACGCGCCATTGGGCAAGGTGATGTTCACCATCATCTCGGTGCCCTTTGCCGGGAGTTCTTTCTTTCGGGAAACAAACAGGGCGTCGTGGCAGAGGTATTGGCGATAGTCGCCCTGGAACGCCGATGTGTTGGTGTAGTGGAAGCGCAGGGCCGGTGGAGAGCTGTCCATGCTCATGAACACCATCGTTCCGTCTATGTTGGATGTTGTGGTGGCGGGTTCCCTGGCGCGCGGGGTGGTTTTCTGTGCTTTGGACGATGATGGCCGGAGAGGGGGCGTACCCGGGGCCCGTGGAGTGGTGTTCCGCGCCCTGGACGATGAACGCTGGAGAGTGGAGCTGACGGCAGTGGCGGGGGGCGTGCCTGGTTGCGCTGAACGTGGGCTCTGTTTTTTCGGGTGGCTCGGGCGTGGCGCCGGGGGATTCGGGGGG
>JAJRWT010000004.1 GCA_024276675.1 Myxococcota bacterium | reverse complement strand
GGAGCCCTGCTACACATGCCACACCTACCCGGACAGCAGCGGATGGCATTGGGACTACCTCATGTGCAGCCCGGACCCGGCCTGGGGCACGCCCTACGACTGTCCCGGCTGGCGCCTTCCCACCGAGGCGGAGTGGGAGTAGAAAAGTCTACTATCCGCTGACCATGCCTGCCGACATAAAAGGGTGGGGCAGGGGGAGTACCTGGTACTCTCCGGCGGCAGGAACATCAACCAGCTCCAGGTCCTTCCTCTGCTCAAGAGCGGCCCCCACAAGCTCGGCAGCAGAGAAAACCCCGAAAGCACCGAGCCATGGTACTATATCGGCGTCCGATTCGAGACCGACTCCCAGGTGGAGCGCCTGCAGGGCCAGGTGGACAAGAGCAAGACCCTCGAACTCAAGGAAGGCGCCAAGTGGGTGCGTTACCTTGCCGACGGCGCCCTTCCCCCCGGTGATTATACTCTCATGGCTCCCAATGATCGGCGCACCTACATGGTGGCTTTCGGGCCAGCCAAGACCGAGCAGTAGAGCGGCTTGTCTGGGGTGACCGGGTGGAGTTGCATCGTGTTGCCGGGTAGCTTCCAGGGCGCCCCCGTGGCCTGGGAAGACCCGCTGAATCTCGCCCATGGCCGGGCGGAGAGCAGCGCTGCGGTCCTTTGAAGAGTTCCTGCGGCGGGATATCATGCAGGCCTGGATTCATCCTTTATCGGTGTCAACACAGCCACCAAGTGAGTAGATGCACAGCTTCCGCGCCATCTCGTTGCTGCCGTTTATGGCTTTTTCTGCCTGCAACTCCCCACAGGGCTCGACAGATACCGGCCCGTGGCCCTCTGTCGACTGCCAGGCCATCGGCGAGGCATCCGGGAACCAGGTCACCTTCTACGAGGGCAACCCCACCTACACGGACCCGGTGGACGCCTCCGATTCCTGGCAGACCTGCTCCCCGGCCCAGCAGGACATGGACGAAAGCCTGCTGAATGCTGCCGACGCCTACCTGGAGACCATTCCCTACATGTGGAGCTTCCTGGTCCTGCGCAACGGCTGCCTTGTCCACGAGCGCTACTTCTCGGGCAGCGCCTCCGACCAGAGCAACAACATCCACTCCGCCTCCAAGAGCATCCTCTCATCGGTGGTGGGCATCGCCATAGACCAGGGCTACATCCAGGGGGTCGACCAGCCCATCTCCCAGATCCTGGTGGACTACTTCGCTGGCATCACCGACGAAGCCAAGCGGAGCATTACCGTGGGCAACCTGCTCACCATGACCGCTGGCTTCGACTGGGTCGAAGACCAGACCGAGTACCGGATCGATGATCAGGACGACTGGATCCAGGCCATCCTCTCCCTGGACATGGCCACGGCTCCGGGTGAGAGCTTCAACTACAGCACCGGGCAGAGCCACCTGCTCTCCGCGGTGCTCACCGAGGCCACCGGTACCAGCTACTGCGAGTTCGCCCACGAAAACCTGCTGGACAGGATCGGAATCACCGCCGAGCACTGGGGGCGCGATCCCCAGGGGTACTTCTCGGGGGGCTTCAACCTCTACATGACCCCCCGCGAGCTGGCCCGCTACGGGCAGGTGGTACTCGATGGCGGCAAGTGGCACGGCCAGCAGGTGATCCCCCACGACTGGGTAGCAACGGCAACCTCCCACCAGGTTTCGGCGGGGTGGGGATTCGGCTACGGGTTTCTCTGGTGGCTCCGCCAACAGGAAGGCCACCACATCTCCATCGCCTGGGGCTACGGCGGCCAGATGGCCCACGTCATACCGGACCTTGGCATGGTGGTGGTGTTCACCACCAACACCCGCGACTACGAGCCCGACTTCAGCGGACTCGATGTCGTGAACGACTACCTGCTCCCGGCGGTCCTCGAATAGAAAGCTCCCGTCCTGAAAAGGCTCCCGTCGCCGGAGCGGCCCCCCATCAGCAAGCTCGTGCGCACGCTGTCATTTCGATGGGCGAGAATGCGCTTTGCCCGGGGGCCACACCATGCACTCACCCGTCGGGCCGTTGTAGCCACACGTTCCAGCGCGGGGCGAGTTGAGCAGGGGGAGCATGAAATCTTCGCAGCCGTCGGCTTCGTGGGTGTCGGTGCAATCGTCGCAGTAGGTTTCATCGCACTGCGTGCAATACGACGTGGCCAACCCATCGCAGGCGTCGCAGGGCCACTTCGGGGCATGGTTGCGAGCCAGCACGGCGACACGCGCCCCCGCGGGAAGCTCGGGGCTCCCGTTGCGGCGCGAGATGCGCAGGATGGTAGACGAACCGAAGTCGTAGGTGTAGATGCACGTTCCCTTTGGAGGGTGCGCCAAGGCCAGGCGTTACTTCGTGGAAGCCGCCTCCATCCATGGATTATCGTTGGAGCTGTAGGTCGTACCGTCGATTTCGAACTCGCTGAGATGCCCGCAGCACTCCAACCAGAACGTCCGCAAAAAGCTATCCAGTTCATCCAGGCGCAGATCGGGGGCGCCGGCCAGGTGCTGCCAGTACCGCCCCGATGTGACCACGAGGTGAAGTGTGGCGAGCTTTGAGTCGGGCACGCAACTGGCCAGGTGCCGGGAGATGCCCGCCCTGGTGAAGTCAGGTGAGCATTTCGTACAGGTTCCTCGTGATTGTACGACCATGGCCTACTCCTGGATTCTGATGGGTGTACCGTGGGCAGTGGGGCTCACGGTATCGGGCCGACCACGGTGCCGCGGCAGGTGGGGACTACGCGACAACGCTGCCCGTGCCGGGTGGTATATAATACGGCATACCCGAGGCGTAGGCAGTGCTTCGTTCATCGGAGGCAGGTTCCACGACGGCCCAGCCGTGGGAGCCGTCGTGAATGCCTGCCTGTTCCGCCCATGGTGCCCGGATGGAAGCCGACCGCAGGGAAAAAAGATAGAGACTGCTCATGTCTCGTCGCCTCCTTTTCACCTTGTTGCCGCTGCCGCTGCTGCTCCTGGCCCTGCTGCTCGCCTTCCTGGTATACGACCCGGTTCCCGATCTCGACGTCCACCTGTCGGCCCTGCCGCCGGTGCCCCTTGGACCCGCCCATCTGGAACGTTGGCTCGCCCAGCAGGAATCCCGTTTCGACGACATCACCCCGGGAGCCGAGAAGCGAGTCTTCTGGGCCAAGCCCGGGGCGCCGGAGCGCACACCGTTGTCGCTGGTCTACCTGCACGGCTACTCGGCTACTCGGCAGGAAGTCTCTCCACTCTTCGAGAACGTGGCGAGCGCTCTCGGAGCAAACGCTTTCTTCACGCGCCTGCGCGGCCACGGGCGTTCTGGCGAGGCCTTCGCCCAGGCTACGGTGGAGCAGTGGATCGACGACGGGTTGGAATCCCTCTCCGTGGGGCAGGCCATCGGCGAACGGACAATTCTGGCAGGTACTTCCACAGGTGCCACCCTGGCCTGTCTGCTGGCCGTCATGGGTGCTGACATCGACGCCCTGGTCATGGTTTCGCCCAACTTCGCACCGCGTCAATCCAGCGCACGAATGCTGTTGTGGCCGGGGAGAAAGCTGCTCCTCCGGCTCGTGGTGGGTGAGTATCGCCAGTGGGAACCCGCCAACGAACTGCAGGCCCGGTACTGGACCCACCGCTACCCGGCCAGAGCCTTGTTTCCCATGATGGAGCTTGTGGCGCTGCTGGAACGCAGCGACCTGCGGAACCTGCGGGTGCCCACTTTGCTGCTCTATTGCCCCCACGATCAGGTGGTGAACGGCGACCTTGTTCCCACTCGCTTCGCCGAGCTGGGGAGCGATGACAAGCAGCTCATCGAAGTGCTGGACTCCACGGACCCTTCCCAACACGTCTTGGCCGGTCGGATCCTTTCTCCCAACACCACCGGGCGGCTCACCGCCCAGATCGTGGATTTCCTGCAAGGGGCGCTGTAGCGGCTGTCATCTCCTTCCGGCCAGCCAGCCGCGACCAGATCCCCTTATCGCCATCGAGTCCCTCTTCGTGCCCGCAGAGGCCCGCCGCATGTTCCAGCGCGCTTTCCCCGGCGCAACCCTGCATTGGACCTGTACCCCCGATTCTGGATCACTTTCCGTACTATGCCCCCGATTCTGGATCACTTTCCGTACTATGCCCCCGATTCTGGGCCACGGGAGCCCCGTGTGCCGATTCTGCGCCCCGAAAAGGCGCTTTGTACCGTTGGGGTAGAAACGACAACGGCGAATATGGCCGGAAGGTGGATCACTTTCGGGGGCATAGGTCCTTCGTCGCGCCCTGCTGGGCGGGAGCCATGGGGAAGAAGGCTGCCGGCTCATGGCGTCGCGAGGGGCGTTCCGCAGCAGGCCCGAGCTTTCACGACGGCTCCCAGGCGCGGACGTCCTCCGCGCCAGTCCAGTCGCCGTTGTCGGTGAAGTAGGTAGATGGACTTCCCGAGAAGGGTGCGTTGCAGTTGCTCCCATGCCTTGGTGTTGTAGCGCTGGCGGAATACGTGATACGAATGGAACTATACCGCTTGTACCATACAACGACGAAGGGCTGATACCATGATCTCATACTGCGGAATTACCTGCACAGAGTGTCCAGCCTACCTCGCGACCCAGGCGAACGATCCCCGGAAAGCCCGGGAGACCGCCGAACAGTGGTCGAGGCAGTTCGATACGACCATCACTGCGGACCAGGTCTGGTGCGATGGCTGCATTGTTGGCGGGAAAAAGTGCTTTCACTGCGGAGAGTGCGAGATACGAGCCTGCGCGGTGGAGCAGGGTGTGGTCAACTGTGCCCACTGTGCCGAATACGCGTGTGGAAAGCTCACCAGCTTCTTCGCCATGGCTCCTTCCGCCAAGGCAACACTGGATGCTATCCAGGCTTCGTTGTAGGCATCCCATACCGAGTTCCCATCCGGAAAAGGCTCCCATCGCCGGAGCGGCCCATTCCTTTCTTCCTGAATGCGAGATCTACGCAGGCTTGCCGGAAGGACACGGTACTCCTCAAAGAGCGTCGGTACACGCTTGCTCATGGCCGAACGGATCGGTGCCGGCAGGTCGGCGTTTGGGCTTGGGAGCGCATCAACGTCGGCACGGAATGCGAGGTCCGCCTGCGAGACTCCCATTCCAGCCGCGCACGCCGCGCACGGCGCTAGTTCAGGACCGGGACGGACGACTTTCTGAAACTCCGCGAGCGGGGGCCCACAGATCGTCTTGGCGGATAGGAATCATGAAGGCAGCCCCGGAAGTACGCTTATAAGCTATCATATAGCGTGGTGTTCTGGGGTTTGTCTGTCTCCCGAGGTGCCGGAGCGGTCCTGGCGTGTGTGAAATGGCTCGGAGAACGGCGCGCTACCCTGCGGTATTCCATAGTGGAGTGCCACCAGGGGCCAACATGGGCTGCAAACTCGTCTCCGGCGTCTTGGGAGACTG
>JAJRWT010000069.1 GCA_024276675.1 Myxococcota bacterium | reverse complement strand
CAGCAGTCGGCCCGGTCCAGCAGGGCCTTCAACTGGTCCACCCGTTGGCCCACCAGGCTGTAGTCCAGGCGCAGGGCGGGCAGCATGGCCCGGTTGAAGCCGGGCATGGTGGCGGCGCGGATGCCCAGTCGCCTGGCCGCCATCTTCATGGGGGCGGTGGCGGAGAACTCGGTGGGCGCGATGAAGATGCTGTGTTCTCGAAGGACCTGCTCCATGGGGAGCAGGTTCCGCAGGTCCTGGGCGCTGCGCGGCAGCGGGCCGCCCGGGTGAAGGGATGCCTGGGCCGGAAGGTCGGCATTGTTGGCCCGCACGTTGCGATACAGCACCAGGTGTACTGCTTCCAGGCCCAGTTCCTGGGCCCTTTCGTCCAACAACCGCGCCCACCGGGCGGCGAGGCGGCGCCGCACCGCCCAGGCTTCGTTGTCGGGGGTCGTTGCATCGGGGAGATCCACAAGCAGGGCCAGGCGGTGGTCTGCTTTCGTTGGATGGAAGACCCGTCGAACCAGCGCCACCAGCTCGTCGGCGTTCAGGGAAGAGGGCATGACTGCTCCGCCGTGGTTTCGGGGTCTGGGTGCGGTGGAGGGCTCGCGTGGAGAACTCTTGCACCCGCGTGACGCAGCGGGCCGCACGTCAGGGTGGCCCGTGGCTGGCACGCTCACGACATAGCCCGTTTCTCGGGACTTGCCATCCGCCCCGCAGCAGCCGCCGTCCTTGCGGGAGAGGCACACACTTCGAAACGTGGTAGAACTCTTCATGCTGGCGAAGAATGACTCGTGCAACGGGATCCACCTGTAAAGGAGCCATGAGACCTGTCATGAGAACCAGGCCAGGACTGTCGGGTGGGGTCGGATGAGGACCATTCTGGCGGTGATGGGAAAGGAGCTGCTGGAGGCATCGCGGGACGCGAATGTCCTTCTGTATGCCCTGGGGTTTCCGTTGCTGCTCTATCCCATGCTCATCTGGGGCGTGGTGCAGCTTCTGCAGGTCGAGGCGGGCGTGACGGAGAGTCAGCCCTCCAGGGTCGCCATGAGCGCTCCCCGGGAGATGCTCTCTGCCCTCGCGGAGCCCCCGGTGGAGAGCCTTCCAGGCGGCGAAGAAGACCTTCTCGCCGACCGCCTGGATGCGATCCTGGAGCTGGTTCCCCAGCCTGCCGGAGGGCTCGTGGCCAGGCTGACCTTTCGCTCCACCAGGGCTCGTTCCCGGCGCGCCAGGGCGTTGTTGTCGGAAAGGCTGGAGTCCTGGCGCCAGCACTACCTCGAAGACCTGGGTACCGGCATGGGCCGGGGGGCCGGGGCCTTTCTCCCCTGGAAGATAGAAGCCGTCGACGAATCTCCTGCCGGCGAAGTGGCCACGACGGTGGTCTCCCGGGTTCTGGCGGTGCTGTTGCTCACCGTGCTGGTGCTCTCCACACTCTACCCGCTGGTGGAGGTGATGGTGGGGGAGCGAGAGCGCGGCACCCTGGAGACCACCATGGTGGCGGCCGTGCCAAGGCTGCACGTGGTGGCCGGGAAGCTGCTGGCGGTCATGCTCATTGCCATGACCGCCGTGCTGGGAAACCTGGTTGCCCTGTTGGCCACCCTGGCTTCCATGTTGCCAGACCTGGGTTCCACGCTGGGACCCCTGGCGAGCCGAGACCCCCTGTCCCTGTTCATGGCCTTCATGGGGCTGCTGACCATGGCCCTGGCTCTGGCCGGCTCGATGGGCCTGGTCATCTTGCCTGCCCGCTCCTACAAGACGGCCCAGAACAACGGGATGGTGCTGGGAACAGTCTTTCTGGGGCTCTCCGCTCTTGCCCTGTTTCCACAGGTGGAAGCAGGCCCGGTCCTGGCGCTGGTACCAGCCGCCGGGACTTCCCTGCTGTTGAGGGATTCCATCGCCGGCGGGGTGCCCATGTCTCTTGGTACCATCGTTGTCGTGACCAATCTCTCCGTGGCTGTCGTGGGGTTCTGGCTGGGCTCCCGTGTACTGGCCAATGAAGGGTATCTCTTCGGTGAACGCCTGCCCCGGTGGCTGGCCTGGATGGAGAGAAGACGTGATTGAAGCTCGTGGATTGGTGAAGCGCTTTCACAGCCCCCGGACGGTGGTGGCGGTGGACCATGTCTCCTTCCGCTGCCTGCCCGGGCAGATCTTCGGGCTGCTGGGGCCCAACGGGGCCGGAAAGACCACCACCCTCAGGATACTGTCCACGCTCATGGCCCCCGACGAGGGCAGCGCCGTGTTGAACGGCTACGACGTCCGCCGAGAGCCGGAGCGGGTGAGGGCCTCCATAGGGTATCTCTCCACCAGCACCGGGCTCTACGGACGACTGAGCGCCCGCGAGATGATCCTGTATTTTGCCAGGTTGCAGGGCGTGAAGGAGCCAGGCCGCAGAGTGGATGAGCTGGTGGAGGAGATGGGACTGGCAGCCTTTGCGGATACCCGCTGCGACAGGCTGTCCACCGGCATGAAGCAGAAGGTCTCCATAGCGCGTGTCCTGGTACACGATCCCCCCATCCTGATCCTGGACGAGCCCACGGCGGGTCTGGACGTGCTGGTGGCGCGGAGCTTCATGGAGCTGATGGAGCGGGCGCGGGCGGCGGGGCGTTGCGTGCTTTTTTCCACCCACATAATGAGCGAGGCCGAGAGGCTCTGTGATCGGATAGCCGTGATTCACCGAGGCAGGATCCTGGCGAACGCCAGCCTGGAGGAGCTGCGCCTGGCAACGGGGCAGCACTACATGGAGTCCATCTTCGTCCACCTGGTGGAGCAGGCGGAGAAGCAGGCGTGAGGCGGCAGACGGCCCTGGTCTTTCGCTGGACCCTGCTCCAGCAGCTTCGTGATCCCTCCGGTCTGCTGGTGATCTTCCTCATTCCCGTGCTCCTGAACCCCGTTGCCCTGTGGTTGGGGGACAGGTTTCAGTCCAGGCTCCAGGGGAAGGATGCCCAACTGCTGGTCAGGGTTCCGGAGGAGCTGGCGCAGTGGATCCTGCCCGAAGATCAACTGGAGCTTGTCTCCGGTCCCCACAGCGAAGACAATGACTCCCGGGCGCTGGCCAGCGTGGAGCCAGCCCGTGACGGTGAGCCCGCCCGGATCCACTATCGCTCCATCAGGCAGCAGAGCGTGCTTGCAAAGAGCCGCCTGGAAACGGTTCTCCAGCGTTTTCAGGAACACGAGGTGGATGTGGCTCTGGAGCAGGCCGGCCTGGGGATCACCTACCAGCAGGTGCTGGACATCCAGGAGCGGGACCTGGCCACCAGCCAGGAGTCCCAGGCGGGCTTGTTGGGCCGCCTGCTCCCCTTGATCTTGTTGTTCGTCGTGATGAACGCCGCCATGTTGAGCGCCCTTGACGCCATCACCGGTGAACGGGAGAGATCCACCCTGGAAACCATCCTCAGCTCCGGGGTGAATCGTCTGTCTCTGCTCATGGGCAAGGTGGGCGTGGTGGTGGGCGTGGCCCTGCTGTCCGGCCTCCTGGCGCTGATGTCGCTGTGGGCCTCGCTGGCGCTGGGCCTCTACCATCCTTCCACGGGCGGCCTGGATCTCCCCTTCCATGCCATCCCGTGGCTCCTGGTGTTGTTCCTTCCGGTGACCCTGTTTCTGGGGCTTGTCACATCGCTGGTGGCCGCCCAAGCGCCCGACTTCAGGACGGGGCAGTTCAACATCGCCATGCTCATGCTGGTGGTGTTGGCCATGGCGGGGGTTTCCGCCTTTCCCTCTCTGTCCTTGAGCGCCTTCCTGGCCCTGGTCCCCGTGTCCGGCGTGGCCATGGCAATGCGAGAGGTCATGGTGGGTCACTACCAGTGGGGGCTCCTGGCGCTGGTGCTGTTGGCTTCGCTGCTGCACCTGGGGCTGGCGGTCTACCTGGGAGCGCGCATGGTGGTGCGGGAAGACCTTCTATCGGGCAGGTACAGCGTGGCCGAGCGCCGGGCCCTGGGTCGCTTTGCTCCTGAAGTGGGTGGCATTTTCGCCTTGTGCCTGCTGGCCAACTGGTTCCTGGGCCAGCGGGTTCAGAGCCTGGATTTCGTCTGGGGGACAGCGTTCACGCAGGTGGTGATAGTCATGGGTCTGGCGCTGGGGGGCGTGATCTGGGTGGGTGCGAGGCCCTCGATTACCTGGCAGCTCAGGTGGCCCGGAAGAGGCGACACGGCACTGGCGCTGGTGGCGGGACTGGGGGCCCCGGGGATCTCGCTGCTGTTGGCCAGGGTCCAGGCGCCTCTTCTGCCAATTGCCAGTTCATACAGAGAGCAGGTGAACGCGGCCCTTGACCTGGATCTTCCCATGCCCGTCTTGTTGGCCCTCTTCGCCGCGCTGCCTGCACTTTCCGAGGAGCTGCTGTTTCGCGGGACGCTGCTGGGCCTGCTCCGGCGCCACTCCTCGCCCATCAAGTCGGTGCTGGTCGTGGCGCTGCTCTTTGGTACCATGCACATGCAGGTGGTTCGCGTGTTGCCCACGACCTGCCTGGGGCTGTTGCTGGGTGCGGCGGCCATGCGGGGCAGGTCGCTGCTCCTGCCCATGGGCATCCACGTCATCCACAACGGCCTGCTGGTCCTGCTGGGCTACGGGCATTGGTTTCCCGACGGCGATCCGCCGATGGTCCTGCTCCTGCCCATGGCGTTCCTGTCGGTGGCATCCGTGGCCGCCATGGGGCGTAGACCTTGATGGTTCCTGCCAATGGAGACCTGCTGGTGGAAGGAGTGGTTCATTCCAGCTCGTAGAAGTCGTCGACGTACATGATGGACCCGAACCAGGTCCCCACGTCGGCCAGCACTTCCCACACCACTTCGCCATCGGGGGTGACTTCGCGGAGGATTCCCGCGTATCCGAAGTTCACCAGCGTGTTTCCGTTGTCGAGCCGGAATACCTGGCCTTCGGCCAGGACGGGGATGGAGTCTTCTCTGCCGTAGGACCAGATCTCCTCGATGGTCCTGGCCTGGTCGTCCACGGAGTATTCCACGGCCATGAAGTTGTCGTCGTCCGCGTTGTAGTGGACCGTCATGAGGAGAGTGCCGTCTTCGGTCCAGTGGGCGTAGTGCTGGAAACGCAGAGGCGTGGTGCCGGCGTCGGCGTAGCCATAGTTGCCGTAGTCTCCGAAGCTGCGCAGGACGTTGCCGGTGCTACGTTCTATCTCTGCCACCGAGTTCAGGTGGGCGAACGACATGAGGTAGGTTTCGGTGTCGGAGTAGTAGTTCAGGGCATTGGCGTGGGACCAGTCATAGCCTTCTTTGTAGAAGGAGAGATCCCAGTACTCGTTGGGAACGGGTTCCAGCCAGTCGAAGAGGCTGAACACCGTGGTGTCCACGCCCTCCGGGCTACGCTCCAGGATATCGTCCCCCACCACTGTCACCTCGGAGCCGTCGGTGTCGGTTCCCGTGCCGAATGTGGCCTGGATCACGGCCAGGGTGCCGTCGGGCAGTTGGGCGAAATCATGGTGCGCGCTGGAAAAACTCTGCTCATCAACGTCCTGGTTCTTGATGTTCTGTCGGCGCACCCAGGATGTTCCCAGGGAGAGAGGCCAGAAGGCATAGTTGAAAATGACCCCGTTCCCATCCAGCGGCCGCTGGATGTTGAAGCCGGCCATGCCATCGTGGAAGGGTTGGTACCAGAGGAAGTTGCCGTCACGGTCCATGCCGAAGAGCAGGTTCTTCTGGCCCTGGATGATTCCCACGATGTAGGGAGTGGGTTGCGCCAGGCTGTTGTCGTAGATGTCCACGGTCAGGTCGGGGAGTTCGGAAGGCAGGTTGGTCGTGGAGAACTCGGTGTCGGTGCTGAGGATGTCGCCGCCCACGTCGGTATAGGCTCTGACGTAGACGTCGCTCAAGGCCGGTACCCCGTAGAGGGTGACCCTGTGCTGGGTGGAAGACTCGGTGCTGACAGGGGAAGAAAGCTCGCGGGCCTCGGTGGTGCCGTACTCCACCCAGGAGTAGCCGGGCTCACTGGTCTCCCAGCTCACGTCCACGAAGGTACCGATGTCGGGGTAGTACGTGACCTCGATGCCCGTGGGACCACAGGAGGGGAGGAACGCCAGGGAAAGCAGGGACAGGCCCGGGATGACTCGACTGCAACTTGTGGACTCTGACCTGTGAGCGGCTGTGAATCTGCACATGGTGGTGTGTTCGCCTTTTTGCGACCTGTACGTGGAGCAGCGGAACGGGGGGAGGGAAGGCGAAGCTGTTTGTACTCGGAAATGAATGAAACCTCGATCAGATTCCATTTCCTCCGTCAAAAAACATTGAAAAGGCCTTCGCCCTGTCATGGGATCATCTTTACGGCAAACATCCTGGGGCGGGGCGGCCAGCAGGGCCGTCTTCCGGCCCCCGGCGCCACCGCCCCGGAGCCATGGGTCGCGGAGTCGGCGGCCAGCGCGTTTCTTGACAGGACTTCGTTCGGCGGCCTACTATCTTTCGTTGCCTGGAGAAGGAGGCTGGCCGTGAGAATATTCGTCCTGGTGAAACAGGTACCCGACAGCACGGAGATCAAGATCGACCCCCGTACCGGCAACCTGTTGCGGCAAGGGGTGGCGGCCATCATGAACCCGGAAGACCGCCACGCGCTGCAAGCAGCCGTGGAACTGGCCGCACAGGTGGGTGAGTCTTCCGTCACCGTCCTGACCATGGGGCCTCCGCAGGCCATCGACGTTCTGACCGAAGCCCTTGCCTGTGGGGCTGACAAGGCAGTGCTGCTCACGGATGAACTCTTTGCCGGAGCCGATACCTGGTCCACCTCCGGCGTACTGGCCCGGGCAATCCAGCACCTGGGCGGCGCCCATCTCGTCCTGGCGGGGCGGCAGGCCATCGACGGCGACACCGCCCAGATCGGACCACAGGTGGCCGAAGCGCTGGGCATGGAACAGGCCACCTACGTGCAGGAGATCGAGTATCTGGATGGCGAGCTGGAGGTGGAGCGGCGCATGGGTGAGCACCTGGAACGTCTCTGCCTGCCCCTGCCGGCCCTCGTCACGGTGGTGGCGGAGCTGAACGTGCCTGGGCATCCCCGCCTGGATCTGCTGCTTCTCGCCTGCCAGGATCGCGCTCCCATAGAGATCCTCAACGCTGCGGACCTGGGTTTCAAGGCCCAGGAGGTGGGGTTGGCGGGCAGTCTCACGGAGGTCGTCGAGACCTTCAGTCCCAAGTCCGCCCGCGAAACGGAGTTTCTCGAAGGCAGCCCCGCCGAGATGGCTGCTGCGCTCCTTGGGCGCTTGAAGGCAGCCAAGCTGCTCCACAAGGGGGGGCTGGAATGACCATCCGAATCGACCAACAAAGCTGTGACGGTTGCGTGCGCTGCCTGGCAGCCTGCCCATACGGCGGGATCGACATCGCGGACGGCAAGGCGGTGCTCAACCTGCGATGCACCCACTGCGGCACCTGCCTCGATGCCTGCCCCCAGGGAGCCATTCTCTCCGATGCCGGCACCAGGCGGATTCCCGATTTTTCGGAATACCGCGGAGTCTGGGTGATGGCCCAGCAAGAGGCTGGTGGGCTTCATCCGGTGAGCCTGGAACTGCTGGGCAAGGCGCGGGAGCTGGCGGAGCACCTGGGGCAGGACGTGAGCGCCCTGCTACTGGGGGACCGCGTGGAACCGCTGGTGGGGGCCTTGTTCGCTGCCGGGGCCCAGCAGGTCCACCTGGTGGAGCACCCGGCGCTGGCCGGCTACCGCACCCTTCCCTTCAGCAGGGCCGCGGCACAGGTCATCCAGTCCCAGAAGCCCGAGATTCTGCTGGTGGGTGCCACTCCCATGGGCCGCGACCTGGCGCCTCGCCTGGCCCGTCGCCTGGGGCTGGGCCTCACCGCCGACTGCACCGGCCTGGAGATCGATGCACAAGAACGAATCCTGCGCCAGACTCGCCCAGCCTTCGGTGGCAACGTCATGGCTACCATCGTGGGGCGATATTCCAGGCCCCAGGTGGCCACCGTTCGCCCCGGCATCATGAAGCCCCTCCCCCCGGAACCCGGCAGGCAGGGGCGCCTGCTACGGCACAACGTGCATATTCCCTCCCAGGATCTACGTACCACGTTGTTGAAGACCATCCAGGTTCCACGTAGTGGCGTGGATTTGACCAGCGCGAGAGTGATCGTCGCGGGGGGGCGCGGTGTGGGCAACATGGCGGGTTTCGCCCTGCTGGAAGAGCTGGCGGGGGTGCTCGGGGCTGAACTGGGCGGCACACGAGTGGCCTACGAGTCCGGGTGGATCCCCCACGAGCGCCAGATCGGGCAGACCGGAGTGACCGTGCGTCCCGATCTCTACGTGGCCGTCGGGCTCTCCGGGGCCATTCAGCACCGGGCCGGCATGTTGGACAGCCGCTTCATCGTGGCCATCAACAAGGACCGCGCCGCGCCCATTTTCGACGTGGCGGACTTCGCACTGGTGGGCGACTTCAGCAAGATCGTTCCCGCGGTCATCAGCGCGGCACAGGAGGCCTGACCATGTCCGGGAAAACACTGAATCTCAAGGCGAAAGTCAGGCCCCCACCCCGCATCCGCTCGGATGCCCCCAGGATGGTGCGCCAGGTGTTCCACCGCTTCACCGAAGAAGAGGTCATCCCCCGGGCCCAGGCCATCGACGAATCCCGGGCCTTCCCCCGTGAGCTTTTCAAGATGCTGGGAGACATGAACGCCTTCGGTGTGCGCTACCCGCGAAACAAAGGGGGGGCCGGGGGCAGCACCACGATCTTTTGTATCATCTGCGAGGAGTTGGCGCGGGGCCTGGTGTCTCTCGCGGCAGAGTACGCCATGCAATGCCTCATGGGGACCAACTTCCTGTTCCACTACGGGAACGCGGAGCAGCACGAGCGCTACTTCCTTCCCGCCATGAAGGGCGAAAAGGTGACAGCGTTCTGCATGACCGAGCCCGACAACTCCAGCGACCTGACGGGTTGCAAGACCAGTGCCAAACGAGATGGCGAAGACTGGGTGATCAACGGCGTAAAGACCTTTGTAACCAATGGACCGGTGGCGGACCTGTTCACGGTGCTGGTGCAGACCAGGCCCGGTAGCAGGGGGAAGGGGCTCAACTTCTGCCTGGTTCCCCGCGAGGCCCCGGGTTTGTCCGTGTCCAGGGCATTCGCGACCCTGGGCACCTGGTCCACCGAGATGTCCGAGCTGGCCTTGAGCGACGTGGTCATCCCCGCCCAGAACATGCTCCTTCCCCCTGGGACCGGAATGCGTGCCCTGCTCTCCATAGTGGCCGAAATCCGCACCATGACCGCGGCCCTGGGCCTGGGGCTGGCTCGCGCAGCCTACGAGGCCTCGGTCCGCTACGCCAGGGAGCGCTACCAGTTTGGCCGGCTCATCAAGGACTACCAGCTCATCCAGGCGCACATGGCCAACATGGCCACCAACATCTACGCCTCTGAACTGATGGTGCGAGACTGCTGCGCCCGCATCGACCGCGGCGAGAGCCCCCTGAACCTCAGCTCCATGACCAAGTACTTCGTCTGCGAGACCGCCTGCAACGCCGCCGACCGCGCCACGCGCGTGCTGGGGGGGTATTCCTACTCCATGGACTACCCGGTCCAGCGCTACTACCGCGACAGCCGCTTCCTGCTCTACGGCGGCGGTACCCACGAGATCCTGCAGTCCACCATAGGGCGCACCCTGCTGCGCTGACCTGTCGCTACGTGGTCGGTTTTCCGGTCCTGTTTCCCGGCCCTGGCCGATTACACTGGGCCAAACCCTTCTACCGCCCGAGAGGGCGCTGCTGCAGCGGTTTCGTGGATTGCATTCTCCAGGAGGCGAAGGCCAGGAGATACGCCAGCGTCGACCCCCACAGCACCCACGAGAAACCCAGGACCATGGACACCAGCACTGTGAGCACCGATCCTGTCACCGTGAAAAAGCCGTTGACGGCCCAGGCCCAGAGCACCATGTCCGGCCGCACCCGTGCCAGGCCCCACGCAAAGGGGATTCCCAGGAGCAGGCCGCCGGGGGCCAGCATGGCCAGCGCCAGCAGGCAGCGCGCCCAGACCGGCCACGCGATTGTGGCGGTGACAACGACGGGCAGGCCCAGCAGCAACGCGGTAACCCACAGCGCGATCCCTACTGGCACCGACCAGACCCGCCATCCGTCCAGTGCCCATCGCCCCGACAGCAAGGCGCCGCATCCACTGCTCAGCAGCAGCCCGGTGAGCGTGATGGACAGGGACAGCAGTGGATGGCCCAGGAGGAGGGTGAGTTTTTGCATGAGCCCCAGCTCGATGCCGATGAAGCCCAGACCAACCATGGCGAAGTAGAGCATGCTCCCCCATGAAGATCGTGGGCCGGTGCCCTTCCCCTTGTGGGACAGAAGGAGCGCCAGGGCCGCGAAGGACGAGCAGACAGCCAGGTGCCCAAGGATGAAGAGCGGATTGCCCTGCGAGATGTAGCTGGGCTCCCTTATCGTGGCGGCGGCCAGGGCGGGCCGGGTCCAGCGGGTGAAGTTGAAGAAATAGGGCGAGTCATCGTGGGTGGGTGATATGTTGCGGGGAAAGGCCCGAATGAAGGCCTGTCGGTCCTGGGAACGTATGAACGTGGAGATGAGGCCCGGGATCTCCCGGCCCGGAAGATGCAGCAGCTCCAGGCCCGCCCACCGGGCCCAGATCTCCGTCGAGGAGACCTCGACATCGCTGAAGCCGTCCAGCCGCATCATGGTGGCTACCTGGTGGTCCGCGGAGCCCAGCACCATCACCGAACGTTCGAAGGGGACGGTTCGCCGGGAGGTGGAGGCCGCGTCCACATGGCTCAACACCCGGAGGGCTTCCATCTCTGCCGCCATGCGCGTCACCTGCAGGATCCCGCCGGGAGCCAGCCGGTCCAGCATGTATGAGAACGCCTCGGTGGTGTAGAGATTGTTTTCCACCAGGGCGTACGCCCCGCTGGTGACCGCTGCCCAGGTGTCTATGCCGGTCATCTGCACGACATCGTAGTGGCCCCGGTCTCGCATGAGCAGCCTCCTGCCCTCGGCCACCTCCAGGTCCACCCTGTCTCCCCAGGCCGCGGTCCAACCCCTGCCCCCGGGAGCGTGGGCTGCCACTATGGGTTCGTGCAGGTCGACCCCAAGGACATGGGAAGCATCGTTTCGAAGCGCCGCCCACACGTCGTCGCCACCACCCACGCCAATGACCAGCACGTCGGCACCCGGTCGAAGCCGCACCGAGGCGGAAAACAAGGTATCGTCCAGGAGGGCCAGGGCCTTGGGATGATGGGTGTAGTCGGTCAACAGGGTGCTGGCGGAACCATCCTGCGTCAACTCGACCTGGGGGGGGACGGCTCGGGGATCCACCGGCCTCCCACGGGCGCGGACAGTACGGGAATCGTCTGGTACCTGCACCTGGTCCACTCGCGCCAGGCGGGTCCAGGTGCTTTGGAGAATGGGGCGGGTGATCTTGCTGGGGGCAGGGAGCAGGGAATCCACTACGCTGGCCATGGCCAGGAGGCATATCGCACAGGTGAACCAGGCCCGGCGCTGCCAACCGGTTCCAGCCATGAGCCCCGTCACCGCCGCGGCGGCCGCCAGAACTACGGCCAGGGCCCCCCCGGCTCCAAGGGTCTCCAAGACGTGCAGAATGCCCGTACAGCCCAGGCCCGCTGCCAGCAGGTCGATGCCGTATCGCTCGTTGACCTGCCCCGGATCAGCCCCCAGCAACAGGCCCACGAATCCCCCTCCGGCCAGGAAGGGCAGGCCCCCCAGCAGGACGAAGATGGCAAACGACGTGCTACCCCAGAGGTCCATGGAGCCCTGGTGGACCTGCAGAACATAGAGCCCCACGGCCCCGAGAGTCAGGCTCCACACGTAGCCCAGGGACAGGCGTCGCAGCCAGGGCAGTGGTTCCACTCGCCAACGCGGAGCCCACAGCGCCAGGAGCGCACCGCTGGCCCCCATGCCCAGGAGCCCCAGACTCACCGCCAGGAACCCGAAATGGAAATGGTACCGCAAGGAGGCCAGGCGGGTCAGGAGGATCTCCCAGGACAGGACGGAAGCGGCCGCGAGAGCCATGGCCGGACCGGCGATTCGCCTGGGGACCAGCAGTGCCCCTTCCCGGCTCGCATGGGGCAGGCCAGGCTTTGGGGGCTCCGGGCCATTTCGCCTGGTGGGGTCGTCTGTGGCAGGCATGTTCAGGGTATACCTCGATGCTCGGGCCATGCACCCATATCCCGTGGCCTGGGGAGGGAACCGGGGCGGGGCAGACCGGAGCATCGTGCTACGATGCCGGAGCAGGATTCTGTTACAAGACAGCCAGGGACGAGATCACATGGATTCAAGTTGCCAACGACAGCCCCTGACGAGATACGACCAGATTGACTCCAGGAACTTTGCAGGTGCCTCCGCATGCCACCAGCGCGGTTCTTCCCTGCTCGTACACATCCATGCCATGCCCGGGGGGAGCATCATCTTGCCAATCCGGTCCACGGACCACACTTCAAGGCTCGTCTTTTTTATGATGTGTTTCATATTGCTTCATGCCCACACGGCATTTGCGGTCGGTCAGGGCAAAGAATACCTTTTCTCCTGGGAAACCAGCAGCCCCCAACAGCAGCTCTCCTCGGATGGGACGCCAATACCTCCTGGAATGGGCGCGGTTTTCGTTCCTGCCATGACCGTCAACAGCATTGAACCACAGGCCATCATCCAGGATGATCACAACCTGGAGGTGGCCAGCGGATCTCCGGGGCAGCGTATCCTCGTCGCACCGGGCTCCTACACCGTCGTGGTGGGGTCTGGCACTCCCCAGCAATCCGTTGCCATCGAAACGGAGGTGTTGGCTGGCGAAACCACCGTACTGCCGGTACTCTGGGGCGGGCTGCGCATCGAGGTGGTTGACGAAAAACTGATCCCCCATCGGGGCAGTTACGACCTGATCCAGATTCCCAGTCGGGAGGTCGTGGGGGTTGGTTTTGGCGCGGACACTCTTGAAGGCGAGGTCCTGAGCACCTGGCTGCTACCGCCGGGGCTGTACCGAATCGTTCAGACCGGAGGCGACTACAGGGCCCGGGAGAACTTCGCTTCGGTCTATGTACCCGAAGCCGGTTTCGTGCGATTCAGACTCGTCATGGATCCCGACTCGGACCAGTTCCTGGGGGCCGGGATGCTGGCTCCGGGCGAGTTCGGGTCCACGTTGGTGCCAGACGAGCGCTGGAGCTATTTCCTGGTGGCGGGTGTCAACGGTTCGTTGACCCAGAGCCACAACGTCATTGGTTCTTCAAACCAGACCCTCATCTCGGGCGAGGTCTACCTGGAGGGATACACCGTTTTCCGACAAGGGCCCCACCTGTTTTCGGTCATCGGGGAGATCGAGGAAGGCGCGTACCAGAGCCAGCCTGACGGAGCCGACCACAGCCTGCCCATAATCAAGACCGACGACCAGCTTCGACTGGACCTTCTCTACTCATACATGTTCACGGCCCAGTTCGGCCCCTACGTGCGAGCCGCGGCCGAGACCCAGGCATTTCCCACCGAGGTCATGGCAACCGAAGATACGACCATAGTGAAGAACAACCTGGACGGCACCTCCACCACTGAAGACGTGGCTGCCAACGACACCTACCGCATCGCGGAATCCTGGGATTCCACGATAATACGTGAAGGCATGGGGTTGAACACGGTTCCGCTGGATCGCCGCTACATCACCCTGAGCTGCCGGGCCGGCCTGGGGCTGCGCCAGAACCTTTACGGAGGAGTATTCCTGGAAGACGACGACCCGGAAACCGATTCCTGGCTCGAATACAGTGCCGTGGCATCCTACAACGAGTTGGGGCTCGAAGGAACTATTCGTGCGGTGGCGCGGCTCACCGGCTGGCTGGTCTATTCCACTGACCTGGAACTCTTTGCCGGCTTTGACACCATCCAGGATCCCACCATGGAGTGGCAGAGCACGCTGGCTCTCCGCCTTTCCAGGTTCCTCTCACTCAACTATGACTGGGAGCTGGTCCGGGTGCCCCAGGTGCTGGCGGAAACCCAGTTCCAGCAGGGGTTCCTGTTAAGGGCATCGGTGGATATCCTGTGAACCGGGTTGAAGCCGGGTTACAAAACCCACGATGTCCGGAGAACACCTGCCAACTCCCGTCCGGGTTTCGTTGGCTCGAATCACAAGGGTGTTAAGTAATTCCGGTTGAACCAGAGACCAACAGAGAAGCAGGGTAGTACAAGAACTTGGAACCACGTCGCCGATTCAGATTCCTCAAGAGGCTGGCCGAGGGCAGCTTCGGGAAGGTGTACCTGGCCGAAATGCTCGCCGGCGACAACTTCTCCACGGTTGTAGCCATCAAGCTGCTGCATGCCCGCTGGTTGAAACACGACGAAATCGTCATGCGCTCCCGCGACGAAGCCCGCTTGCTGGGTCTGTTGAGGCATCGGCACATCGTGCGCGTGGAAGACCTCACCTCCATCAACGGCCAGTGCGCCGTGGTGATGGAATACCTGGAAGGCGTAGACCTGGAGACCCTCTCCAATACACTCAAGGAGCAGGGCAGAAGGATCTCCAGGAGAGCCATCTTCGAGATCCTCGCCGCCATCTCGTCGGCCCTCCACGCTGCCTACAATCACCGCCCCCTCCAGGGGGGCGAACCGCTCCGCGTGATCCACCGCGACATCAAGCCCTCCAATGTCATGCTCACAGACGCCGGCGAGGTCAAGGTTCTGGATTTCGGTACCGCCCAGGCCAGCTTCTTTTTTCGCGAAGCCGAAACCGAGGCCCTGTTTTTCGGTTCCCAGGCCTACATGGCACCGGAGCGCATGATCGGTGATCCCGACACCACTGCGGGCGACATCTTCAGCCTGGGTGTCACGATGTACGAACTCCTGGCGCAGGAACGCTTCGGCAGGATCTACCCTCATCGCAGGCGTCACGAAGAGTCCCTGGCCAAGCGCCTGGATGCCATCGACCTCGGCGATCAGCCCCCTGAACTGGCCAGGGCCGTGTTGGGGCTTCAACGGCAGATGCTTGCCTACGACCCCGAGGACAGGCCTTCCGCACGGGAGCTGGTCGAGACCTTCGAAGAATACGTGGAGCAGAGCACGGACACCAGTCTTCGCAAGTTCTGCCGCCTGGAAGTCCGGCGTGTCATAGCCCAGAAACCACCATCACACGACGACCCTCTCACCGGTTCCACCTTCTCCGAAGACCCCAGCTCCCAAGTGTACCGGACCGACTCCGATGGCGATGAGCCCGAATCCTCCTCCAGCGACTCCGGGCCATCCAACCCTCCCGTGCAGGAGCCCAAGGACTACGATCTCAGTCTTCCACCGACGGCAATATCCCCCCTTGACGACGATTCCCCCCCTGATGCCGGGACCATGGACCTGGCCGTGTTGTACGACGAGCGGCAGCCCATGGATCCCAACGACCTGCCGGCACCGCCAAGGTTGGACCACGACCTGGACTCCACGCCAGTCAGCATCGCACCGTTTCCTGCTCCCGAGTCCCAGGAAGGTCCCGTCGTCCTGGAGGTGGATGAATCCGACCTGCCCGACCCCGCTCATCCCAGCAAAACGGCTCCGGTCCCATTCTTCGACGAACCTGAAGTGCTGGAAGCAGACGACTCGGAACTGGAAGATGTCCCCATCTTCCCGGCTCTGGAGCCGGCTTCTCCGCCGGTCGAACCTTCGAACCAGCCTCCCGGCCCCCCATCCCGACAGCCCGAGGACCACCCTGTTCCCGGTATTGCAGAAATCGAAACCCTGCGAGACGAACCGGAACGTGTTCCCGCCGGCACGGAGCCGCCCCACCGGGGCGCTTCTGGTTCCACCCGCCAGCCGGAAGGTATTCCAACGGCTCACTCGGAGCAGCCGGACGAGGCTCCGCTGGATGGCGAGCCCACGACTCCGGAACCCGGTTCCAGCGATGGCGATGGCTCCCACACAGTCGCCAGTCCCGATTCCAGGCCCCCTCCTCCACAACAGCGCCGCAAGCGCGGCAAGCCCACCAGGGTCGACAACATCGGCGGAATTTTCGAGATCCTGGGCGAATATCGCCCTTCCAGGCCACCACCCCGTGGCAAGAACCGCAAGTAGTGCCCTGCGTGGTTCTGTGGATTCTTTTGCGAGAGGATGATCCGCATGCTGGAAGAGCAGGAAAAACATTCCGGCCTGCATGTCTTCGTGGAAGGCAGGGTACAGGGTGTATGGTTCAGAGCCTGCACCAGGTCCGCGGCGCTGGAGTTGGGCCTCGTGGGCTGGGTGCGCAATCGTGCGGATGGAAGGGTGGAGATCGTCGCCGAGGGGCCACGTGGAGCCCTGGAATCGCTGCTGGCCTGGTGCTACGAGGGATCCCCCATGGCCGTGGTGGACAAGGTGCGACATACCTGGAACAAACCCACTTCCACGCACCGATCCTTCCGCATCGCCCCGAGCGCAGGGGATTGATGTCAACCATCGCCCGATGGCCGGGATTCGGGAGCCCGCCAAGAGGATCCTGAAAAGACACCCCATCTCGTGGCGACGGAACCTGGGGCTGGCGTTATTCGGGTGCGTCCAGCCAAGACCTGCGAGCGAGAAATGCAGAAAAAGCGAAATTTCAGCATCATTGCCCACATCGACCACGGCAAGTCAACCCTGGCGGATCGGCTCATCGAGCTGGCCGGCACGGTGGATGACAGGCGGTTCCATGACCAGTTTCTCGATTCCATGGACATCGAGCAGGAACGCGGAATCACCATCAAGAGCAACACCGTCACCTTGAACTACCGTGCCAGCGACGGCCTGAACTACGAGCTGAACCTCATCGACACTCCGGGGCACGTGGACTTCTCCTACGAAGTTTCCAGGGCCCTGGCATCGTGCGAAGGAGTCCTCCTGCTGGTGGACGCCTCCCAGGGAGTCGAAGCCCAGACCCTGGCCAACCTCTACATGGCCATGGAGCACGACCTGGAGATCATTCCCGTCATCAACAAGATAGACCTTCCCGCCGCGGACATCGACGGCGCAAGGGAGCAGATCGAACAGGAGTTGGGCCTGGACAGCCTGGACGCGGTCCTGTGCTCCGCCAAGGAAGGCAGGGGTATCAACGAGGTTCTCGAAGCCGTCGTGCAGAGGATTCCAGCTCCCTCGGGATCGGTACAGGCACCGCTTCGGGCCCTGCTGTTCGATGCCAACTACGATCCCTACCGGGGTGTCATCATCTCCGTGAGGGTATTCGACGGCACCCTGAAGCCCGGTGACACCATAAGGTTCATGCAAGGCGGAACCGTTCACAAGGTGGAAGAACTGGGCGGTTTCCTGCCGGAACGTGTACCTGGCAAGGCCCTCGCTGCGGGCGACGTGGGCTATGTCATCGCCGGCGTCAAGAGCGTGAGGGGCGTCAATGTGGGCGACACCATCACCCACGAGCATCGCCCCGCCCAGGCCCCGGTTCCGGGTTTTGTCAAGGCTCGGCCCGTGGTCTTTTCTTCCATCTACCCAATCTCCACCGACGATTTTCCGGAGTTGGCCGATGCCCTGGAAAAGTATCAGCTCAACGATGCTGCCCTGATCTACGAAAGGGACAGCTCCGCGGCATTGGGGCAGGGCTTCCGCTGCGGCTTCCTGGGGCTTCTGCACCTGGAGATCTTCCAGGAGCGCCTGGAAAGGGAGTTCGGGCAGGCCCTGGTGATGACCGCTCCAAGTGTGCGCTACAGGATCGCTCTGAACGATGGCTCCACCATCACGGTGGACAACCCCCAGTACTTCCCGGATCCCACACTCATCGACCACGTCCTGGAGCCCATCATCAAGGCATCCATCATCTTTCCATCGCGGTACATGGGCGCAGTGACGAAGCTCTGTCTTGAACGTAGAGGTATGCAGACAGGCTACCACTATCCCACCACGAATCGCATCGAACTGGGCATGGAGCTTCCATTGGCCGAGGTGATCTACGACTTCTACGACCGGCTCAAGAGCGTAAGCCAGGGTTATGGATCCTTCGACTACGAGTTTCACGGGTACCAGAGGGCCAACGTCGTGAAGTTGGATATCCTCGTCAATGGCGAGAAGGTGGATGCCCTGTCTCTCATCGTGCACCGTGACCGGGCCAGGCCCAGAGCGGTCCAGATCTGCAAGAAACTGAAGGACGTCCTGCCCAGGCAACAGTTCAAGGTGGCCATACAGGGGGCCATCGGGGGCAAGATCATTGCACGTTCCACCCTGAACGCCCTCCGAAAGGACGTCACCGCGAAATGCTACGGCGGCGACATTTCCCGTAAGCGCAAGCTCCTGGAGCGGCAGGCACGGGGCAAGAAGCGCATGAAGATGGTGGGAAAGGTAGAGATACCACAGAGAGCCTTCGTGGCGGTGCTGAAGACCAACGATGGCTAGGAGCCGTCGGGAAAGCTCGGGCCCACTGCGGAGCGCCATGCGCCACGGCATGAGACAGCAGCCTTCGGCAGCCTCTTTCCCGAGGGCTCCCGGCACTCCCTCGTCTCTGACCCGGGCATCCGGGCTCTACGTACACGTCCCTTTCTGCCGCCGACGGTGCTCCTACTGCGGCTTCCACAGCCAGACCGATGTCTCTGCCCGGATGGTTGAGCGCTACCTGGACGCTCTCTCCCGGGAAGCCGCCCTCTACGGCGGGGCCTGGCGAGACTTCGATACGGTGTACCTGGGGGGCGGGACGCCCAGTGTGCTGGCAACGGAGCACCTGGAGCGGCTCCTGGAAGTACTCGTGTCCATGGGCCTGGGCCCTGGCGCGGAGTTCACCGTGGAGGCCAACCCCGACGACGTGACGCCTGGGATACTGTACGTGCTAAGGTCGGCTGGTGTGAACCGTATAAGCCTGGGGGTACAGTCCTTCGATGACCGGATGCTTGGGTTCCTGGGGAGGCGCCACGACGCCGACGGGGCCAGGTCAGCCGTTCACCGGGTTTTTCAGGCTGGTTTCCGGGAGCTTTCCCTGGACCTAATATACGGCCTGCCCGGCCAGCGGTTGAAGGACTGGCAGGACCAACTCGGGGAAGCCCTGCTCCTGGAGCCCGGGCACATCTCCACCTACGAACTCACGCCGGAGCCCGGCACCGCGTTGGAGCGAATGCTGCGGTCGGCCGCCGTTCATCTTCCCCCGGAGGATCTCCGTGCCGACATGTTCCACCTTGCCCACGATCTCCTGGGCAGCAGGGGATGGTGCCACTACGAGGTCTCCAACCATGCCCTTTCCGGGGCTCACGAGGCCAGGCACAACTCCGCCTACTGGGAACATGTTCCATACCTGGGCCTGGGTCCCGCGGCCCACAGCTTCGACGGGAACTCGCGCTGGTGGAACGTGAGTTCTGTCCCGGAGTACTGCCAACGACTGGAACAGGGCTCCACCGCCCGGGCGGGTTCAGAGGAGTTGGACGCCTCCATGCTCCGACTGGAACGGCTGGCACTGGGTTTTCGGACCCGTCGCGGAGTCTCGCTGGCGGATCTGGCCGGCCGAAAAGAAGAACTCGCAGGGGCGCTGGCCGATGGCCTGCTGCTGGTGGAAGGCGCACGCGCACAGCCCACCGCCCAGGGCATGCTCGTGGCAGACTGGTTGGCGCGCTGTTTTGCTTGAAAGTTCCCATCCGGAAATGGCTCCCATCGCCGGAGCGGCCCATTCCTTCGCCAGGCACATCCGCGCAACCACTTGAAATAGCGCTGCTATTCCGGCGGGTTGCGCGGACGCACCTGGCTCGAAAGCGACTCCCCCCGGCT
>JAJRWT010000068.1 GCA_024276675.1 Myxococcota bacterium | reverse complement strand
ACCTGAGCACCGTCGACAACGACGACGGCGCCAACTGGTGCCAGGCCACGAGCGAGTACGGCGCCGACGGGCAGTTGGGCACACCCGGCAGCCCCAACGACGACTGCTTCGTCGAAGACACCGCCTCGCCCGTGGACACCGCAGCTCCACCGGACACGGCTCCACCCCTGGACACCGGGAAGTTCTCTGAATGGTCGTTTGGAGACCTGCTGATCACCGAGATCATGCAAAACCCGGCCATTCCGGTGGGTGATTCCGACGGTGAATGGTTCGAACTCTACAACGCATCCACTCGCACCATCAACCTTTCTGGACTGTGGTTTTCCGACGACGGCGACGACTTCTTCGGCGTAACGTCGGATGTCCTTGTGGAACCTGGCGCGTTCGCGGTACTTGGTACCAACGCCGACACCTCCGTCAACGGAGGAGTGCCCCTGGACTACCAGTACGACTACGGTTCGTTCGGTCTGAGCAACTCCTCCGACGAAATCGTCATCCATGCCGGCGAGGTGCTGGTTGACAGCGTTGCCTGGGACAACGGCGTGACCTTCCCAGATCCCGACGGCGCCACCATGACCCTGGCGCCGGAATACTTCGACGCCACCCTGAACGACGACGGCGCCAACTGGTGCGAGGGCAGCAGCGAGTACGGCAGCGACGGCCAGTTGGGCACGCCCGGCGCCCTCAACGACTCCTGCCCCTGACTACCTGTCCGGCAGGTTGCCGTGCTACCTTTGGGTTGTTCCAGGAGCCCGGAGGCGTGCTCGCCGTCTCAGGGCGATTCCCCACCTGTACCGACCGAAGGGCCATTCTGGCGCCTACGGCGCAGCAAAGGCAGTGCTCAGGGCCAACTCCACCATGCCCATGAACGCGGTCTCCCGGTCATCCGAAGAGACTGATTGCCTGCTCAACAGGTCATCGCTCACTGTCAGAATCGAGAGAGCCCTTGCACCGTACCTGGCCGCCACCGTGTAGAGGGCAGCGGTTTCCATCTCGGTGGCGAGCACGCCGTGATCCTTCCAGATTTGAAAGAACTCGGGATCGTCGTGGTAGAAAAGGTCCGTGGTGAACACGGCCCCCACGTGGGCCTTGAAACCCATGGCGCCTGCCATGTTCCATGCACTGGAGAGAAGCCCAAAGTCGGCGGTGGGTGCGAAGTCCCTGCCACCGAAGATGTGAGTGTTGAAAGCTGAGTCGGTACCCGCCGCCTGAGCCAGGATCAGGTCGCCCACCCGCACCTGTTCCTGGATGCCGCCACAGGTACCCACCCGGATCAAGGTGCGGGCGCCGTATTCCCTGATCAACTCGGTGGCGTAGATGGCCATGGAGGGTACACCCATGCCGGTTCCCAGAACGGTGACCGCGTGACCCTGGTAGGTGCCGGAATAGCCAAGCATTCCCCTGACCTGGTTGATGCAGCGGGAGGAATGGAAGAACTTTTCTGCAATGAAACGGGCTCGGTAGGGATCGCCGGGGAGCAATACCGTGGGGGCGGTGTCTCCGTGTTCTTTCATGGCAAGATGGATGGTCATTCATATGTCTCCTGTGTTTTGCCTGAATCCAGGTAGGCCTCCTCCAGGCTTCGGCCGGCCTTGACCTCTAGAATCTCCACTCCGTTGACCAGGAGTACCGGCAGGCAGATGCCGTTCAGGCGGGACAGCGACCAACTTGCCGGAGCCTTGATCTGCAACTCTCCCGCCTCGAGAGCCAACTCCAGGTCGGGAAGTGCAGCTTGTAGTGCCTGGAGGGGGAGCTGTCCCGTGAAGGATACCCTGACCGTGCATTTCTTGTCGGTGAGGACATCCATGGGAGCGTTTTCCACGCATCTGCCGCTGTCCAGGAAGATCATGTGATCACAGAAGGTTTCCAGTTCCCACAAGACATGGGAGCTGACCAGCAAGGTACAACTGCCACGGTGCATGAACATCAGGTCGCGGATGCGGACGACGATCTGGGGATCCAGGCCTGCCATGGGTTCGTCCAGCAGTACCAACTCCGGGTTTCCCAGGAACGCTTGAGCAACATAGAGGCGCCGTTTCATGCCATGTGACAGCGTACGAAGAGATCGGTTGGCGCGTTCTTCCAGGGCGACGGCCTCCAGTAGACGGGCACAGTCCTTGCGGGCCTGGCTCCTGGACATACCTTGAAGGCGGGCCAGGTGGATCAAGAGGTTGCGGATGGAGGTGTGGGGGTTCAGCCTGCAATCCTGGGGAAGCAGCGAAACCCGGCCCGAGTGGAGCGTGGCATCGAAAGGCCCCTGGCCCAGGATGTCCACGATTCCGGAATCGGGCATCAGCAGTCCCGTCGCGATTGCCATGGTCGTGGTCTTGCCGGCTCCGTTGGGGCCCACGAAACCGCAGATGCTGCCTCGTGGGACTTCCATGTCCAGGCCATCGAGAGCCCTGGTGGATCCGAAGGAACGAGTGACGTCCCGAAAACGGAGAGCCGATGAATTCATGCGTCCCACCTTCTAACTGCCAGAAAACCCATGAAGTGGTACAGAAACCCCAGGCCCAGCAGCCAGGTGGAAGCCACTAGCCGGTCCGGAAGAGCGGGCAGCATCAGATCGATGCGGTGGGCCTGGGGCAGCAGTTGATACAGCCAGAACCCAACGGGAGCCGTTTGAAGCTGTACCCAGTCGTTTCCCAGCACATGAGCCAACACCGACATGCCGATAAGGACCAACAGCCCCAACCCGGTGGAGGCCCACGGGGAAGGGACCACCTGCGAGATGCCCAGGGCCAGGCCGATGTAGGCGAATCCGAAGAACCAGGCCCGGAGAGCCATGGTGGCCAGCCATGGAGCAGAGTAGATGATTTCAGACTCCGGCATCCCTGCATATGCCACCAGCAGCACTCCAAGGGCTCCCAGGACAATACCCATGGCCAGCACCAGGGCCTGGGCAGCCAGCTTGCCAAGGGTCCACGCGAAACGGTCAACCCGGACGAGCACGAAACGGCAGGAACCCGAGGCCAGTTCAGTTGAAACTGATGATGCGGAGGCGAGTATCGCCAGGAAAGGTACGAAGGTGAAGGCAAGCCATCCGTAGAGGAGAGCCAGCGGGGGTACCTGTGAAATTCCATCAGCCAGTTCGCTGTTGTTGAAAAGCCGCAGAAGAATGTCGTGGAATTGGCTGCTGCCCCCGGGAATCGCAGCCCCTTGTCCAGAAGTGGAGTCACCTGTCCCGGTCACCGACCACGCCATTTCCCGCAGAACGAATACAAACAGGGCCGCAAAAGCCATGGCTCCGCCGAGATAGATCAGAGACAACAGGACAGCCTTCCGGGATTTCAGGGATTCGCGGATATCGAAGCAACAAACCAGGAAGGCGTCGTGCAGGCTCCTGGACATTCTATGCGCTGGACTCATCGCCATTCCCCCGCTGTGGATACCACCGTCAGATGAAGAACGGCGGCTGCTTCCTTTGTGGAACCCGGGCTAGAGAGAGCATGGAGCGGCCCTCCTACAGGCTGTTGAACCAATCTTCCATGTTGTCGGAGTGGTCGATCATTCCATCGATTACGAGGTTCATGACCAGGTCCTGGGGGACAGCGTCCTGGTTGTTCACCATCCACGTGACCTGCAACCGGCGATGCCCGCCGGCCGCTGGGACGAACACGTCCAGATAGTACTGCTGCTCCACCTGGAGCCAATAGAAGTCCACTTCCGGTGGTTCCACCAGCCAGGCCCTGTGTGCCATGGCGAGGCCGCCATAGGTATCAACCCAGAGATATTGGTTGTGGGTGTAGTTTCTGCTGGTGATCCCCAGGGTGAAGTGGGCCTCGTACTCCTCGGTGGCTTCAAGCCGAGGACAGCTCTGTGCCAGGAAGCAGGCGGGATCGCTGAGATAATCACGCTGGTAGTCGGAGTAGTAGTCTCCGTGGATCTCCTCCTGGTCCACGGCCACCATGGCATATACGGCGTCTGCAAGGGGGAAAGCGCTTTCTGTGCCTACGGCGACCCCGAAGATGCCCAGAACGCTGCGTTCCTGTCCGTCCAGGGCTCCGGTGGTGGTCGAATCCAGGCCGCTGACGCTGTAGCCCTCCAGGGTCATTTCCAGGTTCTTGTCCAGCCAGGTGATCAGGTTGTTCACGCCAGCTTCCATGTTGGCGGAGTCTTCGTCGGAATGGTGGGAGAAGAGGTATGTGCAGAGATCGTCCAACTGGGTGGGAGCATCGGGTGGAGGCTTGCAGGCCTGGGCCACAACTAGGCCCAGGATGAGTAGGATTGTTTGTAGACGAGCCATTTTCACCCCTTGTGCCCAATGGCAGGCGCGACCAACACATCCATGAAACAGGGTCTGAG
The DNA here is from genome assembly GCA_024276675.1 of Myxococcota bacterium. Taxonomy (GTDB): domain Bacteria; phylum Myxococcota_A; class UBA796; order UBA796; family JAFGLY01; genus JAJRWT01. The sequence goes on along the minus strand of JAJRWT010000068.1, from coordinate 116,837 downwards.
TTCATGGTGGCCATTGGATTCGTTTCGCGATCACCAGGAATTGGTGGGTTGAGCAGCTCAGAGCTGGGAATGCCTGAAACAGCGCAGCAGATGGTCGTTGACCATGCCGGTTGCCTGCATGTGTGCGTAGACGATGGTGGGCCCTACGAATGAAAAGCCCCTGGCGCGGAGATCCCTGCTTATCTTTCGTGACAGGTCCGTGCTGGCCGGCACCTGTTCCATGTTGCGCCACGCGTTGCGGATAGGTCGCCCGTCCACGAAGCGCCAGATGTATTCGTCGAAGGACCCGAACTGCTCCTGGACACGCAGGAAGGCAGCCGCGTTTCTGATGGCGGATTCCACTTTGCGCCGATTGCGTATTATCCGGGGATCCTGCAGAAGCTGCTCCACCTTGCGCTTGTCGAAGTTGGCGATGGCTTGCACGTCGAAGTTGCCGAATGCTCTTCGGTAGCCCTCTCGCCGCCTGAGGATGGTGAGCCAGGATAGGCCGGCCTGTGCCCCCTCCAGGACCAGGAACTCGAAGAGCTTGCGGTCGTCGTGAAGAGGCACGCCCCACTCGTGGTCGTGGTAGGCTTGGTAGAGGGGGTCGTCACCGGGCCATGGGCAGCGCCATGGTGACTCTTGGTGGTTGGGCTTGTCCACGCGCTGCTCCTTCTTCGACAGACAGGATCAGGTATATAACCGGCCATACCCCCGGTAGCCGAAATGGGAAGGGAGCGCCTTCCTGTGAAGGGCCCTTCGTGTGACTGATCTGCCTCGTGAAGCCCCGAAGGGTTCAGGGTCGGGTTACCTGGTTGTCCCATTTTCAACCCAGTAGGAGTTCAGATGCGTTCAGACGGCAGAGAACAGGATCAACTAAGAACATTGCGATGCCAGACCGACATAAACATCTATGCCGAGGGGAGCTGCATCTTCGAAACCGGCCGTACTCGTGTCCACTGCACGGCCACCATCTCCAGAGATCTGCCACGTTGGCGCCGGGACTCGGGGGCAGGTTGGGTGAACGCCGAATATCGCATGCTTCCCCGATCCACCAGCACTCGCTCGCTCAGGGAGGGTCGCTTCGACACCAAGGGGCGGACCGCCGAGATCCAGCGACTCATCGGGCGCGCCCTGAGGTCCGTGGTCGACATGAGGGCACTGGGACCCAGGCAAGTACACATCGACTGCGATGTACTCCAGGCCGATGGTGGCACACGCACCGCATCGGTAAACGGTGGCTTCGTGGCCATGGTCCTGGGGCTCCAGAGCATGGTGGAGGCCGGCGATCTCAAGGCTCTTCCGCTGCGTGACTACGTGGCGGCAGTATCTGTTGGAATAGTGGACTCGGTCGCCATGCTGGATCTCGCCTACGACGAAGATTCCAGGGCCGATGTGGACATGAACGTGGTCATGACCGGGAAGGGCCAGATCGTGGAACTGCAGGGCACGGCCGAGGGAGCACCCTTTTCCCTCGACCAGTTGAAGGCCCAGGTGGACATGGCGCGGAAGGGAATCAAGGAAATACTCGCCTTCCTGGAAAACACGACAGGACCGCTGGATTTGAAGCGTCGTTGAACCAGTTATCCGGAATCACCGGCGGCCAGCAATTTTCAGGTAAAATGAAGAGCATTGGCCCTGCAGACAATCTCGTCAGTGTACTAGTGGTCCGTTATTCCCTGACTCGGAGCCATCCCCTGGGAATTCAGGCGGTGTACGGGAGGACTCCATGACTGTTCTGGCATTTGCGTTCCTGCTCACCTGCTGTGGAGGCTCCCACTACGACAACTTCCCCCCCGATGACGTACTCGAAGGCTGCACCTACCTGCGTAGCTACGGAGAATGGCTCTGCCGGAACCTGAATTGTACCGACTTCGAAGGCGAGGAAGATTGCCAGACCTGGTACGACGATGTCTACGACAATTGCCGCGAACAGGGCGACTACTGCGTAATGGCCTACGAAGCAGCCGAGTGCGAACAGTGGCTGCTGGACAACAAGCAGGTGGATGATTGCTCCACCTTTCCGAACGACTGTGCACAATCTCGTCTGAGCACCACGTGTGAGTAGCACCACTGGTTATCGAACAAGAATCCGAGCCCCTACATGTCTGCTTTCCGCCCCAGATCTCTGGCGTCTCTGGCCATGCCCGTCTTTCTGCTTTCGCCAGGTTGCCAACATGACTCCGAAGTCGCAAGAGAAGCCCTGGAGCAAGCAATAGCATCGGCAAAGGGGCAGGCTCTGAGCACCGAGATCATAGAGTTGGGCACCAACTTCGTGCCTGGAATGTCCGTGGAAGAAAGCCTCGACTATCTCGCGGTATGGATCCTGGCACAGGTGGAATGCGCGGAGGTCAGCCAGGACCAGGAGATGATCATCGTGGACCTGGGAACCCTGGACAACATGTGCGATCTTGGCGGTTACTCGTACGGAGGGATCGTCAGACTCTTCATCATGCGGACAACATCCACCGAAGCCGAGGTCATACACAACTGGGTGGGCCTCACCGACGGCAGCACCTTGCTGGACGGCTATGCCAACGTACTCTGGAGAACCTCCACGGATGTCCGTGATGTCATAAGTACGGTAAGCTGGACCGGTGATGACGGAGTGATGGAAACCCACGATACCCTCTTCCAGGAAGAGATAGAACCCAAGTTGGGCCTGGACGGAGGCATATGGGTGAAGGGTTCCCGCGTCTGGACATCGGGCCAGCAAGAGTGGTTACTGGAAGCCTCCGACCTGGAAATGATGGGCCGTGATCCCGTGCCGCGAAATGGCCTGTACCGGGTCACAAGCCCCGAAGGCAAAGAACTACGCATGGAATTCGCGGCCCTCGACGACAACACCGTGCAGGTGACCATCGACGACGGCGCGTCACAGTGGAGCGCCAGGTTGAGCAAGGGCGGTGAGATCCTGGACTTTCAGTAGCTCGTGCCCTACTTCTCCTGCTGCTCGCCGCTTTTGAGGTTGTAGAGTACCTCGCGCCCTCCCCAACCGTCCACCATGTCATGGGCCCTCACCCTCACCGTGGTCACAGTGTTGGGAATCGAAATACCAGATTGACTACGCGTGAAGGGTTGCTCGGAAACGTGTGGATGCAGCAGCAGGCGCGTGAATGGGCTCTGGGGATCGGGTTTCAGTACGTTTCCCTGGGGATCCAGTACGTCCCAGCCGTCGGCATAGTCATCCCATCCCCTGTCGGGGTGGTGCACGGTCACGGAAAAAGTCCACAGGCCGGGCGATGTCTGCCGAGCAGCTACCTCCAGAACGTCGGCGTTGCCCTTGGCCTGGGCGGCTGCATCAAGGGGGAGGGGAGTATCGCCGGGAGGGGCAGCGGCGGATTGCCTGACGGGGATCTCTTGCCCGGGAATGGTTCCGATTTGAGCTGGTGCTTTGCTGGCCGAGCGGTCTGCCTGGCAGGCAAGCAACACCGAGATTGCAGTCGCTTGAAGGATGATACGGGTAAGATTCGGAAAACCCGGCAAGCGGATCATGCTGCAACTCCTTCCATTCAGGAGCCGTCGGAAACGACCATGGGACCTGGACAGCTCATGTGGGTTATGAACATGGTAGCACTTGTCCAACAAGGAGATGGCCCCTCATGACCCTGGCAAGCCCCCCTGGAAATCCCCTTCTGCTGGATACCAACATTCCAACACCCCGCATGATCGGTGTCATAGGAGCTGGCACCATCGGTCCCGATATCGCGTACTACCTCAAGAGCGCCCTGCCCCGGCTTTCACTGGTCCTCGTGGACATCGAGCAGGAAGCACTGGACAACGCAGGCAAACGAATCCATGCCTACGTGGCCAAGGGGCTCGCCAGGGGGAAGCTCAGCGCCCCACGGGCCGCGTCGGTGACCGAAAACCTGCTGTTCACCACTGACTATCAGAAGCTATCCAGGTGTGACTGGGTGCTGGAAGCCGCCACCGAAAACCTGGACCTCAAGCACCGGATCTTCGCCCAGGTGGAAGAAATAGTTGCAGAACAGGCAATCATCACCTCCAACACCAGCTCCTTGCCCGCTTCTCGCCTGTTTTCCGGCCTGAAGCACCCTGAAAGAGCGACTGTAACGCACTTCTTCGCGCCAGCTTTTCGCAACCCCGCGGTGGAAGTGGTTCGCTGGCCAGCGGTGGATCAGCAGGTTGTCAACCATCTTTGCCGCCTGTTCTGCTCCACCGGCAAGGTGCCCTTGCTCACATCCGATGCCATCTGCTTCATGTTGGACCGCGTGTTCGACAACTGGTGCAACGAGGCAGCCCACCTGCTGGAGGTGGCCAGCGCCGCCCAGGTAGACACGGTGGCCTCCCGGTTCGTCCATGCTGGACCTTTCTTCGTACTCAACATGGCCCGGGGCAACCCCATCATTGTGGAAACCAATACCCTGCAGATGGAAGAAGGCCAGCATTATCGGCCCGCCCCCATCTTTCGCTCCGTGGACACCTGGGCAACATGCAGGCCCGGCGGAGCGGTACCCTTGGAGCCGGCAATCGAGAACGCCGTCAGGGATCGCCTGCTCGGGATCCTGTTCTCGCAATCCTACGACATCCTGGACAGGGGAATCGGTGCCCAGTGCGACCTGGACCTGGGCTGTTGCCTAGCCCTGGGCTTCAAGAAGGGGCCACTGCAACTCATGCAGGAACTGGGCGAAGACCAGGTGGAACGTATCAACAATAGATTTCTGCACGAGCGCCCGGGGATGCCGGCTCCGGAGCGAGGCATCCCCGGCTACCTGGACTTTCTACGTCACTTGTTGATAGACGATCTGGATGGTGTCAAGGTGATCACCATCCGGCGCCCACAGGCCATGAACGCCCTGGATGATTCGGTCACCGATGAAATCCTCTCGGTGTTGCTGGAATACGAAGGCGATCCCGCGCTGCAGGGATTCGTCATAACCGGCTATGGTCCCAGGGCGTTCTGCGCCGGGGCAGATATTGGCAGGTTCCCGGAGATGTTGGGCGATTCCGCCAGGTCCGCCGACTATGCCCGCGACTGTTCGCGCTTGCTGCTGCACTTGGACCAGATGAACAAACCAGTGGTGGCGGCCTTGAACGGCCTGGCCCTGGGCGGAGGACTGGAACTGGCCATGCGCTGTCACGCCATACTGGCCACCCCAGAGGCTGTTCTGCAATTTCCAGAAGTCACCCTGGGAATTGCTCCCGGTCTTGGTGGAATGGTGGTGCCCTACCGAAAGTGGCCAGGCGCCGCGTCCATCCTGGACGAGATGCTCTGCCAGGCCGCCAGCCTGGAGGCCCGGCAGGCCCATGAAGTGGGAATCGTGGAAACCCTGGTGAACGGCCAGCGACAGCTCATCATCGAATCGGTGGGCAGGGTCCACCAGCTCGTGGGCAATGTCCAGGGTGTTCCCCAGGATCCAGTCGAACTGGAACCCAGTCTCCTGGAGCCCAGGGGCCCCCGCGGTGAAGTCCTCAGCGCCCAGGTGCTGGGCATAATTCAGAGCGCCATTCGCGAGGCGGCCAGGGCAGAAACACTGAACCAGGCCCTCGAGTTGGGCTACCGCGCATTTGGCGCCACCGCGTGCACTCCAGCGGCCAGAGAAGGGATCCGGGCATTTCTGGACCGCCGGGCTCCGGACTTCAGCAGGACCGGCTGAGCAGTCATCACGGGAAAACTCAGGTATCCGCCTCGAGTTGGCGCCGGGCCTTGCGTAGGTCGGCATCGATGACCATGCGCACCAGCCATGGGACAAGGCGCATGGCGTAGTAGGTGAGCGAGTTCATGAAACCTGGCACGATGTGGTACCTTCCCGCGGCCAGTCCCCTGAGCAGAGCCATCGCCACGCTGTCAGCGGAGACCGCCTTTATGGTGCCTGATATGGCCTTGGTTTCGGGGGGCTTGAACTGTTCCTCGAAGTGAAGCTGTGGAGTATCGGTATCGGCGGGAAACAGGACGGAGACTCGCACGCCGTAGGGGAGAAGGTCCTGCCGTAGACAATCCGAGAAGCCTGTCACGGCGAACTTGCTGGCAGCGTAGGCGCTGTAGCCGAAGATTCCCATGAAGCCCAGGGTGGAAGAGACGTTTACGATGCTGCCGGAGCATTGCTGCATGAAATGCCGGGTGAAAGCTCTGACAACGTTGGCAGTTCCCATGAAGTTTACATTCATCATGGAATCGAAAGTTTCGTCTGAAAGTTCGTGTAGGTAGCCTGGCCTGGCTATTCCGGCGCTGTTCACCAGGATGTCCAGCCCCCCCATGCCATCCAGCACCTGCCTGGCCGCCCTGGAGACCTGTTCCCGATCTGCTACGTCCAGCAGGACGCTGCCGAATCGCTGCTCCTGGCTGTTGGCGGCCGCCCTGATCTGCTCCAGGGCTTCATCCAGAAGATCCTGCCGGCGGGCGCCGATCCAGACATGTGCTCCCATGCCGGCCAACATGGTGGCAGCCGCCCTGCCGATGCCGCTGGAACCACCTGTGATGAATACCTTTTTGCCTTGAAAGAAAACCACTGTGATCCTCCTGGACCCGGTCTTGGGCGATTCGTCGTGTTGTTGCTCTTGGAATATCAGCCCTTCACAGAAGAATAACTTCATCGCGTCGAGAGTGCCGAAGCCTTTGCGGGGCATGTGCCAGGAGCCAGGAAGAGATGGTATCAACGGCGAAGAATGCAACCAGGCGACATGGGCGAGATCTGTCGGGAACCGAATGCAGGGGTTATCCTTGCAACAGGTCTGATTCGTTCTCTCACGGAAGGGACTTCCGGGCTGGAACGGTTTCTGTCTTCCGCAACGGGTTCCGCTGCATCGGGTCTCCGGAATTTTCCTTCGGCGACATTCCCAGCACCAGAGGCATCCCCAACAGACGGCCCAGGTGTACCTTTGCCAAGAAAGATCTCGAGAATAATTACAGGCGGCGTTGTTCCTGTTGCTGCCTGCCTGTTCATGGCCCTGTCATGTGAACGGCAGGGCGCTGAAGCGGGCTCGATGCACGGGCAGCAGGTCCAGCAGGCGGACTCGATCCTGGTTGAAGGCTCGGCCGGCTACATGGGCACGACTTTCCAGATGGCCATATCCTGCCGGGAGGAGCAGGAAGCGGCCGCCGGGGATGCCCTGCGAAGGGCTTTTGCCGAGGTGGAGCGAATCGAAGCGCTCATGTCCTCGTACAGGGAGCAAAGCGACATCTCCAGGATCAACGCAGGGGCCGGAGGGGCTCCTGTCAAGGTATCTGACGAGATCATCTCGATAATCCAACGTGCCATCGAGACCTGTCACGATACCGACGGTCTCCTGGACCTCACCTTCGGGCCCCTGGGGCGACTCTGGGACTACCACAAGAGACCCTTTCAACTGCCCGATGAAACCGCCATCACTCGAGCCCGCCAATTGGTGGACTGCGACGATGTCCTGCTGGCCCCGCAAGAGGGCACGGTGCGCCTGGCCCACCCGGGTATGTCCCTTGGCCTGGGAGCTATGGCCAAGGGCTACAGCGTGGATCGGTCTTCTGACCTGTTGGAGAAGGCTGGCTTCACGCACACGATGGTCAACGGTGGAGGCGATGTTATGACCCGCGGAGGTCGCCTGGACCGGCCCTGGCGGGTGGGTATCCAGGATCCGGACGCGGAGACCGGCGTGATCATGGGGAGCGTCTCCATGGACAGCGGTGCCATAGTCACATCGGGGAGCTACGAGCGATACGTTGAGATCGACGGAATCCGGTACCACCATATAATCGACCCACGAACGGGTTGGCCGGCCAGGGGCTTGAAGTCGGTGTCGGTAATGGCCCACAGCGCGGAGCTTGCGGATTCACTGGCCACGGCCTTTTTCGTGGCTGGTCCAGATGGCGCCCGCAGGATGCTCCCAAGATTCCCCGCCGTGGAAATCATGCTGGTGGAGGAAAGCGGTGAGATCTGGACCACCCCCAGGTTCGAGGAAGCCTTGACCATGAGCCGTCCGCGATGAGAGGGCGCCGGAGTGGACTGCCATGGGCGAAGGTGGCTTTCAGGAAGCGACCTTGCTGCGGCTAAGGTTGGCCTGGCGGCGTCGATGCAGGGCCGCCATGGCTTCGGCCACCGACGGGAACTGCTGGGGATCGGTGTGGGGCAGGAATAGAGCGGCGGTGTAGCGGTCCATGTAGCCGGGATGATTGCTCAAATCGAAATAGGTCATGCGCTTGGATAGCTCGAGCTGCCGTTGGCGGTATTCTCTCGACACCACCACCATGTAGGACCCCATGAGCGATGCGTTGCCCAGAAAACGGAACTTGTCCTTGGGTACGTCGGTAACGAGCCCAAGGACGATGGCCTTGTCCAGGTCCAGGTAGCGCCCGAACCCCCCGGCGACGTAGATCTGCGCCACGTCGTCAAATCCGATGCCCACTTCGTCCAACATGAGAACACATGCCGAGAAGATGGCCGCCTTGGCCCTGATGATGTTTTCTATGTCGACTTCGGAGATGAAGATGGGTTCGCCGTTTTCGGTTTCACTTCCCCTGGCGATGATGTAGCGAGCAGAACGCCCCATTATCCGGATCATCGGAGATTCGCGGGTACGGTCCAGCTTGCCGGCAGGATCCACCCATCCGGTCAGGAGCAGGTTGGCCAGGAGATCGATCATCCCGGAACCACAGATGCCGCGGGGCCGGGTATTGCCTATGGTGGCATAGTGTGCGATGCCGGTTTCGGAGTCCACCTGGACCTTTTCTATGGCGCCGACGGCGGCACGCATCCCACACTCTATGCCCCCACCCTCGAAGGCCGGGCCGGCGGAGCATGCACAACCCAGCAAAAAGTCCCCGTTCCCAACCACCAACTCGCCGTTGGTGCCGATGTCGATGAAGAGGTTGATCTCTTCGGAGTCGGTAGCGAGATCGGTGCAGAGTAGGCCGGCAGTGATGTCGCCACCCACCCAGCTACCCACGTTTGGCGAAAAACATATCCACGTGTCAGGGTTGATGGCGATACCTACTTCACCGGCGGTGAGGAATGGTACCTCCAGCAAGGTGGGAGTATACGGTTCCAGGCGAATGTAATCGGGGTTCATGCCCAGCAGCAGGTGGATCATGGTGGTGTTCCCCGAAACCACCGCGTTGGATATGTTCAGGGGATCGATCTCCTGGCTGCGCGCCGCCTGGCCCATGAGATCATTGATGGTGCGCAGCACCCGGGCTCGTAGCTCCTGGAGTCGCTCGGGCTTCTTCGCGTAGTTGATCCGGCTGATGACATCCAGTCCACAGGCGAGTTGTTCGTTGTAGGCGCTCCTGGTGGCCATGATCTTGGCACCGGTGAGGCTGATGAGTTGGACCGCCACGGTGGTGGTGCCAACATCCACGGCGATGGCCCAATGGCAATCTGCGTTGTGCCCCGGTTCTACTTGAATGACTTGTAGGATCTTGCCGGTACGGACCAGAGTCACTGTCACGAGGCCGTTATGGGCTCGCAATGCGCTGGAGAGCTGGCGCATGGCCCCCATGGAAACCACGACATCCAGGAACATCGAGCGAACATCTTCGAAGAGATTGCGAAGGGTGTCAACCGGCAGGCTCTCCTGCCTTCCCCATTCCACCTGAATGGCCCGTTTCAGGCGGTCCAGGTCTGAAAGCCCATCTTCGGGCTGCGGGGCCGGAACCTGGATCAACCACTTCACCGCGAGGGGATCGAATTCCCATTTTTTGGGCAGGAGTTCGCCGCGAACCAGGTAGGTCTCGTCACCGTTGGTAAAGTTGCCGCCCTCCATGGTGGCGGGTTCGGGCACTTCAACGTGGACATCGCTGGACTGTACAGTGGTCTGGCAAGCAAGCACATAGCCATCGGCAACCGCCGATTTGGGAAGGATGGAGAGACTGTGGGAATCGATCTCGCCGTCGGTCACGCGAACGATGCACTTGCCACAGGTCCCTCGGCCTCCACAGGGGGATTCGATGGCCACGCCCGAGATGTGAGCGGCATCCAGGAGTTCGGTACCTCTGGGTACCGAGATGGATTTGCCGCAGGGTCTGAAAAGCACCTTGGGCATGGGCTATACCCGTGGGAAGTTTGTCTTGATGAAGGCGTCCAGGTCAGTGGCCTGCTGTGGCCCTACGATCACCTGCCAACCTGGCATGGAATCTTCCAACTCACCACTGATCTGGGAGACCTGCCCGGGGATGACTATTCTTCGGGAGCTGACCAGTTTATCAAGGTCGATCTTCTTGCTGAAACGGCCGATGGACGTTCCAGAGAACTTGCCGGCCGCCCAGGCCGTCAAGACGCTCATTCCCTCGCATTCCGGCACGAGCAGCCATGCGCTGATCCCGGCGTTTTCGATTTCGCCGGACACTATGAAGTAGGTGAGGGAAAAGTTCGTGGTGACGAATACCGGGCTGTCGGGAGTGGGATCAACGATGGGGTAGAGCTTGGGCTCCACCTGGATGGGCTTCTGGGGATCGGTGTAGATGTTGAGCCGTAGAGTCATGAGGCTTGTGAGCATGGCCGGGTTGAATGATGGCAATACACATATCCCACCATACTTCATGATCTCGATGTTCGCCTGGATCAGCGTTTCCATGGGGTCGTCCATCTGCACGAAGGCCAGATGAGGGTAACCCAGAGCCTTGAGGGAGTCTTTCAGGGCGGCTCGCCTCGCGATTGTGTTCACCTGGAAGCGCTCCGCCAGTGAATGGGTCTGAAAACAGAGGAGCAGGTCGTCGAAACCGTTGCTTTTGACCTCCTGGGCCAGTTTGGGCAGGCTGTTCAGATCAGGAGCTGTCAACGCCAGGACGTGGCCGTATTTCCGGGCAGCGGGCAGAAGGGTGTCGATATTGTCGGGAGTGGCACATGCCATAACGCTGTGGGAACCCTCTGTGGCGGCTGCCGCCTCCGCCAGCGCTGCAGGATCGTTGGAACGGAGCACCATGGGTTTGAAGGTGGTTTCCCAGGCCTGGCGAGCCAGGGCCAGGAAGCGCTCGCGTTCGCCCAGGTTGGTTATCGACACCATGTCTATGTTGATTTTCTCGCCGACCCTCTCAAGTTCGTAGGCACGGATCTCGCTCAAGGTGGCAGAGATGTCTTCCGGGGTGTCGGTGTCGGTGATGTTCACGGCGATGGCAGTCTGGTTGACGAAGGTCTTCTGGTGGCGGTAAAGGACGGTTTCCTCGCCTATCTTCAGCGACAGGTCCGCCCCCAGCGCCAGTCCCCTTACCGGCGGTTCAGCGGCGGCTCCCAGCACCTTCCTGGCCTGCTCCGATGCATGCGGGCACAGAGACAGCTCGGCCTTCTTGGCTGCCAGTTTCATGGCGAAGGCCAGGCATGTGTTGGAGCCGCATTCCTTGCAGTTGGTGCGGGGAAGGAGCTTCTGGATCTTGAGCCCGGTGAGTGCCATTTCGGTTTCTCCTTGCCAGTGCTATGACTCGCCTGTTCCGTCCAACAGCCTGATGATGGTCTTCTTGATGTTCATGGCCGCGACGGGGTGGTACATGATGAGTATGTCGGCTCCGGCCAGGAGCATGGAAGTGGCGGTGGTGAGTTCCCACATCGCAGCGCGTTGTTCCAGGTCCCCCCAGGCGGGGAACTCGGCCTGGGTTGCCCTCAGCTCCTTGACCTTGGCGCATTCCTGTCCAGGAGAGAGGATCATGGGGGCGGCCAGCATCTGGTCACCCCCAAGGCCAGTCATCCTGATGCGCTCCATGATGGAATAGGTGTACTCGATGCCATAGCCCAGGGCGCCGGTCATGGGGTCGATGATGATTTGTTCCGGGTCGACGCTCATGTTGGTCAACAGAATGTTGAGCTGCTTGGCGATGTTCACATCGATGGGGCTCTGGGCCACTATGTTGTGCCCATAGGCCATGGCAGCACCGGCGATGGTACGGTAGTTGTCTTGTTCGACCCAGTTCAGGAGCAGCTTTTCTCCGGCACATTCTCTCGCCACTGCTTTCATGACCTGGTTGTTCCTTTCGAAGTGGGCATGACCGGTGATGATGAGTGGCACATCCACAGCCTCGAGTACCGACTTCACCAGCTCCACGGCCTGTTCCGGGGAGCGGTTGTTCGTTTCGGGATGGGTTCCATCCAGGCGAACGCTGATTAGGTCGGCGCCGTATCTCTCGACGCAGATTCTTGCCATTTCGGGGGGACGTTCCAAAGATTGGCCGTAGACCTGGCGCAGAGCGGGCGGGTACCTGGAATCGACGACATCGAATACCTCCATGGCCACCACCGGGCGGAATGGGATCTCGCCTTCCCACAAGTGGAAGGGCATGGCCGTCGAGCCGCCCACCGTTATGCTGCGGGACCTTGTACCCCCCTGTTCCTTGGTGGCGCCGATGGTGACGGTCCACGTAGCCAAGCGGGGTTCTTCGCAGCGCACGTTGAAGGCGGAAATAGCCTGGATGCGCTCCGCGGCCCTGGGCACGCTTTCTTCCATGATGGAATCGGTGGAAAAGACTGGGGCGAGCTGCGGCGGTACCTGGGCTTCTGGTGATGGTTCGGCTTCAGAAAGAGCAGGTGACGACTCCGAGGCGGAAGCAGGCAGTTGTGGTGGAACACCGGAGGGTTGGGATGGGGCAGATGACAGCCCGGGCCCTGCCCGGGAAGGTGGAGAGGCCTGAGCATGGCCCAGGAACTTTTGGCTCAAGGAGTTGATTATCTCCTGTACGATGTCCCGGGTGAGGGATGCCTTGAGTTGGCCGGTCACGGATTCGAGTATTTCGGCCTTGATCTGCTGGAGGGTTTCTGGGTTCATCTCGGTTTCTTCCTGGGGAGCAGCGGAGGCAACTTCGAGGACCGGGGGTTCATGTGTGGGGGAGGGGGATTCCGATTGCTCCAGTGGGGCAACTTTACCGGGGGACTCCTGGGCTTCGTCCCGCACCAGGGCAGACATGTCGGGGAGAGCGAGGGCGGGATGCCCTACATTTTCGAGAAAGGCACGGATTTCCATGGGATCCGTGGAGATGGTCTCGTCGGCGATCTTGTCCATGAAGTCTGGATCGCCCATCTCCTGGAACCTGGTTCGCAGGACTTCCCCAAGTAGCTGCTTGAGCTGGCTCGGTAGCCAGACCAGGCGGTGGTGCCCGCCTTCTGCCAGCAGGAACTTGCGGGATGAGAGGTAGACTTTGCCACAGCCCATGAACCCCGGGGTCTGCTGCCCGCCACCGACGCTGCCTGCCAGGGTGGTAAAGGTCATGCCCACGGGTGTGTCGCCTGTGAACTCACGATTCACGGCCATGACGCCGTTGCATTCGGGAACGTATGCCAGGATCACCTCGAAACAACCACAGCTCGTCATGGGACGGTCCATGATGGAGTACAGGCACAGTTCTTCGATGGCCCGGTGGCTGTTGAAGTAGACGTATTGGTTTACGCCTTCCCAGATACCCTTCACGGGGTCGATGAGCTTGCCCTTGGAAACTGGCTGGTTGGGCCCGGTTTCATCGATTTCATGGGCAGCCTTTCCATCCAGCCAGTTGTAGGCCCCGCAAAGCCCGAGCCTCTCAGGCGTGATGACGCAGACGTGATCGGGCGCGAAGGACTGGCAGAGCAGGCAGGAATAGAAGGTGTCCACGGATTCGTCCGTCAGGGACTTGACACGTTCGTTGCGTTCGGCGTAGGCACGCCGGGCCAGCTCGATTCGTTGTTCCACCAGCTCGGGATCCGTAATCACGGTGACCCTGACCTTGTCGACGATTGCCGGGTAGCTACTGAGAAACCTGGCCCTCAGGATTTCGCCCAGGTGCTTGAGACGAAAGCCGCTGGCGTAGGCATCTCGTGAGATCCTGGTCCACTGAATGTCGCGTTGACCCATGTGCCACAGACCTTCGGCTCCGTTCAGGAAGTGGTGGATCTGGCGCTCCAGGATGGGCTCGAAATCCGACTGCATCTTGCGGCCGGCCACTTCGACCCAGAGAGCCAGGGGCATGGCAGAGCCGGGTTCCACGGTGTCGATGTCGGGGCCAAGCACGGTGGTCTCGACATCACCGAAACCTTCTGGTTCCAGGCTGGTGACAAACTCGAAGGCGGTGGTCCTGTTGCCGCCAAACTCCGCGTGGACGCTATTCTTGCGGATGCGTTCACCCTCGAAGGCAGGGCCGTAGGCAACGGGTATGGGGACCTCGTCCACCACCACCTTGCAACCGCGAACCTCCAGGGCTCTTTCGACTATGTTTTCGTGTGGAACCCGTGACACCACGTGTTCGTAGGTACAGACCCCCGTGGGAAGGATTTCAGGGATGTCGTAATCCGAGATGGTGGGGAAGCCGTAGTTGATGGCGCCGGCAGCAGCGGCGTACTTGTCGGCGTCCACCGGGCCCAGGGCGATGACGAAGGCGAATGTGCGATCTTTGTTGTACTTCAGGTTGGTGAGATAGTCCCCGGGTTTGACGCCCCCGAAGGAGAGAGCCACGCGGTTGGCGAAGCCCAGCGCGAATATGAGCGCAGACACGTCCATTCCAAACGGGACCAGGCGGGTCTCCCAGCCAAGCTGGATATTCTGTCGGGCCAATTGCTGGGCGAACTGTAGGCCGTTGGTGGCTCCGGCCATGAAGACGTAGAGGTTCTTTTGTTGCAGCTCCTTCGCGATGCGGACTGCAATTTCGTCGCTGGGCGCAGCGCCGGTTATGGCCGCGAAGCCAGGTGCGGTGCCGTCCACAAACTCGATCCCGCGTTCCCTCATGATGATGTCGTTGGCAGCGCCCAGCCATATCCCTTCGACCGGGGACGGCCCCACGACGTATTTGCACGCTTCGATGATTTCGCAGGCGAACAGCGTGGCCACGCCGGCATCCAGGGCTCCGCCCAGGTAGGGCAGCCACATGGAATCTGACGGGCGTTCGGGCAGTAGCTCCTTGGCTCGCCGTAGTGTCTGGCGGCAGTGGCCGAGGGTCTGGATCTTCTGACCTGTGAAGGAGTAGATCACCGGCAGATAGTAGGCGGTATCGGGGAATCCCACCGGCGAATCTTCGCCGTGCGCTGATATGGCCCGATCCAGGATGGCCTCTGCCCTGGCCACCCACGCCACCGCTCCATCCACTGCGCTGGTGCAAATCAGCTTGGACATCTAGTTGCTCCTCTTTTGGCCTGGCGGCGGTTGGCGGGTTCAACGCCCGTGGGGACGACACGTGGCTCTTGGGGGTGCGTTCTCCGCTCCAAGGCCACGCCTGTCGGCCATACCCCATAGCTTGCGTTCAGCGGACTTGTCGATGCCCAGGGCCTTGCGGCGAGCGCCCAGGAGACTCATGATCTTGTCCAGGGCGGCGTGGGGATCCTCGTGGACGTGGAAAGTTGCTCCCAGGCCCTGCCTGGCGTCCTGGTTCAAGAATCGGGTGACGTTTTCGGAGCCGGTGACATAGAAAGGGTGGCCCAGCACCACGTCGATACCAGATGCGACGAAGTATGTACCTATGGCGATGGCCTTTTCGCTCATCCACTCCGGTGCCACCCCCACGACGGGAACCTCTGAGAGGTCGTCTCCCAGGCCACCTTCGGCCACCAGCTCGGTGGCGGCCTCCAGGAGCCTGGAGTTGTCGACGCAGCTCCCCATGTGGAGTACCGGGGGCATGCCCACCGCTTCACACACTTCGCGGAGCCCCTGGCCGGCGTTTTCCAGGGCGGCTTCCGGTGTGAGCATGCCCGACTTGGCAGAAGAGATGGCTGCGCAGCCGGTTTTCAGAACCAGGACGTTGCGCTTTACCAACTCCAGGGTCAGGGTGTTGATGTAGGCGTCCAGTTGGGACTTGGGATTGTTGCAGCCAACGATGCCCACGACACCGAAGATTCGGTTCTGGATGATGGCGTCGTTCAACGGGCGGAAGGAGGCTCGGAACGTGCCGCCCAGCATGTACTTGATGGCTTCCACCGAGAACCCCGCCACCAGCGGTTGGCGATGCTCGGGAATGGCCACTTTCGCCGGATCCCGGTTGGGAAAGTTGGCTATGGCGGTCATTAAAAGGGACCTGGCGCTCTCGTAGGCGTTTGCCTCGTCGAAGGGTACCGAGTCCGCCCCAGGGGTGTGGGCGATGTGGGAGGTGGCGATCACCTTGGTGTGGTATACCGCCGCCACCTCCGGGAGGCTGGGGAGACAGCACTGGATGTCAACCAGCATCAACTCCACGGCTCCGGTGACGATGGCCAGCTCTTGTTGAAGGAAATTGCCCGCCACGGAGATACCGTGGCGCATCAGGACCTCGTTGGCGGTGCAGCAGATCCCCGCCAGGTTTATTCCTGTGGCTCCAGCTTCCCGGGCCGCGGCGATGACGTCGGGATCCAGTGATGCCACCGCCAGCATTTCGGACAGCGCGGGTTCGTGCCCGTGGACCACTACGTTCACCGCGTCATGGGAGAGAACACCCAGGTTGGCCTGGCTCTTCACTGGAGATGGTGTGCCGAAGAGGATGTCGCTGGTCAGGGTGGCGATTCGTGAGCCCCCCCAACCATCAGCCAGCGATGTGCGGAAGGCGTGGGCCAGGATGTGGCGGTAGTCGTGGTCGACCCCGAGGGTGGTGCGGTGTAGCGATTCCACGATCATCCTGTCGACGCCGCCGGGAGTCAGACCTTGTTCCTTCCAGGCTCCTGTACGCTTGAGAGGCGCCAGGGAGGGAGTGGTGATGCTTCCTTCCTGCTTGGAAAACTCCTCCATGAAGACATCTGCCAGTTTCGATGCCAACTGGGCCGTGGGGCGGTCAAGTTCCTGGATCCCGTACATCCTGGCGCATCGCCGCAGCGCTTGTTCGTCCTGGATACGATAGTCGCCACCGTGCTGGGCAGTGTGCTTGAGGAGCAGGACGAGGTGCCTGGCGTGGTCAGAATGGGCGGCGGCTCCTGATGCCACTTCGCGGAGGAAGTTCCTGGCCACCACGGTGTCTATGTCGGCGCCGCACACTCCACGGGGAGTCCTGGCGGTGATGCGACAGGGGCCCATGTGGCAGATCCTGCAACAGACGCCACTTTTACCGAATCGACACTGGCTGGACTGGGAGTCCATCCTCTCAAACACCGTGGTTGTGCCGTCACACAATGCCTTCACCAGCAGTTCCAGCGAAGCGCCGTCGGATACTTTTTTTTCTGGTTCTAGGGGCTCTCTCTTTTTTGCCATGGAGCACTCCGGGATCACATAGTTGCAATAGCCGCCAAAAGCCCTCGAGACCTGGGGACGGTGAGACCAATTGATGGATGGTGCGTCAGGAGGATGGTGTTCCCCCCATTGCGTCGTTCAATATTCGGTCCACGTGACGGATCAATGCTCCGTCCGGAGCCAGCGCTGACAGGGGCTCTCCACGCTCTGCCAGCAGGGCCCACTGGGGATCGTCGGGGATGCCGATGACGAAATCCGCGTGGATGTCGCGGCCCAACTGGCCAACTCCCCGGGGCAGGCCCGTGGATCTCAACCTGTTCACCACCAGGCACAGGCGTTCGAAGGAGATCTCCATTTCGTCGGTTAGCTGGTGAAGGCGATAGACGGTGTCCAGACCCCTGCGGGAGGGGTCCGTCACCATGACCATGAGATCCACTTTCCCCACCATGCGACGGGAGAGGTTTTCCAGGCCAGCTTCGTTGTCGATGACGGTGAATGGGTAGGAGTCGGAGATCTTGCCGATGACCTGCCGCAGGACGTTGTTGGCGTAGCAGTAGCAACCCGGACCTTCGGACCGGCCCATCGCGATGAGGTCGAAATCGTTCGCTTCCACCAGGCTTTCGGCGATCTTCAGTTCCAGCAGATCCTGCTTGGAGATACCCAGCAGTTCGCCTTTGCCCGCGATGTGACGGGCCTCTTCCCGTATTCGGCCAACTGTGCTTTCTACCTGTACACCCAGCACCGAGTCCAGGCATGTGTTGGGATCGGCATCCACCGCCAGTACGGGAGAACAGGCCCTGGCGATCAGCCGTTCCACCAGCAGTCCGGCGATGGTGGTCTTGCCCACGCCGCCCTTGCCGGTGATGGCGATGGTATATGACATGGATTAGAAACCGTGCTTTTGGCGAAGGGCCCGGGATAGGGCCTGGTTGATGTCGAGGACCTTCTCTGCGTCCTTTGGGCTCATGGAACCGGTGCCGCATGAGGGTGTGATGACAGATTGCCCATGGACCAGATCCCTGTCCGTTCCGCTTTGTTCAACGAGGCGGGACACCAGGCGTTCATAGAGCTGGACCAGGGATTCCACACTTTGTTGGTGTATGGCTGGAGAGGTGGGGACCAGGCCCCAGGCCAGCGAGTTGCCCGATTCCAGGTGCTTGCGCACTTGCTGCGGGTACATCGCGATGGTCTCGCCGAATCCGTAGGCATCGAAGTTCAAGATGTCGACACCAGCATCCACCAGGATGCTCCATTCCGTGTTGCCGCAACAGTGTACACCTGCCAGGGCTCCATCGGTGTGGATGGCGTCGACCATTTCAGAGAGCAGGCCCACCACGTCTTCGCGGTGGACAGAGACGTAGGTTGAGCTGCCGAAGGCCGAGAGTATCGGTTCATCCACGAAGCAGATCACCTTGTGGGCGTATGGGCTGAACTTCCGGATCTGCCAGCGGCATTTCATGGCCAGGGCTTTGACCACCATGTCGCGAAATTCATCGTTGTAGTAGAGGGCTCGTTTGTTTTCGTCCACGATGGAGAGGGCGAATGAGCATGGACCTGTGGTCTGTACCTTTACGTATGGCAGGCGCTGGCTTCGTTCCTTCAAGCGCTCCTCGAAGGCGTGGAGACCCGCGGCGAAGTCAGGGGAGATGGCCATGGCGGAACAATCTCCATCGCCGTCCTCGGGGTCCATGGCCAGGAGGTAGGATTCGTAGAAGGTGGCGAGGTCGTCGAAGTATTCTCCCGAGGTGTCGAAGTACATGCGTTGCTTTTCGCGATCAATCACCCTGCGCGGCATGCCCTCGGAGTACTGGATTTCCATCTGTTCGTTGAGTCCGCGGGCGGAAAGCTGTGGCCAGAAGGGAGCTTCGGGGAGGGTCTTGAAGACGATGTCCAGTGCTTGCTGGATGTCGTGGTGGGGCATGCTGCCAATGGCGCTGGCCAGGAACTTCGGGTGGAATGTCATTTGGGCTCCGTTGTGTACCGGGAGTCTTTGTGAGCGGGAGTCCTTGGTTGGAGGCTTCGCAGTGTGTTCTCCGGTTGGGGACGTCTCGGGCGAGACGAAGCGGGCGCAGTGATCGCATTCAAGATGCAGCGGAGGTTTCCAGGGAGTTCAACATGTCATCCACCAGGGCAAGGGTGGTGGGATCCGTTCGAAATGGTGGGAGGCCGTACATGTCGGCGCGGATTATTTGCTCAGTGAAGGGCAGGAAGCCCAGGATGCGGAAGTCTGTCAAGGCTTCTTCAAGAAAAGAGCGATCTTTGTCGGTTCGCAACTTGTTGCCCAGGGCCCAGATGCGGCTCATGCCAAGATGCGCGGCCAACCGGCGGGTGTTCATTGCGGTTTCCACGCTCCTTCGACCGGGCTCCGTGACCACCACCATGTGGTCCACTGCTCGCGCCGTACCACGCCCCAGGTGCTCCAGGCCGGCGTCCATGTCCAGCACGACGGTTTCATTTTTTGCCAGGATCAGCGATCCCAGCAGGGTGCGCAGTAGAGCACTTTCAGGGCAGAAGCAGCCACCTCCGCCTGTCTCCACGCCCCCCAGAACCATGAATCGTATGCCCTCGACGTCAACCGAAAAGCGCCCGGGCAGGTCGTCCACTCGGGGGTTCAGCTTGAAGAATGAGCCCATGGCTCCCCTGCCAGAACCGGTGCGCTCCTGGATCAACTCCTTCATGGAAGAGATTGGAACGACCTTGCCCATGTAGCCCAGGGCCGAGGCCAGGTTTGCGTCGGGATCGGCATCGATGGCGATGACACGCCTCCCGCGCCGGGCCAATGCCCTGGCCAGAAATGCGGCAAAAGTGGTCTTTCCCACTCCTCCCTTTCCACTGATGGCGATTTTCATGGCTTTTCCAGGCTCCGCTGCAGAGATGATCACAGGCGGGACAGGGGCTCCTGAGTATCACGTCGGGAGACTGGTGGAAGACTGCTGGGAAGTTCCCATCCGGAAAAGGCCCCCATTTCCGGAGCGGCCCATTCCCTCCACGGGCAGCTCCACGCAAGCCTTTGGAACAACTCCGCCATATGCTCGAAGCCACCGGAAAGATTTTCTGCCGAGTATGATCCGGGTGTCCAATCTGACAGAGATGGACTTGTGACGCGTGTCCATGTTGTGTCCTGCTGGTGTGACGGCACTGGAGTAGAATCAAATGACGAAACGAGGTGAAGCCATGTTCAGCGATGCCGGCGCCTGTTCCCCTCTGGCTCTCATGATCTTCCTGCTCCCTGGGTGCCACGGAGCCGTCGTCATCCCACAGGATTCGGGCTCAACAGACGACACATCGGTGGATTCGGCGGGGATCCATGACAGCTCCGCCCAGGTGGATATCAGTGCATTCTACGATCCCGACCATGTCCTGGGCATCGAAATCGAGATGGACAGCGACGATTGGGACTCCCTTCGTGCACAGAAGCGAAACGTCGTGGAGCTTCTGGCTGGCGACTGTATGAGCGAACCCCTGGAGAGCCCATACACGTATTTTCCCGCCACGGTCACCGTGGACGGTGAAACCGTCGAGGAGGTTGGGGTGCGCAAGAAAGGGCTGATTGGTTCCGAGAGCAGCAGCAAGCCCGCTCTCAAGATCAAGTTCGACGAGTACGTCCCCGACCTGACACTAAGCGGCCTGGAACGACTGACCCTCAACAACGCCCAGCAGGATCCCTCCTATGTTCACCAGTGCCTGGGCTACCAGGTCTTTGGGGCTGCTGGTCTGCCCGCCTCGCGCTGCAACTTCGCAACCGTTCGGGTCAACGGGCAGGATCTTGGCCTCTACGTCAACGTGGAACCAATCAAGAAAGACTTCCTTCGCCTTTTTTTCGACGATGACGAGGGCAACCTCTACGAGGGCACATTGAGTGATTTTCGTGAGGGCTGGGTAGACACCTTCCAACGCAAGACCAACGAATCCGACCCGGATCGCAGTGATCTGGACGCGGTTGTGGCCGCCCTGGAAGTAGATGACCAGGACCTGGTGGCTACATTGGAACAGGTTGTGGACCTGGATTCCTTCTTCACCTACTGGGCAACCGAGGTCCTGGTGGGCCACTGGGATGGCTACGCCGGAAACACAAACAACTTCTACATCTACAACGACCCCACCAGCGGACTCTTCTACTTTATTCCCTGGGGGATAGACGCCATCCTGGAGGGCGATCAACCCTTCGGCAGCAACTCTCCGGTGTCCGTGGTGGCCAGATCTGCATTGCCTTTCCGCCTCTACCAGTACGGCGAGACCCAGACGCGCTACGTGGCTGCACTCCAGGAGCTGCTGGACAATGTCTGGGATGAGGCCAGCCTGGAATCAGAGATCATGCGCATGGAGGACTTGCTGACTCCCTACCTGGAAGCATCCGAGACAGCCTCTTTCAGCGATGGATTGGAAGCCGTCCGCTCCTTCGTTTCGAACCGTCGTCAGTTCATCCAGGAAGAGCTGGCGGCCGGTCCGCCCGCGTGGGAAGAGGAATTGGGCGATCTTCCATGCCTTGAAGAGACAGGGCTGGTGAGCGCCACCTTCAGCACGAAGTGGGGCACGCTGGAATCAAGTGACTACACCGACTACGAAGCCAATATGACGCTGGTGCTGGACGACTGGGAAGTCCCACTGGGCCCGTTCGCTGCGCTGGCGGGGGCGAGCGACGACGAGTACGGAGTTATAGCCATCCTGGGTTGGTACGATTCGACGACAATCCTGGCTCCCTACCTCGTGGTGCCCCTGGACAAGCTGCAAGCGGGAGCATCTCTGGCAATCGACTGGTGGGACGTGGAAGCCTACCTGTACTACTACAGCGAAGCCGAGGGCGTGGATTGGACCGTGGCCGGATACCTCTATGACGGCACACTCGAGCTGGATCAGGCGGGTACGGAAGAAGACGACGTGATTTCAGGCACGCTGGAGGTCAAGATATGGGGCGCCCTGGAATAGCCGTGGCGTCAGGCCGACGATGGTGTCCGCGTCTCCTGGAGATGGACGGCCTTCGACTCGACCGTCATGAGGCCGAACGGGAGCAGATCAGGCGTGCTGATTCAGTAGTCTGCACATGGAAAGGCGCCGTGGGAATGGAAATATTCCAGCAATTCGTCCTTTCCCTGGAAGAGGTCCAGGAGCCAGGCGGCCAAATCCTCACGTGAAACTGGCAGGTCGGCCATGGCGTAGCGCCGAATGTGCACGTGGGCGATGGGGACCAGGCCCTGGGCGTACTGCCACAGGGTGGGGGGCTGCCCCGGGTATGCGATGGTGATATCGTACACCGCGTCCAGGTGCTCACGCAGGCCCAGGACCGAGGCCGTGAAGCCCTTGGTGCGGGGAAGCAGTACATGGCTGGGAAGGAACAGTTCCCTCTCCCTGGCGAAGTCGCGGGCGGCCTGGAGTTTCGGGTTGGTGAAACGGGTGCCTTCAACGAAGCTCACCAGCCAAATAGGAATATCGTAATCCGCGAAACGTGAGAAGGTACGGCTGATGGACTCCTTGTCGCGGGACCAGGAGCGTTTCACGAAGATGCAGTCGAGAAACTGCATGCCCCAGCCTACGCCCGGCACCCATTTCAGTTGAGACTTGACGAACCACTTGAGATCACCCAGGCGATGCTTCGTGCGCGCCAGAAACATGAGGCACATGATATCTGGCATCTGCTGGTGGTTTGCAACGACGATTGCGTTTTCGCGGGCTGGGATCTCGTCACCAGTGATGCGGACGTCCATGCCGTGAACCCTGCGTGCCGCCACCACGCACCACCCCCACCAGGTGTCGGCGAGATAGCGGTTGAATGCCCTGAAGTGGCGTTGGGAAATGGGGCGCAGGAGAAGGCTCCAGACCTGGAACAAGTTCACCAACAGCAGGGTCGTACCCAGAAAGACCAGCGTTGGCAGGGTCTTGAGCAGGGCAAGGACGTGTTTCCACGTAGTGGCGTGCCGTAGGGGAGGGTGCTGCTGCGGCATGGGAGTATCCCTCTGGAGTGCTTGGAACGACCCATAGACAGTATGGCGAAAGCCTGGGTTGTTTCATCGGTCGCTTTTCTTGGCAGTGCCTTTGCGTTTCAGCCACAGGGAAGCCACTATACCAACCATGAAGGCCAGGGCAAGGTTTGTGGTGAGTGCCAGGCAGAGCATGAGAGCCGTGATCAGGGCGTCTCCTCGATGTCGGATGTGAAGGGCGACTCGGGCAAGTTGCATTCCGGCCATGACCAGCAGGGCGCCAAGGACACCGAATGGCAGCAGGCCCAGGAGACGGATCGCCCCATTGCCCGCCCAGATGGCCAGAACAAGGCAGAGTGAACCGATGACGAGGTTTGAGGCCGCGGTGCGCGCACCGAAGCGATAGTGGGCCGCCAGGCCTCCCGCGCCGTGGCACATGGGCATACCTCCCACAAGGGCCGCTGCCACGTTGGCCAGGCCCATGGAGAGCGCCAGCGCTCGCGGGGTTTGTCGACGCCCAGCGGCTTCGCCGAAATAACCGGCGTTGAGGTCGGCTTGGGCAAGGAGAGCGTTCCCCACGGTCATGGGCATCTGTGGCAAGGCCAGGTATACCAGGGCCAGCCCGACGGTGGAGAGATGGGGGAGACCGTAGGGGAGGAGACTGGGAAGGAAGGGGGATGGCCAGCTCCACGGTGAGCCCTGTTCCTTGCCCAGCAACAGTCCGACTCCGGTGCCCAGCAGCACAACAAGCAGGCCGCCGGGGAGAACCTTGTTCTCGGACATCGCTCGGGCAAGCAAGAGTGAGAGCAGTCCCAGGAGCAGGCCAGGTGGGAGTGCTCCGGGAAGATGGAATGACAGGAACGGTTCTGCTCCACCAAGGCTCCGTTGTAGAGTAGTCCGGCCCAGCATGAACCCCAGGCCCTTGAACAGCAGTGTCAGGCCCACCGCCACCTGCACTCCCCGCACCACATTGCCGGGAATCCATGCCTTCAACCTTCTGCTGGCTCCACTGCCTGCCAACAGGAGCAACAGCAGGCCCATCCAGAGCCCGGCGGTCGAGACCTGGAGAGGCGTGAGAGAGTTGGCGATGGCGTAGGCGGAGATGACCTTCATGGGTTGCACCGGCACAGGCACCCGGAAGACGAGCCCTGACAGGACGTAGAACAGGCCCACGCAGAACAACACGGCCCCCGCGTCGAAGCCGCATACCAGAACCAGCCCCATGCCCAGGGGCAGGAGGGTTCCCAGGTCGCCCAGGGAGCCTGCCACTTCACGCATGTCCAAGCGGAAGGCGGGAGGGGTTCTTTCGTTTCCCGGCCCCTTACGGAGTTCCATGAGCTTTCCATGCTTGAGCGGGTGCCAGGAACTGCGTCAGCGGCCAGTCCGGGAGAGCCCTCTGGGGACTTTCTTTTCCTGGTGTTTTCCCTGTCACTTCGCGCACCAGGCTTCCTGCCTGCCTGCTTGGTTACCCCACTTTGACACCTGGGCAAATGGCCGTTCAGCCAATTGGTGGGCCCTGGAACGATGTCTGTACTCTATCCAGGGCTTCAACGGCACTCCAGTAGTTGTTGAAGAGCCGGAGAACCCGTACCTGGAAGATTTCGAAGAAGGGATCGTTGCTATGAGCGGCGTCGATTTGCGTGGCAAGGCTCTTGTAACGGTACTTGATTCGTTGGAATTCGCTTTGGGTGAGGAATGGCTGACTGCCGGAAGGATCGGAGCCATTGAACTTGTGCAAGACTCCCGAGAGGAGATTCATGTCCCACAGGTTCGATGTGAGTTGGAACACCAGTCCTGCCCATTCGCGCTTGTCTTTCATGCCTTCCAGCAGAGTCAGGGTATGTTTTCCAGGTGGCGGGGGAGAAAATGTGCGAGGCAGCAGTGTGTCAAGTACGTTTTCATCGGCAGAACCACCATCTTCCCTGTTTTGCTCGAAAAAACAAGAGATTTCGTGGAGCCTGGCACGCCCGGTTATTCCCCTGAGATCTTTCTGAATGGTTTCGGCATACACGTAGTTGGGCCTGTCAGACACCGGAGCAGATCTGGTCGATAGCTGATCTTGCTCGTGAAATCTGCATAGTTGCGCATCTTGGTACGCCGCTTCGCTGAGAAAGATGAAGCTGGACTGGCCCTTGCGTGCTTCGGATTCCACTCTCTTGGCAAAGTTGATACAAGAGCCTTCTGCGTTGGAGCCACCCATGACGTGTGGACCGTATCTCATGAATCCAGTGTGAATACCGACAGCCACGTCATAGGGGCGCTGTTTCGATGAGATTCGTTTGCTGTTGTCGTTACTGAGCAGCCAGGCTCGTTTCAGGCGTACCGCAACTCTGACCAAGGTGTCCACCAGGTCGCCAATCAGGTATGGAGTATGGTCTTCTTCGGGGAAGTACATCAATGAGAGAAAGAGTTCATCTCCTGAAATTCTTGGAATACCCCACCAACCGCAGTTTGCGTCTGGCTCTTGTTTGTTCAGGAGGCCCATTTCATTCAGGATGTCATGGCATGTCTGGTGATAGTTCCTGATGATCCTGTAGTAATAATCCAGGCCTCGAAAGACGGAGATGTCGGAGGATTGGACCAGGTCGGCGAAAAGAATAGCAGCATGGACCTCACGGCTCTCGGGCCTACTGGGGCACATGGTTGCTCTCCAGGTGATAGTGAGTTTCGACAATCCCCTGGTGCCACAGAACCAGGTAGGTTGACAGCGTGTGCTGCAGGTTGTTGCTGACTTTTCGGGACGACTTGCGAAGCAGGAGTTCAATGGGGTCAACGGCGGAGGGATCAGCGGGGAGAATGCCTTCTCGGTTATTGACTGCCTGTTCCCGTTGATGTTCCGTCGAGGAATAGCGCGTGTTCGCTTCCGGGCAGCCCCGGTCGAGATCCAGGCAGACATGAATCCATGGAAGGAGAATGATCAACCTTTGAAGTGCCAAATCAACTCTTTCCATTACTTTCTGGGCTTCTGGTCTGCCTTCGGGCAAGGCGGACAGGTCTATTTTTTTTTGCCGTAGCCAATTCCAGTAGTCACGGGTGACCCTCTCCAATGCAAGCCTTGGGACTATCGGAATACTCTCTGAAGGAAGAAAACCTGCCAACTTCTGGGTTTCATGGAGCATGACCCAGCTTAGGTAGACACAGCCCGTTCGGACCAGAAGTTGCTCCACCAGTACCCATAATCCACATTCAATGGCGGATGCCAATTCGTCGATTATTGACTCGAAATATAGATTGTAGCAACCTGCTATGCAGTGTTCTACAACAAATATGTCAGCTCCGATGTCGGATACCAGTCGCCGGAACTGGGGAAGATCTCTTTCATCGAGCTTGAGAGCAGTCACCAATGATTGAAACGCTGCCGTGTCATACCTGAACAACTCAATCCCTTGGTTATTATCTCCCGATTCAGCACAATGTACGGCTTCATGGAGAACCGGTAGCATGCCTCGCAAGTCAGGCGCAAGGGTCTGCTGGGCTGGTACCTCGACTACCTGCACATCGCTGCCGAATTTGCCCATGGTGGCTCGAACCGTAATGAACCCGTGCCATTTTCGGGCCAGTTTTTTTTCTACGATATGACGTACCAACGCTCCAAGTCCGACCAGTATCCGGTTCTGCGGCCCGTGAAGCGTCGCGACACGAGAGGGGAGATGCTCCAGAGCACTGGGTATGCCCGCGATTCGTTGCTCAAAACCCAGCTTCAACTGGAATGAATGCCGCTCGAGCCAGCGAGTCTTCTGGTTGGTCGGAAGTGGCTTCTCCGGAACCATGGAAATGTATTCGACCATTTTTTGTACGAAGGGCAGCATGTCCCAAAGCGTGGATGATACTACTGGATCTTGTAACGTGGCATTGAAAGTGTAGATTGCCCTGGCAACACTCTCACGGACACCTGGCCCGAGTTCGGCAAGCATTTTGACGTGTTCTTCGTTGATTTCGATGGGTGCTGGAAGTTCCACGTGCCTGCTGAATGCAAGCCCTGGCGAACCCTCCTCCATTTTTTTTTCCATGGGTAGATTCATGCCGACAATCAACCTGGTCGTGACGATTGAAGGCTCTGTCCTGCGCAACTCGAGTACGTTCCAAAGGAAATCCGCCCAATACTCGTCCTTTCGGGGTCGGCATATAAGGTCCGTGGTTCCCAGAGTGTACTGAATGGAATGAAATCGTTGTTGTAGGCGTCGTGCCAATTCAGGTGCCGCGACTGTAGTTGAGCAGACCTGCAAGTGAGAGATCAGCATGCCCTCATGAGCGCTGTCGGATCCCTCTTGCAGCCACCAGACTCGTCTTTCCCTGAACGAGCTTGGAATAGTGCTGTCAAAAACAGCACGGTCATCTGAAAGAACATCTATTGGCAGACAGGTGAAGGTCAGTGACTTGTGAAAGGAGGGTGGGTTGACCGCGCACTCGCGATTGATGCGATAGAGATGGTGAAACAGCTCCCCCAGATCGCTGCCATCGATCACAAGCAGGCATTCTGGCCAGGAAACCGTCCCAAGTAGACTGATCTTGATGTTGCCGTCTGGTTCCAGGTCTTTGACTCGGTTCAGGAATTCCCATTCCGCGAGCAGGCCATTCTTGTGGATTTCCATCATGGAGAGCTTCACAAGGGAAACAAGCCGACAGGATCCCGCAGCGAGACGTGCTCTGTATGGCACCAAGTAGTGAGGCCGGAGGTTGGATGTCGGCTCCCAGTCGAACATGATGACCTGGTTCGACCCTGTTATTCCCTTGATAGTTCCTGCTTTGGCAAGGTTGTTGTCCAGACTGGAGATGGGATAGCTGACCAAGAGATCCGGATGGCCCAGGTTTACGAGAATTCCCAGTGAAGCCGAATCGCAACCAACCTGTTGTTCAAGAACTGCATTGAGGCATCTGGAAACCGCCCTCGTCTTTCCTGGCTGGGTCGAAAAGAAAGAGAGTTTGTAGGATTTCCCTATTCGCCAGTCAGCAGGAGCGTTGGGAGCGAGTTCATTTTTCCATACTCCGTCTTCCGGGGGGTTCGATTGGGCCAAGGTTATCCTCTGCTTTTTCCATTCGCTGGCGAAGGTGGGCAGCCAATTCACCGTTGATGGCTTTCTGGATCAACAGGTACTCGAACGTGGTCAGTTCACGGTTTTCCTTGAGACCCAGCAGTTCAAATGGGGTCTTGGGGCGCTCGATTCTACCCAATGGTACCCAGTTCCCACCATCAAGATCCAGGGACATGTCGTTGCCATCTGCCTGTGTTGTTGAGAGCCGGAAAGGGCGCAACGTTGCCTCCAGAGATTCTCTATCTCCTGCTCCAGGAAGTTCTGGCCATGGTCGAAAAACCTGCCAACCGCAGCCAGAGGCGAAAACCCGTTCCTCGAAATGCTACGGAAAATGCCTGAAAAAGGAGAATTTGAGAAGGTCGGTTTTTTGAAAATGCTAGCCGGTTTGGCGGCCTTGGAGGGAGAACTCGTATTTCGAAGAATGAATGCCTAACCAAGTAAACCATTACTGTAATGGTGTATTCTCCAAAAACCTTTAGTTTTTTTCAGGGTTTCTGTACTCTGCTGCCTTCCTCTCTGGTTTCCATTCAGAGAGGGCCAACTGGACAATGTGAGGGAATACGGGCGCTGCCCATTTCCCTGTCACCTCCTACCAGTTCCGGTTCCATCAACCCGTTGCTCCAAGCAGCGTTTTCCTCGGAACTGCGGCACCCAGCATCGCTTGGAGTGTGGCACCCGCCGCGGCGTCGCGGCACCACGACGCCGCGACGCCGCGACATCAGTGCGGACCTTGCTCCCTGCGGGCAAGCGATAGCGGTCGAGGTTCTGCCTCCATGTCTTTCGCCTCCGCTGGCATGCAGCCACGTCCGGGGCAACGAGCCTGGGACCGGGTGACTCCGGCGGGGCTGGCTTGACCTCGATGTGCAAGGTTGTGCCCAGGAACGCAGACTGGAACGTGCTGCGGGTATTGAGCCTTTACCGCCATTTATGGGAAACGGACCCAGTAGAACCTCACGAACCAGGCTTCCTGCCTGCCTGCTTGGTTGAGCAGCGCTGGGAAAAGCACTGAAGTCTGTAAACTTGTTGCCGATATCCATGAAGTACTCGTGGGAGGTTCTTGACCCTGCTCCACGCCGCCGGACAGCATCCTTGCAAATCTTCGCCCGTGCCGGTGCCCAGAATTTTTTCTGCTTTGAGGAACCCCCTGCCCCGGAGAGTATCATGGCCATCCTTGAGATCCGGAACTCGCGCAGGCAAGAAGGCTCATTTTTGCTGGAAAAGGAAAGAGTGTTGGTGGGGCGGGACAAGGGAGTTGACCTGATGCTTCCAAACATCGCGGTCAGCCGCCGACACGCCATGTTCCGTTGCAGCGGGAGCCGTTGTGCCATAACTGACCTGGACAGTACCAACGGCACCCTGGTGAATGGCCGGAACGTCACCCGCCATGTGCTAAAGCATGGTGACGTTGTTCGTATCGGTCCTTTTCGGCTGAAATACCACAACGAGTATGAGTGTGGGAGCCTGGAGTTGGCCAGGTTGTTGAACCTTCCGCCCCACTCGCCACTGAACACTCGAGATCCCTCATCCACGTTCATGATGTCGAGGGAAATGCTTCAGGCCGTTGTGAAGGCCGAAGCCGCCGTCAAATCGGCACTGCTGGTACGGAAGGGAAGAAGCGGGGAAAGCTGGCGACCGGGCACAACCGGGCTCTGCATCGGACCAAGAGGAGAGGTACCGGTGGATATCGCGTTCACACGTGCGTCGGTGGCCCGGCTCACATGGGATGGAAAGCGATACGTCCTGGAGAAGCTGTCATGGTTTGGGCGGGTGATGATAAACGGGAAAAGCATAAAAAGAGCGGTTCTCCGGTCCGGTGACCTGATACAGGTGGGTCTCGACAGGTTCACCTTTGAGTATGAGCGGCCTGCCCCTGCTCTCGCCAAAGAACCGGCGCGTGTCACTGGCGCAGAAGACATCTCGGCCTTCAGCACGCTTCCCAGCAACGGTCACGTGGAAATGGATCCTTCCTCGGCCCGATCTGGCCAGGACTCCCTGGCCACGGCCTGCTGATAACGGGTAGACGGTATCCGCGGGATCATAGTATTCTGAGGCATACCATCAACCAGTGGAGGAGAGATGGCCATTCGAACGAGATACACTCTTGCTGCCGCTTTTCTGGTGGTGGCGCTGGCGGCCTGTGGACAGGACGACAAGAACGACAGCGGAGGCACGCAGGACAGCGGCGCCGAGAGTTCCTTCTCACCTCAAGAGGGTCCCTGGGTCCTGACGGCACAGAGCTTCCTGGTGAACACGTGCTTCCAGGTAGCTGATGACGAGCCCCTGGACCAGACTCCGTTTCAACTCACGAGCAACGGGGATGGTACTTTTTCGGTCCAACCCGGCGACAGCGAGGCGGAACCCATGGTCTGCACTCTCGTCGACCACGATTTCGAGTGCCTGGACGTCACGTTCTTCCTCCTGGACTATTCAGAGTTCGAAATGGACGCCCTGTTTACGGCACATGGGGACGTCACCGGGTCCTTTTCTTCCGAAACACAGATGGAGGCACGCCAGACCTACGAGATCACCTGCGAGGGTGAGGATTGCCAGGCCATCGCCGAAAAGAAATTTGAAAACCTCCCGTGCCAGATAGACCTGGAGATCCAGGCAGAGGCGACCTGAACCCGTTGTGAGTCGCCGGCGGAAACCTCGCTGGTCAACAACCGGAAATTGCTGGACCGAACATGAGCGGGTGCTGATGGCCGTGGCTACTGTTCACCCTGTCGGCGGGAGTACAGCAAGGCTTCGGAGAGCCTCTCCCATGCCAGACCGGAGGAGGTTTCCTGCCGGTCTATGATGGCCTTGGCCAGGCGAAGAGCCATTGGATCCCTGCTTGCCACCTGGGCTGCCCACTTCCGGGCCTGTTGCCGGGGGTGTGGGACCACGCGGTCCACCAGCCCCCATTGCAACGCGGTCTGTGCATCCAACGTGCGACCGCCCAGGATAACGGATTTCGCTCGTGACGGGCCAAGCAGACGGGATAGCCTGGTGGTCCCCCCGGCAGAGGGGATGAGTCCCAGGGCGGTTTCGGGCAGGCTGAAGGTGGCCGCGGGACCGGCCACGCGAAGATCACAGGCCATCGCCAGTTCGAAACCGCCGGCCACGGCTGGCCCGTGTATGGCGGCAACGGAGACGATGGGCGCCCTGGCGATTCGGTCGAACACAGCCTGTGAGCGGAGATCCAGGGCGTCCTCGGGGACCGCCCGTTTCATGGCGGCCAGGTCCGCTCCGCCGCAGAAGGCCCGATCTCCAGAGGCTTCTATCAGCAGCACGCGGCAGGTGACATGGGACAGCAACTCGGTGAGAGCCTGGTCCATGGCATCCAGCAGGGCGTCGTCGTAGGCGTTGGCCCTTTCGGGACGGTTGAGACGCAGCACGCCAATGGCTCCGTCTTGTTCCACCTCAAGTTTGTTGGCCTGGGCCACGATAGCTCCTTGTGGTCTTGTGGTGTCCATCCCAGGGGGATGCACCGCATGTGTGCCCACGGAGGGGGATGGTGTTCAAGCTGGTGGCAATAGACCCAATATGAGTCTTTCTGCCAGGTAATCGCCGAAATACAGGTTCATCAAGGCTCCCAGCGCCAGGAAGGGACCGAAGGGCAGTGCGCTGCGCATGTTGCCACGGGCCAGGAGCATGTTTGCTATTCCCACCACGCTGCCGATGATGCTCCCAAGCATCAGCACCATGAACAAGGCGGGAAAGGTGCCCAGGAAGCTGCCTATCATGGCCAGCAGCTTGACATCGCCCATGCCTATGCCCTCTTCGCGGCGCAGTAGCCAGTACAATCCAGCGATGAGCAACAAGATCCCGGCCCCCAGCGTTGCTCCCAGCAATGACTGCTGCCACCCAGGGCCGAGTGGCGGGTCCAGGCGGGCCAGGCCCACGGCCCCCAGCACGCCAAAGGGCACCGCGTAGATGCTGAACTCGTCGGGGATGATGTGGTGGTTCAGGTCGATGAATGTGAGGGCCACCAACATGCAGACGAAGACCAGGTAGTAGGAGAATAGCGCCAGGTGTGGGAGGTCCATGTACGTGGGACCCGGCAGCAACCGCCTCCAGAGCAGCAGGAGCAACAGGCCCGTGCAGAATTCCACCAGGGGATAGGTGGCGGATATGGAATGGCCGCACTTGCGGCAACGTGCCCGTAGAAGCAGCCAGCTCACAATGGGAATGTTGTCGTACCAGCGAATCTTGGCCGCACAACGTGGACAGTGGCTGGGTGGAGAAACGATGGAGCGGTCTTCCGGCATTCGGGCGATGCAGACATTCAGAAAGCTGCCCAGGCAGAGCCCCAACACCAGGATCATCAACTGAAGGAGTACCCAGAAAGTCAATATCGAAAGCTCCTCAACGCCTGGCAGATTCGTTCCACCTGCCGATCATCCAACGTGGCCCGGCACGGAATGGACAGTATTTCCTGGCACCATGCCTGTGCTACGGGAGTGGGGGGCTGGGGTTGCAGTGCCGGTTGTGTGGAAAGAGGGCGTGGATAGTAGACGGCCGTCCCCACGCCCAGTGAAGACAGGTGTTCCAGCAGGGACTTGCGTCGGGAACAGCGCAACAGGTAGTGGTGGATGGGGTCGCCGGCTGTTCTTGGCACGGGAGAGATGCTCGGTGGAAGGGCCTGGTCGTAGGTGGCGGCAATCTGGCGCCGGCGACGTACCCGGGCTGGCAACCCCTCCAGTTGTACCATGAGCAAGGCTGCGTGCAAGGGATCCATGCGGCTGTTGCGACCCATGCTCCCAGCCACAAGTTCGTGGTAGTGAGGCTTGCCCGGAGAGATCCCGTGGTTGGCAAGTCTGCGTATCCGGCGTGCCAGACCAGGATCGTCGGTGGCTGCCAGGCCCGCATCGCCGGGGGCGCCAAGGGTCTTGGTGGGGTAGAAACTGGTGGCCGTGACCTGGCCCATGGCGATGGGAGGACTGTACCCGGCGGCCTGCGCCGCGTCTTCTATGATTGGCAGATCCAGGTCCGGACAGGGGCATGCCATGCCGAAGAGGTGAACGGGAATCACCGCCCTGGTTCGCGGGCTGAGGCGTTCACGCGCCGAGTCGGGGTCCATGAGAGGGATGGACGGCAGCACGTCCGCCACCACGGGCCTCGCGCCCACCAGGGCCACCGCACCAGCCGTTGCGAAGAAGCTCAAGGCGGGTACGATCACTTCGTGGCCGGGACCGACACCGATGGCCAACAGAGCCAGCACCAGGGCGTCGGTCCCGCTGTTGACGCCAACACCGTGGCGCCGACCGAAGTGGGCGGCCAGGGCGGACTCCGCCTGTTGGAGCACGGCCCCTCCCACCCATTGACCGGAGCGGAGGACCTCCAGCAGGGCTTCCTCGCCACGAGATCCCAGGCTACGATGCCTGGCCTTGAGATCCACCATGGAGATGGTGGAGGGCTTGAGGTGCCGACTCACTGCTGTGGTCTCGCTTGGGGCTGGTGACTGGTGGAATGGAAACGGGGGAGAATCCAGCGGCCGTTGGTGGCATGAGTGGCAAGCATGGCAACGGAACCATGCAGAAGCCGCGGATCAGGCGAAGTCCCTTTTCTGGAAGATGAACACCGCCAGGGCGAGAACTGCCGCCGTGTAACCCAGGCCATAGCCGGTGGCGCTGAGAACGTAGCCCAGTGCGATGGGCAACTCGTGGACAGTCTGTGGCTGTACGTTGAAGATTTCGAAGTTGGGGAGGAGCCAGTAGAGGATTTCGGACAGCTTGCGAATCCACTCGTGGTCTGCCTGTTGGCCGAAGAGCCAGATGTCGTCGGCCAGGTGCCCTATGACAAAGACGGACAGCGTGAATGCTGTGGCGGTGGTGGGCCCCGAGTAGGTGGAAAACAGGGTGGCCCAGGCGGTGAGGAGCATGAGTTCGACAAAAAGCAGCACCGTGAACGCCAGCAGATCGCTGTGTGGCAGTCCCTGGTCCAGCAGCATCAGCAGGACGTAGAGCGCCAGCATGAGAAGTATGTTCACGGCAAGTGTGAACAGCAGTCCCAGGTACTTGCCCAGCAGGAACATCCAGCGGGATATGGGCTTGCTGGCAATGGTGAAGATGGTCTTGCGTTCCAGCTCCTTGCGCACCAGGCCGATACCCAGAAACATGGCGATTATGGAGCTGAAAAGGCTGATAGCCCCCTGGGCCACTCCTCGCACGACTTTTTCCTGGTCGCCAATGGTGATTTCGCGCACAACCAGGCTTGCCACCAGCACGACCGCACCAAAAAACAGGAGCGAAAAGAGCACCCGGTCGCGGATGGCTTCGCGGTAGGTGTTCATGGCGATTGCCCAGATCCTGTTCATCTCGGAGCCTCTCCCTTGTTGGTTGCTTATAATGCCTTTGCCGTGGAGCTGTACTTCGGGTGGTGGGGATCAGGTACGGGTCTGTTCCCGGTGTGCAGCATCGGAACCCGTGCTGCCCCTCGTTGCTCCCTTGCCGGTTTTCCCCAGCTCTTCCACGAGCACCTGTTCCAGGGTCATCCGTGCGGGTTGAACCTGGATCACGCGACCCCCCGACGACATCACCTTCGTGAGGAGTTCTTCTACTTTTTCGGGAGGGACACGGAGCAGGTGTTCGTGGCCCTGGCGTGCTACCACTTCGCCTTTGAAGGCGAACCCGGATGGAACATCGATGGTGCAATCCACGTGTTTGATCTGGCGGTCGATGAGGGTGTCGATTCTGCCCATGGCCTTCAGCTCACCCGCCACGATAAGTCCAACCCGGTCGCAAATGCTCTGGACGTCGGAAAGGATGTGGCTGGAGAAGAAGACGGTGCGGCCCAACTCCCGCTGCTCCAGTATGATGTCGCGAACCAGCATTCTGCCCAGGGGGTCCAATCCGCTCATGGGCTCGTCCAGGATGACCAGTTCGGGTTCGTTGATGAGGGCCTGGGCCACGCCGGCGCGTTGAAGCATCCCCTTGGAGAACCTACCCAGCGGAACATCGGCGACATGGGCAAGATCCACCTTTTCCAGCAGCTCTCCGCAAAGGCGAACTCGCTGGTTCCTGGGAATGGCGAACAGGCGAGCGTAGAAATCCAGGAACTCGGAAGCCGTCAGGTGTTGGTAGAAGAAGGGCCGTTCAGGGAGAAAGCCGACCTTGCGGCGGGAGTCCGGATCCCTGGCGTTCTTGCCCAGCAGAAACACCTGGCCAGCGGTGGGCCGGTGCAGGGCCAACATGCACTTGATCGTAGTTGTCTTGCCGGCCCCGTTGGGACCGATGAAACCAAAGATCTCGCCTTTCTGCACGTTGAGATCCAGTGATCGCAGTCCCACGTGGGGGGTTTTCCAGAATCCCGAGTAGTAGGTCTTTCCCAGGCCCTTGATTTCGACGGCGGAGAAGTCCTTTCCGTGGCGGGTCGGTGGGCCGTGCATCTTCATGGCTCGCCTCCTGATAAAAACTCAACTGCCGAGGCCGTCCCGATGCCCTCCCTGGTCAGCCATGACCGTTGATACCATTCCAGGTAGGCCTTGGCCTTTTCCGGTGGATAGGCGCCCGCACTCTGCCAATCACACCGGGTACAGAAAGGGCCCGAACGTTCGAAACGCCCCTGGATCTGCGCCAGTCTCCATGAGTGGAGCCTGGCTCCGTACCAGATTTCGCGAAGGTTTTGCTGCTTGATGTTCCCAAGGCGGTTTTCCATGTGTTCGTCCAGGCAGCAGGTGGTGACCGTGCCGTCGGTGTGGATCATGGGAGTGTTCCAGAGACCCGCGCAGGGAGGTCTTCTTTGTTTCGGCATTTCAGGTTCCTCCCGAACCGTCGTCGCCGGGCAGGAGCCCCATCTGCTGGAAGATATCCGTGTCGGCGGCGCAACTCTGGGTTTTGAAAGTTCCGGAGACATCCAGGGCCTGCAACGAGAAGGAGCCGCGAATTCCAGAAGCGATCTGCTCAAGGTCCACTGTGCCGGGTTCGTCGACCCAGTAGATGAGATCCATGTCGGAGCTGCTGTAGTAGCGGTACAGGCCGTGGGATTCCATGGCTTCGGACTCGTAGACCGCAAGGTAGAGTGCCCTGGCCAGGCGTGGAGTGTCTTCGTCGGGTTGGTCGGTGTCGATTTCGGCCTGGAGGGGGAAGGAGCCAATCCATGAAGTGGTATCCAGGTTGAAGAGTTCGAGACCCACTATTCGGGCCCCTTCGCGGGTCATGGCGTAGGTCTGTTCCAGCAGGGCTTGTTCCTGCTCCTGGGGGTCGCCATAATCGGGGTCGGTACACTCCATCTGGGAGTTGGCCAGCAGGATGGCCAGGACGGGCCTTCCTGCATCGCTGCTCCAGGCATGCAGTGCCGCACGCAGCCTGGTGGAGCCCTCCGGGCTGTGGATCCAGCCCCAGGGAGCGCACCCGGTCAACGCCAGGAACACGACGGCTCGTCGTACAATCAAAAGGACTCCGGTGCCCTGGGGACTGGTCCAGGGTTGGTGCCAGCGATTCCCAGCTCGCAACAGGCGCGGCGGTGCATGGCATCGGCCTGCTCCTGCTGCCCGCTGTTGAGGCGGCGTATGTAGATGGCGTCGCGATCCGGGGGGGGCCAGTCGCAGGTGAGAAGCCAGTCCTGGCCAAGCTTTTTCAGGACCGCGCCCCAGCCGTCCACGAATGGACGAAGATCCCCGAAATTGCCCTGTTGGACTACGAAGGCCAGGTGAACGGAGGGGTAGTGCGCACCCAACTCGTGGCGGGTCTCCAGGAAACGCAGGACGTTGTCTTCCACACGTTGGCATGCATCCACTCCCTTCACGTTAAGGTAGGTACGCCGAGCCCAGGCGTCCAGGCTGAAGTGAACGGTGTTGAAGGTGTCCGGTGCCAGGCATCGCTGCCGGTTGAGGCGGATCAGGAGGGTGGCGCATTCCTTGTCCAGGAGAAGGCCGTTCGTATGTAGCTTGAAGTGCCTGAACAGGTGATTGCCGGTGTTGACGGCGAAAGCGTACTCCACCATCCGGGCGAACTCCGGGTGGCTGGTGGGTTCGCCAAGCCAGTGGGGAGAGAGGTGAACGGAGCCGGGCATGTCTTCAAGCCCCTTGAGGGCAGCGCGCCAGGTGGGCCAGTCCATGAAGCCAGAAGGTGAGCCATGTGCCTGGGAGCGCATGGCCTGGCTGCACATGCGGCAGCGAAGATTGCAGTGGTCCGTAAGCTCTATGTTCACGTGGAGTGGACTGGTGCCTGGTGGGCCTGGCATGGATATCGTGTTTCCTGCTTCTTTTTCTGTTTTTTTTGGGTTTTCAGAGGTGCCCGCGGATCTCGTGTTCGTGGACGAGGATGTTGGGAGAGCATTCCTTGCAGCGCGCCATGGGCTTGCCTGCCTTCATGGCACGACGAAGCTGCTCCATGAAGGGATCACCCTCCCAGAGCGAACGCAGGCTCTGATGGGCCAGCGAGCCGCCCGAGCCAGCCAGCACACAGCATGGGCTCGTGCTACCATCGGGTTGCACAACCAGGTAGTGCCAGGGTCTGAGACAGGGCGCGTTCCGCAGAGCAGACAGCCACGGAGTGCCCGATCCTGCCCTGGGAACAGGAGCCTGCAAGAGCGTGGGCATGCGTTCGCCACGCCGGATGTTTTCGGATGTCGTGTAGTTTTCCAACGTGGAGGCTACTCCGAACCTGCGGGCGAGTCGTAATGCACGGGCGGCTATTTCCGGGAGTCTGACCTGCTGGCGTGGAGTGAGCTGAAGCGAGTAATGGGCCGGTTGGTAGGGGATGAGGGCATCGAAATCGACCCGCCGTACTCCCAGCGCCGCTGCCAGCCTTATCATCTGTTCCAGGCTCATAAAGTTGAGGCTGGTGATGACGAAGTGCATCGTCAGTCGGGGTTTCTCCAGGTGTAAAGCCAACTTGCGGGCAGTAATGCGGCAAATTGCGGCGACGGTACGGCGGAAGGATCCCGGGCTGCCACGGAGAAGGTCATGGACAGCGGGCTCCGGGGAATCCAGGGAGAAGTGGATTTCGTCCCAGCCAACCTCCAGGAGTCGTTCCTGGAGCACATGGCCCAGAAGAGTGCCGTTGGTGCCCAACACGCCCTCCATTCCCAGTTCCTTGATCTTCAAGAGCATGGCGGTGGCCAGTTCCCTGGCCGCCAATGGTTCACCTCCGCCCAGTACGAACACACGCCGTACTCCGATGTGGCTGGCTTCCTCAAGGAGCGCGAGCTGCCTGGATGCGGCCAGTTCCCGGGGATTGGTCCTGAAACGATCGGGACTGTCACAGAAGGCACAGTCCAGGTTGCAGCGCAGGGTGGGGTAGATTTCCATGGTGAAGGGCCCCTGGGGGCCGATAGTCTCCCAGCGGCGAATCCGACCGGCTATGGTCTCTACCTCGGTCATGGGAAACAAGCTAACATGGTAGTTCTTGTTACGATTGCCGTTACGAGTGCTCGCCTCGGCCTGGCAGCCATGCCTCGTCGCCGACGCCGTTTTCTCAAACCCTGCCCCGACTCCCGGATCAGTGTTTCAAAATGAAGATCATCTCCTGTGTCTCTTCGCTCTTCATGTTGCTTGTGCCCGGTTGCCACGAAGAAAACACCGATACCGGGCAGTCGCTTCCTCCGTTCTGCTACTCGCTGGAAGATGGCGAAACCTGGCGCTTCGAAGGAAGCGGCGGGGGAGAGACCAGCGGCAGCTTCGACGGCAACTTGATAACGGATTTTTCGGAAGACATCTTCGACCCCGACTACGTGGCCTACGTGGAGTACGTTGTGGAAAACCTGGACGTGGGTGGCACAACCCAGCAATATGGCCGCACCGACAATGTGGGCATCTTCCAGGGTACTGGCGCTCCTGGGCTCTGGGCATTTACCGCTGGAACACAGGTTGGTGATGCCACCTGCAGTGCCTATACAGAGTTTCAGGTGGAAGTTGGCACAACCACCAGGGTCTGTGCGGTGATGCACTGCCAATAGCTGGCGGCATTTTTTTTCGCCTCTTGAATGAATGTTCCCCGTCCAGCTTCGTCCAACGAGATCCATTCGGGCCACAGGACCAACAGGTAGCAAGACAAGGAGGTTGCGATGCACAAGGCAAGCATTCCAGGAGTCCTGGTTCTTTCCCTCCTGGTGGCCTCACCCTTGGTTGTTCCCCAGACTTCCGAGGCCGGCGTGACCATTCGCATAGGGGTTCCCTTCAGGAAGCGCGTACGGGCCAGGGCTCGTGGCGTCTCACCCGGTCCTGGCTGGGCATGGGAAGCCGGTCACTGGGGGCCTGCTGGCAGGTGGATTCCGGGGCAGTGGGTCTATCGTGGCGCTACACCGCGAGCGGGTTGGATCTATGTACCCGGTTTCTGGCGAGCGGATGTCTGGGTAGAAGGTTTCTGGAGGCCGCCGGCAAGGGATGGCTATGTCTGGGTGGAAGGCTATCTGGATGAAAACGGCGAATGGCAGCCTGGCTACTGGAAGCCAGCGGGTTCGGGTCCTGTGGGCATGGTGTGGCGACCTGGCTATTGGGATGGTCGCAACTGGGTTCGCGGAGACTGGGTTCCTGCCGGAGCGCCCGCCACTGTCATCGTGGCCGTGGATGACGGGCTCCAGGTCCAGCCCGAGTTGCTTGCGCTTCCAGCCGACGCCAGCACCACGCAGGAGCCGGCGTCCAGTCCCGACCAGGAACTGGCGCTTCCGGCCGACGCCAGCACCACGCAGGAGCCGGCGTCCGGTCCCGACCAGGAACAAGCTCTACCCCAGGACGAACTCCAGCAGGCCGCCCCCGACACCGAGGACGAAACCTTCGACCAGGATGACTCCCAGGAAGATGCCACCAAGATCAGGCATCACTCCGTTCCGGAATAGAAGACCTCCCCTCCATGTGAATGGCCCAGGGAGCGTCCAGGTGGCTCACGAGGGGCGGTCGTCGCGAGAGTACGAGAGGAGTTCACACGGACAGGGGCAGCGTTACGATGAAACGTGTGCCCTTGCCAGCTTCAGAGTGGACGTTGATTTCCCCCTTGTGAGCTTCGACGATTCGTCGGCACACGGGAAGGCCCAGACCCGTTCCGCGATTCCTGGTGCTGAAGAAGGGGATGAACAGCTTGTCCTGGTCTTCCCGGGGGATTCCACGCCCGGTGTCGTGGACTTGGATGATCACTACGGGTATGCGTTGGTTTCGGATGTTCCACCAGTCCTGGCGTGCTGCCACCGTGATTGTTCCACCCGTGGGAGCCAACTCTTCCACGGCGTTGTCAAGAAGGTTGACAAGCACCTGTTCCAGGCCGTCCTCATCAGCTCGAAGATCGGGAAGTTCACTCCTGATGTCTTCTCGCAGGCGCACGGCCGGAGGAAGACCATGGTGCGCCAGGTGCATACGGGCACGTCGGATGATGAGTGGAATCCTGCACGTGACAAGGCGGGGTCTGTAGGGTTTGGCGTAGGTCAGAAACTGGTTGACTATGTTGTCCAGACGCTCTGTCTCGTCCACTATCAGTTCCAGGTGATTCCTTGTTTGTCGGGAATCATTACCGTGCAGGTGCGGGCGAGTTGCAGGTGGCTGTGAGTTCCGTTTCGTGACGGCCGGTTCCAACCCTGGGGAGGAGCCGTCGGCTCCGCAAGTTCCTGACGATGGCTCCTGGGGCGTGCTGGCCAACAGCTCCTGGGCAGCCTCCTTGATTCCGGCCAACGGGCTTCGAATTTCCTGCGCCAGGCCAGCGGACATTGTGCCCAGCGCAGCCAGCCGCCGTTGTTCCTGGATGTGTTGAAGACCCTGGATGTTGTCCAGGATGACCGCAACCCGTTCTACGATCTTCACCAGCTTGTTGATCTCCTCCTGGGAAAAGCCATCGGACCAGGGTTCGTCCTCCAGGCAGATCCAGCCAAGCAGCGCCGTGCCAGCGTGTATGGGGATGAGGAGGTCGGCGTGTAGCTGGATCAGGAGCCGGATGCTGTGGGTGGTGGTGCTGTCTCCTTCGCGCTCGGAACGCCTGGAGAGATCCTGGTAGACCAGTGTGGGCAGGACCTTGTCGCGAAAGGGTTCCAGGAGTTCCGAAGGAACGGTGGGCATGGGTGAACCAGAAACCTTGCCCCTGAAACCCATGATCTGGTAGCGCTGCTCGATGTCGTCCCAGAGGTATAGAGCCGAGTAGGGAGCCCTGCCGCTGGCGGCCAGGGGTGAAAGCAGGCCCTCCACCAGGGTATCCATGTCCACGGAGCTGGATAGATTCGATTCGATTTCGCCCAGGGTCAGATCCAGGATACGACCCCTGCGGTTGAACCACTGGTGCGTGCGATGCTCCACCTGCCTTCGCAGGGGGTCGTAGATCACAAGGAACAACAAGCCCGCCAGGAATATCAGGAATGTACCGTGGGCGGTGCTGTGGGAGAGGGTGTCGTTCCAGACTACGACAGCCACTTCCAT
Source organism: Myxococcota bacterium (assembly GCA_024276675.1). Lineage (GTDB taxonomy): Bacteria > Myxococcota_A > UBA796 > UBA796 > JAFGLY01 > JAJRWT01. The sequence goes on along the minus strand of JAJRWT010000068.1, from coordinate 75,588 downwards.
GGTGACGAGCACCGCTCCGCATATGCCAAGTGTTATGAGGCGGCTGGCGATTTCGTGTAGATCCAGCAGCCTGGACAGTACAAGTATCTGGTAGAGAAAATAGAAAAGCAGGCCTGTGAAGAGCACACCTACTGGAGGGACGGCTCCCTGCAGCACCACCGGTCCTGTGAGGATATCCAGAGAACCGGCCGGGGGATGGGAAACCCAGGCGCGAGCCAGGGATTCCGCGGTGCTGAACATGAGGGCCGCTCCCATGAGGGCAAGCAGGTAGTGCATGCGGATGCGGTCCACCCGCTGCTCGCTGATGAAGTAGAGCTGGGTGAGTCTGGCCAGGCTGAGAGCGATTCCCCCGAATGCAAACAATGCCAGGAGCACGGAACCCGTGCTTGCCCTTGGAGTGGAGGAGAATACCGTGGTCTCCCCCAGCACGTAGAGAATAGCCACCACCGGTGCCAGGAAGCGCAGCCCCGACAGTACCGCCTGGTCGAAGTCGGATTTGACCCGAAAGAAGCGTGTGAAAAAGGTGTAGAACGTTAGGGGGAGGAAGGCAGCGCCGATGCCGCATGAAAGTCTCAGAACCGAGAGAGCAGAGGCCAGGTAGGCTGCGAAGGCGATATATGTGAAGGCCAGATTGATACCCAACCACAGGAACGCCTGTCTTACGGGGTTCTGCCGGTCTTCCAGCCAGGCACGCATGGGTAGTGCCACCGTCGTTATGGCTCCGAGGGCATAGATGAAGGTGTTCATGGATGACTGCCTCAGTGCTGGCTGGTACGGGAAAGGTACGGCACTCGCCGCTGGAGGTTGGGATGTGGCCCGGGCCTCGTGGGGGGCTTGGGAAAAACCCGGCCAGCGGCTTGCTACCAGAGCTGCCTGCCAGTAATAATCTGCTGACCCTCAAGGTGAAGACCGATGCCGCGCAGTACCAGTTTTCCTGCTGCCGCCCTGCCGGCGGTGAACAAAGTCCTGTCCCATGTTCTCGTGGAAGATCAGCCACGGGAGTTGACTCTGCATGCCACCAGGGGGGTGTTGGAGCAGCACAGACGAAAGGTGTTGGACGGTGCCCCTCCTCCATCGCTGGACCAGGTGGCAAAGGAAGTTTCGGCGTATGTTCGTGCATGGCATCGTCCAGGCATCTCACGTGTCCTCAATGCCACGGGCGTGGTGCTGCACACCAACCTTGGTCGAGCGCCTCTGGGGGAAACCGTGGCAGAGGCCCTTCATGCCACCGCCATGGGCTATTGCGACGTGGAAATGGACATGGAAACCGGTCGGCGCGGGGACAGACTGTCCAGCGTGGGCCGCCTGCTGGTGGAACTGACCGGCGCCGAGGACGCAGTGGTGGTGAACAACAACGCCGCTGCGGTGTTGTTGGCCATGACGGCTCTGGCCTCGGGTGCCGAAATGGTGATCAGCAGGGGGGAGCTTGTGGAGATAGGCGGTTCCTTCAGAATCCCCGACGTGGCCGCGGCCGGTGGATGCAGGCTGGTGGAAGTGGGTACCACCAATCGTACCAGGCTCCAGGACTACCAGGCAGCAATTGGACCGGAAACAGCAGGTGTGCTGCGTGTTCATCCATCCAACTTCAGAATTGTCGGTTTCACCGAACGTCCGGCAAGGAACCAACTCGTAGAAGTAGCCCACTCTGCCGGTTGTTTCGTGGTGGAAGACCTGGGTAGCGGATCGCTGGTCGGTGGTTTTCCGGGAGAGCCCGCGGTCAGCCGGGTGCTATCCGACGGCGTGGACCTGGTCACGTTCAGCGGAGACAAGCTCCTTGGGGGGCCGCAAGCCGGTATCGCCGTGGGAAGAGCAGACCTGGTCCGGGCTCTTCGCGGGCATCCCATGTACAGGGCCCTGAGACTTGATAAGCTGGTTTTGTGCGCCCTGGATACCACCCTTCGTCAATACTGGACCGGCCACGGCTCTGAAATCCCGGCCCTTCGCATGTTGCGAACCACCGGGGACCAGCTCGCCCAACGCGCCGATGCCATGGCCCGTGCCCTGCGGAGGGCTGGGCTGGATGCATCCTGCAGACCAGTGGACGGCAGGGCCGGTGCAGGCTCACTACCCGAAAGGCCCCTGGAGTCCGTGGCCGTGGTCATTGGGGCATTGTCTGCCACGAAACTGGCATACCACTTGCGAAAAGGGAATCCACCCCTGCTGGGGCGCGTTCAGCGTGAAGAGTTCTATCTGGATCCCAGGACCCTTGGCAGGGACGAAGACGATCTCGCCGTGGAGTTGGTGATCAAAGCGTTCAGCTCGTTGTGATCCTTTCCCGAAATCAGGCGGCCCCGAAGTCGCTCCAGTGGCCCGATGCGGGTGTACTGGATTATTATCCACGACGCCAGCTCCGAGGAACACGGGGGCGCGGCCCAGATTCGGGGTTGAACAAATGAAGAACAGCCACTACGACACCTTGCTCGTTCCGCCGGACGCGGACGACACCCTCCTGCGACACTCCTACCAACAATCGCTGGCCAACCTGGTTCGTAAGCTTCGGGTGGCACGGGAACACGGACAGGACATCACCGGGCTTGAAGACCTGAGAGTCGCCCTGGAAGAGGCATGGTCGGTTCTTTCCGATCCACTGCGGCGTTCTCTTTATGATATTTTTCTGCACCTGTCGGAAACCTCCATACCTGATCAGGCCGAAGACCTGTGGATACACATCAAAGACTCCATGATCGATCCCCCCAGCCGGGCCACGCTGGAACTTGTGGCGCTGTTGACTGACCTGGATCTGGGGATCACGTCGGCAGACATGGTGGCAACTGCGCGCCATGCTGGTCCTGCTTCCCCCGGGACCGTGGCGGGTGCGGAGCAAGGTGTCATGCACCCCGGGGCGGGGGATGCGCAGGGCTCCACGGCGGACCCGCATCACACGTTCCAATCCGGCTCTGCCAATGACCATGTGGCTCCCCAGCGGCAGGTTGTCCAGTCGGGGTTGCAGACAAAGAGCGCCGCCGTCGATACCATCCTCCACGGAGGCGACCCGTCGCCTTCCTCCGGGCGAGGGTTCCAGGACGAAGAGCCGACCTTGCCGGGCGGCACTGGCCTGGATTCCAACAGCCTGGCCACCATGGTGTTCAACCATGGCTACTCGGGAGACCTGATCAACCGCGTACGCCGAGCACGGGGAATCAGCCTGGACCAGGTCTCCCAGGTTACACGGATATCCATCAAGTTCCTGGAGGCCATCGAAGCAGACGAATACAGCCGATTGCCCGCCACGATTTTCGTCCGTGGTTATCTCAAGGAAATAGCCGGGATTCTTGGAATAGACGCCGATTCTCTGGTGGGTGGGTACCTGGCCAGAATGAACCGGGCCCGTGGCTGAGCAACGTACCACGCGCCATTTCTTCGTGGCTCCGCCGGATGCCGGGCGCCTGGATCGATATCTTGCCTGCCAGGATATCCAGCTTTCCAGGGCTCGTATCCAAGGATTGATCCGCCAGGGGATGGTCTTGGTGGATGGTTCGGCCGTTCGTCCATCTCTGAAACTCAAGGGTGGGGAAGAGCTGGTACTGGAAGTGCCTCCGCCGCTGCCATCGCTTCTGGAGCCCGAGCCCATTCCCTTGAAGATCATCCACCGCGACGAAGACCTGTTGGTGGTATACAAGCCAGCGGGCCTGGTGGTGCATCCGGCGGCGGGACACAGGACCGGGACGCTGGTACATGCATTGCTGTACCATATCCCAGCTCTCTACGGTGTTGGTGGAAGCCAACGACCGGGGCTGGTCCATCGTCTGGACAAAGGCACCAGCGGGCTGTTGGTGGTGGCTCTCAACGACCCGTCGCTTCGAAGACTGCAGGCCCAATTCATGATCCACACCGTCGAAAGGCGGTACCTGGCGGTGGTAAGGGGTCGCCCCGACAGTCCACGGGGCGTCGTGCGCAGCAACCTTGCCAGGCATCCGAGGGATCGCACCAGGTTTGCCTCTTGCCGAAACGGCGGGAAACCAGCCATCACACATTGGAGGCTGCTGTGTTGGAGGGCGGGTTTTTCGCTTCTGGCCTGCCGCCTGGAGACCGGGCGCACCCACCAGGTGCGCGTACATCTCTCGGAATCCGGTTGGCCGGTGGTGGGTGATCCTCTGTATGGGGGGCGTGGCAAGAGGGCGTCAAGCCACCCTTCGGGCCTGGCCGATGTTCCGCGTCACCAGCTTCTGCACGCCAGCCACCTGTCCTTCCAGCATCCGGTCAGTGGGAAGATTATGACCTTTATGGACACTCCGCCCGAAGACTTCCGGGAGTTCTGCCAGGAGGCAGGGCTCCCCATTGCATCGTGGGAAGCTGTGCTGGAAAGTTTGTCTGCACGGCGAGACTTCTGATCCGGGTCGACCGAGGTAGCAGAACCTTGGAGGCTGTCGTGCATGGCAGGTGGAGCGAATCGTGGCCAAGGCGTTCCTTTGTGGATTCTGGGTGCGCTACAGCCTCCCTGCACGGCGCGATTCCCGCCCGCGCCGACGGTGGCAATGAACGGAAGCTGCCGGATGATGGGAGTACACAGAAAAAACCGATTCCCGCCATGGCGAGAATCGGGTGCCGCTGCTTTGGGTGACAGGCTATTCGGTGACTTCCACCAGGCATTCATTGGAGTTGAGGTTGGCTTCGATCTGGTCGGCCAGCAGGTAGAGGCAGAGTTGTTCGCCGTCGGAAGAGCAACTCACGCAGTCAACACCGAGCATGTCGGATGACATGTCACATAGGCCTTGAGCGTCGGCCACACCGTAGTCGCTCAGGAACATGTAGATGTCGCGAGCATCGATCTCGGCGGAGAGGACGCCGCCGCCATAGCTGCTGCCGTCGGCAGCGAAGGTGCCCGAGATCATCAGGTCATAGAGCGGAACCGAGTAGACATCCACGGAGATGGTGGTGGTGGAAGGGCCCACCTGGAAGTATGGAGCATCAGTGAAGTCGGCTTCGGGAAAGTAGATGGTGGGAGTGGTAAGGTCCTGCACCGGGGGATCGCTGCCTTCTTCGGAGATGGCGCCCATGATGGTGATGGTGGTGTCGGTAACGTCCATGACGCTGAGGAGGACATCCACCGGGATCAACCCACCGATCATGCTGCCCAGGGTGGCGGGTTCTATGAAATTGGCGGAGTCGAAGTCCACCACGTAGGTCTTGCAGAGCAGGTCGGTGCTGATGTCTTCGCCCAGACTGCTGGTGGAGAAGGTGATGCTGGAATCGCCCCTGCAGAAGGAGAGGGTGGCGGTGTACTCGGTGGATGGGTCCAGCGGAGCATCGGGAGTGAAATAGATGGTTTCGTTGTCGTCGGAGTAGGAAGTGGTTCCGGACACACCGTCAACGGTGATGGTGGGACCGCTGGTGTCCGGGTCCGACAGGTTGAACTCGATGCTGGCCCGGTAGTAGAAATCGTCGGCGCCATCTTCGGGGTAGGTGGAGTCGATTTCGATGTCGCAGGCGGCATCCACGGCGGTATCACCCGCGGCGGTGTCTTTGGATTCGCTGCTGCAGCCGACACCAATCGTGAACAGCGACATTGCCGAGGCGGTCACGCCGGCGAGGCAAAGGGAGCTTCTTGTCATTCTGGAGTCCTCCATCTCTGGCTGGTTTTCAGCCGGTTGTTTTCCAACGAAACAGGGTAGCGGTAAAGGTGGTTGTTGTCAACGCGATAGGGATCAATGGCCAACTGTCATGTGAGCAATCACGGGAAAGCAGGGCGATGGCTACTATGAGCCGCCGTCTGCCGCCAGGTACTTCAGGCGCAGGTCGTAGAGGAGTGAATCCAGGAGCCGAGCTTCGTCGTGATCCAGGTTGCCCTGCGTCTTCACCTTGAGGATTTCCAGGAGATCGATGGTCTGCCTGGCCAGGAGCATGTCTTTTTTGATCTGGCCCAGGGCAGGATCCGGAATCTCGCCCAGGTGCTCCAGTGCGGATGATGCCAGGCCCACCAGGAAGGAACCAAAGGTGACAGGCATGCTTTGCGGGCTTGATTCGTTGCTTTTTTCGGTTTTTGTGCGGCTGTCTTCTTCTTCTGGCATGTTGCCTCCGTCAGGGCATTTGTGGGCTTAACTCGCCTGTACCGAGCGCGTCGAGGCGCCCGCCCATCAAGGCAGGTGGGGCCCTGCAACCAACAGGCGCGTCAGGAAAACAGCCGCGATGAGAAACACAGCCAGGCGGGAGGGATCGGCGCCCCGACACGGAGAGTATCTCGCCTGGGGCCCAACCAGGTTGTTCATGTCTTCAGGGAGCTACAAGTCCACGTCGACGTGTCCCCGGTAGGGTCCACGTTGGACCGTAAGGAGCACCGAATCCCGGTGGGAAGTTCGTGCTTTCAACAAAGAAGTTCGAAGGTCTTCTTCGGTTTTCACGGCTGTGCCGTTGACCGCCAGGATTACGTCTCCGGCTCGCAACCCCGCCATGGCGAAGGTTCCTGTCGGTTTTGACGTGGCCACCAGGAGACCGGACTTGGTCCGGAGCCCATAGGATCGGGCGGTGCGGGCGTCGATGGGGGTCACGGTCACCCCCAGGGAGGATTGCAAGAGCTGCCTGCCCATATCCGGAGCCGCGGCCAGCGCGGTCACGTCAACCTTGAAGAGTTCGCCTTCCCGAAGACCTTCCAGGCGGATCTCGTCGCCTGGTTGGCTGGTGGCCATGCGAAGATTCAAATCATCACGGCTGTGTACTGGCTTGCCGTTGACTTTCAGGATGATGTCGCCGCTGTGAAGGAATGGTCCCTGGGAACCCGGCTCCAGGACCGATGATACCGCCACGGCGCCTTCGGCTATGGCTGTGCCTCGATACCTGGGCCCACCGATGTCTTTCACCGAGACTCCCAGCCAGGGGGCCTGCACGGAACCATAGCGGAGCAGATCCCTGGCCACCTTGGCCGCACGGTCCACGGGAATGGCGAACCCTATGTTTTCGGCGTCTTTTCTTATTGCGCTGGTGACACCGATCAACTGCCCGTGGATATTCAACAGCGGTCCCCCGGAGTTCCCCGGATTGATGCCGGCGTCGGTCTGGATGTAGTCCTGGTAGACCCGATCAGCGACTTCGAGGGTTCTGGATGCACTGCTGATTACGCCCGTGGTGACCGTATGGCCCAGGCCAAAGGGGTTGCCTATGACGATCACCGGCTCGCCCAGAAGCAGGTCGGAGCTTGTTCCCAGCGGGATGCTGGGCAGATCATTGGCCCCTTCCAGGCGTAGGACGGCCAGGTCCAGTTGCTCGTCCAGCCCCAGGACGGTGGCTTCGTATGAGGTGCCATCCGACAACGTGGCGGTGATCCTCATGGCACCGTCCACGACATGGGCGTTGGTGAGGACGACTCCGTCGGATCGTATGATGCAGCCGGAGCCCTGGGAAGAGGTGGTGTCCGGCAGGTTGTAGAACATGCGGAACGGAGATTGGTTGGGAACCTCAGTGGTGATGCTCACCACGGCAGGAGCCGCCCTTGCCGCAACCTGGACGACAGGGGTGTTTCGTTCCGCGGAGTCCACGGGGGCGTCGTGGCTGGGCAGCAGGTCGCCTGTTGGCTGCTGTGAAGCTGCCATGGCGGAGGAAGGGGTGGAGTCGGTGCCTGGCCAGGTTCCGGCCGAAAAAAGAACCCCCAGAAAAAAGCCGCCAACCGCGGATGTGACAATAGCTGTTCGTGAAGGCATGGTTCCTCGTGGATGTCGGGGCTTCCGGCTGATGGGCATGTCAGTTCAATGTAGCTATCACGAAATCGTGCAGCGGATGGGCCGTGGATGAACAACCCGCAGCCCCGGGTAGTATGAAAGTGCCATGCTGAAGTATGACCTCCGCGGGCCAGGCCGGAGGGTCATCCCCACGAACCCCCTGGAAACCTGGCTACTATTTGTTGTGGTGTGAAAACCTGTGATGGCCGGGTGTTCCCGGTTTGGGGCTGCCGGGATATTGGTGATCCTGAGGAAGGGTGATTGAAATGATGTTCCGACTCGTCTTGCTGTTGTGTCTTGTCCTACCAGCTCTGCAGGCAGACGTTCATGCGGCTGCTGTCAAGAACATCACACCCGGGGAACGCTATGAACTGGGGCAACGTTACCTGAAGAGAGGCTACTACACCAAGGCCCTGGAACAGTTCAACCGGATAAGAAACTATTACCGAGACGACCCCTACGCTTTGAAGGCAGAGATCGCCATCGCCGATCTTCACTTCAAGAAGTCCGAATGGGATCAGGCCAGGGTGGCATACGAAGACTTCCAACGCCTGCATCCACGGCACGAAGACCTGGACTACGTGACCTTCAGGATCGGCCTCTGCCTGTGGAAGAAGGCCCCATCTGTGGCGGCCAGGGATCAAACCTGGACCCGTCAGGCCGTCAACACCTGGAGCAGCTTCGAGGTTCGCTACTCCAACAGCGACTACCTGGATGAAGTTAAGGCCTACCTTCGAAAGGGAAGAGATCGACTCGCCCGGAAGGAGCTGCTCATCGGCAAGTTCTACTTGCGTCGGAAGGCCTGGAGAGCAGCCATAGGGCGCCTGGAGGGCATGGTTGGAACCTATCCCCAGGCAACAGACAACTCCAGGGCGCTCGCCATGTTGGTAGAGGCCTACTACAACGATGGCGACACCTTCAACGCCCACCAGGCCTTCAAGCTGCTGGAAAAGACCGATTCTTCCGGACGCTTGGTAGAGCGGGTCGTGCGCCGAGTACCCCTGGCGGAAACCCAACGGCAGGAAAGCAACGCCGATTGAACAGCGGGGCAGCCGGGGGCTGTGGAGTTTTGGCCAGTAGCAAAGAAATGGATCGGCCAGCCGCGCCCCATGAGCTGCTCTCCGCAGAGTTATGGCTGTTGCCGGTGGAAATATGCCGAAAAAACCTGGGGAAGAGCGGCCTTCAAGGCTGCTGGCTGCCCCGCCCATGACCGGCGTGTCGTCTGACCAGGCCTGGGAAAGCCGCCAGCGCCGCGGGAAGCTTCGCGGGTTGTTTGCCGCCGGCCTGGGCCATGTCCGGCCTGCCACCGCCGCCGCCACCCACCATGCGGGCAACGTCGCTGATGAGTCTACCGGCGTGGAGCTTCTTGCCGGCGATTTCTCTTGATACCGTGGCCACCAGGCGAACAGCGCCGCCTTGCCGTGAAGCCAGCAGAACCACGGAGTTTATACCCAGTCGATCACGAAGGCGCTCAGCCTGGTTCCTCAAGGTGCCCATGTCCACGTCGAGTTCTGCTGCCAATACCTGGAATCCCTCTATATCGGTGGCAAGATTCTGCAGGTGATCCGAGGCTTTGTTGGCCGACTCCGCCAGGGTGGATGCCAGGCGTTTCTCAAGCTGGCGCTTTTCGGAAAGCAGCTTTTGCAACTGTGGTTCCAGTTCGTTTGCACTGACATGCAGGATCTGGCAGGCCATCCGGAGCCTTCGTTCGCCCTGTTGGACCCACGACACGGCGGCCTGCCCCGAGTAGGCTTCGATGCGCCTTACGCCCGCCGCCACGGCGCTCTCGGAGGTGATCTTGAACAGCCCGATGTCGCCGGTACGGTTGGCGTGTGTCCCCCCACACAACTCCAGGGAAAAACCTTCGACTCCCACAACACGCACCATCTCGCCGTATTTTTCGCCAAAAAGGGCTTGAGCGCCCATGGAGCGGGCTTCGTCCAGGGGCATCGTGCTGGTCGTAATGGGAAGGTTGTTGCGAACGACACGGTTCACAAGGTCTTCCACCTGCCAGATCTGCTCCTGGCTGACCTGCCTGTGGTGGGAGAAATCGAAGCGTAGGCGCTCCGGGCTGACCAGAGATCCCCTCTGGGCAACATGGTCACCCAGGATGGATTTGAGAGCGCTGTGCAGGAGATGGGTTGCGCTGTGGTTCAAGCGCGTGTCCAGGCGGGAATCACTGTCGACCTGCAGGGTGATCTGTTCGCCCACCTTGATGGATCCTTCACGGACGGTGACATTGTGGAGGATCAGTCCCGGGATTGGGCTGGTGGTGTCGTTCACCAGGAGCTGCCCGCCCAGCGAGCCGGAGATGGTGCCCCTGTCGCCCACCTGGCCCCCTGACTCGGCGTAGAACGGGGTCTGCGGGCAGATCAGGCAACCGGAAGAGCCCTGGTGCAGCTCTTCAACCAGGGCGCCGTCGGAGAGCAGCGCGCTCACCACGGAGGTGGTGGAATCCCGATCATACCCGATGAAGGTGCTTGGGTGGCCATCTGCAAGTTGCCGGTGGAGATGTTCGATGGATACCTGCCCCGAGCCCTTCCAGCCGGCCCTGCCCCGAGCCCGTTGCTTTTCCATGGCTTCGCGGTAGCCTTGCATGTCCAGGGTGATGCCATGCTCTGCCGCGATGACCTGGGTAAGGTCCACGGGAAAACCGAAGGTGTCGTGGAGCTTGAAGACCAGGTCGCCATCCAGCACTCCCCCCCCCTTCCGGGGGAGCTGGTCCATGGCCCTGGTGAGGATGGACAGACCCTTGTGGAGGGTTTCGGAAAAACGGTGTTCCTCGGCCTCTATGACGTCGATGATGAACGATCGTCGTTCCAGCAGCTCGGGATAGGCCGACCCCATCTGGTCTATTACTGCATCGACCACCTTGGCCATGAAGGTGTCACCGATACCTGTTTCGACGCCGTGGCGAACCGCCCGGCGCAGGATCCGCCGGAGCACGTAGCCGCGCTCTTCGTTGGATGGCATGATGCCGTCGGAGACCAGGAAAGCGGCGGCTCTGGCGTGATCGGCGATGACACGTAGCGCGGTATCGGTTTGGGGGGAGCTTCCAACGCTGGTGCGAGCCAGTTGGGCCGCTCGCTCCATCAGGGGCTTGAATGCGTCGGTCTGGTAGTTGCTGAAGACACCCTGTAGTACCGCCGCCAGACGTTCCAGGCCGGCACCGGTGTCGATTGAAGGGCGGGGCAGGGGAGTCAATGTGCCATCTGGCGCCCGGTCATATTGCATGAACACCAGGTTCCAGATTTCGACGTAGCGTTCCGAACCACCGGCTGGTCCCCTGGTATCGTCGGAGATGCCGGGGCCGTGGTCGTAGTGTATTTCGGAGCAAGGGCCACAGGGCCCCTGGTCGCCCATGGACCAGAAGTTGTCACGATCGCCCAGACGTTGGACACGTTCCCCGGGAACTCCCACCTGGCGGGTCCAGATGGTGTGGGCTTCGTCGTCGGTGTGGTGGACCGTCACCCAGAGGCGCCGTTCTGGAATACCCAGGTACTCCGTGAGCCAGGTCCATGCCCACTCGATGGCGTCGGCCTTGAAATAATCTCCGAAGGAGAAGTTGCCCAACATCTCGAAAAACGTGTGGTGCCTGGGGGTGTGGCCGACGTTTTCCAGGTCGTTGTGTTTTCCGCTCACACGCAGACACTTCTGAACCGTGGCTGCTCTGGGGAAGGCAGGCTGTTGGAGCCCGGTGAAGATGTTCTTGAACTGGACCATTCCAGCGTTGGTAAAGAACAACGTGGGATCGTTGGAGGGGATGAGAGACGATGAGGGCAGAATGGAGTGCTTCCGACTCCGGAAGAAGTCCTGGAAGCTATTGCGTACCTCGGCGGTTTTCATTGGGACTCTTTGTTGGTGTTTGTGTGTGGGCGCCATGAATCACCCGCCTTGCATGGCTTGGCGAGTCTGGTCTTTCAATCCGGCCTGCCCTGGCGTGAAGGTGGGGATTTCAGTTGCCTATGCCGCGGATCTTCATGAGCAGGTTGTCGGGACTCGTGGCGTGGTGCAGGGCGTCGCGGGCCTCGATGAGACCCTTTTCGATGTAGTCGAAGAGAGCTTGATCGAAGGTCTGGCTCCCGTACTGATCGTGACCCTGAGCCACCAAGTCGGGGATTTCCTTGATGCGCAGGGGATCCAGGATGCACTCGGAGACGCTGCCCGTGTTGAGCATGATTTCCATGGCCGCCAGGCGGCCTCCGCCCTTTCGGGGTACCAGGCGTTGAGAGATGACCGCCGTGAGGGTGGTGGAGAGTTGGGATCTGACGTAGGCGTGGTGGTGGGGCTCAAAGAAATTCAGGATTCTGTTTATGGTCTCTGGAGCGTTCAAGGAGTGGACAGTGCTCATGACGAGATGACCCGTTTCGGCCGCGGCCAGTGCCATCTCCACGCTTTCCAGGTCTCGCAGCTCGCCCACCAGGATGACGTCCGGGTCTTGGCGAAGGGCTGCCCGCAGAGCGGTGGGGAAGTCCCTGGAGTCGGTCCCCACTTCTCGTTGGTTGATGATGGATTTCCGGTCACGGAAGTTGAATTCGATTGGATCTTCGATGGTAATGATGTGCGCAGGGGACGAATTGTTGATCTCTTCCACCAGGGCGGCCATGGTGGTGCTCTTTCCGCTGCCGGTGGTTCCGGTGACCAGGATGAGTCCACGGGGTTCCCCGGCGATGCGCTTGAGGACGGCAGGGAGGTTTAGATCGTCGATCGTGGAGATCTTGTTGGGTATGGCCCTGAGGGCGATACCCACCTGCCCCCGTTGCCGGTAGATGTTGGCCCTGAAGCGCCCCGCGCCTGCTATGGCGATGGAGAGGTCGATGTCCTTGGCGGTCTTGAAGTGCTCCCGCTGCATCTTGGACATCATGTCCCAGGCCACCTGGGCGATCTGCTCCGGTCCCAACCTGGGAGCCCTGGGCATGGGTTGCAGCACGCCGTCGACGCGGAAATGGGGCAAGGTGCCGGACTTCAGGTGGACGTCGGATGCTCCTGCTCTCGTGGCCTTGCGGCAGATGGCCTCCAGTGTGTTGAGGCCGGGGCTGGTCGTATGTTGCGGTGGCATTTTCAAGCTCTCCGTCTTGGCCTGTTCTGAAAAAACGAAATAACTCCGCAGGCGCAATGCTGCCCGCCGGATCCACCACGCTGCCCGATTTGCAGGCATGTTGGTGGGTAGGGGTGTCAGCAGCCGGCAGAACCCGGCAACTGGCTGCTCGTGGGGCGATTTCGTGAGGCCCCGCATCGCGCCCCGCCCATGGTGCGGCAGGGTTCTGGCGGTTGCTGAAATACTCGCAACTGCTGGCCGGTCATGTGACCGTGCAAGCCGTTGGCCGGCGATGTTCAAGCCGGCGCTACGAAGACGGAGCCGGCTCGGGTTCGGGGATCAGACCAAAATGGCTCCTGACGCCAGATTCGAGGTTCTTGAGTAGCTCCGGGTGCTCCCGCAGGTAGGCCTGGGAGTTGTCGCGCCCCTGCCCAAGGCGTTCTTCGCCCATGGAGTACCAGGAACCGCTTTTCTTCACCAAGCCGGCCTGGACGCCCATGTCCAGCAACTCGCCCAGGTAGCCGATGCCCTTTCCGAAGAGGATGTCGAACTCCACCTTGCGGAATGGCGGCGCAACCTTGTTCTTCACCACCTTGACCCGCACGCGGTTGCCGACTTCCTGGCCGTCTTTCTGGAGGCCGCCTATGCGACGGATTTCCATGCGGACGGTAGCGTAGAACTTCAAAGCATTGCCGCCGCTGGTGACCTCGGGGTTGCCGTACATGACGCCGATCTTGTGGCGTACCTGGTTGATGAACAGCATGGCGCAGTTGGACTTGTGTATGCTCCCGGTGAGCTTGCGGAGAGCCTGGCTCATGAGCCTGGCCTGGAGGCCTGGCTGCATGTCACCCATGTCGCCCTCGATCTCTGCCCGCGGCACAAGGGCGGCCACGGAGTCGATGATCACCAGGTCGATGGCGCCGGAACGGACCAGGGTGTCGGCGATCTCCAGAGCTTGCTCGCCGAAGTCGGGTTGAGAGATGAGAAGATCGTCCACGTTGATGCCCAGCGCGCGGGCATAGCCGATGTCCAGGGCATGTTCGGCGTCGATGAAGGCGGCCACTCCTCCCACCTTCTGGGTCTCGGCTATGATATGCAGAGCCAGGGTGGTCTTGCCGCTGGCTTCGGGACCGTAGATCTCGATTACCCTGCCCCTCGGGATTCCCCCGACTCCCAGGGCCACATCCAGGCTGACGGAGCCCGTGCTGATTACCGACACGCTTTCGTGACGTTCTTCGTTCATGCGCATGATGGCGCCCTTGCCAAAGCTGCGCTCGATGGAGCCTATGGCGGCATCGATGGCCTTGGCTCTCTGGGGATCTATTGGCATTGTTGCTCCTTGTTCGTATCTGGGGGAACTGTTTGGTTAGAGGAATTGACACGGGACGAGGGCCACGAGGATCGTATGGATGCTCCATCCGAACACTGGCTGTTGCCATGCAGACTATCCCGGCGAGGAGGCGTTCACAAGCTGTATCTGCCCATTATTATCGATATGCGGACAGAAATTGACCGTTCAAGTCCTGGGAATTCCATGTCGTGGGAACGGACCCTTGTCGTACCGTTTCAGAATCCCCCTGGCATCACCCGACGAATCAGGCTTACGACTGCCTGGTCTTCAACCTGTAGCTGATCGTAGCGGGCCAGGGCATCGGGTGTACCGCCGCTCCATTGTATTACGCGCAGGTCGTCCAGGTCCGCGGTGACCTCACCCCGATCGGGGGGGTACAGCAAAATATAGAGCCCTACCGCGATGCAAGTACTGTCAGGAGCCTGGGTGTCCACCTGGAAACGGGTCCATTCACCGTTTCCGTGGAACTGGAAGGAGGAGCTACTGTCGGCGGAGCCCTCCGTGTCGCTGTACCACGAAAGGCGGATCTCGATGTCTCCCTTGGTGTTGAGCCATCCTGAAACAGTGACCTGAGCCAGATCGGATGATGAATCCGACTCGACTGCGGTGGAGTCATCGGTGGTGAAGAACGTCAAGCGATGGGCGGGATTGGAGAAGACTGGTTCTGAGCTGGCGTAGTCCCTGCGGAGTCTAAGGCCGTAGTATCCACTGTGGGCTGCCTGGTCCGTGACCTGTTCGTAGGAGGAGTCAAGGTCCCAGAGTATGCCTTCCGCCACGTCATCATCGATGTCATGGTCTTCGAAGTCGCCCACCAGGAGGAGATCTCTTCCCAGGCGCCAGGAAGCGTCTGATTGCACGGACTCCAGCCAACCATCGCGGAGGTCCTGGGGGAAGGACCAGGACGTAGTGCCTTCGTTGGACACGGTCAGGGATCTCTGCTCGGTGTAGCTTCGGCTACCCAGGTCCAGCTCCAGGGCCCCGTCGTCCAAGGCAGCCGTAAGCTCCGAGAGCCCGAGTATGTCTCTGGCCGTGCGGATCCGATACCAGCCGACGATTCCCCGGGGTTCGTAGTCTTCCAGGAGCAGAGGTTCGAGGAAGGCGCGTTTCAGGGAACCGTCCAGGCCCAGGTGGACCTCCAGCAGGGCTGTCGGGAAGGTGTCCCACAGGTTTCCGTCGAAGATGAAGTTGCCCAGGGACCAGGCCACAAGGCGATTGTCGAAAAGCTCCAGGCCCTGGAAAACGTGGGGGTGATGATTCAGCACCAGGTCCGCTCCCTCCAGGATGGCCTCGTGGGAGAGGTCTTCCAGGGCCACACCAGGCGTGAAGGAGTACTCTTCTCCACCGTGGAGCTGTACAATCACGATGTCGGAGAGTTCCCTGGCCGTCGTGATTGCGGAGTAGAGCAAATCCGAGTCGCAAGCGGCCGCGCCCCCCTTGGGGATCTGGTCGTCGGCAACGTAGTCGATCTCGTGCTGGCTGCCGGTGATGGTGGTGCATCCGATGAACGCCACGGTGGTGCCGTTGACATCCACCAGGGTGGGTGACCAGGCGCCGTCTTCGTCCGTTCCAGCTCCCTGGTGCGGGAGTCCCTGGAAGTCCAGCGATGCAAGAGTGTCTTGAATGCCCTGTTCCAGGTAGTCATAGACGTGGTTGTTGGCCAGGTTTACGAAGTCGATACCGGCGTCGGCCAGGGCTGTGGCGCTGTAGGGACTGGAGAAGTAGCTGTAGTCCTTGCTGGGGTGGGCCGTGCCGCCAAGGGTGAGCGGTGTTTCCAGGTTGATGCTGCTGAAGTGGGCGTCACCCAGGAGTGGGAGGACGCCGGAGATCACCTCTGGGATGTCGATGACCTCCATGGCGGGCCGGATGATGGCGTCGGAGGTATCGCCGTCTTCGTCGGGGTCGTAGAAACGGCGCCCGAACATGGTGTCGCCCGCGAACTGAAGGCGGATTGTCTGGCCGTCATCCTCTGAGAGGCGGACCAGCAGGGGGTACTCGGGAGAGGCTGCCCGCGTTCGAGGGTGGTACTGGTCCGCTGTTACACGGATCCAGCGGTTCCCGGGTCCCTCTTCGGTCTCAAACTCACCGTTGGCATTGGTGTGGGCCGATTCTGTCCAGGTCTCGGAAGAAGGCTCCCAGGTATAGACGGCAGCTCCGGATATGGCCAGGCCGTCCATGTCCATGACCTGGCCGATGATGGGCCCGATGACCGGGGGGGGCTCATTGGAACCGGAGGCACAGCCCCAGGAAAGGACCGTAACCGCTGCAACGACCAGGAAGTGCAGTAGAGCTGTCCAGCTTCGGGGAGCCGTCGGGAGAAAGGCTGCACGAGACAGCCCGCTCGGGCCGCGGCGAGGAGCGCCAGGCGCGTCGCGACCGTAACGGATGCCGTGCTCTGGGTGATGTCGCACGTGGAAGGAGTTTTGAAATTCGTGGGAACCCTTGATGCCTTGCCGGAGCCAGGCACAGCAGCGACCGGCGGCCCGCGGTAGATCCGGTTTTGCTCCCGACCTTCTAAGGTAGGGCATAGGCCTCGCACACCCTTATGTCGTCGAAGTCACCGAACATGTTCAAGGTGGAGAAGCCCGTGGTACCCTCCGTGAACGAGGAGTCGGAGGCCGTGGCCTGCACGTAGTCGGCTCCAGAGACGAAGCTGGCCTGGCACATCATGGCGTCCCCGACAATCCAGAAGTCCAGAAGGGCGGAATCACCGCTCTTGAGGTCGATGGCGCCGGCGTGGTTCACGCGGGCGAGCTGGTCGAAGGTGGTGTTCTCGGGGCAGTCGTCGACGCATTCGGTGGAGATGTCGTCTTCGGGGGCATCCATGAATTCGGCTATCTGGAGAAAATGACCTTCCGGGTAGCAGTCTTCGGGAGCGTTGCTGGACAGTGCGCAGCGATATCCATGGTAGCCTTCGTCCTGGTCGCCGTCCAGACTGGCGCGAACCAGCACGCCGGCCCGCCATCGGTCGGTGTCGCCGCAGAGGACGAGGCCGTCTTCGTTGTCGTCGTAGTTGAAAGCCGCAGCGGGCATGGAGTAGGAGATCTCGTCGCCGTCTCCGTCGAAGTAGGCGATGGATGCCGCTTCCAGCTCCACGATGTCAAGGTCGGCGTTCAGGTTGTAGTCGATGTCGTAGGTGATGATCCGTTCGTCGAAGGATGCACAGCTTTCGGTGCAACCGTCCAGGTTCAGATCCCAGGTGAGGGTCTGGGTGCCGTCGGGATTGGATACGTTGGTGTCGGGTTCGTCGCTGAAAGAGACCAGGGCCCAATCGGCGGGCACGGTGTCGGTTAGAATGGCCGATGCCTCCAGCGCTCCACGGTTCTGGGCGGTCAGGGTGACATGGACGGTGCCCTCATCGGTGCTGCGGGCCATCTTGCCCACTACTACCGCGGCGTGATCTTCCTGGTATTCCCAGATGTTGTACTGGCTCTGGACACCAGAGGAGCCGGCCCAGTCCACGTGGTCTTCGATGCCGTCGGAGTCTTCGTCGGAGTCGTCGGCCACGAGGCTTTGCATGTCGGAGGGCAGCAGGGCTCCAACTGAGCGGTACACCTGGCCGGTCTCCAGGTTTGTGCCGGCCTGGTAGCACCAGAACGGGCCCTCGCCAAGGTAGGGTTCGTAGTAGCCGTTGGCCGTGGTCCAGGAGCCGTAGTAGACCTGCAGAGAGCCACCGGCAGGTACGCGGTAGGCGTCGGAATCCAGGATCTCTTCGCCGATTGTAAAGCCCTGGCTGTCCGCGTCGTCCCACATGAGGAAGCCTTCGAAACAGATGTCGTAGTCGCCGCTGTTGTAGAAAGTAGCGATGCCGTCTCCGGTGATTTCGGCCGAGAGTATACCAAGGCCCAGGGCCTGCCAGTCCGTGTAACAGTCTTCGGGTACATAGTCGCCACAGGATTCTTCGCATTCGAAGCCGCAGCCTGGCATGGTACCCTTGGCGGAGAGACGGGCGTATACCACGTAGTCGTCCCAGTCTTGCTCCTGTCCGAGCATGGCCTGCTGACCGCCCTGGGTGGAGTACACGCTGGAGCCGCTCCAGGACCATTCGTCGTCGAGTTGGGGGGTGGTCTGGAAGAAGCCATCGTCGGTGCCGAGGTCGTCCTGGTAGAGCAGAGTGCCCACGTCGGGGTTCAGGTCGTCGCAGTCTTCTTCGGAGGGGATGCCGTCGAAGTCCAGGTCCGTGGAACAGGTGAGGTACCAGTCTTCCGGGCAGCCGGCAAAGCCCTCGTTGAAGGCGGACAGCCCGGACAGGACCGTGTCGCTGCGGTCGTAGGAGGCAAGAGATGCAAGTTGCTTCGCCGTGTACCCGGCCATCTGGCCCTGGATGAGACCCGCGTTGGCAAGGTCGGCGTACATGCCGTATACGCCGGCATTGTTGAGAGCCAGGTTCAGCTCCAGGGTGGCGCGTTGGGCGTCGAAACTTTCGATCCCCATTTCATCGAACAGCGCATATAGAGCCTGGGGAGAATCAATGGAGACCCCGCCCAGATCGATGGAGCCTATGTCAACCCACCTGTCGGCCAGCAGCTCCGCTGCTCGGGCCGTCCATTCCTGGGCCGCGTAGGCGCAGGCGTGCCCGTCCACCTGGTCGGTGGTGGGATCCATCACCGAGGGAGCCGCTCCCTGGGACCAGGAGGCTGGCGCGGAAGGATCCGCCTGGATGCCGTCGGTCTGGCAGCCGCTCAAAGCAAGGAAAGCAAGTAAGATGGCAGGGGACATGGAGACTCCTGTTCCTGTCGGGACAACTCAATGTTCTATCGATGATTGCTCGCAGCTCTACTGATGTCTCTATTCTTTCATCCAATGTCCATGACAGTCAAGCGCGGCGTGTAAGCTTTGGAAAAGGGTCTGGGTCGAAAGGGTCTATGCTTCGGTCCGCTGTCTTTCGGCCAAGAGGCCACGGAGGCAATCCAGGAGTTCCCCCACCGAGAAAGGTTTCTCTACAAGGGCGTCAGCTCCGAGGCTTTCGATGGTTCTTCGGTCGAGATGCCCGGCGGCTGATGTGACGAGTACCACGATGGGGCGAAACGAACTCCTGGCTCGAAGCTGCCTGAGGACGTCGTAGCCGTCCCTGCCCGGAAGCAACAGGTCCACAAGCAGCAGTTGGAATGGTTGAGCCAGCGCCATTTCCAGGCCCAGGTCGCCGTTTCCCGCGGTTGACACTGAGGCTGCTCCCAGTTGTTGGAGGGCCAGTTTGAGGACTTTGGCCACGTCGGGATCGTCTTCGATGACCAGGGCCCTTTTCAGCTTCAAGACGGACTCCCCGGCCTGGACCGTGGCTGAGGGCCGGCTTTCCCAGGAAGGAGCCGCGGTGCTGGAGCCTGTTGGTGCTGAAAGTGGTTCATGGTATCATTCCGGGATCGTCGTCCACGGGTTCTCCTCGCTGCCGCTGAGTTATGGCGCGGAGTTCGCGAGCGGCTCGCGGATGCGAGATGCGCTGTTCCACCAGGTCTGCCCATATCTTATCAGCCTTGCGACGCCTGAGAATGGAATCAGCAGGTTCCAGCAGGTGCCACAACATCTGCATCAGCAGTCTGGGAGTCAGGAGGGATGCTGGAGTGCGATGGCTCGCGGTAAGGTTGTGGCGATGTCCAGCCAATTGGCGGTAGAGGGATTCCATCGTGTCGGACCTGGCTGCCGCGGTCTCGGGATCGTGGGGCATGGCCTTCAGGGCTCGGAGGGCTTCCTGCAAGGACGGTATGGACCATTCACGCCACCGGTGGAGCCTGGCGATGGCAGCGGCCCGGTTGGCCCGATCCGAGTGGAAGAGGTCGGGGACGTTGCGCATGGGCTCGGTGGCGTGAACCCACCTGTACACGAAATCCAGACCGGTCCCCTTGATGTTCTGCATTCCCATGATCCTGACCAGTGTACCTGCTGGACAGGCTCTGGCGACCAGATCGATGATCCTGTCGCCCGATGCCCCGGGGTCGTCGAGAGTGATGATTCGCCTTTTGAAGATTTCCCTGTAGAGGGAACGCGCTGCCCGGTTGGCGGAAGCGGCGTCAACGTGGAACCCTTCCGGAGGTGGCGGCAGCTCCTGGTCAGCCGTGGGATCCGAGGATTCCGGGCCATCGAAGAAATCGCGTTCGGGGGCTTCGAAGAGCACTTCGTCAGGTTCGTGGATCGCTGTGACCTGGGTGGGCAGGCTTTCTGCTCCCGAACGGGGGTCCAGGATGCTGCAACGCCTTCCCGTGCAGGAATTGCACAGAGCCTGGAAGGCCAGGGCTTCGGCGAGAAGGTCCATCCAGTGCCCGGCCAGATCCCGGATGCCTTGCCGCAGGTCTTCCTGGTCGTGGAACATTGGTGCCTGCAAGACGGGATAGACACTGCGGAGTTGGACTCTCCGGGGGTGTTCGGATTGGAAGACACCTCTTGCCTGCCTGGCAACGTTGCGAATCACGTCTTCCAGCTCGCCCGTGGAGGCGAGGGCCTCTGCCATGCTCAAAGGTTCCATGGGGGCCACCCGGAGCACCTGGTCCATGGCCGCCGCCAGGGCGTTCACCTCGCTGGCTGGAATCCCCAGGGTCTGGCCTGTGCCACGGAGCAGGGCGCCGGGAGGCACGATGCAGAGCTGGTCCCTCATGCGGATCAAGCGCTCGGATACCTGCTCGAGGCCGGCTCCGAAGAGATCGAGTTGTCGGATGCGCTTGTCCAGGGAGTCCTGGATGTAGTTCTTCAGCCCTTCTATGTTGGTTCCGATGAGGATGTGACGATGGGCGTGGGCATCGTTTACGATGATGTCGGCGAAGATCCTGGAGCGCGGAACCCGGTCCCTCCGGTTGTTGACCACGGTGACGTGGAAGGTAGCCGCGTCCTTCCAGGTGTCGTGGGAGTCGAAACCGGTGCGGCGCCAGTTGTTGAGGAATCCAGCTCGCTCGTTGGCCGACATGCCATTGGAGAACTCGAGTATTCGACCCAGGTGGCGCAGTCTGGGGTAGGTGGCCAGTGACCCCAGGTCGGGGACGACCTGATCCGCCATGAGAATGATGGCTTCTTCCGGGTCCAGTTGGAGGCTCTTGGCCATCTGCGCCACGAGCGCCACGTTGGCGGGGTGCTCCTGGTAGGGAAACCTGGCCAACAGGTCGCGAGGCAGCGAGTCCACCTGCTCCCGGCTGACCTCAAGGAGGAAAGTTCCACGTTTGTGTGCCATGTCACGAAGGATTGGACCCATCTGGGACTCGGTGGTGATGGCCATGGCGCGGGCCGGCAGGAAGGAAGATATGGATTCGGCCACGTCTCTTCCCGATGGTCCCTGTATCTCTTCGTGATCGGGGTAGGTGTTCGTTACGGTGGAGATATCGTCGCGGGTCCACATGAGCTGAAGCTGTTGGACGTACTGGCTGCGAAGGGCCATGCATTCCCACAGGAACACGGGAGATCCCAGGCGGGAGGCATGGTAGAGTTCCTGGGTGTGTTCCCATATGGTGGCTCTTTCGTAGGGACGGTAGATGAAGAGTTCGGTGGCGGGACCTCCCGGCGCCGCGTGCAGCACCGTGGCCTCGCAGCCTGTGGTCTTGCACAGACTCTGGAAGCCCAGCCCCTGGAACATGGCTGCCTTGAGCCGCTCGGTGCCGCTCTTTCCGCGAGTTCCCCAGCCGCCGATGACCAGGGGGATGGCGCGGCGGGAGCTGCGGGTCCTGTGGAGGAGCCAGGCAAGGCGCCCCAGGAACAGAACAGCCAGCGTTATGCAGAAGATGGCCAACTCGGTGGGCCTGTTCTGGCGGGCGGCGATGATGGAAGTCAATGGTGCCAGCAGGGGATGGCGTCCCCATCCAGGGTCGGTGGGAGCCTCGGTGTCGTTTTCCGGATCCCGGAGTTGCTTGTGGTCACTGAAGAATCCAGGAATTTCCTGGCCTCCAGCTCCGGTCTGGCCGGAAGACAGGAACTCGGTCTGGAATCCCAGGCTCTCCATGCGCCTGGTGAAGCTCCTGCGATCATGGGTATCGCGGGCTTCCAGAGAAACCAGTCGTAGCGAGTCTATCTGGGGCATTCTCAAGGAGAGCAGCAGAAAGGCCTTGAGCCGCTGGAAGGCCCCGCGAGGGCGCATGATAGACGTGATCCCCTGGGTGCAGACGATGGTGAGTTCGCGAAACGCCAGGGAGTCCAGGTATTGCTCGGGGAGGGGCAACCAGGGTCCCCAGCTCTGCCAACGCTCGGACAGCACCGGCTGGGAGGGGATTCCCGTTGGCGTCACCTCGGCCATTCCTGCACTGGGAACGCGAATCCTGCCGGGCATGGTCGTGCCGGTGACGAAATCACCAGCCTGCCGCTTGGCGGAGGATGGATGGCGTAGCTCCCACAGAAGGCGCCAGAGCCGGATGACCCTACGTTCCCCTCGATGGACCCGCACGCGCCCTGCCCTAAGGGGTTCCAGCGAGAAGGCGTGGTCGTGTTGGACATGTGGAAGCAGCGCCTGGGCCAGCGTGGTGGGCTGGGTGCCAGGCGCGAGCCGTACTACGCGCGAACGACCCGCCGGGAGAGTGGACAGTTCGTCCGCCAGCTCCTGGAGAGCGGAAACAGCGGCGATGGTCTCGGTGAAAAAGGTGTGCTCTGGCGTCTGGGCTTCCTCGGTGCCGTTGCCGGGCGTCTCGGATGCCCTGCGCCGGTTTTCCAGGTGGTACGAGGCGCGTGCACGGACGGAGGGAGCCGGATCCTGTTGGGCAAGGCGTTCGAGCTGGACCAGGGACGAAAGGTCTCCGCGGCCGGCCAAGCCGTCGGCAAGGGCGTAACGCACGGTTTCGGAGGGATCCCTGCGAGCCAGGGCGTAGACTCTGCGGGCAGTGTGGCCGCCGATGTCGTGGGCGATGCGAACCGCCTGCGCTCTCACCAGGAAGTCGTCGCGCGTAGCGGAATCTGCCGGCAGGGCCGGTGAATGGGGCCCAATGGTGGGTTCGTCTTCTGCGACCTGGGATGTCGGTGGCGGTTCAAGCCGTTCCAGGAGGATATCTTCCTGGTCCTGGGGCAGCAGGGCTTCGACGATCCGCAGGGCGTGGCGAGAGCTTATGGGATCTCCGGCTGGATCCTTGGCTATCTTGATGATGGCGTTGAGGATTTCTGCCTGCACGGCCCGTGGACCGTGCTTCGAAACTGTGGAGATGGCCCAGGTGGTGAGGGTGCGCGTCGCGGCACGACGTGTGGGCAGCCGTTCGTCGTCCAGCAGGCTGCGCATCAGGTCCACTCCTGGAGCTGGAAGCTCCCTGCCCAAGAGCAGGCAGGCCAGCAGTTCCAGGTAGGCCCCATAGGCTTCGATGCGGGCCTCCATGCGCTCACTCAAGGCGTCAGCGTCGAGCCAGCGCCTGGTTGCTCGCAGATCTCGCCGGAGATCCGCTCCAGAACGGGTGGCTCGAATATGATGTTCCAGCAGGGTCTTCAACGTGGCGAGATCCGGCGCTCTCTGGACGGAACTCTGGAACCCTGCCAGGGCCTCTCTCGCATCGCGTCGAAGACGCATGAACCGCTGGCCTTCGTCGAGCAGAAGTTCGGTTTCCAGCCGCTGGCCTTCCGGGCTGCCCCTTGCTACGTCCTGTCTAGTGATCTCGGCTTCCACGCGACCAGCCAGCTCATCGATCTCCGCACCGCGCAGGCGGGTGAGAAGTGGATGAAGGCCGCCAGCCAGGGCGCGCCCCTCTGGCGTGGCCGGACCGCCTCCCCTGGGAATGTGCGGGTTCATGGCAGCTCCAGAGGCAGGTCCAGGGCGCTGGTGAAGACCTGGTCAAGGGGCGAGTGGTCCCGCAGGCCACGGCGTGGACTCCGCTCGAAATCCAGAGCCACGTTGCCTTCGACGGTGGCATCGGAAGGATACCAGCTCATTTGTGCAGAGAGCTTCCAGCGATGTTCCGACCGGGAGTACCAGGCCCATGAGAGAGCGTAATCCAACCTGGTGCGCCAGTAGGCGGTACTTCGGTCATCGTCCTGGAAGCGGTAGCCGGTGCTTGGGCCAAAGCTCAGCAGCAGATCCCCAGGGGCCAGCAGGTCCGCCTGGATGCCCATGTCCACTCGGTCAAGTGTCATGTTGACGTTGCTGGTCAGTTCGGTGGAGAGGCGAACTCGCCCGTCCCTCAAAGGTCGCCAGTCCAGCAGGTTGCCCAGGCTCAGTCCCGCCCAGTGCCTGGCGTCGTAGGAGTTCCATGCCAGCGGGTCCACCGTAGCGGTGGGAGCTGCGGTCCAGTAGCCCAGGTGCCCGGACAGGTAGGGCTGGGTCTGCCACCATGGCCCCAACAACACGCGGTGGCGGTACAGGGCAGACAGGTCGCCATGCCCCGCCCCCCCCGAGTAGCCGTTGCTGTTCTTGAGCCGGAAGAGATGGGGCCAGTAGGCGGTTACCCATTCCATGGCCAGCCGGGAGCCCGGGGCTCCGTCTGGACTGCCGCGAAGCTGGACCTGGGCGGCGCTCCAGTGGCGGTAGGTACCAAGGCGGTGCAGGATCTCGGCGCTGGCCCCGAGGTACAGGTAACGCTCCGTTAGATCCCGAACGCCGGTGGAGTCGTTGCCGGCCTCTGTGGATGCAACCATGGTGGCTCCCCGTTCCATGGGTGCATAGATGCGGGGATCGGGCAGCGCCACGTCGTTCATCCAGTGGGCGGTGACCCTGATGGCATCGGGAGATGGGTTGTTGGTGTCCAGGGGGCGGGGGAGTTCCAGGGGCTTGTCCGTGGGCGGTGAACAGGGATTCAGGCGGGAGAGTGTAATTGTCGCGTTGGGAAGGCCCGTAACACGGACATCCGTCGGGCCCACATGGCTGATGGGAATCACGCGAAGACCGTCCACGTCGTAGGTTTCACCATCCACCGCGGCTGTCACGGGGCCGTTGTCCCGCACGCGGATTCGCAGCAGACATGGACCTGCCACGGTGGCCTTGACTCCCACGCTGCCCAGACGATGGGCGGGGAGGGTGATCTGAGGAGGAATGTTTTTTCCACCGAGGGTCGTCATGAGCAGCAGTGCATGGCCATCCCTGGTGACCGGACCCACCGTGAGTTCGTGCTTGCCATCTTCCAGGTTCCAGGAAAGTTGCTCCACGTGACCTTCCCGAAGGAGCAGATCCTGTGATTGCCCATCCAGGCGAATCGAGATCTCGATGGGCTCGGGGTCGATGGCGAAGGTCTCGTCGCGCTGGAGGAGCTGGAGGCTCAGCTCCCCCTGGCCCTGGAAATGGAACACGTTGCTGTGGTCCTTCCTGATGACGTTGTATGTGCCGTCCTTCCAGGGAGCCCCCAGCATGTATTCCCGGCTCAGGGTGTAGACGCCGTCGGTGATATCCGGCGGAAGACGGGGAACCTGCTTGCGAATGGTCCCCGCGTTGTGATCCACTCGCTGGATACGCTGCCAGTCGCCAGCACCGGCTGCCCGCATTCTGGCGAGCCTGCCCAGTGGGCCTGCCTTTTCGGCCTGGATCCACGCCCGCACCACGTCGCCGGAGGCCAGGTAGTAGGAGCTGGCTTCACGATGCAGCGGCCAGGAGATTGGTGGGAGGAGTTCCTCGGCAATCCGGGCCAGCTCCGGCCCCTGGGGTACATGGCTGAGCTTGAGACCAGCCCACGCCAGCGCGGCGTCCACCGTGGCGGGTCCGGGAAAGCCTGAACTGTGTACGGGGGGTATCGTGGACTTGTAGAGAGCATATCCCACTGCACGCTGCTCCGGGGTGGCCTGGGGCGAGGCGGCGATGGCCCGGCCCTCGGCCTGGGCGGACACCTGAAGCCCCAGGGCGGCCAGGCAGGAAGCTCTGCTGAGTCGAAGCTGGATCTTTTTGAACGGATCTTCCTGGTCCACCATCTCCCGGCTGATCCTGGCCAGGGTATCCATGGGGTCCGGGCCGGGATCGGGTAGGGTGGCCTCGCCCTGCCGCGTGCTGCGTCGAAGGGTGATGGCTACCCGCAGACCCGCTGTGCCCTGGGCCTCGATGGTGGTCGCATACGCTCCCAGCGGAATGAGCGCCTGGGTAACCTGGCCAAGGTTGGGATCCAGTGGTTGGCCGGTGGATGTGGCGTCCGGGTCAAGGTTGCTGGGTTCGTGCTGTACTTCCAGGATGTTGCCGTCGTCGAAGCGGAACATCACCCTGCCCGGTGGACCGTCTATGGTGACCCGGATCTGCGTGGCGGCTCCGGGGTCGGGGATGGTCCAGTGGTTGGGAAGATTCCCCGCGGCACGGTCACGCGCCTGCAACTGGCCCTCTGCCAGAAGGCCGTCCATTACGACGATCTGGCCCTTTTCCACGTCGATGCGGTGAGGGCCGGGAGCAAGGGCTTCGTCCAGTCTGCCACGGCCTTCGCGTTCCTGGCCATCCACGCGGTAGCGCACCCAGTCCGTGGCCTCCAGGCGCAGCACGGGAAAACGACCGGGCAGACTGGCCTGGGGCAGGTCTACGATGGCGTACAGTCCAGGCTTGACTATGACCCTGGGGATTCCACCTCCAGTGCCCAGGACCCTGATGGGCTCACCCGGTTGAGCCGGTATCACCTGGGACCAGCGGGTGGACGTGGTCCCCAGGGAGGAGATTCCGGCAAGATCCCTGATGGCCAACGACCGCGAGCGCAGGAAGCCGGTGGAGAGAGCATCGGCCACCTGGGCCAGGATGGCCGGATCCGCTGGAAGAAGCTGGCCGTCTTGAAGCAGGGGAGAGGGATCCACGTCGTGGCGTGTGATCCACCTGCGTGCCAGGGCCAGGGCCATCATGGCCGTCGGTGGTGAAGAACGGTAGAGCGACAAAGCCTGTTCCGGATCATCGAGATGCTCCACCAGGCGTGCTCTCGCAAGGGGCGAAGCCGGCGTGGAGAGCAGGTCTTCGGCCAACTCTACCACCCTGGCATCCCCGACGATGTGGGCGATTTCCATCTTGGCCACCGGCCCCAGGGAGAGGGTGCGACCGGGGAGGAGATTCGTGTGGGGGAAGGCTGCCAGGAAGCGACCAAGAGATGGGCGCAGCAGCTCCGCTCGCTGCTCCACCTGGACGATGTTCCAGTCCTGCCCTTCGGCTACGGAGAACGAGACGGTGTGGCGGCCTGGCGGTACCGCCACCAGGTGACTACGGGGCCATCCCCAGCCAGGTTCCAGGGAGTCCTGTGTGGAGAAGAGTTCGTTCCTGCCCACTGGCTGCTGGTCCATGGTCAGGTTCACGGAATAATGGCGGTAGGGTTCCCCCTCCATCAGAATCCTGCTTCGGAATACGGCCACGCCTGGGCCCTTGAACTCCATCTCGTGGGTCTCCCCCGAGGCGACGAGAAACTGTTGGGCCTTCCGACTGGCGTGGTCCGAGCTTGATCGTGCCCGAAAGGCCTCCAGCTCCATTTCTGCCATCAGCAGGAGCAGGTCGCCGTCGGATTCGGCGTTGGAGTCCATCGCCTGCCTGCGGGCCATCCATTCGAGTTCCAGGGCGGGTATTGGTTCAGGGGCAGCGGGCAGGTCACCGCCGTGGTGGGCCCAGTTGGACAGCGGGATCTCGTAGTCGTTCCAGGCCTGGGCTTCGCCATCTCTGGATTCGGACCACCAGAGAAGCCTGGAGTCCCCGTCGGGGGTTATGGAGACGGTTCTGCGACCGTCGTTGGGGGGGAGCAGGTATGTGCCGGATGGGCCTGCCTTCAGCGGGATGAGCAGGTTCCCGCTGTGGGCACGGAGCATCACGGTCTCGTCCTTCACTCGGAAGAGGTATCGAGAATCGGTGCCCTGCTCCAGTACCATGGGATCCTGTGGAGAGATCTCCATCGGCTGTTGGGGGATCCACCGGCCGGACCAGGCAGCAGCGATGAGAAGCAGCCACTTCATTTGCGACGCTCCGCCAAATCTTGGAGGATTGTGCCCAACTCCCGGAGCTGGTCCGGGTTTTCCACGAGGGATTTCCTGGCCTCCGGGGCGAGTTCCAGGTGCAGGAAACGAGCGTGGCCCGCCAGGACACGCGCCTGGACGTTGGTGGTGGCGGCCAGGCCTGGCACCATCGTCGAGGTGACGACCGGACCATGCGCCCCCAGGAGCGGGTTCAGGAGACGAACCGAGGATTCGACCCAGCGAGCCGGTTGAAAGGCGAGCCCGCCGGATATTACGGCTGAATAGGAGTATTCCTGGTCACTGAAACCATGCACCTGCACCACCATGGGATCTGCCAGGCCATCCGCCAGGCCGATGGTGGCTGCCTGGAATGCGGAACCGGGGCGGTGGGCCACGTCGGCGCCGGTGGCGCGCCTCTCCTGACCCAGGTAGCGATGGGCGGTGTTGAAGCAGGCGACTGCGCCTGTGCCGCCTTCGAACAAGGCGGCCACCAGGCGCCCCGTGTCCAGGTCGTACCAGCCGTGGGGGGCTTGTAGCACCAACGAGGAGGTCTGGCCGCCCAGCCGGAAGGCGTATAGACCGTCGGCCTCGTGGGGGCCGCTGCGCAGGAGGACGTGATCGCCGTGGTACTCGAGCACCATGCTGGCTTCTCGTACCAGGCTTTCCACCGTGTCGGGGACTTGTCCCGTTGGTGCGGCAGCGGCCAGCAGGGAGGTGATCTGCCTTATTCGTAGCGCCTTTTCCAGGTTGGCGTCCTGGTAGGAGGAATCATGGCGGTTTAGCTCCACCAGAGACCATAGATCGCCTGCGCTGGCCCGCGGGGGCATGACCAGCAGAGCCAGGATCGCCAGCCCCATGTGACTCGCCTTCATGACGGATCCTCCGGGATCAGGCAGTGGGAGCCCATTGCCCAGTTTTTGGGGGCCTGGGGTCGCGTAGGTGCGCTGGTGGCCTCGAATCGCAGGAACACGGGGAAGACTGGTTCGTCTTTTTCCCAGAGAGTGCGAACGCTGATGACGTGGGGACCAGGTTCCAGGTCGTCTCCCAGCAGGAGGACTACACCCTTGTAGCGGGCCATGGTGCCTTGTTCCTGGTCTTCCATGCGGGCTGTCCTGCCGTTCGGGACCAGCTTCAGGCTACGGCTGCCCCGAGTCAAAGATGTGGACAACACGACACCGCGACGGGGCTTGCCGCCGTCGACATGTATTTCCAGGCTGGGAGCGGGAGTCCAGGTGGGTGTGTATGCTCGGACGATGACGTAGAGCGGATTGCGATCGATGGTGTTGAGAAGTACCTTGAGAGATTGTTGATCGGCTCGGTAGACGGTCCTTCGTACCCATCGCTGGCCGCTCCCGGGGGCGGCGGCCAGATACTCCCCTGTGGGGGCGTTGAAGTGGCAGTCCTGTGTACCTGGTTTCAGCAGGTCGAAACGCATGGTGCCGCCAGAGGCGATGATGAGAGCGCCACGTTCGGTGGCTCCGCAGCGAAGAAAGGCGGTCTGCCCTACGCTCTCGGTGGGCACCCTGTAGTCCAGATCCAGGGATCCGCCGGCAGGAATCTCCAGGGAGAGTTCTGGTTCCATGAGTGTCCGGTGCCATGGTTTCCAGGGAGAGTCGGGAAATTGGAACCGTTCGACAAGAGGATAGCGGGGTGGGGAGCCCAGTGGCTCCAGGAGTTCCGTGCTGCGATACGCCTCGCTGCCGCCGCTGGGGCGCCGCTGGATGCGCACCGTGGCGTCGAACTGGACCAGCCGGTTTTCTTCCACGAGCTGGTCCACGTTGTAGGGCGTGATGGTGATGTATGGAGCCAGTTCCCATGGGGCGTATCGAGCCATCCAGTCCTGGCCGGTATCGTACTTGGCCGCCTGTACGGGTTCCACCTCCAGGGGGACCAGGAAACGGATGTCCACGGGACGGTCGGCGGAGAACGAGATTATGGACGCCCGGTAGTCGTGGAAGATGTGCCGGCGGGTCTCGCGGCTCATCTCGGGTCGGGGTTGGTTCACGTAGCGTTCGAATGGACTGTACTCGAATGGCACCTGGAAGTGCCCCACGCCGATCTGTCGGCCCGAGTCGTCGAAGGCCGTGAAGGTGATGGTGGTGGGCGGGTTGAGTTCGGGGTCGTCGGAGGTGGGATCCGCCAGCCATTCCGGTGAGGTGCGCGGGCGGGCCTCGATGGCCAGTACGCCCCAGGGATCGCCCGTTGCCACGGGGACCGTGATGGGTTGGAGATCCTGGGCGATGTGGTAGACCGTCAGTCGCCGGCGCTCGGGGGCCAGTGGCTGCTCTCCGGCCGCCCCCGGGGGCTCTCCCCAGGAGTGGCCGGCGGTGGGCTCCAGGGAGAAGTTCACCAGCAAGGGAGGGTTTTCCCAGGCGTTCATGAGGCGCAGGCTCCACGTGGCTCCCTGGGGAACATCCACCTGGTAGGGATCCAGATCTTCCGGCTCGATGGCAGGCGTTACAGGAGAAGGAGAGGCGTCCACCAACTCCAGTCGAAGTGGGATGCGCTTGCCCTTTTCCGATGGGGGGGGGGACTCCAACTGGCTGGAGACATGGAGTGTGCAGGGCCCGTGCAGGTTGATTACCGTCCCTTCGCCGGAGGCCAGTCTGAAGGATGACTCGTGGGTGGTTCGGACGGGAGATGGTGTACCAAGTCTGCGCAGAGGAACTGTCGTGCCGGTCAGTTCTTCGGCCGACAGGCGATCCCTGGCCCAGTTGGTGATCCGGAAACGCTCCATGGATGTGAGCTGATACCAGCCGAAAGGGTAGATTCCATGGATCCGTTCCTTGCGCTTTTCCGGTGTGTTGAAGACCAAAAGGCGTTCAAGGGGTTGGGCGATGCGCTCCTGGAAGATACGGAGGAGGAGACGCTGTTCAGGCTGTTCCAGCAACGGCTCCACTCTGAGCATGCCGCCCTGGGGCATGAGATGGGCGGTGTCCAGTTCGATGATTCGCGAGTCGCTGACCACGGTACTGGCGCGATTGCCGCCCATTATGGGGGAGCCATCGGGCAGGAAGGTCTGGCGTGACCGTGTCCAGTGTTCCCGGTCGCTGGGTTGGCCGTTGGCGGGTTGCAGGTGCATCCGCAAGCCGTATATCCAGGTTGTCGACTCGTCCAGAGTGCCCGGATCGCCTGTTTCCAGGTGGGCCAGTATCCGGATCCACGGGGTATTGGTGGGTACCCGGATGCTGAGGTGTTGGCCGTCGGACAAGGCATAGTAGATCTCGCGTTCCCCGGAGTCGTTTTCGGTGGGGGCCTGGCTCCGGGACAATGCCACGCCCATGGCGAGCACCAGCACGAGCCAGCCCAGCAGGGGGATTACCCGGGTCATGGCCCCCTCCGTTGCAGCACGGCGCTGAAGCCCTGGATGCGCACCACGTCCGAAGAGAGGAGCCTCTGGGTGACTTCACCGCGACCTCGACCCAGGGGAGCGACCAACCTGGCCTGCACGGAATCCACCACCAGGTAGGACAGGCCGTCCTGGGGATCCGAAAAGGCCCAGACCTCCATTCCCTGGTCATGGCTCAAGCGCCTGAGGCGGCCCAATTCGCCTGGATGACCCGTGGTGGAGTACCTTTCGAGGCAGTGGGTCACGGAGTTGAAGGTGTCGCCAAGCGACTGGGGCGGGATGAGCGGGGCATCCAGCAGGTCTTCCAGTGCTGCTTCTTTCAGCGGGATATTTGCGCCCTGGAGCATGGCGCGGATGGCGGCCGAAGTGGCGGGTGTGGCAAAACGCAAGCGGTACTGGGGAGAGAGGTAGGCGGTGACATAGTGGCCACCCGCAAGCTCCACCGCATCGCGCCTGGCGTTGGAGGGGTCGTAGAAACGGATACGGTTCTTGGAGCCGTCGTACCAGCCAACCCATCCACCGCCGCTTTCCAGCAGAGACTGAACGGGGAACAGGTAGGCTGGGATGTGATCGTCGGGGGTCAGCGGCCGCCCGATGGAGAGTATGGCGTCGGCGCCGGGAGCTTCGTTCTCGGCGTAGGCGGCCACTGAAACCACGGTGGTCTCGGGTTGATCAAGTACGATATCGCGGAGTATCACCAGTTCTGGACTGCGTTCGCCCGCCCTCCGCAGCCCCTGGCTGTCCAGGTCCGCTCCAGCGTCGTGCACCAGGAGGGCGGTCCCGCGAGTACCGGCCCACCAGGTACGGCCCACCTCGGCCGCGAGGTAATGCCGACGCCCCGCACGCACCTCGAACACGAAGGACTGCCGGGATGCCTTGCGAAGCCAGAGCGTGTACCTGGGAGGATCCCTGTCGGGAGTTGGAGCCAGGGAGATGGTGTCGTCGTCTTCGAAGACCTGCAGATCCATGCGGGATGCCTGGAACGCCGCAAGGCGCGCCCATGCCGGGTTGCCGTTCCTGGAGCGCAGGAGGGGCATGACCACGGAGCGCTCCAGGGTGGAGAGATGGGTCTTGGAAGTGACATCCGGGTAGGTTTTGCGCGGGAGGATGGGCAGACCTTCGGGGTCGTAGAGCTGGGGACGATCCCGGACCACGGATCCCTCGAACCGGACCAGGGCAACCGAGAGGAGATCGTCCTCGGAGAGCAGGATACGTGCGTCCACACCTTCGGAACGCTGGATGTCCCACCTGGGTACCAGGGTGGGTACCACCTGGGACAACCTGTTGAGATCGATGGCTTCGGGAAGATGGCCGGAGACCGAGAGGGATGTTTCTTCGGCCATCCCCACCTCGAGGATGGCGCTGGTTTCCCTCGTGGCCAGGCGCTTCAACGACATTGATGGAGCCAGCAGGAGTATCCTGGCGTCAAGGGTTTCCGCCAGCACCACCGATGCTTCGGACAGGCCGGGCTGGGTAGTGGCCTCGGGCGCTACGATGGTGAGGGAGGAAGAAGCTTCGGGGCGCAGCAGGGCAGCCCCGAAGAGGGAGTTCTCGCGGGAGTGGAGAACCACACCGTCCTTGTGGGTGTCCACCTGGATGAACCTGCCGTGGTAGGGGACATTGCGCATGGCAAGGTGGAATGCGTCTCGCAGGTCGGTCTGCGCGTCGGGTTCCGGTAGCGGGATCGGGGGAAGCAGCACCTGGATCACTTCCTGCCACGCGGGACCGGGTTTCTGGCTTTCAGAGAGCACCGGGGATTCTTCGGGGAGGGGGCGCGATGCTTCCATGAACATGCCCACGGCCGTTCCAGCCAGGAAAGCCAGCAGGGCGGTGAACAGGGCAGGGAGCATGACCCTTGGCATGCTCTTGTAGCGCCAGCAACGAATGGCGATGAGGGTGGGCAGAAGGTATCCGAAGCCGAACAAGTCGGTTACCTTGAGGCCGGGGTAGTTCTCGGCGCAGATCCAGGCGATGGTGAACTTGACGGCGTAGCCGATGGAGAAAGCAAGAACCAGGGGGCGCATACCCGTGAAGTTTGCGCTGCGCAGGAGCGGGAGCAGCAGCGTAGCTCGAAGCAGCAGCACCACGACGGCCGCTTCCAACATTGTCATGGCCAACTTGTCGGGGTGGGTCCAGGTTATTGCCAGGAGGCCAGGCACGATGATTCCGCCAGCGTCCCAGCCCAGACGGTGGCCCAGTTGGGCCGCCAGGAAAGCGCCCAGCAACAGGAGCATGTAGGCGCGTGCGGAGGAGCCGAAGTCCAGCGAGAGATCTTCGTAGGTGAGTGCGAAATTGGAGAAGCTCAGGTTGGTGTGTGGGAGGAGCACGAAGTGCAGGAGCAGGAATACCAGCAGAACAGGGGTGCCCTGGTAGGGTACGCCTCTGAAGATCCCCAGGTTCCAGAGTGAATTGGCGGCAAGTGGAACCAGAATCAGTCCCAGGGAATGGAAGGATGAGTCCACCTGCCAACCCATGTTCTCCATCAAGCTGTCCAGGGGGCCGGCTTCCACTGCCAGCCGCACCAGGACCGACAGCAGCAGGATGAGGAAGAAGCGATCACGGCCGAAGGCCCTGTCGATTGGCAAGAATCGCGGGATCACCTTTATTGTGAACACCGCCAGGGCGTAGGTTGCCAGTGCTTCGGCCACCACGGTGGCGCCTGCCTGTGGCTGTATGGCGAAGACGGCCGCCAGGTAGCCGGGCACCACCAGGCCCGACTGGGGCCATCCGTATAGTTCGGAGAGCAGCCACACGATGAGCACACCGATGAATACGGCGGTCAGCAGGCTATTGTCGACGTAGGCGCTGGGAAACAGTGTGATCAGGGTACTTGCTCGTTCTGGCTGGTGGGTGGACTGTTCAAGGGATGATTTTGGATTAAGTCGTTGGTGTCAAGCTTCAGGGAGATAGATTCCATAGCGTGCGCCGCCGGCGCCACCTCCGGAAACCGTGAAACTACCCCCCATCTGCTGGATGAGCTGCCTGGCAAGGGATGAGCCCTGCTCCCTGTGGTCAGAGGCGAGCTGCTGGAGCATGCCCAGGGGAATGGATGGGCCATCGGTCCACAGGTGGACCTCGACGCTTCCCGGGTTGGCTCGCAGTTCCATCAGTATGGGCGTGTCGTCCGAGACGGCCTGGGCCATCTCCAGCAGCAGGTTCATCAGGGCTCGTGCCAGCAGGTTCCGGTCTCCCAGCGCCGGGGCCATGGAGACGGGACTGTGCAGCATCTGTACTCGCTGTTCACCGAGAGTACGCCTGGCGCCTGCAACCACCTCGTGGACAAGGTCCATCATCTGGACGGGTTCCAGGTTCGAACAAGCGGCATCACGCGCCACGGTTTCGTAGCGTTTGAAAATCTGCGCCAGCTCACCGCAGCGAGCCGCGATACGCGGCGCAACTTCGTCCACGTCCACGCCGCCCATGGACAGCAGGTCGGCATAGCCGCGAATCGCGGCCAGGATGTTGTTCACCCGGAACGACACCATTTCCAGCAGACCCGACTTCACCGAGTCCTGGGCCTGAAGCTCGGAGATGTCCACCAGCTCCACTCCAAGGGCCACGATGAGCCCTCGCTGCGAACAGGAGTACAGCCAGGCGTCCAGGCCGACTCCGCTGATGGGCACCGTGAACCTGTGGGGTCTGCCGCCGGCCAGTACCTTCACCAGGCCATCGGGAGAACCCTTCAAGGCTGACCAAATGTCCGGGAGGCTGCTGGTTTCGGCGATCCTGCAGGATTCCATTATTGCGCGAAATGATTCGTCCATGAGCAATGGACGGCCGAGGGGATCGAATATGGCATGAGCCGTGCGGCTGTCCTGGAGGGACAGGGTCAGGAGATCGCGTTGTCGCAGCAGGTGCTCCATGCCCGATTCAAGCTCTTTGAGGCCGGATCTCGTGGACTGGAATCGATCCGGCCCAGCCCCCATGGACTTTGCGTGCCGGTGGGCGACGTAGGACGCCAGGGCTTGAAGGGCCTGGAGGGAATCGGGTTCCTGTCGGGTTGTAAGCAACAGGTATCCAAGGTGCTGGTCTTCGTGGGCGATGGGTATGATGTGCAGCGTGGATGCCTCGGGTCGTGGGGCTGCCGACGGCTCGGGTTGTTGTGAAGAGGTGTTCTTCGCTCCCGGGTCGGTCGAGTCCCGCCAGTTCTCGAGGGAAACGATTTCCGGGGGCGAACTGGCGGATGGGAGGACATCGTTCAACCACCCGGGGGCTGGAGATGGCCCAGGTTCCGTGGATGCCAGTACCCGGAGAGCGCGGCCCTGGCGCCGCACGGCCCAGGCCTGTTCCGCGGCTCCGATGATGAGGGCCATCTGGCAAAGGACATGCCAGTCGGATGCCACATGCAGGCGCGTGTTGGAAAAAGCCTCGCCAACGTGGGTGGCCAGGTTGTCGATGATCCTGGCCAGGCCGAGGTTGGTGCTGTGCCAGGTGGATAGTCCCCATCCCAGGGCTGCCGTGGCGACGGCACCAAGGAGGGGCTCCAGTGGTACCAGGTGACCTGTGGTCATCATGGCGATCGCCAGGCCGGTGGATGCCGCGGAAACCAACAGGATGGCCAGCAGGCGGCGGGCGTTGGACTGGAGCCTTATGAGCAGGATGGCGAGCATGGCGGCCAGCAGAGCCGCCACCACGACGGAGTCCATGGGGTTCAGTACGGTGATGCTGGGGTCAGCCACCAGACGGGCCACCACTTCGGTGAGGGCCAACGGTCCGAAAGGCGTGAAGACCTGTGGGCTGTACCAGGGATCGGTGCTGCCGATGATGGCGATTCGGCCATCCAGGGCCTGGGGGGCCAGACTGGTGAGTTGGCCTTCCGTCAAGGTGGGGACACAGTCGGAATTTAGAGGAATTCGTGTCTGAAGGATTGGAACAGGGGCCGCGGCTTCGTAGAGAAGGCGGGCGGGAAAGGTAGGCTCGCCGTCC
Organism: Myxococcota bacterium; assembly: GCA_024276675.1. GTDB lineage: Bacteria > Myxococcota_A > UBA796 > UBA796 > JAFGLY01 > JAJRWT01. The sequence goes on along the minus strand of JAJRWT010000068.1, from coordinate 39,517 downwards.
ACTCTCGGGTTCCATCGCCTGATCGTGGTGTCGGGTTCCTCCGCGAAGATGTGGGCGTCGGGGCTGGATTCATCCAGGCTCCAGGCTATGACGCCGGGGATTTCCGGGAGATCCCTGCCCACGAGGCCGATGGCTTCGGCTCCGTGGTCCCTGGCGATGCGGGCTGCCCTGGACCAGGTCACAGGCGTGGGATCGCTGTCCAGGACCAGCAGAATCACGTCGTTGGGAGGTGGTCTGAGATTCCAGCTCAGGAAAAGATCAGAGAGCGGTTGCACACCCCTGGACGTCAACAGCGCCAGGAGTGCTGCACAGATGGCTGCGATGAGGGCTGGAGCGGCCTGGCTCTTCAGCTCGCGAAATTGACGAAGCAAGAATCACTCCCGATGTGGTGGCGGTGATCGTCGAGTCGTTTTTTTACGCGAACCATTGGACCGATGCCAGTACGGCACCTTGTAGGGTCTTTCCGGGGAGCCGGATACGATTTCTTCTGCCTGATGTTGCAACAACGACTTGAACACTCCATCGTATAGCAGGCAGTATAGCAGTAACACAGCTCGTGTACCGGTTGCAGCCCTGCCGGGCCTTCGGGCCCTTGACTTGGTGCGAGGGAGCAGGGGATTTGGGTATTTGTGGATTATTCGCTGTTGTGCGCTATTTTTGCCGGCCGCGCCGGTACCCGGCCCACAGCGTGGACAACCTGACATCAGGGCGTCGGGATGTATGAATCCCCACCACAAAAGGGGCGGAGATACAGTGCGTTTTGGGCGCTGGCCCTGCTGCTGCTGTCCCTGCTGGCCAACCTTCAATGGCTCGCCCAGGATCGAATCGTCAGGGATGGCGACGAGGAAGGTCATGTCGGTGCGGCCGAACTCCTGGCCGCCGACTGGATGGGCGGCAGGCCGGTTCTTGCCGTGGAGCGCAGTCTCTGGGGCGATCTCGGGGACTACCCTCCAATGTACGCTGGAGTGGTGGGAGCCTGGTGGGCTCTCTGGGGGGGAGGAGACCCGGGCAGGCCGCTCGTCAGGGCAGTGAACCTGCTCTGGCCCCTCATCACCGCCCTCTGTGTCTGGCGTCTGCTCTCTTCTCTGGGTTCCTTTCCCGCTCTGGCAGGCATGGCCGCGGTGTTGCTCCTGCCCCTGGGCAGCGGACTGGGCAGGCATTTCATGCCCGAGGGCATGGCCTGCGCAATGGTGGCGCTCGCCGTGTGCCTGTTGGAGGCTTGTCGGCGCCGTCCAGGCACACTTCCGCTGCTGCTGCTGGGGATGGTGTTGGGGCTTGGGTTCCTGGTGAAGCAGACCATGGTGATCTACCTTCTGCCCCTCCTGGTGCTCCGCCTGCCCCGGCGTCGCTGCTCTCTGCTGCCCGTCGTGGTGGCCGGGCTCCTCGTTCTGCCCTGGTTCCTGCCACATGTGTGGGAGCAGTACAGCTACGTCACTTCCAGCGTCTCCAGGTCCGAGGGCCCCAGCCTGGCGAGGCAGGTCTTTTTCTACCCCTGGTCCACTCTCTGGGTTGGGGCAGGAGTTCCACTGGCTTTGCTGGCAACGCTTGCCATCCCGGCGGCCTTTGCCGGTTCCTCCACGAACCGGGACCGCCGCGACCTGGCGGTTCTGGCGCTCCAGTGGTTGCTGGGTGGACTTCTGCTGCTCCTCTTCGTGCCGCTCAAGTATCCAAGGCTCATGGCCCCGTTGCTGCCGGCCCTCGGGTTGCTGGTGGGAGTCCTGGCCCATGCCGGGCGTGGCAGGTATCTGGTCCTGGGCGGCCTGCCGCTGGCGGCAGCCTGGTGGGTGGCAGGGTCATGGGTTGGTCTTACCGTCCCAGCTTCGGCCCATACGCTGGACCAGCGCTGTCCCCAGGTTTGGTTCAGGTCTCCCGTCCCCGACAGCCTGGGGCTGGACCAGGTCGTCGCTGCCGTGCGAGGCGCTGCTCCCGGGCCGGTGCTGGTGCTGGATGCCCCCCGGATCCCCTGTGCACTCCAGAGCACTTTCCAGTGGGGTGCCCACGTGGGGCCGGCGCTGCGAAGGGCCGGCGTGGATCGGGAGATCCTGTTCAAGGGCGAGCCCTCGCAGGCCGCCGTGGTGCTGAGCTGGGGCGGCCCGGTGGGGGGGGCGCAGGGCCGGTACGTTGACGTGAAGGCACTGGACGCCCGCTTGTGGATAGGAATCCCGGGCGATTGAGCACCGCCGCCGGCCCCCCGGCGGGTGGCCTTTCAGGGCCAGGCCGGCCTGCCTGTGATTCCGACCGTCAGCGAGGAGCCCCGGAGCGGCAAGCAGCGCACGGTGCTGATCACCACCACAGGCGGCGAGCAAAGGCGCCGCTACCTGGACCGGGTGCTACGGAAGTGCGAGCACGTATTGGCGAACAGAGCGCGGAGGGCGCGCCCATGCTGGGCTTCTCAAGTAGGTTCGGGGGCCTCTACCATGCGCTCCAGCCATGACTCGCTCACTGTGCCCACGCGTACCTGCCAGACTTCACCGCTGGGGCCCACCACCACCGTGGTGGGCAGAGTGGTGACTCCGTAGAGGCTCTGTGTTCTGGCGTCGGCTTGCACCACCGGGTAGCTGATGCCCAGTCGTTGCGCCGTAACGCGGAGTTTTTCAGGAGTAACGTTGTCCATGGAGATGCCGATCACGGCCAGATCGGGGTGGGTCCGGGCGAACTCGGACAACACTGGAAGTTCGGAGACGCAGGGTGGACACCAGGATGCCCAGAAATTGAGCACGACCACCTTGCCGCGCAGGGCGTCCAGGGAGATGGTCTCGCCATCGGTGGACACCAGGCTGAAGGCCGGAGCCTGTTCCGGGAGATCCGGAGTCCGGGGCAGCAGGTAGTCATAGGCAAACAACGCCAGCAGCGCGATGGCAAGGTAGCGGCCGTAGCCGCCCAGGATGGATCGCCTGCCTTCAGTGCTCACGTAAGCCTCGGCAACATGTCGTGTGATAGGGAATGGACGGCAGTCAACAGCTCGTGTCGTGAGTCTTTGGATTCTGCCGAGACGCGCACCAAGAGTGCCTTGCCACGGTGTTCCGGCGGCTGCTGAGCAACCTCCCTGGCTTGGCGGATATGCCCGGCACTATTTGGTGGCTGCTTCCAGCTCCTTGTCGATCAACTCGGCGAAGGATTCCAGGGGGCGGGCCCCCGACAGCATGATGCCGTTGATGAAGTAGGCTGGAGTGCCGCTGACTCCGGCAGCCTGGCCATCGGACATGTCGTGGGTGAACTCGGAGGTATGCCGATCCTTGTCGGCGAAGCAGGTGTTCCAGGCGTTCATGTCCAGGCCCAAGCTCTTGGCGTAGCCCTTGAGGTCGTCGTCGCCGATGGATTTCTGGTTTTCGAAGAGCTTGTCGTGCATCTCCCAGTACTTGCCCTGTTCACCCGCGCAGTTGGCGGCACGAGCGGCGGAGTTGGCCTGCTTGTGGAAGGACAGGGGGAAGTCCCTGTAGATCCAGCGCACCTTGTCGCCGTACTTGTCCATCACCTTTTTCATGTTGTTGTAGCCACGGGCGCAGTAGGGACACTGGTAGTCGGCGAATTCGATGATGGTCACCGGAGCGTCTGGGTTGCCACGCATGGGGTCGTCGTCCACCGAGACATCCATGCGGGGGATATCGGGTGCCTTCAGCATCACCTGTATGTGGGCTTTTCCCTTGAGGTCGTCGACGAAGGCGGCATAGGCTTCGCGGCGCTTTTTTTCCAGGGCTGATTTTTCTACCTGTTCACGGACATCTTCCAGGGACTTGCCCCTCCACTTGCGCTTGTTCTGTTCGTAGAAGGCCTTGACCTCGGATGCGGAGACGCTGGTGATCTTGTCTTCCACCTGGGCTTTGACCAGCGCCTGGACATCGGGAAGTCCACGTTTGCTGGCCTCGGCTTCCAGCAGGTTTTTCTTGATGGTGTCGTCGATACCCCGCTTGAGCAGGTCATGGCGCTCGGTGAGGTAGTCGATTTCCATCTTGGTGAGGCGCCCCTTCAGGGATTCCTGTAGCTCGCCCCATGTCAACTGCCCGCCGTCCCAGGTCGCAACTGCCTGGTCACCGGGGGGGGCATCGGGAAGGTCGGCAGCGGGAACCTGGACTTCTGGTGCCCTGTCGTTGGTGGTTCTGCCACCAGATGGCGGGGGCGTGGAAGCTGTGGGGGCAGTCGTGTTGGTAGCACAGGCTGCCAGAAAGGCGCAGAAAGCTAGTGCCGGTTTGCAGGACATCGGAGTCTCCGTGACATTCTCCGCGTGAGCACCTTCCGTGACAGGTCCTCGCGGAGGACTCCCGGCTCACGGTCTACCCAGTACGGTTTTTGCCTTCGTTGTTTTCGAGTTGATCTTTTTCGGGATTCGTCGGAAAGCGGAGCCTGGGAAAAGGCGACCGGTGGCGCTGTCGTGCAGTCCGGTGTGACGGCCGGCAGGCGCTCCCCATCTCCAGGAACGACTCCCCCGCCCGATAACTCCCTGGTACGGTATGTGCATCCCAGGTTGGAACGTAGGCAGGAATATCCCCGGCACAGTAGCGACTGGCTCTCCACATCAGGCCCGAGCTTTCCCGATGGGTCCTGGATCACGGCAAGTTATTCTTGTACCATGCCCTGCCCGCTCCCGGTCGTTCGTTCGACGCTCCGGAAGCACAGTCCGTTGGTGCCTGCTGCCGGGTATTACCGCCCTGGACATGACCGGAGCCCACAAACGCGGATTCATCGATGAGCAAAGAGGACAGAAATGCCGCCGCGAGTGGCGACGCGGGCAAGAACAAGTGGGATCTGCCTGCCTTCTCGTCCATAGGCCCGTACAGGGTCACACGCAGGGTGGGCAGTGGAGGGATGGCAGAGGTCCTGGAGGTGGTGGATCCTCTGTGGGGCCGCCCGCGTGCCCTCAAGCTGTTGAAGAGACCCGATGAACCTTCGTTGCGCTTCCACAAGGAACACAGGTTGCTTTCAACCATCCACCACCCCGGTGTCGTGCGGCTCCTTCGCCATGCGGGGCCACCGGGAGTTCCTCCCTATCTCACCATGGAGCTGTTGGTGGGGCAGACCGTCCAGGGGTACATCAGGTCCGTGGGGATACCCGGTAGTCCGCGCAGGATTGCCGAAGTGCTCAGGATCCTGCGGGAGCTGGCCATCATACTGGATTATCTTCATTCGCACCTTCTGCTCCACCTGGACATCAAGGCATCCAATGTCTTGATCCTGGCCGATGGCGGCGTCAAGCTGCTGGATCTGGGCACAGGAATCGCACTGGAACCTGGCCACACCAGCGGTTTCAGAGGTGGCGGCGAGCTTTCGGGCACCCTGGTCTATGCAAGCCCGGAGCAACTGCGGGGGGGAGCGCTGGACGCCAGGAGCGATCTCTATTCGCTGGGAGTGCTGAGCTACCGGATGCTCACGGGCCGGCAACCCTTCAAGGGCCTGAATTCCCGCGATGTGGCCAGAAAACAACTGGAGTGGTACCCTCCAGGTCCCAGCGAGGTCGTGGATGCAATTCCAGGCTCCGTCTCGGCGCTGGTAATGCAACTACTTGCCAAGAATCCCGCCTCCCGCCCGGCCTCGGCCGCGGTCCTCCTGGATCGTCTGCACAATCTTGAGCGCGCTGGATTGGAACCAGCCTCCAGGCCTGCCTTCGTGCCGCCCAACATCCCCACCATCGGGCGGCGGAAGGTCCTGATGGAACTGGAGACTTTTCTCTTGAAGGCGTCTTCGGGCTCACTGTGTTTGTTGAGAGGGCCTCCCGGGAGCGGGATATCCGACCTCCTGAACCGGCTTGCGAACAAGGCGCGGCTGATGGGTTTCGGTGTGCTCTCCAGTACCGCCCATCCGACGCAGGTGGCTCTGCTCACCAGGAAGCTCCTGCGAGCAGGGGCGGCGCCCCTGGAGGACCCCGAAGAGACGACTGAACCGCTTTACCGGGGTGGCGCACACGCCGCTGGCTCTCCAACCTCCGCCGAGGGCCGCACCGCTGGCGGGTCGGAGGCTTGCCGCGCCGAAGTTCCGGACCTGGAACCTGGGAACGGGCCCCTGCTGCTGGTCCTGCACCAGGTACCAATTCCCGAAGAGCGTGATGTCGCTTTTTTGCTTCGTCTCCGGGATGCGGCCCGCATGGTCCCCTTTCGCGTGCTGGTGCTGCTTGGCCACGAGGGGCCCTACCCCCTTGGCGTGGATCCGTGGAACGTCATTCCCAACCTGTTCTGCCTGGAACCCGAGCCTCTGAACCGGGCAGAGGTGCGGCACACGCTGACCTTGCTGCTGGGCGGGAAGAGCCCGCCGCCAGGCCTCTCCGACAGGTTGCACGCCGATTGCGCGGGGCTCCCCGAACACCTGCTGATCCAGGCAAGAAGCATGTTGAAAGCAGGGTTGCTGGAATCCCGCACCATGGGCATACCAGGACTCGCCCCTGAAAGGCGCGCCTGGATCGATCTGTCCAGGGGCCAACAGTGCCGGCCCCGAACGGTAAGAGAGTCCTGGCTCATGAGGTTGGCCGCCCTGGATGCCCCCCACCGGGAAATGCTGGAGCCCCTTGCCCTGGCCGCCTGCCCCCTGCCCCTGTCGCTGCTGGAGGCCGCTTGGGAGGGGAGCGCGTCCGGTTTCCGTCGCGTTCTGGGGGAGTTGTCGGCTCAGGGGATTCTCTGCCGCCACAGCTCCACGCCGGTAGCTCTGCTGGGGCTTTGCTCGGCGATGATGGGGGACCTCGTTCGAGACAGGATGGGAAGCCGGAGACGCCGTGAGCTGGCCGGACGACTGCTGTGCCTCACCTGGCCCCGCACGACCACCCTGGGCAGGCTCCGTATTCTGATGGAGGCCGGCCAGTACAGGCTTGCCGCCCTGGAGGCTCCTGCCTGGTATCCCGTGGCCCTGGCGGATGGCAGCTTCGAGGAAGTGCGCGCCTGCCTGGGTAGCCTGTTGGACAGGCAGAAGAAGGGCCTGAGATTGACCGGGCTGGAGCAGGTGGAACTGGTGCTGGGTTACGCGGCGGCCCTCGTGGTCCTGGAACCCGAGGAATCGGAACGCGCCTTCAAGGCTGCCCTCCGGTACAGCAAGTCATCGTCCGGACTCCGGGGAAAGGTGCTGCTCTACCATGGTGAGGCCCTCTCCAGGCGTGGCGAAGTCACAGGGGCCGCCGGCGGTCTCGAGGCTGCTCCAGATCTGTTGCGTCAGGCAGGCCACCTGGGGTTGGCCAGCAGGGCGGCATCGGAACTGGGCTGGGTTGCTCTCTCTACTGGCGATGCCGTGCGAGGGCAGGGCTGGATGGAGACCGGGTTGGCTCTGGCTCTTGCCCAGGGTGGGCAGGGCGATGGAGTGCGTGGTGGCAGCGGGTCATCGAATCTTCGAGACCATCAACAAGGCGCCGGCGAGCTTGTCGCCAGGCGAGGGGAGCGGCTTTGTGGCGTTGCCATGGCCAGGGCATCCAGGGCGGCTCTCTTGTTTCACCAGGGAGCCATCTCTCAGGCGGAGTCGGAGCTGCGCCAGGTTTCCATGGTACTGCTGGACTGGGCTGGACATTTCCACCTGTCCCGTACCGTGGCCCTTCTCTCCAGGGTCCTGTGCCTCCAGGCCAGGTTCAGCGAGGCAGGGTTGGAGCTGGCCAGGATTTCCAGGCTGTTGGGCGATAGCCAGGACCGCCTGGCAGTGGCCAACATCGAGCTTGCCGCTGCGAGCCTGGAACTGGAGCTGCTGCGCCTCGGGGGAGCCATGGAACGTCTTGAACAGGCTGAAGATCTGGTTCTGCCGGGCGAAACTGAGTATTCCTGTCGAATTGCCCAGCTCAGGGCCAGGGTCCACCTGGCGGCAGGCGAGGATGACCGGGCCCTGACCTCGCTGAAGAGGGCCCTGCCCGTCGCCTCGTCGTCGGGTCTCAAGGTCCTGGAGAGCGAAATGAGGGCCACGCTGGGGTTGACTTATGGGCGTCTCCATCGTCCCGAGCATTCAAGGGCACTCATCCGGCGAGCCAAGAGCGAGCTTCGGGCCGCGGGCAACCAGCCCGGCCTGGCCTGGGCCTGCCGATGTGAAGCTCTGTCCATGCCAGCGGAGGGCCAGGCCGCGCGGGCCTTCGATTGCATCGCCCCCTGGCTCGATACGGAGCCTGCCGTGCTCCCATCCCTGTGGCGGCTGGAGGCCTCACGGCTCGATGCCGAGGCACGAAACCAACGGGCAAGACTGGATGAGCTGCGCGGCGAGGCCCGGCGGCTGCTGGGGTTGGTTCATCAGCGAGCCTCCATCGAAGACGGCTATGCACTCTCCGTCCACCCATGGGCGGAGCTGCTGGATTGACGCCCCGCCGTCCGGGTACTGCTTCGTTGGGAAGCGTCGGGAATAAGGCAGCCGAAGGCAGCCGGCCCATGCCGGAACGAGGGGGGCATGAGCCTGAAAGTCAGCAGCCGTGGCCCGACGTGGGAGACGACTTTCCAACGTTGCCTACAGGCTCGTTCCTGTGTCCACCCCCGTCCACGACAGGTGGGCGAGCCGCCTTCGGTCCAGACAGCCTGGTTCTACTGCACCCGCAGCGGGGGCTCTTCCGTCTCCGTGGTCTTGTTGGCGTCGCGCTTGCGGATTTCGGTGAGCTGACTGTCGCGCCAGGCGATCCACGCAGCTTCGTCCACGAAGGGTTCCGGGGGAACGATGACCTCGTAGGTGCTGGTGCCCTTGCACTTTGAACCAAGGTTCATGGTCCAGGTGCTTCGGGCGAGGGAATCCGTGACGTCCTGCATCTGGTCTGGCCAATGTGTGCCCGCCTCGTAGACGGGAGCCCAGTGGATGCCCACCTGGACCTTGCCGTTCTTGCACGTGGCGGTCTCCACGGCCACGGCTCCCCAGAGGAAGTCGCCGGAGGGTTGCCTGGCCGATGCGTAGCGAATTCCCGCCAACTGGTCGGCTGACTGTTGGTCGCCCATGGATTGCAGGATGATTCGGGCCTGTTCCTGCACGGTGGTGGGGAGTTGGGGGGCGAGATCCAGGATGGCGGCTGCCGCTTCCCTGGCTGTTTCTTCGTCTGTGCCCGACACGGAGCCCACGCCGGAGGCGTCGGCGAAGGCGCTGATGACATGGAGCTGGTTTTCTTCGGAAGTGGATGTGGCCAGCGCCTTGAGCCATGAGATGGCGTCGGCACCCGCGTTTCGGCTGTAGGCTTCCACGATTGAGCCGAACCTGGAGGGATCGTTCTGGTTGGCGGGCACCTGCAGGGCATCGCGCAACAGCTCCTGGATGGCGGGTTCATGGCAGTCGGCCAGACCGCGTTGCCAGCGCTCGGACCAGAAGCGGTCGCCAAGGGTTTCGCAGCTCTGTACGAAAAAGTCCACCACGGCGGAGCTGCCGTTGCAGGCATCGCCCAGGTGGACGATGGTGCGGGCTCGTTCGTCGGAGATCTGACGGGTCACCCATTCACGAACCACCTGCCCGGCACCTGCCTCTATGGCTGCGATGGCAGCCTTGTCGCCAGAATCGCCGGACAGGACTTTTTCGAAGACCTCTGGTGCGATGCTGCCGGCCCTGGCGGGATCGCACTGGGCCAGCTCCACGTACAGGTCGGCGATGCCGTGGGGGCTTGCTTCGGCAATGCTGGCCTCCAGGGCTGATGCGTCGCAGCTCTGGGCGAGGACGGCGGGTGATCCCGCGAAGAGAAATACGAAGAGCGAAGCTGGCATTGTCAGGAGTCCTTTCGGAATTGCTGTCGGCCGGGAAACTGGAGCAGTCTCCATGCCATGTCGTGTGGGAAGTAACCCTGTCGCGGATCTCCAGGCGAAGGTAGCTCCATCCGCCGGGGGGGGGCGGTCATCGGGGTCCGTCGTTGCCGATGGCGTCCACCGGGCAGTTTTCCATGGCCTCTATGCACTGTTCCAGCTCTTGTGGGTCTTCGGGCTGCTTGTAGACTATGTTGTGGTCGTCTTCGTCGCTGCACCTGAAATTGGCCGGGGCGGCATCTTCGCAGACAGAGCACAGAATGCACTCCCGGTCCACGTAGAAGATCGGGTAGTCGGAGATGTTGCGCTGGGTAACGTTGTCTTCCCACATGTTTTCTTTTTCTGCCATTTCGTCCTCCTTGGAAGGGATCCCGTAGTCGCACGAGCGGTGGGCTGTCGAACTTCCTGGAATGACCTGTAACTTCAAGGGTGGGGAAAGTTGATGCTACTGATATTTCAGGAAAGCATTGGCTGCCAGGGCAGACCGGTGGCTTGCATGACCACGTCACGGGTCATGAAGTGTGTGCCCCGGTTTTTCTTGCTGTTATCTTGACTATCTTGCAGGGTACACGAGGGTACACGTGAAGACAACGGAAGAGGGAGACGAGATGTCCATCTTGAAGGTTGCTCGAATGGGGCATCCCATTCTTCGGCAGGTTGCCACACCCCTGTTGCAGGAACAGATAAGCGACAGCAGCGTTCAACGTTTGATCGACGACATGGTGCAGACCCTGGCGGAAGTAGATGGAGCGGGACTGGCCGCGCCCCAGGTACATTCCAGCGTGAGACTTGTGGTCCTGGCTTCCGAAGACCAGAAAGAACACATGGTGTTGGTGAACCCGGAGCTGTCCTTTCTCACCACCGAGAGGATCCGCTCCTACGAGGGCTGCCTTTCGCTGCCTCACCTAAGGGGCCTGGTGGATCGTGTTGCCAGGGTACACGTGGAGGCATTCAACCATGAAGGTGAGCGGGTTGCGTTCGATGCCGAGGGATTTTCTGCCATAGTGATACAGCACGAGGTTGACCACCTGGATGGAGTTCTTTTCATAGACAGGTGTAACACCAGGAGCCTCTCCTACCTGGAGGAACTTCAGAAGCACGGCTCCCTTGATCCTTCCTTCGAGGCCGCCATGGAAGGTGAATCCAACGAATCCGCCTCGGCCAATCCTGGATCTGGAGACTCCTCCGGGGCAGATGGCCCCGAGTCACCGGACCAGGAGATCTGAAACCAATGGGTATCTTTTCATGGCTCTTTCCCACCGAGAAAGACAACATCCGAAGAGCTCGGCGGTTCATCGGGAGGGGTGAGTACGCCATGGCCAGGCTCGTCCTGGAAGGGGTTACGTCCGAAGAAGCCATCGAGCTACGCCTGCATGCCCAGGAACGACTGGTGGACATGAACATTCAGCGCGCCCGTGGTGACATGGTGGCCGGGGAGTTCGACGAGGCCGCCGCCAGGTTGAACCTGGCCACGGAATTCGCCGATGGTCTCTTCAACGACGAACTCCGAGCAGCGCGCCGGGAGCTGCGAGAGGCCAGGGCCGCCGCCCGAGCGGCCGGCGCCCCCAAAAAAGAACAGCCTCTCCGCCGGGAGCAATCCGCCGCCGATGCCAGGGCGCACCAACCACATTCCCTGGGGCCTGGATTCAAGGCGGATCCCCTGTACTCGCTTCCCCCCGACGATCCCAGGCTGCGATATGCCCTGCTCCTGGAATCCTATCCCGCGGAACTACGGAAACGCAGCCTCGCCCTTGGCCCCGACTATGCCGCCACCGTCATGGCCATGGCGGATGGCGACAACCTTGGGGCATTCCATCGCCTGGGGGACTTCGTGGAGCTTGATCCCGTGGCCCGTTTCGAGCGGGCCCGCGCCGCCCTGGCGCTGGGCTCGTTGGCCGAGGCGGTCTCGGACCTGGAACATCTGGGCCGGACCCTGGGGCACCAGCGCATCGGCAACATGCACACCGCGGTGATGCTGGCCCGGGTCTTGTGGACTGTGGGCCAGATCACAAAAGCGCTGGATCTCATCGCCAGTGCCCGGCTCCGGGAGCCCGACGACCTGGAGCTGGCGGTGGTACACGCGCAGCTCATGGAGTCTCAGGGAATGCTCCCCCAGGCCGACGCCATACTCGTGGATCTCCAGAAACGGGCTCCTCGTGACCAGGGCGTCTATCGGCTCCTGGCCAGGGTTCGCCTGAAGGGGGGCGACCGGGACGCCGCCCGACAGGCTCTCGAAGCCGGCCTCTCCAACATATGTACCACACCGGGCAAGTGCGGCAGCAGGCCACCCGACGTCGATTCCATGCGCCTGTTGGCAAGGCTCTACCTGGAAGATCGGCTTGACGAACCACGAGCACTGGAGCTTGTCCAGCAGGTCGCCTCCAGCGGTGCGGCCTGGGACTGGAGCGACGCCTACCTCCAGGCCCTCCTGGCGCGAAACCGTGGAGAGCCGGATCTGGCATCCCGGGCAAGCGCCCTGTTGCGCGACATTCCCTCAGACGACCCCCGGCGCCGGCTGGTCAGGGAGCAATTGGGCGTATAGGAGCCGGCCAAGGCGGCAACTCACCAGGGTTGCCTTTCCGGCGGCGGGGCTTCGCGCAGGTTCCGGCGCTCCAGCCGCACTACCAGGGACATCGAACCAACCTCAGTATATCATCGCTCCAGGTCTCATTCCAGAGCGAAGCGTACACCGGGGATCATCGATGAAACCTCTGCACATCACGGCAGTCGCTGCCTTAACTTTCGCCTCGTTGCACCTTTTGTCCGGCCTCCCAGGATGTGGCGGCAGCGACAAGAACGACACCAGCTCTTCCTCGGACTCCGTCGACGGATCCGATTCCGGAAACAGCACCGACACTGCCGCCCCCACCCTGGAAAGCTGCAAGGCCTGGATATTGGAGAACCACCGAAGCGACTACCCGGCCAACGGCTGCTGGACCCTGGGGCCCAACACTGTCGAGGAATGGGCGGACTATTTCGACAGCTTCAGAAACCTGGAAGGGGGGTTCGGTGGGACCTTGCCCGTGGGAGATGGCCGCTTCGTCAACCTGTGGATACCTGACACCTGGGAAACGCAGGAGCAGGGCCAGACACTGGTGGTGGGACTACATGGCAGCTCCGGTTGCACTTCGTCGTTTTTCGACGAGTGGTACGACTACACCGCGCGGGACCACAAGTACGCCCTGGCGGCCGTGCAATGGATGGGAGCCACCTACAGCAAGGAAAGAGACGACTATTACATCGACACCGAGACGGACTGGGACTCCGGAGAGGTGATCTTCGCAATGATCCAGGAGTTCCTGGACGAGTTGTTTGCCAACTGCCCCTTCGACAACGCGGGCAAAGTGCTGTACGGCTTCTCCCGTGGCGCCGCCAGGTCCTTCCACGTCACCGCCTGCGATTCATACAACCTCTCCCGGAACGGGTTCAGGTACTTCGACGCCACCGTCGCGGATTCCGGGGGTGGAGAGTTCTACGAGGACGACGACTGGTGCTGGGCTGACCTGGACGCGGTGGACTACTTGAGCAGCCGTTTCTGGTTGTTCTGTGGAACGGCGGACAGTGGCGGAGAAAACTGCGATCACATGTCTTCCAGCCAGGACAGTGTAGAAGACAGGAACGGCATAATCGATGAACTCTACATGGAAGAAGGTCGTGGGCACGGGATCTTCAGCGACGATGGTTCTCCCCATTCTCCGGAGTCGCCTTCCAAGGCGCAGACCGCCATGTTCGACTACATCGAGTCGTTTTCGTCCAGGTGACCATCGGCATGAACCAGGAACAGCTCCCATGAAACACCTTCAAGCCCTTGCCATCCCAGCCATGGCCATTACCATGTTCCTTCCGTCCAGCGCTTGCCGCGTGGGAGGCAGCGACAACCAGAAGACCGATACTTCCGTGGCGGCGGATTCAAACTCGGAAACGGGCCTGGGAACCGACACGGCTGGGGGCGGGGCCACCGGCGACACGAGCCAGGGCGGCCCCGACACGGGCCAGGGCGGCCCCGACACGGGCACGGGTGCTCCGACGCTGGAGAGCTGCAAGGCCTGGGTGCTTGAAAACCACCGGAACACCTACGAGCCCAACGGCTGCTGGACCATCGGAGGGCTCAGTGAAGAAGAATGGGCTGAATACTTCGACAGCATCCAGACCCTGGAAGGCGGTTTCGGCGGGGTACTGCCCATTGGCGATGATCGATTCGTGTCACTGTGGATCCCCGATGACTGGGAGACCATGGAGCAGGGTCAGACCCTGCTGGTGGGGCTCCACGGGAGTGCAGGCTGCACTTCGACGCTGTTCGACGAATGGTACGACTACACCCATGCAAGCAGGAAGTACGCGCTGGCGGCTGTGCAGTGGATGGGCGCCACCTACAGCGAAGCGAGGGACAACTACTACATCGACGAAGACACCAACTGGGACTCCGGTGAGGCAATCTTCGAGGGAACCCAGGAGTTTCTCGACCAGCTCTACGCCAACTGTCCCTTTGACGACGCATCAACCGTGCTGTACGGTTTTTCGAGGGGGGCGGCCAGGTCTTTTCACGTCACGGCCTGCGATTCCCACAACCTCTCGGTGAGCGGGAGCCGTTACTTCAATACCACCATCGCGGATTCCGGGGGTGGGGAGTTCTACCAGGACGACGACTGGTGCTGGGCCGACCTGGATGCCGTCGACTACATGAGCAGCCGTTTCTGGTTGTTCTGTGGCACGGAGGACAGCGGCGGAGTGAACTGCGATCACCTGTCTTCCAGCAAGGACAGCGTCGAGGAAAGAAACGGCATAGTCGACGAACTCTACATGGAAGAAGGCCGAGGGCACGGGATCTTCAGCGACGATGGCTCTCCTCATTCACCTGAATCCCCCTCCGACGCCCAGAACGCCATGTTCGACTACATCGATTCCTTTGCGTCCAGGTAGCCATGCTACCCCTGGTACGGGGGCCTGGGATCCTGAAGGGGAGGGGGAGGGTCCTTGCTGGTGTCGGCGTGGTTGCAGCCGCAGCCGAAGCAGGCTCGTTCCGCTCGCGCCTCGTACCTCGCGCAGGGCAGGGCCTGGCCGCCGGAGCCCCTGCGCTGGCCATGCCATAGTTCCTGGTTGTGGACCAGTACGTAGGGGTTGCCGGAGTAGAAGCTCCAGTTGAAGAGCAGGCAGCCGCCGTCGTTTTCCGGACCGGGGCAGGAGCATATGGTGTAGGGCTCGTCCACGGCGTTCATGGAGGTGAATACCACGCCCCGCGTGAAATACATGAGGTCCACCCATGCCAGCAGGATCTCGGGGTGGATGCGCCAGGTCCGGCGGTTGTGGATCATGGTCTTGCGCCAGGCCGGGGTGAAATCGGGGTGGTCCAGCAGTATCTCGAAATGGGGCCAGCTCCTGGTGATGAAGTCGTCCGCCAGGGGCGTCCCGTCCTGGCTGGTTTCTGCCGATCTTTTCGCGGACAGCTCCGCCAGCAGGGAGCGTGGTTGCTCGGAGGTGACCAGGTCCCGTTCCCGAAGTTCCAGGAAGGTATCCAGCAGCTTGTCCATGTACGGCCTGCGCTGCTGTGGCGTGCCCAGGAGGTAGACCTGCTGGCTGTCGGGATGGTTGAGGTCGTCTACCCTGTGGGATTGTCGGCATATGCAGATGCCCAGGTACCAGTCGTCTGCTTCGACGATCAACTGGCGCACCTGCTGGATGGGGAGCACGGTGCCCACCAGGAGTACGGAGCATATCTCCTCGAAGATCTGGTGGATGGTCTCGTCGGGAAGGGCCTCGGCGGCTGTGGCCAGTTTCATGGCGCCGTGGTGGATGGGTTCCCATGCGGCCAGGCGGTTTCCCAGCGCAGCCAGGGCTACCCGCTGGGCGACGCGCCTGGCCACGTTGTTCTTGAGGCGTGGGTCCACGGCAGTGCCCAGGTGGCGCAGGAGAAGCTCGGACAGGCGCCGCACCTGGCTCATTTCGGATACCTTGTCTTGACTGGCATGTATGACTCTCCTACTGGCTGGTCGCTGCTGTTACACTATCGCCAGTTCGGCGTGGGAGCACAACATGAAGTCCAGGCATGACGACGAACCCGGCGGCAGGGGGGGGCGGGCTCCTGAAAAGAACAGCCCATGCGCCACCATCAAACAGCTACGGAACCTGTGGGCCGCGGTGCTGGGCATGGCCCTGTTGCTGGTGCTTCTGACCGTGTACACCGTGAGGTTGGGATTCCGGGTCCAGGGCATGACCAGTCCCCGGTCCGCCGCGGTGGGCGCCGACGACCCCGGTACCTCGTGGGTGGGCAGTGGGCAGTCGGCCCAGCCCCAGGGCTCCTACTACCGCGATGCGGCCTTGTTCTTCCAGGTCTCGGAGATCCGGGCCATGGAAGATGGCCAGCAGCGGTGGTTGGAGACCTTCATCGTCGACTCCGGCCTCTCCGCCTCCCGGGGCGCCCAGCTTCGCGGAGTGCTGGTGAGGTACATGGAGAGCCTGAACGAGATCCGCCTGATGGAGGTGCGAGGCGCCCATACCACCAGGGACAGCCCACGCTTCTACAGGAGCGAATACCAGCGCCTCCAGCGTGCTCTCCAGGAACTCCTGGGTCAGGATCTGCTCCGGGAGTTCAACCCGTTGTTGGAAGAACAGAACCTGGGCTGCCACATCCCGGAAATGGCCACTCCCCAGCCACTCCCCGCTTCTTCCGTCCCGCCCTCGCCATCGGGCCAGGCACCCTCGCCCCTGTCGCCGGCGCCACTCCTGGAGCCCCCCGGTGGGAATCCCTGACCGTTTGCTGGAGGTTTCTACTTGGATCCGGGTTTGCGGAACTTGAAGTAGAGATCCTGGTCGCCGGGCAGGTCCACGATCCGTTCTTCCAGGAAACCGGCAGCCTGGAAGTTCTTCGAGATCTGCTCCCCGCTGGAGTACCAGCTCACCTTCATGTCCTGCACCACCACCAGTACGCCGCCGGGTTTGAGTGAGTCGAAGCAGCTCTGTATCATGGCGATGTTTTCGTCCAACAGTTGGGGATAGGCGTAGAAATCTGCGTGGGACAGCAACTCCGCGTCCAGGGTTTCGTCGGGGATCAAGGTGGCGTCCACCCTGCTCTGGAAGACCCGGATGTTCCCCAGTGGATTCAAGGTGGGGTCCTGGAGCCGCTGCTGGAGGTAATCCACGGCGTTCTGCTGTATGTCGATGGCGTAGACCAGGCCCCCGGCGCCCACGGCTCGGGAGAACAGGAAGGTGTAGAAGCCGGAACCGCAGCCGATATCGGCCACGGTCATGCCCGGCTCGAGAGCCAGCATGTCCATGACCTGCTGCGTGTCCTCGCCCCGAACGATGAGCTGACGCTCCAGCTCGTAGTGATCGTGTTCCGGCCAGGTGCGCTGGACGTGGTCGTACAGGAGCTTGCCCTGGGCCAGGGCCTCGTCCGTGTCGGGTGCATCGCCACGGCAGGCCAGCATGGCCAACAGAAAAACCATGCACCAGCCGATGCGGGGAGCCTGGCTGGCGCTGGTCCCGACCGCGGATCCTACAGCCTGGCCCTGCTCGTTCATGTGGCTCCATCCTGGCGACGCCAGACCATACACCAACTTTACCAGCTTGCAGTTGTGACAGTTGCTTCAGGTGAGGGACTTCAGGTGCCGCCCCAGCCGTTCAGCCAGGACCATGGCGGGAAACATGGGGTTCACCCCTGGGCTTTCCGGGAACAGGCTGGTGTCGGAGACGTAGAGACCCTGGACGCCGTAGACCGCGGCGTTGTTGTCACATGCGTGGATTCGTGGATCGGCGCCCATGCACATGCCCCCGAATACATGGTTGGAAGCCGTGGGGAATGCGTTGATGGAAAAATCGGTTCGGCGGAAGATGTTGATGTCGTCGGGGTTGGTGAGGCGAGCGGGCAGGCCGTGAACACCGGAAATGGCGGCCACCGCCCCCGCGGCGAAGGCCATCTCGCAGAGCTTGGCCATGGCTTCGGCCATGCGCCGAACGTCGGCCTTGGCGATGTTGTACGTGATATCCAGGCCTCCACCGGGCAGGGCCTGGACTCGCCCGTGGGAGTCCTGCCCGCTGACCCAGGTGTCCCACACGGCCATGTGCCCCAGCCTGGAAAGCATCTCCTTCAGCGGATGCCCGGAGCCGGGCAGCCTGAACGCCATGAGTTCCGGAGTACCCCAGAGGGTTTCCAGCTTGATACCCTGCTCCAGGAACTGCAAGCTGTGGTAGCCCTGGGATGCCCCCCCCCATGGGAGCACCTGTTGCTCGAATTCGGCCATGATGGCGGAGCCCGGGTGGAAGCCCAGGTGGTCGCCTATGGGCTTGTGGCGAAGGCCGCTTCGCTGGGCGATGAAGGGAGAGCCGATGGCCCCGGCCGCCAGCACCACCGTTCCCGCCCTGATACGGGCCTTGTAGAGTTTCTTGCCGGTGAAGGGGTCGGTCACCCATCCCGTGGCTCCCACCACCTTGCGCCCATCCAACAGCAGCCTGTCGATGCGAAGGCTGGTGAGAACGCGCCCGCCGTGGTCCAGGAACTCCGGTGTTCCCCTTTTGTCCGTGGAGAGCTTGCCGCCGTGGCGACAGCCGGTGATGCACTCGCCCGAACCTACACAGCCGTCTTCGTTTCTGGCGATGGGTTCCGATGACCATCCCAGGGCATCGGCGCCCTTCTTGAAGAGGTCATCACGGGGGCCGCGCAGGTGGCTGGCAGTGGAGCGGACTCCCATGAACTTCCACGCGGCGTCCACGTAGGGGTCCAGCCCGCCGCCTGTGAAGCCTTCCACCCCGTTGTGACGCTCCCATCGTTCCAGCGCGAACTCGGCGGGTGGCAGGCAGATGGCGGAATTGAACACCGAGCCGCCGCCAAGTACGCGGCACTGTATGGTGGGCATGTAGGTGTTGCCGCGGCTCATCCTCATGCCGCCCAGGTAGAAGTAGTGGGCCATGGTGTAGCCGGCTTCGGGCTTGAAGTCGGTGGCACGAGCCACCGGGCCTTCATCTACCATGATGGCGCGCTTGCCTGTTTCGGCCAGGTGGCGTGCCACCAGGGCGCCTCCGGGGCCGGAACCCACCACCAGGTAGTCGCATTCTTCGTCTACGGGGCCGTCGTAGTCAGGCAGCTCCATCAAGCCCGGGCGGGCTTCGAGGCTTTTTTTTTTTGGTCGAAGGGAGGGGATGCCTTCCTTGATGGTCTTGAAGCTGTCCTTTATGGCCGCCTGCCCCAGGCTAACCACCGGGCCGGTCTTGTAGAAGGAGTCGAGGGTGTCGTCCAGAGCCTGCGCGAACCAGTCGACGTCGCTTTCCGTGCAAGTGACGGGCGGAAGGATCTTGATGGCGTTGAGCCCGGGGCCGGGAACCTGCACGATCACGCGGCGCCTGGTGTAGAGATCGACGTTCACCGCGGCGCTGAAAGAGGAGGGATCCGCCGCCTTCATGACGTTCTGCTGAACACGCAGGGCCAGGTGCCTGGATTCCTTGAACAGCACGCCGATCATCAGGCCCTTGCCCATGACCCCGTCGATGACATCGTGCTTCTGGGCCAGTTCTTCTATGCGGGAGCGGAACATCCGTGACAGCTCGAGGGCCCTGGATGGGGCGTCCAGCTCCTGCAGGATGTCCAGCGTGGCGAGGGATGCCGCCATGGCCAGGTTGTTTTCGGCGAAGGTGGAGTAGTAGAAGGGCCCGGAGGTGAACTTGTCGTAGACCCTGTCGTAGAGATCGTTGGAGACCAGGGCGGCGCTGATGGGAACCTGCCCCCCCGACAGGGTCTTTGAGACGGTGATGATGTCGGGTTTGACGCCGTAGTCGGTCGAGACGAACCATGCACCGCAGCGCCCGAACCCGGTCTGGATTTCGTCGGCGATGAGCACGGTCCCGTGTTCGCGGCAGAGAAGCTCGGCCTCGCGGAGATAGCCGGGATCCAGGGCAGTGAGGGTCATGCCCTGGACCGGTTCGAAGATGAACCCGGCCACGTCGCCCCTGGACAACTCGCGACGCAGAACGCCAAGGTCGTTGGCGGGGATGGGGGTGCATTGGGGGAGCATCGGGTCCATGCCGTCTTTCATGGCGGCCCAGCCGTTCACTGATATTGCGCCCCAGGTGCGCCCAT
Source organism: Myxococcota bacterium (assembly GCA_024276675.1). Classification (GTDB taxonomy): domain Bacteria; phylum Myxococcota_A; class UBA796; order UBA796; family JAFGLY01; genus JAJRWT01. The sequence continues at coordinate 19,801 of JAJRWT010000068.1, read as the reverse complement.
GGAAGGCGCCGTCCAGGTACAGGTAGCGCCTTCGGCGGGTGACGTAGCGGGCGAAACGCAGGGCGACTTCGGTGGCCTCGGAGCCGGAGTTGGCGTAGACCGCCTTGCCAACGTGGTCACCAGCGAGGGCGAAGAGCCGCTCCGCCAACAGTCCGCCGAGAATGGAGGCGTTCACCACGCAAATGTTGGGCAGGTCTTCCGAGAGTACGTCGCGCAGCGCCTGGTTCACCCTTGGGTGATTACGGCCGACGAAGTGGATACCCCCGCCCGCCAGCAGGTCCAGGAAGCGGTTGTCCTGGAGGTCGTACAGGTATTGACCTTCACCCCGCTTGAAGACAGAGGCCATGCCGCCCATCTCCATCATTTTCATGAGCTTGGGGTGTACGTGCTTCTTGGCCAGGTGAGCACTGGACACGATGTGCTCGTCGATGAGGGATTTCATGCTTTTCAATGGTTGTACTCCCTCGAATACCCGTAGGTTTCGAACACTGGGCGCCATCGATCCCAGATGAAGTCCTTGAGATCCTGGTCGATGGACAGCTTGTTGGTCTTGTAGCCTTCCAGGCTGCGCAGATAGGGGCGAATGATGGCTTCGTAGCGATCATGGTCGGGAAGATTGAACTGCCGGTAGATGCGGGCCAGGTGCTCCGCCTCGTTGCCGCAGAAGTCTTCGTAGCCGATTTCGATGAGGTTTTCGGGTGGGATGAGCTTGCGGTCCTGGATGAGACGTGTGTACAGCCGCTCGCCGATGATGGCCGTGTGTTCGCGCCTGAAGTCGATGAAGCTCTGCTCCGGGCGTTGGAAGAAGTTTTCCCAGTCCACCTTGCTGCGCATGTGGAGCATGGAAGCGAAGACGCGGTAGGGGTGGCGGTGGATGTGGATGAAGCGGGCGTCGGGGTAGAGATCCAGGATCATGCGGATGCGCGCCGAGTGGGGGCAGGACTTGACCACCACGCGCTTGCCGCCCGTGGCAATCATGACTTTCTTGATGAACCACTGGAAGGAGTCCTTCCACTGGCGCCGCTCGTCTTCCGTAGCTTCCAGGAAGTCGATGTATTTTTCGTACTGGGCGTGGGCGTCGGGAAACATCAGGGCCCCGTAGAACGACATCCCGTGTAGCTTCAGGAGAGCGATTTCGTCTTCGGCGGGGACATCCCAGCCCATGGACATGTTGTCGTAGGTGCGCCTGGAGGGGAGTGCTCGTTTGAGGATGGCGGGACCGATGCGGCCGGTGGTGAGGAAGGTGGTGGGGAAGACTACCTGCCAGACGGTGGTGTAGGTGTGGTTGGGATCCCTTCCCAGCAGGTCGTGCATGTGCGTGGTGCCGCTGCGCCAGTGGCCCACTACGAAAAGGGGCGTGGGGTCGACGGTCATCTGGGCGATGCGTTTTCCGTAGGTGGCTTCTTCGATGCGGCCCAGGGCGGAGGTGGCCAGGCTCATGGCCGTGACCCACGCGGCACGGTGGAGATAGACCGGGCTCACATTCCACTGGGCGGCCTTGAGAACCTTCAGCCATTGGCCAAGTTCTGCTCCGGCGATGAGCTGGTCCTGCGACCAACGGTTTTCCACTTTTGCTACTCGCATGGGTGACTCTCGCAGGCTGGTCGCCGGGACTGTTCCGAAGGTGTGTCGGCGGAGTCGGGGCTACCGGGGAAGGTGGAACTGTGCCCCGCGGTGGGGCGCAAGGAACCGCTGCCCTGTGCATCGCGGTGGCTTGCAAGATGGCGAAGGGCCTGGTCTCCCGGGCAGATGCCGATCTGTTCCTGCACGGTGGGGTGGCACAGGTAGCCGATGAGCAGAGTGCCCTTCAATGCCTGGAAGGCCGCTCGGCGGAAGTAGAGGCTGCTGGATTCCCAGGAATCCAGGCAGCGCTTGCGTTCCTCGAAACTGGCCGTGCTGAAGCGGTGTGATGGGCCGTGGTTGAAAATGGAGAAGTCCAGCTCGTAGAGGAGGAACATCCCCCGGATGAGCAGGCGTTGCTTCGTGGGCAGCCAGCTCAGGTACCTGTCCACGTAGTCCACGAGCCGGGCTGTGGTGGCTCCGGCGGCTATTGCGCCTTCTTCGGGGAAGACGGTGAGTGCCAGGGCTTCCAGTATGCTGGCTTCGGCTGCGCTCAGGGTCTTGTGACCCGGACGTTTGAGAAGACCGAAGATGATGACCTCCTCTCGATCCGCTGGCCTCTTGGGGAGTCTTCCTGGCCCATGGCCGCCTCTGGAGATTCTCGGCTTCGCGGCCCTTCTCCCTATTGGATAGGGGGGAGTGGGTCAAGACGTGCTTGTCATGGAAATCCGGTGTACACTCCGGACACGAACCGTTTTGCCCTTCACCCGGCTGGCCCCGTTGGAGGGAATACCGGTTCGGGCTCTGGACACTGGTGCTCTGGCAGAATCGGAGGCAAGAACATGTTCCGTCCCATGTCCGTGGCCCTGGTGCTGACCCTGGCAGCTTGCAAGAAGCCTCCGGAGGCCCCGGCGGACCTGGACCAGCTCTGCAACTATCTCTATTCCCACATGCCCGACGATGACCCGGAGTACCTCCAGGTGGGACTGGAGAGCCTGCTGTCCTGGCTGGACGTCAACATCGACGAAACCTACGAAGGTTACTCGGTGAGCGCCTTGAGCCAGGAGACGGTGCAGGCGCTGGACGACCTTGAACGGGACGTGGAAGACGTGGAGGGCGCGGCCGTGGGAACGGACGGTGTCACCAGCGTCGACGACATGGCCTGGGTGCTGGTGATGGTGAACCCCTCCGAGTACATCGACAACCACGAGGTCTACGAGCGCAGCTACGACGGGAACCAGCAGTGCTTCGTGGAACGTGGGTGTGACTGGCTGGAGATGACCAACTACATGGAAAGCAGCTACACGCTGGGGCTGACGGTCACCAGCGAAAACACGGCCAACATGCGCTGGGTAGAGCTGGACGAGGGACCGGCTCTCCTGCACCGCACCTGGCTCAACGGCCCGGCACAGCTCAACTGGGACTGGCTCAGCATCGACGAAAACTACTACCTGAACGTCGTCCTGCCCCGTGGTACCGGGCACCGTCGCCTGCAAGCCACGTGGATGAGCATCGACGTCGGCTCTGGTGACCTGCCGGAAGCCCTGGCCCTGAACCTGGTCATAGGTTCCATGCAGTCCGACGCCGAGGCAGTCGATGCCTACCTGCAAGGCTCGGGTGACTGAACGCCATCATGGCATGGTTGTGTCTGCCTGTTCCATGAAGGCAGGCTTGCTGCTGCCGACGGCTCCCGGGAGCCGCCGGCAAAGCTCGGGCCTGCCGCGGAGCAACCTGCTACTCGTCGTCCGTGTCGCCCGCCTCTTCCGAGGAGTCCCCCGTGTCGCCCGCCTCTTCCGGGGAGTCCCCCGTGTCGCCCGCCTCTTCCGGGGAGTCCCCCGTGTCGCCCGCCTCTTCACCTGTGTCGCTTTCTTCCGCGTAGTGCTCGTCGATGGCTGCCTGGGATGCGTCTTCCAGGCAGGTGTCGTAGTCCCGCTCCAGCTCGTCGCAGGTATCGTCCTCGCCGCTGTCTTCGGCATCGACTGGATCGGCCTCCGACTCTTCCCGGCAGTCGTCTGCTTCCGCGCGCAGGTCGGCACAGGCCAGCTCCGCCTCGCATTCCACGGCTTCTTCCTGCAGCTCGGTGCAGAAGAACTGGTCTTCCAGGTCGTCGGCTTCCGCCCAGCAGGCATCGCTCTGCTCCCACAGGTAGGAACAGACCATTTCATCGTCCATGGAGAGGCTGAAGGAGGGTATGTCGAACTCGCAGGCCGCCAGCAGGCCGAGGAGCAGGCCGGAAGTTCCGAGGAGCGTTGAGATCTGCATGCTGTCTCTCCTTTCGGGTTTGTGTTTCATGGGCAAGGAGAGGAAGGCCAGAAGGATGTCACAGGTTTTTTCGGACCCGCGTGAAACTCGCGGGATGCTGCCTGCTTCCATCCATCGGGAATGGTATTTTGCTGTGGTTGGCCATCCATACACGGTGTATGAAACAGCGAGGGGTGCGTTCACCCCTTGAAACAGCCGATGGCCAGCAGAATCGCCGGAGGGGCCCAATGTTCCAGAAGTCCTTTTCAAGCTCTGTGTTCGTGTTCCTGTCGGCCTCTGTGGCCATGGGCTCCCCTCCCTTGCACGGGGCGGCGGACACGGGCCTGGAAGGGACCGCTCCCCTGGACGTGGCCATCTACACCTGCGACGGTGCCAATTCTGAACACATAATGGCCGTTTTCAGGGCCGTGGCCGGGGCCGGGCACCGGGTCCACGGCATCGCCCCGGCCGATATCGACCGTGGCCGCCTGAACACCGACAACTTCGATGTCCTGATACTGCCGGCAGGCGAAGACGAGGCGGTGCGCGAGTACCACGGCGCTTCGGGGTTGGGGAGCAGCAGCACCCTGGAAGGAATCCAGGACTTCGTGGCGGCAGGCGGTGGATTCCTTGGTATCGAGGCGGGCGCTCTCTTCGCCGCCGCCAACGGTGGTGATCTGGACCTCTACGACGGCATCTACGTGCCATGGGGCGGGGCGGTGGCCGGCGTGTATACCTTCGAAGTGGTGGACGAGACCTTCGGCCCACGTGAGCAGGATGCCTACATGTCGGTGGGCGGTGGCTACATCCAGGCATCGGGGACCTCCACCGACATCGTGGACAACGTCTTCGGGAACGCCGTGGCCGTCCGCGACACCTACGGAGCGGGCCGCGTCGTGCTGACTTCGGTGAACTGGCCGCTGCGCGCCGACAGCTACCTGGACTGGACCATCTGGGACAACTGGCAAACCGGGGGCATCCACAGCGACTCCCAGGGGGCGTGGAGCATCCTGGGGCAGATGCTGGATTGGGCCGGAGGCGGCGATGCCGAGGAGCCCGTGATCGAGTCGTCCAACCCCGACGGCGCCAGCATCGCGGTCATCTCCACCCACACCGGTCCAGGTGGGGCATGGCCCGGGCTTCTCCCTGCCCTGGGGCGAGCCATCGAGGACGCTGGCCACGTACCCCTGGCGCTGCGCTTCGACGACGTCATCGACGGCATGTTGAGCACCAGCGATTTCGACGTGGTGGTCTTTCCCGGCGGATACGCGGCGGGCTACATCGCCGCTCTGGGGGGGCACGAAGACCAGGTGCGCGACTTCGTTGCATCCGGTGGGGGCTACCTGGGTATCTGCGCTGGTTCCTACTATGCTTCGGATCGCATCCGTTTCGACGGAGTCACCTACGACTACCCCTTGAACCTCTACTACGGTATCGACATCGGGGCCATCGACGAGATCGCACCCTGGCCCCAGTATACGCTTGCAACCGTAGAGGTGAACGATCCCGTCGTGGGCAAGCTGGGCACCCAGCAGCAGTTCTACTACGGCGGGGGCTTCAAGCCGATACGGGCGGTGATCCCTCCCATGAGCAGCGACGACGTGAACGCGGTGGCCATCTACCAGGGCGAGTCCGGCGCCGTGGGCCGGGCCAACTACGTGGGCAAACCCGACGCTGTCCGGTTCATGTTCGGCAAGGGCCACGTGCTGCTGACAGGCACACATCCCGAATCCCTCTCGGGCAGCGACGATGACTGGCTCTTCTGGAACAACTACCAGTACGAAAGCGATGAAGCACTGGAAAACCCCGACAATCCCTGGACCTTCGTGGACGCGGTGTTCAACGACTGGCTCGTGGCCGGGGAATAGGCACCCCGGCACCTCCCGCGCCTGCTCCGGCGCAGCTCTCCAGCAAGGGGCATGGCACTGGATTCCCGGCTTGTTTCGTGCGATACCGACTTTCCCAGGCTTATGGACGACCATGATCGCCTCGATACATCGTCGGCATGATGTTTTCGGAATCCCATTCGTCTTCCGCGCTCTGTGCCTCTGTCTTCTCAGCCTCGCTTCCGGCCCGGTTCGCGCCCAGGCCCCGGAGGCCTCCAACCCGGTTTGTGCCACGGTTTCGCTGCTTCGACCCGCAGCGGAGCCCCCTCTTCCGTGGGAGCGGGTTGTCCTGGATCTTCGCCTGTCCCGGAAGATGGCCCTGGTGGACCAGAGACCCTCGGACTGCCCTTGGATTGAGCTGTTTCCCGGTGACCAGGTCTGGGAGCTGCGCGCCGGTGTGGGTGTCAGCCTGCTGAGTCAATCCACCATTCGGAGTTCGGAGGTGCTCCGAGATCCAGTAAACGCCCTGGTCAAGGCCCTGGCCATCCTGGATCGTGCACCAGGGCTTTCCCTGCCAGCCATGACCGGGCCAGGGCGCAAGCTCTCAGATCTGGTTGGCAGTCCCGGGTCAGAGCCCGCGCCGCTCGTACCTGAAACTTCGAATCCACCTGCCGCCTCGCCCTTTTTCCTGGATGAAGACCAACTGGATTCCGTGACCGGGCCCCGGGCCGCGGTGACAGCCTCCGGCCCAACCATGGCGCCGGAACACCCAACCACCGGACTGCCGTCGGCGTCGGAGCCTGGGGCCCAGGAGCCAGCCACCGGGGGGACCGCGTCTCTGGCCATTGCCAGGGTGCCTGGCACCAGCAGCGTCCTCCCGCCAACCCCAGGGTCCTCCACAGAGGAGCCCGAACCCGAGCCGGCTGGCCCGCAGGCTTCCATGCTGCCTGGTGAACCGGTCGCGGCGCTCGTCACGGCGACGGAAGAGCTGGTTGAACAGGACCAGCGATCCGCCGTGCCACCCCCAGCGGCGGCCCGGGGAAACACAAGCCCGCAGGCCCTGGCTGGATCACTGGAGACCCCTGCACCGGGGGAGCCCGCCGGCGTTCCCGCCGCGGCCCGGCATTCCAACAGCACCGGGCCGGTGTCGGCTGCAGGGTCGGCCCAGACAGGCGAGTCGCCCACCACCGTGATGCCCGCTTCGACCGTGGAATCTTCTCGTGCCGCGGAATCGTTCCCCGCGGCGGAATCTGCCGAAGCCCCGGAATCGGCCAGGTCTGCAGCGAGTCCCGGTGCCACGGAGCCGACCCAACTCCAGGCTCCGTCCAGGAGCGACCGGGCCGGAGAGGGTGCCGGACAAGAGCCGGAGATGCAGGGAACATGGCAACTACCTTCGTCGCTTCGCCTGGCTCTTGCCCTCCAGACCAGGCTGCAGGGCACCGGGGGCCCGACACTGGATGGGCGCCTGGATCTGGCCATCGCCCTGCCCCGGGACTGGCGGGTCGGGGCATGGCTGCTGGCGCCCCAGGTCTCACCCGTCGTCGAGACCTTCGCCGGAGAACCGGAATGGTACTGGAGTCTTGGCCTGGGTATCCGCGCACCCATCTGGTGCAGACCCGGCCTGATCCTGGGTCTGTCCCGTCGCGGTTATCTTCCCGCCAACCTGGAGCCTGACCAGCGGGTCTCCGGGTTTGTCCCCCTGGCTGGACTGGAAGGAACCATCTACCTGTTGCCACGGCGGATCCGCTACCTCCACCCGGCGCTTCGCATGGGCGTCGACCTGGACCTGCGGCCCCAGGAGTTCCTGGTCCTGGAGGCAGATTCCCAGGGAAACTTGTTGGAAGCTGACGCCCAACGCCTCGTGCCCCTTGCATTTCACCTGGATCTTCTGCTGGAATGGTCACCAGGAACGTGGAAAAGCTCGATTCCCGGCCCTGGGGGAAGCTGAAAAACATGGAATACCCGGAGTTCCAGAGAGCACTCATCCTATGTGCAATGGAGGGGGATCTCCATGCCATCGAGCAATTGATCAAGAAGTGTGCTCCCATCGTGCTTCGCACATGTCGGCGTTTTGCAGGTCCCGGCGTGGATCCCGATGATGCCGCCCAGGACGCCATGCTGGACATAATCAAGGGCCTGCCCGGGCTTCGGGATCCCGCCAGCTTCGGTTCTTGGTGTACCTGCATCGCCCGGCGCAAGGCAATTCGTCCCGGTTGGCTGAGCTGGTTCAAACGGCGGGATACACGGGCAAACCCGGAAGTACTGCCGGGGGGCGGCAATCCCGAGGAAGCGCTGATACTGCGCCAGCGCGTGGAACGAATCCACCAGAGTCTGACCAGGCTCCCCGAAAAAGAAGCCATCGTGGCCCAAGCCGTCTACCTGGATGAGCATTCCTGTCGGGAGGTGGCGCGAGAGCAAGGCTGGAACGAAGCCACGACCCGTCGCCGGAAACAGCGGGCACGGGCTCGGCTCCAACTGTTGCTGGCCGTGGGAGAGTCCCCGTCGCGTAGCGAGGAGGGCCCCACATGACTTCCCATCCCTCGCCAGGAGCAAGGCAAGGCCCGGCCGTCTCCGTCGTGATGCGCCTTCCCCGCGCCCAGCGGGAAGTGTGGGTCGCTTGCAGGATAGAGTGTCTGGATAGAGCCAACGTGGCGGGTCTTCTGGGTATCTCCATGCGCGCCGTCCCCGGACTTCTGAAGGAAGCCGACCGTTCGCTGCTCCGAATACTGCAATCCGACCCCGCCTGCCGCGGGATGACCCTGGATTCGCTGCGCGCTGCCTTCGCGGACGAAACCGAGCCCAGCCCCGAAGAAGTGGAGCGCCTCGTGGAGTCCCCGGCGGTGCGCCGAGCCATGAAGATGGCCGGCAAGCCACGCGCTTCGCTGCGACGCCTGCTTCCCGTTGCCTCTCTGGCGGCCGTAACCCTTGCCGCGGTGCTCTTCTGGTTCACCGGGTACCACGGTACCAGAACGCAAGCCACGGATACGCCGGCCCTGCCCGGACCCGTCGCCCTGGAACCAGGTTTCGCTTCAAGGTCCCTGCTGTCGCCATCCCAACCCGTCACTCTCGTCCTGGAGTCCGGCGTGAAGCTGCGATACCAGGGCACGGGGCGTCTCCAGGCGCCTTCGCGGGCTCTGCGCGTGGACTGGGAGTCGGGATTCTTGCAGGTATCCGTTCCTCCGGGCAAGGGGCTGGACCTGGTGGTGAGCACGGCAGATGCGAGGGTGGAGGTCGTGGGGACCAGCTACCGCTTGACCCGCGACGCCCTGGGAACCAACGTCATCGTCGACAGCGGCCACGTACGGGTCGAGTGCAGGCATGGCGACGAGGCCCATCCTGGCGTGGCCTCTGCCCACGGTCTGGCCGTTGGGCAGGAGCTGCTCTGCCTGCCCGGCACGGACTTCGGCTTCCTGTCCCGTGCTCTGGCGCTCCAGCAGGGCGGAGCCCCGGCCTCCAAGGTCCAGGCGGCTGCCGAGGCCGGCCTGGCGCTGGCCGGAACTTCCAGCGACTATCGTGGGGAGTTGTTCTGGCTGCGTCTCCAGGCCCTGGAGGCCGGGGGCGACACCGACGCCGCCCTCCTTGCCGTGGAAACCTGTCTGGATGCTGTTCCGGCCTGCCTGGGAAGGGACCGGCTTCGGGTCGTGGACCTGCGCCGTACCGCTGCCCGCATGGCCTACGACGCCGCTGGTTGCGAGGCTGCGCTTCCCTACCTGGAAGACCTTGCACCGCTGGAACATGGGCTGGACCTCTTCGCCCTGGCCCGCTGCCTGGAGGGGACAGACCCCCAGAGGGCCTGCTCCCTGTTGCAACAACTGCGTGCCCGGGGCCTGGAACCCCAACTGGCTGCCCAGGTTCGGGCTCTGTCCAGGCGCCTGGGCGAGCGATGCCCATGACTCCCCCCGCCTTGAATCGCGGGTTGGCGTCGCTGCTGATGTTCCTGTTGGCCTGTGACACCTTCGTCGTGCCCTCCGCCGCGGTGCGGCTCTATCGCGACGCGGACGGCGACGGCTACGGCAGCGACGACCTGGTGCTGGAGACCACCGAAGAGCTGTTGGGCTGGGTGGGGCAGGGGGGCGACTGCGACGACGGCGACGCATCCATCCATCCCGGAGCCCAGGAGTTGTGTGACCAGGTGGACCAGGACTGCGACGGCCTGGTTGACGAAGACGCCTCGGATCCCGTCCAATGGTACGTCGACGCCGACGGAGACGGCTTCGGATGGTCCCAGGACTCCGTCAGCGCCTGCCAGGCCCCCAGCGGCTACGTGGCCGGCTCCCATGACTGCGACGACGCCGACCCCGCCATCCATCCCGGGGCGGAGGAACTCTGCGACGGAGTGGACCAGGATTGCGACGGGCAGGATCCCTGCGTGGATTGCGACTGGATCGTGCCTGCCCAGGTCGACACCATACAGGGCGCCATCGACTCTGCAAGCGACTGGCAGCAGATCTGCGTCGACCGGGGCACCTGGCAGGAAACCCTGGACTTTTCGGGCAAGCTGGTGGAAGTGACAGGTGTGTTCGGGCCCCAGGCCACCATCATCGACGGAACGGGCGAAGGCCCCGTGGTGAGCTTCCACAGTGGCGAAACCAGTTCCGCGAGGCTCCAGGGCTTCACCATCCGCAACGGGCAGGCCGAAAACGGCGCGGGGCTCAGCCTGGCGGCTGCGTCACCCGACCTGGTGGACCTGGTCCTGGAAGACAACGAAGCCAGCGAAGATGGCGGCGCCATCTGGGCGCAAAACGCCCATCCTCACATGGAAGACCTGGTCATGGAGGCGAACTCGGCTGGTGCTGACGGTGGCGGAATCTTTTTCGATACCTGCACGGTGGACCTGCTGGGCGTGGATGTTCGCGGCAACCAGGCCGGGAGCCGCGGGGGAGCCATCTTCACGCAGTTCTCTTCCGGAACCGTGGAACAATCGTGGTTTGTGGACAACCAGGCCGCAACCGAGGGGGGCGCTCTCTTCCTGGGCGGCTCCATTTTCCAACTGGACAACCTGGTGCTGGACGGCAACCGTTCCCTGTCCATGGGGGGCGGGATCAGGAGCGCGGCGGAGCTGGTGGAGCTGACCCACGCTCTCATCGTGGACAACGCCAGCGAGGACTATGGCGGTGGAATCTTCGTCTGCTGCGACGAGTCGGCCATGGCCCTGCAGAACGTCATCCTGGCTCGCAACTCCGCGGATCTGTGGGGTGGTGGGATGATGGCCAACAGCGGGGGGCTGGACCTGTTGCAGGTCTCTTTCGTGGAAAACGCCGCGGCCAAGGGCGGTGCCCTGATGCTCTACCACAGCGGTTCCCATTCTGAACTCCGCTCGGTGGATTTCAGCTTCAACGAGGCTTCGGAGGCAATCTCCGCGGGTTCCATGGAAGTCCTCTATCCCCAGAACATCAGCGAGCTGTTGATTTCGTATTCCAATTTCTACATGAACGATCCCCAACAACCCGTGGGTATCGACGATCCGGTCGGTGGCGACGGCAACATCGCGGTGGACCCCGGCTACCTGGATCGCGGAAGCGACGAAGCCCTCTACTGGGATCTGCACCTGGGCGTCGATTCACTGCTACGGGACTCCGGGCCCGAAGACCTGTGGGATCCCGATGGGAGCCGCTCCGACATCGGCGCCTGGGGAGGCGAGGCCGCCGGGGCATGGGACCTGGACGGAGATGGCTGGAACTCCTGGTACCAACCCGGCGAATACGACGCCGAGAGCTACCCCGACCTGGACTGTGACGACCTTGACTCCTCGGTCTTCCCCGGCTCCGGCTGCTGAGCGCGACTCTGTGGCGGTTCCCACCGTGGGCGATGCCATGCGCGACGGCCTCCCGCCGGGGACGGGTTACAGTCGGTCTCCCAGCGGAGGCGCCCTTGCGATTCTACGCCGACCTTCACGTCCACTCCAGGTACTCCAGGGCCACGAGCAAGCAATGCGACCTCGTGCCCATGGCCGCCTGGGGTCTGAAGAAGGGCCTGTCGCTGCTCGCCACCGGGGACGTCACCCACCCGGCCTGGCGCGCAAATCTCCGGGAATCCCTCGTGGAGGCCGAGCCCGGGCTTTTTCGCCTGGTTCCGGAATCAGAGGCAGAGGTGATGGCTCAACTGCCCGCCGCCTGCCAGGGCCGCATGCGCTTCATACTGTCGGGGGAGATCTCCACCATCTACAAGAAGGGCGACAAGACCAGGAAGATCCACCACCTGGTCATCCTACCGGACATGGCATCCCTGGACCGACTCGTGGCGGCGCTGGATCGCGTGGGCAACCTGGCGTCGGACGGGCGTCCCATACTGGGTCTTGACTCCCGTGATCTCCTGGAAATGGTCCTGGAATCCGGCGAACACTCCTATCTCGTGCCGGCCCACATCTGGACTCCATGGTTCGCGGCCCTGGGCTCCCGATCAGGCTTCGACTCCATCCGGGAATGCTACGGCGACCTGGCGGATCACATCTTCGCGGTGGAAACGGGCCTCTCCTCGGACCCGCCAATGAACTGGATGGTGTCATCCCTGGACCGCTACAGGTTGATTTCCAGCTCCGACGCCCATTCTCCCCAGAAGTTGGGGCGCGAGGCATGTATCTTCGACACGCGCTTGGATTTCTTTGCCCTTCGCGAAGCCCTGGAGACGGGCCGGGGCTACGTGGGCACCGTGGAGTTCTTTCCCGAAGAAGGCAAATACCACCTGGACGGCCACCGGAAATGCCAGGTCAGGCTCACCCCCGCCCAGACCCGATCCCTGGACGGGCTCTGCCCCCGCTGTGGGCGCCCCCTCACGGTGGGCGTCATGCACCGGGTCCAGGAGCTGGCGGATCGACCTCCCGGACAGCCCCCGCCCAGCGCGGGCCTGGTACGCAGCCTGGTGCCCCTGCCGGAGCTGCTCTCCGAAATCCTCGGGGTTGGGGCTGGCTCCAAGACCGTGGCCAGGGCCTGGAGCCGGCTCGTGGATTCCCTGGGGCCCGAGCTTCCCCTGCTGGATTACATACCCACCCATGAACTGGCCTCCACTCCATGGCCCCAGCTCCAGGAGGCCCTGGACAGGCTCCGGCGGGGGCAGGTCCTGAAAGAGGGCGGCTACGATGGCGAGTACGGTGTCGTGCGCCTCTTCACGCCCCAGGAACTTAAGGTGCAGCGAGGGGGGAATCTCCTGTTCCAGCTTCCCGGCCGGCACGGCGAGGGCAGCCCATCCGCCCTGGATGCCGGCAATGCAGCACCCGGTGGCATCCATGGCAACCATCCCGGAGCTGCCCGTGAGCCGCCGCAGCGGGGCCTCGCAGCTCCCCCGGACCGGGCGCCGCCCCACGATGTCCAGCAGGGGCTCTTTGCCGCATCTTCCGGTGTGTTGCAGGGTCTCGATCCCAAGCAGCGGCTGGCTGCCCGCGTCGTGGACCGTCACCTGCTCATCATCGCAGGGCCGGGGTCCGGCAAGACCAGGACCCTCACCCACAGGATTGCACACCTGGTGCTGGACCTGGGGGTATCACCCAGCCGTTGTCTGGCCATCGCGTTTACCCGCCGCGCCGCACAGGAACTGGAAGAGAGGCTCCACTCGCTGCTCAGGGGAGCGAGAGAACTCCCCAGGGTGGCCACCTTTCATTCCCTGGGGCTCTCCATCATCAGGGAGTGGGGCTCGACCCTGGGCCTCCCTGCCCGGCTGTCGGTGGCCAGCGACCCGGAACGCCAGGAGGTCCTTCTCTCCGTGACCGGTTGGACACTTCCCCGGGTACTGCGCACACTGAAGGAGATCTCCCTCCTGAAGCGCAGGGGCGCCGTCTCGGAGGACTCCCGGGTCAGAGCCGCCATGGAAGCCTATGCAAGCGCCTTGATGGACATGGGCAGGCTGGACCTGGACGACCTGGTGGGAATGGCGGCGGATATTCTCCAGCAGCGGCCAGGGCTGGCCCAGGAATTGTGTCGGCGCTACCCCTATGTATCAGTGGACGAGTACCAGGACCTGGACCAGCAGCAGTACCGCCTGACGGGGCTGTTGGTGGGGAAGGGACGCTCCGGATCCAGGCTGTGTGCCATAGGCGATCCCAACCAGGCGATATACGGCTTCCGCGGGGCGAGTCCCCAGTACTTCGGGCGCTTCACCAAGGACTTTCCGGGTGCTGCGGTGGTACGCCTCTCCAGGAACTACCGCTCGGGTCGTTGTATCGTCCATGCCTCGGATCGACTCATGGAAGCCTCCATGCCGGGGCGGCCTCCATCTCTGCCCCAGGCCCTTCATTCCCGCAGGATCATCCTGGGCGTTGCCCCCAGCCACGGGGCCGAGGCGGAGCAGGTGGTCCACGGCATCGAAAGGCTCATGGGTGGCCATGGTTTCTTTTCGATGGACAGCGGCAGAGTGGGCCCAGCACCGGAAATGGAACTGTCCTTCTCTGATTTTGCGATATTGTTTCGCAGCGCCGAGCTGGCTGGCCCACTGGAAGAAGCCCTCTCCCGCTCCGGCATGCCCTTCCAGCGGCGCAGCCACGAGCCCCTGCGACACCTGCCCCTCCTGGAGCCCCTGCTGGATGGCATGAAGGTCGCATTGGATGGTGGCCCGGGTCTCGAAGAAGCCCTGCTTGCAGCAGCGGCCGAGCTGGAGAGCGGCGGGAAACGCCGGGCCGATGCCGAGCCGGGCTGCCAGGTTCACCGGGATCTTGCAATGCTGCCCGGGACAGTGGAGATGCTTCGACCCATGGCTCGCGCCTGCGGAGACGACCTGGACCGTTTCCTGACCTGGACCTCCACGGCTGTCCAGGTCGACACCTGGGATCCACGCGCGGATCGCATCTCGTTGCTCACCATGCACGCCGCCAAGGGATTGGAGTTTCGCGTCGTGTTCATCATCGGTTGCGAGGAGGGACTGCTTCCCATGGCGTGGGGTGACCCCTCCGCCCTGGAGCCCGCACAGGTGGAAGAGGAGCGGCGTCTATTCTTCGTGGCCATCACGCGGGCTCGCGACCTGCTCTTCCTCATGCGGGCCAGGAGGCGTCTGCTGCGGGGCCGTGTCGTCGAAGCGTCGCCATCCAGGTTTCTCTCTTGTATCGGGGAGCGATACACGCAACACCAGGAGAGCAGCTTCGCCGGCCGCGGGGATCGCAGCCAGGAACGCCAACTGTCGCTGTTCGGTGGCTGACCCTCCGGTCCTGGGAAAACAACCAAGGAGCAATCCATGTCACGCAGACACCAGATGAAGGCGGGCGACTGGGTCTCCGTGGTGCGCAGAATGGAAGAGCTGGTGGCGGCGGGCAGCGGCGAGGATCCCTTCGAGGTCGTGCTGGAACTCGTGCTGGCCAGGCTGGCTGACGAGCTGCTGCACCAGGGCAGGCATTTCCCTGGATTTGCTTCACCCGGGCAGACCTGGCGAGGGGTCTTCCACCTGCTGGCCGAGATCGCCGAGCGATGGCCCGGCCTGCTGGGTCGGTCCACCGCGCTCTCCAGGCTCCGGGAACAGCACCTGCACACCTGTGCATCGCTGCTGGGGGCCTTCTCCTTCACTGGCTCCGGGGCGCTCATGCTGGACTCGTTGCTGGAGACAATCTCGGTTCCCACGGCCAGGGCCCGGAAGGGGCAGTTTTTCACGCCTCGCCACGTGGTGGAGGCATGTGTCAGGATGACACGGCCGCGGCAGGGGGAGTGGGTGTTGGACCCCTGTTGCGGCTCCGGGGGCTTCCTGGTTCAGGCCTGGCACCACATGGTCCAGGCAGGGGGCGCTCCAGGGAGCGCGCTGGATGGATTGCTTGGATTCGACCTGGATCCCAGGGCCATACGGGTGGCAAAGGTGCTCATGCTGGCCACCACTGGCCGGAGCGCCAGGCTACGGCTTGCCGACGCCCTGCTCGGGGCTGATACCGGGCGGGAGGTCTCGCCCCAGGACTCTCAGGCGCCTGCCAGCATTCACGAATACCTGGACTCCTGCAACGGGCCCCCGGGGGGCCGGGTGGACGTCATACTCACCAACCCTCCCTTCGCGGGCGAGCTGCGGGACCGGCGCATCCTGGACGCCTTCCAGAATGGGCGTGGCCGCAAGAAGGTGGAGCGAGACGTACTCTTCCTGGAGAAGTGCGTGGGACTGCTGCGGCCAGGTGGGAGAATCGCCATCGTGCTTCCCCACGGCAAACTGGCGGTGGCCAGGTGGGCTCCCTTGAGGCGATGGCTTCTTCGGCACCTGGAAGTGAGGGGAGTGGTGAGCCTGCCCAGCAGCACCTTCCAGCCTCACACCGGCCAGAGAACCTGCATCCTGCTGGGTCGTCGGCGAAGCAGCGGCCGGCAGGGGCAAGGAGGCGGGCGGATACTCTTCCAGGTGGCTGCCCGTTCGGGCAAGGACTCCCGTGGAAGGCCCATCCTGCGTGAAACCGATGGCCAGGTCCACGAGGACGACCCCTGGAGGGCCTGGGACCACGACCTGGAAGACATTGTACAACGTTGGGAGCTGCTGGAGGGCGGGAAGGAGCCTCCGGCCACTCCCAGGGCCGTGGTGGTACCCCGTGCCCGTTTGGACCACGGGCTGGTGTTGGCTCCCGAGCGCTACGATCCCCGTCGCAACCTGCAATGCGATGGCTTGCCCCTGGGAGGCCTGGTGGAGCTGTCTGACCGGACGCTGGCACCTGTCGATGACGGGCGGCGCTTCACGCTCATCGACACCACCCACGCCTCCGCCGGGCTCGTCCGCGGCGCAAGAAGGGCCCTCCCGGGATCCCGGATGGGCAGCAGCAAGAAGCTGCTGCGGGTAGGTGATGTGATAGTGTCACGTCTACGACCCTACCTGCGGCAGGTGGCTCTCGTGGACGCCCACCTGGCCAGCCAAGTGGACGGAGTCATGGCCAGCACCGAGTTCGTGGTCCTGCGATCCCCTGATGGCAGGAGCATCGCCTTCCTGGTTCCCTACCTGCTCTCGGGGCCGGTACAGGAAGCCATGGCCGCCGCCCAGGAGGGGGGCCTCCATCCCAGGGTGCCCCACTCGTTCTTCAAGGGTTTGCTGGTGCCCCACAGCCTGCTGGAGCGGCGCGACACAGTCTCCCGCCAGGTGGAACAGGCCGTGTCACTGCTCCGCCGTGAGCTGCTGCACCTTGAAGCTCTGGCCCGTGACATCGCCGCAAAGCTGTAGGCGCGTGTCTTGACCTGTTTCGCTCCGTACATGCTCGCCCTGATACGCCTACCGGTGAGCTTCGTGATGTGTGGGAAGTGCCTCGTCCCCTGACGAGACGAGGTTACCGATGCAAGGTTGCTTCCGCCCCAAGGCTCCAAAACGGAAGCAACTCCGGGGAGAACTCCGGTCTCAGCCCAGTTGCTTCCGCCCCAAGGCTCCAAAACGGAAGCAACTCCGGGGAGAACCGGTGGTCTCAGCCCAGTTGCTTCCGTTTTTCAGGCACAGGCCGGAAGCAACTCCGGGGAGAACTCCGGTCTCAGCCCAGTTGCTTCCGCCCCAAGGCTCCAAGACGGAAACAACGTACATGCTCGCCCTGGTACGCCACCCAGTGGCGCCGGCTTCCAGCCGGCGTACCATGCAGAGTGACGATAAGGCCCTGCCGGCAAGATGCCAGCCCCACAGAGGTCCGCATCGACATCGCGGCGGGTGGGGCACTCCCAGCGATGCTCGGCGACGCAGTTCCGAGGAAAACGCTTCCTGGAGCAAGGGGTTGATGGCGCCGGAACGGGCAGGGTATGGCAGCGCTATCTCAAGTGGTTGCGCTGACGTGGCATATTGACATGCGAGATGTGAGTAGATGGTGAAAAGAACGATGCAGGTTGAAGTCGACGCAGGAACGGGCCGGAAGCAGGACGAGCCATCACCGCCGCCCTGGCTGTTGGAGCATCCTGCGGACGGCTCGTTGCTGGTGCAGGTGCCCGGTGGGGAGTTCCTGGCTGGCGGCAAGAAGTTCAGTGTGTACCTGCCAGGCTACTACCTTGGCATCCACCCCGCGACCCTTGTGGGAGCCAGCGGGAACGACGCGGAGTACCTGTTCCTGGGTCCCGTCACTGGTACGGTGGATGCGTCTGATGCACAAGCCCAGATCGCAGAGGAAGAGACAGGAAGCAGTATCGGCATGTCTTCGGCCAGCGCTGGAGACATCGACGGCGACGGCATCGACGAGATCCTTCTGGGTGACTGTGGAGAGTACTCCGTCGACACGAACGCCGGTGCAGCCTACCTGTTGTTCGGGGGCTCCTATGCCAGCTATTACTGAGCGGGACCCTCGGAAAGCGGCGCGAGCACCCCCAACCACCCTGTTCGGATCTTCCAATGCTCGCGAAGCGTGCTGCACTTCCCTTTGGCTTGGGACGGAGTTCGTGGGAAGGGCATCCAAGACGGTCGGGTTCGCGGAACTTGCGGCTTCTTTGCCGACGAGCCAGCAGGCCTCTGAGCAGTGCCTGGGCGGAACGCTCCTCGAGGAACAAGACGAGATTGATCATCGCGGATGGGCCCCCTCGAAGAAGCCCTGTTTCCAGAGATAGCCCATCTTGTCGCCGGCCTCCATGTCAAGATCGTGGGGCCGGCTTCCAGCCGGCCAGTGTGCCAAGGATGGTGGGGCAGGCTTTCCAGCCGGCCCGTGTGCCAAGGATGGTGGGGCAGGCTTTCCAGCCGGCCCGTGTGCCAAGGATCGTGGGGCCGGCTTTCCAGCCTGCCAACCGCTGAGAAGGCGAACGCGCCACGCCGGCAAGATGCCCGCCCCACGGGCGCCATGACAGGCGCGGACCCAGAGATCGCCAGCGACGGGCTGGTAGACCTTCGCTGGCGATGTCGTTGGATGGTGGCTACTCTGAGCGCTCCTGGGACTTCTTGAGGAGACTCTGCGTGCTTGATTCTGTGATCTTTCATCGGCTTCGTCGCCGACTCGCGCAGGGGTGGTGGCCCATGTCCCGACTTCCTCCCCGGCGGGCCGCGGTCCTGCTCCAACAGGTGGCGCAGATTGTGCGGAGTGGGGCGTCCCTGGAGCAATTCCTGCCGACCCTGGAGCGGACGCGGGACCAGCAGGGCCTGCGGGCTCTCGCTGCTTTGCGCGCCATCCTGGTCCAGGGCAGAGAAGAGCAGGTATCACCCGCGGAGCTGGACGAAGTGCTGGGCATGGGCTCCGCGGCACTCCTGGAAGCGGCCCTCCGCCAGGGCCGCCTGGCAGATGGCCTGTCCCTCCTGGCCCGCCTGGAGCAACAGCGGGATGACCTACGGCGTGCGATACTGCGGCCCCTGCTCCCGGCGCCCATCGTCCTGCTCCTCCTGGCAGGCCTGCCCGGTCCCTTCCATGCTATCGCGGAAGGAATCCTGCTCTGCTCGTTGGGCTGCATGCTCCTCTTGCTTTGGCTCCGCCGTTCCACGGGCCGGATGGCGGCGACACTATACTGCGGCCTGGAATCACTGGCCTGGAGCCTGACCCCATCGCTTACTCAAAACCCATCCCGAGCCCGGCTGTTCTGGCTGCTGTCCGCGGCCATCGAGGCCGGCGCTCCTACGGAAGATCTGCTGGAAAGTGCATCCAGGGCCCTGCCATCCAGGCTGGCCAGGCAGCGCGTCGGTGTTACGCAGGAGAAGGTGCGGGCTGGTCGCGGCCTGGTGACGGCGCTGGAAGAATCGGGCTGGCTGGAGTCGTGGGAGCGACAAAGGCTTGAACTGGCCCAGGATACCGCCACCCTCCACCGCCAGCTCCACCTCCTTGCCCAAGAAGACCTGGCCGACTGCCGTCGCGCCGGTCGTGGCCTGGCCATCGTCCTCGCCATCATCCCCAATGCAGCGGTGCTCCTTGCCCTGGCGCTGACTCTCGTGGTGATGCTCAACGCTGGGTAGGGGACACCGACACTCGGCCGGAGCGCCGGGACAATGGTTGGTGGGCGCCTGTGGCGGCGCAGGTCGCCGGGTGGGGCGCGAATGACCCGAGCTGGAACGGTGTACAACCAGAGGCGGCCCAGCAGTCCTGAACTGCAAAGGGATCAGGACGGCACGGGCATGTGAACGCCCTGCCGCGATACTCTTTTTTCCGGGGGGGGCAGGGCAAGCATGTACCTTGTGCCTCTTTGCGGACCGAACTGCCCCCATACCCCGGGGTATACACCGACTTCGGTCCGCTTTTGCGCCCCTTTGCGGACCGAACTGCCCCCATACCCCGGGGTATACACCGACTTCGGTCCGCTTTTGCGCCCCTTTGCGGACCGAACTGCCCCTATACCCCGGGGTATACACCGACTTCGGTCCGCTTT
>JAJRWT010000067.1 GCA_024276675.1 Myxococcota bacterium | reverse complement strand
TGCCTTCTTCCACATCGGGGACCACGGGGGCGAGCCCCGTGGATTCTGCAAGTGGAACATGAGCGCAGGGCAACAATCGACAAGGGCTTTTTTGGCAGGCGGACAAAAGCTGTCCGCTACCCGGAGGGAACGACCGGAGGCCAGCCGCCGTGGCGTGCTCCGACTCCCGCCACCACCGCTACCCGGGCCCGGGCACGAGCACAGGCCGGAAGTAACTCCGGGGAGAACTCCGGTCTCAGGCGAGTTACTTCCGCCCCAAGGCTCCAAAACGGAAGCAACTCCGGGGAGAACCCCAGGTCTGACCCGAGTTGCTTCCGTTTTCAGGGCCAAGGCCGGAAGCAACTCCGGGGAGAACTCCGGTCTCAGGCGAGTTACTTCCGCCCGGCACCGGCGGTGTTGCCTCGCTCTTTAACGCTCGGCGCTACCGCAGGACCTGGCCCGCGAGCCGGCGCGGCGGAGGGGGCGGCAGGCTGGAAAGCCTGCACCACGGGGGTCTCGGTGCTTCTTTTTCCTGTTTTTTCCTGTTCGGTTGGAGAACGCCGACTCGTGGATTATGTGGCAGATGGCTTGAATCGCAATTCACCGCCAGCGTCGAGAGGCGTACAATGTCTTTGGTCAATCGCTTCCTCTTGCTGTTTCTCGCCTTTTTCGTCTCGGCCCCTTTTGCTTCGAGCCCCGGCCGCGCCGCCGATCCCGCGGCGGCTCTCTCGGATTCCGAGCTGGCTGCCCTCCTGGATGCCACCGACGATCTCATGCGTGGCGACTCCAGCCACGCCACCTTCACCATGACTGTCCATACCTCGCACTGGGATCGCTCCATGTCCATCGAGGTCTGGACCAAGGGCCAGGATCGTTCGCTTCTCCGTATCCTGGAACCGGCCAAGGAACGGGGTATGGCCACCCTCAAGGTCGAGGACAACATCTGGAATTACCTGCCAAAGGTGGACCGCACCATGAAGGTACCCGCCGCCATGATGTCCTCCAACTGGATGGGGAGCCACTTCACCAACGACGATCTCGTAAAAGAAAGCCGCCTCGTCGACGACTACGACTTCCAGCTCGTCTCGGCTCCTCCCAATGATCCCGACGGCCGCTATGTCGTCGATCTACGCCCCAAGCCCGACGCCCCGGTCGTATGGGGAAAAGTGACCCTCGTACTGGACGGGCAGACCCGCCTCCCCGTGGAAATGCGCTACTACGACGAACGCGACAACCTGAAGCGCACCATGTCCTTCAGCGACGTGCAAGACCTGGGGGGGCGCACCATTCCAATGCACATGCGGCTCGTCCCTGAAGACAAACCCGAAGAATTCACCGATATCCACTACTCCGGGATCACCTTCAACCTCGACATCCCCGACTCCACCTTCACGCTCCAGGCCCTCAAGCCCTGAACCAAGCTCCAACTGCGCTGTTCCGGAGGTTCTATGTGGATTCTCGTCCAGCTTGCGTGGCGTAATCTCTGGCGAGAGCGCCGGCGCAGCGCCATCACCGCTGCCGCGATGGCAGTCGGGGTGTCGTTTTCACTGGTCACCATCGCCCTCATGGACGGGATGTTCGACGACACCTTCCGGCTCCTGGTCCGCCAGGACATCGGGCACGTGCAGATCAACAACCCAGAGTACCCCAGGTCCCAGTCGCTCTACGACACCATTCCAGGTGCCGACCTTCTGCTCTCCCAGCTAGATGACCTGCCCCGGCTGTCGGTGGCAACGGGGCGGCTCTATGGCTACGCCCTGCTGGGTGTTGGGGACCACGCCGCCGGGGCAAAGCTGCGGGGTGTGCTGCCCCAACGCGAAGCCCGCGCAACCGCGCTGAATACCAAGCTGCAGGAAGGCAACTACCTGGGCAACACCCCCAACGACCAGATCCTCCTGGGCACAGGCCTGGCCGATACCCTCCACGCCTCCGTGGGCGACGAAGTCGTCGCCGTCACCCAGGCGGCGGATGGTTCTCTTGGCAACGAACTCTACCACGTCGCCGGCATAATCCGGACCGGCAACGTGGTCATGGATCGGGCCGGGGCCATCCTGCACCTGGAAGACCTGCGCGACCTGCTGGCCCTGCCCGGCAGCCTCCACGAAATCACCCTCCTGGCCCAGAAAGACAACCAGGCACAAGCCCTTGCAGAATCCGCCGGCGAAGTGGCGGGCGAAGGCCTCCTGGTTCGCGATTGGCAGGAAGTCAACCCACAGGCCAAGCAAGTTCTCGCCCTCCAGGGCGCGTCCACGGGCGTCATCCTGGCCATGGTACTCTCCGTGGCCGCCCTGGGCGTGCTCAACACCTTGCTCATGTCGGTCTACGAGCGCACCCGAGAGTTCGGAGTGCTCCGCGCCCTGGGTATGCGACCGCGGCAGATCGTCGGCCTGGTGCTCCTGGAGAGCGCGTTCCTCTCAATCCTGGCCATGATTCCCGGCCTCGCCCTGGGACTGGCCGGTGATGCCTTCCTGGTCTGGAAGGGCATAGATCTGGGCATGTTCATGGAGAGTGATTCCTGGAGCTGGATGGGAGTGGCGCTGCCCCCCGTGTTTCACGGAGTCGTGAAGCCTGAAGGCATAATCGCCACGATGGTGGGCCTGGTCGTCGTGGCCCTGTTCTCCGCACTATGGCCGGCGCTGCGCGCCGCTTCCCTGAAACCCGTGGACGCCATGCGGCAGGAGTAGGAACGTGTTGCTCATCCGACTGGCTCTCCGCAATCTTCTGAGGAATCTCCCGCGCACCCTCATTTCGGCCTCGGCCGTGTGCCTCGGGCTCGCCATTCTCATCATTGGAGACGGCCTGGCCGACGGCGCGCACAACCAGATGGTGAAGGACGGCATAGCCGCCCAGGCCGGGCACGTGGTGCTGCAGCAGCGCGACTGGCAGGAAAAGCGCGACCTGAACCTCACGATACCCGACGCCGCCGAGATGGCCGCTCGCTTCCAATCCGCCATCCCAGGCGCCACGGTCGTGAGCCGCATATATTTCCAGGGCCTGCTCACCTCTCCATCAGGCTCGGCAGGCGTGGGGCTCTCCGCGGTCGAACCCCCAAAGGAACGTATCGTGGACGATATCCGCGATCACCTCGTACAGGGGACCGACCTTGCTGACGCCGCCAGGGGCGGGGCAATCGTCATCGGCACCAACCTGGCCGAAACGCTCGACGTGGGAATAGGCGACAAGGTCGTCCTCATGGCCCAGCACGGACCCGACATCCAGAGCCATCTCTTTCGCGTCACGGGCATATTCAGCTATGGGATCGACGAAATCGACGGCTTCTTCGCACAGATTCCCCTTCGAGACGCCCAGGACTTCCTGGGCCTGCACGACCAGGTGACCCAGATCTCCGCCCACCTGGCGGGCTCACGCCAACTGGCACCGGCACTTTCCGCCGCACGAGCTGCCTTTCCCGAACCCGAGCTGGATGTGCTCTCCTGGAAGCAGGCCATGCCCGATCTCTACGAGTGGATCACCATCGACAGCGCCGGCCTGTACATCATGATCATGATCATGGCGGTCATCGTGGCCATGGGCATTCTCAACACCGTGCTCATGTCCGTCCTGGAGCGGGTCAGGGAGTTCGGAGTGATGCTGGCGCTTGGATTGAAGCCTGGGCAGCTCTTCCGACTCGTGCTCTGGGAAGCACTGTTCCTGGGCATCGTCGCAACCGCGGTGGGGCTCGCCCTGGGCCTGGCCGGGAACGCCTACTTCACCGTGCATGGCCTCGATTACGCCGAACTGGCGGGCGGCAGCATGGAGGCCTCGGGGGTCGCCTTGAATTCGCTGATCCACTCTGACCTCTCCCCCTCCAAGACCGTCATTTTTTCCCTCATGGCTCTGGCCATCACCGTGATCTCCGCCGTCTACCCCGCCTGGCGCGCATCCAGGCTAAGTCCCGTGGACTGCCTGCAGCATCACTGAACTGATGGGGTAGCGCTCTCTCTTTCCCTCTTCGGAGCCAGCAATGTCCATCGTAACGACCCGGAATCTCCACAAGGACTACCTCCAGGGATCCCTCGAGGTTCATGCCCTCCGCGGAGTCGATTTCACCCTGGAGCGCGGGGAGTTCGCCGCTCTCATGGGGCCATCGGGCTCAGGCAAGACCACGCTGCTCAACCTCATCGGCGCCCTGGACAGCCCCAGCTCCGGCGAAATCTTCCTGGACGGGCAGGACCTCTCCCGCATGTCCGCGGCACAGCTCTCCGAGCTTCGACTTCGGCGGCTGGGTTTCGTGTTCCAGGCATACAACCTGGTGCCCGTGCTCACGGCCTACGAAAACGCCGAGTTCGTGCTGCTCCTGCAGGGTGTTCCCGAAGCCCAACGCAGGGAGCGGGTCATGCCCCTGCTGGCCGAGGTGGGGTTGGAGGGCATGGAAAACCGCCGTCCGTCAGAGCTTTCCGGCGGCCAGCAGCAACGTGTGGCGGTGGCACGCGCCATCGCCGGGCAGCCAGCCCTCGTGCTGGCGGACGAACCCACGGCCAACCTGGATTCCAAGACCTCCTACGCCCTCATGGACACCATGCGGCACCTCAACGAGGAACACGGTGTGACCTTCCTCTTCTCCACCCACGACCCCCGCGTCATGGAAAGCGCAAGGCGCGTGATACGCCTCGTGGATGGTCGCATCGAGAGCGAGGACCGCCGGTGAACCCAGCCGCGGTGCTGCTTCTTCTTGCACCTGGCGCGGCCTGGGCGGGCGACCTTCACCTGGGGGGCAAGCTCCAGAACCTCGACCTCGCCGTCTTCCCCTACGACTCCGTCCTCATGCCTGAAGACCCGGTGGCGGAGGGCCTTCTCATCCAGCGCACCAACCTGGACATCACGGCATCCCCCGCGCTGCGCTTCCAGGCCGCACATGTCCTCGACATCACCTGGGCCTCCGGGGATTTCCCCGACTTCCTGTCCGGGCAGGCAGCCGATACCCCCGAGTTCGTCAAGCTCTCATGGACCGGCCTGGACCAGGGATTCGATGTCTCCGGGCGCCTGGACCGCCTCGCCGTGGCCGCCCGGCTGCCCCACGTGGACCTGACATTGGGGCGACAGGCCATCTCCATGGGGCGTGCGTGGTTCTTCACCCCCCTGGACCTGGTGTCGCCCTTCGCGCCCACCACCGTGGATCGGGAGTACAAACCCGGTGTGGACGCCCTGCGCGCCGACGCCTACCTGGGCGTCTCCACCTCGTTCACCCTGGTGGCCGCCTGGCTGGGCGATCCCCTGGGCAGCGACGACTCCGGCACGGGCGACCTGGTCCTGGCCGCCCGCGGGGGGGCTACCCTGGGCATCACCGACCTGGGCTTGTTTCTTGGCTCCGTGGCCGGCGACCGGGTCATGGGGGCCGACCTGGCCAGCAGCCTGGGAGCCTGGGGGCTCTACGCCGAGGCCACCGGCACCCTGCCCGCCCAGGACGGCACCGATCCCTTCCTGCGCGCGGTGCTGGGAGCGACCCGCCATTTCGCCGCCGACATCGACTTCATGGCAGAAGCCTATGTCCAGACCATCGGCGCCGCGGATCCCCAGGACTATCTCTCGCTCTACTCCGATCCCCGGGTGGAGCGCGGCGAAATCTGGGCCCTGGGGCGTTACTACGGGGCCGTGAGCCTGGCCTGGGCCGCCACTCCCATCCTCTCCCTTGCCGGGTTTGCAGTGGCCAACCTGGCAGATCCCAGCGCCCTGCTGGGTCCGGCCTTTTCATGGTCCGTGGCCGACAACGCGGATCTGGACCTGGGGGCCTACCTGGGAACGGGCCAACGCCCACCGGATCTCACCATGGACGAACTGCTGCAAGCCGGAGTCACCTCGGAAGACGACATCCTCACCGCCATCGCCCCCCGGAGCGAGTTCGGCATGTACCCTGCCATGGCCTTCCTGGAGCTGCGGGCCTACTTTTGATGTGGAGCGCCCGCGCTGGTTCCTGGAAGTGGCTTGACCACGGAAACCAGGAGCCGCCAGGCGACGCCGGGGACATGGCAAGATGCCGCCAAACTCGAGCCCAGGAGCCGTCGGGAAAGCTCGGGCCCGCTGCGGTGCGCCATGCGCCCCTCGCCGGGGCCCGAGCCGGCTGTTTCCGGCAGCCTCTTTCCCGACGGCTCCTAGAGCATAGATGAGCCGCCTCGTGGAGTACCGGCGCTGGAAGCGGCAGGGCGGAAGACCTGCATGAACTGCCCGGCCAGGCCGGGGGGGGCGCTCTCCAGCACGAGGCCCGTGACCTGGCTGGGATCGCGGTGGATGCGCAGCAACGCCTCTTCCAGCGATGCCAGGGCGGCGGCGCCGTGGAGACCCAGGGGAAGGGCCAGCCTGAGGATGCGTCGACCCTGTCGTTCCTGCGCTGGGGAGAGCATGTTGGCTCCCGCCCGTATTCCGGCCAGTACGTACAGCGCGTTGGCGAGGGCCTGGTTCCGGAAACTGCCCGGAGGCAGGTGCGGCAGCAGGCTGGCCACGTCCAGAAACAGGGCATGCCCCCCCGCCGGCCCCAGGAGTGGGAGCCCCTGGGCCGCCAGGCGCGCCCAGAGCCGCTCCACCTGCAAGGTCAGGGCGGAGACCCCGTCGGCGGCCTCGTGGTCCACTGAGAGCGCTTCCAGCAACGCCGCTCGTTCCTGGGGTTTCAACGCGACGTCGTAGAGCAGGTTTACCTGGTCCTGGAGCCTGGTGAACAACCGGGGATCCCGCAGGCCCACGAAGGCTCCGGCGGAGACGACGAAGTTCTTGCTGAGGCTGGTGGCGCAGAGATCCGAACAGGCACAGGTGCGGCGAACGATGTCTTGCAGGGAACGATGTTCCAGCCCCGACTCCCTGGCCCGGAGCAGGGCGGCGTTATTGAAGGCCCTGGCGCCGTCGAGAACAAGGGGCACGCCGTGATGGGAAGCCAGGTCGTGGGCCTGTCGCAGGTTGGCCAGGGACACGGGGTGACCACCGGTGGCGTTGACGCAGAGTTCCACGTAGACCGCGGACACATTCCCACGACCCAGTTCGGCCTCCAGCCGCTCGATATCCAGGTTCCCCTTGAAGAGGTGGGGATCACGGTGATCCAGCGCCTGGGGAACGGATACATCCACCAGCGATGCTCCCCTGGATTCCAGGTGCAGCCTGGTGGTGGGGAAGAGCGCGTTGCACAGCACGCGGTTCCCCTGCTTCACCAGGACGGAGGCCAGCATGGCCTCGGCCAGGCGGCCCCGGTGAAGGGGGACTATGTGCCGGTAGCCGTAGATTTCGCCCAGACGCGCCTCCAGCGCGCCGTCGCCAGGTTCCAGCCGGGACGGTCCACGGCCATGGATGGGCAGCTCGGCCCAGCTATCCGTGAACATGTCCACGGCCACCTGCCCGTGGCCCAGGCGATTCGTGTTGAAGCCGGCGGCCGCCAGGGCTTCCAGGCGACGAGCCTTGCCCATGGGCTGGCTGCCCGGAGAGGAGACCCCATGGACGGCGGGCGAGGGCTCCTCGTCGCCAAACAGGTCCTGGACATCCACCACGCCGAAGAAGGGCCTCCAGGGATCCACCAGTAGCAGTTCGGGAAGGCAGATGGGCTCCCGCAGCCAGGGAAGGCGTTCCCGCAGCAGGATCAACGCAATCTCGGCGCTCACCAGGGAGCCCGCCAGGGCGGGGGCCACGGCCACGGACGGGACCTTGCCGGTGGAGAGGTGGCGCTCGATGTTGTCCAGAAGGAAGGGGTTGAAGTAGTTGCGAAAACCGGCGGGCACCCTGGAGTCGCGGGACACGCGCTCCACCAGGCCGGCGAAGAGCCTGTCCATGGGCATTCCGCCCGGCCGGGCAAAGGCCACGAAACAGCCCATGCCCACGATGGGAGCCGAAACGCAGTAGATGCCTCGCTCCATTGCTTCCCGGTACATGCGTGTGCGGAGCGGAAGGGGCACGCCCAGATCCAGGCAGTCCACCACCATGTCGCTGCCATCCAGGAGCAGGTGGAGGTTTTGGGGAGTGAGGCCCTCGGGGATGGCCTGGGCCGAGATGGCCGGATCGATGTCTTTCAGCAGTTGGGCGTAGACCAGGGCCTTGTTGTGCCCCAGGGTGGGGGTGCTGGCGGCCCACTGGCGGTTTACGTCGGGTTCGTCGAAGATCCCCGGATCCGCCAACCTGAAGCGCCCAACGCCCATCCTGGCCAGCATGATTGCCACGGCTCCGCCCACGCCGCCGCAACCCGCCAGGGTGACGGTCCTGCCACGCAACGAACGCAGGGGGGCTTCTCCCAGCAGCCTGATGCTCCTGTCCAGGTAGGTCTCGAAGTAGTCCACGATGCTTCCCCCTCGAACCGACTACAAGCCGAACGTGGTTCCCAGGCGAGAGAAATCGAGCTGTTCCGCGAGCGCCTCGCTGGCAAAAGCGAAGCCGCGGGCCAGCTCTTCCGGGCTCATGCCCGCCGGCTCGAAGACCACCTGGGCCTGGTCATAGAGGTCGTTTTCCGTTGAGAGGATTCGCCCCTCAGCGGCGAGGCGGCGCCCCATGGGGGTGCCCTTGTATGGCGCCAGCAGTGTGAGCGAGATGTGCTTCAGGTGGCATTCTTGGACGTAGTCCACAACCGCCTGGAAGACCCCGGGCCCGTGGAACTCGAAGCCGAACATGAAGTAGCCCCAGACCGTGATGCCCGCCTCTTGAATGTGGTTGATGAAGGCCACCTCTTCCGGGCGGCGTTCGCCGTCGAGGTTGAGAAACACGAGGGCGCAGCCGCTCCTGGCGAGCCAGTCCACGATTTGCTGGTTCAGCATGGCGAACTCGCAAACCGCGGCATAGCGCATATCAAGCTCCGAGAGGCGAGCCGTGAGGGATTCGATGTAGGGCATGTCGCCCGCGCCGAACACCCCCTCGGTGAACATTACGGGCTTGTTCTCCAGGCGGAGCATGGCCTCGATCTCGGCCACCACGGTATCCAGATCCCGCAACCTGAAGCCCTGCCCGAACATGGAGCGGGTGGGGCAGAACTCGCAGTCCAGGGAACAGCCGCGGGCGCTCTGCGTGGCGTGGAAGAAGTACTTGTCGTGGCGAAGCAGGTCCATGCGAATGGGGGGCAGCCCATGGATGGGTGGTGGCCTGGCGGGTGGCCCGTATCGCTGCCGCCAGCTCCCGCGGTGCAGGTCGTTCAGCAGCCGCGGCCAGTTCTTCTCACCCTCGCCCAGGACCACTATGTCGCCGTGCCGGGAGGCTTCGTCGGGGCAGAGCGTCGCGTGCAGTCCGCCCAGCACCACCCGCATTCCCCGGCTCCGGTAGGTATCGGCAAGTCCGTAGGCCCGGCTGGCGTTCATGGTCTTGTACGAGATGCCCACGACATCGGCTTCCAACTCATCAGCCGGACCCTGGATCTTTTCGTCGTGGATGAACACTTCGTCCTGGTCGGGGACCAGCGAGGCCAGGGAGACCAGGCCCACCGAAGGTACCGCGAACCTGCCTTTTGCATCCACCCAGGCCTTCCACGCCAGGTTGCCGGTGGGAAGCCCTGCCTCCACGAGTGCTATCTTCATCTCTGGCGGCTCCTTCCGTATTTGTTGTTTGGCTCGTGACGGCCACGCGTAGCGCCCACGGCCCATGGACCAGCAGGCGCCCGGTCCTCCCCGCCATACGAGCGCAGAAGCTGCATTAACCTCCCTGGAGAGGCTGGGCAGGCCAATCAGCACTCCCACTGTGCCTGCCGTTCTTCTCGTCCATTCATTCCTCCCCTCTTTCCTCGCGATATACCTTGACTGGAGCGCGGCCACGCAAGGACCGGCGCAACCAGCCAGCCCAGTGTGCAGCAGCGCCAATCAACCGGAAACCATTCCCACAGTCCTGCAGGTGGAAGCCATCCCACCACCGGCCCCCACCATGAAGATCCCGGGCCATCCCCGCACGACACGACGGCACAGCAACACCCTGGTCCCATGAAACCCGCACAAATCCTGTTTTTCTGCCACCTGGCTTCATGCGCTCTCCCCGACGCCGGCCATCCACAGGGATGCCAGCGGATGGCCCTCTCTCCAGGAAGCCCGCCCGAAGGCGGGCCCGAGAATCTCCTGCTCATCACCGAAGACACGCTACGTTCCGACGCGGTGGGGCTGTACACCGACGGCATGGACACCACGCCGAACCTGTACCGCCTGGGGAAGGACGGCGTGGTGTTCCAGCGGACCTGGGCCCAGAGCACGTACACGCCGGCTTCATACGCATCCTACATGACCTCCACCTTCGTCAGGACTCATGGCTGGAACTACCGGATGCGGCGTCCGCGGACCCACCGTGCCCTGGCCCCGGACCTGTGGACTCTGGCGGAGGTACTACGGGACAACGGTTTCATCACGACGGGCATCGTGAACAACCCCCACATCAAGCGTGCCCTGGATTTTGACAGGGGGTTCATCAACTGGGCGCAGACCAGGCAGGACGAGGACCTGGTGCGGCTGGCGGAAGAAGACATCGCCAACTGGCGCCCCGGCCAGCGACATTTCCTTTACCTGCACATGATGAAGCCACACCATCCCTACCGTCCATCAGCGGATGCCCGCAGGAGGTACGACCTGCCTGGGGATCTCTTCACGGGCCGTGCCTGGCGAACAGCCGAAATACGTGCATTCGTGGAAGACGCCCCTCTCCACCAGCAGGCGGACCGAAAGGACACGATACGACGCGCCTACCACGCCGAGATCTTCGACGGGGACCGGCTGCTGGGCCAGGTGCTGGATGCCCTGGAACAACGAGCCCTCGTGCAAAACACGGCCGTGGTCTTCATCTCCGATCATGGCGACGAGTTCTGGGAGCACACCTTCGGGCACTTCGCGGGAGTCTGGGAGACCCAGTTGTCGGTTCCCCTGGTCATACGATCCCCCGGCCTGGAGCCGGACCTGGTGGAGGATCGCCTGGCCCGACTGGTGGACCTGGCGCCGACCCTGGCCCATCTCCTGCAGATAGACGCCATCCCCGACGACTGGCAGGGGGTGGACCTCTTGAACTCGCCCGACCCCGGCTGGGCCGTGGCGGAGCGCTACGACGAGATGGCCATCACCACTTCGGATCGCAGGAAGGTCATCTACGCCAGGGACGGCTCCGCCAGCTTCTACGACCTGGCCTCCGATCCCGTGGAGGCGGTCCCCCTGGAAGGGACCGACGAAATCCGGCAGATGTTCCAACGACTTCGAGGCTCCTGGGAGCAAAACACACCGGCCGCGACACTCGAGGGCGCCGGGGCTCCCCTGAGCCGGGTCCAGCAAGAGGAAAACGTTGAGTCGTTGAAAGAGCTGGGTTACCTGGACTGAAGAGACCGTCCGCGTGCAGCTTGGCTGGCGGCATGAATGCCCATTGGCACCCATGCCCCCCAGCGCGGCCAGCTCCGGCAAGCGGCTCGTGGAAAGCAAGAAGTCCGGGCAGGCGCGACGCCATCCACCAGTCCGACGGCGCTGGGGACGCCCCCCTGGGCGTGGCAAGGTATGCGATTTGAAGTGCGAGAGCCGAACATGGCACCTACGGTCGTTCCATGGAGCGAAACCAAGGACCCCGGATGACTGAAGCCCCCCCTCCGCAAGCCCAGACTCCCGCCTAGGGGGTACCCCTGACGGACGACCCGTCGTTCGACTTCGGCAGGTTCATTCCCCCGGCCACCCTGCTGCTCGTGCTGCTGGCGGTAATCGAGGCCCTACTGATCCTCAGGTTGGAGTTACGCACGCGCCAGATCGTGGATAGAATGGAAGACCTACAGGTTGCCATGGAGTTGAACCTGGGGGTCGACACCAAGATGCTGCTGCTCTTCACCGCCGAAGACGAAGTCTTCTCGCTCAAGGACCTGAAACAGCTCCAATCCCGGGCCCGTGACTGGCTCGACGGATTCTGCAAGTCCAACAACGTGGACTCCGGTTCAGCGATGCTGCTGCAGGCAGTCTTGAACAGGTACCTGTCGGACTATGCCGACACCCGCATCCGTGAAGACCTGGGCGACTTCGCATCCGAGGACCTGGACAAGCGCTACTCCAGGTTGAGCCAGTGGCACATCCGCACGGCCGTGGAAATCCTGGGCGGGGATCTGGGCACAAAGTTCGAGCTGGAGTTGTCACAAAAAAGCGACGAATGGGGTCTGCTTCACTGACCGCCCCCGCCCCTCAACAGGAAGTTCCATGACCAACATCCTGACTCTCTCGCTGGCCATCCTGGCCACTGCCTGCATACGTTCCTCCCCCAGCACAGGTGAATCCGGCTCCACCGGCGAAACGGGCTCTCCCGACACCCAGGACACCGGCCCCTTTTCCACCGAGCTGAGCTGCAACAGCGATTGGACCACCGCGCCGGCCGACCTGCCACAGCCCAACGACTACGGCGCCGACGGGACCTACGTCTACCGCATCGTGCAGATACCCAGCGACGACTTCGATGAACTCTACGCCACCGTGTTCTTCCCGTCAGACCCCCAGCAGAAGCTCTACGCCGCTGGCGCCCCGGTGGTTGTGGCCGTGGTTCCCGCCCTGGAGATCCAGTACGACCTGGTGGCCCAGTTGTCGTCCGACTACGGCGTCATCGAGGTGCAACCCCTGTACCCTGGCTGGAGCTACGACGGCATCGGCACCTCGGGGCACTCAGACCTGGACGGCTGGGGCATCGCCGCGGCTCTACGCGACACCATCCGGTTCGCCGCTGGTGACCTGGACTCGGTGGACGGCCTGTCCATCGGTCAACTCGTGGGGATGGACGTCTGCAACCGGCCCTTGACCGTGCTGGGCGCGTCTTCCGGCGGCGCTGCCGTGGCCCGGGCGCTGGACTGGTTCTCCGACGATCTCAAGAACCTGGTGGGCGGCATGGCCACCCACGAATCGCCCAGCATGCACCAGTTCATCATCTACGACGCCGGAGCCCTGTGGATGGATCCCAACGAAGCGACCGATGGCGACGGCAACGGCTTCACCTGGGACGACGGCCGCAATCGCACCTACCAACCTGGGGCCTGTGACCGCGAGACCTGCAACATGGACTACAGCGACCTGCGCCGCAGCACCGATGTCTCCCTGGGAGAAATCTACTCCATGTTCGGCGCCATCCCCGAGCAAGAGGTCTACTACCTGGACCACAACGGCAACTGCGTGCTGGACTACGTCCAGGGTACCGGCACCCTGGACGTCGACGGCAACGGCTACCTGGACGACGACGAAGACTACGTCTTCTGCCCCCACTGGGACGACAAGGCCGACAACGACATGGACCGGCGCTTCTACACCCCGGAGGTGCTCCAGGCCGCCATCGACAACTCCCAGTTGGACCCTGGCGACTGGCCTTCCTACCTGGCCACGTTGGACGAATCCACCGAGTTCTGGCAGAGTCGCAACATGTTGTCCCACGTCTCCGCCATTGCGGCGGCCTACCCCTCCTCGTTCCGGGCCGTGGTGGAGTACACCGAGGAAGACCACGGCGTCGCCCAACCCACCCATCCCCACGTCTACTATCTCTACGAAGCCCTGCGCGAAGACGGCGTCACCGTGCGCTACAACGGCACCGACGACATGCTGGACTGCGTGGTCCCCGCCGACAAACTCTCCGGCTGGGCCGGGGCCCGCCAGGTTGGGGAATACATCGCCGAAGAAGACCTCGCCGACTACGCTCTGCCCGAGACGGTCTTCAATGCCATGGCCCGCGCCGTGGGAACCACAGCGCTCATCTGGGATCTCTGGGGGCCATTCGATCTCTGCCCCGCCCAACAGTAGCCTTGCGGGACAGCGTCGCCGGCTGGACCGCAACCGCTCGTTCTCGGAGCAGTTCCAGCGGCCCGACTGCTGCCGCTCGCTCCTGAAATCCTTGAAGTGTGATGCCCAAAGATGTAGGATCGAGCGACCATGATGTCGCAACACAAAATCAGCACATTTTTCGCGCTCCTGGCCACCCTTCTGTGGGCAGGCTGCGACAGCTATCCCGAAGTGGCAAAGGACAGTGCCGAGCCCGACACCGCCGAGCCCAGCGCCGGCGACCAGGAGTGGTTCAGGGACTACGACCACGACGGCTACGGAGATCTCTCCATCAGCGTGGTGGCCCGGGAACAGCCCGCATCCTACGTGGCCGACTCCAACGACTGCGACGACTCCGACCCCGGCATCCACCCCGGCGCCGACGAGATCTGCAACGGTCTGGACGACGACTGCGACACCGAGGTGGACGAAGACCCCGTGGACGGGGGCACCTTCTACGCCGACCTGGACGGTGACGGCGCCGGCGATCCCCAGTCATCGCTGGTGGCCTGCTCCATGGAACCTGGCATGGCCGACAACGACTACGACTGCGACGACTCCGACCCCGACGAGCCGGTGGTGGCTGATCCCGCATCCGGAAGCACCATGGGCACCGGGCGCCTGGATTCACCGCTGGATAGTCTGCAAGCGGCCATTCACCAGGCTTCGGCCTGTGTCATCGCCATGGACGGTACCTACGCCGAGTCCATCGACCTCAACGGCAAGTCCCTGGAACTCCGCGGGGTGGACGGCTCTTCGCGCACCATCATCGATCCCGCCCTGGAAACCTGCACCACCGAAAACCCCGAAGACTGCGCCGCGGTGATCACCATCGCCTCCGGCAGCGGCTCCACCCCGCACATCCACGGCTTCACCATCCGCGGCGGCACCGGGGCCATGGACATGGCCTCCACCATCACCGACTGCGCCGACTCCTCCGCCAGCCATTCGGGCAACAACACCTGCTCCATCACGGTGTACAGCTTCCGTGGTGGCGGAATCTTCGTGGACGGCGACGACCCCATTCTCGAAGATCTCGTGATAGCCGCCAACCTCCTGCCTCCCTTCAGCCAGGAGATCACCGGTTCCTACCAGCAGACCTGGTACTACAGCTTCGGTGGGGGCCTCTACGTCGACGCGGGGACCGTGCAGATGAGCGGCGTCGAATTCCTCCAGAACTACGCGGACCAGGGCGGCGGCATCGCGCTGCGCAACGGGGCGGTGGTGGCCTTCGACCAGGGGATCATACACCAGAACAGTGCAACCGACGGCGGCGGCATCGCGGTGGACTCGGCCTCCTTTTCCATGGCCAACGCCATCG
The DNA here is from genome assembly GCA_024276675.1 of Myxococcota bacterium. GTDB lineage: Bacteria > Myxococcota_A > UBA796 > UBA796 > JAFGLY01 > JAJRWT01. The sequence continues at coordinate 3,316 of JAJRWT010000067.1, read as the reverse complement.
TGGCCTGCAACGGCGCGGCCACCGACGGCGGCGGGATCTTTGCCCAGGGCACATCCAACCTCGACCTGGAAAACACCGTCTTCTACCAGAACCAGTCTTCCGAAGCCGAAGGCCAGCGGGGCTCCCAACTCTACGCGGCTTCCGGCTCGCTCCTGGCCATAAGGAACTCCATCGCCACCGGCGACACCCTCACCACGCTGCTGTATGCCGCCGACCCCGGCCAACTCACCTACAACGACGTCTTCAGCAGCGCCGATCCCCCATCCACCTACGGCGGAGCCCTGGAGCCGGGCCTGGGCAGCATCCAGGCCGATCCCCTGTTCGTAGACCCCTCGTGCAGCACTTTCGAAGAACCCGAGGCATTCTTCCTCCAACCCTCCTCACCCGCCATCGACGCCGGTGATCCCGCGCCCGCCTATGTCGACACCGATTCCTCCCGCAACGACATGGGCGCCTTCGGTGGCCCGGGAGGCGACTGGTAGGCTTGCCAGGCAAGCGGCGGGGCTCCCCCCCCTTCAATCGGGATCTTCGGCCATGCCGCCCGGGCGCTGCCAGATCCAGGGCCCGTCCCAGGCGATGGGGTCGCCTATTGCGCCGCAGGCTTCGTAGTCGGGGCTGGAGCCGAAGGCGTCCCGGATGGAGCGGCTGGAACTCCGCCGATGCCGACCTGAGCGGAGCGGAGGAGTTCTTCAAAGCGTTGGCGGGTGAAGTTGGCGACGTCGTCTTGAAGCTGCCGGAAAACGCGCAGGAGAATGACGCCTTGGGGAGACAGGGCCGTGTTGCCGCCTCCGTGGCCTCCCGGCTGGGAGATGACGAGCCTGTGCTCCAGGTGTGCTTCCACGGATTTTACCAGGTCCCAGGCGTGACGGTAGCTCATCCCCGCGGCGCGAGCCGCTCCCGTCATGGTGCCATGACGCTGGATGCCCAGCAGAAGCGCCGCCACACCGGTGCCGAAGAGTGAACCGCCATCTGCCTCCAGCCACACCTTGCAGCGGGCCTGCAAAAGACTGGCCTTGGTATTCTGTGGGGAGGGAGGTGCTGACATGGTGCTCTCTGCGGGGGGTCACGGGGGCAACGAGCCCCAATGCCACTGGTCCACGCTATGTGAAGTTCAGGGTGGCCTGGAAACCATCCATGGAATCCAGCGGGGCCGGTTCGTGATCCACACGGAAGAAGCCCGGTTCCAACTGCTGTGCGGCACTGGGCCGGTAGATGACCAGGTCCTTTTCCTGGGCTGTGATCACGGGGAAACCGTAGTGCAGGTTTCTGTGCTCGATGGTCTTGCCGGCAGCCCTGCGCGTTCTCACGAAGTCCTGGTGATCCAGGATTCGCCGAAACGCTCTCCGGGAACCTGTCTCTACCACGTGGGCAACATGCCGAGGGATGGATGCCGCCAACCGGGCGTCGATCTCGTAACCTTCGCTGTTCCTGGCGGATGCCATGGCCGCCAGGGTGGTGGTGCCCAGGCCCAGGAATGGGTCCAGCACCGTATCGCCCAGGGCAGAGTACATCTGGATGAGCCGGTAGGGCAGTTCGAAGGGATAGGCAGCGCTGCGTTGGCGGATCTCCCTGGAGAACATGCCCTGCCTGGCGCCCTTGAGGTCCATCCACACATCCGAGAACCACTGGTTGCGTTCTTCCCAGAAAAAGGCGCTGCGCCGCCGGTTGGCGGACTGCCGCCCCTTCGTAAAGACCCTCTTGGAGCCTTTCCTGAAGATGAGGATATACTCGTGTTCGTAGGTGACATAGGCCCCGGCCGGCAGCATGCCCGAACCCATGAACTTGTTGGGAGCGTTGGTTTGCTTTCGCCAGAGGATGTCCGGGAGCGTGATGAAGCCGATCTCTTCCATGGAGGAGATGATCCGGGCGTGGTTGGAGAACAGGCGGAAGCTCCCACCCACCGAACGAGTTGCATCGCCGATGTTGATGCAGGCCAGCCCGCCGGGCCGGAGCACCCTGAAGCACTCCCTCCAGACCTTGTCCAATTCCCGGTGCATGAGTTGGAAGGCTCGAGTGCCATGGTCGACCTGCTGCCTGCCCGCGGGCTTCTCCGGCAACAGGGCCTCCAGCTCCGGGCACATGAAGCCGAACACACGGTCCCACATCTGGATCATTGGATAGGGAGGAGATGTCACCACCAGCGAGATGGAGCCATCGGGCGTCCGTGCCATGTCTCGTGAATCAGCCTGGTACACCTTGTGTGTGGTGATGGGCTTGTCTGCGTTCATGGAATCAATCGTCCGCCTCGGGGGGGTGGGGGATGGGATCCAGTTCTTCGAAGGGGTGCTCCAGGACGCGCTTCAAGGTGCGAGCCAGCACCATGGCGTGGAAGCCGTCGATGAACCTGTGGTCGAACGATGCGTTGATCACCAGGGTACGGCCGGGGACCACCCGCCCGTCTTCCACCACCGGCTCGTCCTGGACCATACCCGGCGCCACCCATATGGGCACACGGGTGTATGGAACGATGGGCACGTAGGCAACGTCCAGCCCCAGCGAGCCCACGTTGGTGACCGTTGCTCCGCCGAAGGCGTCCCGAGGGATCCCCAGTGCCCGCAGGTCCAGGTTCAGGTCATACAGAAGGAAGGCCAGGAACTTGAGAAAAAAGTTCATGAATATGAAGGGGATTCGCATCACCAGGTTCTTGGACTTGGCCATGGCCTTGTCCTTGCCCGTGCGGATGTTGGTGGCTTGCTCTTCCAGGGATTCTATCTGCTGCACCAGGGTGAGTTGGTCGGCCTTCCGGATGATGGCCGAGGAGAGATCCACCTTGCTCCCGTCCTGGCTGGGCACCACCACCAGCACGGAGACATCCACCTGTTTTCGCAGGTAGATACGATTGAAACGCAGCACGGCGTTGGCCTCGCGGCACGATGCCAGGGCCATCCCGACTGCCTTGGTGAGCAGGTGGGTGATGGTGAGACGCTTGCCGGTGTGCTGCCTGAACGCCTCTATGTAGTGTTCGGCTCGTTCCATGCGGACCTTCAGGGAGCCGTACACGGTGGGATCGTAGGTGGTCTGCCATGTTCCGATGGCGACCTTCCTGAAGGGGCTGACCTTGTCGAGCCTGGTAAGTTCCACGTTTGGCATGTCTGCTCCGCTGCTGTCGTGATAGGACCAGCCTGTTGCGTCCTTTCAATATAGCTCGTTGGGCGGCTGCATAGCACACGCTTGTTAGTTCCCATCCGGAAATGGCTCCCATCGCCGGAGCGGCCCATTCCTTCGCCAGGCACATCCGCGCAACCACTTGAAATAGCGCTGCTATTCCGGCGGGTTACGCAGGATGCGCCTGGCTCGAAAGCGACTCGCCCCGGCT
>JAJRWT010000066.1 GCA_024276675.1 Myxococcota bacterium | reverse complement strand
TCCTGTCGGCGGTCATCGACGACTCCACCGCCGGCGTCGACGTGGACGTACACCTGTTGGCATCGTTGGATGCCGACGCCTGCCTGGACCGGGGCAACTGGGACGCCGCTGCCCACCTGGCGGCCGGTACCTGGTACGTGGTGGTGGACAGCTACGTATCCGGGGGCACGGAGCAGGCCGGGCCGTACACCATCACCATGGGTCGAACAATCCCCAACACCGGCGACTGCACCATGGAAGAGGGCTGGCTGGATCGGGTGGGAGACGGCGGCGACGCCCTGCAGATGCCGGCCACGGGCCTGGTGTCCCTGGAAGCCCACCTGGTGACCGTGGACGACGGATACGGCACCTCGGCCAGCGATCCCTGGCCCTCCAGCATTACCGAGTCCATCGGCGATCATTACGACATGAGCCAGGAATACACGGGTTTCATCATGCACAGGGACCAGTCCTGGGCCCCACAGGAAGGCTGCGAGTACGGCCAGTCCGCCTATGGAGCCAAGCTCCCCGTGGAAGATGAGGGCTGGTACGTGAACATGTACTGGAGCGACCGCCCCGACGCCGGGACCAGGATGATCGTGATGAACGCCCAGGGCCAGGCCGTCGTGGCGGCTGCCGGCTACGAAACCGGCCCGGGGGACCTGGACTACGTGGGCGGCGTGCCCGAAGAAGTCCACTACTACCTTGGCACTTCCCATGGCAGCACCCTCACCCTGGGCTTCGCGGTGGATCAGAGCCTCCCCCTGGGCCCCATCCAGTGTGACTGAGCCCTGCTCATGGCCCCGCGGCAGGTTCTGTTGGCCCTGGTAGTTTCTATTTTTTCCTGAGGCGGCCCGCGGCGGCCAGCAACAGGCAGCCCCACAGCACTGCCGCCGCCTTCCAGGCGTAGAACGACCATTTCCTGGTGCCGGCTCCCGTGCCGGGAGCGGCCCGCACCAGGGAGAGTGCGCCGTCGTCTCCGCGGCTCAGGTAGAGATCCACCCTGTTCTTTCGCACGTCGTCCAGCATGACCACTCCCGAGAAGGCCACGGTGTCGTCCTGGCATTCCAGGTGCAGTCGGGCATAGGCCGCGGGCTGTGAGCGCAGCACCGCCACGCGGAGCTGTGGGCCTGGCTCCTGGAATTCCAGGGGGAGTTCCTTGCCCAGCAGGAGTCCGTGCCCAGTACAGGTGATGCCCTGGAGGCCGTCCTGGATTCCCAGTCGCAGTTCCAGGGTCATGTCCTGCACGGCAGCCCGGGGAGCCGGGATGGCCAGGATCAGCCAGAGCAGGAACGAGCACATGGAGCATACTCCCTGGAGAACGTGAACGGGGTTCCAGTCCCGGGGCTTCGCGCAAGAATAACTTCGTAGTACCGAGGGCGCCCAGGCGCTACCTTCCCGAGATTGGTGGTTTGCCCAATCCACACGCGGAGCTGGGCAGCCTGGACGAGGTGTTCTCGGGTGCGTGGGCCTGTATGATCCTGTTGATGGATGCAACCTCTTCGGTGCAGTCCCACTCGACCTCGCGCTGGAAGTTTTCGGTGAACACTCCGTTCCAGGCTGCTTCGCTGGCGAGGGAAGCCGCAATGTCACCGAGCCAGAGCAGCAGCACGGCACCGGGAACAGCCAGCAGCAGGGGAATGGCGCGGCTCAACAGCAGGTCTTTCATTTCATTCCTCCGCTGAGCTGGTCCAGCTCGGTTACGGCCTGCCGCAGGAGACCGGCTTCGTCGTGAAGGCGTTTGCTGGCGATGCTGGCCTGGTCCGCGGCGTTGGTGGTGGATCTCAGGTCGCGTCGTGAGCGGTCGATGCTGGAGGTCAGGCGGAGCAGCCGCTGGACGAGCCGTGAGCGCTCTTCTTCGGTGTTGGCCATCTGGGTAAGCTCGGCCTCCATCCGGGCGACCCGGGCCTTCTCCAGCCTTGCCATCTCTGGAGAAGAGGCCATCTTGGCCCTTGTTTCCGCGGCCTCCAGCTCCTCCCACAGGGCTCGCAGGTCGGTGACCCGCAAAGAGACATCCAGGGGCATGATTTGATGCAGGATTTCCATGCCGGCCGACACAGAGTCCTGGATGGCGCGGCGGATGCCCGCCATGATCTCTCGCGGCACCGAGATCCGCTCCAACTCCCCCGCCAGGAGGTGTGTGCGCACCATCAGGCCTTCGGCCAGTCGAAGCGTCGCCGGCTCGGGCGAGCGCTGAAGAAAGTCCCGCCATTCGCTCGACGCAATAGCCGTGAACCTGGACTCGGCCTGTGTCTGACACAAATACACAGGAGCCAGGAAGATGTGGGATCTCTTCTGCAACAACCAGCCCACTGCTGGGCCCGCAGCCAGGGCCAGACAGAGTCCCAGAGTACCAGTGAGCGCGTAGGCAACGGTGCAGATCACGGCCCAGCTCCCCAGCAGTGCCCCGGTGAACAGGATACCCGGGGTACCACGGCGGTGGAGTAGATCGAAGTTGTCTTCGGCCAGCAGCCGGAGTTCGGTGGTGAAGCCGCCCTGCAGTAGCGCGGCCCGGAGCCCCTTGGCGGCCTGGATCTCGATCCCCTTGAGCAGGACCACCGGCAGCCTGGAGAGCGCGCGCCTGGGATCTTCAGTGGGGTTGGGTGCCGTCCCGATGCTCTCCATTATCTTGTCCAGATCCTCGGTGGAGCCGTCGCTATGGGTGAGGGCGAGCATGGCGCTCCCCCGGGACAGTGCGGTCCCACCCCAATCGGCGCCGCAGGCCAGGCAAAAGGGGGCCGACTGGGACGCTTGCGTGCCACAACGGAGGCAGAACGCGGGATTCTGTTCGGTGTCGGGAAGATGGCCGGCCCCGTCCATGGCGTCCAGGAGTTCTTCGATGGAGTTGATACGCTCTTCGGGGCGTCGTTTCAAGAGACGTTGCACCAGGTGGGCCTCGACCTCGTCCACGTCGTTGCCCGTGGGGGCCGGGCCGTCGTTGTCGGCCATGGTGCGCAGCAGCTCGAAGGGGGAGCTGGCCGTGAAAGGCATCTTGCCCGTGGCCAGCTCGTACCAGAGGACACCCAGGGAGTAGATGTCGCTGCGACCGTCCACGGGGAGCCCGGCGGCGAGTTCCGGTGCCATGTAGTCCGGGGTACCCAGCAGTGTGCTGTGGGATGTGAGGCCCGCCATGGACTCGACCCTGGCGAGCCCGAAATCAAGGAGCTTGGTGCCCCTGCCGGGGGACCACATCACGTTCTGGGGTTTGATGTCGCGGTGGATCACGCCTTTCTTGTGGGCGTACCGAAGGGCGCCGGCCAGATCTCGGAGAAGCTCCCGGCGTTGGGAGCGGCTTGGCCTGCCGTTGACGCGTGTCCATTCCTTCAGGTTCAGTCCCTGGCAGAGTTCCATGCTGAAGAAGAGCCAGCGGTCGTCGCGGTGCAGGTCGTACACCTCAACGATCCCGGAATGGACCAGCCCCTGGCTCAGGAGCACCTCGCGGCGGAAGCGTTGCCGGATGATCCGCTGGGAAGCGTGCTGCGGAAGGAGTATCTTGAGGGCCACCTCCACTCGCTCCCGACGGTCCCACGCGGAAGCCACCCAGGCAAGACCACCCTGACCCAGCTCGTGGCCCACTACGAAGCGATCCGCCAGCAGCTCACCCTGGGGTATCAAGACGCACCATCGGCGGGCTGCCCGTGTAGCAGTCCGCGCACGATGATTATCGCGGACCAGGCCACAACGGGAGAGATGAACCGGAGCGCGGTTTCACGGTCGGCCAGGAATACGGGCAGTAGATGGGCGAACCATGGCGGTGCCACCAACAGGAAGATGAGCAGGTGTTCCGTGAGCGCCGCTTTGCCGAGTTTCAGGAAGCGCGAAGTCAACCAGGCGCTGAGAGCCGCCAGTCCGAGACCCAGGAAGGTCGTGGTTGTAGGAGCGGGTTGGAGCTGGCTTTGAACGCCTCCCAGCGCGAGATCGAGGCCGGCATGCCATCGGTCCAGCACGGCGCCGCCGGTGCCCACATCCAGGATGAAGGCTGCCACCAGGAGAAAACCATGGCTGACGAGCCCCCAGCCAAAGATGCGCCTGGGCATGGGCGGGTACAGGACGCGATCGATGATTGTTGCGATTCGGACCTGTAGAGAGGATGAGGAGAGCGTCATGGAATCCCTGCTGCCGATTTTGAAGCATCCTCCGTGTTTGCCGGGGCTGTGGTGTGATGGAGGAGGTGGGGCGGGAGATTCTTCGAGCGCAAGTACCACGCTATCTTGCCAGTATGGACAGGGTCCAGGCTCGATGCAGCATTTTTGTTGTTTCGAGCCCGGTGGTTCCGCGGTATATGCTCGCCCGCCGGCTTCCAACCCATGGTGCAGGCTTTCCAGCCGTAGGGCAGGCTTTCCAGCCTGCCAGTGGGGCAGGCTCTCCAGCCGCGGGGCAGGCTTTCCAGCCGTAGGGCAGGCTTTCCAGCCTGCCAGTGGTGCAGGCTTTCCAGCCGTAGGGCAGGCTTTCCAGCCTGCCAGTGGGGCAGGATACCCACAAGGGCCGGCTGGAAGCCGGCCCCACGGCGACG
>JAJRWT010000065.1 GCA_024276675.1 Myxococcota bacterium | reverse complement strand
TGGGGGGCTCCCCTGCCCGGATGTTCCATTTTGGGGGGCTCCCCTGCCCGGATGTTCCATTTTGGGGGGCTCCCCTGCCCGGATGTTCCATTTTGGGGGGCTCCCCTGCCCGGACGTTCCCTCCACCCGGTCCTACGTGTGGGGCAGGATGAGCCTCTGGGGGGAGGTTGGGAGGGGGGAAGACGCTGCACGATGTCCAGCAGGGCCCGGCGCAGTAGCGGATGGCGCACCGCAGCGGGCCCGAGCTTTCCCGGCGGCTCCTACGGGGCGGTGGTGCTCTGCTGGGTTATCCAGGCCTGGAGGGGGTCTTGCTGGGCGGGTTTGAGCCGGGTCCATGCCAGGTAGCCCGCGATGCTCGCCAGCAGGAACTGAAGGGCGCACAGATAGAGAAGGGCACGTAGCAGGCTTGGCAAGGGGACTCTCCGTACCATGACGAGAACCGGCTTCCAGGACGACATTCCTTCCAGGTGGCGGAGTAGTGGAAGCGCATAATATCCAGGCTATCATGGATATCATGTCCGCCCTCGAGGGTTCGCGTAAAAACAACCGAATAGCATCCTTGCTGCCTGCCCTTCCGCCTGGGCAGGGGAAGAAATCTCGCCTGCTGGCGCTCGCGAGCAGGTACGCGCTCCTGCCCTCGCTGTTGCTGGCCCTGGTCCTGGCCCATGCCGGAGGACTGGCGGAAGCGTGGTCCGGTCGCGCCTACTTCGGATGTGACCTGGAACGGGATCGCTGCGACACCCTCTACACGCTTCGCCTTGCCCATGGCGCCTTGCTCCGCCTGCAGGAGGCCTGGGCAGGAGTGGATTGTCCATGGGATCTCCCGCGTTTCGTTGTTCACGACATCTGGCAGACAGCCGTTGACGCCAGGGTGCTCAACATGCTGGACCTCGCCCTGTTGCTGTGGCCCCTGCGCCTGCTGACGGACCTGGGGCCCGCCCTGCTGCTGCTGCACCTGGGCCTGCTGGGCCTTGCCATGGTGGCGGGCTGGTTCTTCGCCAGGGCTCTGGGAGCCAATGGCCTGGGCGCCGCCGCCGCCGCCATTGTCTGTGGATCCTCGGCCGTGGTCATGGACAGCGTTTCCAGGGGCCAGTACGCCCAGGCACTCCTGCCCTTCACGCTGCTCTATTTCGCGGGCCTGGCCAGGATGTGGCGGGGTCGCAGATTGGGGCTGCCCATGCTTGTGTCGGGGGCAGTCCTGGCTGCACTGAGCTACTGGCAGAACGTGTTGATCCTGGGCCTGGGCAGCGTCATCTTCTGCCTGGGTGCCCTGGCGGCCTCCTGGCCCAGGAATCCCCGCCTGGCCAGGGAGCTGCTGCTGGGTCTGGGCCTGGCGTTCCTCTTCTGTCTGCCTGCGGCCTGGCCCTTGCTGGAAGCCATGCGAGCAGGGAGCGAGCACAAGCTCATCCAGGGTTCCTGGGGGCAGCCCTTCTTGTTCCCCACCGACCAGGGATGGACTCCCGATTGTTCGTCGGCACTGGCGATTCTCGATTCCATCAGCCCGGGGGAGCTGTTCTCTCCCACTTCGGGTTGGTTGCTGCCGGCCCTACCCCTCCTGGTGCCCGCTATCTTCATGGCGGTATTCAGGCGCCGCCACCTGCCATGGCTCTTCCTGGTGTTGACCGGAGCGGTACTGGTAATGGGGCCCTTGCCCCTCCTGTCCCAGGGCCCGGGGGGTCAGAGCTGGGAAGCCCTGGGGGGGGGCAGCAGGGTCGTGAATCCCGTCTACATGTGGGTATTCCGCTGGGTGCCCAGCGCTTCGCGCATGCACCACGCCATGCGATGGGGCTCGCTCATGACCGTCGGTCTGGCGGCGTTCTCGGCTCTGGGCATCCACCAGCTCGCCAGGCGCATCCCTTCACTGGCCCTGGCAACGCTCGTATCTGGGCTGCTATGGGTTGTTTTTCTGGGACCCTGGCCCCTGGCTCTCAATCCCTTTCCCGGCCAGGTGGAGCAATCGCTGGGCACCTGCTCCCAGGTGTTGGTGGCGCCGCGGCTCCCGCAACGGGGGGCAAGGCGTACTCCCGGCGAATTCCAATTGCTTCAAGGCCTCCATCAGCGCCCCAGCTATCCCATTCTCTTCGACGCACTCCAGGGTTTTGCCCCTCCAACTTCTCGCCAGCGAGAGATCTCCTTTCGCAGAAGGAACTCCCTGGAAGCCCTGCTCTCAGGCTCCGCACCTTCAAGCGCCCTGCCTTCGCAGAGCTGTGTCCTGGTGGACGGGGAACTCTCGACCCATCCCATGTCCGCCGTGGATGCACGACTCTCCGCCCAGGGGGCCCGGCACGAGCAGTTGCTGCTCCCACCGGGAACATTCCACCTTCAGGACGAGCCCCGGGTCTACGAAATCTACCGCTTGCCGTGAAGCACCAGCGGCTGTCCGGATCCCGGTCCTGCCATCCCCCATCGTTCCCCACCATCGTTCCCCACCATCGTTCCCCACCATCGTTCCCCCGTCGTACCGGCGGCTCGCCCGAAATCCAACGCTGTTGGACGGGGGGTGTTAGGTGATCGATGTCGTCTCCCGAAGCCCTCGGAGATCCCCATGGACCTTGAACCCATCTTCGTGCGAACCTGGTGTGGACTGTGCCATTCACGTTGCGGCATCATCCTGGAGCTGGGGGAAGGGCGAATCCTGGGAGTGCGGGGTGGCAAGGACTCGCCAGGAGCCTGACGGCAAGACGCAGCAACATTGAAGGATTCCCTCATGTCCCCCATCGTCATCAGCATGTTCGTCATGGCCTGCAACCAGCCCGTGGAAACGGCCGACACGGGGCGCGTGGCGGTCCCCTGGAACCCGGATCTTCCGCCCCTGGTCGACGAAATCGGCTTGCAACGGGGTTTCACGCCGCTGCGCGCCATCATCCACCTGCACTCCCCCCTGTCCCACGACGCCTGCGACGGCCAAGGCTACGTGGATGGCGAGCTGGACGAAGACTGCCTGGCCGAACTCCGTGATGGGATCTGCCGTCTGAGCATCGACGTCGCCTACCTGACAGACCACCCCAGCTATGCCGCCGACCTCCCCTTCGAAGACATCCTCCTGATGCGCGAGGATGACGAACCCATCGAGCTGGGCGGGCAGGTGGTGGGCAGTCGTATTCACTGCGATGGTGGCCATGATGCCCTCTGGCTGCCGGGTATCGAAGACGATCTCATGCCCGTGGGCCTGGAGGAACACGCGGCACCCTACGGTGAAGAAGCCAACGCGCTGTACAACCGTGACGACGCCGAGGCCATCGCCGCCATGATCTCCTCCGGTGCGCAGGTCATGCAGAATCACCCCGAGCAACGCGACTTCCAGGAGCTGGAGCGCCTGCAGGACGACGGCCTGGCCGGCGTGGAACTCTACAATCTGCACGCCATCCTGGACCCGGACGAGCGCCAGGACATCTACGGTCTCGATGCCTTCGGCTGGGTCGAAGACATCGCGCCCTTCACGGACGACGAAGGCACGGCCGAGCCAGACCTGCTCTTCCTGGCATTTCACCAGGAGTTGGCCCCCAACATCCAACGCTGGGATCACCTGGCCGCCCGTGCGCCCAGCATCGGTGTCGCGGGCACCGACGCGCATCGCAACGTCCTGCCCATGGAACTGCGGGACGGCGAGCGTCCCGACGGATTCCGGCGCAACATGCGTTGGTTCTCCAACCACCTGCTGGCCGATGACGGCAGCGCGAGCGCCGCGGACCAGGCACTGGCACTCGGTCGGCTCTACGTGGCGTTCGAGATCTTCGGCACTCCCACGGGTCTGGCCTTCTGGTACACCGACAGCTCCGGGGCAGAGTACGAGATGGGCGCCACGGCCCCGTCGGGGGGCACCCTGCACCTGGAATGCCCCTCGCTTTCCCCGTCATCCCCGCGCGATGGCGGCGCCCTCCCCGAGATCAGCGGCGCCATCTACAGAGACGGCGACCTGTGGTGGGAAGGCTGCGGCTCCCGGGAAATCACCGAGCCGGGCATCTACCGGGCGCGCATCGACATGGTCCCCAGTCACCTGGCCGGTTTCCTGGGCGACGACCCGGAACCCTACCTGCACAGCTTTCCCTGGGTGTACACGAATCCCGTTCGCATCGAGGAATAGCGGGCCGGCGCGCACGAGACCGAGCGTTGGCGCAGGGCAGACAGCATGGTCAGGGCGCCGTCGGGAAGAAGGCTGCCGAGTCCACCTGGAACTGTGGCCGGTGAGCCGGAACCATCGATGAACCAAGCGGGGGGAGAGTTGGTCGTGGATGGTTGGGGCGGCGGGGTAGAGCCTGTCCGAGGAGCCGTCGGGAAAGCTCATGCCTTCTGCGGAAGTCCAGGCGCTACTGCGCTGGACCCTGGCCGACATCGCGCAGCGTTCCCCCCCCCCTCCCAACCTCCCCCCCCGGAGAGGGGGAGCTTCAACGTATTACAATACGCCCCCGCCGCGCAATATCGGCCAGCACCCGTCATCCATTACGGTCGCCACGCGCCTGGGCCCGCCGGCGGGCTGCCTTAGGCAGCCGTGTCCCCGCAAGCTGATCCATGCCCGCAAGGCGAGGGATTGGGATGGCGCCAGCAGGCCCATCCATGGCCCGCAGGATAGCTTCCGGGCTCTATCCCGCAAAGGAGATCGAAATGAGCCGCCTGGCATTCCAGGACTACTACCCGGAGGACGTTGCCCACTGCTACGGCTGCGGGTACAAGAACGAGCACGGCTTGCGCATCCGCTCGTTCTGGGACGGCCAGGAGTCCGTCTGCTACTACACCCCCAGCCCCCACCACACCGCCGTGCCTGGCTATGTCTACGGAGGTCTCATAGCCTCGTTGATCGACTGCCACTCCACGGGGACGGCCGCGGCGGCTGCCTACCGGGCCAGTGACAGGTCCATGGACAGCGAGCCCCCGTTGCGCTTTGTCACCGCCTCGCTCCACGTGGACTATCTACGCCCAACCCCCCTGGGCCCGATGCTCGAGATACGTGGCGTGGTGGACGAGCTGAAGGGGCGCAAGGTGGTGGTCAGCTCGACCCTCTCGGCCGAGGGCGTGGTGTGTGCCCGCGGGCGCGTGGTGGCGGTGCAGATACCCGCGGACCTGTTTTCTGCTGGGTGATGGGAGCAGTGGTTCCGGGGTTTCGCGGAGGCAGCCGCCGCTGATCCCACAGCTCACACCGACTCGAAGCCAACACGGTGTTGGAGGTTTATGGGGGGTTGACAGGCGCAGCTACTCGTACCTCCAGCCGCCCCAGGCCTCGCGGTCCAGCGCCTTCATGAGCGGGGAGAGGGGGCCGAAAGAGCCCAGCACACGGCGGTCTCCATATGCTCGCACGGTGTGGAAAGTCCCGTCGGGGCCGCGGGCCGTCACCAGCACCGGCCGTGGGTTCAGGGCCCCCTGGCCGTTTGGGAGCTGGAGCTGCGAAGGGTCCTGGGGCAGGTGGTCATCCAGCAGCTCGGGCAGCTCGAAGAAGTCCACCGCTTGCAGGGCTTCGTCCAGTCGCCTCAAGCCGTCGGGGCTGATGGTATCTCGTCCTCGCTCGTAGAACCCCATGGGTTTCTGGCCGACGAGGGAGCCGTCGGCGGCCAGCAGGCCCCAGCGGCCATCGGCCAGGAAACGTTCAACGCGGTTTTCGTCGGGGAAGAACACCTGGATGAGGGTGTCGGCGGAAGGAGTGGGGACGGTCGTGTCTGCAACCGAGTCGGCGCGGGGTGCTGGTGTCACGGCAGGCTCTGTGTTGGTAGCGACGGGCTGCTCGGCTACGGAGCCGCAGGCCCAGGTTGGCAGGGAAAAGAGTAAGGCCAGGAAGAGGTGCTGGAGGCTCACAGTGACCACTCGTCCAAGCCGCTGATCTGCTTGAGGGAGGCCAGGAACGCGGAGTAGTTCCAGGGTTGGATGGTGCCACCCACGCTCATGATGTTGGCGTTGTCCTGGTGGGCCACGACCTGGCCGGTTTGCGCCAGGACCATGGCGTCGTAGGAGGGCGTGGCGCCGGCGGAGGAGTACTCGTCACTGTTGCCCAGCATGTGCCCGCCCTCGTGCAGTGCCGCGGTCTGCGTGGGATTGGTGCCCACCTGGATGTCCACCCGGCACCAGGATTCGTCGTCGGATGCTCCCTGCTCGCCCACGTTGCGTATGAGCAGGCGGTCGTTGGAGATACCAGCTCCGTTCAAGGCCGCCTGGACCGAGGCGGTACGCGAACGGGCCAGGTCCATGTTTTCGATGGCGCCGTCCGAGGCGTTCACGCCCTGTCGGTGATCCGCGCTGGCGTGACCGGTCAGCTCTGCGTGGGATGCCGCGTTGGCCTGCATCTGCTGGATCACCGGTTGGAGTTCCTGCTGGCCTGCTGCGTCCAGGGCGTTGCCACCCCTGCCGAAGTGGACCTGGGTGACGGCGTTGCCCCAGTCCAGTTTTTGCTCGGCACGCAGGTCGTTGGAGTCCAGCTCCACCGTGGAGCCCGCCATGCCCTGGTAGTTGGCGGGGGTGCCGGCATCGGTGTTGGCGACGCAGTAGTTGCCCGAGTGGTGCCGGCCCGGGGAACAGACCGAACTCCCGACCATTGCGGCGTCGTCGGGATACTTGGCCACCTGTACCACGAAGTGGGCATCGCCGCGGGAGGCGGTCTCGACGACCTGCACCCCCACGTCTACCTGCATCGAGGTCCAGTATGGTTTCGTACTCCTGAAGATGATACCCGTGGCCGGTGACGACCAGGCAGAGGAGAAGAGGGCCATGTATTGGGTCTTCCACTGGGCTTCCTCGCCGCCGTTCCACTGGAATTCCTCTGGGCGGAACCCCGGGGCCACCTGTGAGGGGTCGCCCGCCGTGAACTCGAAGAAGACCCGCACCGTGATGGACAGGTCGCCGGTAGCGGCGTCGAAGTCCACGGCAAACTGCCCCACTCCGGCAGGCGAGGAGAATCGCTCGATGCGGGGGAACGAACGCTCGCGGAACTCCTCCAGCTCTTCTTCGGCGTCCAGCCGCTCTTCGTCCTCGCGCATGTCCAGGGCATCGCCCACGGCGTTGGCAGCATCGCTCAGCCATCCTCCGGAGATGGAACCGGTGGGTGATTGCTGGATGGCAGGCGCTGTTCCCGTACTGGCCACCGCCGCTCCAACCTTGTCTGCTTCTGTCTCGGCGGCGTCGCCGGGACTGGACACCAGGGGCTTGGCCTGCAAGGCAGAGCCGGCCTGCTCCACCTGCACCACGTGGGCCAACTCGTGGGCCACCGTTTCAGTGTCTGGCGTTTCGCTGGCGAAGGCCACCTGAGAGCCGTCGGTGGCTGCGCGGGCGCCCATACCTGCCAGGGGGGCCCGTTGCCCCAGGTGGGCCTTGACGCCGGAGAAGTCCCGCCCGAAGGCAGACTCCATTTCGGCCTGCATGGGGATGGAGCGGCCTTCCCCCCTGGTGGCCGAGGAGAAGGCCGAGGCCGGGTCGTCGTCAGGGACGCCTCCCCCCGAGCGCATGATGTTCAAGATGGCCTGGTTGCCGATGCTGTCCTGCATCGCCATGGCCCACTCACCGTCCGTTCCGCCCAGAGCCGATGAGGTTTCGACGGGCCTGTGTGGAGCCTCGTGCGAGGGAGATGTGCCATTGCGGGCGAACCCGGATGAGCTGGGCTTGTGAGATTTCATCTGGGGCTCTCTTTGTTGAGCGTGTCCAGTGTCGATTGTAACTCCGATTTCCCCGTTTTCCAAGGTCTGTCATGGACTTGGGGCCGTGGCTCCTGCCGCGGGGCAGGCTTTCCAGCCGGCCCGGTGGAGAGGCTTCCAGCCGGTCCTTGTCGTTATCTTGCCCCCTTGGCAGGCCGGAAAGCCTGCCTCAAGGTGGAGCGTAGCAGGGCGAGCAAGTACTTTTTTTCGCCCGCTACTCCAACTCCCGCCCGATAGCCGCCTGTAGCGCGCTCAGATCGAAGACATTGTTGACGTACACGATCACTCCGTCCGTGCCGATCACCCAGTCCTGGGGCTAGGCCGAGGAGCCAAACGCGGCCTGCTGGGAATAGGTCTCGTTTACGCTCCCGTCGACGTCCAGCAGGATTGTGTAGGTGAGTCCGAGCTGTTCCACGAAGGAGCTGACCGTCGCCTCGTCCTCGCGAGAGGCGATGCCCCAGACCACCACTCCCTGGTCCTGGTACTCTTGCCAGATGCTGTACTCGATGTCCGAGACCTCGGACTGGCATTGCGGTCACCACGTTGCGAAGTAGACGAGCACTACGGGGTGGCCGAGCTGCTGGGAAAGCTGGTACGTCTGGCCGTCCAGGCCAGTCAGTACGAAGTCCGTGGCCATGGCCCCAAGGCTCGGGTTGGAATCCTGGTTCCCACTGGTGAGAGCCACGTATTGTAATGGTTCATCGGGATCGTTGGAGGCGATGCAGATCGAGGTCTGCATGTCGTCCCCCCCACTGAAGCTCACGCGCAGATGTGCCGCTGACAGGGGCTCCACCTGGAGCTGGTCCACCAGGAGTCCGATCCTGTCGTCCCCGCCCAGGAGCCGTCGGGAAAGAGGCTGTCGGAAACAGCCGGCCCGGGCCCCGGCGAAGGGCGCCATTTCCGAACGGAAACTCAGGAAGTATCCTGGTCGTGCAATAAAATGCGGCTATCCTGCGTAGGGTCGAGTCAAGGAGGTACAAATGAGCCTTGTGACTTCGTTTTTCCTTGTCTTGCTCCCGCTTGCCGCCAATGCCGGGGATCTCTGGTTGAGCGCAGACAGCGCCGAGGTGGGGCAGAGACTGTCGCTACAGGTGCCCGCCAACTGGCTTCTCAACGAGGATGGGCCCGTAGAGATCACCGTGGACGGGGCGGTCATCGACCTGCGGGATGCCGCCCGGGACCTGCTGGACCGACCTGTCGGGGCCCGGCGGGTTCTGCTGGTCGATACCGATGAAGGGCAAGACCTGCGCCTGGTGCTGGAGCACCGCGCCAGGCCCGGCGGATCCCCAGCCCTGTCCCAGAGCATCGACGTGCTGCTCCTGGGAGCCGATGGGAGCGAGCTGGGATTTACCGTTCCCTTCGAAGGCACGTTGGGCCGGATGGCGTTTCAAGCCACGGCGGATGGGTTTTCGGCCAACGTCAGGGCCACCGGCGTCTCCGTTCCCTGGAGTGACCACGCTTTCCTGGATCAGCTCAGGCACTCACCTCCCGTGACCCTGCTGGACGCCACGGGAGAGGACGGGCAGGCGGTGCGGATCGCCACCCGTTGAGGGGGGACTCGGTGCTCCCGGCCTGGCAGAAACGGGTTCGTACCAGCCTCACAGCAGCCTCCTACAGGCTCCCGGGCACGAACAGGTGGATCCGCTCCACGGACGCGCCGCTCCACTCCAGGCCAAGGCCATGCTCGCTGTACCACCAGGCGCCCAGGTAGCCGTCCACCAGCGGCTGACCGAACTCGCCTACAACCTGCGACTCGCCGCTCCCAAGTCCCACACCGCCGGTGGTGAGGCCCGAAAAGCCGGGTACTACGCTTATGGATGTCAGGGTGGCATCCGCGGACCCTCCCTCGAACATTCCGGCAATTCCCTGGCCTGGAATGGTAAAGGTCGTACCCAGATTGTCCAGGTCCCACGTTGCTTCCAGGGATGGGAAGCTGTCCTGGACATCACCCCGATTGTCGCCCAACCTCAAGGCGAGGTCACCGGCCATGATTCCACAGCCCGGAACGATGTCCGCAGCAAGCTCGCACAGCCCGGAGCCACAACCGCCGAACGCGGGAAACAAGGGCAGAAGCAACGCCCAGAGGAGTCTTCGGCTCCCTGGTGGCATGACCGGCCACGGCGCGGCTCCGGTGCCCGGTTTCCAACCCCTCACCGCTCCTGTCAAAGGAACAGCCCGTTCCTGTGATTCTGTGCGCACGACCGCCTTCGATGAAGTACCCGGCCGGGAAGCTGGTCGCTCCAGCTCGATCCGCCATTCGGAATGGGAAAAGCACAGATCGAGCATCACTCATCTCCTTTCGTATCGAACCTGGCGGAGCAGAGATCGCCGATCCTGTCGCCGGTTTCGGGATCGAAGAGGGCGGCGTACCACGTGCCATGGTCCGAGACGGGAACATCGGAGAGCTGGGCCGAGCCCAGCGTGTCGAAGAAGACCGAGCCCTCCGGGAGATCCAGCAGGAACGAGTCACCAGCCAGGCTGCTGCCGGGAAAGCCCAGTTCGCCGCGATAGGCCAGGGGGGGGGCGTTGCCATGTTGCAACAGAAGCAGCAGCTCCACCTGCCTGGGTTGACCGGGGTTGTAGATGGTCAAGTACACCGGCATCCAGGTGCCGGGGCTGCTGTACTCCAGGCGGTCGGTGGTGATGGTGACCCGCGAGTCGGCGCTGGGAGAAGGGCCGTCCAGCATGGGCTGGTAGTCCACCAGCCCGTATACGGGATCGTCATTGCCATCCCAGATGGCCTCGGCCACCGCCTCGGCGTCGGTGCTCCCCCACCAGTTGCCCGGGGCCAACAGGTCGCGAGTCCATGCCAGCTCCGTGTCCTGGTTGAACCAGGCGAAATCGGCCGGAACATCCGAGCGCAGGTTGTCATGGATGTCGTTGCCCGAGAAGGAGCGAAGGTAGGCCGCGCCCACACCGGCCGCCCCCTGGAAGGAGCAGGTGTTTCCGATGATGCTGTTGTCGGTGATGAACGGGTTGGCGTGAGGGTTGCAGTCGATGCAGACGTGGATGCCTCCACCGTCGTAGAGGGCTTCGTTGGAGAGTACTTCGTTGTCCAGGATGGCCGGCGCCGAGGAGACCAGCGCAATGGCCCCTCCGTCCCAGCCCGAGATGTTCTCCTGAAACAGGTTCCCCACGATGGGAGAGTACATTGCGTAGGCCGATAGCGCCGCTCCGTAGACGGATTCGTTTGCCGTGAAGGTGTTGCCCTGGATGATGGGGCTGCCCTGGTCCACGTAGATGGCCCCTCCGTAGGCGGTGCCACCGGCGATGTTGCCGGAGAACGTGCTGTCGGAGATGCGGGGGGCTGAGCCCTGGTCCACGTAGATGGCGGCCCCGCCGGCCACGTCCAGGTCGGACTCGTAGTAGTTGCCATGGAAATAGCATTCGCGGATCAAGGGCGAGGAGCCGAACATTGCCACGGCCCTGGAGCCATCCGATATCTCGCAGTGCTCCAACACGGAACCCGAGAGGTATTCATCCAGGCCCTGGTAGGTGGCACCCACGCTCCCCTCCGCGAAGATGAGCGACCCCCAGCGAACACGACCATCGGCTCCCTCCACACCCCTGAGAACAATTGGCTCCTGGGAGCTGCCCCGGGCCACCAACGTTCCTTCCACGGTGATGGAGACCCACGAGTCCAGCTCCACAGTGACACCGGGCTCGATGGTCAGAGTGGCTCCCGAGGCCACCATCATGTCCGCCGAAACGGTGTAGGGGCTACCCTGCCGGGACCAGGTCGTGTCTTCCTGGATGACGTAGGACGAAGAAGCGGCCAGCGCCGGGGCGTGGAGAGCCGGAGATGCCGACGCCAGGAGCAGCAGGCGGGCCAGGTGCGGCGAGGAAACAGACATGGAGAGATCCTGGATGGGAAAATGAACAGCGAGACGAAAAAGGCACCAAGGGCTCGGCCCTGGACACTCTGTAATGGCCACGCGCAGGTATTCAAGATAATCTCGATGAAAGCTTCCTTCCCAACAAGGGCCCCGTGACGGTCGAGCTGGTCGCTCCTCCAATCTCTTGCCAGGTGACCACGCTCTGCTCCAATCCTGTCAATCCACTTCGTGCGAGCCGCCCATGAACCGTACCATCTGCTGTCTTTTCCAGGCTGCCCTGTTCGCTTGCAGTCCCACCCGAAACGACTCCGCCGACAGCGGCGACACGGCTCCACAGCCCTACGAAGCCCCAGCCCAGATCACCACGGTCCAGGACGGATGGCTGCGAGGTGATCTGCACATGCACACCGACTACAGCGACGGCTGGGACACCGTCGCCACCGTCATCGCCCTGGCAGAGTACCTGGAATGGCCCGAGTTCCTGGAGCACCACCCCGAGTACGAGGGCAGCGGTCTCGATTACATTGCGCTGTCCGACCACCGCACCGTGGACCAGAACAGCGACCCCGACTTCACCAGCGAACGACTCGTGCTCATCCCCAGCGAGGAGTTCGGCAGCAACGGCCACGCCAACACTCCCGGCGTGTCCAGCCTGGTGGAGCACGACCCCGATGGCGACGGCACGACTCTGGATGACATACAGTCAGCCATCCAGGCCACCCACCAGCAGGAAGCGCTCTTCTCCCCCAACCATCCATTCTCCCCGAGCATCATGTTCCCCTGGGACGTCCAGGACTTCGACACCCTGGAGGTCTGGAATTCTGGCTGGATCCTGGCCTCGCCTCCCACCACCCAGGAAGACCTGGATGCCTGGGAAGCCTCCAACGGCACGGCCTCCGGCACCTACCGGCGGGCCATCGAAGCCCAGGATCTCGACGCCGACGGCCAGACCCTGACGTGGTACGAAGCCATGCTGGCTCGCGGGATCCACGTGGCGCTGGTGGGTGGCTCGGATCGCCACGCAATCGTGCTGCCGGGCTTCCCCACCACCTACGTCCACGCGGAATCCACCGACTTGCAGGGAATTCTGGACGGAATGCGCAATCGCCACACCTACGTCACGCGCACGCCCGCCTCGGCCCAGCTCCTGGGCTCCATCACCGTGGAAGACCAGGTGTACCAGTGGGGCGACCAGGTGCCCGTTCCAGCAGCGGGGGCCCAGGTCTCCGTGGAGCTGCGAATCGCGCGAGCGGAGGGGGGCACCGCACGACTGGTCCAGGGGAACCACGTGGCCAGCGATGAAGCGTTGGAGTCTGCCCAGCTCGGCCAGGTGGTCGCAGAGGAACCCATCAGCTCCGCCGATCACCTGCTGAGCTACACCTTCACCGCCACGGCAGGCGACTGGATCTACCCAATGGTGCTGGAGCCGCTGTTCGCGCCTGGTATCACCCAGGAGCAGCAGCAGATCGTACTGGACACGGCCACCATCGCCGCCGAAAGCGGCGACGATGCCATGGACATCGCCACGGCAGTGGCATCTCTGCTGGACACCGACCTGCTGGGCAACCCTGACCAATGCGACCCCGATGACTGGCAACCCGACATGCTGCAATGCTCCCTGGCAGACACGGAAGGCCTGTCCAGCTTCTTCGTACCCGACATGTTGGACCGGGCGATGAACGGCTGGATGGAAGGCGGCCAGGTCACCGAATGGTCCATGGGCGCCGTAGCATCCGCCGTGCTGTTCGTGCAGGAGTGACCAAAAACCGTGGCACGGACGTACCCTGGCCGGGATCAACTGCGAATCACCTCTTGGAACCACGAAGATCCATGGCTTTTTCCGCTGCCGGAGCGTCTCTATGATCTGAAAGACTTTTTTCCGTGACATCTGCCGGGATGGAGCGCTCCTGAGCTTCCTGCACCCAGGATCTGCCGGGGTGAATCCCGGACCGGAGATGTCAGCGATGCATCTTGTGTTTTGTGCCAATGCCTGCGATGGTATCGTGAACCGTGGCCATGCCACACCATTCATCCTGGGGCACCTGCCCCGAAAATCCTTTGCCGGAGCCGATTTTTCTCAAGGCCCATCCGCCGGCCAGCCCACCATGACGCAGCAAACCATCCACATGGCAGTACTCCGCGCACGGCAGGGCGAGGAAGCGGCTTTTCGTACCTTGTACGATCAACACGTCGCCATGGTCTTCGGCTACTGCCTCCGCTTCTGCAGGGGGGATCGGGAAGCCGCCATGGATCTCTGCCAACAGAGCTTCCTGCAAGCCTTCCAGGAACTTCCGGCGCTGCGCGATCCCGCCGCGTTCCCGGCCTGGCTTAAGACCACCACTCGCAGGTGCTGCCTGGCCTGGATTGACAAGCGGCGGCGAGAACGAGATGCGATGCTTCGCCTCAGGCAGGAACAACCCTCCCCGAGTCAATCGCCCCGGTGGGTTTCGCCTGAAAACAAATCAAGCGTCGTGGCCGGCGTCATAGCCGCATGTCCCGACAAGAGCCTGCGTGAAACGGCCTCCATGTTCTACCTGGAACCCGGCCACAGCACCGCGCAGATCGCCACTGCCATGGGTATCACCCAGACAGCCGTCACCACGCGGCTGATGCGCTTTCGAAAATGGGCGCGTCGCCGAATGCTGCAACGCCTGGCCTCGGCTCTGGAGGAGGCCCCATGAAGCACCTGCAACGGAGCACCCTTGCCGCCCTCCTGGACGGCACCCTGGACCCGGGGGATGCCCGGCTGATCCGGAAACACCTGGAAGGCGATTGTCCCCACTGCTCCGCGCTGCTCCAGGAATCGGGACCGGACATGGATACATTGATCCGCTTGTTGGAAGCCGAGGAATGGGCGCCTGCGGAGCCTCATCCGGATGAACTTGAGGCCGCATGGGCTTCCATCAGCTCCGGCCTGCCCATGAGCCGACCTTCCGGATCTGCCCGCGGCGGGGCAGGAGCGACCCGCCGATCCTGGCGCTGGCCCGCGTCGGCCGTGGGGCTCCTGGCCGCAGCCGCCCTGCTGCTGGTGCTGCGTCCGGCCGGCAACGACCACGGCCTGAAGGGGGGAATGCCATCACCGCCAAGCGTGGAGCTGCGCGTGGTGGCGGGGCGGCAGACGGAAGGGGGCTTCCAACTGGAAGGGCGCTTGACCGACGGCGACACCGTTCTCCCCGACCGCACCCTGCTCTTCGAGATGGAAACCGACAAGGTCTCGGCTCGCTATCTCTTCGCCATCGAGGGTGACGGAGAGGTGACCATTCTGTTCCCCCATCCGGGCACCGCCCCGGAGCTGGCGGCCGCCGGCAGCGCAAGGGTGGGGCGGAAAGACTCCTGGGTGGCACTGGAACTGGACGACATGAACGGCCCCCTGACCCTGCTGGGGGCGGCATCTTCGCTGGCCCTGGATCCGGAACTGGACATACTCCGGCCCTGGCTGGACAAGGGCCGCTCCGACACGGCGGCATACGATTCCCTCACACTGAAACTCCAGCACTGATGCTGCTTTCCCACCTGTTCACCATCATCCTGGCGCTGCTGGCGCACCTGGTCCAGCCGGCCATGGCCGGCGGCACGGAGCTGTCCTTGCAGGCGGTGGACAATGACGAGGCCGAGGCACTCTTTCGCGGGCGGCGAATAGCGTTGCTGGTGGGACCGGAGAGCTTCCAGGACAGGGGGTTCTCCCCCCTGGAATTCACCGATGACGACGCCAACGCACTCTCCCTGGCCCTTGCGGATCCGGAGCTGGGGCATTTTGACGACATAATCACCCTGACCACTCCCAAAGAGACCACCCTGGCGGCCCTGCGAGGGGCAATGCAGGACCTGGCTCGACGCTCCACCAGCCCCGCCGACACAGTTTTCGTCTACTTCTCCACCCACGGAACCCTGGACGCCGATGCACGGGGCGGCTTCCAACAGTACCTCGTGGCCTCCGACACTCGCCTGGACGACATAGCCGGCACGGCGCTCTCACACCGGGAGCTGCTGGACTGGCTGGACTCCCTTCCCTCACACCGCAAGGTCCTGCTCCTGGCCGCCTGCCACTCGGGCCAGGGCAAGAGCGTCTATTCCACCCGTCTTCAACGCGAGCTGTCCCGGATCAAATCACCCCCGCCGCCCCCACTACGCGAGGTGTCCGAGGCAATGGTCCTCATCGGGGTTTGCGCCTGGAACGAGACAGCACGCGAGTCGGACGACCTGAAGCACGACATCTACACCTGGTTCTTCCTGCAGGCCCTGGAGGAAGGCGACCTGAACAACGATGGCGCGGTGACGGTCACCGAGGCCCACGACTTCGCACGCAGCAAGACCTACGCATATACAAACGGCGCGCAGCGAGCCTATGCCCGCGCCGAGGTGCTGGGGGCAGATCCGGTGGTGCTGAGCGGGCGCCGGAGCAGCCGAGGCTCTCCGGCCCTGGCATCATACGACAGCGGCATCGACGGCTACCGCGTCCGCGTGGACGGCCAGGTGAAGGGCGAACTGCCCGGCCAGGTGGTCATCGGGCCCGGCATGCACCGCGTCGAGCTGCTCTCACCCGCCCGGAACAAGGTGGTGGCGCGTCAAAAGATCCACCTTCGCCAGGGAACGCGCCTGGACCTGGAACGTCTTCTTCGGCGGGATCACCTGCGCGTGGCACTCGGGGCGGGTTGGCAGACTTTCGGCGAGTCCCTTCCCTCGTCGGCCCTGGCGTGCATGGAGATACACCTGGCTCGCTGGCCAGGCAAGGGCTGGGAGCTGTTGGCCCAGGGTGGAACAGCCATACGATGGCCATACCCCATCCTGGAAGGTGGCCTGTGGTTCGAGCGCCCGCTCACCCGCGGCACGCTACAGCTCCGCGCCGGAGCAGGGCTGCAGGGCCAACTCTTGAGCGCCCGCGGCGACCCTCCCCTGCTGGCTCCCACCCTGAGCCCTGTACCGGTCATCTCCGTGGCATGGCTGCCGCTCAACCCCATGGTGGCACGGCTGGCCGTATCCGGCGGTTACCTCTGGTACACCGACACGGGGAACTGGCACAATTCATGGCAGGCACGCGTTTCCCTGGTGGCAGGGGGAGCATTCTGACCGGGCCCGGTGATCTTCAACGTGCAGCGAAACCACCGCTACGTATGCCGGGCGATCAACGAGCGGGCGGCGAAATAGACTGGCCCATCGACTCTCCCGAACCCATGATCAACCTGCCCCTCGGAACCGTCGCCCACACCGAATCTGCTGCGGAACGCCGGCGCTGTTGCGGCGGGCCCTGCCCGACATCGCGCAAGCACTCCAGCAGCAATGGTTGGAGGTCTTTGCGATGCGATGGTTCGCTGGACGGGTATAGCTTTCAGATCAGGTCGACTCCAGCTTCTCGAATGCCTTGCGCAGTGCGGCATCCGCCGTGATCGGATCCGCCCCGTGGCGCCTCGCGATCACGAGGAACAGTGAGTCCTACACGGTCAAGCCGCTCTCGCGAGAGTACGACAGGGCTTCCACCGCCAGGAGCCGTCGGGAAAAAGGCAGCCGAAGGCTGCCGGGCCGTGCCGCAGCGAGGGGGGGCAGGCCTTGCGCCACCAGGCATGAGCTTTCCCGACGGTTCCCAGCATGTTGCACTCGCCCCGCCCTTCACACAGAAGGGGGGGGAGAAAAAAATACATCGGGGTACCCACAGCTTCGGGCTATACAGGGAGGCGTCGAAACAGCCCAACCGTGACCCGAACCCCCATCCCGGAATGCCCAATGCAGCGAATCGTGCTCCTGGAACCCAAGTCGCAGGCCCTCCATATTTTCAGCAAGGCTTCTCTGCCACGACTTGGTTCCATCCTCCTGGGAACCATCCTTCGCCAACAGGGCTACCAGGTGGACGTGATGGTGGAAGGCATTACCCCCTTGCGCGAGCATGTCCTGGAACGTGCCGACCTGGTGGGCATCTCCACCATCACCACCACGGCATCTCAATCCTACTCCCTGGCAGACAAGGTTCGCAGCATGGGAATCCCGGTGGTGCTGGGGGGCCCACATGTGACCTGGCGGGCCGACGAAGCCATGGAACACGCCGACTACGTGATTCGCGGCGAAGGAGAACTCTCCTTCCCAGCCCTGCTGAAGGCCCTCACCGAGCCTGAACCCCGCCTGGGCCAGGTACCCGGTCTCACCTGGCGCGAAAAGGCAGGTGACATACGGCACAACGCCAAGGCACCCCCCGTGGACCTGGATCTCCTGCCCCGCCCGGATCTTCGCCTCCTGGGCATGGACACCCTGCCGGGCATGGGGCCAAGGCGAATCGTGCCCATGCAGACCTCGCGGGGCTGTCCCTTTGACTGCTCTTTTTGCACGGTTCACAGCACCTTTGGCCGAAGGATGCGCTATCGCTCCATCCCCAGGGTCATGGACGACATCGCCACCTTCGACGATCCCGACGTGCTGGTTTTCTTCTACGACGACAACTTCACCGCTTCACGCACCCGCATCAAGGAAATGGGCCAGGCCATGATCCGGCGGGGCTTCCGTTCAAAGTACTCCGCGCAGGTCCGGGCCGAGATCGGCCGCGACCCGGAGCTGCTGGACACCATGAAGCGCAGCGGCTGTGTTTCCCTGTACATAGGCCTGGAATCGGTGAACGAGGCGGCCCTCCGGCAAATGGGCAAACGGCAACATGTTTCACAGATGGCCACCGACCTGCTCCGCATCCGTGAAACCGGTATGACCATCCACGGCATGTTCGTGCTGGGCTTCGACGAAGACACTCCCGAAACGCTCCAGCGCACCGTGGACTTTGCCTGTGACTGTGGGATCACTTCCGTGCAGTTCCTGGTGCTGGTCCCACTGCCGGGCTCCCGGACCTTCCGGGAACTGAGCCAGCAGGATCGCATCCGAACCCACGACTGGAACCTCTACGACGCCCACCACGTGGTGTCCTCACCCCGCGGCATTACACCGGCACAGCTCCAGAACGCCCAGATCCACGGTCACCGGCGCTTCTACTCCCTGGCTCGCATGCTGCGCTACTCCACGCGTCGGGCCGACTGGGTCAGCGCGGCCATCGCGCTGTATGCACGGGGCATCAACCGCAGGTGGAAAAAAAAGAACAGCGCCTACCTGGAGGGCCTGGCCCCCCTGACCACCCTCTCGAAGCAGTCCCTATGGGACCGGGCCTTCGATGGCACACGGTTCCAGGACAGCAACACCACCCGCGCCACGCGGGCCTCCTGGGGATAGAAGTTCCCCACCGGGAAATGGTACTCACCGCGCAACTTGGAAAAAAGTGGGGGGTCCCTGCACGACATCCGATGAAGCAACGTATTACCATGTTCTCCCACATGCCCCTGGCGCCTGGTATCGTGAAGGAATGCGGCCCGTGAGGCGGTCATGTGTTCATGGTTGCAGGCAGGTGTGGCCGCAATGACAGGCCAAGCTCTTCCACAGAAAGATTGCCATGCAGGAAATCTCCTCCAACAACCAACTCCTGGTCCAGACTGCCTCCGTCGACTCGCGCATCGCCAGTGTCACCGTCTACCGCAGTGGAGCCCTTGTCGCTCGCGAGGCACGGGTAGAATTGGAAGCCATGGGCTCGCTACCCACGGAGCTGCACCTTGGCGGTCTGCCCCTCTCCATGGACGACTCCAGTGTCAAGGTCCGTATCCTCGATGCCGGTCGTCCAGGAGAACTGCCCCTGGCCACCGACATCAGGATCGCCCTGGCGTCTCGAGGGCAGGACCAGGATCTGCCCCCCCCAAAAGACGAAGAACTGGAACAGGCCCGCCTTGCCGAACTTCAGCTCAAGGAGCAGCTCCGCGGCACGGAAAAGGCCATCCATCGTCTCCACGGCCTGTCCATCCCCGACAGACCCAGGGGCAAGCGGGGCGAACCTCCCCCCCCCATCCCCACGGAAGCCCGGCTGGCGCTGCTGGACTTCATCAGCGGTCAACTCTCGGAGTTCTACCGGCAACAAGCCTCGCTCCAGGAAGAATACCGAAAGGCACTCCTTCTGCGCCAGGAGCTGGAAGCCCGTTTTCAGGCATCCAGCTCGGCCCGACAGGCCCGTGAACACGAACTGCGCAAGGTGGCTGTCATCAGCCTGGCTGCCCAGCCTGGCTCTCCCACGGCCCGGGCCTTTCGTGTCTCGCTGGAATACTTGGTCCCCGGTGCCATCTGGGCTCCCTGCTACACCCTGGACCACGACCCGGAGCAGGGCCTGGCCACACTGTCCATGAAAGCACTGGTCTGCCAGCTCTCCGGCGAAGACTGGAACGGGGTCGATATAGTGCTGTCCACGGCATCGGCTCTCTCCTGGACCGAGCTGCCGGAGCTGCCCGCCTTGAAGCTTGGTCGCCGGCAGCAGCCCAGGCCGAGATTGGGCTGGCGTCCAGCACCCCGGGGCACCGACGACCTTTTCGCCGACTATGACAGGGCGCGCCAGGCCCTACCCACTCCGGAACCAGGCGCGGTTTCCACGCCCCGGCCCGGGGAGACTCCAGACCCCGGTGGACCCGAAGGGGAATGGCTGGCCATGGAATCTGTCCAGGAGCCCGACGAAGAGTATGCAGCACAGGACTCCACCCAGGCCATCGACCTATCCGATAACGCGTTTCAAAGGCAAGAAACAGCAAAATCAGGGATAGCTGGCCCACCTCATCGCAGGAAGCCGCGAAAGGCCTCCATCCAGGCTTCGTTCCGCGCCGCTGCCCCTCCCCCCCCACAGTCGCCACCGCCCGCCATGGCGGCTGAAGCACCAGCCCCTCAAAGCATTCCCCCCCCGGAACCATCCGCCCTTGAGCCATCATCGCGTTTCATGGACTACGGTTCTCTACGCATGGCTGGGCCCGATGACCCCCACCGTGGCAACCTGAGACCCGCCGGCGACTCCCTGCCCTGGCTGGGCCGGGCAGGGGCTCAGCCCACCCCCCAGAGAGTCCTGGCCCTGGTACGACGCGCCAGGCGTGCGGCACACGCTCCCGAACTCAAGGCCCTACCAGCGGGGCACCACCTGCCCAGGGACTTTCGCGACTTCGACTACGCCTACGCTGGCGAGTCGCCCATTCACGTGGCATCCGATGGGCGATTCCACTCCATTCCCCTGTTGGCGCGAACCGCCAGATCCAGCCTGTACCACGTGGTGGTGCCCGCCCTGCGCAAAGAAGCATACAGGACTCTCAAACTCCAGAATCCCATGGACGCACCCCTCCCCGGGGGGCCGGTCGACATCTACATGGGGGGCGACTACCTGCTGTCCACGCCCCTCCACACCGTCGAAAAGGGCCTGGAACTGGAGCTGGGCCTGGGCGTAGAACAAGCTGTGAAGGTGGCCCGCAACGCCAGTTTTTCAGAACACACCACGGGTCTGATCAACAGCACCCTGGAATTGCTCCACGAGGTCACCATCCAGTTGAGGAACAACCTGCCGGTGCCAGCACGGCTGGAGGTGCGGGAACGGCTGCCCGTCACCACGGAAGGCGACAAGGACGTACAGGTGGAGCTGCGAAAGGTGCAACCACCATGGGAACCCTTTTCTCAATCCGACCTTGAACTTCGGGGCGGTTATCGCTGGCGGCTCGTTCTGAAACCCGGCACCCGTGCGGAGCTGACTTTCAGCTACGCCGTTCGCATCCCCGCAAGCCATGAGCTTGAAGGTGGAAATCGCCGGGAGGGGGTGGAACCATGACGAACGCTCCAGACAGTGCCTCCCAGGCAAGCGCTCCCGGGCCGTCCGACAATGCTTCCACCCCCGACAACGGCGTGGCCCTGGATATCCCGCCGGATTCTGTGGTGTTGCTGGAAGACAGAGCACAGGTGGAACGTCGTCGAAAGGTATTCCTGCCGGCGGGCAACCTGCTCGTGTCCGTCGATGATGTATCACCACTCATCGTGGACCGGACACTTCAGTGCCGTGTCATCTCGCCAGCTTCCGGTGCGCGGGTGGTGCATGCAGTCGTCAGGCGGAACGCCATCATGGCCATGGACTCCCTGCCGGAGCGGGTTGCAGAGATACAAAAGCAGTTGGATGACCAGAGGAAGAAGCTACGAGAGCAGCAGGACAGGCTCGACAACATTCGCCTTGGACGGAAGCTCCTGGATTCCATCGCCCAGCAGGGCCTGGACGACATCTCCACGGACGTGGCGTGGGGCCGGTCGGACCCAGCGCTCTGGAGCCAGCAGCTCGCTACGACATGGAACCGCGACGAAGGCCTTCGCCAACGACTACTGGAGGCACGCGAAGTGGCCCGGGAGCTGGAGCAGGACATCCGCGACCTGGAGCTGCAGAGGCAGCTATTGGAGTCACCGTCCGCTCGCCTCTCCGCCACCCTGGAGATCCAACTGGAGATACCAGTCCCGGGAGAACACGAGATCATCCTGAAATACCTGCTGCCATCAGCCTGCTGGAGACCGTGGCACAGCGCCCTCCTCAACCACGATGCCCAGCGCACCGACACATCCCTGGAGTTCTCCACCACCGCGTGTGTCTGGCAAAAAACCGGCGAAGACTGGAACGGCGTCAAGCTACGCTTTTCCACGGAACGAAGCACTCTGGGCTCCGAGCCCCCGCTGTTGCGTGACGATCTCCTGCGGACCCGGCAGCGACAGGGGCCCACCAGGTTGGAGACCCGGGACGAGGAGATCTGGACCACGGGCCTGGGCGGAGCCGCGACTCGGCAAGCCGATGATCTCCCCGGCATCGACGACGCAGGGGAGCCTGTCCTTCTCGAGGCCAGGGGCAGGTACAATCTGCCGTCTGACGGCAGGCCCTTCCGGGTGCCCGTATCTTCGTTCCACGCGCCGGCCAGCATGGATCTGCTGGTCATGGCCGAACGGGTTGAGGCCGCAATTGCCAGGTGTGAAGCCAGCAACCAGGCATCCACACCCATCCTGGCCGGTCCGGTGGACCTCATCACCCGTCACGGTCTCGCTGGGCGGAGCCAGGTCCGCTACACCGCCCCCGGGGAGCGCTTCGAGCTGGGTTTCGGACCCGACGCGGCCATCAGGGTGCGGCGGAGCCATCGGCAGGTTGAGCGCAGAACCAGGACCATGTCTCGCTGGGAAACCACCAGGCACACGGTGAGCATCCGCATCAGCAACGTGGGCTCCCGCCCTCGCTCGCTGCTCGTCCGCGCACGCATCCCGGTGTCGGAGGTGGAGCAGGCCAGGGTCACCCTGGAACAGGAGACCACCCCTCCCGTGGCACCTCCGGACTCAAACGGCATGCTGCGATGGGAGCCCCTGCTCCCTCCTGGCGGCACCCTCGAGATCACCCTCGTCTACAGCGTGTCCATACAGAAAGACGCCGTGATGGTCTGAAACGCGGGATTGGCCGGGAAGGAGACAACCATGGCCATACTGGAGCGACTGCTGAACCTGGGCCGCGGCAGGCTGGCCTTGCTGCGAGGCCCGCGTGCTCCAAGGGCCGCCAGGGCAGCAAGAGAGGCCGCCCTGGAAGCCGAACTTGAACAAGCCCCCCCGACGGCCCGCGCAACCTCCGAACCACCGGTCCACTCCTCGCCCGCTTCCTCCACGGGCGTTCCTGACTCGCGCCATGCGCGGCCATCGCAAGAGCTGGCCCGACTCCGCCGGGCCTGGGAAGATGGCAGCCTGACCAGGGAGCAGTACCTGCGCCAGGCCGCATTGCTGCGCGACGATGATACCCATGGACCCCAACTGGACGAACACGGTGAGATCAAGAAAACGCTTTGACACCCGCGGATTTTCCACTCCGCCAGATGGGGCCGGCCACGACGAGGCACAGGGATCGGGGACCGATCGAAGGGCGCACGTGGCACTCCGGGACCATCTCGACACAGCGGATCCCGGCCTTGCGCCGCCATCCTTGAGGGATCTTCC
>JAJRWT010000064.1 GCA_024276675.1 Myxococcota bacterium | reverse complement strand
CTGCCCCCATACCCCGGGGTATACACCGACTTCGGTCCGCTTTTGCGCCCCTTTGCGGACCGAACTGCCCCCATACCCCGGGGTATACACCGACTTCGGTCCGGTTTTGCGCCCCTTTGCGGACCGAACTGCCCCTATACCCCGGGGTATACACCGACTTCGGTCCGGTTTGCGCCCTGCGTGCGCCGTTCTCGCTGCTTCTCGCCCCTATCTTCGCCATCCGGCCCAGCAGGTGCGAAGCCAGGTACAGCACTTCCAGCAAGGGAAGGATCAGGAAACGATGGAAGATGAGAAGCTGCTGTCTGCGCTGTGGGTCCATTCCGGAGGCGGCCGCCTTGTTGCGAAGAGGTCAGCTCCATCATCGCATCCCTGAACAATCCAAGGTGAAGGCCCTCGCCACGATCCGCCGCCGCTGGTCATACGCGAGGCCGACGGCAGCAGAAGCCGGGACTACGAGCGAATACGGCGATAGACAGACACTCCTGCATGTGCATGGCTGATGCCCAACCCTGGGAGCGAGGGCGTCTCGCCCTCGCTGGTCCTCGGTGAGAATGCCTTTTCCAGCGACCTTGCGGAGGCTGGAAGCCTGCGCTCCCGGGTGCAATGCTTCAGCTTTTGTGCAGGAGCGTCACCTTCGGCTACCTCTTTCCCGACGGCTCCTATATGCTCCTAGAACTCGGCCTGTAACCGGGAAAAGACCGCGCACTTGTCTCGCCTCTCGCCGGAACCCTGGTTGAAAGTCGAAATACCACTCATTCCGGCGGAGTAGCCGGAGACAGAATCACCAAGCCGGGCATAGGCCACTCCGGAATCGAGAGCCAGGAAGCTGTTGAAATGGAACGAGCCCATGGCAAGAAGGTCGATGCCCACGAGTTCGTCCCTGGAACCTGAAACCCGCGTTCCGCCAAACCAGCCGCCAGCCAGGTGGATGCTCAGGTTGCCGACAACCGGGCGCAGGAGACGGACCTGGGTGGAGGCCATCCCGTGGCCGTTGTTGGAGATGTTCACCGCGTCGCCGTCGAAACCAGTGTCCGTGGGTCCCTGGACGGTGAGTATGCCAGTGTAGCCCCAGTAGCCGTTGGCGCCGGGCAGGGCCATGAGCGGAAGAAAACCGGAGGCGTCTTCACGGCCGCTGGCCCAGGTCCCAAGAAGGCTCAGGCCGAAGCCTGTTTCCAGCGAGAGCAGCGCCGCCAGGCCATCGCCGTCGGCATCGGTGTCAAGCAGCTCCTTCTCGGTGTAGGAGCCCAGCAGTGTGCTGCGCAGCGCAAGATCCTCCGAAAAGTGAAGTTGAAGTGACAGGCCAGCATTTGCG
Source organism: Myxococcota bacterium (assembly GCA_024276675.1). Taxonomy (GTDB): domain Bacteria; phylum Myxococcota_A; class UBA796; order UBA796; family JAFGLY01; genus JAJRWT01. Next base: position 116,202 of record JAJRWT010000064.1, on the reverse strand, counting down.
TGAACATGGATGTCTTCATCGCCACCCCGTGTCGTGACCAGAGACAGGTCCAGGTCCAACTCGTGACGGCCGCCGATTGGTCCGGTGAAGTCCAACTGGTAGTGCGTGAAGTCGTCGGTCGAGTCCTGCTCCGAGCCCTCCATCAGCGTGGCCGCGAACACCCGCAGCTCCCCCCCCGCCAACGGAGCGAACAGAGAAAGCGCCAGGGGGTTGTAGTCCCAATCACTGGAAAACAGGACATCGCCCATTCTGTCGCCCAGCGGTACCACGCCTGCCTGAAAGCCGGTGCGGTCGTCGGCTCGAAACTCGATGACAGCATGACGAACGCCGAGATACTGTCCAGATGCTGCCGTAGTAGTGATGTTTTCGACCGTGTGTCCCAACTCGAGCTGAAGGTGGGTCGATAGGCCGGGCAAGGGAGCCATGTCCAGGTTTTGCCGAATCCTTGCTCTGGCCGCCGCCTGTCGACCATTCCCGTCGTCGTTGTCGGCGCTGTAGGCGTTGATCCTGTATTGGCCACCCAATGATGGCTGCCAGTCGCTCCCCTCGGCCTGCGCGACCCCGGCTGCAAGGCACAGCAATATCGCCGAAAAACGTGCGTTCATCTCACCCTACACGGGGACCAGGTCTACGCTGGTATCGAAAAAGGATGCGCTGGCGCCGATGGGATCGGTCAGGCAGACATCCTCCAGGTTGGGGTCAACTGCCATCGCCGTGTTGGGATTGAGCCCCGCCGCACGCCGCTTCTCGCCACGAACGAGATGCCCATCCACCGTGATATCCCTGCTTCCATATGCCCAATGCCCGAAGTGACCCGAGACGGCCACGGTCCCGGGGGCCAGTCCTTCCACGGGCCGTACAGCGCCGGTAATCTGGACGACACTGCCGTTTCCCAGGTCCACCCTGCCTTGGGGGTTGGACGCTGAAACCAGCCTTACTACATCGCCTTTCCGCAGGCCGCGTTTCTTTGCATCAGCAGCGTTCACCAGTATGTAGTTGGTGTCTACCAGGCCAAGGTTTCCCCAGTAGTTGCTGATGGTGCGGGAATGACCTCCAAATGGCTCCTTGTAGGTGATCAAGGTGAAGGGATAGCGTGTGTCCCGCGCCAGCGCCTTCCCCTTGCAATCTCTCTGACCTGGAGCCACTGGAACTCCTGAAAAATACCTGCCCGTGATGGAACTCTTGCGCTCGGCGACTTGCTGGACAAAGATGTGCCACATCTTGCCCAGCTTCTTGTGGGCCAGCTCGCCTTCATAGGCCGTGCTTGGAGGAGCGAAACGACCGCCACGGTTCAGGACGTAGACCAACTTCGGCCATTCCGCCGGTTTTACGGCTTTCTTCCACCTGTCTTCGTCGAACACCGACGGTGGCAGATGTCGCCTGGCTGCCTTGAACTGCTTCAGCTCCTCGACGCTTGCATCAGGAACCGTCTCTCCCTTCTTGTCTCCGAATGCTATGTTGGCGATGGCCTTCAGGAAGAAGTCCTCGGGGCGGTGGAAGCTCGTTCCGGGACCGAAGGCTTCCCGGCCAAAACCGGAGAGGCCCATCTTCTTGGCCAGGGCAATCATGAAGGCTTCCAGCGAAATCGGCATCAGCTCACCGTCCACCTCGACCTCTTCTGTGAGCGGCCTGGCAACCGGCTGACGCACCTTGCTGGTCTTTGTGAGCACGTCGGGCGTCACGTGGGGAGTTCCCCAACGTTCCAGGTAGGTCAGATCCGGCAGTATGTAATCGGCATACATGCTCGTTTCACCCACTATGATGTCACAGGCGATGAACAGCGGCACCTTGTCGGGATCCTTGAGCAGCTCTATGAGCGTGTTTCCGGCGGGGGTGGACAGGACCGGCGTTCCCTTGTGCAGGAAAAGAATCTTGCCGTGGTAGGGATAGCCCTGGACGAAGGAAGGAATGACCTCCTGGTACACATTTCCGCTGAATGGATACCACGGTCTTGCCGCAGGATAGCCGTTCTCCCTGAACAGAGTGAAATCTTCGTAGTGGGCCTTTTCCCGTGTTATCGGGGGCCCAAAGACCTTCATGGCATTTGGATGGGCTTTCAGGTCGTATACGCTCCCGGGCTTCCCACCGGATTCATGCCAGTGACCGCCTCCCTTCACAATTCCACCCTTGTGATCCGGGTTGCCTATCAACAGGTTCAACAAGATGATGGCCGTGCCAGCGTAGTACCCGTCGGTGTGCTGAACGGGGCCCCGGTAGAGTTCCACAGCAGCACGTTTTCCGTGGCTGGTGAACTCCAGAGCCATGCGTTCGATCAGCTCCGGCGAAACACCCGTTGTCTTGCCAACCTCTTCCAGGGAGAAGGCCATGGCCTTCTCCCTGACCAGTTGCAGGGCACTCTTGACCTCGTGGCGGGAGAGGGTGGTGGAGACGAACAGGTCTCCCTTCACCGGACTTGACTCGTCTTCCGGATTGACTGCCACGGGACTGCCAGCAACCATTACCACGACTTCGTCGGGTCCACCCAGCGGCCGTCTACCATTGGGCCCGTCCACCGTGACCTCGCTGGCCCTGAGCAGGCGGCGTCCCTGGCCATCCTCGATCTTTACAAGATGAGTGGCATTTGTCCAGGTGGGTTCTCCGCCGAGCGCTGCCGCCGCCTTGTTGGAGTTGGAAAGGTAGCTGGCGTCGTAACGCTTGTTTTCCAGCATCCAACGAATGAAGCCCATGGCCAGGACGGCATCCGTCCCCGGACGAACCGGCAGCCACCAGTCGGCCTTGGCGGCATCGTTTGAAAGCCTGGGATCGACAACACAGGTCTTCATGCCCCGATCCACCTTGCCCGTCGTGACCTTTTCCGCCATGGGAACGAGGCCGAAATTGGCCGTGAAGGCGCCGGTGCCCCAGAAGATCACGAACCTGGCGTTGGCCAGATCCGGCTTCATGTGATGCGTGGCGTGGCCGCTCAACTGGCTATAGGCGATATGATGGGATTGCTCGCAGATGCTGGTGTGTTCGAAGCAATTGACCGAACCGAGTGTGCCCTTGGTGAAGCGCTTCATGAGTTCTTTTCGGCCATGCTCGATCCTGCCCGCGTCGAATACGAACTGGTTGTTCTTCAAACCAAGGTCCGGGTGTTCCGGGTCCACCAACTTGTCCAGGTGAGCCTTGTGCGCCGCCTTGAAGGCTCCAAGGGTCATCTCACCTCTGCCCACCCTGGCTGCATCGTCGGCAAGCTGCCTTGAGATGGCCGGATCCCGAACAGCAATCACCTCCTCGAAGCCAGGATAATGGCGCTTGTCACCTGATTCCGAAAAGAGCGCGCCCCCTCGTACGACCTCGTCGATGAACTGGTCGAAGGGGATGGACTTCCACTTGTCGGAGCCCCTGGGTCCAGCCCGCTTGAGCACGCGCCGCAACCTGTAGGGATCGCTGTAGGTCTGGATACCAGCTTGCCCCTTGGCGCACAGCTTGCCGTCGGCGGCGGCCGCTGCCGCTGGGGCAGTGTCGTATGCAAGATGGGGCAGGTAGTTCTGTGGACTGTAGGGATTGCCGCAAAGCTTGGCCAGGACACCATCCCAGGTCTTGGCCTTGATCTGGCAGTCCACGTGGCACTGAAGACAGGTGGAGTAGATGATATTCTCAGGTCGTGCCAGGATGTAGTTTCCAGCCACGGATTCCCCGGCGTATCCCGCTGCCGCTTCAGTCCTTCGGGCAATGGCGGCAGCTCCGGCCAGCATTCCGGCTCCACCAACCAGAGCCGCGGTCTTGACTATCTCTCGCCGAGACAGTCCCCTGGGAGTCTTGGCAGGTTTGTCGTGGATCACAGGTTGGCCTGGCGCATCATGAGCAGGTGAGGAGAGGCCCTCATGGCTGTTATTTGTCGTACGTGTCATACTTCACCTCGTGTGTTCCCATCAATAGTCAAGGAAGTTCGGGTGACATCGAACATGGGTAGCAGGTTCCAGGCAGCGATGAAGGCCAGGACCAGCAGCGAGAGCAGGCCTGCCGTGGAGAGGATTTCAATGGCGCTGGGAAAGTAGGCATAGGCGGAGCGAGCGTCGGGCAGCGAATCAGCGAGCCCGGGAAGCTGCTCGTGCAGGTAGGCCGGAATGACCAGGTTCAGCCTGACGGCTACGATCCCAGCGACGACGCATGCGCCTGCCCCCCCAAGCCACCTGCTGTCTCCTCGTGTCGCGGGAAGGCTGGTTATGAGTACCGGCAGGAGCCAGGCCAGGCCCAACTGGCCCAACCAGAAGACGTACCAGTAGTGGCCGAAGATGACAGCACGCCAGACTTCGGTGTGGCCCGGAATCGCCGAGTAGTTGCTCACCAGCAGGTCGCTGGTGAAGAGCAGGACATCGATGCCGATGAAGATGATCAGAAAGCTCCTCAGGCCTGCGAGCATGTCCCGGAAGCCTTCGTCCCTCTGTCCGAAGAAGGAATAGAGGAACAGCATCAGCCCGCATCCCGAGACCAGGGCTGACACCAGGAAGATGATTGGGAAGAGGCCGCTGAACCAGTAGGGCTTGGCGGCGACGACGGCGAAAAGGGCTCCGGTGCCTCCGTGTACGCCAATGGCTATCGGTATGCCGATGACACCAAGTATGGTAACTCCTCTCATTCCCCTGACGTGGCAGGCCTCGCGCTCTTCCGGCTTCTCGGGGCAACGCCAGCCCAGGGCGGCAACGCTGTAGAATATCCTTCTTGGACCATGAGAATCATCCCTCTGCCTGGCCAGATCGCAACGCATCAGGAACCACAGCTCGGCGCAGATGATGACAATGTAGAAGATGTAGAGCAGTGACTCCCAGGCCAGAACCGATGACACCTGCCAGCCTGTGAAGACCTTGTAGAAACGCCAGGGATGCCCCAGGTCGATCCAGACGAACACGAGTCCTCCAAGCAGAGCGAAGAGTGCTGACAACAACGCGATGCGCCCCATCCGTTCAAATCGGTGCATCCCGAACACGTAGACCAGGGTTGACATGAGGAAGGAACCCGCGGAAAGACCGATACAGTAGATGTAGAAGGCGACCCACATTCCCCAGGCCATGTTCGAGGTGAGGTTTGTGAGCATCATTCCCTGCGACAGTCGCATGAACGTCGCCCAGAGCCCCGCCGCTGCCGCGATTGCCAGCAGCCCCATGCCCAACCGGTGTGTGCTTTTCATCTTGTGCTCCACTTGACTTTAGACTATGTGAGGTAGTAGACCTTGGGACTTGTGCCCAGTTCGGATTTCAACCTCGTTACGTGCTCGCTGGCCGAAAGCCTGCTGACCAGGCTGTCAGGATCGTTCAGGTCGCCGAAGCTCGTGGCTCCCCCCAGGCATGTCGTGACACATCCAGGCAGGATGCCAGCGTGAACGCGGTGAAGGCAGAAATGGCACTTCCTTGCGTTGCCCATGGGCGATGCAGTTCTGTTTTCGGGAACGCGTTTGTGTTCCCGGCCGTACTCGTAGTTGGGTCTGGTCTCGTAGTCGGTGATGCGTGGTGCGTGCTCCTCGTGAAACTCGCTGAAGTCGAAGGAGCGGGCGCCGTATGGACATGAACTGATACAATATCGGCAGCCGATGCACTGCTCATAATCGACCACAACGACTCCATCGGGACGCTTGTAGGTCGCTCCCACGGGACATGGAGGTACACAGGGAGGGTTTTCGCACTGCATGCAAGGCCTCGGCAGAAACTTCATCCGCACATTCGGGAAGCTGCCTATCTCCTCGCTCATTACCGGGCGATAGACAACCCCGGGGGGGAGGGCGTTTTCAGCAACGCACGAGACAGTGCAAGCACGGCAGTTGATGCACTTACGGAGGTCTATGACCATCCCCCAGCGACGGTCCGCCACGGGCTTCTGCATGGCTCGATGAAGATCCACGCGCATCCGTTCCAGCGCGTTCCCCTCGGCAAAAGCCTCGGGACTGGGCGCAATCGACGCCGGCTCTGCCGTTGAACCTGCCTTCTCCCCAGCCCCAATCGTGGCCATCGCTCCCCGGGCATGCAGCAAGGCGGAAGACCCCACCGTGGCTCCGGCAAGTGCTCTCTTGAGGAAGCTCCTTCGTGAGGCGAAGATTCCTCCGCTTTCTGGCGTAGATCTATCCTCTTGGCTCGACATTGGGTCGCTCCGTCGTGTCATTGGGTTTCGTTGCAGACGCCTGGAAAAAGCCGACTGCGGGCGGTGCTGGCAAGCTCAGTAGTGGACCTGCATGGTCAGCTTGGCCGCCCAGTCAGGATCCTGGCCCGACTCGTAGGTGTTGTAGTCAATGTCCAGCAGGAGTGTGTCGTGACGCATCTTGTTGAAGTGGTATGCAAATCCACCGACTACCCGTGTGCTGGAGTCGTCGCCGTTGCCGGGATCCCAGTCCCACCAGTCATAGCGCCCCATGAGGCTGGAGTTGATCCATGGAAGTTTCAGCTCGGCAAAGGCGGAGTAGCCGGAGAAGGGGAGAGCGTCTCCGGCGTCGTCCACCTCGCTGGCTTTCTGGTTTCCGCTGCCGAAGGCGTATTGAGCCGTGAGCACAAAGTACTCGTGCTCGAAGCTGGCGAAGATGTCGTTGTTCTGCCAGTCGGGAGTGGTGTCGCTGTTTCCCTTGCCGAGCACGCCGAAGTAGGTGACCTGGAGGTTGGGAAGAAGAGGGCCAAGGGGGCGAACACTCAACCTGCCCTCCACTGACTTGTTTTCGTTGGCCTCCACCCCGTGGTACCCGGCACCGTTGTAGACTCCGATGGCGAAGCTGCCGAAGGTACCGGGATACTTGGAATTGACGGTATCACGGTACTCCTTGTCCAGCTTCGGACCCAGCAGAGCACCAGCGGTGGCGCCCAGGTCTGCGGAGTTCATGAGACCGTTTCTCTCGATGAACATGGTCCCTTGCATTCGGTAGTAGTTGATGTGTTCTTCGTAGTCGAACCAGGGATTGTGGACGAGTCCGAACTCGAGATAGGGGTCCGTGATGATCGTGGAGTCGATCCTGGGCTTGAGCTTGCCGTACAGGTACTTCAGACGGACCATCCAGCTTCCCGCATCGTCCTGGTGTGTGTCCATGGTGATCCGGGGTTCGAACCAGGAGGTGGGTTTGAACTTCAGGGTCAGATAGCCCCGGCTTATGTAGAAGCGGTTGTAGTCCTCTCCGCCGGATTGGCCGTTGGCATAATGGAGAAACCACAGTGTGCTGAACTTGATCTTCTTGGCAATACAGTTTGCGGAGCAGCTTGCAGATGCAGCAGAGCTGGTCTCGGGTGATGGCTCCGAGGTTGTCAGAATATCTGAATCTGCATATTCCAGGCTGGCTGGATCGGAATGGGCGAGGGCTGGGGGACTGCCCAGCATCGGCAAGCCAGCAAAAAGCAGCAATGCTCTTCGTTTCAGTCCGTTCATGGCTCGGCTCCCTTGTTCATGGAAAAATGGAAAAGAGACTTCAAGGAATGTGTTTGTACCTGCCCTCTTTTCTACAGCAAAAGGCACTGTGTGTGCATCGGTAGAAACAGCCTGTTCTTTTCGCAAAATCCCATGGTTTTCTACGGGCTGCCCGGATTCTGATGGGGGGAAACTACTGACTATTCGATCTTGAGGAGCCCCGTGTCGATGGCGAAACGTACAAGCTCCGCCCTGTTGGCCAGTTGAAGCTTGTTCATGATGTTGGCACGATGGGTTTCCACCGTTCGCTCAGAGATGAAGAGCTTCTTTCCCACCTCGGCATTCGTATGACCCCAGGCGAGCAGCCTGCAGACCTCACGTTCCCGAGGAGTCAGGGGCTCCGGAGCTGCGGTCGCCTTCTTGACGGGTACGTTCATGAAGCTGGAAACGAGCAGGCCCGCCAACGATGGGTCCAGGTAGCGTTCCCCGCGACATGCTGCATGCACCGCCGCCTTGAGATGGTCGATGCCGGATTTCTTGAGAAGATAGGCGTGGACGCCGATCTTGAACATTTCACGAACATAGAACTCGTCTTCGTGCATCGTGAGTACCACGATCCTGGTACCCGGATGGGACTGCACCACTTCTTCGGCGATGCGCGTGCCAGAGATGCCGCCAGGCATCGTGATATCCAGGATCAGCACATCGACTTTGCGAGTTTGCAGAAAATGCAGCGTCTCGGTACCGTTGCCGGTCTCACCAACGATCCGGATACCTGGCTCGGCCTCGAGCACCGCACGAAGGCCGCTCCTCAACACCGCATGGTCGTCAGCAAGAAGAACCTCGATGCCCATCGGAACTCTCCTCAAAGGGGGATGGTGGCCCGTACCGTTGTTCCTTTGCCAGGGGCCGATTCGATGTCGAGCTGGCCTTCGAAAAGCAACGTCCTTTCTTTCATGCCCAGAAGCCCAAGTGTCCCGGATGGGCCTCGCTGCTCTATCCTGTTCATGTCAAAGCCCTTGCCATCATCCTCCACCAGCAATATCACGGATGCGGGGCTGCGTATGAGAACGACGCTTGCGCGAGAGGCCGCGGAGTGACGAGTGAGGTTGGTCAGGGCTTCCTGGGCGATCCGGTACAGGACGACCTCGATTCCTCGCTCCAACCGGGGGATGTTGCCGGGAGGGACGAGCTGATAGTCGATCTTGATGCCGGATAACCTTGAAACTTCTTGTACGTGACGAGAGAGGGCAGAGTCCAGGCCATAGTCGTCCAGGATGGATGGACGAAGGTTCCAGGCCATGCGCCTGGACTTCTCTATCAGTTCCAATATCCTCGATTCCAGTTTTTTCCGGTGCCGGATGCAGGCATCGCCCAGGCTGTCCTCGGTCGTGACGGCGAGCAAAAGGGCAGAGAGCGACTGTCCCAGCTCGTCGTGAAGCTCCCGTGCGATACGCTTGCGCTCATCCTCCTGGGAGTGGATTATCCGGTGAACGAGCTGAACACGCGCTGCCTCGCGCTCCTCTATCAGCCTCCGGTTCCGCTCCAGTGCCTGGGCCATCCTGTTGAAGGCCAGGGCCAGTTCACCGATCTCGTCGCCGGAGAGTACTTCTGCACGGGCGCTCAGTTCGCCTGCACCTATGGAGTTGGTCGCAAGCACGAGCTGGCGGATCGGATGGTTGAGGATATTGGTCAGGAACAGTGCCAGACTCTGACCGATGACTATACAGAGACCGAGAGCCACCAGTACCGACCTGGTAATCCAGCCCAGTTCTTCTTTTATGGAGCGATCAGACATCCCAAGCTGTATTCTGCCCGCCTTTCCGTCCAGCACCACGGCAGTGGCGTTGAAAATGTGACCTTCATCCGTGCGCAGTACGGTCAGCGTGCCATCCGGTGATGCCGTGGCCGGCAACAGGTCCATCAAGCCGGCGGGCACAGACCCCCTGAATGTCTTGGCCACGATGTGGCCCCGTCCATTCTGGACCACGGTATAGAGCAAATCAGGGCGTGCCTTGCGAGTACGCTCCAGTATTTCGTCTATGGTGACGCGGTCGTCGGTAATCAAAGCACGTTCTATTCTGAACGACAGCGATGTGGCCATGGCAAGCGTGGTTTCGGCCAGGGTTTTGCTGAGGCTTCTCTCCATGTTGGAACGTATCTGCAGCAGGGTCACCGAACCAAAAATCAACGCCACGAGTCCACCGATCCCAAGCACCTTCCATTGAATCGGGATGGACAGGAGCTTCCAGCGTATCCATCGGAAGCAGGTCCTGGCTCTTTTCTTGAACGTCATTCCCTGCAATCTGTTCCGTTGGCTGCCTGCCGCACGCTGTCGTACAGCCCCTTCCGTGGCCGTATGAAGTGATCAATCCGCAACGGTTGCAGTGCCTTGCGGCCTTCTTCGGTCTTGTGCAAGTCCAGGAGCACCTCGATGATCCTTTGGCGAAAAGCGGCATCCAGGTCCGGGTTCGCAGCGATTGGGGGCATACCGAAGGGTGGGGATTTCGTGACTATCCGAATCTTCTCACCAAGGCTCGGGTCGTCATCGAGCATGTAGTGATAGACGATGCTGTCGACGGCTGCTCCATCGACGATACCCGTTGCCACGGCACGAAGAGAACGGTCGTGGCTGCCCGAGAACAGGTGCTCGGAAAAGAAGTTGTCCGGATCCTGGTTGTGTCTCTGGAGCCAACACTTGGGATACAACCATCCCGAGTTGGAGAGAATGTCCGCTGAAGCGAAGCGCATACCCTTCAGGTCCAGCAACGATTGGGCCGTACTCTCGACTGGCACGATGATGTATGAGTTGTAGGTGGTTCGGCCCTCGATCACCGGAACAGCCAGCGCAGTCAGCTTGAAGTCCCGTTCTCCCTCGACGAAGGCGTAGCTGCAAACGAAGGCGATATCGCAGTACCCATGTCGCAGCAGCGAGTTGATCTCCGCATAGGAGGAACGTTGCAGGAGTACAGGCTCGCGCCCGAGCTGCTCGGCGATGAGCGAGACAAGCCCGTCGTAGAGATTCAGCGACTCCTCGGGAGAGATTACCGGTGCGATGGCCACACGCAGGACCTCGCGATTTGTCAACCATTCCTCCGCAGGGGGTTTTGGGGCATCGGCCAGGCCTGAAGCCATGTCGACGAGGGGAGCATTTGAAAGCAGCTCTTCGATATCATCATGCCTGGGATCATCCATGATTTGCCACAGAATGGTAAGAGCCAGGATCGACAGGAGAACGATGGTAGCGAACACGATGGCTCTGTTGGGCGACACCGTTGGTCCATCGCCCCGTCCGGCTCTCTTGCCAGTCATCGTCGGGTTGCACCTTTTCCAGATAGCGTCTCTCGTTCGAAAGATTGGTCATTACCAGGATACAGGCTCCTGCGCGGAAATGTCTACCAATCTGCTGGAATAGATGCCGGTCCAACGAAACAGTTTCAGGAAAGTGTGAATCGGGGATTCCTGGCGTCAAGCTCCACCTTGCCCTCGCCGCCCGGGATCCACCAGGGCGGCCAGCGTGTAGGCTGCCTCGTGAACCATGGATTCCACTATTTCGGCCACCGGGCTGATGTCGTGGATGAGGCCGATGCCCTGGGAGCAGGAGACGCTCCCGGCCTGGATGTCGCCCGTATGGAACATCCTTCGGGCAGCCTCGCCCGCCACATAGGGGTAGATTTCCTGGATGCCGCCACCACGGGCCTCGATCTCGGCGACCGTGCGCGATGGTTTGTTCATCCAGACCCTGTGGGCGAAGCCCACCGAACGCATGATGATGTCGGTGTCAAGCTCGCTTGCTTCCAGAAGGGCTTCCTTGAGCTTGAGGTGGATGGGGCACTCGGTGGACATCATCAGGCGGGTACCGACGATGACACCGTCGGCGCCCAGGGCAAGAACAGCGGCCATCGTGCGGCCGTCCACCACTCCGCCGCCGCCCACCACGGGCACGTCCAGCATGTCCACGGTGGAGGGTACCAGGACGAGGGTGCCTATGTTGAGCTTGCCGGTGGCGCCGCCGTTTTCGTAGCCCACCACGGTGACCGCGTCGGCCCCCATCTCCTGCGCCTTGAGGGCATAGCGCACGCCCACGCACTTGTGGAGCCAGGTGAAGCCAAGCTCCTTGATCCTGGCGATGATGTCGGGAGGTGGTGCGAAGCCGGAGGTCTCCACGACCTTCACCCCTTCCTGGGCCATGATCTGTAGGTACTGGAAGTTGTCCAGCTTATCCATGACCGGAAAGAGGTTGATGTTCACGGCAAAGGGTTGGTCGGTGGATGCCTTCACAGCCCTTATATCGTCGCGAAAATGGTCGTAGTCCTTGTAGATTGCCGAGGCCAGAATGCCCAGGGCGCCGGCATTGCAGATGGCGGCTACGAAGGGAGCGGTGGACAAGTCCATCATTGTGCCACCCAGGATGGGGTAGCGGATACCCAGCAGTTCGGTCAGCCTGGTTTCAAACATATGGTCTCCTGTGATAGTGGAACAGCAAGCAAAACCGGGAAAGTGCTTCGTTGCTGATGGTGGGAATGGAGCCGGAGTCCTGGTGGTATTCAGAAGTGCCCCTGGGATAATCCATGAAAGCCCACGCGGCTCGTGGCGATCATGGAGTATGGGGAGTTTGGTCGGCCAAGCTCACTCGAACCTTCGGATCCATGATCTTCTGGGTACTTGCCCCCTGGTCTCGTTGCATTAGGTGTTTCACCTCGAAAGCGTTTCCCTCCGTATTCATCGCCCCTGTCTCGAATGCCCGACAACCACCCAGTGCGAGACCGAATGGCGCCCGGAAAATTCACATCCACGCTGGCCCTGATGTTCTCTATTGTCCTCTCCTGTTCCTGTGGATAAGATGGCTCCGGCGGACCACGCATGACCCCGTCTACCAACCGCAGCTACGGGGCCGACAAGGAACCATCTTCCACCCAGGAGCATGTAGGGGGGCGGCGCCTGGTGGTAATCGGCTTCGACGGGATCGATCCGGACCTGGTGGACCGCTGGCGAGAGCACCTGCCCGTCTTGAACGATTGGCTGAGTGACTTCTCCTGCCCACGGCTGAAAACCACCTCGCCCCCGGAACCCGCTGTCTACTGGTCATCGTTCTCCAGCGCTCTTCTTCCCGAAAAACACCATATCCTGGGCTCCTGGACCCGCCAGCAGGCCAGCTACGAGGTGCTCTGGGGGACCAACACCTATTCCCCACCGGAGTTCCACGAAGACGGCGGCCTACTCACCGTCGGCAGGGCAACCAGTCGCCGCAGGGGCTCGACATTCTGGCAAATCGCTGCCCAGGCCGGCGTTTCCACCAACGTGGTTTGGGTCCCATTCGCCTTCCCCGCCGATATATCGGGCCAGAATCATTTTCTGTCGGGACTCGGTGTTCCGGATCTCCTGTCCACACCGTCCACCTCCTTCATCCTGGATTCCCGCAGCAGTCCGGAAGACACTGCTCCCGAAGGCATGGAGCTTCTTCCACTGGAACAAGATGGCCCTTCCTTTCACACCCTCGTTCCGGGCCCAGTGGACGGCTCTGGAAAACAAACGAAGCTGGATCTACAGGTCTACCTCAATCCTGACCACAGCCAACTGGTGGTGGAATCTTCCGGCCAGAGGGTAATGCTCAGCCAGGATCAGCTCTCGGAGTACCTGAGTCTGTCCTTCCCATTGGGCCCCAGACACGACGCTCGCGCCCTGGTGCGCTTCTACCCCCTGGACATGGGACCGGAACGAGTGCGCATCTACATGTCTCCGCTGATGCCGGATCCTGTCTCGCCTTTCATTCCCTTTTCGTACCCGCAGGAACACGCCAGGCTCCTCGCCGAAAACTACGGCCACTTCAATACCATGGGATTGGCCTCCGACGCCGCCGCTCTCAACGCAAACATCCTGCCCACAAAGATCTTTCTGGACGAATCCAGGGCCGAAATGGACCGGCAGCTTGCCTTGGTCATGGGTGAATTCCACAAGGGCGACGCCGATCTCTTCGTGGCCATCCTGACCGCCCCCGCCGCCATCGCCAGGCTGGCCTCGTCGCTCTATGCAGGTCAGCAGGACGACCCCATGGAAGCACAAATCCTGGATGTCTATCGCTGGATGGACTCGGCCATCGGGCAGCTCCGCGCCAGCATGGACCCCAACGACATCCTCATCGTGTTCAGCCCCGCCGGTCTCCTCCCCTTTCGCAGGGCGTTGGATATCAACGCCTGGCTGGTGGAACGTGGCTACCTGGTCATCGACAGGGGCCGAAACCCCGGCTCGGATTGTCGCCTGGACAACGGCTGCGTGGACTGGAGCCAAAGCAGAGCCTATTCCCTGGGCAGCGGGCAGGTATTCTTGAACTTCGTGGGCCGGGAGCCCGCCGGAACGGTCTCTCCCCTGGATCGAGAAGCACTGCTGGCAGATCTGTCCCGGGAGTTTCTCCATATACGCGACCCGTCCGCCCAGAATGCCCCCGTCGTGGAAGGCGTGCTGGACAGGCAGGCCTTCATGGGTGGGGAACCCACCGCGTCTGCTGTCCCCGACCTGCTGCTGGTGCTCTCCCCCGGCTACCAGGTTGCCCCCAGCGCCCGAGCTGGCAGCATCTCCGACCATGTGTTCACCGACAGCCCCCCGGCATGGCTGGCCGACAGCTCCGCCTCCGATCCCGCCCGTGTACAGGGCATGATCCTTGCTACCATGCCCGGTTTCACCCAGGGAGCCAGCCTCCTGGACATCGGCCCGACGGTGCTGGGGCGCCTCAACGTACCAATTCCGGCCACAATCCAGGGTCGAGACCTGATGGCCTCCTTGCGCAGCGGAGGTGCGGTGCCACCATAGAACCCGCCCACGTTTTTCCAGAAGCCGACCTGTATGCTCCTGTGCCCATTGTGGTAGGCTTCCCGCAAGACTCGACGCGTGCCCACCCCCCGGAGAGCCGACATGATGAGTTTCCATCCAGAGATTGCCTCCCTCGCGGGAGTCGACCTTTCCGGCGAAGACAGACCTGGCGCCCCTGGCTGCGGAATGAGTCGGCTGTCTTCGGCAGCCTGTTTCCCGAAGGCTCCTGGCCTGACTCCGCAACAGCCCGTTCCCGCCGGAGCCGTTCTCCCGGATGCTGCCCGATGAACAGCCGTCGGATCGTCGTCCTGCTCCTGATGGGCACGAGCAGCCCAGCACTTGCCTCTCAACAGATCGCAGGCGAAAGGCTCCGCATAGCCTGGGCCGACTGCGGTGCATGGAACAGCAGCAGCTTCGGGGCGGGTCTGCAGACAGATCTGGACGCCAGCGGGGATTGGCTGGAGTGGACCTACGATGGCATTCTCGGGCAGGTCATCATGCTGACCTTCGATGGCTCCAGCGCCGAATATTTCTATTTGTCACTTACATTTGGCTCAAATCTCGACATCCTGTCCGAAGAGGATCTCTCCACCGCCAGCCAGGCCATCTCCAAATACACCTGGACAGCCGACGACCTGGAGATCACCAAGACCGAGTCCTGGTACCTTGAAGAATCTGCCGTGTACGTGGAATTCAGCCTCCGCAACACCGGCAGCGAAGACATCCTGGACCTTGCCCTGTCCCACGAGGCGGATCCTGATCCCGACCTCCAGGACTACGCCTCCTATGCCACCGTCAACGACACCATAGACGCCGACGGCGACGGCCTGGGGGATCTTGCCGTCAGCTCCGGCCCCTACTCTTCGCTCTCCATGGCCTACGGCATATGCGACGTGGGAAGCGAGACGGTGGGGCACAGCTCGGTAGGTTCCAGCCTGGCCGGCGACCTGGCCGACGAAGACGGCGACGAAGAAGACTACTCCCTGGCCTGGCGATGGACGGCTGACAGCCTGGAAGCCGGGGGCTCCTTGACTTTCGGCTTTCTGGTGCTATTGGCCCATGATGCCGACGAGGCCGCGGAACTCTACCTGGACAACCACGCTCGTTGTCACTTCTGCGATGAGGACGAGGACGGCTACCTGGCCGTATCCTGCGGAGGCAACGACTGCGACGACAGCGACTCCACGGTGGGAGGAAGCCTCACCTGGTACAGAGACGCCGACTCCGACGGTTTCGGTGATCCCGGCACAATCCTGGAAGCCTGCGACGAACCCTCCGGCTACCTGGCCGACTCCAGCGACTGCGACGATTCCGACCCCGACGTGTTCCCCGGCGCCGACGAATACTGCAACGACGTAGACGACAACTGCAACGGCGAGGTGGACGAGGACGGCTCCGTGGATGCTCCCACCTGGTATGCAGACCTGGATGGCGACGGCTACGGCGATGCCTCTTCCACCACCAACGCATGCGACGAACCCTCCGGCTACCTGGCCGACTCCAGCGACTGCGACGATTCCGACCCCGACGTATTCCCCGGCGCCGACGAATACTGCAACGACGTAGACGACAACTGCAACGGCGAGGTGGACGAGGACGGCTCCGTGGATGCTCCCACCTGGTATGCAGACCTGGATGGCGACGGCTATGGCGATGCCTCTTCCACCACCAGCGCATGCGTCGAGCCAGCAGACGCCGTGGCGGACGACAGCGACTGCGACGACTCTGATTCTTCAATCTTCCCCGGCGCCGAAGACACCTGCGGCGATGGCGTGGACGCCGACTGCGATGGGGTCGGTGCCTCCGACAGCGACGACGAAGACGCCGACGGCCTCAGCTCCGCCGAAGAATCAGCCCTGGGTACCAGCGACTGCCTCCAGGACAGCGACGCCGACGGAATCTCCGACACCGACGAAATCAATGTCTACGGATCGGACCCCGCCAATGGCGACAGCGACGGCGACGGGCTTTCAGACAGTGACGAGCTGTTGGTCCATGGCACGGACGTACTGCGCGCCGACAGCGATGGCGATGGACTATCCGACGGCGACGAAGTGGACATCCATGGTACTCTCCCACTGGATCCGGACTCCGACAACGATGGTCTGTCCGACAGCGACGAGTTGCTCAGCCAGGGAACCGATCCCCTTCAGGCCGACAGCGACGATGACGGGCTTTCAGACAGCGACGAGCTGAACACCCGGGGCACGGACCCACTCCGACCCGACAGCGACGATGACGGGCTCTCCGACGGTGAAGAGGCATTGACCCTGGGTACGAGTCCCCTGGATTCCGACAGCGACTGTGATGGCCTGGACGACGCCGAAGAGATCCTGACCCTGGGCACGGACCCACTCCGACCCGACAGCGATGGCGACGGCATCGACGATTACGACGAGCTGAACACCTGGGGCACCGACCCCACGAACATGGACAGCGACGGCGGCGACAGCCCGGACGGCCTGGAACTATGGTACTTGACCGATCCCCTGGATCCCGGCGATGACCTGGCCGGGACTGCCTCTGACACGGACCAGGACGACCTGGATGACCTCCTGGAAGTAATCCTGGGTCTGGATCCAGACAACCCCGACAGCGACGGTGACGGCCTGGACGATGGCGACGAGCTGTTGTCCCTGGGCACGGACCCGATTCTGCCCGACACCGACGGAGACGGGCTTTCCGACGGAGCGGAACTGGAAATCCTGGGCACTGACCCGACCAGCACCGACAGCGACCAGGACGGTCTTGACGACGCCTCCGAGCTGAACACCTGGGGGACCGATCCCCTGGATGGCGACAGCGACGATGACAACCTGGGTGATTCAGCCGAAGTTTTCACGTGGCACACGGAGCCAGGCGACGAAGACAGCGACGGCGACAGGCTCCTGGACGGCGAGGAGGTCCTGGAGTACGCCACGTATCCCCACGATGCCGACAGCGACAACGATGGCCTGGACGACGGGACCGAGGTGCTGAGCGCCTTGACCCTGCCCCTGGATCCCGACTCCGACAACGGTGGCGCCCTGGACGGGACGGAGCTGCTGGTGAGTGGCACCGATGCCTGGAATACCTCCGACGACCAGGTGGCGAACGACGGCGACGACGATGGCCTGGACGACCTGCAGGAACAGATCTACGGCACTGATCCCAGTGAACCCGACAGCGACGGAGATGGCCTGAGCGACGGAGATGAAGCCTTGATCCTCGGCACGGATCCCCTGGAGCGGGACAGCGACGACGACGGTCTCACCGATTCCGAGGAACTGTGGGAAACCGCTACCGATCCCAACAACCCCGACAGCGACGCCGACGGCCTGGCGGATGGCGAGGAACTGGAGTCAACGGGCACCGATCCCCTGGAGCAGGATAGCGACGGTGACGGGCTTGGTGATTCCCAGGAGCTTGATACCCATGGCACGGATCCACTTGCATGGGACAGCGACGCCGACACACTCTCAGACGGAGATGAGCTTGGATGCCTCCACACCGATCCCCTGAACGCCGATACCGACGGCGACGGGCTCGATGACGGCCAGGAGGTGAACGACTACGGTACCGATCCCCACAACACCGACAGCGACGCCGGTGGAGTAGACGACGGCGACGAGGTGGAAGCCGGCACGGATCCCCTGGACCCGGCAGACGACCTGGGCAGTCCAGAAGATGATTCCCACGCGGCCGGGCGCTACGTTGGCGGCGCATGCCAATCCAGCCGGGCCACCACTGCTTCCTCGTGGCTGATGGTCCTGTCTGCCTTCCTGGGCCTGACCGCCAGGCGGCGCAAGCCTGCCTCTCCGCGTCTCCCAACGGGGGAACCCTGCACCCCGACTGCATCCAACCTGCCCAGGAACCATAGATGATCCCGCTTTTCCTGGTTTGCTCGCTCCAGGCCCAGCAGGAACCGGACCTGCCGTCCGTCAATGCTCAGCTCTACCGTCCGCCCGTTGACGCCCTGGAGACCATGTGGACCGACGACTCAGCCTTTCAGCGCGACGGCTACCTGCAGGCCAGGATCTTCTCCAGCTTCATGCACGAGCCCCTGGTCTACCAGTACGAAGACGGCAGCGAAGACCACCTGCTGGAAGACGCTCTCCAGTTGAACTTGTTGGCAGCCGCATCCTTGTGGCACAGCCGCTTGGGGATCGACCTGCCTCTCTTCGTGGCGGGGACGTCGGACCTGGTGACCGCTGGCCCGGGGCTTGGAGATGTGGCCTTCGATCTCAAGAGCACGCTGTTTCTCCAGGAAGAGTCCCCCATCGGCCTGGCCATGGGGGCCCGCCTCGACCTGCCCACCTCCACCATGGACATTCCCGTGGGCGCGGGGGCCACCACGCTGGAACTCCAGGCAATCGCCGACCGACGCCTGGGCTCCCACCTGCTGCTGGCGGCGAACCTGGGTATCCGCTGGCAGAAAGAACAGGAGTTGGAGGAGTTGAACCTGGACGATCAGTTGGTGTTCAGGTTGGGAGCCGGCTACCGTTTGAGCGACTCCATGGGAATCTCCGCCGACCTGGCCGGCCAACGAAACCTGGGCAGGCCCGCCGGGGGACTGGCAGGGACGCCCATGGAACTGCTGCTGGGCGGGTGGAAGCTACTGGCCCGAGACTGGAAGCTCCGAGCCGGGCTTGGAAAGGGGATCACCGAGGGGATCGGCGCCCCAGAGGCTCGCCTGGTGCTTGGCCTCGGATATGAGCCCCCGGCCTTCGTGGATAGCGATGGCGACGGCATCTTGGAACGTTATGACCTGTGCCCACAGGAACCCGAGGATCCAGACGGCTGGCGTGACGATGACGGCTGTCCGGACCCAACACCGACGGTTAAGTTCTATTTCTTCCAGGAAGACGGATCTCCCGTACCTGGAATCGACGCCGTGGTCCTGGACCAGGGCCGAAGTATCCCGGTAGAGCCCGGAGCGGAGTTGCGGCTCCAGCCCGGATCGTATCTTCTCAACGCATCCGCCCCGGGATGTGAGACCGCTGGAACCTCTTTCCTGGTCCCGGACCAGGAGCATTACGAGGTAGCCCAGGTGCTCAGACCCCAACGCGGCACAGTGATGGTGAAGGTGACCGACACCAACGGAAAGGTTCTACGAGCCACATGGCGGCTCCCGGGCGAACAACCCTACCGGGCCGGGGCCGACAAGGTGGAGTTGCGGGTGGGCGAATACACGATGTTGGTAGAGGCAGAGGGCCACGAACCCCGGGAGCTACGCTTTCGCGTGCTGCACAACACCAACGTCCAGGTGGTGGCGAGACTCGCACCTGAAATACTGACCCTGACCCAAGACCGAATCCAACTGCACGGCAAGGTATTCTTCGACACCGGCACTGCCCGCCTGGACCCCCGCAGCCATGAAGCACTGGACGAACTCGCTGCCACGATGCTGAAGCACCCGGAGATCCTGCTGGTGCGAATCGAAGGCCACACAGATTCCCGGGGTTCGGCACGCAGCAACTTGAAGCTCAGCGAAGCCCGTGCGGCATCGGTCATGGCCTACATCATCGGTCGTGGAGTGGACCCATCGCGCCTGCACAGCGTGGGATTCGGCGAATCCCGACCCCTGGATGAAAGGGACGAACCCGATGCCTGGGAAACCAATCGCCGGGTGGAGTTCTTCATCGAGGAACGGGCGCAAGACGGTGAAAACACTCCCCAATAGGCTTTCTTGCTGGGGCATGCCCTCCCCACCCATACCCGGCGCGGTGAGGCCTGCCTGCTGACATCCGGTCAGTGCCGGGGGGCTGGTCTGGTCAGTGCCTGGCCGATGACCCTGCCCCATACCGCCAGCTTGCTCTTGGAAACCAGCTTCCACAGCCTGGTCTTCTTGGTGGAGACGTAGACATCCAGTTGACCGTGGGCGATTTCGAATGCTCGGCGGCGGCCGAGCTGGGACAAGGAATTCTGGACTCGGGTGGACACCTTGACGCTGTGAACCCAGGACTCGTTGAGGGTGTCGATGGCATGGCGGAGATTGTTGGTGGATGTTTCCAGCCCCAGGTCCCTGGCCACCTTGAGCGCAGAATCTATCCATTCTTTCTTGGAATCGGCATAGCCCCCCGGGCGTGCCGCCAGCCCCATGAGCAGGGCCACGTGATTGTGGCTCATGGACAGCCTGCCATCACTGGTGGTGACTTCGTCTACACTTGTGTTTCCCATATAGGACCTCTCCGAAATGTTCTATTGCTGCCGTCTGGAGAATTTTTCTGTTTGTTCTCATAGGTGATTCCAGCACCGTTTGCACGCCCACGGGCCCGTGCGACTCGTGTAGATCGCCAGATACTCGCGTGCAGGGCTCCACGTACCGAGTGTAAAAGAGTAAAGGATTACTTTTCAATGCCCGCGGTTTGGTTTAGAATGACGATGATCAAGCAGGAGGCATCATGGCTCTTCGTAATTTTTTCGTTTATGCAAGTATCGGCCTCATGGCCACCACCGCCTATGCCCAGGATTCTTCGACAGATGGAGCCTTTTCTCCACCCATGGCTGCCGGAGCCGGCCAACAGATGCGCCCCCCCATGGCATTGCACGTGGTCATAGAGCAATACGCCGACGAGCTGGGCATTACCGACGCCGTACTGGAGCAGATCGAGTCCATCGCCGAGTCCAACAGGACCGCCCTGCAAGAGTACCAGCAGCGGGTAATGGAGGCCCACGCCGTCCTGCGCGACATGATGAACTCCCCAGAAACGAGCCGCGAAGCCATAGACTCCCAGGTGGAAACCCTGGGTCGCTTCGAAACGGATCTGCTCAGGCACCAGTTGGGCGTTCAAATGGACATCTTCGCCCTGCTCTCCAGTGATCAACGTGCGGCCCTGGAAGCCATGGGCATCGGCACCGGAGTGGCTGGCGAAGAACCGCTGAAGTTCCCACCCGTGGCTCCCTTGGCTCCACAATAGACTTCCAGACCCCGGTCGATCCAGGACTGGAGGAACCAGGTCCGTCGCCCCGGCTCTACTGGTATTCGGGTCGGATCACCAGCCAGATTTCCTGCAAGTCGTAGACGCCTTCTTCGGTCATGGCGGCTATGGAGGCGTAGTAGAACTGGTCGTCCGAGGTGGTGGGAGCGGCGGTGGAGACGGTGAAGTGCAGATCGACGGTGTCACCTTCGGTGAGACCGTACAACACGGTGGTGGGGACGATGTCAGAGATCCAGCCGTTGTCGTCTTTGTCTACTTCGAACCATAGGTCCACCGGGGGTTTTTCTTCGGCCAGATCCCACAGGGCCTCGATGACCTCTTCGATGGGGGGCCAGTTCCAACTCCCGTAGAGCACCGCCGGATCGTCCTTTTCACCGTCGCCGTCGGAGTCGATGTAGGAGTTGGTGCCCACCGCCATTTCTTCGAGCTGCTGCTGAAGTACTCCGTCGTAGGTCTGGTATTCGTAGACGTTCACACCGAGGGTATGGGCGCCGAGGTCGTTGGTGGCATTGATGGCCCTGTCGAAATCTGCAGCGGCAAAGCAGCAGCCCGATGGCATGTCGTGGCCACGGTCTTCGTCACGGATGATGTTGTCGGCTGTGACGATCACCACGCGCTCCGATGCCGTGCGCCAGCCGACACCGTCGATGTCGCCTGTGCCTTCGACGTTTTCGTCGTAGGTACCCGGGCAGGTGCCGGAGAAGGGGTCGGCTGCATCGGCCTTGAAGGGTTGGATGTCGGTGGAGGTGGCGAACAGAGCATCACATTGCTGGTCCCAACCCATGCCGGTGACGGTCTGGTAGAGGGCCTCGTAGGCACTGCCGTAGCTGTCGCCACCGTAGACCATCTGGTGCTCGGTGGCGGCGCTCTTGACAGAAGTCTGGTCGGTGGAAAGCTGGTGGACCATCAGGTAGGGTACACCACCGGAGGCTGCCCAGTTGGATTCGTAGTTGTAGTCATCATAGATGCCGAAGCCCACGGTGACGTCGTCGTAAGCAGCGAAAACGGCGTCCACGAGGGATTCGATGAAACTTGGCAGGTTGGGGTGGTAGCAGGAATAGCTGTAGGAGGTATCCAGCAGGACGTAGATATCAATACGATTGGTATCGACAGTGAAGGTTGAAACCTCTTCCGTGGACTGCCGGGGACCCGTGGTGATGATGGCGCCGTGGGGGAAATCAGCCACCTCGGTGGGGTCGGTTTCTGCAAAGACTTCCAGGCCGTCGGTGGCGCCATCGGAGTCGCTGTCGCGATTCCGGGAATCGGTCCCTATGGACAGCTCGTAATCGTTGGCCAGGCCGTCGCCATCGATGTCCGTGTCGATGTAGTCTGCTACGCCATCTCCGTCCAGATCGCCCACCGGGTCGCAGGCACCATCCACCTCGGTTGTGTCCGGAATACCGTCGTCGTCGGAGTCGATGTCGAGAAAGTCGGGAGAACCATCGGAGTCGCTGTCCACGGCAGATGTGGTCGGGTCATCATCGCCTACTTCCACCATGTCCGCGATGCAGTCACCATCGGAGTCGGTGTCGCGGTAGTTCAGGGTGCCGTCGCCGTCGAAGTCGGCAAAGCCATCGTCTACGTCGTAGATGTTGTCGTTGTCGTCGTCCTGGTCGGTGTAATCGGCAAGGCCATCGTTGTCGGCGTCCAGGGGGTTGGTGCAACTGCCGCATTCGGAGGAGTCGGGGAGGCTGTTGTTGTCGCTGTCGGTGTCGAGGAAGTCGGGGATGTCGTCGCCGTCCGAGTCGATGGGCATGGTGTCTTCGCCCAGGGAGCCGCTTTCGATGCGATCAGAGATACAGTCGCCATCGGAGTCGGTGTCCAGGTAGTTGGGTATGCCGTCGCCATCCTGGTCGTCTTGCCCTTCAAAGACATCCAGGATGCCGTCGCCGTCCTGGTCGTCGGGTTGGGGAGCGTTGTATCCGTCGTCGTCGCCGCCGACGATGTCGGACATTTTTTGACATGACGTCGCGAGCAGAGATGTGGCCAGTGATGTCGAGAGCAAAAGATACAGACTGAGTTTTGAATTCATGACTCTTCCTCCGGTACACTATCCCAATGTATTATCATATAGAAACCCCCACCAGGCAAGCCAAAGATGAACCCAGCCGGCCTTTTTTCTCCAGAATCCACGCCGGATTCGGCGGCTCATCCAAGCTGCCCTCAGCCGCAGATCTGGCGCACCTGCTGGCTGTAGGAAGGGTTTTCCCTGGACATCTTTTCCAGGTACGCACCAAAGCGGGTGTACACGGTGGGGAGCGGTCTCACCAGTTTCCACACCCCGTTTTCGTCCCGCAGGTCGAACTTCACCGTCTCGGTGCCGGGCATTGGCTCGATGGGAGTTCCGGGGCCCCCCACTTCGCAACGGGTCTTGATGGCAACCGTGGCGCTGCCATGTGTTTCGTCTTCGGCGACATCCATGTGGACGATCTTGTAGCTGTCCACCAGCACCATCCTGTCTCGGTCGGGTTGGCGGGCCTGGGGATCGGCGAAATCCACCAGGAAGGGGTAGTTGTAGGCTTGGTCTTCGTCCAGGTAGAGCCCAGCCAGCATGAGGCTCAGGTACATGTTGGAGGCACATGTGGCGTGTACCTTGCACATACCTTCGGCATCAGGACCCAGCGGGTCGCCCGGGAGATCCAGGCCCGGTATGGGGTTTGGATCCACCCTGGGATCCCAGCTCGTAACGAAAGTATCGTACTTCCATGCTTCCTGCTTGATGATCTGCTCCTTGCCGCTCTCGGGATCGGGGGCCAGGAAGGCCCATTCATAGTTCTTCGTTCCGTTGAAGTACCGCCCCCGGATCTCGCTGCCATCGGCGAAGACTTCATGCCAGTTGCCGTGGGGGATTCCATAGACGTAACGAGCCTCGATTCGCTTGTCATCGTCCTGCATGACCCATGTGCCGTGGAACCTGTCTCTCTTGAAGGAGCCCTTGGCCGACAAGCGCTCGTGACGGCCCGCCGGCGCGTAGAAGCTCCATTCGCCCACGCGCTCGCCGTGATGGTAGACACCCTGAAAAGCCAGTTGTTTCGGATGGGCCAGATTCCAGCCCCAGTTCCACGTTCCGTCGGGTTTGCCGTTTTCGTCGAAGTTGCCCTTTATCCAGCCCCCCAGCCTGCCATCCGACGTGGGGAGGCGAAGCTGCCAGGTGGGACCCTGTGGAAGACCTCTGGCATTCTCACACCACCACGCCTTGTCGCCGGATATCATGGAATCCCATGCACGGAACGGCCAGAATTTTGGTAGTTCCGATGTTTTCTCGCGCTCGTAGTCCGACAGTATCCACCAGTGCGCCTGCCCTGCCGGGTAGGCTCCCCCCGCCAGGCTGGTACCGTGGGGGCATTGTATGGGCATGTCGGAACCTGGAGAAGGTACATCCGTGGAAACGACCGGCTGCGAGGCGGGCGGTTTTGTGTCCATGGGGGCCACAGGCGTGGGGTCGCCGCCACAAGCTGCCAGGATGAGCAGAAAGACAGGTATTCTGGTGTGAGGCATGTTTTCTTCGTGGGTCTTGGAGTGATTGGTAACCGGTGGCCGACATGGCCGGGTGCGACATGGCTTCAAGGTGTGACCCGTCCAGCCGCCGCCAACTGTTCGAGCTGTTCAAGGTTGGCCTTTGCCGCGGGATCTCCTGGCACGTACCTGAGGACTTCCTGGAACTCCTGCCTTGCCTGCTCCAGGTTTCCCGTCATTGAAAACACGACACCAAGGGCCAGGTGTGCCTGGGCGTAGCTGGGATCGGCCCGTATGGCCTTCTGGGCCAAAACACGGGCATCCTGGAGATCGCCTGCCTGTATGCGGAGCAGCGCCAGGTTGCCCAGAGCGTAGTAGTTGTCGGGTTTGAGTCCGATGGCCTTTTGAAGAGCGCTCTCGGCTTCTTCGTAGCGCCGGAGTTTCATCAGGCATGTGGCCAGGTTGTTGTAGGCGGCCGTTGACTCGGGGTTGAGATCCAGGGCGGCCTGGTACTCGCGCATGGCGGCCTCGTAGTCCCCATTACGCTGGTAGCGCTGGCCGAGGCTGTTGTGCTCCGTGACGTTGCCGGAGGTGAGATAGCCCAGTGTTTCCAGCATATCCATGGCGCTCTGATCCGCTGCCAGCTCGGCGGCGGTGGGCGCCTGCCAGGTTGGCTTTTCCTGGGGACGTTCCTTCTGGAGAGTGGGCAGACTACGCTCGTTCAGCAGTTGAAGCAGGTCTGGTTCCATGGGGGATTCCCAGTGATGACCCTTCATGTCGTCTGCCCGGGGCAAGCCCATGAGCGCAAGAACCTCCGGCGCTACGTCCATGATGGAGGCACCCTGGAAGACCACGCCCTGCTTGATCCCCTTGCCCATGAGTGCCAACACGCCCCGGGAACGGTGCCACTCCCCGGGGTTGTCCACCCAGGCCTTCCGAGATGTCCGCATACGGGTATCACCATACTTGAAGCCGTGGTCCGAGAGAACCATAATCACCGTGTCGTCGTCCATTCGCTCCATGAACCTGCCCAG
The DNA here is from genome assembly GCA_024276675.1 of Myxococcota bacterium. Taxonomy (GTDB): domain Bacteria; phylum Myxococcota_A; class UBA796; order UBA796; family JAFGLY01; genus JAJRWT01. The sequence goes on along the minus strand of JAJRWT010000064.1, from coordinate 90,668 downwards.
TATGCGATCCTGTTCGATGTAGGTCTGCCTGATGGCGTCCTTGTAGCGCTCGTACTGCTCGTCGGAGACCTCTGGAAGCTGCGGAGGAGCAAAGCGCATGAACAGGTGGCTCATGGAGTCCAGCCAGGAAAAGTAGGCCACCAGCACGTCTGGCTGATCCTGGTCCAGGAAGTGAAGGGCCACGTTGGCGACCGTGTGGGTGGCGGCGTAGAGCTTGTTGAAGCTCTGCACGGGGTTCTTGAGGCCCCTGCCCGCGAAGCGGAGGGCTTCGAATTCATCGCGATCAAGATGGATATACCTGGAACATTCTTCGAAAGAGATCTCTTCCGCATGCTCCACCAGGTCAAGTATTTCGTCGGATCTCTCGGGAGGAAAGACGGTGCCCCGTGGTATGCGAAAACCTTCGACGGGAGCGTTGGCCAGGCTGCCCAGCCTGTCGGATACCAGTACACCATTGACCTGCTCGGCGGGGAACGTGGCAAACCATCCCACCACCACGACGCTGCGGCCATAGTCACTCAAGAAGTTCCAGAATGCGTCCACTCTTCGGTAGTATCGAGAGATGGGCGATGAACGGCCAGTCTGGGGATTGGGCGCGGAGAAGGTGAGAATACCGTGCTCTTCCGGCGGCTTGCCCGTAGCCATGGTGGTCCACAGGAGCGGTGAGAGCAGAGGGACCATGGAGCGAAAAGGAGCGGTGGAACCCTGTTCCATGAGGCGAGCGAAATGGGGAAGATCTCCGTCCAGGACCATGGGACGGATGATGCGCCAATCGGCACTGTCGAAGCCCAGGAGTATGAGTTTGCATGGGGGGGAGTCCGCCACAGCGTCCCGCTCGCGGGCCTCTGCTGCGTCCAGGTCCTCCCACACAGGGATTTCGCAGTAGGCCACGGTGACGCCCAGTGGCGTAAGTTCTTCGTTCAGTGATACCGTCAACCTGTCGGCGAAGATGTACTTGTCGCCATAGGACGAGAACTTCTGGGCCAGTTCCGTGCTGACCCGTCTCACGGCTTTTTCGAGGGATTTCTCGAAACCGGAAGAATACCTCTGGTAGAGGTTCCTGGCGCTGCCTTCGTCAAGCCCCAGGCTAAGGTCCAGGGCCACGCGCCGGCGCTTGTCCCCCTTCATGGTCAGGGTGACGGATCCGGAGGCGGGGTAGCGCAGGTCCACCTGCCCCCGGGGAAAGAGCAGGAAGTCCTTCGGGGCCGGCATGATCAGGTGAATGACGGGTTCGTAGGAATCCATGGCTCCGTTGGAGGATACCCGCAGGCCCACGTGACCCAGAGGCACACGCTTGAAGGATGATGCCAGGACGAGCAGGGCCAGGAGGCCCATGGCCGTGTACAGGATTCGGGACTTCGTCATTTCCCGTTCCGATCATGGTTTGCAGGCGCCGAATACGCCCAGAGGATGGAAGGGGCTAGTTTCCGTAACGGGATCGGGAAGCCATGCCCGGAACAAGCGGGGTGAAAAGCTCGTCCCTGCTGATTTTGTCCAGTCACATTCGTAGCTGTACCGTCCCAGACCGTCCACCGAGCCGTCCACGTACCAGTCCAACTCCCAGTAGTCGGTGCGGTCCAGGCAGTCGTAGAAGAAGGAGTAGCGGACTTCGTCGGTGCCATCACCGTCGTAGTCCACGTCCAGTGCGAGTCGCCGGCCAGCTTCGTCCCATGATGTGTACTCGACCAGGTTGGCCGTGCCGTCGGCGTCGGCGTCGTACTCTTCCACCAACAGACGGCCGTCCGAGTCGTAGACATACGTGGAGATAACATCGGTGCTGCCGTCAGCGTCGGTATCGTAGAGGATCTGCTCCTGGGTCCCGGTTTCGGAAATAGTCCACCCCCAGGTCCAGATCTCGTCGATGACACCGTCGGGACCGTCGTCTACGGTGGCCTGGCTTTCCCGATCGTCGGAGTCGTATTCCCAGTTGGTTACAGAGTCGGTAACGCCGTCGGCGTCCTGGTCGTGTTCCTCTGATTGCAGCAGCTCCCCTGCCCAGGTGTAATGCCAGGTTTCATCGACAATATCATCGGCGTCTTCGTCGTGGAGGATGTCCACCAGCAGGTCATCGCTCCAGGCATACGAGTACCAGGCATCCACCGTGCCGTTTCCATCTATGTCGTACTCACGAAGCAGCTTGTAACCGCTGGAATCGTAGGTGGTGATGATGCGCTCGTCGCTGCTTCCGTCCAGCAGGTAGTCGTAGTCGAGGGTCACCACGCAGTCGGCGTAGACGGAGCCGGGCAGGTCGCCGGTATCACAGGCTTGCGCCGTGTCCCGTGGTGAGGCGCTTTCCCGTGGGAGCCCGGTTTCGCCGGGTCCGGTGTCGCTGGATTCGTGGTTGGCCACGCCGAAGGAATCCGGTACAGAGTCCATGGCAGGCCCGGTGTCGCCTTGAACAGATACCCGACAAGCTGGCAAGAATACCAGCAGGGCGCCCGGCACGGACAGGCCCAACAGGAGGCCCGTGATGGTCTTGCCTTTCCTGCTCTCCATGACACAGAATGTTAACACCAGCTTCGGTCACAAGGACGGCCAGCCTGGAAAATCGGTTTCAGGTTTCTGATCAGCCCATCGCCCACGGGGGCCACCGCACCAGGGCCCCCGCACTACAGAATGGACACTGTCACAGGCATTTGTCACCATTGGAGAGTAGCCTCACGACCGGGGCAGGTTATCCCGATGGTCACATGTGCGGAAACTCCGGCATCCGGCCCGTCCAGCCCGCCTGCGCAGGCGCCCGGCATGATTCGGATGGATCTCACGCTAGCAAGAGCTTCTCCATACCTGACCATACCTGACCATACCTGGCTCCATGCCCGACGGCCAGGCGCTTCCATCTCATCCAAATTCAAGCCTGTACACGACCCGCGAGCCCAGAGACGGGAGATCAGCGTGAACTACAGCAGAACTGCACAGGCCCGGAAACAGCGCCAGGAACGCCGAAGGCAACTCCTGGAATCAGCCAGGCACGTCTTCGCCGAAAAGGGCTACCATTCCGCCTCGGTGAGCGACATCATCACCGAGGCCTCGGTGGCCAGGGGCACGTTCTACCTCTACTTCACCTCGAAACGAGCCGTCTTCGACGAACTCCTGGACAGCATCATCGAAGACATGGCCGCCGGCATCGAGCGCATAGACGTCTCTCCAGGGGCTCCCCCGCCCATGCGCCAGTTGAAAGACAACGTCGTCTGGATACTCTCCCAGCTCAACTCCAAGCCCGAACTCCTGCGTATTCTGCTGTGGGAAGCCGTGGGCCTGGACGAAGAACTGGATGGCAAGCTGGCGGCCTTTCACCAGAAGATGTTCGACCTCACCCGGCGTTCCCTGGAAACTGGCATCGCCATGGGGTTGGTGCGGCGCTGTGATACGCGGGTGGTCTCACGCTGCGTGGTGGGTTCCCTCCGCGAAGTCATGCTCTCGCTCCTGGTGCGCAAGGACCTTCAAAGTCTTGACCTGGAAGACCTGGCCCAGGAACTCATCGACTTCAGTTGCCGAGGTCTGCTCTGCGCCCAGACCAGCGGCCTGTAGCCCAACTCCGGAGAGCACACCGACCCCCTCACGCCAAGCAGCGAGAGTACTTTCGTCTGGAATTCGACTCCGGAAGACTTGACTGGACTGGAGTGTCAGTCTATTGGTTCACGATATCAGACTGACACGTCAGTCTACCTGTTTGGATAGAGCGTTGCCTGTACCGGGAGCGAGAGATGCCACAGCGTTTCATCGGCGTGGACATGGGGGCCGAGACCATCAAGATCGTGGAGCTGTCCAGCGACGGGCAGGGCCTCGAGTGGGTCCGCGGCGAGATGCTGGAACATCACAAGCAGCCTGCCCAACGCCTGTTGGATGCCTTGCAGTCCTGGAGCTGGGAGGGAGTGACCGGAGCCGCGGTCTGCGGAAGGCTCGCCCGTTCCATGGATCTACCCCGGGTGCCGACCCAGCAGGCTCTGGCGCACGGTTTTCGCTTCTTCAACGCCGAGGAATCACGGCAAACCGCCACGCTGGTATCCATCGGGAGTCACGGTTTCTCGGTCCTGGAACTTCGCGACAACGGCGTACAGGTCTTCCGGGAAAACTCGCGATGCTCCCAGGGAACGGGCAACTTCCTGCGACAACTGGTCGAACGTTTCAACCTCACCATCGAGGAAGCCAGTAAAATCTGCGAGTCCATCACTGAACCCGCCCCCCTGTCGGGGCGTTGTCCGGTGATCCTGAAGACCGACATGACCCACCTGGCCAACGTGGGTGAGAGCAAGCCCCGTATCCTGGCGGGGCTCTTCGATGCAGTCGCCGAAAACGTGCAAGTCCTGATCAAGCCACGTTCCAGCCCGCCCAGGACGCTCTTGCTGGGGGGGGTGTCACGTTCACCGCGCATCCGGCGGCACTTTCGGGAGTTCCTCCGGAACAACGGAATGGAACTGGCCGAGATGGACCTGGAGCAGTCCCTTTTCATCGAAGCCATGGGCGCTGCCGTGGTTGCATCCTTGCAGCCTCGGCCCCCAGCTCCGCTGCGCCGTCTGCTCAAGGCCAGGAAGGAAAACGCCCTGGAGAGACTTCCACCGCTGGCGGCCCAGCGGAACAACGTCAGGCGCATGAAGCCCAGGCCGCTTCCCCTGGGACCGACCCCTGGAAAACCGCGCCCACTCCTGCTGGGCTTCGACATCGGCTCCACGGGTTCCAAGGCCGTGGCCATCGACGCCCAAAGCGCCGAACCCGTCTGGAAGGACTACGTGCAGACCCTGGGAGATCCCGTTGGGGCAGCCCAGAAGCTCATGGCCCTGTTCCTGGACAGTCCCTGGGGCGTTGCTCCAGTGCTGGCCATGGGTGCCACGGGCAGCGGTCGCGAGATAGTAGGCTCCCTGGCATCCTGTTGTTATGGCCCTGCTTCGGTTTACGTGCTCAACGAGATAGCGGCCCACGCCCGGGGCGCCCTGCAATACGATCCCCGCGTCGATACCATATTCGAGATCGGCGGCCAGGACGCCAAGTACATCCGACTGGCGGACGGCAGGGTGGTGGACGCGGCAATGAACGAAGCATGCAGCGCGGGCACCGGGTCGTTCATCGAAGAGCAGGGGCGTCGCTTCGCCACCATCGAGGATGTTACGGCCATGGGCAGGGAAGCTCTACGGGCTCCCGCGGGTGTCTCGCTGGGGCAGCACTGCTCCGTGTTCATGGCCGAGGTCATAGACGATGCGGTCGCCATGGGTGTACCACAGGCGGAGATCGTAGCGGGTATCTTCGACTCGGTGATCCAGAACTACCTGAACCGGGTCAAGGGCAGCCGCTCGGTGGGGGAGGTGATCTTCTGCCAGGGCATGCCCTTTTCGTCCACGGCCCTTGCTGCCGCGGTGGCTCGCCAGACGGAAAGCGAAGTGGTAGTGCCTCCGGATCCGGGCATCACGGGGGCGCTTGGCATCGCCTTGCTCACCCTGGAAAACCTCGACCTGGACCAGGCCAGCCCCATGGAACCACGGCGTTTTCTGGAGGCCCGCGTGGAGGCCCGGGATATCTTCGTGTGCAGGTCCACCAAGGGCTGCGGCGGCGCCGGCAACAGGTGCCGCATCAACAGGATCAGCACCGTGGTCGATGAGCAGAGAGCCCGTTTCACCTGGGGTGGAGGCTGTTCCCTGCACGACCGTGGAACGGGCAGGGAGAAGCTCCCGGATCGTGCGCCGGATCCCTTCCGGGAGCGGCTGGAGCGCACGAGCCGATTCCGCCAGGAGGTGACGACCCCGAGGGGGCGGCCCCGCGTGGGCATGACCGACGAGTTCCTGCTCAAGGGATTGTTTCCATTCTTCGCCACCTTCATCCGCCGGCTCGGTTTCGACCCCGTGGTACTGTCCAACGCGGGTACACGTGCGCTGAAGCGCGGCATCGAAGAGGCCAATGTCCCCTATTGCGCCCCCATGCAGCTCTACCACGGCATCGTGGCCGAGTTGGCCTCCGCTCCCGTGGAGTTCCTGTTTTTGCCCATGCTCCGCACGCTCCCCCGCGTTGGCACGGAGCCCCACGCGGTCATCTGCCCCATAGCACAGGCCAGCGCGGATCTGCTCACCGGGGATCTGGGCAAGATCAGACCCCGCGTGATCTCGCCCATCATGGATTTCGGCCCGGGAAACCTGCGTTCAGCGGAGTTTCGCCAGAGCTGCCTCGGCCTTGCCCGCGCGCTGGGCGTGGAAGGCAGGGAGTGGCTGGAAGCATTCAACGAGGCGATTCTGGTGCAAGAGGCGTTCGACTCCGCGCTCACCAGGATGGGCCGGCGAGCCCTGGATTTCGCCAGGGCAAAGTCCATCGTGCCGGTAGTGGTCCACGGCAGGTCATACACCATCTACAACAACGTCCTGAACTCCAACGTTCCCAACATTCTCCGGGAACAGGGCGCCATGGCCATCCCGGTGGATTGCTATCCCGTGGACGACAGCGGGGGCCCCGGGAGGCCGCCGGTTTTCCAACGAATGTACTGGGGCTACGGCCAACGCAACCTGAGGGTGGCGCATCGCGTGCGTCGCACGCCCGGAATCTACAGCCTGTGGTGCAGCAACTACGCATGCGGTCCAGACAGTTTCAACCTGCACTTCTACTCCTACATCATGAATGGCCGCCCCTACTCCATCATCGAGACGGACGGCCACTCGGGAGACGCCGGCACGCGTACCCGCGTGGAGGCATTCCTCTACTGTGCACGGGAGGACCTGCAACGCCAGGGGCGGGGCAGCCAACCCAGCTCTTTTCTCGACGTCGAAAAGGATCAGACCAGCCTCCCCCAGGTCAAGAGTGACCACAGGCTCATGCTCATTCCCAGAATGGGCCAGGGCGCCGAAGCCATGGCGGCCTGCATGCGCGGGATCGGAATCCGAGCCGAGACCATGCCCATCCCCGACACGGAAGCCCTTCGGCTGGGCAGGCGCCACACCTCGGGCAAGGAATGCGTACCCATGACCATCACGCTGGGGAGCCTGCTCCAGCGCCTGGAAAGGGAGCCGGATCCGCAAGCCGCCTTTACCCTGGTCATGGCCCGAGCCAACGGGCCATGCAGGTTCGGAGCATACAACCTCCTGCACAAGATCATCCTGGAGCGCCTTGGGCTCCAGGGACGGGTCAAAGTCTGGTCTCCCTCCGACAACGACTACTTCCGGGAAGCTCCTCCCGCCTTCGCGCTGCTGCTCTTCTCCGGTTTCATGGCCATGGACTTGTTGTTGGAGGCGCTGTACGATGTGCGTCCCCGGGAATTGCACCCCGCCGTGGCCCAGGAGATCCATGACCGCTATACCAGTCAGCTTCTCCAACTCCTGGAAAACGCGGCAGGCAGAGATCTCTCACTTCCCATGCTGGCATACCAGGTGGCAGGGGGGCGCCTATTCGGCATTCCCCGGCTCCTGGAAAGGGCGGCGCGGGAGTTCCGTGCCAACAGGCAAGAGCGGGACATGCCCACGGCGCTCCTGGTGGGTGAGATCTACGTGCGATGCGATCCCTTTGCCAACGGGTTCATGGTGGACAAGCTGGAACAACGGGGCATCAAAGTGCGTTTCGCACCCTTCAACGAATGGCTGGAGTACGTGGAGTACCTGTATGGCCCGGATCGCTTCACGGACAACCCGGTAAGGTTTCTGCGAGGCAGGGTGCAGGACGGCGTTCGGAGACGCCTCTACGGAGCCATGGCCCGGAACCTCGATTGGCCGCGGCGCACCACGGTCCCCGACAGCCTTCGGGCGGCCAGCTCCTACCTCCGCGACGACCTGCGTGGCGAAGCGGCGCTGACCATCGGCGGTCCGGTCTTCGAGTGGCGAGAAGGTCTGATAGACGGTGTGGTGAGCGTGGGGCCCCTGGAGTGCATGCCCAGCAAGATAGCGGAGGCCCATCTCTTCCACGCGAAGGAACGCGAGGGCCTGCCCTCGCTCTGTCTCTCCTTGAATGGAGATCCCCTGGAGACCGAAGCATTGGACAACTTCGCCTTCGAGATCCACCAGCGCTTCCGGGCGAGATCCACAGGATCCACGGAAGCGCCTTCCAGCGAACCCGTTGGCCGGTTGAAGCGGGTAGACCAGCGGGTGACCCCCACCGTGCGGAAGACGCCCGCCAGCCCCCTTCCACTCTCCACGGCGAATTCGATTCCTGCGCCGCCGGCAGGAGCAGCTCACCATCCGGGGCCGCGCTCGCGAGGGCGACCGTTCTCCAAGACCAGTCCATCCTGACCGCGGAGCAGGCTTCAGAGTTCGCACAGGCGACCCTGGAAGTGCTGCTGTTGGCGCGCAACACGCGGGTCTTTGCCGGGCTCCCAGGTCCCCGCGGGGCATCGAATCAAATGTGGCTCCAGCTCCCCACGGTTCCTGCACACGAGATCCGGAGACTGGGAGCCAAGACACCGGGTCTGGAGCCAATGGGCATAGAAATTCCGGTGCATCTCAACCACCGGGAACCCAACGTTCCCGAAGCGCCCGGCTCCAATCCCTGGTGACCTCGTTCTGGGGATGGATGTCGTCCACGAAGTTTTCGTCACGGGACAGCCATTCTATGTCCAGCAGGCTCACGTACTGCACCCGGGGAGGATTCAAGGCCGGCCCCAGCAGCTCGTCCAGGTGCTGCTGGTATTCCCTGTGCCGCAGGGAACGCTCCTTGTGCCAGTCGGGGATCGGCAGGTCCACGAACACCAGCTCCGCCCCGTACTGGCCGATCATCTGGCTCATTGCAACAAGGTCTCGGGACCACGCCTCGATGTTGGGTTCGGGGTTGCCCATGTTGTGGGTGTCGTAGAGAAACTGTTTTTCTTCGTCGGACAACGGTTGGCTGTACTTGTTCAGGTCGGAGCTGTAACGCTTGCTTCTGTGTTTGCGATGCAGGTACTGCACGAAGAAGGCCGGGCGCAACGCGCGAACCAGCAGATCCATCCTGGAGGGTGAAAGAAGCGGTTGGGGCTCGCCGTCCTTCAGGCGAAAGGCGAAGGACTTGCCGAGTATCGAGCCGATGTCGCCAAGCGGATGATGCTGCTCTTGAAAGAGGCCTTCACATATACCCGCTATGAACGCGGATTTACGAACTACATCCCGGGGCAGTATTCCCAACAGCAAAGACAGGGTGCCCCGTATGTCGGAGATGTTCTGGCCCCCGATGCAGACACAGGCCACTTCGTAGCCCGGGTACAGGGCTTCCAGCTCCGTTGGCCGGAAGCCCATCTCGGCGTTGGATGCCCCCAGCACGATCAACTTGGGGGCGGACGAGCGCAGCAGTCGGAAAATGTCGTAGGTCACAACGTGGGTGGAGTCGTAATAGAGCTGTTCCTTGGGATTCGCCACGTCCACGTGCTGGGCATCGGGGACCACGTAGAGGGAAACAGCGAAGAGAACCGTGTAGCCCAACAGCAGAAGGGCAATTCCGTAGGCAGCCACACGCTTTACACGGTATATCCGGGATCTTGCCCGGGATCTGTGAATCAAGGGCTTCCTCCCCGGGGTGGAAGCGCTCCTGGAACCATCGGTTCAAGAACTGCCCCTGCCTTCCGGTGCCGCCCCGTGCCGGTCTGGGTCTTGCTCATCTCCCGCATGAGTCGGACATAACGCGCTCCTTGCCACCTGGCAGCAGCAGAAATCCAGCCCATTCCTGTGGCAACCCGGTGTTGCCTGTGTGACAGAGCAGCGGGAAACCAGCCTGCTACAGACCACCCAGCAGCAAGTACACCGTGCCGGCCTCCCCGGTGGCGGGCTCCTGCGAGTTGGCGCCAATCATAATGTCGTCGTAGCCGTCGTTGTCCACATCGCCGGCTCCCGCAACCGAGCAGCCCGCGTACTGGTATGCGGATTCGCCGTACATCCGGGCGTCGGCATCCGAGAGATCCACCTGTCCCAGCACCGACCCCAGCACCAGGTAGACCACACCGGCAGAAGGACTCCCGGAAGATTCATCGGTGGCTCCCACCAACAGATCGCCATGGCCATCACCGTTCACGTCGCCGGCTCCGGCCACCGAGTAGCCGGCGGAGTCTCCGGAGGCCTCGCCGGCGAACTTGGTATCGGCCATGGAGAGGTTCCACTCCCCGGTAACCGGTCCCATCACCAGGTAGGCGACGCCAGCGTCGATTCCATTGGACTGCCCCCGTGGCGCGCCGATGAGCAGATCCGCGAGCCCGTCACCGTTCACGTCGCCGGCGCCCGCCACCGACTGGCCAGCCCCGTCGCCGGGATGCTCCCCCATCATTTTTGCATGTGCATCTGAAAGATCCACCTGACCCTCGACGGGTCCCAGCACCAGGTATGCCGCGCCAGCCCCGGAGCCGTTGGCGGACTCACCCCTGGCACCCACCAGCAGGTCGGCGAAGCCATCGCCGTTCAAGTCACCGGCGCCCGCCACTGATATTCCAGCATGATCTTCGGAGTTCTCGCCGGCAAAGCTGGCGTCGGCCCTGGAAAGCTCCCGATCCCCCTCCACCGGGCCCAGCACCAGGTAGGCCACCCCGGAATAGTGGCCGCCGGAGCTGTTCTGGTTGGCCCCCAACAACAGGTCCGCGCGGCCATCACCGTTGACGTCGCCGGCGCCCGCCACGGAGATACCCAGGTGGTCACCGGGCTCTTCGCCCAGCAGCCTGGCATCCGCGGAGGCCAGGCCCAGCTCGCCGGTCACCGGCCCCGCCACCAGGTAGGCCGCTCCAGACTGCTCTCCGGTGGTGGATTCCCCGCTGGCTCCCAGCACAAGGTCCAGGAAACCGTCGCCCCCAACGTCGCCGGCTCCGTCCAGCGAGATGCCCGCCTCGTCGCCGGCCGCCTGGCCCAGGAGCCTGGCATGGGCCGTGGAGAGGTCGGCGCTGGTGGTGGCCGGCCCCAACAGCAGGTAGGCCGCTCCCGCCTGTTGGCCGCTCGAATCCTGCCCGGGAGCGCCAGCCAGCATGTCGTCGAAGCCGTCGCCGTTCATGTCGCCAACTCCGGCGACGAAGCTACCTGCCATGTCCGAGACCGCCTCGCCCAGCATGACGGAGTCCGACAGCTCCAGAGCCATGTCTCCGCTGATGCGGCAGTCGTCGTCCCCGCCGTCGCAGTCAGCGTCGACACCATCCCCGCAAATCTCGAAGACTCCGGGGTTTACCAGTACGTCGTAATCGTCGCAGTCTCCGCCAACGTCCGAGTAGCCGTCCGGAGCCACGCATCGCAGGATGGATTCCTCGGAACGACCGTAACCATCGCTATCATTGTCGAAAAACCAGGTCTGCCCACCCTCAAGATCGGGGTCTTCGTCGTCCACCAGACCATCACAGTCGTCGTCCAGTTCATTGCAGATCTCGGTGGCGCCGGGATTTATTTCGGGATTGGAGTCATCACAGTCGCTTCCACCCCACACATCTGAAAGGTAGCCGTCACCGTCCGCATCCAGGCCTTCCCCCGTATCGACGCTGTCTGTGCCATCGCCCAAGCAGGTGGATTCTGCCGTGCAATCGGCGTCGTCGCAGTCCACCAGGCCGTCGCCGTCGTTGTCGACGCCGTCGTTGCAGTCGGCTTCGTAGCCACCCTTGCATGAGCAGAGCAGAGGCAGGAGACCGACGATTAATGCAAACCTGAACATGATATGGAACCTGTGTTTCCGGTGAAGACAGCCTGCGAAATACCTGCCATCTGTGGAAGGGTTCGCGGTACACCACGAGTGTACCACGGCCGGACCAGCACAAGGGTTCCAATTGCAGGGGAGGGCACGAGCCACCGGGTAATACCCGGGATGGCCAGAAACTTCCGCGGGAATTATTCACTGAAGGTGAACGCGGTCCGCCGAACGGCGCGTTCCTTTCCATTTTTTTCTTGTCCATTCCACTTTCTTTTTTCTAGGTCGTCATGAAGACCCTGCAACCCAGACCGGGCGTCATCACCCGCCACCTCTCACGGCTTCCAGTGTTTGAAGGGTTGAGCGCCCAGCATCTCGACGAATTGGCCGGGCAGGCCATGCTGCGCCTCTACGAGCGTGGCGATTATCTCTTCCACCAGGGCAGGCCGGCCGACGCCATGAACTGCCTGGTCAACGGAGCGGTGCGCGTCTACCGGAGGGTGCCGGATGGGCGAGAAAAGGTCATCCACCTGCTGCAGGCACCATCCATGGTGGCGGAAGTGGCGGTGCTCACGGGCAAGCGCTTCCCCGCAAGCGCAGCCTGCTCCGAACACTGCACAGTAGTGGTCATCCCTCGCCGGGCCCTCGTGGCTCTCTTCAAGACGGACCAGGAGCTGGCCATGCGCATGTTGGGAGCCGCCATGGCTCGCCTCCGGGAATTGACCAACTCCCTGGCCGCTCACGGGCAAAAATCATCGGTGACCCGAGTCGCCAGCTATCTCTTGGGGTTGGCCCATACCCAGGGCGACAGCGTCGTCCTGCCCGCGGCCAAGAAAGACGTGGCCTGCTTCCTGGGTCTCCAGCCCGAGAGCTTTTCCCGCGCCCTGGCCAGCCTCCGCAAGAAAGGCGTAATCACCGTCGAAAAACACTGCATAGAACTGGTGGATCGCGATTCCATGGAGTCTTTGCTGGCGGATTTCTGAATGGCATGGCTCTTCATATTGCAGAAGAAGGCCACACCCTCTTTCTGAAAATGCCTCAAAGGGCTGGCCTCAGCCCCACTGGTGAGGCCATTTTTCCCGACGGCTCCCAGGCTATCGGCGGGGTTTCCCCCAGGTGATCTCGAGGCTCTGGTCGCCGGGGGGCAGCAGGCGGAAATACTCTCCGAAATGGTACCAGCCCCAGGGAAGGTAGCCCTGAAAGCCGCCGGTTTCGGCCAACTCGCCGGCTGCATACTGGATGCAGGCACGCTGGTCGGGCGCAAATGGCATGACCCATGGGTCCAACCTGGGCTGTGATCCGGATGTACCCTCCAGCCTGACCTTGCCGTACGATATTTCGATGTCGTTGAGCCAGGCTATGATCTCTGGAGTGGGAAGGATGGCCAGGGCAGCCAGCAGCCGATCATGGACGCCGGAAGTGTGCCCCAGGGCCCTGGCCGCCTGGGCACCCAGCAGGTGGTCCTCCTGGCTGGGCTGAACGCCGAACTCGCCCAGGGCCACGATGTCGTTGTAGGCTCGCTCCACGCCCTTCCATGCGTTGCGCTTGGACAATCGCCGCAGGTCCTCGGTGAGCTGGGTGTGCCTGGCCTGTTGGCGAGCCGGTGCAGCGTCGGGAGCGCCCGGTTGGTCCATGCCGAGCATCTGCCGGGCCTGCTCCATGTGGGGAACCTGCACCCAGCGGCGGATGTGATTCCAGGTGACGATGGCGGGGTTGTAGCGGGAGAGGTAGGCTTCCAGGTGCGGCTCTCCGATGCCGTCCCGAAGGAGGGGTTGGAGCCTCTGCCAGTCGTTTTCGGCCTTGGCCAGCAACCGTTCCTGGAGTTCATCCAGGGCGATCTCCGTGTCGAGGATCCGCTGCCTGATGGCATCCACGACTATCGCTGGAAACTCGGGAGCGGGTTCCCGTCCAAAGGTTGTGGCGGGGGTATCTCGGTTCCCCAGCACGCTCAGGCCGGGTGCCTGGGGACCCAGAACCAGCTCCAGGGTGTTGTTGACGAAGTCGGCCAGTTCAGCGGGTAGTACCCGCCCGTCTGTGTCCTGGTCAGCCCAGCCGCGCATGCCGCCCAGTAGAAGGTAGCTGAAAACGGGCAGGTCCAATCCGGGCAGGGTTGGCGGTGGAGACAGAGCCTGGACCGGCATGAAGACCGTGCCGCGCTCATCGAGACGCGTGGAGATGGTACGGGCCAGCGTGCCCGGCAATACATCTGTCGAACTGTCCGACGATGATGGCTTGCCCGACGATGATGCCGAAAACACATCCTGGGGACCACCCGAGGGGCCCAGGGAATCGAATGATGTGTCCAGCACCACCAGGGTGTGGGCCTGGGCGCCCATGTCGAGGATCTTCAGGAGCGCGCCCAGGGAAAGCCCCTGGCGGCTGAGCGCGGATTGTGACTGGCTGGCGTCGATGCCGAGAAGGATGCCGTCGTTGCCGTCGGGGGCGATGGCCCCGTGGCCGACGAACACGAACCAGAGCGTGGCCCCGCTCCCTACCTCGAGAGCGGCGTCGGCAACGGAGTTGGCGATGGCTGAAGCGGTGGCCCGGGTGTCTTCCAGTAGAAACACGCGGTCCCTGGGAACACCGCGGGACTGGACCAGGTGGGCGGCCCATCGTTGCGCACTGGTGACCGCGCCTTGTACCGGAGGCAGGAACGTGTATGCCTCCAGTCCCACCACGACAGCGGCATCTTCCCGATGTGCGGCGGTCGTGGGCCGGGGCGACGAGAGATCGGGCCAGCCATCGGCCATTGCCACCGGCACCGCGCAGAGCACAAAGGCCAGGAGCAGGAAAGAAGCACAAGGAAAAAAGCGGGCAGCTCCGGAGATCATGGCGGCAGAAACCCGATCCTGCCGGCACCCGCCAACGAGCTTGTTGTTGGACCTGCCAACGCGGTTACCATGGACCCTTGAAAAGTAGGCAGACATTTTGAAAACCAGTGTGGACCGGGTAAAGACTCGCGACAGGCGGGAGTTCGTCCTGGCTGTGTCCCAGCAGCGCCCTGTTGAATCAGTGTGCCCTTTTCGGCCAGCTCTTCGCGAATAGGTTTGTCCGGGAGGATTCCGGAGGATTTTGGACATGCGTAATCTATACGATGTACTTGGTGTGGGAAAGGACGCCGACCAGGCAAGCATAAGAAAAGCCTTCAAAAAGCTGGCTCGGAAATACCACCCCGACGTGAGCAAAAGCCCCGACGCCGAAACCCGTTTCAAGTAAATCAACGCGGCCTACGAAGTGCTCTCCGATGAACAGAAACGAAGCTGGTACGACGAATTCGGAGAAGCCTCCCTGCACACGGGCTTCGATCCCGAACAAGCCCGTCGCTGGCGCTCCTTCAAGGGTTTCGGGGGCAGGGCCGGACCTTCAGTCCATCACAACCCTTTCTCCGGCGGAGGTTTCGAGTCCATCAACCTGGACGACCTGCTCGGTTCCATGTTCAGCAATGCCGGGCGCGGCCCTCGTCGTGGCCGCGGCCCCAGACCCGGACCCGACGTGGAAGCTCAGACCCAGGTGGACCTGCTGTCTGCCGTCAAGGGAAGCGAAGTCCTGTTGGTCATGAAGCGCCCCGAAAGCTGCAAGGCCTGTGGAGGGAGTGGAGGCAGCGGCAGGCAGACCTGCCCCACCTGCAAAGGAACGGGGCGACGGAGCGTCAACCGGCTGGCCATCCTCTGTGAAACCTGCGCGGGCAGCGGCAGCACGTTCACAAAGGAATGTCCCCGCTGCGCGGGTAGCGGCAGAGTCATGGAGGAAAGGCACCTGAAGGTACGCATTCCACCCGGTGTATCCGACGGCCAGACCATCCGTCTCCGGGGCCAGGGAGGCGAAGGGCAGCATGGAGGCCCACCGGGCAACCTCCTCCTCACGGTCAATGTGAGCCCCCACCCGCTGCTTCGCCGCAATGGCGATGACCTGGAGATGGACCTGCCCATCACCATCTCCGAGGCGGTGTCGGGGGCCACCGTGCAGGTCCCGACGCCCGATGGCCGGGTGAAGGTCAAGATTCCAGCCGGCGCCGCCAACGGCCAACGCATGCGCCTTCGCAACAAGGGCGTCCCCAGGCGCGACGGGAGCAGGGGGCACATGTACCTGGTGCTTCGCCCCGCCACGCCCACTGCCATCGACGACGACACCCGGCGCCTGGCCAGGGAGCTTGACCGGTTCTACGCCGAAAACCCGCGCGCCAACCTTACGCTATAGGATCCCCGTCCATTCGACATGATGGCTCCGGCCTACGCCCCCCCGGAGGCCGCATACCCGGGGGGCATCCGCATGAGGGTTTGAGCAGTGTTCTCGCCCAGCCTGGCCGCACAACGCGGCAGGTGGAAGATCTTCCTGCTATACTGATGGGCTCATGTCCTTTTCGCACCGTCAGCCCCGGTCAGGAGATTCCTTGTTCTACCTCACGCTTCTCGTCATACTGGCGGGTACCCGACCCTCCCTCGCTGATAACCCGACTCGGGAGCAACTTCTGAAGCAGTCGCTCCTCCGGGCCATCGACGCCAGGTTGTCACCGGATCACTCAATCCGGGACTCCCGGTATTCCCGGGGACGCGATTGTCTGACCCCCCTGGTCATGGAGCTTCACCAGAACCAGGCGCTCTTCGACCCCGCCGAACGTGCCTATCTCACAAGTCTCCTCGTTCCCTGGAAAGACGACATCTTCCAGGACACGCCGCTCTCCGACGACCCGGCTCCGCCTCTGGCAGGCTATTCCTGCCATGGCCGGCAGGGCAACCAACAATTGCTGGGAGAGCACTTCTCGGTGGAATGGGACGATGCGGGAGTCTCGGAATCCACGGCCCAGTTCTTCCTGGAATCATTGGAATACGCCTGGAACGTCGAAGTCGATGAAATGGGCTGGAACGCACCCCTGAGTTCCGATGACTACCCCATTCTGGCCTACATAGTCGATGACATGAGCTATTCCGGGGCCTTCACCTCCGTTTCCCAGTGCAGCAGCTACGGCTACGTGCCATACATAGTGGCCTATACCGGCGCCTTCTCCTGGGATACCTGGGCCGAAGACATGGCAGCCCACGAATTCAATCACGCCATCCAGTTCAGCACGAGCTGGGCACACGAGTTCTGGTGGTGGGAAGCCACCGCCACCTGGGTGGAAGACCAGGTCCATCCCGACAACGACACCTGGTCCTACTACATTTCGGGCTACTCCGACAACCCCGAACTGGGCATGACCGCCTCCAGCCAGCAGGACCCAGACATCTTCTACCACATGTACGGCATGGCTATCATGGGCTTTCACCTCAACGATCACTTCGGTGGAGCCGAAGCGGTGAAATCCACCTGGGACTTCGCGGAAGAAAACTACCCCTATTCCTACTACGGACTGTATTTTCCCGACGCCATCGACGGCATGGGACTGGACTTCCAACAGTTCTACGTCGACTTCATGGCCACCAGCACCGTCATGGACTACGAGCAGCAGGATCTCTTCCCCAACATAGACCTGGTAGACTCCATCACCTGGCTCCCGGCTTCCAAGAGTTCCGACGCCTCCACCGAGCCCGAGAGCCTAGGGCAGAACTACGTTCGGTTCTCCAGTACCCTGGGGCAGCCCGGCGATGAGTTGGAGGTCACCTTCGACGGCGAGCAAGGCCCGGACTGGTTCGCAGTACTCGTATCCACCGAGGACTCGCGGGTAGTCGAAACCCTGCTTCTCGACCTGGATGAAACCAATAGCGGCACGGGCCGCATCACTTTTGCCTCGGGGAATGTCTACCTGGTCATCTCCCCCATGGACGACGACGCCCAGGGCGAATCCTACGACTGGACCAACGCCGATCATTGGTCCTACACCTGGGAAGCCGACCTCGTGGGAGCCCAGCAGGAAGACAGCGGCTCGGCCTCGGGCGACACCGGCGATGACTCCAAGCAGGACTCCGCTTCCTGCGGCTGTTCGTCAGCCGGCCCCGCCCCTGCGACCTGGTTGAGCCTGCTGGCGATGGTCTTCGCCGGCCTGGCACGAAGAAAACCCTGAAGACCCGTCCCGTGCCTCATCTCGTGGCTTTTTTCCCGGAAGCCTATGGGCCATCACCTGGCGGGCAGATCCGGTAAAGTGTCGCTCGTTCCCTGGGATCGTCGGCGAGAGTCCAGGGAGCATAGGTTTCCTGGGGGGGATCGCCGGCTACGAGGTATGAATGGTAGTTGGCAAGCCCCTCTGCCGTGTGAAGGCGAGGACCGGGAAAGTGGTCCGGAGCCCATTGCCTCCACAGAGGGTCAAGGCAGGTTCCCTGGGCAGGCTGTTGAGGCCACGGGGTTTCGGCCACCGCCAGCATGGCTCCCACGGGTAACGAGGCGCCATCCTCCAGTGGAGTCCAGCCGGCTCGTTCCATCTCGTACTGCCAGCCCCAGTGCCCCGCGAAGTAGTACTCCTGGTCTGAGGTGTAGGTCAACATGTGGGCCTGTTCAACGGTCTCCCGGGCCAGGTCCCTTTGGGCCGCTGCTTGTTGGTAGTCGTCCACGGCCATCGCCAGGGCCAGTGAGCCCTGGAGCAGGGCCGTGGTGTAGAGCAGAGCCCTGTTGGGCCTGCGCGAGGTCCAGAAGATGACCAGGGGCGCCAGGAACGGTGCCAGATATCGAGCCGCCATGAACCTCAGAGCCAGCAGGAAGAACAACCCCATCCACAGCCAGGCGGCCATGAACAGGGCGTCGTCACGAGCCATCAGCCTTGTGCCGTTACGCCCCCTGGACAGGAACATCCTACGCAGTTTCTTGGGGAGCAAGGGCCTCGTGGCCGCAGCCAGGAGCATGCAGGCTGCCGTGCAGAAGACCACCGTCGCGATGCCTTCGTACAGGGATTCACCGGAGACCCACACCGCCAGCCCACCAATAATGGCACCGATGACTCCCCCCAGGGCTCGGGCAGGCCGACTGGAAAACGCGAGGAATGGCAGCAGGCCCGCCCCCCCGATCATGGCAAGGCCTGCCGCCAGCTTGTGGAAGAGGTCATGCCAGCCCAGCGAGACTGCCTGAAAAGCAGCCATGGCAAGAAGATGAACCTGCCCGTAGGCCGCCAGATCGTGAACCACGAGAAGCAGGGGCGGCAGCAGCACCCCGACAGCCGGCCAGAGTGGCTGCCGGCGTAGCAGGGCGTAGAGGGGGATGAGCGGGAGCAGTACGAGCCCGCTGTAGCGGAACAGGCAGGTGGCCCCCGCCAACACCGCCCAGGCCATGGCAGAGCCGTAACGGTCCTTGTCCATTGCCATCACGAAGCCAGCGATGCCGGCAAGATACAGTGCAACCAGGGGGAGGTCGGGAGTCAAGGACTGCTGGGACAGGACGATGATGGGGCTCGTCAGCAAGAGCAGGCAGGTGCCCAGACCATCGGCGGCGAAGCGCCGACCCAACTGCCAGGCGCCCCAGACCAGCAGGGGGAGCCACAGGAGCATCCACAGGTGACGAATCGCCTGGGGCGCGTTGAGAACAGGGGCCAACCACCATGCGATGCCGGGTGGATTCGACAGGACCTCGAAGGCGCGCTGGGTGGTACCCTGCCAGTTGATGGTGATGGAGTGTGGGCGCCAGAAGTCCAGGCGAGCGCCTTCTGCCAGGGCCAGGAAGTTGGTGTCGTCGATATGTACGGGCTTGAATACGAAGGGGAGGGCAAGACCGAGCGCCGCGAAAGACGGGACGAAATATCGCGGCTGGAAATGGTGGGGACGCATGGAGGAGATCACCGTGAGAAGCCTAGAAATGGGCGTAATCGAAAGATGATACCAATTGGCCGGGGCAATGGCCGGGATTTTCCCGAAAACCCACCCAATTGATGATGGAGAGTCACGCTGGGAGATGAACCCCGGCAGGTTTCCCGCCTCTCCCGGATCCCGCTGCCTGGCGCCCCACTCCAGCCACGGCCAGTTGTACGACGAAGCAGGTGCCAACCGGCAGTCCCGCCCTACCCAGGTTCGCGCCCCCCTGAAAAAGCTTCTTGAACGGCCTGTTCCACCGTCGCGTCGTCCGCCGTGGCCGGCAGGGTGACCTGGAGTTGGGGCTCCACCTGCATGGCCCTTTCCACCGAGAACCTGGCACCGGGATTGCGCGCCCAGGAACGCCTGGCCAGGCCGTGGGAGACGTCCCAGGAGAGCATCTGCCGAGCCCTGTGGGCCGCCTGTGGGGTGCCATCCAATACCATGCCGAAGCCGCCGTTCATGGCCTCGCCCCAGCCCACGCCGCCCCCGTTGTGCAGGGAGACCCAATGGGCTCCGCGGAAACTGTTGCCAATGACGTTCTGGACCGCCATGTCGGCGCAGTACATGGAGCCGTCGCGAATGTCGGCGGTTTCGCGATAGGGGGAATCGGTGCCGGAGACGTCGTGGTGATCGCGCCCCAGTACCACGGGCGCGCTGATGCGGCCCGCCGCAATGGCATCGTTGAAGGCTCGAGCCAACGCCATCCGCCCCTGGTGATCGGCGTAGAGAATACGGGCCTGGGTGCCCACCACCAGGTTGTTCCCGGCGGCGGAGCGGATCCATCGCAGGTTGTCCAGGAGCTGTTGGCGGTTTTCTGGAGCGGCCCCGGATGCCATCTCCTGGAGGATGTCGCCCGCCAACTGGTCGGTAACTTCCAGGTCCGCGGGATCACCCGAAGTGCAGACCCAGCGAAAGGGGCCGAAACCGTAGTCGAAGCACATGGGACCCATGATGTCTTCGACGTATGATGGATAGGCGAAGCTGCCGTCCTGCTTGAAGATGCCGGGCGCCCCGGCCCTGGAAGCTTCCAGGAGGAAGGCGTTGCCATAGTCCCAGAAGGCCATTCCCCGCTGGTGGATGGTGTTGATGGCAGCCACCTGTCGCCGGAGGGATTCCTGTACCAGCTCCTTGAAGCCGGCGGGATCGACCGCCATCATGCGGTTGGCATCATCCAAGGAGATACCCGCTGGGTAGTAGCCCCCCAGGTAGGGATTGTGCAGCGAGGTCTGGTCGCTGCCCAGATCAACGGGAAACCCGGCGCTCGCCAGGCGTTCCCATAGATCCACCACGTTGCCCAGGTACCCCAGGGAGAGGGGCTGCCCTGCGCTCACGGCTTGCCTGGTTCGAGCCAGCACCTTGTCTAGATCCGACTCGGCCTCCTGGAGCCAGCCCTGGTGAAGCCGGGTCTCGAGGGCCTTGGGGTTGATCTCGGCAATGATGGCCACGGCGCCGGCAATGACAGACGCCTTGGCCTGGGCACCGCTCATGCCTCCCAGGCCCGATGTGACGAAGAGCTTGCCTTCCAGGCCGCGGTCAGGGGGGAGCCCCAGGTATTTCCTGCCAGCGTTGAGCAGGGTGATGGTGGTGCCGTGTACGATGCCCTGAGGGCCGATGTACATGAAGCTGCCGGCGGTCATCTGGCCGTATGATGTGACGCCCAGTGCGGCCATGCGGTCGTAATCGGCCTTGGAGCTGTAGTTGGGGACCACCATGCCGCAGGTGAGGACCAGGCGGGGAGCGGCTGGCGAGGAAGGGAACAGGCCCAGGGGGTGCCCTGAATAGAGTACCAGCGTCTGGCTGTCGCTCATCTGGGAGAGGTAGCGCATTGTGAGCAGGTACTGTGCCCAGTTCTGGAACACGGTGCCGTTGCCGCCGTAGGTGACCAGTTCATAGGGATGCTGGGCGACCCTTGGGTCCAGGTTGTTCTGGATCATGAGCATGATGGCCGCCGCCTGCCTGCATCGTGCAGGATATTCGCGGATGGGGCGGCCATACATTCGGTAGGAAGGGCGGAAACGACGCATGTAGATGCGCCCGTCGATGGCCAGTTCCCGCGCAAACTCGGGCGCAAGTCGGTCATGCAGGTGGGCGGGAAAGTAGCGGAGGGCGTTCTTCAGCGCCAGGACGTTTTCGTGAGCCGACAGCACCCGGGGGCGGGGTGGTGCGCGGTTCACCGTCGGGTCTTCGGGAGGGTAGGGTGGGATCTCGCCAGGGATTCCCGCGGCGACCTGTTCCTTGAAACTGGATGACATCTCTACTCCGCTGGGGCCCGCCAGGGGCTGGTCCCGTTCAGGGGCCTTCGTCGTCGTGCCAACCCGTGATCATGAACTGGAGAAGACTCAGGGGCTGGTGGCCTGTGGTGGTGAGGTACACGTGGGCCATGACGAAGCAGGCCGCGATGATGGCCCCCAGGTAGTGTACCAGCGAGAAGAGCATGGACAGGTTGCTGTCGTAGACGGAATAGCCGGTGAACATCGAGTACAGGAAGAGCCCGGTGACTATCTGGAAGGGCACCAGCACGAACATGACCCCCAGGTAGGAGAGCTTCTGGAGGGGATTGAACTTGCGCCGGGAGTTGATGTGAAACGGATGTTCACGCCCCATGAAGATCCCGTAGCCGTAGTACATTGCCTGCTTGAGCAGGCCCGGCGGCAGCTCGTCGCGGGAGGGCAGGTAGAAACGAAAGCGCAGTGAGAACAGGTTGTAGAAGAACCAGAGCCCCCAGTCGAAGCTCACCACGATTCCTACGATGTTGTGCAGCTCGACGGCTGATTCGAAGCTCAGGACGCCGAAGGTGTCGGCAAAGTGGATGTTCATGCCCGTGAGAACCAGGAGAACGATGCCCAGGGCGTGGATCCAGTGCCATGCACGATCAACGATGGTGGCCAGGTAGACCTTCCCGGTATGTTCGTGGGTGGCGTTGGCCGTGCCTGTGGTGGTGGTCATTGGGCTGCCCTCCTGCGAGCGAAGAAGTAGCGCAGAAAACCGTGGCCGCAACAGCCCAGGAAGGTGGCGGCCAGAAGGAGCAAGGCGGCCATGTCCAGGAGGGAGTTCCTGCTGGAGCCGGTGAGATAGGTCTTGCTTTCGATGTTCTTGAAGGAATCGGGATCGGGGGGGGCCCCCATGGCGGCAAGGTACCACGGCATCTTGCCAGAAGGTTCGTGGCAGTCATTGCAGTCGCGACTGGCGCCATCCCTGGTGATTAGATGCTTGAAGGCATGCTGCCCTGGTTGGGATTCGTCTGGCTGGCTGTGACAGGCGATGCACGGCAGGTTGTACAGGTGGATCTTGGCCATGGGGTGCCAGGAGTGCCGTTCCAGCAGGCTCTCGCCGCTTTCGTTGAAACGCCCCTCGTGGCAGTCTATGCAAGCCATGTTCTTTTCAGTGGGTGTGGCCTGGGTGGCCCGCTTGACCGCGTGGGGCGAATGGCAGGCCGAGCAGTCCAGATGAGCCTTGTCGTTGTCGTTGTGGACGCTCTTTTCGAGGTTGAGCTTTATGGCTTCGTACTCGGGAAAATGGTCTTCGTGGCAGTTCAGGCAGGTCTTGGTGCTGGTGTTTTCGTGGGGGAAGACGGTGAAGCCCGCAACGTGGCAGCCGAGGCAGTCCTTCAGATCGTCGGTGTAGTGTACGGAAGAGCCGAAGCGTTCCGGATCCACGTAGATGTTGTGGGCAAGGCCGTTGTCGTCGATGGTGGTGTCACCTGCGCCATCGTAACCATGGCAAGCCATGCAGTAGTCCACGCCGGTCAACTGCCGCCTTTGCTCCGGTTGCCGTTCTTCCAGCTCCGGGGAACCTTGCTGGGGAGAGCCTTGTTGGAGCGATGCTCCTGGCGCCTGCGCCCCGCCGGTAGCGCCCGGTGCGGCGACGGCCATGGCGGAGCCCAGGCCCAGCAGGCCCAGGAATGCCCAGGAGAGAATGCCAAACGGCGTTCCGCGTTTCATGATGAGGTGCCTTTCCTGCTGGATCATCGCGGCGAACGAGAACTCTTGCGGAGTTTCATCCGGAAGGGCGGGAGCTTAACACGGAGCAGGTCCAGGCTCACATGGCCAAGCAGATCTTGAAGCCCTTTGGTCGGTGTAAGCTGCTCCAAAGCAGTCCAGGTCATGGTGACAAGGGCAGTCCTGCGCAATGGAGGCCAAGCAACGTCGGGGCTTCGCTCCCTGCAGCCCGCGCCCGGGACAACCAGGAGCCCGTGCGACAGCCCACTGGAGACCCAGCAGGATCAGAACGACATGCCGATTTCGCGGAAGATCAATCCGGGAGCTGCTGCATGTAGAAATCGTCGCCCACGAACCACTGTTGCCAGTCGCCTTCTTCCACCGAAAGCTGGCGGGCCACGTCGGAGGAGGTGTCCAACAACTTGCGGCAGACCGCGCCCAGGAGGCCCAGGTGCAAAAGAATCGCCACCTTGGGAGATGTGGCCACCAACTCCGGGACCTTGTCGCTGTCGATCTCCAGGAGCTGGCACGCGCTGTTGGCGAAGACCGTACCCGTGCGGGGTTCGGGGCGAAGGAAGCCCATTTCACCCATCAGAACGAAACGTGGATCCCGGTGGCCGGCGGTCCATTCATACACTATGCCACCGGAATCGTCGCAAATCATGGCCTTGCCGTCGGTGAGCAGCAGCAACGTGCTGCCGAACTCGCCTTCGGCCAGTATGCCCCTTCCAGCACGGACCTTGCACAGCCGGAAGAGCGACGCCAGCGACGTGCTGATGTCCCGGGGCTTCCAGTTGAAGCACTTCATCTCGCGGAGCAGGGATTCGATCTCGGCGGTCGTGGCGCTGTCGTCGGGACGGTAGCGACGGTCGGAATTGCCGATTTTGTAGCTGGGACGCTTGATGGGCTGGACCGAGACGATTTCGTCCGGGTCTGGGACGATTCCATCCTCGATGATCTCGTCGTCGCGCTGGGCCCTTGTGCCCAGGAGTTTCTTGACGGCGTCTTCGGCGAACCAACGCAGAAGGACGCAGGCCAGGAGGGGGTGCTCGCCCAGCAGCTTGGGAAAGAGGTGTTCAGCCAAGCCCAGGGCGCGGATTGGCGTGGTGGCCTTGACGGTAGCGGTGCGCTGTGATTTCAGGACCACACCCATCTCGCCGATGACGTCGGGTGCTGACATTTCGTTGAGCTTGACCGGGTCGCCCAGGCGATTCTCCATGTCGCGGGTCTGGGTAAAGACCTCGACACAGCCTTCCAGCAAAAGGAGTATGAAATTGGGATCGTCCCCCTGCTTCACCAGCTCCGCGCCAGGCTTGAAGGTCAAGGGATGGAAGTACCGTGCGGCCCTGTCCAGTTGGACGCCTTTCTTGATGGTGTCGATCATGGATTTCAGGGTATCGTTTTCCCGATAAAGGGCGTTCAGGTACTCTGCGAGCCACTTGTCCGCGGAACCGATCATGGGCGTACCCTCCTGTTGTCGCGTTGCTGGTGCTCTGGCATGCGGGGAACATTCAAAACCTGGGTATCTACATCGATCAACGAGTACAAGGTTTTAGCTCCCATTACTGAAAAAACCACGTGTTGTCCCCTGGGCTGCACGGTCCGCCTTTTCAGGGCGGGAACTGTAGTTGGGGCGACACCCTTGTTTTTCATCTTTCCCCCCTTTCCAGGAGCTGTCCATGGCCCCATCCACCTTCGACACATCTTCCGTCCAGGCGTTGGAAGCCAGGATGCTGTCAACCCTCCAGGCCCAGCAGGCCGCCATGGAGCAGGACTACCGCTCGCTGCACGCCATCCCCGAGCTGGCCTTCCAAGAACATGAAACCTCCGCCTACCTGTCCGATGTTCTCCGATCCATGGGACTCTCGCCCACCCCAACCGCGGGCACGGGCCTGGTACTCTCCCTCCCCCATGCCGGCGATGGTCCCACGGTCCTCCTGCGGGCCGACATGGACGGGCTGCCCATACAGGAACACGGCTCCAACGATCCCATCTCCACGCACCAGGGCTGTATGCACGCCTGCGGTCACGACGGGCACATGGCCGCGCTCCTGGGCCTGGCCCGGGCCGTGACGGCCATGGGCGCCGGCGAGCTGTTGCCGGGTCGCATCGTTCTCCTCTTCCAACCTGCCGAAGAGCAGGTTTCTGGCGCCTCTCGCATAGTGGACGAGGGAGTATTGGACCGTCTCCACGTGGACTGCGTGCTGGGTCTGCACCTGTGGAGCGGCCTGCCGGAAGGGCACCTGGTCATTCCCGACACTTCGGTCATGGGCTCCACCGACCGCTTCGAGATCATTCTGCGGGGAAAGGGCGGACACGGTGCCATGCCGCAGCAGGCAAAGGACGCAATCCTGGGCGCGGCCCACCTGGTGGTGGCCTTGCAAAGCCTGGTATCCAGGGAGGTGGATCCATTGTGCCCAGGTGTGGTCACCGTGGGAAGGCTGGAGGCGGGCAGCGCCCACAACATCATCGCCCACAGGGCCGAGCTGTTCGGCACGATTCGAGCGGCAGATCCCGCAACCCGCCACCTCCTGCTGCGACGAGTGGAGGAAATGTCCAACGCCCTGGCCACCGGATTCGGCCTGGAGGCCCAGGTAACCATGGGGGGTGGTAATCCGCCGCTCATCAACCACCCAGCGGTGGCCCGGTTGCTGCGCGCTGCAGCGCGGTGCGCCGGAATCCCCGGGCCGGCTGAACACGGCCCCGTGACCCTGGGGGCAGAGGACTTCGCCATCTACCTGGAGCATCGTCCCGGTGCCTTCATGCTGCTGGGCATGGGCGACGCCGACTCCGCCACCGATACTCCCCACCACAACCCGCGTTTCAGGCTCCTGCCACGAATCCTGCCCGTCGCGGCGGAGCTCTTGCTGCGCGGCGCCATCCGGCTCATGACAGACCGGAGCTGGCGGCCCCTGGGCTCGTAGCACCCATCCCTGCTCCATGCCGTTGGGCCCGGCTCACCTGCGACGACGGCTCATGGTGCGTTCCCAGCCGGAAATGGCTCCAATCGCCGGAGCGGCCCATTTTTTCGCCAGGCAGGGCAGAGCGCTGCACGAGGGATTTTTTACACGGAGTGGTGATTACCGGTGCTATTTTCTCTCTCCGGAGAACCCGTCGGTTTTCCAGCCATTTTCAAACCCATCATGGAGTCTCCGATGCAAAGGATGGCCTTGTTGTTCCTGCTCCCGTTGCTGGGCTGCAATGATCCCGATTCCAAGCAAGACAGCAGCACAGCGCCGGAGGAGACCGGCAACCCGCAGGACAGCACATCGCCTCCCCACACCGGCGAGTCGGGGGAAGCCCAGCATACCGGCGACACCGGTTCTTCCACCCAGCCCATGGATGTGGAGATCACCGACCTGTCGTGGAGACTGCACGACGACGTCCCCAGCATGGTCTACGTGTCCTGGGAGCAGAGCGCCGCGGCCACTGTCTACGTGGAATACGGCTTCGAGGGAGCTGGCTGGATGCAGGCCCCCACCCTGAGCGCCAGCGCCGGGACCAACCAGCAGCTACTCGTGGGCATTCCCTACGACGAAGCCGTGGGTTGGCGAGTCGTGGTGGAAGGCGGCCAGGCATTTGAAGGTGAAAACATGCGTACCGGCCCCCTTCCCGATGGCCTTCCCGTGCCCACGCTGGAAGTCTCCAAGTCCGATGCATGGCTCCCGAGCGGCAACTACCTGCTCACCAGCATCAACCAAAACTCCGGTGGCTGGACCGGCGGCACCTACTGGACCTTCATCATAGACCGCCAGGGGCGTCCGGTGTGGGCCAACGAAACCCCCGACCGCAACTGGACCCTCTTCGCCCAGGTCTCTGCGAGCGGCGACTACATCCTGTGGGACGAGGCCACCGCGTGGTCCGACTACGACGACGGAGCCGGCTCCAAGGTCCACTACACCTACCTGGATGGCGAGATTGACGTGGTGTCCACCCCGGGCCTGCACCACGCCTTCGTACAGCTTCCCGACGGAACCCTGGCATGGGGCAGCCAGTACCACGGGGGCTACGAGTCGCTGGTGGAAAAGGCCCCAGGAGCAAAGAACGAGACCGTACTGTGGAGCTGTCAGGACGACTGGCCCAGCTCCGGGCATTGTGAGTCCAACGGGCTCTTCTACGTGGTTGACACCAACTCGTTCCTTTACAGCTTCTATACGAACGACTCGGTGGTGGAGGTGGACCGGGCCACGGGCGAAAGCCTCTGGTGGGCAGGCGACGTGCCCAACGGCTACGGCTTCGACCCCCAGGGCTCCCAGTTCTCCTGGCAGCACGGAATCTCCTACACCGACACAGGTACGCTGCTCGTGTCCACCTTCGCTCGCAACGACTCTGGCAGCACCACCATGGTACGGGAGTACCAGGTGGACCACGAGGCCAGGCTGCTCCACGAGGTCTGGAACTACGATCCCGGTGTCCACGCCGTTACGAACGGCGATGCCTGGCGCCTGGAAAACGGCAACACCCTCCACCTGCTGGGCAGTGCTGCCGAGATCTTCGAGGTAACCCCCAAAAAGGAAGTGGTCTGGCACCTGGACTACGACTCCACCCAGCTCCTGGGGCGCGGCGAGTTCATCGAAGATCTCTACGATCTGGTATCCGAAACGGAAAAAGCAGGAAGGGCTGAACAATGAAACGAACGAGACATGGGATCATGGTCTCCATCCTCATGCTGTCGGCAGGGGCTCATGCCCGCAGCGGAGGTCCGGACGACTTTGGCTATACATTCATGGACTCCGACGAAGCGGGCGGCCCCGTCTATGACTGGACCGACATATCCACCACCGGCACTCCCACGGGAATCGACGACGATGGCGAGGTGGCAATCCCTCTGCCGTTCACGTTCTGGTTCTACGGACAGGGCTACAGCCAGGTCACCGTGGGCGACGGCGCGTTGCTGTTCGGGGACGACAACCAGATCTACAACCGTAACGACTGTCTTCCGGCCAACAACAGAGAAGGCGATGACGCGCTGGCGCTGCCCATGTGGGATGATCTCCAGGCCGATGCTGCCGAAGCCGACGACGTCTACTGGGAGGTTCAGGGTGCGGCTCCGGATCGGCGCCTGGTGATCCAGTACAACCAGGTTCCCCACTACGGCAGCGACACCTACTACACCTTCCAGGCCATCCTGGAAGAGACCACCAACGCCATCTTGTTTCAGTACGAATCGGTGGAAGGCCCGGACGCCGAGTACACCCTGGGCGGTGCAGCCACCATCGGCATCCAGGGGGATCTGGAGACAGCGCTGGAATACTCCTGCGAACCCGACAAATCACTGTCCGACGGCTTGGCCATACTGTTCGACGTGGTCTGCGACGATCTCGACGGAGACGGCATTGGGGCCTGTGATGGCGACTGTGACGACACCGACCCGAACCTGGGGCCCATGGCCACGGAGCTGGACGACGGTCTGGACAACGACTGCGACGGCCTGGTTGACGAAGACTTCGTGGCCGTGGGCGACCTGGTGATCTGCGAGATGATGCCCGACCCGGCCTCGGTGAGCGACGAGGACGGCGAGTGGTTCGAGATCTGCAACGTGACCGACAGAGACATCGACATCCAGGGCTGGAGCTTCACCGATAGCGGCGGCAGCGTCTCCGTGGAATCCAGCGTCGTGGTGCCCGCGGGCGGGTACGTGGTCCTGGCCGCCAACGCTGATCCCGCCACCAACGGCGGTCTGACGAACGTGGCCTGGGTTTTCGACTGGGACCGGGTGCATCTCAACAACAGCGGTGATTCTCTGAGTGTTGGAATGGGAGGCACCATCATCGACCAGTTGAGCTACCAGGACTGGTCCGTGCCCACGGGTACCTCCATGTTCCTGGACTCTGCCTTCATAGACGCCGACATCAACGACGACCCCGTCGCCTGGTGCGACACCCCCATGGAAGCCGCCTACTCCTACGGTGTCGGTGGTGGCGGTGATTTCGGCACCCCCGGCGCCGAGAACCCACAGGGCCTGTGTTGTCACGACAACGACACCGACGGCTGGGACATATGCACCGGTGACTGCGACGATGACGACCCCGAACGTTTCCCCGAAAATCCGGAGCTTGCGGATCTGCTGGACAACGACTGCGACTACCTGGCGGACGAGGACTGGGTGACCGAGGGCTCCATCGTCATTACCGAGTTCATGGACGACCCCTATGTCGTGACCCCCGAGCACGGCGAGTGGTTCGAGATCTACAACGCCGGCGGAGTGGACCTCAACCTCAACTTCTGGGAAATAGGCGACCAGGCCGGCAATGGATTCGTTATCGACCGCGACGTGGTGATACCGGCTGGTGGGTACGCCATCTTTGCCGTGGACGACGATCCCGCCAGCAACGGCAACCTGCCTCGCGTGGACTTCGAATACAGCTACTACGACTTCGCGCTGGAATCCTTCGAGGACGACGCCATCTTGCTGAAGATGGGCGACATGACCGTGGACCAACTGGAATACGCCAACGAGGCACCCTGGCCCAACGAGATGGGCAGGTCAACCTACCTTTGTCCCGGCCTGGAGATCAGCGGGGGCAGCAACGCCGCCGCCGACTGGGCCGCCACCCCCATGGACGATCTCTACGATTTCGGCGCATCGGGTTCCGGAGACTACGGCACTCCGGGCGAACCCAACGCGCCCGACTGTGTTTCCTCCCAGGACAGCGCCACGCCCGACACGGCCACACCCGCCTCCCCCGACACCGACCAGGAACGGGACAGCTCCGGCGACGACTCCCCGGAGCAGGGCGACACCGCCGCCGGCAAGCAGCAGGGTTGCGAAGGCTGCTCCGGCGGAGGCCCGGCGGGCTCACCCGGGATCATCCTGGCGGGCCTGGTCATGTTGCTCTCTCGACGGCCAAGGTCACGGCAAGCCTGAATTGGTGCCCAGAGCACCGTACAGCCCTATATCGTGGGGCCGGCTTCCAGCCCCCTTGTGGGTATCCTGCACCACGTGGGGCCGGCTTCCAGCCGGCCACGGGGCCTGCCAGACTGTCACTTTCAATAGTCGTCCAACATTAGCTCGTCTTCGGCGCTGGTGTTCTTCTGCCCGTAGGGCTGGCCGGCCGGCGTGGCACCCAGCCGGAACTGCAAACCCGCCTGGAGCGCCGCGGCCAGGGGGAAGGCGTAGGGGGGATCTTCCTTGTTCTCCAGGTATCGGGCGCCTTCGTCGTGGACCTGCGCGGCGCCGCCCAGAACAATCACGTCTAGCGGCACTTGCAGAAAGAAATCCATGGAACGGGTGATCCGGGACTCCATTCCACCCATGAGCCTGGCGGCCAGCAGGTTGGGGGCGTTGAGCACCGGCAACTCGGGGCGTGGCAGGTCCACGTGGGCAGTTACCTTCGTTCCCCGAGCATAGACGAGCCCGGCGCCTGCGATGGGGCGCCAGGTGAGGCCGGTGAGTGGACTGTAGCGAACACCCAGGAGGACCTTCAGCATGTTGGTATACGAGGTTTCGCTCACGATGCTGTCCACCTCGGAGTGGTAGATCTCCTGGTCGATGTCGGTATCGTAGCTTCCCCCTTCCAGCATGACGGCGAACTCCATCTCCGTTCTGGAGGACAGACCGTAGCCGCCGGAGAGCCCCAGGCTTGGTCCGAAACCGGCCTCCAGGGATTGGACGGCGTAGACCTCCTGCACCGTGAGCTTGAGGGGCTCCAGGGCATAGCGGGCGTGGTAGCGCTCCGCCGAGAAGCCGAAGGTGGCTCCCAGCAGCGGCCGGAGCAGGAACCGCCCCAACCGGCCGTCGTTCATCTCCCGCCAGGTGATGATGTCCCAACCGCTGTTCCACCACTGGGTGTACTCGCGTGGCGTCAGTCCCATGTCTTCCCAGGGTTGGTCTTCCATGGTGACAACCCGGTCCAGGGAGTAGCGGGCCCTGTGTTCGCGATAGGGACCACTCTGTTCACCGCCCGGCTGGTTCTCCACCACGCCCATCTCCTGTTCCAGCTCTTCCAACTCCTTGATCCTGGCCTGCAGTTCACCGTCGTCACGGGGCTGCTCAGGCTCCTTGCGGATGTCGATCACCTGGCCCACTTCTCCGCTGATGAGTTCGTCCAGGAGGAAAAGCACATCGTGGGTGAAGGTGGCCTCGTCGCTTGCCTCGTAGTGGAAAACCAGGTCCACCGGGTCTTTTTCTCCGGTGACATCCAGCAGGTAGATCTCCACCTCGGCCTGGATCAGGGGCGTGGTCTCAGGCAGTGGGGAAGCCTGCACGGCCAGGGAATCGCCCCTCTTCGCAGGGGATTCGGGAGGCTGGCTTTCGTCGGCTGCCTGGGCCTCGGATGCCTCGGCGGGGCGCACCATGCCGGTGACGGCGTAGTGGGCGCCACCGCTTTGGGCCACCACCAGGCTGCAGCCCGGATACTGGCCCCTTGGGCAACTGGCCATGTATATTTCGGCGCTCCATCCGCCCACCTGGTGGATGTCTTCCAGGGTGATGATGTCCAGGTCGTCGCGCCCCTCCAGTTCATGGGCAAGGATCACTGGAATGCGCGCCGCGACACTCTGGGTGACCAGGTCGCTGCCCTCGAAGGCTGATAGCAGGACGGAGTCCTGGGCCCCGGCGCTGGCCAGCAGTGAAAGCATGAAAAGAATCGACACGGTGTGGAGCCCCTTTGTGGATGGGCGTTCAAGTAGTTGCCGTTTTCGGAGGATGGATCCTTGGAGCAGGCGTCAAGCGTAGCATCTCAGGTGCCATGAACCCAAGCCCCAGGACCGGACGGTCTCGCCTCGAGCCTTTGGATGGGGTCATATTGCCGAATCCGTCAAGTACCGGAAACGCTCCAGGAACAGGTCTTCGGCATGGCGGGGGGGAATGGGGGTTATCCTCTCCGCCAGGGGTTCCAGTGGCGGTGGCGCTGTGTTTTTCATGGGCTGCATGAGATCACGCAGCTCGGTGGACAAGAGGATGTCGTCTGCTCGTTTCACTTCCGGAGGCATGGGCATGTCCAGCCCGAAGCGCTCCATGATGACGGCCAGAAGCCGATCCTCGTAGCGGTTGAAGGCGGGCATCTGTTCCTTCAGGGGTCGGGGCAGATCCGAAATGTAGGCCTCGGCTGCATCGTGAAGCAGTCCCCACAGCGCGTGTTCGCGGGGGACGATGGCGGACACCCGGCACGAGTGTTCCGCCACCGAGTAGAATTCCCGGCAGTGGCCGTTGAAGCGACAGAGCAGACTCAGGGAGTGGGCGATGTCGCGTATGTCGATCTCGGTGGAGTCGGGGGCCAGGGGCCAGAAACGTCGTCCGGTGTAGGTTTCGATCCAGCTCACCTTGGTCCTTCCTGGTGTCGGGATTCAGATTGCGCGCGTGGGGGTCCACTGGACATCGCGCACGAAGGAGCCCTTCACGTACTCGCGCTCGATGACCGATGCCATCTCTTCCACGTCATGGTACTGCTCCCATGACACGCGGATCACGGGGATGAGCCGCGAGATCTCCGAGATGAACGCCTGGTACTCCTTGTGTAGTGCCCTGAGGTACTCGATGCTGATACCGGACTCCACGTCGCGGCTGCGTTGCCTGACCCGCTCCATGGATGTCTGGGGCGATATGTCCAGGAACACTATCAGGTTGGGCCTGCACATGAAGTTGGACATGTGGCGAAAGAGCTGCAGGTAGGTGCGGTAGTCCCGTTGGTCCATGAGGCCTTGCTGCACCAGGGTCTTGGCGAAGACCGAGTCTTCGTAGATGGTGCGATCCTGTACGCCGCCGCCACCCCGCCAGATGATCTCCTGGTGTTGCTGGAATCGACGGTTGAGCAGGTATATCTGCGTGGCGAAGGCGTAGGTCCGTGTGTCGCGGTAGAAGTCTTCCAGGTACTCGTTTTCCTGCACGGGCTCGTAATACACGGGCAGTCCCAGGTGCTGGCCCAGGGCCGTGGCCAGGGTGCTCTTGCCGGCACCGATGAGCCCTGCGATACCGATGAACAGTTCTTCCAGGACCGGGACATTGGTGTCGGGGTGTATCTGTGTCATTGGATTGCTCGGGTCGTGGTTGTCAGGGGAGGGGCGCCACAGGGGGCCCGGCGGCTGCTCTTGCGCCGGCCCCGCAGAGCCGGTCCCAGCAGCAGGACCATGACCACGGCGGCCCCGCGGTGGGATGCGCCGCTGGAGATCGTGGTGCAGCCGCAGCCCCCGGAAGATGCCTCGGCCGCATCGCCTTCGGGTTCGCTCAACAGCAGGTTGGCCGTGAGGGAAAACTCGGTGGTCACACAGTTCATGCCCGCCACGTCCAGGTAATACGTGGTACCGGGTTCCAGGGGGAGCTGCTCGTCCCCGGCCGGTATCAGCAGGGGGTCGGGTTCATCGTCGAAGTCGAAGGCCAGATCGAAATCCTGGACCCCGTCGTTGTAGGCGTAGTCGTAGCTCAGCCATTGGTTCAGGTTGGCCACGGAAAAGGTGACGGGTTGGCCGCGGCGGATGTAGATGGAGAACTGAAGGTCCTCGTCGGCAAAGCTGCCTCCGCCGTATGGGGTCAGCTCCAGGTGGATCTCCAGGGATTCCGGCGCGCCTTCGGACGCGGGTGGGGTAGTGAAGCTGTACTGGAAAGGCAGCGGAAACAGGATGCCGAATGCCCTGCCCAGGTCGCAGACACTGGCGCCCAGGTAATCGGAAACCAGGTCGGCTCCGAGCCATGTGCCCTGTTCCGGCTGCCCGTCGCCCATCTCGATCCAGCGCCCGCAGCGATCCCAGCCCCGACGTTCCAGTACCTGGTCGATTCCGTCCAACTGCTCCAGGGTGAGACTGCCGGCGTCCGACATGTCGTCGGCGGCCTCGCGCACGGCTTCGGCCATGTCCTTGAACGAAGGCGCCGGCGCCATGAGCCCCAGGGCCGCGTAGAACAGCTCATCGGCAGCCTGGGCACCGATGAGTTCGTGGATCTCCCAGGTCGTGCCCCCTATGATCTGCCCGTCCCAGTGGGGTTCGCCGTAGATGTCCTCGGGGCAGGTGTAGTCGTTGTCCAGCTCGCGCAAGCAGGAGAGACCGAAGGCGCTTCCGAAGTATTCCGCCGAGTGGGAGTCGCCGTTGAAGGTGGATGACCAGTAGTCCGCCATGCCCTCGTTCATGGCGTGCGGCGACACGTTGAAGCCGTACTCGTCGAAGCCCAGGGGGTAGGAGAGGGCCGAGGTCACGTCGGTCAGGTCGTCGATGATGGAGTGGCCGAACTCGTGGTGGATGACGTCGCTGTCGTAGCCGGTGTCCACGATGCCCTGGCCCAGGGCGATGATGTAGCCGCCGTTGTAGCCGGCGGCGGAGTAGGCGTTGTCGTAGGGTTCTTCGGGACTTTCCTGGTAATTGGTGAGGATGTCGTAGTGGCCCGTGTACTCGTGCCCATGGACCTGCTGGAAGTAGTCGTGGATGGAAGCGACGTGGTAGTAGGTGTTGACCTCGACGAAGGGATCCGTACAGATCTGGTCGGTGTCGTCGGGTTCGTAGTAGAAGTCCCACTGTTCGTCGGCCTGGGCCAGGTGCTGGTAGTCCTGGTTGCCGAAGGCGTCGAACACCACGCTCTGTACGGTGATGTCGTCGCCGATGAGTTCCGCGGCGTCCAGGGGGAGGCCTTCCAACTCCACGTCCACCAGTTGGGAGTTGACGGGGTTGTGTTCGTATGCCTGCCCCCGGGCCAGGTTCCTTGTATCGGTGAAGTCCAGGACCCGGCCCGTGGAGGCATCCACCCTGACCCGCCAGGCCCGCACCGGGTTCCTGGTGTAGATCATCGCCTGGTAGATCAGGGAAATGGTCCACGGGTCGGTGCTGAGCAGCAGCTCCGGCTCCGGCTCGGCCACGGGTTCGCCGTAGATGGAGCCCACGGCGATGCTGGATGCCTGTTCCGCCGAAATGTTGAGCGGGGGCAGATGACCACGGAGCATTTTCGGTTTCCCCGCCACCATGGTGACCAGGCCCCGCGGGTCCACCTTCAGCACCACCTGCGCCCCCAGCACCGGTACACCCAGGTAGGTCTGGCGAAGACGAACCAGCCAGTGGTCGCCAACGCCCCTGGTGGCAACCGGCTCCCAGGAGCTTCCTTCCGGCCGCAGGCCCAGGGCTTCGCCGTAGTCCTCCAGGAAGGACATGGCCACAGTGCCGGGCACACCCTGCCAGGGGCCGGCTTCGAAGCCACGCAACAGCGACGGGACGCCGTCGACCGGATCCACGAGAACCACCAGCGGGCGGGGACTGCTGGATTCCAGTCGGTCCATGGCCGCTGCCATGTGGGCCGGGCTGGAGCCCGAGGACGCCCATCCAGTGGAGAAGGAGAGCAACAGGAGCGCGAAAGATGCTATTGAATACATGGGAGTCGCCGTGAAAAACTGGTTGTCCAAGAGACAGAATCCTGTGAACCAGGAATATATCCGCCCAGGGGCGGAGCGGGCTCATGGTATTTTCCACCTCCCCTGTTCAGCGCCGGAACTCCGTGGGCCATCACACCTGTCCAGGGCCCCATCCCGCCGGGCTCTCCTCCTCCGGGCTCTTGTCCCCATCATGCTGCCCCTGTGGCCGGGTTGCCCCTCCAACGCCCCATATTCGCCGGATCAGGCCGTGCTCCCCGCCCTGGACAGCGCAGAGCCCGCTCCCCGGGACTCCGCCACCCCGTTCATCGCCGACACCTCCCAGGGCGGGGCCCTTTCCCCGGAGCGGCTGGCCTCGCCGAGCCCGGTATTTTCCGTCCAGAGGGGTCTCTTCTACGAACCCTTCTCTCTCTCGGTGACCAGCCCCCTGGCCGGAGCCGTGGTGCTGGTGACCACCGACGGAACCGATCCCCGTGGGGATGGCGGCCAGCACCCGGACGATCCCATCTCCATCACGACCACCACCACGGTATCGGCCACGATATGCCTCTCGCCGGGAACATGCACCGACCCCGTGACCCACAGCTTCATCTTCCCCCAACTGGTGCCGGACCAGGGCGCCCCCCCGGACTACCCCACCTGGTGGTGGGCGGATGAACCCACCGGAGGCTTTCCCGCCGACTACGAGATGGACCCTGAGATCACCGGCAATCCGCTGGACGAGGATCTCGTCCCCCGTGCCCTGGCCGCACTTCCCAGCCTGTCCCTGGTCATGGACCCCTGGGACCTCTTCGGTGCCGACGGCATCTACGAATGGCCCCTCGAAGAAGGCCCAGAGTGGGAACGGCCCGTCTCCCTGGAGTGGATCCCCGTGGACGGCAGTGAAAGCCACCAGTTGAACGCCGGTGTTCGCATACACGGCGGGGCCAGCCGTTACCCCTACAAGTCCCCCAAGAAATCCTTCCGCCTGCTGTTCAAGTCGATCTACGGCCCCTCCAGGATGTGCTATCCCCTGTTCGACGACGGTGATGTCTCCTGCTTCGACACCCTCGTTCTTCGGGCTCGCTACAACCTCTCATGGATTCACATGTACTCCTCCCAGCGAGGCAACGCCCTCTACCTCCGCGATCAGTTCGCCAGGGAATCCCAACTCGCCATGGGCCAGCCATCCTGTCACGGCCGGCACGTACACCTGTACCTGAACGGACTCTACTGGGGTGTCTACATACTCCATGAACGTCCCGACGCCTCGTTCATGGTCTCCTACCTGGACCAGGGCAGCCAGGACGAAGACTGGGACGTCCTGGTCGTGGGCGAGGCCGTCGAAGGAGACCGAAAGGCCTGGGACAAAATGATGCAAATAGCCGGGGCCGGGCTGGCAAGCGACGAAGCATACCAACGGATCCAGCAGTACCTGGATGTAGAAAACCTGGCCGACTACATGATCCTGAACTTCTTTCTGGGCAACAACGACTGGCCCGGCAACAACTGGTACGCGGCCCGGGAGCACAGGGACGGCGCCGGTTTCATGTTCTTCAGTTGGGACGCCGAGAACATCTTCCGAGAGCTGGACCAGGACATCACATCCGTTGACTCCGCGGATTCACCTGCCAGTTTGTACCGCTCACTCCTGGACAACCAGCAGTTCCGGGTACTCCTGGCCCAGCGCATCCAGGCGCACTTCACGGCGGGAGGCGCCCTCAGCGCCCAGGCCGTACTCTCGAGGTTCCAGGAGTTGGCCGACCAGGTCCAGCCCGCCATAGCCGCGGAATCGGCGCGATGGGGCGACTACCGGCGCGACGTCAGCCCCTATGGCAGCGAACCCTTCCTCCTGTACACCCTCCAGGACAACTGGCTTCCCGAACGCGAAAGACTCCAGGACGACTACCTGCCCTACCGCAGCGATGTCGTGTTGGAACAGTTCCGCCAGGCCGGGCTCTACCCTTCCCCCTGAACGTACATTCCATCCAACCTCAAACCTCTCGATGGGGAATCCGATGTCTTCCTTGATTCTGGCGCTTGCATTTCTGGGTGCATGCAGCGGTGGTGGTTCCTCCACCCAAAAACCCGACACGGGGATCCCGCAAGACACGGGCGCTCCTCCGGACTCGACGCCCGTGGATTCCGGACTCCCGGAGACGGGCTCCGGCACCGACACGGGTGGCGAGTCGGGCGATACCGGGTCTCCCCACCCAGATACGGGCGACACCGCGGCATCCTCCGACCTCTGTGACCAGGTGCCGGAAGGGGCCGTCGTTCTGCCCGACGACGACGCCCCCCACGACGCCCCCTGGGAATGGTGGTACTGGACGGGTCACCTTCAGGACGGCGAGGGCCGCTGGTACGGCTTCGAACACGTGTTCTTCATCCTGGAAGCATATGGCATGACCGGGCTGATGGTTCACCACGCCATCACCGACATCGATGCCGGTGACTTCTCATACGACGTGGCCTTCAGCCTCTACGACGGCGTCGCTCCCGCCGAGGGGTTCTCGTTCTCGCTGGGGAACTTCAGCGCCGAGGGGGGCGGGGGGCAAGACTGGTTGCACGGCGAGATGGACCGTTCGACCCTTGACCTGGACCTCCAGGCCACCAAGGCCCCGGTGCTGCAGCACGGCGACGGCTACCTGGCCTACGATTTCGGAGGCTATACCTACTACTACTCCCGTGAACGCATGTCCGCCCTTGGAACATTGGAAGTGGACGGCGAGCTGCGCGACGTGGAAGGTACTGCCTGGTTCGATCACCAGTGGGGTGAGTTGGACGCCGCCACGTCGGTGGGTTGGGATTGGTTCGCCCTGCAGCTCGACGATGGCAGGGAGTACATGATCTACCTGATCCACGCCGACGACTCGGACCTTCTGGTGGGTGCGAGCCTCTCCGACGAAGACTGCGTCGTCACCGAACTGGATGCTTCGCAGGTGAACGTGACCTCCACGGCATCCTGGACCAGCCCCAGCACCGGCTGCACCTGGCCCATGGGCTGGGAGCTGGAGCTGGGAGGCGAACACTACGTGGTGACCCCCGCCATGGAAGATCAGGAGCTTTCCTATTCTGGCATGGGTTACTGGGAAGGCGCTGGCACCGTGGATGGCCACTCCACGGGCCGGGCCTACGTGGAGTTGACCGGCTACTGCGGCAGCATGGCAACGGCGGCGCCCGGTCTCATGTCATGGTAGCCCGGCTGGATTCGGGCATGGCCAGTCGTTCATATGCGCCCCTCCGCCGAACCTGTACCCGAAAGAAGCCCGTGGCTTCACCGTCTCCGACAAGCGAGCACCTGGGGAGGATTCCGCGATGTTCCAGGTAGAAAACCTATGCAAAAGCTACGGTGAAATACTGGCCGTGGGCGGCATCTCCTTCCAGGTCCGGGCCGGAGAGATATTCGGACTGCTGGGTCCCAACGGCGCTGGCAAGACCACCACTCTCTCCATGTTGTCGGGAGTGCTCCGACCCGACAGTGGGCGTATCCTTTTCGAGGGCATCGACATGTTCGTCGATCCCATCCGCGTCAAGCGGCAACTGGGGGTGGTCCCCCAGGAAATCGCCCTCTACGAAGAACTCTCGGCTCGCGAGAACCTGGCGTTCTGGGGCGCTCTCCATGGCTTGAAAGGTGCTCGACTCCGCCAGGCCATGGATCACATCCTGGACCGGGTCGGTCTTGCCGCCCGGTCGAAGGATCCCGTAAAAAACTACTCAGGAGGCATGAAACGCCGCCTGAACCTGGCGCTGGGGCTCGTCCATGATCCCAGGGTGGTGCTGCTGGACGAACCCACGGTGGGCATCGATCCCCAGGCGCGCGCCAACATCCTGGAGGTGATCCGCCAGGTGGCGGAGTCTGGCACCACGGTCCTCTACACCACGCACTACCTGGAAGAAGCGGAGTCTCTCTGCCACAGGATCGCAATCATGGACCAGGGCCGCATCCTGGCCGAAGGCACCCTGGATGAACTGAAACGGCAGGCCGGCGAAGAAGAGATCATCACCATCGAGGGCAGCTTCCAGGTGGACGCCATCGAGGCGGGGATCAGGCAGGGCGAGTCCCTTCGCCTGCTCTCGGTGGAACCCGGGCGGGCCATCATCTCCACGGGCGGATCGGGAGAAGGGGCGGTGAAGCTTCTCTCGCAACTCTTCGGCACCCGAATACCCATGGACAGAATCTCCATCAGACCCCCCAGCCTCAACAGTCTCTTTCTGAACCTCACCGGCAGGGAGCTGCGGGATTGATGCCAACCCTCCTGCTCATGGTGCGCAAGGATCTCACGCGCAAGGCCCGCGCTCCCCTGGGCTTGCTGCTCGTGTTGGCCTTCCCCATCATGTTTTCGGCAATCATCGGGCTGGCCTTCAGCACTTCCGAGACTCCACGGGTATACCTGCTGGTGGAAAACCTCGACGGCGGCATCCTGGGCGATGCCCTGCTCTCGGCCTTGGGTTCGGAGCAGATGGCCCAGTATTTCCAGGTGGAGACAGTGGGCGAAGACGGCCTCGAGCGCATCCGGCGCGGTGAGGGCTCCGCCTTGCTTCGCATCCCGGGAGGTTTCACCGAAGACCTCGTCAAGGGCGATCCCACCACGCTCCAACTGATCCGCAACCCCGCCCAGGGGATCATGCCCGAGATCGCCCAGCAGCTCACTGCCGTCCTGGCCGATGTCCTGGATTCCGGCTCACGGGTGCTGCGCCAACCCCTGGACACCCTCGCTCCGCTTCTGCAAAAAGATGCCCCTGACCTGGACCTGGCCACCTTCTCCAACATCACGGTGGCCGTGTACGAATCCCTGCAAGGCGCCGGTGAGTTTCTCTTCCCCCCGGTCATCAAGATCTCCTCGGTGAACCTGGGCCAGGATGCCGGGCTGGAAGACGAATCGCCGGATACGGGCTTCAACGTCTTCCAGGTCTTCCTTTTCGTGTTTCCCGGTGTCTCGGTCTACGCGCTCTTCATGGTGGGAGATCTGGCCATGCGCGACATCCTCGTCGAGGGCGAAGCCGGCACGTTGCAGCGTCAGATCCAGGGTCCCGTGACCCCGGGGATGGTGCTTCGGGCCAAGGCCGCCTTCGGCGCATCACTGGCCATGATCAGCCTGCTCATCTTGAGCGTCATCGGCGGGATTGCCGCCAGCGAACCCGTGAATGTTCCCGCTTTCCTGCTGCTTTCCCTGGCCCTCGTCCTGGCGGTGGTTGGAACGGCCGCCGCCATCTATGGCGCCACCGGCAACGTGAAACGCGGCTCCGTGGTCTCGTCGGTCCTGTACCTGCTGCTGGCCTTCGCCGGAGGCAGCTTCATGGATGTGAACGCCCTGCCGGGAGCCCTTCGCCTGGTGGCGCCGTTTTCTCCGTTCTACTGGGGCACCCAGGGCTACCGTCGATTGCTCGAGGGCGGCGTTTCCATTGCTGACCTGCTCCCCTCCGTGGCGATCCTCGGCACGACCGGGATGTTGCTTCTGCTCCTGGGCAGCGTCTCGTTGAAACGCAGGATGTCAAGACGAGGTGGCCTGTGAGGATGGTCCTTCATATCGGACTCAACGATCTACGCCTCACCTGGAAGGACTCGCACTCCCTCATCTGGATGCTCCTGTTGCCAGCCTTCCTCATGTGGATGTTCAGCAGCATGCAGTTCGGCTCCGCTTCGGCGGGGCAGGTAGCCCTGGCCTTGCAGGACAACGACGGAGACTGGCTCGCCGCTGCCTTCGCGGACGAGCTGGCGGACCAGCAACTGGCAATCACCAGCCTGCAACCCGGCGCGCCCCGGCAGGGCCAGGAGACTTCACGCACACTGGTCATTCCCCGGGGTTTCACCCAGGGCGTGCTGGCCGGTGAGCAGCAGACCATCCGCCTGGAAAAGGAATCGGGCTCGGCCTCGGACTACGACATGGCAGCCGAAGTCCACGTTCTCCGGACTGTCATACGTTCAATCGGGCGCCTGGTGGAGTTGAAGCAGGCCGGGCTGCTGGAACAGGAAAACCAGGGTGCATCCCAAGCCTTCGCAGCCCTGGCTCATCGCAGACCCCTGGTGGATGTGGCGGTGGGCACGGCGGGCGTGGGCAATCCGGTACCCGCGGGTCAGGCGCAGAGCGTGCCGGGCATCCTGGTCATGACCGTGCTCATGATGACTGTCATCTACGGGGGAATCTTCCTGAGCGACGAGAAGCGGAGCGGAATGCTCCAGCGGCAGATGACCCTGCCGCTGGGGAGGCGCCATGTGATCATGGGCAAGCTGCTGGGAAGGTTGATCATCGCGGCGGCCCAGACAATGGTCCTGCTGGCCACGGGCAAACTCATTACCTGGCTCTTCATGGGGGAGCCCTTGTCCTATGGGAACTCACTGCCCGGCCTGGTCTTGCTGATCTCGGCCTATTGCTTCGCCTGCACCGGCCTGGCCATGCTGCTGGGTGCGGTGCTCGGGACCCCGGAGCAGGCCAGCTCCGTGGGATGGTTGGTCAGCATGGCCCTGGCGGCCCTGGGCGGATGCTGGTGGCCGGCCGAAATCACGCCGTCGTGGCTGCAGAAGGCTGCGCATGTGCTGCCGACGGCCTGGGCCATGGACGGCTTTCACGCGCTGATCTCGTTCGGGTACGGACTTTCGGGTGTCATTCTGCCCTCGGTGGCGCTGCTGGGGTTCGGGCTGCTGTTCTCCATGCTTGGCATCCGCTTCCTCAAGGTTGGCCGTTGAACCCGCCGCTGCCAACCATTGGTCGCCAGGAAGGGGCGCATCGTCAGAAACCGGAAAGGAGCGTGTCTTGTCGGTGAAGGTGTACAAGAGCGCCTGCAGGATGTGTCATGGTGGTTGTGGCACCCTGCTCCACGTGGACAACGGCAGGCTCGTGGCGGTGGAGGGAGATCCCGACTCCCCCATGAACAGGGGCAGGCTCTGCGTCAAGGGCAGGGCCACCCTGGAGACCGTCTACAACCCGGCACGATTGCTTCATCCCCTGCGCCGGCGCGGCCCACGAGGCGGTGGCGAATGGGAGCGCCTGAGCTGGGATGGGGCTCTTGACGATATTGCCGAGCGCCTGCTGCGCATCCGTGAAACCGACGGAGCCCGCAGCATCGCCCTGGGGACGGGTACGGGGCGGCACCACTTCAACTTCGTACCACGTTTCGCCAACGCTCTGGGCACGCCCAACTGGTGCGAGCCGGGAACGGCCCAGTGCTTCATGCCCCGGCTCAACGCCAGCCTGGCCACCTGTGGCGACCTTCCCTTCTGTGACTACCTGGGTCCCGTGAAGCCCGCCTGCATACTGGTGTGGGGCCACAACCCACTGGTTTCCAGCCCCGATGGCGAACTGGGCTTCTCGCTTCGGGATGTACTGGCGCGGGATCCACAGCTCATCGTCGTGGATCCCCGCAGGACCGCGCTGGCACGGCGCGCCAGGCTCTGGCTCCAGTTGAGACCCGGCAGCGACGCAGCCCTGGCCCTGGCCATGGTCCACACCATCATCCACGAGGGGCTCTACGACGCCGACTTCGTCTCTCGTTGGACCGTGGGTTTCCGGCGCCTGGCCGCCCACGTGGAGCCTTTCACGCCCCGCTGGGCCGAGCCCCTCACCTGGATACCGGCGAAGCGCATACGCGATGCCGCCCGCCTCTTCGCCCAGACTCCGCCGGCCACGCTGGAGTGGGGATGTGCCATCGAGCACACCCCCGCCGCATTCCAGACATGCCGGGCGCTGCTCCTGCTGCCGGTGCTCACCGGCAACCTGGACCGGCCCGGCGGTTTCGTCACCGGGGCCCATGCCCTGGCGCGTTTTCCCTTTCTCGACGAACTCCTGCCTCCCCGGGAACGAGCCCGCAGGTTGGGGGCCAGGCGCTTCAAGATGTTGGCCGGAGCGGGATCGCCGCTCCCCTCCGCTCACGCCCCCACCCTCTTTCGGGCAATGCGAACCGGCCATCCCTACCCCGTGCGCGCCTTCCTGGTATGGGGAAACAATTCGCTCAGCACCTACGCCAACTCAAGGAATGTGCGCCGCTACCTCCTGAGCATGGACTTGCTGGTCGTGACGGACCTTTACATGACTCCCACCGCCCGCCTGGCCGACTTCGTGCTGCCGGCGGCATCCTGGCCCGAGATCCGCCAGATTCTGGCGGTCCCCTTCGTGGCGGAAAACCTGGTGCTGGCCAACCAGAAGGCCGTGTCCGTAGGGGAGTGCCTCCAGGACGAAGAGATCATGATCCGCCTCTCCCGCAGGATGGACCTTCCAGGCAACACCGAGGACCTGGAAGAAGTCCTGGACGCTCGCCTGGCTCCGCTGGGGCTGGATTTCCAGGAGCTGGCCAGGCGAGGGTTCCACCTGGCGAA
Organism: Myxococcota bacterium; assembly: GCA_024276675.1. GTDB lineage: Bacteria > Myxococcota_A > UBA796 > UBA796 > JAFGLY01 > JAJRWT01. The sequence goes on along the minus strand of JAJRWT010000064.1, from coordinate 46,924 downwards.
AGGCCACGACCACGAGTACCGGAAGGAGCGGGGCTTCCGCACACCCTCCCGCAAGGTGGAGTTGTACTCGCGTCGATTGGAGCACCTGGGAACAGAGCCCCTCCCCGGCTACGGCGAGCCCCCCGAGTCACCCTTTTCCGCACCGGATGTGGCTGCACGGTTCCCCCTGGTGCTCACCAGCAGGGGCAGGGTGGCGGAGTATTTCAACTCGGAGTTCCGGCAGCTTCCCAGCTTGAGGCGCAGGCATCCCCATCCACTGGTAGAGCTGCACCCCGAGACCGCGGGCCGCCATGGAATCCAGGATGGCCAATGGATCTGGATCGAGAGCCCCAGGGGCAGAATCAAGCAAAAGGCCAGGCTGACCAGCGGCATCGACCCCCGAGTGGTGGCGGTGGAGCATGGCTGGTGGTTTCCCGAGCTGCCGGGCCCCGAACATGGCGTGTTCGAATCAAACGCCAACCTGCTCACCAACGACGGCCCTCCCTACGATCCCGCCATGGGCACATACCAGCTTCGAGCCTTGTTGTGCAGGGTACGCCCCTGCAACTCCCGGTAGAGCCGACCTTCCACACGCCCATAAAGGGTGCTTGGATGGTTGATACCTGCTGCGCGCAGAGGGAAGCAACGTGGTTTGTGGCCTTCACGACGGGAGTTGCTTCCCCGCAGAAAGAAGCCATCCAGAGGGTGGCCCCAAGAAGTCGTCCCAACCCCACCGAAAAGGGAATCCCCGGGGGGGATGGCGAGTGGAAATGGCTCTTTCCTGCCTTTCAAGGAGCTGCGCAGAGGTGATCCTGCCCGACCTATCGGGGCGTGGTGCTGTTGCAGCGCATGCTCCAACGGGCTACAATCGTGGCTGGCAATCTCCGGCAATAAGTAACGGGAGCGCGGCTGTGGCGGAGTACCTGACGATCAAAGAGGTCTGCGAGCTGCTCCAGATCGGCGAGCGCACCGTCTACCAGTTCTGCCGCACAGGGAAGCTGCGCGGGGCCGCGAAGGTCGGAAACCAGTGGCGGGTTCACCGCCCTGAGCTGGAGTCTTGGCTGGCAGCCGGGGGCGACGCAGAGTTCCGAGCCACCGGGGACCGGGAGGATCAGGACTTGTGAACGAAATCGACCTCCAGGCCGCCGTCAACAAGTTCCTGCCGCGCCGGACCGGCTTCAGGAAGCAGAGCGCGGCCTTGGCGCGCACGGTGTTCCAGCGACGCCTGGCCAGCAGCCTGCGGGCCATCCGCCTCTCCGTTCAGCGGAGTAATACTCGGCTTCGGGACATCCTCGACGAGGTCGAGACGCTCCCAGGAGACGTCGAGAAAGCTCCGGCCCGCTGCGGAGCGCCAGTCGCTGCTGCGCCGGGCCCAGCACTGCAGGACTAGGCAACAGCAACAGAGGCTGCGCGACGATGAACGGAGAAAGGGTGATGAACGACAAGCTGACCCCGTTGGTGCCGACCGATTCGCCCACGGGGGTGCCGGATGATGAGTTCGAGGATGACCTCCGCGGCGACGGCGACGACACCATCGAGCGCTCCGGCGAGAATGCCGTGCGTGCGCCCGACTGGTCGGTCCAGATCCTCAAGTCCGAGCGCTCCGTCTTCGAGCTGCACCGGCAGTGGCGCGCCGGCCGCCTGATCCTCGACGCGGAGTTTCAGCGCGCCTTCATCTGGAAGCCGGTGCAGCAGGTCAGGCTGATCGAGTCGGTGCTGGCGAAGATCCCGCTGCCAGCGATCTACGTGGCCGAGGAGTCCGAGGATCGCACGCTCGTGTTGGACGGCCAGCAGCGACTGACAACGCTGTTCCGCTACATGAACAACGGTTTCAAGCTCAAGGGGCTCGAGCTGCTGCCGCGTTACGAGGGGCTGCGCTTTGGGGACCTGGCACCTCGTATGCAGCGGCGCATCGAGGACACGGCGTTGACGGTGTGCTCGATCCAGGCGGGCTCGGATCCCGACGTGAAGTTCTACCTCTTCGAGCGGCTGAACCAGGGAGGGATCAGCCTGAACGCGCAGGAGATTCGCAACGGGATCCACCGCGGGCCGGGCCTGGAACTCGTGCAGCGGCTGGCGGCCCCCGGCGGACCCTTCCGCCGCGTGGCGGGTCCTGGCCGCAGGTACGCCCGGATGAAGGCGGACGAGCTCGTGCTGCGTGCCTTCGCCTTCCTGAAGCTGGGGCCCGGCAATTATCCCGGCGACATGCAGCCCTTCCTCAACCGTGCGCTGCAAGAGCTGAACGGGTTGGATGCGCCGCAGCGCGACGCCCTGGAAGCGCGCTTTCTCGTGATCCTCGACGCCATCGAGGCAGCCTTCGGGGACGACGCCTTCAAGCGTCACGACCCCACGACCAGGCTGCCGGGAAGTCACCTGAACGCGGCCCTGATGGACGTCCAGCTCTGGGGCTTCCACACCTGGGCCGCGTGGAGAGAGCTGCACTTCGATCCAGAAGCGCTCGTGCCGCTCTCGGCCCGTCACAGGCAGGCCATCCGCGACCGCGCGCTGGCCCTGTACGAAGATCCGAAGTTCGTGACGTCCATCACCTACGCCACCAGCATCACATCCCGCCTGCGCTACCGCCTGCGCGTGTGGCAGGAGGCAATGAACGATGTTGCGTAGTATCACCCTCGATGGGTTCCGCTCCTTCGCCGCCATGACCCACATCGGGCTGGCCAGGCTGACCGTCCTGGCGGGGGCCAACAACGTCGGCAAGAGCAGCGTGATAGCGGCGCTGGCCGCCCTCGTGCAGAGCCGGGAGAGCGCCTCGGGCCCCGAGCTGCTGCTGCGCGGCGACTGGGTCGACCTCGGCCGCTTCGACGAGGTTGTGTCGTACCGTCGCACCGGCGCCGCACGCTCGTTCGACCTCGGCCTGCGCGGAGACTCCGACAACGGTGAGATCGACGCGGTCTGGCACTTCGAGGCGGCCGCCGGCGACCGGCGCGAGGTCGCGGCGTGCACCGCGGTCGAGTACTGCGTGGACGACCGCGCCGAGCGCGGTGTGCCCGCGCCGCTCTGGCCCGCACGGCGAGATCGGCTGGGCGACGACGGCGTCACCTGGACACAGGTCGGCGGCCTGAGCATGCCCAATCCGCTACAGGTCGGTCGCATCCAGGGATCGAAAGTGCGGCCGCTCGAGCTCAGCCTCCTTTCGCCGACGACCTTCCGCTACGTCGGCCCCTACCGCGGCGAACCCAGGGATCTCTACGGGGGTCGGATGCAGGCGAAGGGCCCGCCGGTGGGCCGAGGCGGCGAGTTCACCGCCGAGTTCCTCTACCGTCACAGGCATATGAACATCGACCTGCTGCCAGAGCCCGGCAAGCCGCGGCTGCTTGGGCACGCGGTCAACGCGTGGTGGAGCCACGTGTTCGGGGTGCCGCTGAGCGCCCAGGTCAACGAGCTCGAGCGCATCGGCTTCACCCTGAAAGTCAACACCCCATCTGCCGAGAACCTGGGCATGGGCATGGTCGGCCTCGGCCTTTGCCAGGCGCTGCCGATCCTAGCGCTCGGGCTCGCGGCCGGGCCGGGCGACATCCTCGCGGTCGAGACGCCGGAAGCGCACCTGCACCCGGCCGCCCAGCACCGGCTGGCCGGTCTGTTCGTCAAGGCCGCCGCAGCGGGGACGCAGGTTATCGTCGAGACCCACAGCGAGCATGTCCTCAACGCCGTGCGCATCGCCGTGCGCCGCGGCGAGTTGCCCGCTGAGGATGTCGCGATCCACTTCTTCGAGATGGACAGCGACGGCACGACCAGCCACACCCGGGTCGAGCTGGATGCGCACGGTCGGGCGCTGCACTGGCCCGCAGGCTTCTTCGATCAGGCGGCAGCCGAGCTGTCGGAGCTGCTCTGATGGCGGTCCCTCTGCTCCATCCTGCCCTGCTGCTCAATCATGGGCTGCTGCAAGGCGTGGGGCGGCGGCCCGTCGCCGAGACCGCGGCCGCGGCCCGGGCGCTGTTGGCTACGCGGGCGCAGGCCGTCGCGTTCTGGCCGAGAGCGAGCTTTTTCGTCCACGAGCGCCTCTGGGAGGTGCCAGCCGACGAGGCGGGGACGACGTTCTCACAGTGGGCGGGCCGCAACGCGAGGCACCCAGAGCTTCGCGACGTCATCGGCGTGCTGCTCGCCCTCTGCAACCAGGGGCCCTACCTGGACGCGCTACCCGTCGATGACGGGGCTGCACCCCAGTCCATCGCGCCGTGGCCCGTAGGCGCGAGCCCGAGCCTGGTGGAGGTCGTGCAGCGCGGGCTGCATCACCGCCTCGCCCACCCGGACGCACGCGCCTGGCTGCTGTCCTTCGGCGCTGCACGGGCGGTTTTGGGCGCTCCGTCGTACACCGGCATGCGCGGCACCCATCGGGCGGAGTTGGCCAACCTGCGCGACGAGGATGAGGGGCTTGCGGCCATGCGCGACGCAGCCGCAGAGGGCCTGCGAGACCGCCGCGACCTTCTGGAGCGGGTGCAGCAGGCGACGACGCGCGTGCGCTTGCTCGATGACGTCATCGTGTCAATCGAAAACGCGCACATCCCCGTCCCGCTCCACACGCTGTACGCCGCCCTGGTCGGGCTGGAGGCCTTCGCCAGCGCGCTGGAGGACGACGCCGATCCCGCAGTGGCCTACCACCGGGCGACGGGCGTCCAGGCCAGCGACGAGAGCCGCAGCGTAAAGCAGAGACCCAACCTTCGACGGCTTCGCGAGCGACGGCTGCCCGGCGACACAAAGTCGACCTTCTTCGGCTGGCACGCGAAGTTCGCGGGGGGCATGCGGATGCACTTCGCGTGGCGCTCCGAGATGCTGGAAGGTAAGGAGCGGATGGTGGTTTACGTTGGGTACATTGGCAGGCACCTGCCAGGGGCGAGAGGATGAGTGACGACCGGCGGATGATGGAGGACTGCTTCCCGGTCGCCTGGCCCATGATGGGAGACTGGTCACCTGCATGATGGCCGGGGCTCCGGCTCTGCCTCTGGCCGAGCTGGCATCACGGGATGTCAGGTTGGCGGCCGACAGGTGCCTGTAGTGGATGGGGGAGGTGGCGGCATGAACCCGACCCTCGCGCTCAGCGCACCGCATGGAGCCGTCGGGAAAGAGGCTGCTGGAAACAGCCGGCTCGGGCCCTGGCGCTCCGCGGCGGGCCCCAGCTTTCCCGACGGCTCCTAGAACGCGAAGTAGACGAAGTCGTTCTGTGTCTGCCTGGCGAAGGTGAAGATGGCCCAGGCAGCCACGCACCAGAGCGAGGTCTGGACCGGCAGCCACATGGCCGTGCGGCGTAGACGCGGCAGCACGTACATCTCGAAGAGCATGGCCAGCACCAGCACCGAGGCGCACAGCAACGCCATCTCCAGCATGACCAGGGCCACCAGCAACTGGTCGGGACTGCTGTCCAGGGGATTGCCGAAAAAATAGCCCAACAGCCTTCCGGCCTGGGGCTCCCGGAAGAGCTGGTGGGTTGCCATGTGAATGGGAAACATGGCGATCACCATGACCCATCGGCGGTGTTTCCAACGGCGCAAACTCCTGGGAATCTTCCTTTCTCCGTAGAGAAAAGCCACCTGTACCACGGTCCAGAAGGCCCCCCACAGCACGAAGTGCCATGCGGCGCCATGCCAGAGGCCGGAGAACATCATGGTGATGGCCGTGGCGCGGGCCAGGTTGCTCATGCCCGTCTCTCTCATGAAGGGGACACGGAGGTATTTCCGGGCCCAGCGCCAGGTGGAGGCCGGATAGAAAATGTAATCGCGAAGCCAGGAAGAGAGCGAAATGTGCCAACGCCCCCAGAGATCCTGGGCGCTCGTGGCCAGGTAGGGATGGTCGAAGTTCTTCACCAGCCTGAATCCCAGCATTCGGGCCGTGCCTCGCGCGATGTCGGTATAGCCGGTGAAGTCGGCCAGTATCTGCACGATGAACCCGATGCTGGCAGCCCAGGCCATGGCCCAACTGGGTTGGTCCGTGGCGTAGATGGCATTCACGTACTGGGCGACAGTGTCGGCTATGACGACCTTCTTGAAGGCTCCCCACAGCGCCAGGCCCAGTCCCGAAAACATGGCCTCGGGGTCTGCCACGCGATCACGTTCCACCTGGGGCAGAAGGTGTGAGGCTCTCTCGATGGGGCCGGCCACGAGCTGCGGGAAGAAGCTGACATATACCAGGTAGTCCAGAAAGCTGCTTCGGGCCCGGACCCTGCCCCGGTAGACGTCTATCGTGTATCCCACGGTCTGGAAGGTGTAGAAGGAGATGCCCAGGGGCAGAAGCAGGTCCAGGGTGTGGATGTCGGCTCCCAGCCCCAGCGCGTGAAGTACAGCGGCGAAGTTCTCGATGAAGAAGTCCAGGTACTTGAACGTTCCCAGCATCAAGACGTTTCCCGCCAGGCTCAGCCTGAGGAACACGCGCTTTTTTTTCGGGAACTCCTGCATCCCCCTGGCGCAGAGAAAGTCGATGGAAGACGAAAAAAGCAGCGGAACGGCAAACCAGGGGTGGACCCACCCGCAGAAAGCCAGGCTGGCCAGTACCAGGAGCAGGTTCTGGCCCCGCCGTGGAAGTGCCCAGTATATGGCCAGTACCACCACGAAAAACCACAGGAACTCGATCTGCACAAAGGACAACAGGCATCTCCTGCAGTTCCACGTGGAACCTGCCCCAATCGTCACGGAACCATCTAACGTGGTGGACCGGGGGCTGCTCTCCCGGAGCCTCCGCGAAGCCAAGGACTCTCCGGGCTCGAATCCGCCCTGATACTCGGTACTGATGGAACCAGATGTGGCTCCCCCGCAACGACGCTGGAACGTTGGGCCGTGCAGGTGGTATACTCGCGAATCCTCGGAGTACGGGTGCGGTAGCTCCCGGTACGACCGGTTGAACATCCCTTGCCTGTAGAACAAGGCTCCATGTCGCTCCAGCATCTCACCCGCCACGCACCCACGCTGCTGCTGCTGCCCGTGCTGGCGTTGCTCCTGCTGCCCGTGGCCGTGATCCCTTTCGCGTGGGGACTGTGCTGGCTGGGTTTTCTCCTGCTGGTCTGGCCCATGGGCCTGGTCACGGGGCACCGGCAGTACCTGGCCCTCTTCCTGGCGTTGCTGGTGATGCTGGTGGGCCTGCTGCTGCCCGGCAGGTTCGTTGATTCCGACGAACTGGTGGACTCCTTGCCCGTCTACCTGTCGCTGGTGGGCCTGGACCTGGAGCCGGTGGCGGGCAGTTCGCCAGCGCAGCACCAGGTCAGCCTGGGAGCGAGCCTGGGCCAGGCCCCGGAATCCGCCAGGCGCCACGTGGTGCTGCCCTGGATCAGTGACAGGAACTCCCCCACTCGTCTCTCCATCAACTGCCAGCCGGCCAGCTCCGCACAGGGCTCCGACAGCCCCTCGAGCTGCAAGGCACAGGTGGAACTGGGCTCCGGCCGCAAGGACTACTTCGTCCGTGCAACACTCGATGAACCGGAAGGCAACAACCCCTCTTCCTCGGCCAGAACCTGGGGCGTGGTCCAGCTTCAGAGCGGCGACACGCTCCGTCTTTCCGGAGAAAGCGGTGCCCATACCAGGGATTTGACAATAACTGAGCCAAAGGATCGACCCAGGTATTGGGTCCTGGGCGGATGCCAGGTGGAAAAGCCCTCCGCTGGCGGGGTTACCAGGGTCGCCCTCCTGGATATCTACTACACCAGCTTCCAGGATGGTACCTGCAAGCTCCGCCACGTGACCGACACGGACCGCAAGGAGATGCGCTGGGTGAGCCGCGCCGTGGAAGGGGGATGGGATATCGGCGCCTATTCCTTCCTGGAACTTCGCTCCAGCGGGCTGCGCCTGGTGGCGCTGGACGATCCCCACCTGAACGTCTCGCTCTACCCCGCGGGCACCGCTCCCCCCGCTCCCGCTGCCCCCTCGCGTTCACCCGCCACCCTCGCCAGCCCCCGCATTGACACGGAGCAAGACACTCGGTATTTCCCACCCGACAGGATGGAAACGAGCCCTCTTGCTTTTTCCAGCGGCGATTCGTTGCGACTGGACTTCCTGCTCCGGCGCTTCACGCTGGTGGAACTATCGCCCGAGAGCGAATCCCGCTGTGCTCGGTCCTGGAACCTGGGCGACTGTCGCAGGTTGACGGTCAGCCTGACCCAACACGGCCTGGATCTGCGCATACGGGACGATGCGCGACTGTTCATCGAACCCCATGGCCGGGACCTGTCCAGCCGCAAGGGAATGGCCCTGACGCTGCTCCCCGACGACCTGCTCCTGCCCTCGTCCCAGGGGGGATTCTCCGGCGAGCCACGGACCTTCCTGTTGGCCCAGGGCAACCAGAAGGCCCGCACCATGTTCAGGCAGGCCTACCAGAACGAAGCCACCCCCCTGCTTTTCCCGTTTCGACTGGAAGGCGGCACCCCCTACGCGGCCACGATGGACTTTTCCAGGGAAAAGGGCGTCGCCACCCTGCACGTGGCCGACTCGCTACGAAAGGTCTCCTTCAACGCCGGGGAACGCTTCAGCCTCGGGAGCGCCGACAGGATCACCATGGAGTTCGAAGTCGCCAGGGATCCCACGGCCTGGCTGCGCATCGTTCTCTCTCCGTGGATCTTCGCGGCCCTGCTGGTGGCGGGGAGCGTCCTGGTCACCGGTGCGTGGAAGCACCCCAGGGCAGCCCTTTTCCGAGAGATCCCCACTGGCGGCGCCCTGCTGCTGCTGGCGTTGCTGCTGCTGGGCAGCTTTGCCACCCTTTTCAAGGCCATGGTGAGCTTTGGCGTGTTCTCGCTGCCGCCCGGTGACTGGAAGGCATTTGACCAGCTCACGCTTTCCACGCTCCTGCTGCCCCTGGCGCTGCTGGCCGCCTGGTTGGCGGGAGCCTGCCTGGGCAGGATGCGGCGCTTCAAGGATCCCGCGGGTCCATCCACCTCGTCGCGCCTGTCCCCCTGGCTGCTGGGCTTGTTCGTGATCCTTGCGCTTGTCCGGTTGTTCGCCCTGTGGGGTCGCGAACAACTGGGCAGCCTGCGGCTGGTCATCGCCATACCCATCTTTATCACGCTCTACGTGGCCCTCCTGGTTTTCCCCCCGGAGTCCATCGCGAGACAGGTCAGGCGAAGCGCCCTGGCGAGGCTTGTCTACTCCACTGTCCTGGCCGGCCTGGCTCTGTCGGGCTGGTGGATGGACAAGGGCGCGCTGATACTGCTGCTGTTTCCGTTGCTGGCCGCATGGACCTGGCTGCTCACCACCGACCGCCATGCCGCCGTCGTCAGGCAGCGGGAATCCTCGTCCCGTCGCAAGTTGACCGTACTCGTGGCGCTCGTTGCGCTGGGTGCGGGCATGGTGCTGCTGTTTCCCGGCCTGGCCAGCAGCCTGGTCTTCGATCCCCCGGAACGACTGCTGGGGTATTCGCCTGATCCACAACAGACATGCCACGATCCCGAGAACTCCTCCTCGTTCCTCGCCAACCAATGCAGAACCTCGGTGGCGGACCCGGACGAAGACGGTCTTGAAATCCTGGAGGCCGATGGGCTGCTGGTCTCTCGCGGGAACCCTCGCCACAAGATCCGGATCGCAGACTGGCTCAACGACCATGGCCCTGAAGACGAATGCAAGGCAGCCGCCCGTCTCCCCACCCGCGAGGGGCTCGAAGTGGGCTTCTACCGCCAGGTGTCCAGGAGGTTCCTGGCCTCTTCCAGCGAAGAACGCCGCTATTTCAGGCCGGATCTGCTGGATTATCCCAGCACGGTCGTGGACCCTCTGCTCAACGACTACCTTCCCAGCACCACGCTGGTTCCACAGTTTCCCGCCTTTACCATTTCCGCCCTCGCCATGGGATGGACCTGCTTGTGGGCTGGCCTGGTCTTGCTGAAGCTCCGTACAGCCCCCGAGGAACCACCCGATTCCGCTTCCCGTTTCCTGTGGGTGGCGGGCATGGCCAATCTTTTCTTGCCGGTGACCGGTACCGTGCTGGGCCTGGCGACGGCCCTGGATCTCTACCCCAATTTCGCCCAGAGCATTCCCCTGCTGGCCATCAGGAGCCACTCGGCCTGGCTCCTGGACGCCCTGTCCCTCTCCATGGCCCTGTTCCTGCTGTCCGCCTACCATGAGCAGCGCAAGGAGCCCGGGACGCAGCCGATTTCACCTGGCGGGGAGCAGCTCGGGGGGGAGCCATGACATCCCACCACAAGGACTGGATTCAACTGGCGCGATCCGTGGCGCGTCTCGTTCTTCCAGTGATGTTCCTCCTGGTGGCCCTCTTCCTGGCCTTGCGCGAGCGCCAATGGTCCGGCCAGGATCCCGCGGAGGCCGAAGGCGACGTATACGATCCCTTGAGCTACTACGAGTTCGTCAACGCGGAGGTGGCTCCCGACCTGGTGTTCTGCCCCCTGGTGGACGACCCGCGGGTCGCCAGCTCGCTGGTTTCCTCTGATCTGGGTAGCGCGGCGGATGATTGGCTGCTGGATTCGATCCTCGGTGACAAGGCAGACAACGAAGCCATCGGCGCCGACCACCGGAAGGGGCAGGCCCTCCCTGGTGAAGCCCCCCCTGCTCCACCCAACCCCGACGGCACCTGCTCGTGCGGCGACCTGCGTCTCAGCCCCTACTTCTGCATTGCTCCGGATCTTTCCCCGGAACGTAGTGAGCGCGTGGCCGCCTACGTGGACCGGTCGCGCCTGACCACGGATCTCTACCACCTGGACAGGTGGAAGTTCCAGCCCTCCACCGAGGAAGGCTCCGGGTCCTCGCGGGGCATCTTCAGACTTCGCACCGGTGTTCACAGGCAGCTCGTCTTTCCCGCCGGGAGGCAGCAGCGCTTCAGCGGGCGCGTGCTCTACGAGGAAAGCCGCGCACTGCCGACCCTGGTGGACGACCTGGGCAACGAGTACCTGCTCTCCGGGCAGCGCGGCCGGGAGCGTTGCGTCCAGCTCTCCCATCTCCGCGAGGCCCTCCGGGAAGTCCGCGACGAGCGCAGGGGGCCCACCCGGATCTTCCTGGATGCCGCCCTGCTTCGCTTGCAGCCGGATTGCACCGACTCCCAGGACAGCCTGCTGGTGGTGGTAAACGGTGCGGACACCGACCTGCTGTTGCTGGCCGCCGACCAGACCAAGGCCAGCGCCAGCCTGCGGGCCACCATCGACGGTGTCCCGCTGTTCAAATCCACCAAGCGCTCCGTCGTGGGGCTCCGCTCGGGCCAGGTCTTGCAGATCACCGACCGAGACCACCCCGACGCAACCATCTCGCTCCGCTTCACCCGCAGAGAGTCGGGGGTGATCTCCGAGATGCGCAGGGGGGCCACCCGCGAGCAGCGTTTCACGGATCCGGACGCCGGGCTCAGCGACCTCGTGCAGAGCCTCGTGGTTGCCCAGGACGGCTTGATATCTCGCTTCGACGAGGCCAGCTCGACCTGCACCGAGTGCAGAGACAGCGACGCGGCCGAGAAGTTGTCCGCCGTGGACATCAGGCTCACGCTGGACGAAGTTCTCCAACAAACCACTACCAGCGCTCTCCGCAGGTACATGGAACATGGCAGGGTTGCCTCGTCCAGCCTGGCCATCCACTACGACAGGCGCAACGGGCTCTGGTGGGATTCCGCGGTGGATGCCCCGGCACTGGCGCCGTCCGGCAGTCTGATCATCGCGGACCTGGAAGGCGAGATCCTGGCCATGGCGTCCTACCCCACCGCACGAGACCTGGAGCGCCAGCTCGACGCCCTGGACGACCTACAGGGCGACTATCCCCTCTACCTGCTCAAGAAGGACCTGCAAGGTGAGCTTCGCAGGACCAGCCTGCACCTGCGGCCTCACACGATAGGCTCCATATTCAAGCCGCTCCTGGCCTGGGGAGCTGGTCGCTACGGCGATGGCTCGCTGCTGGATTTCACGGTCTCCAGTACCCACGAGGTGGACTGGCGCTGGTCGGGGAACGGCAGGGTTTCCAACTCCATGCTGGCACAGTGCATGGTGGACACCCGCCACTCCACTGGCGACGAGTCGCGCTCGCACTTTCGGCAGGCGTTCTTCCAGCCGGGGATACGCACCTCCTGCCGGGGACAGCCCTCCACGAACGGTGATCGCGAGGATCTATGCATGGCCATCGCGGCCTCCGACACCTACTTCTTCCTTGAACTGGGAGCGCGCATGAGCGCCGTGGCCCGCGGCCTCCCCCTGGATTCACAGCCATCCACCGACCCCTACCGCCTGGCAGAGACCTGTGAAAGCCAGGTCCTCACTCGAGCCTCGGACGGCGCACGAACCCGGGTGTGCAAGGCTGGCAAGGGCAAATCCGTGCCCATGCGCAACTGGTTTCCAGCCACCTGCGAATCATCCAGCAGCAACCCCTTCTGCCAGGTGGCCGGCACCTACGGCATCTGGATGCAGGCGGTGGGGGAGCCGGATGTACCCGGCACCGCGGGGTCGTTTCTGGGTCCTCTTCACGACCTGACCGCGGGATACGCAGCTCAGATGGGCCTGCAAGAGGGCTGCGGACCCTTCGCGGACTGGTTGGCCCAGAACGAGATGGGCTACCGCTGGGTCGTCCCCGATCCGCCACACTGGACCACCGACCTCATGGACGGCTGCACGCCCGACTTCGAGGTGTTCATCCAGGGTGGCCACATCAACTTCTGGAACAACGTCTTCGTGGCCCAGTCGTTTGCGCGCCTCCTGGCCGACTCGCCCCGGTTGGACCTCAGGTTGGTGAGCCAGATCAAGACAGGTGGGAAATGGTCGCCCGGAGGGGCTGGCCAGGGATCCCCGCTCCAGCCGCCTGCCTGTGACTCTCCCCCTTCCTCGGCCCGCTGCCGGATCCTGCTGGGCATGAGGCAAGCGGTCCAGGTGGGTACGCTGTGGCGGCTGTCGGCCACTGAAAAGGCCATCAACACCGACTACGAGGGCGAGTACAGGGTCACGCTACGAGGGAAGACCGGCACGGGCAGGGTGCGGGCGCCGGCCTACCGCAAGCGCAGGAACGTGGACACACCGGACCTGCTGCGCTGGGGCCGGAGCCGCGTGTACAGGAAATCGGTACACACGGCCCTGTTGGTACACGTGGAAGCAGCGGACGGCTTTTCTTCCAGGGATTTCGTGGTCTACTTGTGGATCGAGGGTGTCGCCGACAACCTCACCTCGGTGAGCGCCGCCGCACCCTTTTTCCATGTGGATTCCCCCGGAGATGAAGTACTCCGCGAGCTGGTCAAGTCACTGCAACTACCGGGAGGCACGCGGTGAAGGGCGAGGGAACACCCGGCAGGCAGAGCGGAGCCCCGGACGCCGGCAAGGTGGGGCTCTTCGCCGCGGGCCTGCTGGCGGCCTTCCTGCTGGCGTCGCTGCTGGTCATGCGTACGGCGGAGCTTCCCTCCAGGCTGGATCGCCTCTCACCCGAGAGCAACATACTGGCTCCGCTGGTGATGCTGGCTGCTCCCATGGGCGAGCCCATCCCGGCGGCCATCCCAGTTTCTGGCGACTCCCCCACCGTCAGCCCGTGGATCGGCCCCATGGATCTTCCCCGGTTGATGGACCTCTCCCGCCTGGTGCGCGACAACAACGTGGCTTCCGTGGCCCTGGTGTGCCACGTGGACGCCGCCCTGTTCAAAGGGCACCCGGACGAGGACCCTCCCCCCCTGGATCCCAAGACCATCCAACTGTGCCTGTCGCCCGCATCTCCACCCATGGGGAACCTGCCACGTTGTACCGACCTTTCTGGTCGGATCCTGCTGGCCCGCTTTTTCGGCGCGGGCGCGGCCCTCACCCTCGACCAGTGGAGGAAGGGCTGCCTGGAGCAGCTCGAGCTGGAACGTTGAAGAGCCCGTGGTGCGCATTCTTCACGCGGCGCCACCAGGAGCGTCGGGAAAGAGCCGGCTGTCTCCAGCAGGGCTCTTTCCCGACGGCTCCTACGCAGCCATCATCGAGGTGCCACGGCCGGTAGTGGCTGCTCCGGATGCCCTGCTCCCGGGTCCATGGTTGCCTTTTTTTGGTGGGGCACATTCCGGAACGGGGGAACCTGTTCCAGGTACCAGGCCGCCGCACAGGCATCGGGGTGGGTGGGGGGCTCGAAGCTGGTGTAGGTGGCGGGTGCAGCGATGGGGCCTTGGTCCAGGGCCATCAGCAGGCCTTCCCTGGAGCACAGCAGCGCCGGCAGTTCATGCTGCCGGAGCCCTGGCGTGTCGGCACATCGCACGGGATCGGGAAGGCAGGTTCTTTCGCGCAGGTAGCGCTGGGGATCACCAGGTTGCGGCTCAAAGTCGCCGCAGATGAAGATCTCTCGGCCAGCCTGGTCCAGGTGGAGGATGTCGCCATACTCGGAGCAGAGCCAGAGCCCCTGGGCGCCCTGGCCCGTGGTTTCGTCGGCCTGGTTCACTGCCACCGAATAATACTGCGAAATGGCACCTTGCTGGTTTCCGGAAGGGCTTCCGAAGAACCCGATGGAGCCTGCCGAAAGATACCTGCCTCCAAGAAAACCCAGGGCAAGGCCGGCGATCCCGGTGAAGAACGCCAGGACGAGCCAGCGACGAGACGACACCGTGCCGACCCCCTCCCGGGGTCCGGCGCGCTTTTCCCCGCGCCTGCGCGCCAGTCGGTCCTTCATCCAGCGCCACGGTGCCCGTCGGCGCCGCCGGTGCACGTGGTGTTCCGTGCGGGGGTAGGGTGAGTATGGGCGGGTATCACCCATTGCTTGTCGTTCCCGGAATTCATGCGCAACAGGCCGCTGAACCGGTGCGGGAGAGTGCCAGATGGGCGAATTGGCGGGGGCTGGAGGCAGCTCCACGCGCCACCGGGGGTGTTCAGTGGACAGCACCGCCGCAGCCAGCGACGCGGCCGAAAGCTGCTTGTCCGAGAAAGAGGCTCCCAACACCAGGACATCCAGGGTCCGTTCCGGCAGGAGGAACGACCAGCGGCCGTATTGGTTTGGGGAAAGGGGGTGGTCGCCCCTGAACACGGCCTGGCTTCCGTGTTGGAAGGCCGAAAGGAGCGCGCTCCAGCCAGGCAGTTCCCCGCCTGCCACGGTACATGTGCGACCGGAAGAGTTGGAGCTGAGTCGGAAACCCTCTACCAGCCGGGCCCGGGCGGCGGTGCTGTCCACACACAGCGTGTACGAAGGGTAGTAGGCGCTGTGAGTGTCTGTCCTGGGGGGAAAGGCGAGCTGCCTGGCGGCGGCCTCGGCCAGCAGATCCGCGGGATCCTGTGAAGAAGCGCGGGCCACCTGGTCCGTTCCCCCACGCGGGGGCGAGCTGAACGAACTCCTGTGGCGAACTGGGGGCACCTGGCCCGGATCCGCATGAATCAACTCCGGGTCGTGCTGCGCGAAGCCGCGGGAAGGCGGCAGAATGGTGCAGATCCTGACCGCCTGGCCGTCCAGTTTCCGCACGACGCAGTCCACCTGGGCGGACGGTAACGAGATTCCATTTTCCAGGACCAGGCAGGTGCCGGGCGCCGGTCGAAGCTGGGCCGGTGGTTTTCCCAAGGCGATGATGCAGCCATCGGTCGCGCAGGCCACTTTCGCAGATGGCAGCAGCGGGTGGCCCGAGCGCAGGTCCACCAACACCGTGGCCACGGGTTGGGACGGAACGGTCTGGGAGAGGCCCGGTCCGTCGGGAAACCACTGCCGCTCCTGGACCACGGGCTCCCACCTGTCGCCGTTGCGAAGCTCCAGTCGGGCCCGCAAGGTGGCCACGTCGTGTTCCAACACGCCCTGTGGTTTCTGCTCCGATTGCGATGCCTGGATTGCGATGCCCAGCCGAAGCTTTTTCATGGGCTCCAGTTGGCAACCCAGCTTGCCCACCGATTGTACGCCCTCCGACAGGGCGCGCATGGCCAGGTGGATTCTCAACAGGTCGGCTTCCCGGTCATTTACCTTCGCAAGCTGCCTCAGCACGACGGGAAGCGTGTCCATGAATTGACTCAGGGAGTTCCAGGGCGTGCGGATGAGCATGTCCAGCAAGAGTGAGGATGCGTCTTCGACCAGTGATGGCGCGGGTGCTTGCCGAAAGGCCGCGAGGATGTCGCCAAGAGGCAGCGTTGCAGCCTCTTGCCAGTGATCAACGGTGAATGACAGGGGGAGCCCCTTGAGATGCCACCATCCCGGCGAGCCGGGAGGTTCCTTTCTCAGGGTCGACTTCCAGTATTCCTCTGCCTGGAGCACCTGCGCAGGATTGAGCAACCCGGCCAGTTTCTTGCGGGGAAAGGTGCCCAGGGTCGTGTAATCGTGCCTGGTGGGTGGATGGACCTTGAGGATCAGCGCAGCGCCGCCGCTTGAGTGCACGGCGAGCCGGCCCCGCGGGGTTTCGCTTCCCTGGACCACCGTTGAAAACGGGCGAAACGGCAATCCCTGGCTCTCCATCCGGCCGGCCAACTCCAGGTAGGAGTCCAGGTTGGGAGGACTATGTTCAATCACATCCCTGGCAATGCTCTCGGCCTCGCCCAGCAGCGCTGTGATCTCCGGCTCCGACAAGCTCCCGGCAAGGAACCGCTCCAGCAGGTTCCCTCCAGAGCTTCGCGAGACAAGCAGCCTCATGATTGCGTGGAGATCCGTGTCGCCCCAGGCCCAGCCAGCCAGTAGAGCTGCGACTTTCGAAGCTGGGGAGTTTTCGTCCTGAAGCACCCAGAGGGCTCTGCCCCCGGGCAGGTGCCGCCCCATGGTGTGAGGGCTCAGCTCCTGGACGAGCCACGGGGGCTGGAATCCTGGAACATCCGGGGTTTCGGGCGCACCGAGGTACCTCAGCAGATCGGAGTCCTGGCGGAGCTGACTCCATCCCGCAATGGAGAGCCGCAGCGGAGCTGTACCCGGGATGCTCATGGCAGAGATGATCTGGGCCACGAGGAACAGACGATCCCTGGCCCCTTCGGGTGATTCAAGCTGGAGCCGCCCCAGGTCCAGGGGCGGCTCCAGCGCTTCCAGGGCTACGACCGCTCCCCGCACTCCGCGGCGTGAACTCTGGGCCAGGCACTCCATGCGCCAGCGCTCTCCGAGATGAGTACAAAATGAAAGCGAGGAGCCAGGACCTTGCTTGAGAAGCTCCTGGGCCAGTTCATCCACAGGCTCCAGGTTGGCTGGCCTGGGTGGTACCCATTCCCGCCCAACTCCACGAAATTGAGCCTGGTTTTCGTATCGGTTCATGGAGGCCATATCTCGTGGGCCCTGGTCTGGAGGACTATCCACATCAGCACATCGTAGCACATCCTTAGATCCCAGAGTTTATCCTGGAGCCGCCGATCTTCGTCGATATTGCTGGGACTTGCCGAGGGGAGGCGCGTATCGAACGTGATGCTGGCTGTGTTGTGCGGAAACACCGTGACGCTTCGTAGCCTGGAGCTGAGCTTCCTTGCCTGACCCGTGTTGGTGAGCAGGAGATCCAGATCCGGCAGCAGCTTCCGGAGCTGCTCCAGCGCCGTGAGGGTCGTTGGCCAGCGTACCGTCCCTTTTTCTGCCACTCGCCGCAGCAGGTCCATGGAATGTTGATTGACCCCGTTCAACAGCCAGGACAGAGCAGTTATGTCGCCTTTAAAGGTGGGCCCTGGGTTCCTGGCCTGCTTCAGGATCCCCTCGAATCCCGTCCAGACCCGTGTGCCAAGACCCTCGCTGTACATGTCCAGCAGGGGAATCACCGATTCCTGCTGGAACTGGCTCAACAGCACAAGCCAGTCGAAGGGGCCGCTGCAGTCCCCCAGCAATACCTGGAGCCAGGCCTCCAGGTCGCGAGATGCATTTTCTATGGCATCAGATGCCTTGTCCCAGTCAGGCTCGTTGGTTTGTGCCCCCTCCTGGAACATGGACGTGGAGCAGATGATTCGCCGCAGGACAGGATTCTTCTTCTCGATGAGCTTCTGCATGAAGCCCTGGGGCAGCAGGCTCCAGTAGGGCACGAACAGCACCACCAGCCTGGCCGACTCCAGCACTCTCAGCACCTCTCGGGCCTTTTTGTCCACTCGCTCGGCCAGCTCTGGTTCTTGTGGTCCCAGGTCTCTACGATAGACCCTTGCCCACTCGCCGGGCAGATCGGCAAAGTGTACGCGTAGACGATCCCCTTTGCTTCGGGCTTGTTTTACCGGCCCCCCAATGGTCTGGTGGATTTCCACCAGCTTCGTGGGATCGGAATTGAACAGCCGAGGGTGGTCCCACGGGCCTGGGGCTTGCTGTTGCACGGAAAGGGACGGTTTTTCCAGGAGACCGGGGTCCACGACGGCCATCTTTTGCACGTGGGCGATGCGCTCAGGCAGCAGGCCTCCCAGGGACCACTTGTCTTTGTCCAGGTCGGCCACGGTGTGGATCTGGTTCACGTACTGCATGTAGACGGTCTTTCCACTGGCCTGGGGACCAACCATCACTGCATCGACCCTGGGAGGCGAGGCCATGATCACCAACCTCCCTGGCGGGTGGCGGCAGAAACCTGCAAAACAGGTAAAGGAGCCAGGATACACATGCCGCGCCATAGTTGATTCAAGTCACCGGCCACGGAGGCGTCCAGGCCCAGGTCGTTCTTTATGAACTCCTGTTCCCGACGAGTCGGCAGGTGCCAGTCGTAGGCGGCGTTCATGGTAGGGGGTTGGAACAATCCCACGTCGCGGAGCGAGGTGTCGCAGGAGAACCCGTCCGCCGGCGCCGAGCCCTGCCCACGACCCAGAGCCTGGGCGTTGATGTAGAAGTTGAGACCTGCCACCAGCGTGGTGCTGGGAAATCGGCCACCCAGGCGTGGCACGGTCACCCTTGTGCCGTTGGCCAGAGTCAACTCGACCTGGCCGGTATTCCAGGCGACGAAGCAATCCACGGGTTGCTCTTCACCGATGCACCGGGCTCCGCGGCTCGACATCTGCTGCAGGATGGAAGCTGCCGACATTTCGTTTATCCGCTGCACGATGCTGCCCCTGTCCAGCCCAATCTTGTCCGCGGCGCCGCTGCAATCATCTCGGTCCTGGTTCCTGCCCACGGCGGACCAGACCTGGGACAAGACCAGGTTGCCATTGTCCCGACGCAGCCAGAGACCGAAGCGGGTCTGTGAGCAGCCGTGCAGGCCGCCATATGAGCGAGACCCGCGCCTGCACTGGTAGACATAGGAGTCGGGATGCTCCCTTGCGACCACGACACCCGCCCAGATGGGGTTCAGTTGGTCGTCCAGGCTCCAGAGGTGTACCTCGCGACGGCGCGAAGGATCGGAATCGGTTCCCGCCAGCATCCCCGAGAGCCGGCAGGGCGAGAGCACGAGTTCGCCCGGCAGATCCGGCATTTTCTGGCCCTTGAGTTCGTCGTTGTGCTGCACTTGCAACTCCACGCGTCGGGAGCCCGTGGGGATGAGCACCAGGCGGTCGGCCGCGCCCCCGGGAGCGGCTACATGCGATGAGAGCCACGCACGGTACGAGGCCGCAGCCTGTGCCGCGCTGTCGGAGCAGAGCATGCTCTGGCGCAGGGCTTCTGGTTGTTGGAGCAGCCCAAGCTCCCGCCCCTGGCAGAAGCCGGTCTGACGCACCCACGCAGAGGCCACGGCGGCGAGCTGGCGTTCGCCCCGGATGATCTCGGACCACTGCTCCTGCTGGACCTTGACCAGGGGAGCATTGTCGTCGCTGCTGGCCTCGGCCAGCTTCCCCACCTGGGCGAACAGAGAGCCATACACTCCCAGGGCCAGTATCTTGGGTAGATCCATGTCGCGGCGCGAGAACGATAGTGGCTCCCAGGGAAGTTGGGCGCAGGTGGAGGGTTTGCCTCCGTGCAGTGGAGCCAGGAGCATGTTCAAAACGGTGGCTCTTTGCTGTCGGTCGTCAATGCCCCCAACGATGGTGACCAGGTGATCCACCAGGCCCTGAACCTGGCTTTCCGAAAGGTCCAGGTCTTCGATGCCGGCCCAGGCGGACTGGGATACCTGCCGCAGCTCCGGTGAACAGGTGGAGATCCCTCGCTCCGATAGTTGGCGGTAGAGCTGTGTGGCGATGCAGGCGGAGCGCCAGCCCTCGGTGGACAGCAGCGCCGAGAGGACGACCACCGCCAGCACGGAAACGGGAAAGGCCGCCACCCTGCTCACGAAGTAGAGCAGGTAGGATGCTCCCCCCCGGGGGAACAGGTAGCGCCGAAGCATCTCGGGAGCCGAGAGCTTATTGGAGACCGCGAGGTTGATGAAAACGAAAGCAGCCCCGGCCAGGGCGAACCCCCGCAGATCCACGAGCTTGACCAGCGAAAAAAACGGGGTGCCGAACCATAGCACATCTCCGGCCACGTAGGTGGCCCAGAGAGTGAGCACACCAAGCAGCGCCAGGCCAAGCCTTTGCCAGCTCTTGAGACGAGATGAGCGCCCGCGCCCCCGCCAGAGCCGAAGAAACGAGAGGAGACAATAATGGGCCGCGACAACCAGGAGCAGGGCCTGGGCGGTGCAGGTCCAGGGGTTGAGACAGGCGCAGACCAGGATGAACACAAGGCCCATGAAGTCGCCCGCCGGGGTGGCCCACAAAGGTGATGTGAGCCTTTGTTTCAATGGCACCTGGACTTTTCCATGTGGCACTGGGCCGTACTGTCTCCGCTCCGCCATTTGGCCGATGCTCCTCCGGGTTGAAGCGCGATGGTAACACATCTATGGGCTGCGCTGAAGACAGGGGATGGGCTTTCGCGGCCGCCTGCTCCCCCACCGGCAACCACAGCGCCTCCTGGCCAGACTTGATGTTTCCCGCAAGTCCTGATAGCGATGAACGCTCACCAACATCCTGGCACCGACGGAGTGAGTCATCGTGGTACCGACGGAGCGAGCCATCGTGCAGAATGTTGCCATCACCGCCACCGGTTTTCATACCCCCTCGTGGGTCATGAGCAACGACCAGCTCATAGAGCGTTTCGGATTGAACATCGACTCGGAATGGATCGAATCCCGTACAGGTATCGAGAGCCGTCACTGGCTCGAAGACGGGCGTACCACCTCCGACATGGCCGCCCAGGCAGCCATGGCCGTTCTGGATTCCGCCGGGCTCGAGGCTTCCGCACTGGACAGGATAATCCTGGCCACCATATCGGGGGACTACCCCAATCCGTCCACAGCCAGCATCCTGGCTCGCAAGATCGGCGCCCGCTGCATGGCCTTCGATCTCTCGGCCGCCTGCGCCGGCTTCATGTACGCCCTGGACCTGGGGGTGGCCAGTGTCCGCAACGGAGCCGAGAGAGTACTGGTCGTGGCCGCGGATGCTCGGAGTCGCTTCATCGACAAGACCGACCGTCGCTCGGTGGTTCTCTTTGGCGACGCCGCCGCCGGCGTGTTGCTGGAGCCCTCCGCCGCGCCGGGTTTTCTGTCGATACGGTGCGGCGGCGAGGGCCGTGAAGACCCCGGCGCCTGGATCCCCGCCGGCGGAGCGGCCCTGCCCACCAGCCAGGAAACCATGAGCCAGGGCCTGCACCACATCAGGATCGCCGGCAAGCGCGAGATCTTTCAGCAGTTCGTGGATTACACGCTGGAAATCTGCGCCGAGGCTTTGGGCTCGGCAGGGCTGGATGCAGCCGATATCGACCTGTTCATCACCCACCAGGGGAACGCCCGCCTGGTGGAGCTGCTGGCGCGCGCCCTTGGCCTTCCGCCGGAAAAGACCATCAGCAACATCGCCTACCACGGCAACACCGCCGGCGCGGCCCTGCCCCTGGCCCTGGCCGAGGCATGGCAACAGGGTCGGCTCAGGAAGGGGGACAGGCTGCTCCTTTCGTCGGTTGGGGCCGGCACGGCCTTCGGCGCAGCCGTTTACCAGGTATAGGGGGTACTTCGTGTCCACGGACCCACCGCTCCGCCCCAGGACGGCGCTGGTCACAGGCTCCGGTCGTGGAATCGGTCGAGCCATCGCGCTGGCCCTCGCGAAACAGGGCGCCCGGGTACTGGTGAACGCCCGAACCGGCGACACCGTCCGCTCCACGGTGCGGGCCATCCAGGCGGCCGGGGGGCAGGCCAGCCCCCTCCCGGGCGACATCAACAGCGCAGCTTTCACGTCCATGCTGGAACAGGCGGCGTGGCAGGTGGACATCCTGGTGAACAACGCCGCGAGCTATGCCCCGTTCACGCTGGTGGAACACTTCGACGACGCCCACTTTTCCCGGGTGCTGGACACCTGCCTGCTGGCGGCCTTTCGCCTGGTTCGGCAGGTTCTGCCCGGCATGAAGGCCCGCGGCTTCGGGCGCATAGTCAACATGGGCTCCCTCTCCGCCACCCTGGGCGGCAGGGGTCAAGCCCCCTACTCGG
Organism: Myxococcota bacterium; assembly: GCA_024276675.1. Lineage (GTDB taxonomy): Bacteria > Myxococcota_A > UBA796 > UBA796 > JAFGLY01 > JAJRWT01. The sequence continues at coordinate 24,820 of JAJRWT010000064.1, read as the reverse complement.
CGGCCAAGGCGGGACTGCTGGGTTTCACCCGTTCCGTGGCAGCCGAGGCCGCATGTTTCGGGGTGACCTGCAACCTGGTGGAACCCGGCCTCATCGACACGGAACACGTCCGCAAGGTGGTCCCTCGCCAGGTGCGCCGCCTGCTGCTCTCGGATACGGCCATGGCCCGGATGGGTAGCCCCGCCGAAGTTGCTGCGGTGGTGGCTTTTCTGGCATCCGATGCGGCCTCCTACGTGACGGGGCAGCGCGTCCAGGTATCCGGAGGCAAGGGACTTGGAGCCGTTCCACGCCCCATCCATGGAGCAGACCCATGCTGATGGGCGAATTGCTGCGGCACTCCATCCGGCTCCATCCCAGGGTCGTAGCCCTGCGAGACGAGCGACGGCAGGTGACCTTCCGTGAGCTGGGCGTCGAAGTGGAGCGTATGGCCGGCAGGCTGGTTGGGCTGGGGCTGCGGCGGGGCGACCGGGTGGCCGTGCTGGCCCGGAACCGTATCGAGTACATCTGCCTCTACCTGGCAGCCGCGGAAACAGGCATGGTCACCGTGCCCCTGAACTGGCGTCTTGGCCCCGGCGAGATCCTGCACATCCTGGAACATTCGGGCGCAAAGGCACTATTGGCGGAACGGCCCTTCTTGCGGGTGGTGGACGGCTTCCGCTCGGAGATCGAGGGCCTGGGCAGCTTTGTGGATCTCGACGGGGGGACCAGCACCTGGCTCTCCTACGCCGACCTGCCCGTCGCTTCTTCCTGGCCCCGTCCCCAGGAGCGCGATGACGCAGTGCAGATGTACACGAGCGGCACCACCGGAGCACCCAAGGGGGTCTTGCTCACCCACAAGAACCTGGTCTGGAACACCCTGATCTGGCATCGCGAGATGCCTCTTCAACCCGAGCGTAGCCGCTTTCTCCAGGTGACTCCGCTGTTCCACATCGGCGGACTCACGATGGCCCTGTGCTCCATGGCCGCCGGTGCCACCGAGATCATGCTCCGGGAGTTCGCGCCGGACCTGGTGGCTCGCAGCCTCCAGGAAGACCAGGTCACCCACGCATTGCTGGTACCTTCCATGATGCGCTGGTTGTTGTCGGAGCCCTCCGCAAGGGATCGCCGCTTTCCTCGACTGGAGCGCATGCTCTACGGCGGCTCACCAATTCCCGGAGATCTCCTGGTGGAAGCCATGGAACGGTTCGACTGCGGTTTCGTGCAGGGCTACGGGCTCACCGAGACCTGTGCCGCCGTCACCGCGCTACGCCCCCGGGATCATCTTTTTGCTTCGGGCCGTCCCCTTCCTCGGCGACTCTCCTCGGTGGGGCGCGAGATCCTCTGTACACGGGTGGCGGTGGTGGATCCGGCAGGAAAGCCCCTGGGGCCCGAAGAGGTCGGCGAAATCGTGGCCCGTGGTCGTCACATCACCAGTGGCTACTGGCGCATGCCCGAGGTCACGGCCCGCACCATCCGGGACGGTTGGTTCCACACTGGTGACCTGGGCAGCTTCGACGAAGATGGCTACCTGTACATCGTCGACCGACTCAAGGATCTCATCCTGGTGGGTGGTGAAAACGTTGCGCCCCGCGAAGTAGAAGACGTCCTGCATCTCCATCCCGCGGTCAAGGAAGCCGCCGTCATCGGGATTCCACACCAGGTCTGGGGCGAGACGGTCCTGGCGCTCGTGGTGACCAGGGGGCGCGGCGGCGATGCCCTGGCCCGGGAACTCATCCGGCACTGTCGTGCCTCTCTTGCCCTCTTCAAGTGCCCCAGGAAGGTCATCTTCCGCGACCACCTCCCGCGCAACGCCGCCGGCAAGGTGCAAAAAGCCAGGCTTCGTGAACCATGGTGGCGCCATCGGAAACGCAAGGTATAGAATCCGACGGGCAACGACCGCGCACGGAAGCCACTGGAGAGCCAGATGTCGAATCTTCCCACGAGCGAGCAGATCATCCAGGTGCTGGAGGAAGCCGTCCTCTGCGAGCCCGGCCTGCTCTCCCCCGCCACTTCGGTGGAAGACATCGAAGGCTGGGATTCAGCCGCCGGGGTCTACTTCATCGGAGAAGTGCTGGGCCGCTGGAATGCCGAGTTGTCGGCCGACGATGTCCGCAACGCCGCCAAGGTGGGCGACCTGGTGCGGCGCGTGCTGGAGACCATTCCCCCATGACCACCATCGGCCCGGTCACGGGGCTTGCTGTCCTGGGTACGGCTGCGGCCTTTCCCCGGGATCTCTGCCCCGACGCCCCGGAGTTGGACAACCACGGCGTCTACCGTTTCCTGATGGGAGACGACTACCGGAGTCTCCTGGAACGGCAGGGGCGCGACCCGGACCACCCCGAGCATTCCTGGGGCCTCAAGCTCCGGCAATGGTCCTCCCCCCCCGGTGGCGGGCAGAATTGGACCGGCGTGGTACAGATGGCCACCGAGGCCGGGCGAAGGGCCCTGGCGGCATCGGGAACCGAACCGGAAGAAGTGGACCTGCTGGTGCTGGCCACCTCCACTCCCCAGAGGATCACCACCAGTCACGCCGCCCTGGTGGCCAGGGCTCTGGGCACCACCGGCGCCAGTATCGACCTCCGGGCGGGGGGCGCCGGGGGCCTCTATGCCATGACCACCGCTGCCATGTACATGAACTGCGGCCTGGGGAAGGCGCTCGTGCTGGCGGCCGAGGCGGGCGTCCGCTACCTGGATCCCCAGGACCAGGCCGCGGCCCTGGTCTATGCCGACGGAGCCGGGGCTGTCCTCATGGGGCCGGGGCCGGAGGGCTCGGGTCTGCTGGGTGCCGTCATGGGTACCACGCACCCAAGCGGAAGGGCCTTCACGGTTCCGGGTCCTCTTCCCCCCACGGAACAAGCTCTACGATCAGGCGCCTACATGTTCCATTCTCCAGATGCCGAGTACCTGTCTGAACTCTCACGGCAGTGGGACTCCACGGCGCAGAACATGAAGTCTTCCTTTCCCCGACTGATCCGGCAGGTGGACCACTTCGTGCCATATGCCGTCACGCTGCCGCAGGTAAGACGTGCGGCCAGGGCTCTCGGTGTTCCCCCGGAGCGTACCGTGGCCGACACCGCGGCGCACGGCTGCGTGGGCAGTGCCGGCCCCCTGGTCAGCCTGCACGACCTGCACCGGGCCAAACGCCTGGAAACGGGGCAGATACTGGCTCTTTCAGCCGTGGGAGGAGGTATCCTCTGGGCCGGGTTGTTGTGGAGATGGTGACTCCCACGGTCTTCCACGGCGCCAGACAACCTTCACGCCCACCCTGTCGTGGCATGCGTGACCGTCTCGGTGCAGCCGCCAGTACTCGACTTGGGGAGAGACGCGGGCAGAACACGAGCGCAGCACTCCAAGCCAATTACAACCAGGTATTTCGAATCAGTGTGTTGGTTGGATAATTGTGTTGATTCATCTCTTGTGCGCAGCTCTGCATGAAGTCCCCTCTCTTGGGAATCAGACGATTCCGGGCGCTCTTTGGACTTGCCGGAAGTCAGGTGCTACACTATGATAGTGTACACGATAGATGTGCGAGGTCACCATGTCCCGGAACATCACCCTCAGCGCCGACGAGGCTCTCATCCGACGGGCTCGTGCCCGAGCGCGTCAGCAGCAGACATCGCTCAACGCCGCTTTCCGCCAGTGGTTGGAATCCTACGCTGCCCAGCAGGGCGCCCGGGAGAGCTACGAGAGCCTGATGGCCCGCCTGGACAAAGTGGAGGCCGGTCGCCGGTTCAGCCGTAGGGAGATGAATGAGCGATAGCTTCTTCCTGGACACGAACATCCTGGTCTACAGCTTCGACACAGCCGACGCGCGCAAGCGGCGACGAGCGCGAGAGTTGATCGTCGCCGCGCTGGAGGGTGCGGGGAGGATCAGCTTCCAGGTCGTGCAGGAGTTCCTCAACGTTGGCCTTGGCAAGTTCGCGCGTCCGATGACCATCGAGCAGGCCCAAGACTACCTGGACGTCGTGTTGGTGCCGCTGTGCAGGGTCCAGTCCGACCCCGACTTGTACAGGGAGGCGCTCTCCGTGTACCTGCGATGGCGCTTCTCGTTCTACGACTCGTTGATCGTGGCGGCAGCACTGCGCTCCGGCTGCGACACCTTGTACAGCGAAGATCTCCAGCATGGTCAGCGAATCGGAAGCCTCACCGTCGTGGACCCCTTTCGGGACCCCCAGGAGCCGTCGGGAAAGAGGCTGCATTGAATGGAGCCTTGAGCCGGTTCAGCGGCTGTAGGATGTGGGCCGATTCTGCAACGCGAGCGTTTCCTGGACGAGACTTGGTTATTAGCAGTGCCGGAACCCGTCCCGCCATGGTGGAGGGGCGCAGCAGCACTGGAGGAACGAATGAACAACTGGGCGACGCTGATCGGATCGATGAGTGCGGAACAGGGTAGGCGCCTGCTGGCCATCGGAACAGAGAAAAACCTGGAAGCGGGGCTGGTCCTCCTGGAGGAAGCCCGTCCCGTGCAAGCCATGTACTTTATCGTTGACGGGCTCTTCCACGTCCGCACCGCCCAACTCGGCGAAGAACCCGTGGCGGTCCTGGGCTCGGGCGAAGTCATCGGCGAGATGAGTTTCCTCGATCCCCACGAAGCATCTGCATCGGTCGTGGCGGCGGAGGATTCCCGGGTGCTGGTCCTGCCACACCACAAGATACGCGACTTTCTGGATACCGAACCTCGGCTGGCCACCGAGTTCTACCGGCGCCTGGGAATATTGGAGGTTCGCCGGCTACGGCGCACCATGGGCCACCTGGAGCGCCGCATCCGCGATGCTGCCGAGAGCGAGGCTGGCCCTGTCGGGCAGGCCCGCACCATGCTGGACGCCTTCAAGGACCTTCTGCTGGACTATGACAAGGCACTCACCAACCGCGACGAGAGCACACGCGGTGCCCTGGAAGCGCGTCTTCCCAGCGAGTTCGCCCGACTCACCGCGGCGCTGAACGACCTTGCTGGTCAGGCTTCACCCCTGAGCGAGCTTCAGCGCCAGACCATCGCGCACCTGGCCCAGCGCGAACTCATGCCCTTCTTGCAACAGACCGAGGTGGCCCGGCGCATGTACACGAAGCCGCGCGGCTATGCCGGTGATTTCTATACCATCCAACTCATCTACGAAAACAAGCCCGGGGGGACGGGCGTGCTGGGGCGTTTTCTGGACAACTGTTTTCTACAGGAGCCAGCAGCACAGGCCGTCTGCAACCGTCGGGGGCTCCTGGCCGAGCAGATCCAGCACGAGATTCGGTCGTCACAGGCATCGACGCCGCCACGGAGCGCCCGGATCACCAGCCTGGCCTGTGGGCCGGCCCGGGAGATTTTCGATGTCCTGGAGCAGAGTTCCCTGGCGGATCGCCTTGATGCCACGCTGGTGGACATGGATGCCAAGGCCCTGGCTTTTGTCCGGGAGCGCCTGGAATCACGCCCGCACGGGGCTCGTGTGGACCTGGTGCAGGAAAACCTCATCTACCTGGCCGTGGGCCGCAGCAAACTCGAGATCCCGCCCCAGGACCTCATCTACAGCATCGGGCTGATAGACTACTTCGGTGACGACCTGGTGATCAAGCTGCTCGACTGGACCTGGAGCTTGCTGCGCCCGGGGGGGCGCGCCATCTTTGGCAACTTCCACCCATCCAACCCCACGCGTGCCTTGATGGACTACGTGCTGGAGTGGCGGCTGTACCACCGCGACGAGGATGACATGAACCGCCTGTTCCAGGCCAGCCGCTTCGGGCGACCCTGCACTCGGATCCTCTTCGAAGACCAACGCATCAACCTGTTCGCGGAGTGCGTGCGCGGGCCTTCCTGACAAGCGCCTGACAACCCTGCCCCATACGCCCGTCTCTCATGGCCCTGCACCTGTCGCCGACAAGCTCCACAGCGAAGGCGAGGCGGTGCGCGCCATGGCGGAACTGCTGCGCCTGCTGCGCGCCGCGGGCATCTTCACAGGTCTGGTTCATGATGATCGACCAGATGGAGGAGCTGTGGCGACCCGGGGTGATCGCCTCGTCCCGGCGGGCGCGGTTCTTGAAGGATCTCCGGCACCTGGTGGACCACGCCTCTTCCATTTTGGAGTGCTCCCCCGCCCAATACGTCCAGGTGGGCCATGTCGGCCAGGGGAGCAGTCCAGACCGCTGCACCTGGTGGACCCCCCCAACCCCGGCGAGGACGAGATGTTATTCCCGTTGCCAGGCAGCGAGCCGGGAGAAACGTGAAACATGCGCATATCCGACCCATCAGAGTTGGAGCCACTGGCCCGGCTGGCCAGACTCCTGGGCGCCGGTGTCAGCCTCATCGACCGCCACATGAAGATATTCTGGTCCACACCCGACAGCGAAGGCCACAGGCCCGAGCCGGGGGGGGCCCACTGCTACGCCAGCAAGTGGGGCCGCAGCGAACGCTGCCTGGACTGCATACCGTTGCTGGTGTTCCGTACCCGCCAGGCCCGGAGCGGCTGGCGGGAGCGGGCCAGGCCCGGAGCGCCCGGCGAAACCTACTGGGTGCACGCCGTCCCGGTCCACGACGCCTCCGGCGAGCTGCGCTGGGTGCTGGAGATGGCCCTTCCCATCGGACTTCCCGGCCAGAGCCCATCTTCTGGCGGCGACAGCCAGATGGGGCGGCTGGCCTCGGCCGCGGGTTCGGCCTTCCTGGTGGTGGACGCCTCGCACCGCATCGTGAGCTGGAACCCCGCGGCGACGGCCACCTTCGGCTACGACATCGACGAGGCGCTGGGCCGGCGCATCGACCTGCTGCTTCCACCGGAGTATTCCCACGAAAAGGCGATGATCGCCGATCTCATCGCGAAGCACGGAGAGGTCACCCGCATGAGGACGGAGCGCCTGGCCAAGGACGGCCGCCGAATACCGGTGCTGCTCTCGGCCACGGCCCTGCGGGACGAGGCCGGGGAGCTGCTGGGGCGCTCCACCGTCTACGAGGACCTGAGCGCCATGGAGCAGCTCCGGCGGCGCCTGCAGACCCAGAATCAGCTTCTGGCCCATATCAACCGCGAGGCCGCCGATGGGATCATCGGCTTCGATCTCGATGGCAGGGTCACGTCCTGGAACCGGGGCGCCCAGCAGACCTTCGGCTGCGACGCCGAGGACATGCTGGGGAGCCATCCCGACGGCATCCTGCCCAGAGAGCGGCTTTCCGAGCTTATGCAAAGAGTCCTGGCAGAGGGCACCGTGCGCGGCCTGCACATGACCTGGTCCGACAGCACGGGTCGTTCCATTCCGGTGGAAGTGACAGCCACCCTGCTCCACAGCGGCGAGGAGCAGCCACAGGGCGTCGCCGCGGTGGTCCGGGACATGAGTGCCCGGCAGCGCCTGGCCCGCCAGATGATCCGCTCCGAAAAGCTGGCCACCGTTGGCAGCCTGGCGGCAGGCCTGGCCCACGAGATCGGGACGCCGCTCAACGTCATCAGCGCCACGGTGGAGTACATGCTCCTGGACATGGATGAGGGCGATCCCAGGCGTGCCGACCTCTGCTCCATCGTGGCCGAGACCGAGCGCATCGGCAAGCTGGTGGGGGAACTCCTGACCTTCGCCCGGGGCACTCCCACCCCGCGTGAGCCCGTTGACGTCAACCAGGCCGCGGAGCGCGTCTTCCGCTTGATCCGGGTTCCGGCCGAACGCAAGGGAGTGCTGCTGCGGCACCACGTCGCGCCGGAGCTGCCCCCCGTGCTGGCCGTGCCGGACGAACTGCACCAGCTCCTCCTGAACCTGCTCCTCAACGCCGTGGACGTGGTATCCCCGCAGGGTCACGTGGTCCTGGATGCCCAGCCCGCCCACGAGGCTCCGGATCAGGATCTGGTCGTACTGCGCGTACACGACGACGGCCCTGGAGTGGACCCGGAGGTGGCTGAACGCATCTTCGACCCCTTCTTCACCACGCGAGCCGACGGCACTGGGCTGGGGCTGGCGGTCTGCAGCCGCATCGTTGCAGCTCACGGGGGAGACATCCGCGTCAGCGAGGGCCCCATGGGAGGGGCCTGTTTCTCCGTTCTTCTCCCAGGAAAGAGAGACGATTGATCATGTCGGAACCAAGCGGACACCGTGCTACGAGAGTCCTGGTGGTCGAGGACGACGCCCGTCTGCTGGACATCCTCACCCGCCACCTGGAGCGCATGGGCTACGAAGTACCGACCGCGTCCAGCGGCGGGGGAGCACTGTCGGTCATGGAGCAGAGCCCCGCCGATATCGTGCTCACGGACGTGCGCATGCCGGGCATGGACGGCCACACCCTGCTCCAGGAGCTGCAAGAACGATGGCCGGCCACCAAGGTAGTCCTGATGACCGCCTTCGGCAGCGTGGACGATGCCGTGAACGCCATGTCGGCCGGTGCCTACTCCTACGTGTGCAAGCCCTTCAAGGTGGACGAAATCGCCGCTGTGCTTCGCAACGCCGCCCGCGAACTGGACCTGGTCCGCGAGTTGAGCGCCCTGGAGCGCGTCGTGCGCGGGCGCCACGGGGTGCGCGCCATCATCGGGCCATCCGCGGCCATGCGCGAGCTGCGGCGCCTGCTCCGTGAGGCCGCCACCCTGACGGCTCCGGTGCTCATCACGGGGCGATCCGGCACGGGCAAGGAGATGGCGGCTCGCGCCATCCACTTCGACGGACCGCGCAAGGCCAGGGCCTTTGTACCCGTGAACTGCGCCGCAATTCCCGAGACCCTCTTCGAGAGCGAGATGTTCGGGCACGGGCGCGGAGCGTTCACGGGAGCCCAGCGGGCGCATGTAGGTCTCATCGAGCAAAGCGACGGCGGTACGCTCTTCCTGGACGAGGTCGGGGAGATGCCGCTGCCGCAGCAGGCCAAGTTCCTGCGAGTACTGGACGATGGCGTGGTCCGCCCCCTGGGCCGGCGGAGCAGCCGCCAGGTGGACCTGCGGGTCGTGGCAGCCACCAACCGCAGCCTGGAGGCCATGGTCAAGCAGGGAGAGTTCAGAGAGGACCTGTACTTCAGGCTGGCAGTATTCCAGATACACATCCCGGAGCTGGCCGAGCATCCCGAAGACGTCCCATCCCTGGCCGAGCACCTGCTGGTGGAGTTGGCCAGGGACAACCGACTCCCTGCCAGGGGCTTCACGACCGAGGCGCTGGATTACCTGACGCGCCGCCCCTGGGCAGGCAACGTGCGGGAGCTGCGCAACGTGCTGGAACGTGCTCTCATCCGCTGCCGAGGGCACCGAATACACCTGGCCGACCTGGAACCCGGGGGGCGACCCATGCTCGGTTCCCCCGCGGCTCCCCCCGATGCCGAAGCGCTTCGCTCCCTGGCCCAGGTGGAAAAGGACCACATCGCCATGGTGCTGAAGGCCTGCGGATGGAACCGCTCCGAGGCAGCGCGGGTGCTGGGCATCGACCGCCGCACCCTGTTCAGCAAGATCCGGCGCCACGGCCTGGTGGGGCCCATGCGCAGGGGCCCCGCCAAGCCCTGACGCCCAGCGGATCCCCCGGCGGCGCCCAGGAGCCGTCGGGAAAGCTCGGGCCCGCTGCGGAGCGCCAGGCGCTGCAGCGTGGTCTCCACCCCGGGAGCCCAGGTCCCGGCTGGTCAAACATACAAAACGATCCCAGTCGCCCCTGAGCAAGATCGCCCCAACAGGCAGGCGGCTGGGAATCATAAGCCCTTCGAAGCTACGTTATGCGCTGGCGTGCCCGGTGGCACGGGGCTTGCTCGGCCTGGGGGCGTTCCCAGAGGAATCGCCCGTGTACCGTTTTGCGCCACAGTCCGTCCAGATCCCCGACGCGCGCTACTTCCAGCGCCTCGTCGCCTGCCGCGAGGCCTGCCCCGTGGGCACGGACGCCCGGGCCTATGTCCAGGCGGTGGCCAGGGGCGACTACGCCCTGGCCTTCCGCATCGCCAGGGGCCCCAACCCCTTCGCCAGCATCTGCGGTCGCGTCTGCGGCGCGCCCTGCGAGTCGGCCTGTCGCCGCGGGATGCTGGACCAGCCCGTGTCCATCCGGGTCATCAAGCGCACGGCCACGGAGCGCCACGGCGTGGAGAGCGGCGCTGACCTGGAGTCCACACTGTCCATGTCCACCGCGCCAGGCTCCGTCTCCCCGGAACGCCGGCGGGAACGGGTGGCCGTCGTTGGGGCGGGCGTGGCCGGCATGACCTGCGCCCATGACCTGGCCCGCCTTGGCTACCTGGTCACGGTCTTCGAAGCCTCCCGGGCAGCGGGTGGCATGCTCCGGGTGGGCGTGCCCGCCTTCCGTCTCCCCAAGCAACTGGTGCAGCGCGAGGTGGAGGCCATACTGAAGCTGGGCGTGGAGCTTCGCTGCGGCGTGTCGGTGGGGAGAGACCTGACCCTGCTGGACCTCCGCCAGCGCGGATACTCCGCCATCTTCCTTGGCGTGGGCCTCCAGGAGGCCCGCAGGCTGGAGCTGCCCGGGGCGGATCTCCCCGGCATCCTGGCGGGGCTGGACTTCCTGCGCGACTTCAACACGGGCCGGGACATCCCCCCACTGGGCCGTGTGCTGGTCATCGGCGGCGGCGACGTGGCCTACGACTGCGCACGGTGCGCCCTGCGCCTTCCCGGCACCCGCCAGGTGGCGCTGGCCTGCCTGGAGTCGCTGGAAGAGATGCCCGCCTCCCAGATCGAGATCGTGGAGGGCGAGGAAGAGGGCATCCAGCGGCACAACCGGCTTGGCCCCGTGGGCTTCGTGGGCAAGGAGGGCAGGCTCCAGGGGGTGGAACTGCGACGGGTGAGCCGGGTCTTCGACGAACAGGGGCGCTTCGCCCCCTTGATGGAACCCGGTACCGAGCGGGTACTGGCCGCCGATACGGTCATCCTCGCCATCGGGCAGCAGTCCGAGACGGGCTTCGCAGCGGCGACGCCCGGACTGGAGCTGGGCCGCGGAGGCACCGTGGTGATCGACCCGGAGACCGGCGCCACGTCCATCCCCTGGCTCTTCGCCGGCGGCGATATCGCCCGTGGCCCGGGCCTGTTCATAGATGCAATCTCCCAGGCGCAACGGGCTGCCGGGAGCATACACCGGATGTTGGCCGGCAGGGAGCAGGCCAGCCACCCCCCGGAGCGCTCCTCGACGCTTGGCTTCGCCCTGGAGCAGCCGCGCCAGGGCATGAGATCCGACTGGCTCCACATCCCCCGGCGACGCCCGCCCTCGGCGGCACCCCGCCAGCGCAGCAGGAGCAAGGACGCACCCGTGGAGCTGCCGCTGGACGACACGGAGGCCCGGCTCCAGGGCGCCCGCTGCCTGCGCTGCGAGGTGGAGACCATCTTCGACGGTACCGTCTGCATCCTCTGCGGAGGCTGCGCCGATGTCTGCCCCATGTACTGCCTTCGCCTGGTCGCCATGGACGAAATCGGGTCGCAGTGGGGCCTCCCCTCCGGCGCCTCGGGCATCATCAAGGACGAGGACCGCTGCATCCGCTGCGGAATGTGCGTGGAGCGGTGCCCGGTGGATGCCATCACCATGGAGCGCCTCTGCGGCCATGCGCCCTGGGATTCCATGAGCCAGGCGGACACCGTGCTGGACGCCGCCACGGCCGGCACGGCGGGGGAGGCACCATGAGCGCCATGACCCTGTTCCTGCTGGTGGGGGGCCTGTTCATGGGGGGCGGCGCGGCCCTGGCCTTCACCTGGGCCGTGCGTGCTGGGCACTTCGACGAGATCGAGGACGCCAAGTTCCAGATGATGAGAGAGGAGGACGGCGAATGAGCACTGGCAGGCTCCATCCCCAACACGCCAACGAGGCTCGCATGGACCGGCGCGGCTTCCTGGGGGGCATCACCGCCCTGGCCCTGGCGGGTACGGCCGGCGTGATGGCCCTGTTCAACGTGATCTTCCTGCGCCCCCGGGTCACCTACGGCCCGCCCTCCAGGCTGCGGGTGGGACGACCGGACAGCTACGGCATCAGGGCGACGGTCTCCTTCCCCGACGCACGGCTGGTGGTGCGCCGGGAGGGGCCGCGCTTCGCCGCCATCAGCACGGTCTGCACCCATCTCGGTTGCACCGTCAACGCCACGGACACGGGCTTCGACTGCCCCTGCCACGGCAGCCGCTTCGACGCCGACGGGACCGTCATGGCGGGCCCCGCGCCATCGCCCCTGGCCTGGTATCGCGTCAACATGGCCCCCAACGGCGAGCTGGAAGTAGACAAGCGCCAGGTCGTCCCGGCCGGCACCTTCCTGGAGATGGACACGTGAGCGTACGAAAAGTCCCAACTCCCTCCGGCACGGACAGCACTAGAGCCGGGCTCGGTCCAACGATGCGCACCCTGCCGCGCCGGCTCTGGCGCTCCATCTTTCGCAGCAACCCCCTGCCCCGCAACGAGCTGGAACGTTCACAGGCCGTGGCCAACAACTTCTTCTTCCACATCCCCTCGGCCAAGGTCCACGAACATACGCTGCGGCCCGCCACCACCTTCGGGCTGGGACTCATAAGCCTCTATACCTTCATCATCCTCTGCGTGTCCGGCGTCCTGCTGATGTTCTACTACGTCCCCACGCCCGAGCAGGCCTACGACCGGATGCTGGACCTGCGGGGAGCGGTGTTCTTCGGAACCTTCCTGCGCAACCTGCACCGCTGGGCAGCCCACGCCATGGTGGCCGTGGTGTTCCTCCACATGATGCGCGTGTTCCTCACCGGCGCCCACAAGCCTCCCAGGGAGTTCAACTGGCTGGTGGGGCTGGGCCTGCTGGTGCTCACCCTGGCCGCATCCTTCACCGGCTACCTGCTGCCCTGGGACCAGTTGGCCTACTGGGCCATCGTGGTGGGCACATCCATCGCCGGCTACGCCCCCTTGGTGGGGGACGAAATCCGCTTCTTCCTGCTGGGCGACGACGTGGTGGGGCGCGAGGCCCTGCTGCGCTTCTACGTGCTCCACTGCGTGGTCCTGCCGCTGTTCATCAGCGCCCTGGTGGGCCTGCACTTCTGGCGTATCCGCAAGGATGGCGGCCTGGCCCGCCCTGGCCGGGACTGAGGAGAGATCATGCCAAGACCGGACGAACGCCCCTCCTTCGAGCCCTTCCCCCTGGAGCCCGGCAAGACCTACGGGCTCATGGCTGTGGTGCCCGCCCGGACTCCCGCCTGCGAAACCAGGACCGAGGAGCAGGTCCAGGCCTGGCCGGCAGCACTGGTGCGGGAACTCCTGCTCTTCGTCGTGACCATTTTGGTCCTGAGCCTGGCGGCCCTGCTCTTCGACGCCCCCCTGGAAGGGCTGGCCAACCCCCTGCACCCTCCAAACCCCGCCAAGGCGCCCTGGTACTTCCTCGGGCTCCAGGAGCTGGTGAGCTACTCGGCCTTCTGGGGCGGCGTTGGAATACCGGCCATCATGCTCCTGGTTGCGGCGGCGGCGCCCTACATGGAGTGGAGGCCCGGCGGCGAGGGAGTCTGGTTCCACAAGTCCCGCTCGGCCGCCAACTGGATCTTCCTGACCGTGGTGGGTTGCCTGGGCTTCCTCACCGTTGTCGGCACCTTCTTCCGGGGCGAGAACTGGGCCCTGGTCATGCCCTGGTAGGCACAGCATGGACACTCGAATCCTCCTCTTCGCAAGCAGCCTCCTACTCATGGCCGTGGTGGGTTCGGTCATCGCCTCCTCCACCGACGAGGAGTGGCGAGGCTACCAGCTCCGCTACTACGAGATCGCCATGGGCCGGGCCTCCAACGACACCGTCAAGGCGGCCCTGGAGGCCGGCGGCCTGGAGATCCGCCAGGACATGCTCACGGGCTTCAGCGAGGAACAACGCGTGGATCGCTGTCGCACCTGCCACATGGCCATAGACGATCCCGCCTTCGTGGACGGCCAGGAGCCCCTGCGGACCCACCCCGACATCCCCCACCATTCCTTCGACGAGTTCGGCTGCACCATCTGTCACGAGGGCCAGGGGCGAGCCCTGGACTCCTTCTACGCACACGGCCAGGACGAGCACTGCCTCCATCCCCTGCGCACTGGCTCCATGATCGAGGCATCCTGCGCCCGCTGCCACCCCGAGCCATACCTGGACGAGACGCCTCACCTGCGCGCCGGACGGCAGCTCTTCGACGACCTGGCCTGCGGCGGCTGCCACACGGTTCGGGGCGTCTCCAGGGGCAAGGATGGCCCCGATCTCAGCTCCGTGGGAGAGAGATTCCACACCGAGTATATCCAGGAGTCCATCCGGGATCCCCGGGCGAACATGGCCATGAGCATCATGCCGGACTTCCACCTGGACGAGCGGGATCTCCAGGACCTGGTGGTCTATCTCAGCAGCCTGCGGGGAAGGAGCCTCTACGAGGACCCGGTCACCCTGCGCACGCGGAACCGGGAGTGGAAGGCGGAGGAGCCGCCCACGGTAACCCCGAGCGTGGCCCAGGGAGAGAACTCGTTGGAAGCCTCGGCCTGCCTGGCCTGTCACGAGTTGGGGAATGCCGACGGCGGTTTTGCCCCCTCGCTGGATCACGAGGGGCTGCTCCGGGACTCGGACTGGGTGGCCCGACACATCGCGGAGCCCAGAGACCAGGTGCCGGGCAGCTCCATGCCGGCCTTCTGGATGTCCGCCAGCGAGCGCCAGGCCATCGCGCTCTACCTGGCCACCTTCGACCAGGTGGAGCCCATGGCCCGGCCCGCGGAGCAGTTCCGCGCACTCTGTGCCCGCTGCCACGGCCAGCATGGAGACGGGAAGGGCCCCATCGCCCGGAACCTGCTTCCCCTTCCACGGGACTTCACCAACGCACGATTCTTCGACTGGCTGCCCGAATCGCGGGCCCACGAGGCCATCCTGCACGGCGTGCCCGGCACGGCCATGCCGCCATTCGCGGAGCTGCTGGCCCAGGTGAGCGCCCCCCCACGCGAAGGCCCGGAAGAGGGCGACAGCGGCGACGAAGCTGGGGCCAGCGACATGGATGGCCCTGCCGTGCGCAGCGCTGGGGCCAGGCAGGCCGCGGTTGATCTCTTCGCCTTCGTGCGCGCCGAGTTCATCGGGGGCGACAGGCCGGAGCGCAGCACCACCCGCACGATCCCCGACTCCAACCCCGTCGCCTTCACCCGGGCCAGCGTGCAGAGGGGCAAGGCCGAGTACCGCGCCCGCTGCTACGGCTGCCACGGCCTGGCCGCCGATGGAAAGGGCCCCAACGCCGCCGACCTGGCTCCACGACCCAGGGATCTCACCAACGGACCGTTCATGCAGGACCTCGGGGACTCCAGGCTCTTCGAGTCCATCACCTACGGCATCGTCGGCACCGGGATGCCGTCCTGGGACTACCTGTCCGAATCCACGCGATGGGACCTGGTGAACTACATCCGCGCGGTGTCCGAGACCGGTCCCTCCGGCACCGACCAATCCGCCCCCAACGAAGGAGAGTACCAATGACCACCACCAGCCTGGCCAGGGGCTACCCCTCGGCCCGAGCCTTCATCATCAGCTCCATCGTCTTTTTCGTGATCACCACCCTGGTGGGCCTGCTGGTCGCCCTGAAGTTCATCTGGCCCGAACTCATGGGGAACGTGGAGTGGCTCACCTTCGGGCGCCTGCGGCCCCTGCACACCAACGGGGTCCTGTTCGGCTGGCTGCTGGCGGCCGACATGGGCATCTGTTTCTACATTGTGCCCCGCCTCTGCGGGGTGCCTCTGTGGTCCGAGAAGCTGGGCCTGGCCACGGTGGCGCTCTTCGACCTGGTGGTGCTGGGGGCGGTGGTGACCCTGCTGGCCGGTGCAAACCAGGGGCTGGAGTACGCGGAGCTGCCCTTCGTGCTGGACGTGGGAGTGGTGGTGGCCTGGGTGATGTTCGGCTTGAACATCTTCGCCACCATCGCGGTGAGAAGGCACCGCAGGATCTACGTGAGCCTCTGGTACATCATGGGGGCCATAATCTGGACCGCCTTCGTCTACATCACCGGAAACTTCACGGTCCTGTTCACCACGGGCATCGACCAGGCAAACCTCAACTGGTTCTACGTCCACAATGCCGTGGGGCTCATCTTCACCCCCCTGGGGCTGGCCATCGCCTACTACTTCATCCCCAAGGCCGCCAGGAGGCCCCTGTACAGCCACAAGCTCTCCATGGTGGGATTCTGGTCCATCTCCTTCATCTACGTGTGGACCGGTGCACACCACATGATCCACGGCCCCATCAGCCAGTGGCTCCAGACCGTTGCAATCCTCTTCTCGGTGATGCTCATGATCCCCGTCTGGACCGTGGTCTGGAACTTCTACGGCACCGTGGCGGGCTTCTGGGACCGGGTGCGAGAGGAGCCCATCCTCAAGTTCCTCATGGCTGGCACCACCTTCTACGTGCTCACCTGCTTCCAGGGCCCCATGCACAGCCTTCGAACGGTGAACGCCATCGTCTCCAAGACCGACTGGATCGTCGGCCACGCCCACATGGCCGTGCTGGGGGCCTTCTCCTTCTTCGCCATCGCGGGCTGCCTGTACGCGGTGCCGCGCATCATGGGCAAGAAGCTCCACTCCACCTCCCTGGCCAACACCACCTTCTGGCTCATGCTGGTGGGCGGCCTCCTCTACTTCGTGAGCCTCTGGATCGGCGGCTTCACCCAGGGTCTCCAGTGGAACGACGCCAGCATACCCTTCATCGACACCGTCATCTACCAGCGTCCCTACTGGATGGTCCGCATCCTTGGCGGCCTGCTCATCTTCATCGGCGTGGTGTTCTTCTTCTTCAACATGATCCGCACCTTGACCGGCGAGGTCCACGAGTACGAGCGGGATCCCGAGGTCACCACCCCGGTGCCGGATGCCGATGCGGGCTTCCTGCACCGCCTGGACTTCAGCTCGGTGGGCGTGGCCGTGGGCGCGCTGCTGCTGTTCTTCGTGGGCGGCCTGTTCACCACGCTGCTCCCCTCCCTGGTTGAGGACTCCTGGGCCAGGCCCATCAACGACGAGGTGGCCTACTCCGACCTGGAGCAGCAGGGCCGCGACATCTACGTCCGCGAGGGCTGCTGGTACTGCCATACCCAGCAGGTGCGCACCCTGGAGTCCGACGTGAAACGCTACGGCTGGCGCGGGGTGGACGCTCCCATCAGCCTGCCGGGCGAGTACACGGAGGACTCGCCCCACCTGCTGGGCACGCGGCGCACCGGACCCGACCTGGCGAGAGTGGGCGGCAAGTACAGCACCGATTGGCACAAGAGTCACTTCAACAACCCGCGGGACCAGGTCCCCGGCTCCGTCATGCCTCCCTTCCCCTGGCTCACCCAGGATCCCCAGGAGTTCCAGGCCATCGTGGCCTACATCCAGAAGCTGGGACGGGCCCGCCACTGGCGTCCGGACGACGACTATGAGCAGTGAGTACCTGCTGGTAAGCGAGTTCGTGACCTACGGCTTCATGGCTCTCAACGTCCTGCTGGTGGCCTTCCTGCTGTGGCGTGCCTGGCGCCTGGGTCACCTGTCGGACCTGGAGAGTCCTGCCCAGGTCCTGTTCCTGGACGAAGACGACTGAACGACAACCCGAGAGGAGCCTGTCATGAGCGACGAAAAACACGAGCACCCCATCACCGAGTACCCCGGTGGCCTGACCGAGAGGCCCGGAGGCCCGGTCCCCAACTTCCTGAAGCTCACCTACGTCGGCTTCATCATCTTCGGGTTTGCCTACCTCTTCCTGTACCTGTCGGGTGACGGCAGCGAGCTGGTGGAGCTGTACAACAAGCTCACCGCCGGCTGAGCGCAGGGCACGGCATGACCATCCCCCAGCCGCACAGGGTCCGGGTCCCCCGCCACCGCCGGTACCACCGTTGGCGCCGGATCCTGCAGGTGGCCACCTCGGTCACCATCGTGCTGGCGCCCTTCCTGGGACTCTTGCGCATCGACGTTCCCGGGCGCAGCCTGGTGCTGTTCCGGGTACATTTCTCCCTCCAGGAGCTGGCCCCCATATTCGGGCTGCTCATGCTGGGCATGTTGATGATCTTCGCGGGAGCGCTCATCTACGGCCGCCTGTGGTGCGGTTGGGCCTGCCCCCAGACGGTTCTCTCCGAGCTGGCCTCGGCACTGGAGCGCCGCGTCGTGGGCGGACGCCGCGACGACCTGGCTCGGAGAGCCCTGGCCGCGGCCTTGCAGGTGGGCATTGCGGCCGGCGTGTCGGCGAGCGCCGTCAGCTACCTCCTGGACCCCCGGCAGTACCTGGCCCCGCCGCCGGCGGCCTGGCTGGGCTGGGGCCTGCTCACTCTCCTCCTGGCCGCCGACCTCGTGCTGCTGCGACACCGTTTCTGCGTGGGAATCTGTCCCTACGGCGTGCTGCAGGGCGTGGTCCAGGACGCTCGGACCCTGCGCGTGGAGATGGACCCCGCCAGGGGGAGCGAGTGCGTCGGCTGCCAGGCATGCGTGCGCGCCTGCTTCATGGGCGTGGATGTTCGCCAGGCTTCGGGCGACCTGGCCTGCCTGGGCTGCGGAGATTGCATCGACGCCGCCATCGGGAGCAAACGCTGCCCCCGGGGGCTCCTGCGGTTCCATTTCCCCCGTGACGGATCTTCCTGGCCATCCTGGCTGGTGGAGCTGGGTATCTCTGACAGCAAGAGAGCCCTGGTGGCGGCGACCCTGCCCGTGCTGGGGCTGGGCCTGGCGGCCATGCTCGCCACGCGTTCCCCCCTGGAGCTGCGCTTCAGCCCCCGCTACGAGGAGGCTCGCCTGGACCGGCTGGGGGTTGTCCACAACCTCTACACCGTGACCCTCACCAGCAGGTTCGACGAACCCGTCCGCGTGCGATTCCACCTGTCCGGGATCGACGGCCTCCAGGTGGAGAGCCCGGGCGAGGTCGTGGAGCTGGATGCCAGGGAACACCGGCGCTTCGACATGGTCCTGCGCGCCCCCAGGGGAGATCTCTCCGGGGGGGCGCATCCCGTGGCCGTGCGCGTGGTGGCCGGTGACTACTCGACCCGGGACGCCCATACCGCGTCTTTCTTCGTACCGAATGGAGTCAGGCAATGAAGCTCCTCAACATGGGTATCGCGGCGCTGTTCTGCGCCATCCTGGTGTTCGTGTGGATCATGTCCGAGCGGGCCGACCCGGTGATGTTGGAGCTGCCCCGGCAGCCCGCCGTCGGGGGCAGCCATGTTCGCTGAACAGCTCCTGCTGGTGGGCTCCGCCCTGGGAGTGGGCCTGCTGGGTTCCCTCCACTGCGCCGGAATGTGCGGCCCCCTGGCCGTGGCCGTGGGGGCTGCTGGCGGGGCTCGCCCCCTGCTGAGCCTCTCCCTGTGGGTCACGGGCAAGGCCCTCACCTACGCCATCCTGGGCGTGGTGGCCGGCACCGTTGGCGCGGCCTTCGGAAGCCCCGGCCTGGGTACCCGGCCCATGGCGGTGCTTGCTCTGAGCGCCGGCGTACTCATGATCCTGCTGGGCTCGCGTTCACTGTGGAGACAGGCCCGGCCCGGCTCCGGGCAGGGAGGCCCGCTGGGTGTCCTGCTTGCGGCAGTGCTGTCGCGCAAGGGGCCGTGGGTTCCCCTGGCGGCCGGGCTGCTCACCGGGCTCCTGCCCTGCGGCCTGGTCTACGCCATGACCGCCCAGTCCCTGTCGGTGGCCAGCCCCCTCTGGGGAGCCGCCATCATGCTCGCCTTCGGCCTGGGCACGGCTCCCAGCCTGCTGGGCGCGGGGATGTTGAGCGGACTCCTGCGCTCCAGGACACGCCGATTGGGCGAAATCGTCGCGGCCCTGGCGGTTGTGTTCATGGGCAGCACGGTGGCCTGGCGCGGGGCGCAGATGCTCATGACCCACGCCTCCACCGCAAGCCGCCACTGATGCCCCGGGGAGAGCACCAGTCCTCGCCCGGCTGTGCCCTGTGCGGCGCTCCCCTGGGTGCAGGGCCGGGACAGGCGGATCCCCACCACGCGGACCCACGTTACTGCTGCACCGGCTGTGCCCGTGTGGCCGAGATCCTCCAGCGCTCCGGCCACCGGGGGGACTTTCGCCAGAGCGCCGCCTGGCTGTCGGCCACGAGGGCAGGGCTGGTGCCGGTGGACGGTGCGGCTGGCCTACTGTCTTCCTCTTTCCAGACGGCTCCCAGGAGCCGTCCGCTGGGGAAGCCGGGCCTGGAGCAGCAGGATTCGGCGGCCCGTCCACCCGCCCGCGGAGCCCAGGACAACGAGTGGCGCCAGCTCTGCGTGGGCATCCGGGGCATGTGGTGCCCATCCTGCGGCTGGCTGGTGGAGCAGGTGCTACGGGCCAGGCGCGGGGTAGAGTCTGCTCGCGTGGCGTTCCTTTCCGACCAGCTCACAGTCCGCTACCAGCCCGCGGTGGTGGGCCCCGAGGATCTCCAGCGCGCGGTGGAGGAGCTGGGATACCGCGTGGTGGACGAGGCTGCCATGGACGACGAGCGCCCCGACCGGGGCCTGCTGCTGCGCTTCGGGCTGGCGGCCTTCCTCGGTGCAAACGTCATGGTCCTCTCCTACGCGCTCTACGCCCACCGCGGCTCACTGGTGACCGAGGAAGTGGCCAGGATCCTGCCTTTCATCCTCATGGGCCTGGCCGCTCCCGTTGTCTTCGGGGCGGGAAGCTCCATCCTGGGGAGGGCCTGGCGTGCGCTGCGCGCCGGCGGCCTGACCATGGATTCGCTCATCGCCCTGGGAGCCCTCTCCGCCTTCGGCGCCAGCGCCGCAGCCACCCTGGCGGGCTCGGACGAGGTCTACTTCGACGGCGCCTGCGCGGTGGTCACCTTCTGGCTCCTGGGCAGGCTCCTGGAGCAGGTGGCATTCCGAAACGCGGCCAGGGCCGGGACGGCGGTCAGGCGGCTCCTGCCTCGCAAGGCCCGCCTCCTGGACGGTGAGGGCGCCCGTTGGGTGCCGGCGGGTGGCCTGGAGCCCGGCCAACGCATCCGCGTGGCGCCGGGGGAGCGGGTGCCGGTGGACGGTCGGGTGGTGGAGGGGCGGGGGCACGTGGGCACTGCCGTGGTGGACGGCGAGCCGCGAGCCAGGCCGGTGGCTCCCGGCAGCCGGGTCCCGGGCGGCAGCACCTGCGGCGAGGCAAGCCTGGACCTGGAGGTGCTGGCGCCCGCCTCCCGCTCCATGCTGGCCCGCATCGCCCATCACGTGGCCCTTGCAAGTGGTCGCGACAGCGACCGAGCCCAGGTTGTGGACGCCATCGCCCGCCTTTTCGTTCCCCTGGTGCTGGTACTGGCCCTGGTGACCGGCAGCGCCTGGATGGCGGCGGGCTTGGCCCCATCCCTGGCTTTGAAGCGAGCTTTGAGCGTCCTGGTGGTGTCCTGCCCCTGTGCCCTGGGGGTGGCCGCTCCCCTGGCCAGGGTCCTGGTGGCCGGTGCCCTGGCGCGGCGGGGCATCATCGCCCGCGGGCATGGGGCCCTGGATCGACTGGCCACGACCCGCCGCGCGGTCTTCGACAAGACCGGGACCCTCACCCAGGGCAGGCTCTCCCTGGTCTGGAGCCGCGTCCATGGCATGGAGCTGGACGAGGCCATTGCCATGGCCCGGGCGCTGGAGCGCCGAAGCGCCCACCCCGTGGCCCTGGCCCTCCGCCGGGCCCGGATTCGTCACGGCGAGCCCGACATCCGGGAGATACAGGTGGTTGACGGGCTGGGAGTGAGCGGCCTTCTGGAGAATCGTCCGGCCCACCTGGGGCGATGCGGCTGGGTACAGGAGCAGGCGGGAGCGCCCGCCCCCCTCTCCCTGCTCCGGGCCATGGCTGGGCAGGAGCGCGAGGGTCGCACCGTGGTCATGGCTCACCTGGGCCCCGGACGCTGGCTGGCCCTGGCCTTCGACGACCCGCCTCGTCCCGATGCCCGGCCCATGCTCCGGGAGCTGGAGCGAGCCGGCATGGATGTCGTCGTCCTCTCGGGTGACAGCCAGGCCGCCACCGGCAGGCTGGCGGCCAGCCTGGGCATCTCCCAGGCCATCGGTGGCTGCCTCCCCCGGGACAAGGCTCGCTGGCTGGAAGAAAAGGCAGTGCAGGACGGCCATCGCGCCGTCTTCGTCGGGGACGGCATCAACGACGCCCCGGCCATGGCGGTCTCCGTGGGCGTGGCCGTTGCCTCGGGCACCGACTTCGCCCGCGAGACCGCCGCCGTGTTGCTCCTGGAGCCCGACCTCCGGGCGCTGCCCCAGCTCGTCATGGCCGCCCGGCGCATGCGTCGCGTGACGCTGCAGAACCTGGCATGGGCCGGCCTCTACAACGCCCTGGCCCTGCCCGCCGCGGTGACGGGCCTTCTCAGCCCCGTGCTGGCCGCCGCCGCCATGGTCACCAGCGGGCTCGCGGTCACGGTGAACGCCCTGCGCCTGCGGAGCCTCCCCCGGCGGGGCGACACAGCCGCTCGTGCCGACACATGTGTCAACGGGGATGGGCCGGAAGTTTCGCTCCCATCCACGGATCCCATCCTGGGAGCGCGGGCCTCTCGCCCGCGTTCAGCCTCTTGACAGCCTCCTTCAGCGGAGCCGGGTTTGCGGAAAGCGCTCCCATCTCCAGCTCGGGATTGTCTCGGCGCTCTGCCCCTTCCCCGCACGGGCAGAGGGGTCTACCGCGAGTCATAGACTGGTAGCTAGTCCCTCTGCCCCTTCCCCGCACGGGCAGAGGGGCAGAGACGAGATTGAATCAGCCCTGGAGCCTGGAGTGGTGAACATGCAGGGCGAGCGGAGAGTTCAGTGGCCAGCGGCACACCATGATTCAAACATGGGGACGTATCGCTCCCGCCATCGCCCGAGGGAGGTCCGCTCCCATTCCGGATTGAAACCCGCCATGTTGTCGAGCACCAGTTCTCCGTCCAGGGGAACGACCAACAACAGGGGCCCCCTGGCCTGGACGCCAGAGGGACGATGGGCGGCAGGAGGAAAGAAGAGCAGCCCCTGCCAGGAAAAGCTACCCACGTAGTTGAGCACAGCCAGCCCCAGCAGGGGCTGGTCCAGGCAGGGGGGCTGCCCCGCCGCAGCCCCCACGATACCGGCAAAGATGGGTTCTTCCTGGCGCAGTACTCGGACATTGGGGGGGCGTGGGATCAGATCGTTGCCCATGAGTACTTTTTCCGGCGCGCCGGGAGAGCGACTGCAACGCAAGAGCAGGTAGCGACCCCGCGGAAGGTCCGTCAGCACCGACAGCCCCCTCACGGCGGCGCTTCCACGGGCCCACCGCGCCAGGTCCTGCTCCATGTCACCGCCAGGCGACCAGGAGTCCGGGACATCGCGGGCCTGCTCGCGGGGTTCGAAACGCCAACCATCATCGGGGTTGAAGGGTTGCAATACCCTGAAACGAGGGTCCAGGCGCACACCCAGCCCGTGTTCCTGCCGTGGCGAAGTCACCAGGCCGTAGGGGCCGTCATGCCGCAGGACATGAAGCCGCGCCCTGCTGGGAGAATCCACCTGGAAACGGATGTCGGTAGGTGCAGGCATTACGTTTTCCATCCTTGCTGCTCGCTCCTGGGGGCGCCCATGCTTCTGGCGCCCATGCTTCTGGCGCCCATGTCATGGACCCGAAGACGGTGCGAAGTGTACCAGGTGCAAGCGCCCGTTGGGCATGCGGCAGAAACGCCAGGTAACCTGGGATATTTCAACCGGCTGGGCGGTCTGGCCGAAGCTGGAGATGTAACCCGGCCTTGTGGGCGACACGACGCTGCTGCCTCCCAGGGTCGTCTCCCCGTCGGCGGGCAGGGCATCCAGGGCTTCGCGGTTGGCGTTCATGATGTCCCGCAACACCTGCTCGGCCTGGCGAGAGGAGCGCCAGACGGTGGTGTTGGCCTTGTTGGGCCTGGCCTGGGCCAGGTCGATGGGATCCCGCCCCTCGGCTGGGATGTGGTCCATGGCGTGGCCGGTGTTGCTCCCGGGACCGGAGCTGCCCTCGGATTGCCGAATAATCTCGGAGGCATCGTTCCGGGAGAAGGGTTTGGTGGTGGCCGCATCGCCCGTAGTGCTGCCCTCGCCCGGCCTGATGCCCTCTTTCCCAGAGCCACTGACATGCTCGCCCGTGGGTTCGCCGGCGCCGCGTGCGCCGCCCCTGGCTCTAACAGCACGGAACACCGAGAACAGAGAAGCGAGCAGGAACACAGCGCCCATTCCCAGGCGTTCTCCACGTTCTGCCGTGGTCAGTTCCCTTCCAAATGCGCGCTGCCCCACCGCGGCCTCGACGATGAAGGGAATACCGGTCATGTCGGCGATGCCCAGACCCACCAGGGCCAGGCCTCGCAGGAAACCCACGTCTTGGCCGGGATTGTCGGCGTAGAAGTCCTGGAAACGGTTGTAGATGCAGGCGCCGATCCCCACCGCCAACAGGGCCACCAGGGCCACGGCGGCTACAATCTCACCCCCCAGGGCGGCCAGGGCCAGGACAGCCAGGCCGATGCCGAGCATGAACAGGCCCGAGAGGACACCGAAGATCAGCCCCCCCCAGAATTCACCGAATGTATCCAGGAACCAGCTCCTGACGCTGTCCACCAGCCCACCCAGGAAGCCCGTTACCGAACTCCAGGCATCGCCCAGCCAGCTCCCCATGGCCTGGCCTTCACCCTGCCCTTCGGCGGATCGGGACTCCGCCTCCTGCTTCAGGTCGTCGTAGCGCGAGCCGATCTGTTGATTGGTCTCGGAGGCGTCCTGGGCGGCTTCCTCGATGAAGGCGTCTTCTTCTGAAAGCCCCTGGTCCAGATCGGCAGCGATGGCATCCGACGTGGCGGAAGCCATGTCGTCCAGGCCCTGTTGAAAGGCGGTTTCCACCTCCTGCATGGAAGACGTGAACGCATCCGCGCCCTCGGCCAGGGTACTGGCCACCTGTTCAGTCCCCTGCTCCAGGCTGGCGCTGGCCCCGGTTACGGTTTCATTGAGACGAGAGAGCAGATCCGCCCCGGCAGCCGTGGCGTCCTGCACCACCTGCTGCCCAAAGGCCTCCATCTGCTGGACGGCGGCCTGGTATATGGCTTCCAGCTCCACGCTGGAGGTTGCCTCGAAGTCTGCTATGGATTGCTCCAGCGAGACCG
>JAJRWT010000063.1 GCA_024276675.1 Myxococcota bacterium | reverse complement strand
GGCATCGCTTTCCTGGGGCCAACGCTGTTCCAGGGCCTGGATGGCTTCGTCCAGGGTGCCCGGCATGGTGAAGTCCAGTTGCGGGAAGATGGCTCGGTAGAGGCGAGGAATACGAATCAGCTCCACCTTTTCGGCGATCCCCGTCTGTCGCAACAGATCCGCGAGCCGTCCATCCGCTCCGCCGCCGGCCATCTCGTGGAGGGCCACGTCGAAGTTGAATTCGCCTCGGGAGAACGAAGATGTGCAGCCTCCCACCTTGTGGTGCTGCTCCAGGACCAGCACCTTCTGGCCCCCCAGGGCCAGGTTCAGGCCTGCCGAGAGGCCCCCCAGGCCCGCTCCCACCACGATGGCATCGTAGCTCTGGGAGGGGGAAGCGCCCGACGTCGCCCCACTGAGAAGCAGGAACAGGTAAAAGATAAAGGGTGACGACGCGGTGAGCATGTGGGGACTCCTGAATGGCTCTTGGGAATATATATATGGTCTTCCTCCGAAACAGAAAGAAACAAGCCGGACTGGAATGGAGTGGGATCCTTTTCGAGGGCGATCACGACGCCCGACTCGGCAGTGATCGGTTTGCAGGGGGAAAAGTGGCGGGCCATGGTTACTACTGATGGGGTTGTTTTGTCAATGATATACCCTCAGAAGAAACCATCAAGATCCTCGATGCCACGAACAGGTTCAAGGAACAGGGCAAGTGGGAAACGGTGCTCACGCTGCTAGACCCCGACTCCACCCGTGTCTACCTGGAGGTCTCCGACAATGGCACGGGAATGGACGAGGACACGCTCTCCAGGATTTTCGATCCCTTTTTCACGCCCAGGTTCGCGGGTCGTGGGCTGGGCCTCGCCGCGACCGTGGGTATCGTGCGGGGGCACCGGGGGGCCATGGAGGTCTCTTCCGTGCCTGGAGAGGGAACTACCTTTCGTATTCTCCTGCCGGCCGGGGTGCTCGGATCGGGTCTGACGCCCCTCGCGACGGCATGAGCCGGCTGTTCAGTCCAGCCTTTTTCTCCACGGCTCATAGCTTCGTCATTTTTCGTGTGTAATCCAGGTTACTGGGCATTGATGATCTCGCCGGCAGATCTTATGGAGGCAGCCGTTTGCGACAGGTCTCGCAGCCGGCGCAACCGCGTTCGCAGGCCGAAAATCGGAGTACACCATGAATACCAGGACAATTGACGGCAACGAAGCCGCAGCCTCGGTGGCATATCGTCTGAGTGAAGTAATAGCCATCTACCCCATCACCCCCTCCTCTCCCATGGGTGAACACGCCGACGAGTGGGCGGTCGGCAAGAACGAGAACATCTGGGGGCAGATCCCCGACATCACCGAAATGCAATCCGAAGGCGGCGCATCGGCGGCCGTGCATGGCGCTTTGCAGGGCGGTACTCTCACCACCACCTTCACGGCCTCCCAGGGCCTCCTGCTGATGATTCCCAACATGTACAAGATCGCGGGCGAGCTCACCCCCTTCTGCATGCACGTCACGGCCCGCACCATCGCTTCCCACGCCCTGTCCATCTTCGGCGATCACTCCGATGTAATGGCCTGTCGCCAGGTGGGCTTCGCCATGCTGGCCTCCGCTTCCTGCCAGGAAGTCCACGATCTCGCCTGTATCGGTCATGCCGCAACCCTGCTTTCTCGCGTACCATTCCTGCATTTCTTCGACGGCTTCAGGACCTCCCAC
Source organism: Myxococcota bacterium (assembly GCA_024276675.1). Taxonomy (GTDB): domain Bacteria; phylum Myxococcota_A; class UBA796; order UBA796; family JAFGLY01; genus JAJRWT01. Next base: position 277,337 of record JAJRWT010000063.1, on the reverse strand, counting down.
GAACTCAACACCATAGAAGAACTGTCCAACGACGAACTCCGGGCCATGATGAGCGATGACGCCATCAGGGACTTCCGAAAACGAGCCCTAACCCCCGACCGTCCCCGAATCCGCGGTACGGCCCAGAACCCCGATGTCTTCTTCCAGTCCCGCGAAGCCATCAACCGTTTCTACGACGCCTGTCCCGGCATCGTGCAGGAGCAGATGGACCGGTTCGCCACTCTCACTGGGCGTTCCTACCACTTGTTCGACTACACCGGTCACCCCCAGGCTCGGCGGGTGCTGGTCATCATGGGTTCAGGAGCTGATACCGCCCACGAGACCGTCGATACTCTCCTGGAACGTGGCGAAAGGGTAGGCGTCCTCAAGGTGCGCCTGTTCCGTCCCTTCTCCATCGCTCACTTCCTCCAGGCTTTGCCAGAGACCGTCTGTGGCATATCCGTGCTGGACCGTACGAAGGAACCCGGCAGCCTGGGCGAGCCTCTCTACCAGGACGTGGTAACCGCCCTGCACGATGGTTCCAGCATGAACCGTTTCCACCAGCAGCCGGTCGTCATCGGTGGTCGCTACGGCCTGTCCAGCAAGGATTTCACGCCCGCCATGGTCAAGGCCGCCCTGGATGAACTCAAGAAGACCAGTCCTCGAAACCACTTCACGGTGGGCATCAACGACGACGTCACCCATCTCTCTCTTCCCCTGGACCCAAACTTCGACATCGAAAAGGAAAACAAGGTTCAAGCGGTGTTCTTCGGTCTCGGGTCTGATGGTACGGTGGGGGCCAACAAGAACTCCATCAAGATCATCGGCGACGAAACCGACAACTTCGCCCAGGGATACTTCGTCTACGACTCCAAGAAGTCCGGCGCCATCACCATTTCCCACCTGCGCTTCGGTTCCCAGCCCATCCACTCGGCCTACCTGGTTGGTAGGGCCAACTTCGTGGGCTGTCACCAGTTCGTGTTCCTGGAACGCTACGACGTGCTGAAGTACGCAGCAGATGGTGGCGTCTTCCTCCTCAACTCCCCCTATCCACCTGCACAGACCTGGGATCATCTCCCCCGGCAGGTGCAGGAGCAGATCATATCCAAGGGGCTGCGTTTCTTCGTCATCGACGCCTACAAGGTAGCCTCTGCGGCAGGTATGGGCACCAGGATCAACACCATCATGCAGACCTGCTTCTTCTATATCTCCAGGGTAATGGAGGCTGAGCAGGCCATAGCCGAAATCAAGCGGGCCATCCACAAGACCTACATCAAGAAGGGCGAAGGTGTTGTCCGAAAGAACTTCCAGGCGGTCGACATGGCTGTTGCCCACCTGCACGAGGTGCCTGTTCCCGGGGCTGCCAAGGGGTATCGTGCCATGCCGCCCGTTGTCCCCGACGCAGCCCCCGAATTCGTGAAGAACGTGACTGCCAGGATAATGGCGGGTGAGGGCGACGATCTGCCGGTGAGCGCCATGCCGGTGGACGGCACCTGGCCCACGGCCACCACACAGTGGGAAAAGCGCAACGTGGCCCAGGAAATCCCGGTGTGGAACCCCGGGATTTGCATCCAGTGCAACAGGTGCTCCATGGTCTGCCCCCACGGGGCCATACGGCCCAAGGTCTACAACGAGTCATACCTGGCCCAGGCCCCCGAGACTTTCAAGTCGGTGGCGTACAAAGCCCGTGATTTCAAGGGTATGCAGTTCACTGTACAGGTGGCTCCGGAAGACTGCGTGGGTTGCGGGCTGTGTGTCCAGATCTGCCCCGGCCGGGACAGGAAAAACCCGGACCCGGAGTTGCGGGAGCGCCGGGCCATCGAAATGGCCCGCCAGATTCCGCTGCGCGAGTCGGAATCCCGAAACATGGCCTGGTTCTTGTCGATTCCCGATATGGACCGCACCCGCATAGCCAAGATCAACGTCAAAACCTCCCAACTGCTACGTCCCCTCTTCGAGTACTCCGGCGCCTGCGCGGGTTGTGGCGAAACCCCCTATTACAAGCTGTTGACCCAGCTTTTCGGAGATCGGCTGCTCATAGCCAACGCCACTGGCTGTTCCTCCATCTACTGTGGGAACCTGCCTACTACCCCCTTCGCAGTAGACGCCAACGGTCGCGGGCCATCCTGGTCCAACTCGCTCTTCGAAGATGCCGCGGAGTTCGGCCTGGGCTTCCGCCTGGCCGTGGACGCCCTGGAGAAGCAGGCAAGGGAGCGCCTGGGCAACCTGGCTTCGTCCATCGGGGAGCAGTTGGTGGAACAGATCCTGGAGGCCCGGCAAGACAACGAAGCCCTGCTTCGGGATCAGCGGGAACGGATCACCGTTCTCAAGCAGAAGCTGTCTTCCATGGAATCCACCGAGGCCCGTCGGCTGCTGGATATAGCCGACTACCTCGTGAAAAAGAGCACATGGTCCGTGGGCGGCGATGGGTGGGCCTACGACATCGGCTACGGTGGGCTGGACCATGTTTTGGCATCCAACCGCGATATCAACCTGCTCGTCCTGGACACCGAGGTCTATTCCAACACCGGCGGCCAGGCATCCAAGGCCACTCCCATGGGTGCCTCGGCCAAGTTCGCCACGGCCGGCAAGAAACAGGGCAAGAAGGACCTGGGTAGGATGGCCATGAACTACGGTCACGTCTACGTTGCCCAGGTGGCCATGGGCGCCAGAGACCAACAGGTCGTCCAAGCTTTCCTGGAGGCCGACTCTTATCCTGGGCCTTCGCTCATCATCGCCTACTCCCATTGCATCTCCCATGGTTACGACCTCAAGTTCGGCATGCACCAGCAGAAGTTGGCGGTGGAATCGGGCCTGTGGCCCATCTACCGCTTCGATCCGCGACGGATTGCCAGGGGTGAATCGCCCCTCCACCTTGACTTCGGAGAACTCCGGGCCAGCGTCATGGACTTCATGGAAAACGAAAACCGATTCAAGGTCGTGCGCAAGATGGACAAGGACCGCTTCGCCCGACTGGCCCAGCAGGCTCAGCAGGAAGCCCTTCGCAGGGTGTCCCTGTACAAGCAGTTGGCCGCCATGGACTGGTCCGTGGGAGACACCAGCAAGGGAGCATGAGCTTCCCGCTGCCATCCGGTTCAGGCGATCCGCCAGAACCTGTTGACGAGTCCTGCGTGGGGCGCGTTTCAGGAGGATCCAAGACGCGGCCCACTACTGGCCCAGTGGGTGTTGGCGTCTGTTGTCACACTGCCAAGGGCCCACTGTACGCCGGGCCTCGCGGGAACTCTCTGGCCTGCAAGGCATCCTGAAGACCGGGAACCCCGCCTGGTGGGCCCTCAGGTGGGGCTGTGGGAGATGGTCTCGGGCCGCTGGGTGACACGACGCACCGGCACCGAACTCACCAGGGCCACCTTGTCTTGCAGTCTCTCCAGCCTAAAGACCGTCTGTTGGTGGTCAACGTCCATGTAGCGGCAGATTACTTCCATTATTTCGGCCTTCATGGCGTCCAACTGGGCCGGAGTGAGGTCCACCTGGTCGTGTATGAGCAGGAACTTGAGCCGCTGCTTGGCGTCCTCCTTGGAGGCTCCACGGTTGTTGAAGAGACGATTGATTCTGTTGAGCAGCGTTTTCATCCCGCCACCTCCCGGACGGGCGCCAGACCCATCCAGCGTTTGAAGGCCAACCACAGGCCATCTGGTTCTTCCAGGGCCACGAAGGGGACATCGCTTTCCCCTTCCAGGCGCCTTGCCACGCGACGCATGGCCTCGCCCACCATGGAAGCCTCGTCCAGGACGGCCGGCTGCCCCCTGTTGGATGCAACGATGACCTCTTCGCTTTCGGGGATCATGCCCAGAAGGGGGATGGCCAGGATCTCCAGGATGTCGTCCTTGTCCATCATGTCTCCGGCCTTCACCATCCTGGAGTTGTAGCGGTTGATGATGAGGGTCGGCTCGGGTAGCTCGGCGGCTTCAACAAGGCCGATGATCCTGTCGGCATCGCGTATGGCGCTCACCTCGGGGGTGGTCACTATGATGGCGCGATCGGCGCCTGCGATGCTGTTCTTGAAACCCTGTTCGATTCCGGCGGGGCAGTCCATGAGTACGTAGTCGTGAGTTTCCTTGAGTTGGGCCACCAGGCGACGCATCTGGTCGGGAGATACGGCGTTCTTGTCGCGGGTCTGGGCCGCGGGCAACAGGTAGAAGCCCTCGATGCGCTTGTCCTTGATGAGAGCTTGTTTGACACGACACTCGCCTTCAACGACGTGTACGAGGTCGTAGACGATTCTGTTTTCGAGGCCCAGGACAACATCCAGGTTGCGCAAGCCGATGTCGGCGTCCACGACGACGACACGTCGGCCCTGCAGGGCCAGGGCCGCTCCGATGTTGGCCGTGGTCGTGGTCTTTCCCACACCACCTTTGCCCGATGTGATTACGATGCATTCACTCATTCGGTGCTCCTTCTCGTTTGAAGATCTGAATGATGAGAAGTCGGCGGCAGACGGCCGCGGAAGGGTTCGATGACGATACGGTCTCCCGCAAGGTAGGCGACCTCCGCCAGGTGCTGCTGGGCTGGGCGTCGTGAACGGTTTTCAGGAGGGATGGCGATGAACGAGGCGATGCGGAGTTGGGTGGGCCTGATGTCCAGTGCCAGGATGAACGCCTGCTCGTTGCCCCTTGCCCCGGCGTGTGCCATACCCTTCAAACTACCGAAGACTGTGATATTGCCGGAGGCCAATACCTCGGCACCGGGGTTGATGTCGCCGTACAGGACGATGTCCCCTCCGTGCTTGACCTGTGCGCCCGATCGCAGGGTGCCTCGAACCACGTGAATTCGTTCTTCGCCCGCTGCCACCGGCGGCTCCGGTCTTCCCGGGTCGGTGGGCTCGTCCACCAGGGCAGGTTCTTCGATGATGTGTACCTTGAGCTTCAGTTCGTGCTCGGCAAAACGATGAACGCTGCCGCGGGTGCAGCGAAGCCCCACCACGTAGATCTGTAGTTCATCTTTCAACATGTGTAGCAGCCGACGTAGATCGAAGAGATCCAGAGATCGGCTGCCCACGTCGAGCCGGGCGTGCCGCCCGTGGGTGTCGGGTTGCTCGTTCAACAGGCGGCGCAGGTGGTCACGCAGGGTTTCGAAGGATGCCTGGGGATCCAGGGAGATGACCATGGGGTCCGGTTCCTGGTCCAGGCGGACCATCAACGGTGATTCCCTGGGCTCGGAGGTGGACATGTGGAGCCTGGCTGGAAATGAGCCCTGGGGAAGGGCTGCGAGGGGGAAGGAAAAAGGGAGGGAGGGAAGCTGTGGGAATGGCGGCCAGGGGCAGGAGCTATGCTGGATTTGTACAAGTGGAGAAGCTGGAAGCAGTGAGTAATGGTATCATGTATAAGAAACTTCTACCAGCATCAACTTGGCAGGTCAATAGCGATCTTCACAGCGCCGGGGGCGCGGCTGGGTGAGGTGGTTGAAAAACCACAAACAAGGTAAGGTATGGCGTGCAAACAGTGAATGTGCCCAGGGACGGACGATCGTCGCACTTTTTGAAAATCTCCATCTGCTTCAGGGCTCTCCTTGTGGCTGCGAGGTGCACTTGCTGGCTTTGAAATTGAGAAGCGACGCCGTGGGGCCCATCGCCAGGGGGCATCCCTGGGTCTACCGGGACGGTCTGGTGGGGGCTGCGGAGCCTGGCCAGGTGGTTGCGTTGGAGGATCGGAGGGGTCGCCTGGTTACATTCGGGCTTGCCGATTCCGGAGAGATCGCGGTGCGGGTGCTGGGCCGGAGGCCGGTGGATCTACGGGCTCTGGTGGAGCAACGAATCGAGACTGCGCAGCACCTGCGTGAAACGGTGGTGGAATCCGATACCGACGTGTATCGCCTGGTAAACGGAGCAGGAGACGGCCTGCCCGGGGTGGTGGTGGATCGCTATGGCAAGGTGGCTCTTCTACGCCTGTACAGCAAGGCCTGGGAGAGCCACCTGGATCTCCTGCTGGAGGCCTTGAGCCGCTTGGGATGGTGCTCCAGCGTGTTGAGGCGCATGGGAGTGAAAAAAGTGGACTCCGGTGAAGGTGTACTGCGGCTTCACGGCCCGGCAGTCCCCGGAGCCCTGGTGGTGAAGGAGAACGGCCTGAGTTTCCTGGTTCGACCCGCCACGGGGCAGAAGACCGGTTTCTACATCGACCAACGAGAAAACCGACTGTGGGTGGGACGTGTAGGCGCCGGGTTGGGGGTCTTGAACCTTTTTGGATACAGCGGTGCCTTTTCGGTCTACGCCGCCGCTGGGGGAGCTCGCCGGACCGTGACGGTGGACCAGGCTGCGCCAGCTCTGGAAGACGCTCGCGAAAACTTCAAGCTCAATGGTATGGACCCGTCGGAACACGATTTCGTGGAAGCAGACGTATTCCGATGGACGACAGGGGAAAGATTTCAACTGGTGATCTGCGATCCCCCCTCCCTGAGCCGGTCCGCCCACTCCGATGGCGCGGCGCGAAGGGCCTACCGGGAGCTGAACGCCCACGTGGCTCCTATGGTGGCCACGGGAGGACTGCTTTTCACTGCATCCTGTACGGCTCGCCTCAGCGAGGATCGCTGGTTCCAGGCCATGCGCCAGGGCCTGTCGAGAGTTGACCGTGGCTGGAGTATTGTTAGACGCTCCCATGAACCCCCGGATCACCCGGTGGCGCTGTGGCACCCGGAAGGACGCTACCTCAAGGCTGTGGCGTTACGAAGGGGCGGCTGAAGGGCTGCCGGAAGGTCCGTGCTTTCGTTGACGCAGGGCTCACGGCGTGTGAAGAGTATTCCAGGAAAGGGAAGGCCACTGGCCGTTCCCGGTACAGGTTTCGAAGCCCATTGAAGGGCTCGTATTTGAATCAGCAAAGGGCTACGCCCTTTTTCAACCATTTCACGGTCCTTGCCGGACCCCGCCGCTTCAGCCCGCTCGGAGTGCATGCCTTTGTTTGATCTAACAGTTGGACCAAGTAGAGCAACCGTATTCTACCAGGGAGCCCGTAGGGATCTTGACATGCTCCCATTGCCCCCGGGTCCGATCCATCGGAATCCACCGGTGCGGGTGTACGCGGCGATCTCGTGGAGATCGCCTTGCCCTCGGAAATCATCGTCAACTCGACGGGTCGAGAGACCCGTGTAGCCCTCCTGGAGAACGGACAGCTCACGGAGCTTCACTACGACCGCGGTCAGGGCCGCAGCCACGTCGGGAACATCTATCTTGGCAAAGTCGTGCGCGTTCTTCCAGGAATGCAGGCAGCATTCGTGGATATTGGCCTGGAACGTGCCGCGTTTTTGTACGTGGGAGATATTTTCCCTGCCTTTCTGGACATGACCAACGACGACCTCCCCATCGATCCGGAGCTGACCGTCGCTGAAGAAACATCCCGTGCAACACCACAGAATGGCAGGCCACCCATCCAGGACCTGTTGAAGGGCGGTCAGGACATCGTGGTGCAGGTGGCCAAGGATCCCATAGGCACCAAGGGCGCCCGGATCACCACGCATATCACCTTGCCGGGTCGCTACCTGGTCTACATGCCCACGGTTGATCACATCGGTATCTCCCGGCGCATCGACAAAGACCGTGAGAGGCGCAGGCTGCGCGACTTCGTGGAAAGGCACCGGCGTCCCGGGGAAGGCTTCATCGTGCGTACCGTGTGCGAAAAACAGCCGGTCAAGACCCTGGAACAGGATCTCAACTACCTGGTGTCCACCTGGGAAAAGGTCCAGACCGGTGCCAAAAGGGAGAAGGCTCCCGCCGTGCTGCACGAAGAGCACGACCTCATCCTTCGGATGGTTCGTGATGGTTTCACCGAGCCCGTGGAACGAATGGTGGTTGACAACCAGAAGACCTACGACCGGGTCCGCTCCTTCATGGCCGATTTTCTCCCGCATCTGCGCAGCAGGGTCAAGTTCTACAAGGGGCTGGAGCCCAGCTTCGACGCCTATGGCATCGAACAGGAGATCACTCGTTCCCTGGGTCGCAAGGTCTGGTTGAAGTCGGGTGGCTACCTGGTGATCGACCAGACCGAAGCCCTCACCGCCATAGATATCAATTCTGGCAAGTACGTAGGAACCTCCAACCTGGAAGACACCACCCTCAAGATAAACCTTGATGCCGTCAAGGAAGTCGTCTACCAACTGCGGCTGCGCAACATCGGTGGGATAATAATCATCGACTTTATCGACATGGAACAGGAGTCCAACCGCGAAAAGGTCTACCGGGCCCTGGACGAAGAACTCCGCAAGGACCGCGCTCGTACCAACGTAATGAAGATCAGCGAGCTGGGCCTGGTGGAGATGACCCGCAAGAGGGTGCAGGAAGACCTGGTACGCTATCTCTCCGAGCCGTGCTGGTATTGCGAGGGCAGGGGCTATATCAGGTCCAGGACCACTGTCTGTTTCGATGTCCTGCGCGAGGTGCAGCGCGAGGTATTGCGTTCCCCCGATTCCGACACCATCATGGTCAACGTACACCCCGACATCGCCGATCTTTTCTACGGCCAGGAGCTGTCTTCACTTGAAGAGTACGAACGCAGACTGGGGCGTCGTATTGTGGTCAGGGCCGCACCTCATTACCACGTGGAGCGATTCGAGGTCTACAGCCACAAGTGAACAGCGGTCCGAAAGGCTTGGAAGTGCCGCAAACACGGATTGAAGGTGAGCTGCTGGGCTTCACCTGGCAGGATGACGACTCTGCCTTTGCCGTCGCCCGAATTCGGACCGGCGCGGGCGAAGAATTGACCGCCGTCGGTCCGTTGGCCCACCTGCTGCCGGGCCAGCAGGTGCTACTGGTTGGGAAGTGGGTGGAACACCGGGTTCACGGGCGGCAGCTCAGGGTGAACTCCTTCATGGCCGACGACCCCCGAACCCTCGAAGGGCTGGCCACCTACCTGGCATCCGGAGCCATCAAGGGGGTGGGCTCCGAGTTGGCCGCCAGGATCGTTGACCACTTCGGGCTGGATACCTTGAGGGTCATTGCGCAGCAACCCCACAGGCTTACGGAAGTTTCCGGCATCGGTCCCGGTCTGGTGAAACGCATAGAAGAAGCCTACGACGCCGACATGGAAGGCAGGGAGCTGCTGGCCACCTTGCGGGGGCACGGAGTGGGCGCGGCCGTGGCAAGGCGGATTCTGGACCGATACGGTGCCGGTGGACTGGCGGTGGTGGCCAGGGATCCCTATCGCTTGGCCCGGGAGGTGCCTGGCGTGGGTTTCCAGACCGCGGATTCCATCGCACGGCAACAGGGTATCACCAGGGGGCATCCGGCGCGGGCAGAGGCGGTCCTGCTGCACGTCCTGCACATGGCCGAAACAGAGGGCCATTGTTTTCTGCCCCTGGCCAAGGTTGAATCCCGATGCGCTGCCCTGGATTTGGACCAGCAGTCGGTTGCGGGGGCCCAGGATCGTCTCGCCCAACAGGGGCTGCTCCATATCCGGAGTGCCGCCGACCCCGGGCAATCTCCGGTTCAGCTCTGCCACATGGCCCAACTGGAGCGCGAGGTGGCCGTGGGCCTGGTTCGGCTGGCGGCCATGAGCCCCTCCATCGAGGTTCCGGCAGTTTCCGACGCGGCCTCCATCGTGGGCCTGTCCCTGGACAGGGAGCAGAGCGCCGCGGTGGAGATGGCTCTCCGGGGTGGGCTCGTGGTGATTACGGGTGGTCCCGGAACGGGGAAGACCACCCTGGTGCGCGTGTTGCTGGCGGCGGCACGGGCCATGGGGCAGACCTGGCGCCTGGCCGCCCCCACCGGCAGGGCCGCCAGGCGCCTGTCCGAGTCCTGTGGTCACGATGCGGTCACCGTCCATCGCCTGTTGGAGTTCACCTATCCCGAGATGCGTTTCAAGCGCGATGCCTCCATGCCCCTCGAAGCCGACGGAATACTGGTGGACGAGGCATCCATGCTGGATCTCAAGCTCCTCTCCTCCCTGCTGGCCGCCCTGCCTCCTCGTGCCAGGTTGGCGCTGGTGGGAGACGACCACCAGCTTCCATCGGTGGGGGCGGGGCAGGTGCTCCACGACCTCATCCAGTCCGGGGTGGTGCCCGTGGTGCGGCTCGGTGTCATCTACCGGCAGGGCGAGGGCAGCGGCATAGTACTCAACGCCCACCGGGTGGACCAGGGCGAGATGCCGATCTCGGCCGAGAGGGAACAGAAAGTGGCCCACGCCGGAGGCCAGGGTGCCTCCGGGGACTTCTTCATCGTGGAAAGGGACGACCCCCTGGAAGCCCAGGCTACTCTCCTGGAGGTGCTCACGAGGAGGCTGCCCCGCAGGGGTTTCGACCCCTTGCGCGACGTACAGGTCCTGGTGCCCATGCACCGGGGGGATCTTGGAACCATCGCCCTCAACTCGCTGTTGCAACGCAGCCTGAATCCTGAGGGGCCCGACATGCTGTACGGCCAGCGCCGTTTCAGGGAGGGCGACCGTGTCATCCAGATCCGCAACAACTACGCAACCGAGGTCTTCAACGGCGAGGTGGGGCGCGTGCTGCATGTAGCCCATCAGGCTCTCGTATTGGATTTTGACGGAAGGCAGGTGGAACTGGTGGGGAAGCAGGTGGACGAGGTGGACCTGGCCTACGCCATCACGGTCCACAAGTCCCAGGGCTCCGAGTACCCCGCGGTGGTGGTGATGCTGCACAAGTCCCACAAGCTCATGTTGCGCAGGAATCTGCTGTACACGGCCCTGAGTCGGGCGAGAACGTTCTGTTGTGTCATAGGATCGCGTTGGGCCATGCGCATGGCCGTGGCCGTCTCCGGGCGTGGGGACCGGTACTCGTTGCTGGAAGATCTCCTGCGGGAAGAATCCAGCAGGGCCATGGATTCCGCGGGTCCGTAACCAAACCAGGAATGGTTCCAGTCTCATGAACAAGAACCAAGGTGGGGCAACCAACAGCCAGCAGGCTTCCCCTTCATATCCGGCATGGCTCCTGGATTCCCGGGGGCGAATAGACATCAAGAGCCTGAGCCTTTCCGGGATCCTCTCCCTGGTGCGGGGCATGGGCAAGGAGCGTTTTCGTGCCACGCAGGTCTACAAGTGGATCTGGCAGAAGGACGTCGCTTCGTTCCAGGAGATGACCAACATCGCCAAGACATTCCGGGCCGAGCTGGCGGACCATGCCTACCTGCCGGTCTTGGAGCTGGCGGCGCTGGAGAGTTCCACCGACGGTACTCGGAAGCTGTTGTGGACCCTGGAAGACGGCCTACAGGTGGAATCGGTGCTGATCCCCGAGCCCGACCGGCTCACTCTCTGCATCTCCAGCCAGGTGGGCTGCGCCATGGGATGCCGCTTCTGCCTCACAGGGGGCATGGGGTTGTTGCGCAACCTGAAACCCTCCGAGATCCTCATGCAGGTGGCCCAGGCTCGCTCCATCCTGGAGCCGGGGGAACGTATTTCCAACCTGGTGCTCATGGGTATGGGCGAGCCCCTGCACAACCTGGAGAACGTCCTGGTGGCCCTGGAAATTCTGCTGGATGAAAACGCCTTCAATTTCAGCCACCGCAAGGTCACGGTGTCAACTGTCGGGCTGGTTCCACCCCTCCGGGAGCTTTCCCAAGCCCTTCCAGTAAACCTGGCCATCAGCCTGAACGCCACCACCGATGAACAACGCGGGGCCATCATGCCCGTGAATCGGCGTCATGACCTGCACGCCTTGCTCGAAGCCTGCCGGGTACTTGAGCTTCCCGCCGGCAAGAGGATTACCTTCGAATATGTCATGATACGCGGTTTCAACGATTCAATGGCCGATGCCCGCAGGCTGGCGGCGCTCCTGCGGGGTATCCGTTCCAAGGTGAACCTGATCCCCTACAACGAAAACCCTGACCGATCCTTTCGCAGTCCTCCCGACCACCTGGTCAAGGCCTTCCAGGACCTGGTGATCAACGAGGGTATACAGTGTTCGGTGCGCTTGTCCCGCGGCCAGGACATCTCCGCCGCCTGCGGTCAGTTGGGCTCCCGGGCCGCCGGGTCGGGCCGTGCCAGGAGAAACGAGCCTCACGTGGAAGAGACCAGCATGGCGTGAACCCTGGGCCCATGGTGCGGCTGGCCCTTGCAGGGCTTGTCCAAAAAGGTGAAATGGCCGAGAGGATCGATTGAAGACTCCATGGTGGAGCCCATCAACAGTAATCGAACTGCGGAGTTGCAACATGAGCAAAACGCGCATTGGAATCATCGGTGGAACCGGCCTCTACGAGATCGACGGTATCGAGGACCTGCACGAGGAACGGGTGGAAACCCCCTTCGGAGATCCTTCGGATGCCTTTCTGGTGGGCAAGCTGGACGGCGTGGAGGCGGTGTTTCTGTCCCGACACGGGCGCGGCCATCGTTTCAGCCCCAGCGAGGTACCCTACAGGGCCAATATTTTTGGCATGAAAAAACTGGGAGTGGAATGGATCATCAGCATCAGCGCCGTGGGCTCCCTGAAGGAAATCGTGGTACCTGGCCATGTGATCCTAGTGGACCAGTTCATCGACCGGACCCGCGGACGACCTTCCACTTTCTTCGGCAACGGTATCGTGGCCCACGCTGCCTTTGGCGAACCCGTCTGCGAGGCGCTGAGAGGTATGCTGCTGGATGCCGCCCGTGAAGCTGGCGCCGTGGTCCATGACGGAGGTACCTATGTGTGCATGGAGGGTCCGGCTTTTTCCACCAAGGCCGAAAGCCACCTGTACCGTTCCTGGGGGGCCACGGTGGTGGGCATGACCAATGTTCCAGAGTGCAAGCTGGCTCGCGAGGCCGAGATCTCCTACGCTACCATGGCCATGGCCACCGACTACGACTGCTGGCACCCGGAGCACGACCAGGTCACCCTGGACAAGATCATCGAGACCCTCCAGGCCAATGCCAATCTGGCAAAACAGATCATCAAGATTGTCATGCCGCGAGTGGCCGCTTACGGAGGTCCTCCCCCCTACGCCAACGCCATGGCAAACTCCATCATCACATCCCCCGACGTGATCCCCAGGGAACGCATCCTAGAGCTTGGCCCCATAGTGGGCAAGTACCTGGGATAACCATCGGGTCCGTCTGCGCCGGAAGAACCGGCGGCAGCACCGAAAGGTCTAACGTTGAACCGCTTTTCACTGGCCATCGTCCTGTTGTCCACCGCGGCGGTGACGGCATGCGTGAGCCCAAGGCAGGAAATGCGCTCCAGGGCCCAGGCGGATCTGGGCAGGGCCTACCTCCATGAAGGCAACCCGGAGGGGGCCGTTGAGGTCCTGGAGAAGGCCGTCAAACTTGACCCGGGGAACTGGACAGCCTGGAACCATCTGGGCATGGCCTACATGGAAAAGAATCGGCCGGAGCAGGCGGAGCGAGCCCTGAAGAAGTCCATCAAACTCTCCAACGGTAAGGCCGAGCCGCTCCTCAACTACGGGCTCGTCCTGTTTGCGCAGGGCAAGGCCCAGGAAGCTGTGCTCCAGTACCGTCTCGCCCTGGAAGACATTACCTACCGCAAATCAGCCTTGATACTCAACAATCTTGGGTATGCCCTGTTCAGCCTCCAGCGTTATGACGAAGCTCTGTCAGCGCTTCGGCGGGCGGTGGATCGTGCCCCCAACCTGTGTCAGGCCAGGTTCAACATGGGCCTGGTGCTGCGAGCCATGGACCGTCCCGACGAAGCCCTGGCCAGCTTCGAGCAGGTCATCCTGATGTGCCCCGATGCAATAATGGGAGCCTACCTGAACGCCGGGGATCTGCTCATGCAGACCGGGCACAGTGCCAGGGCGCTGGAATACCTGGGAAAAGTAATCGAGAAAGCGCCAGACAGCGACGCAGCGGCCATCGCCGTCGAGCTGCTGAAAGAGGCCGGCTTGCGATGGGAGCCTTGAAATGGGAGTCATGAGAAGGGAGCGAGAGAACCGGGGGCTGACCATTCGCGAGATCAGCCAGGAAATCGACGTGCCTGTCGATATGCTTGCGGCCATCGAGGCCGACGAAGGCGGTCCCCTGATTCCCGGCGGACGGCTCGCCCATTATCGTGATCGCTATCTCCGATACCTGGGGCTGGAGCAGGACGATCTGGATGGCCTGAGCGTCTCGGACGATACCGACGTCACCGCAACGGCGCCCCTTCCCACGGACCCGGCGCTGGCGGAACGTGCTCCCACGGCTCGGATTCTGGCCGCCGGAGCCATGTTGGTGTTGGTGGTGCTCCTGGGGCTGTGGGTGGTGGCCCTTGCAGTGGATGGTGGTGGAGAGCCATCGTCCCAAGCGGCCTCCCTGCAGGAGCAGCCAGACCAGGAACTGACCATCCGCGCGGTGGAACCAACCCGCATCGATGTCACCGCCGATGGAGAGGCCGTGTTCCACGGCATCCTGGCTCCCAGGAATGTGCTGCATTTCAGTGCCTGCGACCGCCTCTCCGTGTATGTGTCTACGCTCGGCCAGGTCAAGATCGTGTACAATGGCCAGGCCCTCCGTCCCCTTGGAAAACTGGACTATGGCCGCCGGCTGGTGTTCGTGGACGACTCCGACTCCTGATATGTGGTACCCAACCGTGTTCTTGGGGGGACAGGCCGCCATGAATCCGCTAAAGGTTCGCGCAAGAACGACTCCGTAGCACCTCGGCGTCTGAATTCAGGAAGTTATACTGGCGCGAGCCTGAGATACCAGAATTCGGCAACGTACCAAATGGATACCGAGTCGCAGGGATGGCGGGTTGCCGGAGTTGGAGGAACAACATCCAGGAGTACGGTGCCAGCGTGGTTCCGAACCTGATCCAAGGGAGACACCATGGCCGACACATTGCTACGAAGGCGCGTCGAGGCCATAAGGCGACTCGCCAGGCGAGGAGCAGCCGGGCCCTTGTCCCGGGTGCTGGAAAAGAGCCGCAGCGAAGACGTGGCGGCAGCCATTCCCAACCTGGCCCCTGCCGAGCAGCGCCTGGTCTTCGGACTCGTGCAGGAAGACTAAACAGCGGCGGAACTGTTGGCCCGGATCCCCGAGAACGAACTCCACAACCTGGTCAGGGACATGGAGCTGGAGCGCCTGGTCCTGTTGCTCAACCTGATGGAGGTGGACGACGAAACCGACGTCATCGGCAGGCTGCCCGACCAGGTCCGCGAACAGGTCCTGTCCCGGATCCACGGCGAAGACCGGGAACACGTTGAAGAACTGTTGGGCTACCCGGAAGACTCTGCCGGTGGTATCATGTCGCCGCTGGCCTTTCGTCTTCGTGAAGAAGCCACCTGCCGCGAAGCCATAGATGCCCTCCAGGATGCCGAAGAGCTGGAATCCGTCTTCTACCTGTTCGTGGAAAACGAAGCCGAGCAGTTGGTGGGCGTTACGTCGCTGCGCAACCTGTTGACCCACCCTCCTGGCATGAGACTCAAGGATTTCATGACCACGGAAGTCATCACGGTCCATCCGGAGGTGGACCAGGAAGAGGTGGCTCGTGTGGTGGGGCGCTACGATCTCCTTGCCATCCCCGTGGTGGACGATCACCGCAAGCTGCTGGGTATCGTCACGGTGGACGACATCATCGACGTAATCAAGGAAGAGGCCGCCGAGGACATGATGCTCATGGCCGGTGTCCACGAGTTGGCCGACGGCGGCATTACCACGGGTGTGCTCCAGTCGTCCAGGGAACGGGTGTTGTGGTTGCTGGCCACGCTTGGTGGTGGAATAGTGGCATCCGAATCAATAGCACTCTGGAGCGCCTCGCTGGAAACATACGCCGTATTGGCGGGTTTCCTCCCGGTGGTGCTGGGCATGGGCGGCAACGTGGGCACTCAGTCTGCCACCATCACGGTGAGGGGAATCGCGCTGGGCCGTGTGCAGCCCAGAGATCTGCTCAGGCTCATTTGGCGGGAGCTGCGCGTGGGTTTCATGTTGGGCCTGGGCTACGGGTTGCTGCTGGGGATCTACTGCCTGCTGCGTTTTCCCCAGACGAAGATGCTGGGGCTGGGGGTTGCCGGCGCCATATTCATCGCGATGACCGTGGCCACCAGCGTGGGAGCGATTGTTCCCCTGACCCTGGAGCGAATGCACATCGACCCCGCCGTGGCCACCAATCCCATCGTCACAACCCTCATGGACAATATCGGCGTGATCATCTACTTTTCCATAACGACCTACCTGCTTGCAATCCTCTGACTGATCTCTCATGGGCAGGCCCGCCGTACAAGTCCCAGCCATCCTGGTGGGTGGCATCGACTATCGCGACAAGGACCGAATAGTTCGTCTGCTTACCGCCCAGTACGGTCGTGTCTCCGCCCTGGCCCGGAACGCTCGGGGCTCCAGGCGCAGGTTTTCGGGTGCCCTGGACCTGGGCCAGCGCATCCATGCCATGCTTCGGCCGGGCAGGGGGGATCTCTGGTACCTCGACAGTGCGTTGCCCCTGGATTCCAGCCTGCTCCTCCATGACGACATCCTCGCCCTGGCCCTGGTGGCGTACTCCTGTGAGCTGGTGGCGGCCTTTGCCCAGGAGAGCAGCCCGGAACCAAAGCTCTTTGGCCTCCTGGATACCTTTCTGATGGTGTTGGACCAGGCCCTGCGCCAAGCTGGTGCCGGTGGCCAAACGACCCATGCTGGCTCCTTCGACCTGGCGGGCAACATCGCCTGTCTACGCCCGGCCCTGGAGGCCAAGGCGCTCACCTTCGCCGGGCTCGCGCCGGTGTTGCGCGCCTGTGCCCTGTGTGATGGGCCGCTGGAGGGCCGGGTACACTTCGATCCCCGGGCCGGTGGCGGGCTGCACCAGTCTTGTGGGGCAGGACGGGAGCTGGATGCGGCCTTCCTCGCGGAGCTGGAGCACTGCCGCAGGACCCCCATGGCTCGCCTGGTGGGAAGAGCGTTTCCGGAAGGCCCCAGGTGGCTGTTGGCTCGTTTCGGGGAGTATCACCTGGGTAGACCGCTTCGTTCACGGGAATGGCTTGCAGGCCTGGAGTGACCCGGCGGTTTGCAGAACCTGGGCCTGAGCCTCGCTGGGGGGCTGTCGCGGGGGATGACGAGATGCGCAGAGGGCCGAGCCGGTCCGGAAGGCAGTGGGCTACGCGGTCAATCTCTACGTCTCGGCGTCTCCGCGAGGTCTTGTCCGGGGGCGTTGCGGGAGAGTCGTACCCAGGGCTGTTCTTCTTGTGATATGAATCCGCTCATGAAGACACGTATCCTCGCCGCCACACATTCCGGAGCATTCCTGTTGGCCTTTGCCGCGGGCTGCGACAGCTTTACCTGGTTTTCATCCTCAGGCGATACCGGCAATGAAGAGATCTACTGGTATGGCTACATACTGGATGGTCCCTACACCGGCGAGGACTACGGCCTGTTCAGCGATGGCTCCGTGGAGATCCTGGACATGGGCGGGCAGACGGTGGGTTGGGCGGATCAACCCTACGACAGTTACGAGGGCTATTGGCGAATGGAGGTCCCTGCCTCCACGGATCTGGCCATACACCTGTCAGCCGACGGCTTCCTGCCTTCGCTCTGGCGCACTCGGAGCCCGGCCATGACCGCGTACTGGTACACCGGTGCCCTCTTCGCCTACAGCGAAGACACCTGGTTGAGCTTCTTCGAAGACTTCGAATCCGTCACAGGCCAGGTGGTGGAGCCACTGTCGGACGAAATCTGCTGGATGTGGGGCGCTCCCGATTCCCCGGGGGACTGGGCCGGTGCCACCGTAGAGCTGTGGGATGGCGACGGCGTCCAGGCCGACGTATTCCTCTACACCCTCACCGACGACGGCTACCTGGAACAGCTTTCGGATTCCCTTGCTGGACAGGTGGACTATTTCTTTGCCTTCAACCTTGCTCCTGGTGACATCGTCTTGAGCGTTGTCGCGCAGGACGGGCGTTCTTTCTCGGTGACCTACCCCGCCTGGGGCGGCGAGGTGTTGAACGCCTGGTACCTGGCACTCCCGACGGAATGAGCGACATGAACTCTTCTCTCCCGATGCTTGGCTTGGTTTTCACCCTGGTCGCCTGCGACCCCGTCACATCCGTGACCCTGTCCGGCACCGTCTACGACGCCCCCTATGCCCAGGGTTCCACGGTGTCCGGCCTGGACGTTGGCGCTCGCTGCGTCGACCTGGAACCCTGTGCACAGACCCAGACTGCCGCTGACGGTTCCTTCTCGGTCACGGTACCACCGGCGCAGGAACTCTTCCTGGAGTTTTCCGGCGACGAACACGAAACCACCTTGTTCGCCGGAGAGGTCTACCTGGAAGACCTTCAAGCCTGGGATGGTGCCTTCTGGGTGGAAGACTCCCAGGACCGGCAGGACCTGGTGGATACCTTCGGCGATTGCGCCTCGGCCGATGGCGCCACCGGCGACGACGGAGGCATCGTAGAGGGCGAAGCCAGGCTCTTCACGACCGACGCTTCCTACGCCGACCTGGAGCTGGTGACCAACGCCGGCATCACCGCCTATGATGAATCCGGGCTCTCCTTCGACGCCTGCTACCTGGACGACGACGGCCAGCCGGCCGATGAAGGCACCACGGTCACCGGGGCCAGCGGTCGCTTTGCCTTCTTCGGGCTCCCCGCGGGCCAGATCACCCTGGTAGTGCTTTGCGGCGACCTGGATCAACCTTCGGGTGCCGTGTGCGACATCTCACGGAGTTTTACCTACCACGTCTTCATGACCGACGACGGCATGGCTCCGTTCTATCCCATGTTGCTGGAGTGATTCTGCCCGTGGATACCCGCAGCGGCGGGTGATTCACTGCCCTGGCTCCCCCCTGGCGGCGTCTCGGTCCTGGGTTCCCGCCAGCCAGGCAAGGGTCGGCACGGTGATTCGGAGGGGATCGTTCCCGCGACCAGCGATCCGTTCCCTTGCAACCTGCAGGGCATCTTCGGCAGTGAGCAACTGGAACACGAAGGCCGTGGGATAGCAGAGCGCGGCGATGATCCATATTTCCTGGAAGCTGCCCAGCAGGTTCAGGAGCTGTATGGCCGTCAACAGCAGCATCGACAGCAGGCCCTTCCGCCTTTGGGCGAGGTAGAGGTAGCCGAGGCCGCCGGGAAACGGGAGGAGGTTCAGCACGAAAGCCAGCCATGGGCGGGGTCTTTTGTGGGCAGGCATTTTTGCCTCGCGGGCTCGGGGGTTTGGCCAACGGGTCTTCCCATCGCATGTCGGGCGGGTATTTCAGAGCCGTGGAACTTGCATATTCTCATCCGTGGAATAGCAGGTCCGACGCGATTTGCCACCGCGCATCATGGCGCTGTGGAATCGTGGACCACAGGATGGGTGTGTGATGGTCGAGCACCCACGGAGGCTTGACAGATGGCTGCTGGCAGCTCTTCGACTTTCCAGGATCTGATCATGAGCCTGTTGGACTACTGGGGCGGGAAGGGTTGTGTGATCCTGCAACCCCTGGACCTGGAGGTAGGAGCCGGTACCTTTCATCCCGCCACCTTTCTTCGTTCCCTGGGGCCCCATCCCTGGCGATGTGTCTACGTCCAGCCCTGCAGGCGTCCCGGCGATGCCCGTTATGGCGAAAACCCCAACCGCCTGGGACACTACTATCAACTCCAGGTGATCCTAAAACCATCTCCGGCCGATGTACAGGATCTGTACCTAGGCAGCTTGCGAGCCATCGGAATCGAGCTGGATCGTCACGATGTGCGTTTCGTGGAAGATGACTGGGAAAGCCCTACCCTTGGTGCCTGGGGGCTTGGTTGGGAGGTCTGGCTGGATGGAATGGAGGTCACGCAGTTCACCTATTTCCAGCAATGCGGCGGCTTGGACCTGGCTCCCATTCCTGTCGAACTCACCTATGGCCTGGAGCGCCTGGCCATGTACCTGCAGGGTGTGGACGACGTCTACGATCTCACCTGGGTGGAGGGGGTGAGCTACCGGGAGATCTTTCACCGCAACGAGGTGGAGCAGAGCCGCTACGGGTTCGAACTGGCCAGCACGGACACCTTGCACGACTTGTTCCAGCGCCATTTCGACGAATGCAGGCGCCTGTCCGGCGAAGGTCTGGCCCTGCCGGCCTATGACCATTGCATCAAGACCAGCCACGTCTTCAATCTCCTGGAAGCGAGGGGCGCCATAAGCGTTGCCGAAAGGGCCCGATACATAAGCCGGATCCGTGACCTTGCCTGCCGCTGCGCCGCGGCCTGGTTGCGAGTCCCTCCTGCTGAAGGCCGTTGAGGCATTGCCTCGGTCACGAAACACAGCTCCCACGGAGAACCAATGAACACAGGTCAGCTTTTCATCGAGGTGGGATGTGAGGAACTTCCCGCTGGCTGGCAGATCGGCGCCGCAGAAAGCCTCGCCGCCGGCCTGGAGAAGCTCCTCCAGGGCATCCCCCGGGGAGAGGCGCGTACGTGGAGTACCCCCCGACGCCTTGCCGTGGCCATCGACGACGTGGCCCTGTCCAGCCCTGGCAGGCGACGCCTCATCACCGGTCCACCGGCGGCGGTGGCGTTTCCCGATGGCAAACCGGGTAAGGCGGCCATTGGCTTCGCCAGGGGCCGCGGCGTGGCTGTCGAAGACCTGGAGATCGTCCAGGGCCCCAGGGGGCCCGTGGTGGGCCTCCGGCTATGGGAGGGGGGTGAGTCAACCATGGACCTCCTGGCGTCGCGCCTGGAGTCGCTCATCCTGGGCATTCCCTTTCCCAGGACCATGCGATGGGGTTCGGGGCCGGCCCGTTGGGCGCGTCCCATCCACTGGGTTTGCGCGTTGCTGGATGGCTCGGTGATCCCGGCCACCGTGGCGGGGATAGCCTCGTCGGCCAGCTCCCGAGGGCACCGGCAGAGGCCGGAGCCCTTCGCGGTGCGAGCGGCGCTTGACTGGCTCGAAAACCTGGAGCAGCGCTTCGTCATGGCCGACCCCCACGAGCGAGCCCGGCGGATTGTGCACCATCTCCACCAGCAGGCCTCGGCGCTGGGTGTGGAACCCCTTCTCATGGACGACCTGCTGCTGGAGGTGGCGGACCTGGTGGAATGGCCGGTTGTGAATGCCGGAATCCTGGATCCGGAATTCCTGGAGCTTCCTCCCAGGTTGCTGGTGGAAACCATGAAGGTTCACCAGCGGATATTTCCCACCAGGAACGACTCGGGGCAACTGGCCAACGTCTTCCTGGTGGTGGGGAACAACCCCGACGCGGATCCCCGGGTGGTGGCTCGTGGGAACGCCCGTGTGCTGGCTGCTCGTTTCAAGGACGCCCGTTTTTGCTACGACGAGGACAGGCGCGTGCCCCTGGAACAGCACGGCCGCGAGCTGCTGCGAATGGAGTGGGTTCGTGGATTGGGCACCATGGCCCAGAGGGTGGATCGTTTGAAGCACCTGGTAGGCTGGCTATCTCCATTGCTGGGAGCCGACGAAGCAGCGGTCGTGCGGGCGGCCTCACTGTGCAAGGCGGACCTTGCCAGCCAGATGGTGGGCGAGTTTCCGGAGCTGCAGGGCCATGCCGGAAAGCTCTACGCCCTGCACCAGGGCGAGTCCCCCGTGGTGGCCGACGCCATCGAACAGCACTATCTCCCCCGTTTCTCCGGCGATGCCATTCCCCGTAGCGCCGAGGGTCGTGCGCTGGCCCTTGCTGATCGTCTGGATACACTTTGCGGCTGCTTTGCCGTGGGCCTGGCTCCCAGGGGCAGTGCCGATCCCCAGGGGCTGCGGCGGGCAGCCAACGGCCTGGTGGCCATTGTGCGGGCCATGCCCGCCCGGCTCCATCTACAGAATCTGCTCATGGCGGCCCTGGAACTCCACCAGGGTGCTGCAAGCCAGGATCTTTCCGCTCTATCGGAGCAGCTACAGGACTTTGTCTTGTCGCGTTTCCGGGCACAGTTGCTCTCCGAGGGGCATTCGACCCAGGTAGTGGATGCAGTCCTGGCCGCCGGTGGCGATGAACCCCGCAGCCTCCAACAGAGGGTGCTGGCCCTGGAAAAGCTCTCCGCCACGCCCACCTTCGAGCCCTTGCGCATTACTTTCAGGAGGGTCATGGGTCTCACCAGGGAGCACTCGTCATCACGATACGATGTGGAGCTTTTTCAGCACGAAGCCGAGCGGAACCTTCATCGAGCCCTGGATGAGCTGGGAGGGCGTGTACGGAGCCTGCTGGAAGAACGGGACTTCGAGGGGGCGCTGACCCTCATGACCGAGCTGAAGGGCCCGGTGGATGCGCTTTTCGACCAGGTTCTGGTCATGGTCGACGATCCCCGCATCCGACGGAACAGGCTGGGTCTTCTGCGGGGGGTTGCCCAGCTTTTTGGGACCGTGGCGGACTTCACCCACTTGTCCGCCGCTACAGGAGCCGCGGCAAATATGCGGTGAACGTGTCTTTTCAGTATGTTTTTTCCGATGGCTCCCTTTTCCGTGGCTCCGGTTTGCGGACCTGCGAGACGACGGGCAAGCAACGCGATAGACAACCAGGAAGACAATCACATGGAGCCAGTGCCTCCAGGGCGGGCGCCACAAACGAGGTTTAGAACATGTCAAGAAAGATGGTCTATTTTTTTGGAGATGGAACGGCAGACGGAGGGAGTGATCAGAAAGCCCTCCTGGGCGGCAAGGGAGCCAACCTGGCCGAGATGAACCTCCTTGGCATGCCCGTACCGCCGGGCTTCACCATCACCACCGAGACCTGCCACGAGTTTTTCAAGCACGGAGGCCTGCCTGGGGGGGTGGAACGGGAGATTACGCAGCATCTGGCCCACGTGGAAGAGGTGATGGGCCTGCGTTTCGGAGATCCCAGCTCGCCGCTTTTCCTCTCCGTCCGAAGCGGTGCCCCGCTCTCCATGCCCGGCATGATGGACACGGTCCTCAACCTGGGTCTCAACGATCAGATGGTGCTTCGGCTGGCAGAAATCGCCGGCAATGAGCGATTTGCATGGGACTCCTACCGCCGCCTGGTGGCCATGTATGGCGATGTCGTGCTGGGAATGAAGCCCCAGGACAAGAAAGCCCATGATCCCTTCGACCTGATCCTCGAAAACAAGAAAAAGCAACTCGGCGTAGAGCTGGACACGGATCTGGGGGTCCGGGATTGGAAGCAGGTCGTGGCCGAGTTCAAGCAGGCCATCGTGGAGCAAACAGGGCAGAGTTTCCCGCAGGATCCCAATGAGCAGCTTTTCGGGGCCATCAAGGCGGTGTTCGAGTCCTGGAACAATGATCGTGCCAGGAAGTATCGCGAGATGAACGGCATCCCCGACGACATGGGAACGGCGGTCAATGTGCAGGCCATGGTATTCGGCAACATGGGCGATGACTGCGCCACCGGAGTGGCGTTCACCCGCGACCCGGCGACCGGCGAAAAGCGCTTCTTCGGAGAATACCTCATCAATGCCCAGGGCGAAGACGTAGTGGCCGGCATTCGTACCCCTCAGCAGGTCACCCTGGAAGGGTCCATGGCCTGGGCCGGGAACGCAGGAGTGGACCAACAGACCCGGCGCGAAAAGTTCCCCTCCCTGGAAGAGTACATGCCCGATGTCTACCGGCAGCTCGTAGACATCTACCATCGTCTCGAAGCCCATTACCTGGACATGCAGGACATCGAGTTCACCATCCAGAACGGGCGCCTGTGGATGCTCCAGACCCGCACCGGCAAGCGCACCGCCTTTGCCGCCTTCCGCATCGCTGTAGAAATGGTGGAAGAAGGCTTGATCAGCAAGGAACAGGCTCTCCTGCGGGTGGACCCCGAAGGCCTGAACCAGCTCCTGCGGCCCATCTTCAAGACCAGCGAAAAGAACGCCGCCATAAAAGAAGGTCGGCTCCTGGCCCGAGGCCTCAACGCGGGTCCGGGAGCCGCCACGGGCAGAGTGGTCTTCAACGCCGAGGACGCCGAGCTTCGCAAGGCAGCCGCGGAACAGGGCAAGACTGTTTCCGGCATTCTCTGGGACAAGATTATCCTGGTGCGTACCGAGACCTCCCCTGAAGACATCCGCGGTATGGACGCGGCCGAGGGCATACTCACCGCCCGCGGAGGCATGACCTCCCACGCTGCGTTGGTGGCTCGCCAGATGGGCAAGGTCTGTGTTGCCGGTTGTGGAGCGCTGGACATCGACTACGCCAGGGCTGAAATCCTGGTGGATGATCGGGTGATCCGGGAAGGCGACTACCTCAGCCTGGATGGAACCACGGGCGAAGTCTTCCAGGGTTCCATTCACACGCAGCCATCAGATGTTCTGCAGGTGCTCATCGAGGGCACCCTTCCACCGGAGCAGTCCAGGATCTTCCAGCAGTACTCCAAGCTCATGAGCTGGGCTGACGACATCAGGCGCCTGGGGGTACGCACCAACGCAGACCAGCCGGACCAGTGCAGGAACGCACGTGCCTTCGGCGCCCAGGGCATAGGGCTGTGTCGCACGGAGCACATGTTCTTCGAGGGGGACAGGATCGACGCCGTCAGGGAGATGATCCTGGCCACGAACCCAGCGGATCGCAGGCGAGCCCTGGACAAGCTTCTCCCCATGCAGCGTGGCGACTTCGAAGGCATCTTCGAAGTGATGGACGGCCTGCCGGTCACCATCCGCACGCTGGATCCCCCCCTCCACGAGTTTCTTCCCCACGACGACGACGAAATCCGCGAGCTTGCGGAATCCATGGGCCACAGCTTCGACCATCTCAAGTCGGTGGTGGATGATCTGCATGAATCCAACCCGATGTTGGGGCATCGGGGCTGCCGGCTGGGCATCGTGTTTCCAGAGATCACCCAGATGCAGGCCAGGGCGATCTTCGAGGCGGCGGCCAACTGTATTCAGCGGGGAATCGACGTACATCCCGAGATCATGATACCATTGGTGGGGCACGAGAAGGAGCTGGAACTTCAGAGGGAAATCGTGATGCGCGCTGCCAGGACGGTACAGACCGAGAAGGGCGTGACCTTTCCCTTCCTGGTGGGCACCATGATCGAGCTTCCCCGTGCTGCTCTCACCGCCCACAAGATCGCCCGCCACGCTGATTTCTTCTCCTTTGGCACAAACGATCTCACACAGACAACCTACGGTATTTCCCGTGACGACATGGGTCGCTTCGTGCCTGCCTACCAGAAGCTCAAGATCTACCCGAACGATCCCTTCCAGGTACTTGACCAGGAAGGGGTGGGTGAGCTTCTGCGCATAGGCACCAGTGGGGGGAGAGCGACCCGGCCAGACCTCAAAGTGGGGATCTGCGGCGAGCACGGCGGAGACCCGTCCTCCGTGCAGTTCTGCCATGGACTGGGCTTCGACTATGTGAGCTGCTCGCCCTTCCGTGTGCCCATTGCCAGGCTCGCTGCCGCCCACGCCGTGCTGTTGGAGGAAGGCTCCTGATGTTACCCGGGTCTCGCTGGAAAGGGCTTCTCCTCGCCCTGGTGTTGGGCGTTTCGGGCACCCTGCCCGGCGCCTGCATGTGGCCTGCCGGCTACTACGACCTGGAAACCCTTCCGGAAAGCGATATCTGGCTGGAAAAGCTCACCTTGACCGCCGTCAAGGCACAACTCTACCACGATCCCGTCCAGGGCTGGGATCTCCATCTCACCATCGGTATGCAGGCAAAAACCGGCTACCGCCCCCTGGTGGACTTCAGCAGGCTCATGCTGCGGGCCGACGAGGTGCTGTGGATGGAATGCGACAGCCCGGACGACGTGCAGGTGGACAGTCTACGTTTCCGCGTGGAAGGAGAAGAGCCCGTGGTGATAAACGTGGTCTGCCAGTCTGTACAGCGCCCCGAGAGCAAGCTGGAGATCCGCTTTCCAGCCACTGGAGCAGGTGGGAGGGGCTACGCCGAGCTGTCTTTTTCCGGTTTGAAACGCGGCGACATGTAACCCCCCGGGATTCTTGCCATGCCCTTCGGGGAATGGTTGAGATTTTGAAGAATACCAGGACAGGAGCGGTTCTTTGGTGAGGCCTCGGGGCTCTTTGCCGGGAAGGTTTTGCGATCCCCGGGGTATTGTATCGGAACGTCCTGGGGCCATGGCACTGGCCCAACAACACTCGCAGGTCAGGAAAAACAGATGTACTCGCTCTTCAAGGCTGGAGCAGCGGTCTGGACCATGCGGAGAAGCTCTCCACGCAACATGTCCATCGCCATTCTGTTGATCACCATGGCAGCTCCCTCTTGTCTCCGGGACCTGGAGGATCCCTGGCTGGGGGACTGCGCCGAGTACCCCGACGGCCAATATGAGTATGGTGAGATCGGCATTGGTACTTGTATAGCCAGTCCCGCCGACATCCTCTTCTTGGAACGTGATCAGGACATGTACCTGGCGGTGAGCAACTCCAACTCTTTCAGGAACTTCAGCTCCGGTTCGGTCCTGTTCATGGACTGGTCCAGCCTCGATCTGGGCATTCCCTTGAATCTCAGCTCCCAGTTGGCCGTCCACGCGGTGGAGCTGCCCCATTTCATGGGGAGTCTTGCAGAGATTCCATCCAGGCAGCTCCTGGCCGTTCCCAGCAGGTACTCCGAAGACGCCAGGACACGCGAGTACTTCGACTACCTGTACTTTCTCGATGTCCAGGATCCCATGGGTGCATACGAGGCTCCCGTGGCGGAAGACTCCGCCAGCAGCATCGAGCTGGAGAGCGATCCCTTCCCCGTCGTCTACGACGACTCCAGCGGCTATCTCTTCGTTGGAAACCGTACCAGCCACTCCATCTCCGTGCTGGACGCCCTGTCCGACCCCATCGCCCTGCTGGACGCCAACGGCGACGTGGGCATCGGCTACGAGCGTTGGCAGGACGTGGACTCATCCGGTTCCCGGGCGGATTTCGCCACGCTGGAACTCATGGAGGATCAGCAGGACTACGTACTCACCGACAGGTGGGTGCTCACCTGGGTGGATGGCACCTACTACATCTGGCTGCCCGACGAAGATGGCCTTCGGCGATCTTCGTCTGGAGGTGACGGGCAGTGGGTGGAGAGTGGCTTCGGCTCCGAGCTTGCGGGTTTTTCTTCCGATGTGAGCGAAGTGCTGGACCCCGACTACTCCTATACCAGCTCCCTTGGACCGCGAATGCTCTTCGTCAGCGACGGCGACATATGGGGTGCCAGCTCCGTTGACTACCTGGCCGACTGGGAGCTGGACGACGAACCGCTGCTTGAACGGGAAGAGGGCCGCTGGGACCACGAAATGGGCGGCCCCTGTGCCGTACAGTATGACGGCTACACCTGGCTCTTCTTCGACGGTACCAGCAAGGATGGCACGGCCATCGGGTTGGCGGTCTCCGAATCGGGAACCGATTCCTTCGAAATGTACTCCGACTCCCCCATCCTGGAGCCTGGTGGGGATCACGATGCCGTGGACCAGGCCGACCCCTTCCTGCTTTGGGACGAGACTGCCGACCTTTGGCGAATGTACTACAGCGCCTATGACGGCGACTACTGGAGCATAGGGCAGGCATGGAGCGAGGACCTGGAGACCTGGACCGTGGACGACGAGCCCGTCCTGGCCCCTGCCGGGGATGCAGCCGCTCCGGTGGTGGCCTATTCCAACGGGCGTTTTCACATCTGGATCTCGCGGCGCGACCAGGGTGACGACCGCTGGTACGTCGCAACGGCCAGCAGCGTGGACGGCAGCAGGTGGGGAGATCCGGAACCCATGCTGGAATATCCCCAGGACAGCGTCGCCGCTTCCCGTGAGCCACCCGGCCTGGCTTTCTACGTGCAGCCTTCCCAGGCCTTCAGCATAGAAGGCGAAGAGGCCGGCCTGCTCTCCTATCAAGCCGAGCCCGGCTCGACGGTGGAATCCGAAACCTTCGGTTGGCAGTTGAGCCTGGTGGCAGGTGAACTCCTGGACCTGGACGAACTGGGGGACTATTCCGACGGTGGGCTGGGAATCTCCGCCGCCGTTGAATATGGGGGCTCCATTTTCCTGGACGTCACCGATTCTGGAGGAGTTTCGCGCATCGCCCGGGCCACCTGGGATGGGCAGGATGTAGTAGTGTCGGAAGAGCCCGTACTCTACGAGGGAGATGCCGGCTCTTTCGACGCCGATGGAGTATCTTCGCCGGCCGTGCTGGACACCGGTGATGGCCTGGTGATGTACTACGCAGGTCATGGGGACGGCCTGGTCCAGGTGGGCATGGCCACCAGCGACGACGGCTTCACCTGGACCCGTTCCGGGGAATCTCCGGTGCTGGAGGTGGGCGAAGACTGGGAAAGCATCGGTGTCTATCCTGGGAGCGTCGAACTCCTGGACGACGGCTCCATCAGGCTCTGGTACGCCGGCACCGACGGCGAGCGCTTCAACATCGGCGCGGCCACCAGCATCGATGGCTGGAACTTCACTCGGCTGGCGGGGCAGAGCGATGACTGGGTGTTCGGTACCGGTTCAACGGGTGAGTGGGACGACACCAGCGTGCGCAACCCGTGGGTGATCAGCACCGGCGACACCATACACATGTGGTATGGGGGCTTTGACGGCGACACCTGGGCGATAGGCTATGCCTGGGCCGATCCCGCCGATCTCTCCTTCCAGCGGACCTACACCGACGAAGAAGAAGCCATTCCGGTCTTGCAGGGCGAGGTGGGTCTCTTCGACTTCGGGGGGGTGGACCGGCCCGTGGTCCTCGAGGATGACGATGGTTGGACCATGTTCTACCACGGTTGGGACAACTCCAGCTTCAGGCCCGGCCTGGCCTTGGCCCTGGAGCCCGACGTCTTCTACAAGAATGCCTCCATTCCCACATCTGGAGACTGGCTGGCCTTCTCCACCCGAGCAGGGTCCGACGAGGTGGACTCCATCCCACTGGACGGCTTCGTGGACGATTTCGAGGTGTCCGGAATAGGTCTGACTGCTCTTTATCTGGACCAGGACCGTGGTTTTCTCTACGTTGCCAGCAAGCGGCAGCCCTACATAGTGGTGCTCGATGTTCGGGACGATTCCCGCTCCGGGTTCGACGACCGCAACTACCTGGCCATCGAAGCCGTTCTTCCCGTGGACACGGGTTCCGGGGGGGTGGGCTTTCGAAGCATGACCATGGTGCCGGGCTCCGATTACCTTTTCGCGCTCAACGACAGCCCCGAAGGTGTGTATCTCCTGGATGTCGCGCAGGTACTGGACGACGACGAAGACGACCTTCTCTACGATACCGTGGTGGGCTGGCTCCCCGCATCTCGCGGGGCTGAACGCGACCTGGGCGAAGACACGGTGGTCAGTGCCGGCCCCACGGGCATGGACTATCTCCCGGGTGGCGACATCCTCCTGGTCACCAATTTCAACGACAACAGCCTGGCGGCCTATGACCTTCGCATGGGGCCCTACGGCCAGCTCGTGGGCGAGATTCCCTTCATGTGCGAAAACCCCAGCACGGTGCGAGTCACACCGGACGGCAAGCTGGCGGTGGTGGTATGTTTCGAGGGCGATGTCGAGGAAAACCTGGTCAACAGCCAATTGGCCATAGTGGATGTGGACCCTGAGAGCGACACCTGGCTGGAGGTACTCACGTGGATTGCCAACCAATGATCCGCAAGGGCCGGAATGCCATGGTTCCATGGATGGCCCTGGCCATTTCCGTCGCATGTACCGACGATGAATCAGCCGAGCCCCACTTCGACGGCCCTGTGGCCGCGGCTGTGCTCTACCCGGAAGACGGCGGCCCCTTTGAAGAACCCGTGGCTTTCGTTTCCAACAGTCGTTCCGGCCGAATAACTCCACTGGATCTCAAGGGCGGTCGGCTGCTGACCGACGACCTTGCCGCCTCCTTCCTGCGCGCTTCCTACATTGCCACCGGCAGGGCTCGGATCCTTGGTCCCATAGCAGTATGGGCCGCCGACACGGAGACCGTGACCCTTTTCGTCTCCGATTTCGCCAATGACGTGTTGCTGGAAGTGCCCTACATAGTATCGGTGGACTCCGAGCCCGTGGAACTCGCCCCCCAGGCCACCGAGCCGGTTTTCGTGGACGCCGACGGTTCCGGCGATAACGCCTCCATGGACGACTTGCAGCTTCGCACCGGGTACACGACCACCGAAGACTGGGTGGTGGAGTACGACGGGGAATACTGGCTGGCAACCGGCAGCCGCTCCGGGCCCCAGTACCTGGAAGCCTCTTTCGAACAGGAATACCACACCGGTAATCGCGAGTTGGAGTTCACCATCACCGGAAGCGCCACTGCCGGTGACTATTTTACCCTTTCCACTGACACCGGAATCGTTGAGCACGACGTGGGTGGGGCGGTGCAGGATCTATCGCTCGCTCCCGGCACCTCCTCCCTGGCTCTCTGTGTATTCGACAGAGACACCGGCGAATCGGCCTTGTCCCTGTTCGACGCGGCACAGGGGCAGCTCGTGGGTACCATCCCGTTGCCCGATGGCGCCCAGCCCTACCGCCTGGACTGGGACGACTCCGGCAGCCTGCTCTACGTGGCCGATGCCGCCTTGAGCTTCGCCTACGAGATCATCGTAGACATGGACAGCCCTGATGCCTCCAGTGTCCGGCAGATCCCGGCCCCTGGCCCCCTGGTGGACCTGGCCTACCTGGCCACCGACGACTACGAAAGACTGGCACTGGCCCCGGCGGGCACCAACAGGGTGGACATCCTGGATCTCGCAACCGATGAACTGCTCAACGTCAACCCCTACACGGAGCAGGTGGAAGGCCTGGACCTGGGCAGTCCCGTCACGGGCCTTGCCGCGGCGCCCGTTCCTGTCCTGACCCAGCAGACCACCGAGTGGGGGGCGCGCATCGAAAAAGACGTCGTGGTGGTGTCCCTTTTCGAGGGACGCATGGTGATGCTCGACATGGAATCCGGATGCCTGGTGCAAGATGCCACCGGACCGCACAGCTACGAAGACAGCTCTGCGTACTTCGGCTTCAGCGACCAGGGCGAACCCAGCAGCCCCTATCTCTGGGAAGACGAATCATCCACGGAGCACGTGATGGTCAACGAGTGCGCGGGGGTGGCGCTGAGCGAAACCTGGACGGTCACCTGGGACGAAATGGAACAGGCATGGTGGGTGGAAGGAACCGTCTCGGGCTTGCAGGAAAACATGGCCTTCAACGACCTGCGCTATGTGAGCGATCAGGGGGCTATAAGCTTCACAATCATGTCGGGGGCTGCGCCCGCCACCGAGGGTGACCAGTACACGTTGAGCATCGTGGACGGCGTCATGGACTTCGACGGCGATCTCAACGGCGACGGCAGTGTTGACAAACCCCTGGAACTTCCCGGGAGGCCCACCTGCTTCTGGTACGACTCCGGGCCAACCGGGGGGGGATGGGACCAACTGGACCGCAGGGTATTCGCTCTCTGGCCCATCATGAACTCCGACTACACACTCCGGGCCAGACTCACCAGCGGCGATATCGAGATCCTCTGGGATTGAGGGGGCATACGGAAGCTTCAGGAACTGTTCCGGGACTGTAGCCCGTGGCCTCCGGGCCGAACTATGGAAAGCCCCTTCACGGAAAATGCACTGTCTTATCTTCGCCGCCGACCACAGGTTCTTGAAAATATGCTATTCTCCAGGCAACAGACGTTCGTTCCAGGAGAAGACACACCCATGCTCCTCCCCAAGAAAAGACCACCAATGGTACCCACTCCGCCCCCCGGTGCGGATGAGCTACCCTGCGATGACGGGCAACCAATGGAGACCTACCGCCATTTTCAGCAGATGTCCATCCTCATCCTGTCTCTGGAGCAGGCTTGGAAAGACCGAGACGACTTCTTCGTGGGCGGGAACATGTTCCTCTACTACAGCGAGTTGCAGGTCAAGCAGAACGACTTTCGCGGCCCCGATGTTTTCGTGGTCAAAAACACGGAGCGACGGGAGCGGCGTTCCTGGGTAGTGTGGGAGGAAAACGGTCTGACACCCGATGTGATCATCGAACTCCTTTCAGATTCGACCGAACAGGTGGACCGTGGCGAGAAGATGCAGATCTACTCGCGTGCGCTTCGCGTGGGTGAGTATTTTCTCTTCGATCCCTTCACGGGTCTGTTGGAAGGCTACATACTGGACATAGCCACCAACAGTTACAGACCTCTGCTCCCCGGGCCCGACGGAACCTTCGAGTGTACCCAGTTGGGCCTCAGACTTGGCATCGTAGAGAGTACCTGGGGCTCCACCCATGCTCCCTGGCTGCGCTGGCTGGATGACGATGGCAATGTCCTCCTGACACCCCCCGAACTG
Source organism: Myxococcota bacterium (assembly GCA_024276675.1). Taxonomy (GTDB): domain Bacteria; phylum Myxococcota_A; class UBA796; order UBA796; family JAFGLY01; genus JAJRWT01. The sequence continues at coordinate 245,415 of JAJRWT010000063.1, read as the reverse complement.
GCGGAACAGGAAACCCGGAGAGCAGACGCCCAGACGCGCCTCGCCCAGGAAGAAGCAAAAAGGGCGGAAGAAGAAGCAAAAAGGGCGGAAGAAGAAGCAAAAAGGGCGGAAGAAGAAGCAAAAAGGGCGGAAGAAGAAGCAAAAAGGGCGGACAGACTTGCCGCCAGACTGGCCCGCTACGAAGAACTCTACGGCTCCATTCCCGACTGACTGCTCCAGGAGTTCGCGCAAAACCCCGGACTTGAGGGAAGGACAGCCTCGACGGCATGGCCCCTGATCAGGCAGGAAGCTGGAAATGGCAGGTTGCTTTTCGTTTTCTTCTATCTGCATACTCGTTGGATCCATGACATTCGGTGGCATGGCGTGTGACGATCAGGCAGAACCCAGGGACACGGGCCGCATCTCCGCGGAACTGGTGGCTCTTGACGCCGGCCGTATCCACAACTGTGGAGTTGGCAGCGACGGCAAGCTCCTGTGTTGGGGCAAGCCGTACCTGTCCAATCCCCCCGATGGCGATTTCGTCCGGGTATCCGCTGGCTCTTCCCATAGCTGTGCCATGGATTCAGGGGGCCGGTTGCAGTGCTGGGGAGACGATGAACAGGGGCAGTGCGACGCTCCCGATGGCCAGTTCACCGCCGTCAGTGCCGGTGAATACCACACCTGCGCCCTGGATGGCATGGGCCAGGTGACCTGTTGGGGTTGTCTCGGGAAGGACGCCGGGCAGTGCCAGGCGCCAGAGGGCAGCTTTTCCGCAGTCAGCGCCGGGAAACTCCACTCATGTGCCGTGGATACCGATGGCCAGTTGCAGTGCTGGGGCTGTGATTGCTCTGATCTGGAAACACCCGACACCTGCGACTACGGCCAGTGTGATCCTCCAAGTGGTACCTTCAGTGCGGTGAGTGTGGCCAACAAGCATAGCTGTGCTCTGAATCTCGATGGAGAAATCATCTGCTGGGGAGCGGATCTGTGGGGGCAGGTGGTGTCTCCCCAGGGGAGCTTCAGCATGGTGAGCGCCGGGGAGTACCAGACCTGCGCCCTGTCCACCGACGGCACGGTACAGTGCTGGGGCTGTGGCTGCTTCGACGGCGAGTGCGGCGATGCCGGCCAGTGCACCGCACCCGCCGGTATCTTCAAGTCCGTGACAGCCGGCAGCTACCATGGCTGTGCGTTGACCGCCGACGGCCAGGCCAAGTGTTGGGGTTGCGGAATCGACGAATACGAGTTCGGCCAGTGCGATGCCCCGTGAGCTTTGGGGCTCCGGTCAGTATGGAGGTACCTGCAGGAGGTACCCTGCCATGATGATAGACAGACTCTTCTTCGGCTGTTTCCCGTGGTTTCTCTACCCTCTGGGAACTCTATTCCCTTCGGCCTGGCCCTTCCCCTCCAGGACGGCCTGGTAGATTTCACTTCCGCTCCTGCATGCCTTCGGCCTTTCCATGGGGTTCATGGGGGCAGGTGGACGGCCACCCGTTCAATTGAGTTGGTAGAGATCTTCCAGCAGCACTTGTTGGCCAAACCAGGTCCCGGCACCCCCCAGCAGCTCCCAGGCAACCTGGCCCTTGGGAGTGATCTCACGCAGTATTCCCGCGGTACCGAAACCGACCAGGGTGTTACCGTTGGAGAGACGGCTCACCTGCCCCATGGCAAAGGCGTAGATGTCCTCGCTTTTTCCGTATGACCAGATCTCTTCCAACAAGTGGTTGGTGTCGTCGACCCGGTACTCTATTGCGATGTTGCGCACGTGTTCGTGCAGGGAGTTCATGAGCAGCGTGCCCTGGTCGGTCCACTGGGGGTCGTGTTGGAAGTCGAAGGCGGGAGAACCTGGTGCGAAGGAGTACTCGGCGTCGAAGCCGAAGCTGCGCAGCACCTGGCCGTCGCTCCGGTCTATCTCCAGGATCGTGTCGATGTTGCCCAGGGAGAAGAGGTAGGTGTCGGTGCCTTCGTAGTAGTAGATGGCATTGGCGTGGGTCCAGTCCCTGACACCGGTGGTGAGGTAGTCCATGTCCCAGTTTTCGTGGATGAAGGGCTCCAGGGCGTCCCATGTGCTGAAGACCTCGGTGGTGCTGCCGTCGGGCGCCATCTCCACGATGGCATCACCCCCTACCTGCTCCACCTCGCCCGTTTCGGTGCTAAGCCAGTCGCGGACATCGGACACGATGAGCGCGATGTTCCCGTCGGGAAGCTGGGCAAAACCGTGGTGTGCTCCCGGGGTGTCCCACTGTTCCTGCCACCTGCCGTCCAGGGTGGTGGATCGGAGCTTTACTTCGCTGGCCATCATGGGCCAGGGGAAGATATTGTGGAGCATCCCCCCCCCATCTGACAGGGGGGCGGTGTGAATGGTGAAGGTGTCGTCTTCCTGGTCGGCATACCAACTCCACTCGCCGTTCCTGTCCATGATGTAGAGTACGTTGTATTCGCCCACCACCGAACCCAGCAGGTAGGGTTGGGGGTCCGCCAAGTCTTGGTGGTAGGTCGTGACCTGTAGGTTTGGCAGGGTGGATGGCATGTTGTTGGTACTGATTTCGCCCCAGCCCGTGAGGATGTCGTCGCCTGAATCCGTGCAGGCCATCAACTGGATGTCTTCCAGGGGGCCCAGGCCAAGCAGCGCAAACTCGTGCTGCGTGGAAGGTTCATAGACGGGCGTGGTCAGGTCCAGGACCCCGCTGTTCCCGTACTCTACCCAGGATTCTCCTGGTTGGTCCGTTTCCCAGCTCACCAGCACCATCGTGGGGATGTCGTCGTGGATGGACAGGTTGATCTCCAGCTCCCCTTCGCCCGGTCCTGTCCTGTTGCAGGCCGGAAGTGGCAGAGCCAGGGAGAGGGCGTTCAGAGCCAGGATCAGGTTTTTGTTCACCGCAAGAACCTCCCCACGGGGCATATTGAGGAATACCAAAGTAATGGTGATGGTTCCATTGGCCTTCCCTCGTCGATGTCAACCATGAAAATGAAACGCCAGATGATAATCGTCGCTTGGAAGTCAATCGTCGGCTTCACGGACCCAGCGGACCTCGTCGGCCAGGCGACGCAGCAGGATAGCGGTTTCGGGGTCGCCCATTTCCTGCTCCAGGACCCTGCGGTGGGAGAGAGTTCGGCCAAGACCAAGCAGATCTCCGGCGCGGACCTGCTCCCTGGTTGCTCGTTCATAGAAGGAATTGGCAAGATCCGGGTCGCCCATGAGGGCAGCGGTGTCGCCCAGGAGTCGAACTGCGTATGCTGCGGAATCCCGTTGACCCATCCGGCTGAATATCTCCGCGGCTTTCAGAAGGTGTGGGCGGGCGGATTGGGGATTACCGCGACGAAGTTGGAGCACTGCCTGCATGAGCAGGAAGTTGGCTCGCAGGAGGGGCAGGTTGTGGACTGTCGCGGCCGCTTCGTCCAAGAAGGTCTCGGCCTTGTCCAACTCACCCCGTTCCATCTCCAGGCGAGCCCGTGCCAGGAGTACGCAGGCCATCACGGGCCCCTGGTCCTCCATGGCATCCAGGATGGCAGAGGCGAGGATCAGGAGTCGTTCAGCTTCCACGCCGTTGTGTTGGGAAAGCAGGACCTCTGCCTCTCCACGCAGGGCTGACGCCAGCCCCAGGGTGTCGCCCAGCTTGCGATGAAGGTCCGCCGCTTCTCGATAGCGCTCCAGCGCCGTCTGCAGCAGACCTCGGCCTGTCAACAGATCGCCGCAGCGTCGGTGGAGGCTGGCCAGCACGGGGGCTGCCCGGGCGCGCCGGAGCTGCGTGGCCGCGATTTCCCATGCCACGAGTGCTTCTCGTGTCTCGCCGTCGGCCAGCAGTGCGTCTCCTTCGGCCCAGGCCAGCAGGGCCTGCTCCCGCCCACTGCCGTCTGAAGGACGGTTTTCCGCGGCCTGCCGCCAGACCCGTGCTGCTGCTGCCTGGCCCGCTGCGATCCGGATTCTCGCCAGGGCGGCAGTGGCCCTGGCGGCCTCCCAGGGGTCGGGGTGGTGGGTGCCAATATGGTCCAACACGGGAAGAACGCGGGGATCCGGGACGCTGTCCAGAGATGCGCCGGTGCCCAACGAAAGGATGCTGGTACAACGAGAATGCAGGCTCCGGGCGATTGCCCTGGGGGAGGGCGTCCGCAGGTTCGCCAGGGATTCAGCCACGGCCCGTCGAAGCACGGTGAAGTGGGCATCGGTGGACAGGAGCAGCTGTGGGGGCAGCCCAGGGGGAGCGGATCCCGGCACGCCAGCGGGGCAGGCAGCCAGTATATCTACCTGCCGCGGGATATTTTGCAGTATTGCCCAGGGATTGGATGGAGGCGCCCGGCATTCCTGCACCAGCAGGGCCAGCAGGGGGTTGCCTTGAAGGAGAGAAGGGGCGCAGTTCGGGCAGATTACGGCTATGACGTTGTCGGGAAGTGGAGACAACTGGAAGTTGGGACCGGGAACCGGAGCCCAGCGCCCCGCCGCGAGGAAACGGGCCCGTGGGGCCACCGCCGAGAGGCGCTCCACCACCGATGCCGTGTCGGGTCTGTCCGCATCGTCAAGCAGCAGCAGCACTTCGCCCAACTCGGCCAGCGTCTCGCCCACCGAGGATTGGTCGCCGGGAAAAGGTGCTCCTATGGTCCAGCCAACCATGTGGAAGAAGTGCAGAGTGTCCAGGCTCCCCGCGAGTCTCAGGACGCGTACCGGCATCGACTCCCCCATGCGAGTGGCAACCGCGCCCAGCACTGTGCTCACACCCGATCCCGGAGCACCCTCCAGCGACACGACGACCCCAGGTGTTTCAAGGACCGAGCAGAGTTCTTCCACCAGGCTTTCTCTTCCGGTGGGGCTGGCATCCGATGAAAGCCAGGCGGGTGGACGATATGCGTTCATGGTGCAGGAATGTAGCATCGTGGGGTGAGGGGGGGGCAAGTCCTGCCTTGTGGACAGGGCGCTGCCAGCGCCTCGCGGGAGCCTTCAGCAACGCTTGTGAATAACCTGTACGCCGGTTAGGCTTCGTGTCCCGTTTTGCTGGTCGATTGCCTCCTGAACCACGTAATGGGTGGGTGACCATGAACCCCCCCCTTCACAAACACCTGGAGCACAGATGAACGAGATCCGGACTGTTGGTGTAGTCGGCGCTGGGCAAATGGGCAACGGTATCGCACACGTTGCGGCCCTTGCCGGCTACAAAGTCTATCTCACCGACATAGACCAGGGCATTCTGGATGGAGCGGTACAGACCATCCGTCGCAACCTGGGAAGACAGGTCAAGAAAGGCAGGCTCTCCCAGGAGCAGGCCGATGCCACAATGGCCCGCATTTCCATTGGCACTTCGGCGAACCCCCTTGGCGAGGCCCAGCTCGTTGTTGAAGCCGCCACCGAAAACATGGAACTCAAGAAGAAGATCTTCCAGGATCTTTGCGAGGCCACGCCCTCGGATTGCATCCTGGCCACCAATACTTCTTCTTTGAGCATCACCGCCATCTCCTCATTCACGGATCGGCCCCAAAACGTGGTGGGCATGCATTTCATGAACCCGGTCCCTGTCATGAAACTTGTGGAGATCATCCGTGGACTTGCCACTTCGGATCAGACCCACCAGGCCGTGGTGGATGTGGCCGTCAAAATGGGGAAGACAACCGTTGAAGCCCGCGATATGCCGGGTTTCATAGTAAACAGGGTGCTCATGCCCTACATCAACGAAGCTGCCTATGCCCTCTACGAGGGCATTGCCAGCGCCGAAGACATCGACACCGCCATGAAGCTGGGAACCAACGTGCCAATGGGTCCCCTGTACCTTGCCGATCTCATCGGCCTGGATACCTGTGTTGCAATCATGGAAGTTCTCCACGACGGCCTGGGCGGCGACAGCAAATACCGAATCTGCCCTTTGCTGCGCAAGTATGTCGAAGCTGGCTGGCTGGGCCGCAAGACAGGCCGTGGCTTCTACGAGTACGGGAGTGGCCGATGATCAGAGCCCACGAGAACATCCGACTGGAATACCGGGGCCATGTGGCGCTTCTCACCATTGATCGCCCCAAGGTGCTGAACGCGCTCAACAACGCCACTCTGGACGAACTCCTCGAAGCCCTCGCCGAAGCCGCTACCCACGAACACCTTCGCGCTCTCATCATCACCGGTGCCGGTGATCGGGCCTTCATCGCTGGTGCCGACATCTCCGAAATGAAGGACATGAGCGTCCTCGAAGCCGAAGAGTTCGCGGCACAGGGGCAGGCGGTCGCCAATGCCATCGAAGCCTTCCCCACGCCCGTCATCGCGGCGGTTAATGGTTTTGCCCTGGGCGGCGGTACCGAACTTGCCCTGGCCTGCGACTTGATTCTCTGTTCACCAAGCGCTGTTTTCGGTCAGCCCGAAGTCAAGCTGGGCGTGATCCCCGGGTTCGGGGGAACCCAGCGGCTTTCACGCCTGGTGGGCGCAATGGTGGCCCGAGAGATCATCTTCACCGGCAGGAACGTCAACGCCCACGAGGCCGTTCGCATAGGGCTGGCTTTGCGAGTCGTTGCCGACGACGACATCGTTACCGCCGCCATGAAGCTGGCCACGATCATCGCCAGACAGGGGCCGGTGGCAGTTCGGCTGGCCAAGCGTGCCATCAACGAAAACAAAGACGCCCAGCTCTCGGTGGGACTGGCATCGGAGCGTACTCTCTTTGCTCTTTGTTTCAATACCCGTGATCAACAAGAAGGGATGAGAGCATTCCTGGGCAAGCAAAAACCAGTTTTCAAAGGTGAATAAGTATGTGCTCACCCTGCCTGGCAGGGGCCGTCCCGATATTAGAACGGAGGTACCCCCATGTTTCAACTCACCGAGGAACAGGATCAGATAGTCTCCCTGGCTCGTGACTTTGCTCGAGAAGAGATCCTCCCCGGAGCCCAGGAACGCGACAAGACCCATTCCTACCCTGCCGAGATCATTGCGCAACTCGGTGACATGGGCTTCATGGGCATGCTGGTCCCCGAAAAATGGGGGGGCACCGGGCTGGACACCGTGACATATGCATTTTCCCTGGCCGAGATCAGCTACGCCGATGCCTCTGTTGGGGTGATCCTCTCCGTGAACAACTCCCTCTGCTGCTACCCCCTGGTGGCTTTTGGCAACCCGGACCAGAAAGACCGCTACCTGCCGGACCTGGCTTCCGGCAGAAAGCTTGGCTGCTACGCCCTGACCGAACCCCATTGTGGTAGTGATGCTGCCGCGTTGCGCACCAGGGCCACCAGGAACGCCGACGGCTCCTGGAGGCTCAACGGTAGCAAGGTCTGGATCACCAACGCCCCCCAGGCCGATGTGGCCATCGCCTATACCACCAGGGATCCAGCCCTTCGTTACAAGGGCATATGCGCGTTCGTGCTCGAATCGGGGATGCCTGGCTTCAGGGTGGGCAAGGTGGAAGACAAGCTGGGTATCAACGGCAGCGGAACGGCCGAACTCATTTTCGAGGACCTGGACGTCCCCGCCGCCAATCTCCTGGGCGAAGAAGGCAAGGGCTTCAACATCGCCATGGCCACACTGGACGGCGGACGCATCGGTATAGCCTCCCAGGCACTGGGCATCGCGCAACGAGCCTTCGACCTGGCCGTATCCTACGCCGGGGAACGTACGGCCTTCGGCAAGCCCATAGGCGCCCAACAGGGGCTGCAATGGATGATCGCCGACATGGCGGTGCGGATCGAATCTGCGCGTTTGCTCATCTACAACGCCGCAGCCTTGCGTGATGCAGGAAAGAATGACTCCCGCGCCTGCTCCATGGCCAAGTTGGCCGCCAGTGAAGCGGCCAACTTCTGCGCCGACAAGGCTCTCCAGATCCACGGTGGCTACGGCTACAGCAAGGAATACGAGGTGGAGCGCCTCTTCCGCGATGCTCGCATCACTACCATCTACGAAGGTACGAGCGAGATCCAGCGCCTGGTAATCGCAAGGAGCTTCCTGTCATGAGTCAACGGCGTATTCGCGTTCTCCTGGCCAAGGTCGGGCTCGATGGCCATGACCGGGGGGCCAAGGTGGTGGCGCGGGGACTCCGCGATGCCGGAATGGAAGTCATCTACACCGGGCTGCATCGCACGCCCCGGCAGATCGTCGAGTCCGCCCTGCAGGAAGACGTCCAGGTCATCGGCATCTCGTTGTTGTCAGGGGCCCACATGCGGCTCTTCCAGGAAGTGCTCAACGGCCTGAAGGCGGCAGGCATGGACGACATTCTCCTGTTGGGTGGTGGTATCATCCCCGATGACGACTGCCGAGCCCTGCAGGAGCTGGGCGTCGCCCAGGTCTTTCAGCCCGGCACATCCATCCATGACATCGTCGCCTACATTCGGGAGCATGTATAGGGACCGTTCCGGTCCCCAGGATGCTGGCAACGATTCCCCCCGCTGGAACCTGATGCACCAGCTTCCGCTGGCACTGGCGCTGTCGCTCTATTTTGCGTTGGCGTGCTTCACCGTGGGCAACGTGGGCGTGGTGGGTGAGGTGGCGGCCGGCTGGAAGGCTGGTCCACCACCCATGGTGGCGGTCTCTCTTTCGTCAGAACCTACATGGAGCGGCCCGTATGCCCAGCCCAATGCTGGGTCTTCCCTGGGTTTCTTGAAGGCCAGTCAGACCAGGCCCATGGAATACCTGCGCCTGGGCCCTTTCCACGTTCCCCTGGCTCTCAACAGCTACACAGGCGCCATTGCGGACTGGCCCGCACGACTCTTGCACGCGGCGACGGGCTCCTGGCGCCTGGTGATGGCGTTGCACCTACTCCTGGGAGCTGGTCTCATCGGGCTGGTCCACCGCTTTGCCCTCACCTGGGCCGGGCCGCGGGCTGCGGGTCTAGCCTCCATGCTGCTGGCCAGCGACTGGAGCTTCGTGTACTACCGCAAGGTACTCTCGGGCATCGAGTTGGCCCTGCAGCTCGGTCTCATCCTCTTTTTGTGGGGTTTGTGGAAGCATCGTCAGGGGGGCAGGTCCAGGTCGCTGGTGGCCGCCGGCCTGGGCATCGGTCTCATGGCCAAGATCACCTTTCTGCCCGTGTTGCTGGCCTCGCTCCTGGCCCTGGTGCTGGTTCGGCCTGGGAAGGGCGGGCGAAGGAGTCGCCATCCAAGAGCCGGGATGAAACGCCTGGTCCTGGGCGTCGGACTCCTCTTGTTGCCTCTCCTGGTTTCGCTTCTACACCACCAGCTCTTCCTGGCCGGTGATTTGGAGGTCCGAAGCCACGACAACCTCTCTCTCCAGTGGAGCCGTGTCCTGGATGGCCTGGGCAGCATGGTGGGGGGAAAGGCCCCTGCACGGGAGGATATATTCAACCTGCTCTATTTCCTTGGGGAACCCCTGGACTGGTTTGTGCCCGCCCTGGGGGCCGAGGTCGTGCCACGTTGGGGTCTGGCCCTGCGGCTCCTGGGCTGGAGTTTCGTGTTGCTGGGCCTGGCCGTTGCCTGGCGTCCACGCTCGGAAGGGGCTGATGGCCGGGATGCGCTTCTTCGTTTTCTTTCCGTGGCTCTTCCCTTGCAGTTGCTCTTTCTTTTTGCTTGCAACCGCGACATCCATCACCTTGGCCAGGTGAGCCCCGTGCTGGCGCTACTGGGCGGCCTGGCTCTGGAGCGGTGTTCCAGCGTCCAGGCTGCTTCGTCGGTGCGCCGCTGCTCGTTGGGCGTGGTGCTGGCGTTGCCCCTGGTTCTGGCCGGGGTCTCGAGCCTGGTCAGAACCGACGGGGTATTGCAGGGAATTACCGCTCCCACCTTCTCCAGGCAGGGGCAGGCCAGCCTGGTGCAAATGCTCCGTGAGCAGGGAGTTCGGGAACTATGGACCAGCGACTACGACCTCTACGGAGTGTTTGAAGTACTGATGCCCCGCTTGAAGGTGCGACACGCCTGGGGTGCAGTCAGCACGGGGCGGCGCCGGGACGACCTGACGCTGGGGATCCTGCGGGCCGCCCGGGGGGGGCATTGGCTCATCGTCAGGCCTACGGCGCCCATGATCTACAATCTGCACCCATCCACCTCGCGGGTGGTTTCCCTGGCGGCTGACATTGGAATGCAGGTGCGGGAAGTGGCCAGGCTCCAGGACGAACGGGGAACCTGGGCCCGGTTGCTGGAGGTGGGAGCGGACGGCAACCGTTCCCAGTGATCCACCTTGATCTCGTGGGGCTTGGTTTCCACGTGGCAACGGTACTATACTGTGAATCATGAGTACAGACATCAAACTCCATGTTGTTGGCCTCCTGTTGTTGTGGTCTCCAGCGGCCAGCGCCAACCTGCATTTCGGTGACACGGTGGACAGGGCCGTGGCCTTGCACATCACAAACGGGGGGCTTGCGCGTCTGGGGGACCTGGTGGAAGCCATGGTCCCCGGCTCCGTGGCCGTTTCCGGCTACGCCGGTGAGACCCTCTGCTCCGAAGACGACGCCAATCCCTTGATCTTCGAGCTGAACGACCTGGAGCTTCTCATCTCTGCCGACGATGTCCAGGTGCTGGCCAGTGATGGCAGGCTGGATCTCACACTCTACGGTACACTCTCCTCCACGGCCAGCACTCTGCTGGTTCAAGGTGATTGCTCCATCCTGACCGAGCTGGACGAGCTGTGCTCACTCCAACTGCCCACCACCGCCCTCTCGGCCCACCTGGGCCTGGTGTTGGGGCAGAACGCCCTCGGTTTCCAGGCTGTGGTTGACGATCTATCCATAGACATCTCGCCCATGGGCAATCCCGTCTCCGACTGTACCCTTGCCAGCGGCGTGGGCACGCTCCTGGGCCAGAACGAAAGTGCCATCAGCGATCTGCTGCTGTCCTACATAGAGCCTGAGTTGGACGGCCTTGGCGAAACCCTGGAACAATCCATCGAGGACACACTGTCCAGCCTGGATCTCCAGACCGATCTGTCCCTGTTGGGGGCGGAGATGAGCCTCTCCATCTTCCCCGGCGAGATATCCCTGGGCGACAACGGACTGCTGCTGGGCCTGGGAGCGGGCCTGGACGGGAGCGCGGCGGATTGCGTGGACTCCGGGGCGGGAGTGCTGGTCTCGGGGGCGGATTGGCCCCTGCTGGGTGAGACGGTTCCAGACACGAGCCTGGAGTACGATGCCGCCCTGCTGCTGGGCCGAGACTTCGTGGATTTTCTCCTATGGTCGGTGTGGGCCTCGGGGGCGCTTTGCCTGGACGCCACTGACCTGCTGGGTGAATCTGTTGATACCAGCCTTCTCTCCCTGTTCCTGGGTGAAGAGCTGGAACAGCTCTTTCCACAAGAGAGCCCAGCCAACCTGTGGATCCAGCCCGCGGGCGCTCCCGTGGCCATCTTCCAGCACGATTTTCCGCCCATAGGAGTCTCCCTGGAAGACCTGGGGGTCTCGCTGGAGGTGCAACTGGATGAGCGTTGGCTGCGGCTTTTCCAGGTGGATATCGATGCCAGAGTTGGGGCAGATCTGGATCTGGGCGCGGAGCAGGTGGAGATCCTGCTGGATCTGGATACCTCCGATATGCTCTTCTCCGAAACTCATAACGAGTTCATGAGCGACGGTTTCAGCGACGGCCTGCGCGACCTTCTGGATTCCTTCCTGGAACCATACCTGTCGGGTGGTGTCCTGGATCCGTACACCTTGCCCGACCTCTATGGGCTACAGGTGGGCTCCACCTTCTGGATGCCGGACGCTGACGATGAATGGCAGGGGCTCTACCTGTTGCTGGACACAAGTGCCGTCGAGCCTCTGGACGTTTCCGGCTGTGACGCGGCTGCCCTGGGTTGCGGAGACGAAACCGACACGGGCCTTGGATTCAGCTTCGAAGATGTGCTCGGTTGCACCGACGATTCCTCGAGTTGCTCCGATCTGGGCTGCGACAGTGGCACCACGTGCAGCGTCGTCGGCCAGCCCCGGCGTGGGCTGCTGATGTTGAACAGGATCGCGCTTCTGGGACTGGTGTTGGGCATAAGTGCATCCAGGCGTCGACACTGGAGTCGGCCCGCCACCGGAGTGCCGCGCAGCCGTTGAAGAGTGCCGTTGGTAGGTGCCCACATCTAGGTCTGATCGACGTTCAGTGCCTCTGAGAAGCTGGCCACCTGATCGGGTTTGCCGATGACTATCAGTACATCGCCAGGTTCCACCACTTCGGATGCTCCGGGGGTGGGTGTGAGGCTGCCATCCCATTTGTGGATGGCCACAACCAGCAGGCCGTGGGCGGCGCCGATGCGGAGCTGGCTCAGGGATTTTCCGGAAAAATGGCTTCCGGCTGGGATGACCAGCTCGTCCATGCTGATCTCGGCGTGGGAAGAGAGGGTAGCCAGATCCAGGAAGCTGGATGCCTTGGGCCTAAGTAGCCCGTGTGCCATCCTCCATCCCCCAATGCGATAGGGATTGACCACCTGGTCCGCTCCGACCCTGGTGGCCTTGTTGCAAGCCTCGACCTCGTCGATGCGCGTGACGATGAGCAGGTCGGGGTTGAGTTGCCTGGCGGCCAGCGACACGTAGACGGCGTCGGCAGGGGAGGGGACGGCGATGGCGAGACCCTTGGCTCGATGGATTCTGGCCAGTTGAAGGTGACGGTCTTCGTCGCCCATGCCCTGGATGACCGGAATTCTGCCATCATTTTGAAGCTCTTCCACGACTTTGGGATCTTTTTCGATGACACAGATCTGCTGGCCCGCCGAGAGCAGCTCTTCGGCCACTGCACGCCCCAGGCGGCCGTAGCCAACGACTATGTAGTGTTTCTTGAGCTTTCGCATTGTACGTTCCTGGGATCGGCGCCTGATTGCGCGTGTGAAATCACCGTTGGCAACTGCCTGGGTGATCATCGAGACCGCGTATGTCCCCAATCCGAACCAGCAGAGGATGAGAAAGAGTGTAAAGAGCCTGCCTTCTTCGGAGAGAGGATGGACTTCGCCGTATCCTATGGTGGCCATGGTGATGGCGACCATCCACAGGGCGTCCTGGAAGGACCATCCTTCCACCAAGACATAACCGGCAGTGCCCACGCCCAGGAGCAGGATCAGGATTGCCAGGGCAAACCTGATGGACTTCATGTGGGCCGATACCCGTGGTATGTTGCGTAGAATCGCGTGCCCCACTGTTTATGGAGTCGTGCTGGTTTCTCTTTTCAACCAGGAATCAAGGAAGGCCACGACATCCCGAAACCCTGGCATGGCCTGCGTGGGAAGCCTCCTGCGCGTAGTTTCGTGGTAGTCGGAGGGGTCGATGATTTTTCCATTGCGCTCCAGTTGATAGTGCAGGTGGGGAGCGGTTGAGCGACCCGTATTGCCGGTCCTGGCGATCAACTGACCGGCCTGCACGTTCTGCCCTGGCCTGACGAGTGCTTCAGAGAGGTGCAGGTACTTGGTGGTGACACCGTCGTTCTGCTTGATTTCGACGCATGAACCGTTCACGGCGACGTTCCAGTCGACCCGGCTTACCTTGCCGGCCCTGGGGCTTTTGACGTCGGTTCCCACTGGTGCTTTGAAATCGTAGCCCTTGTGGTCGAGGCGATCCTCCAGTCGTGCCGTGATCTGGATGTAATCCTCGATGGGGCCGTCAACCAGCCTGAAGGGGACCTCCAGGCCATCGGGGAACCAGTAGCTGGGGTGGAGGTCGCCCGGAGGCTGGAAGCGATATGCTTTCAGAGTCTTGCCCAGCTTGCCCGAGCGGTACCATGCTACGGGGATGTCCAGGTCGCCCCCGGCGTCCTCGCGCCAGGCCAGGGTGATCTCGTCGTTCTTCTGCACGTCACGCCGCAGGTCCAGGTCCCAACAGAAGATACGGGAGTAATGCGCCGACAGGACATCTCCGCTCCTGCCCATCATGGACTGGAAGGTTCTGGCCAGACTGTGTTCTACTATCACGTGGCTTACGACATAACTGTCGCGGGGGGCGGCCAAGGGAGATGAGGCATCCTGCTCCCATTGCTCCTGGGCTTGTGGCTCCCGGGGTGGCTCCGTGGCCGGAGAAGCCTTGGGATCAGCGACCTGTGAACACGGTTGCCGGGTGGGGCTGGAAGAGTCGGGCCACTTGATGACGAGAGCCAGGTTGAGGGTGAGACTTGCGCTCAGAAGGGCGTAGAGAAGCCAGGGGCGGCCTCCTGGTGGTTCAAGCATCAATACCTCTTGGGGTCTGTGATTTCTGGGGCACTGGGGTGCTCATGGTTTTTTGTTGTGGGAGCTGCTCTTGTTGCTGGTACGGAAACGCTGCAGGAACCCCTGGGATCTGCCGCCGGAGGTCTTGCTGCGCCTCTGGTGGAGCCATATCTCGCGTTGAGCATCGCGGTTTTCTGGATCCAGGGACGCCGCCTTGTGGAAGTGGGCCATCACCTGTTTCTGCGGGCTGCCCGAGAGCCGGGCGATTCTGCCCATGGTTACTTGCAATACCGCCTGTTGTGGCTTGTCCTGGAGCTTCAGTGCCCGAAGTCTGGAGATGGCCTCTGCCGCCGGCATCTGGCCTGCCAGGAAGGCCGACAGGCTGTGCATGTGTACGTATTCCCAGTTGAAGGGTTCCAACTCCAGTGCCTTTGCGAAGCACGCCTCTGCCACGGTGTAGTCTTTGTTGCGGAATTGAAGCTCGCCGCGTTTGAAGGAGATGCGGGAAGCGGCATGGTCCTTGCGCGAAACATAGGGGATGCCTTCGCGGGTACACTGGACCCTTCTCCATTCTTCGGAGAGCACGGAGTCCTGAAGCAGGCGGTCGTAGGTCTCGCTTAGAAGAGTGAAGCATTTTTGGGCCAGAGTGCCCACTCTGGGTGGTGCTTCGCTGTATCGGTCGGGATGATATCTGCGCGAAATCTCCCTGAAGGCGTTGGAGATTTCGTCGCGCCCTGGCTTCCGATTGGCGTTGTCGAGTTGGAGACGTTGGAGCGGATATTGCGATTCGAGTTTTTGGAGGGCTTCTTGCATGCGGGTGATGCGAGGGTCCGTTGGGGGTGGTCCATCCGGAGCAGGATCCATCGGTCTCCGGGAGCTGCGATACGCGATGGAGGAACCTTGGCGGGGCCAGTTTCGGGTGGCTGGAGGCTGCCTGGAGTCATGGCGTTGGGCTGGTGGGGATGAAGGTTCCAGCAAGCCCAGTTGGAAGAGCAGCATGAGCCTGTGAAGGACCTCTCGACGCCGCGAAGGGCTTCCGCCCGCTGCCTGGGCCAGCAAGTCTTCGGTCGTGGTTGTGGTTCTTGCCAGGCGTAGAACTCTAAGTGCCATGGAGTCCAGTTCCATGCCCGTGGAACTGGCACGGGCCAGGTCAGTGGGCTCCAGGGGGGTGCTTCGGTTCCGGGAGAGCCATTTTTCTGCGAGAGTCACCGAATTGGCAGCACGCAGGGCGCGTTCGATAATGGAAGGGATGGAGGTCTGGACGACCAATCCATGACCCGGATCGGGGTCGGCCTCTTGAAAACTGGACCTGCAACGGGTTTCGCCGTACATGCTTGCCAGTCTGTCCACCAGGAAGTTCAGGGCGGAATCTACAACCTGCATGGGAGAGATGCTCGCCTGCATGGCCAGGGGGATGGCAGCCAGTAGGGCACTCTCACCCTTCAAGGATGGAGAGATGTCTTGCAGAAAGCCATGTATTCCCGTGATGTCTGCTATTCTTCCATGCCTTGTGCGGATTGCCATATACCAACCACGCGGGGACTCGCAGCGGAGCAGGCCGCTGTATTGTTGGAAGTGGGCCGCTGCCAGCATCTCGTGGAAGCCCTGCAGTTCCTCGGGTGTGCGAATTTCCCGCTTGGCTCCACCCAGGGCAGCCTGGCTTGCTCCGCGGGGCTTGATGTCTGATCGTGTGGGAATGATGATGCTCCTGGCGTTACCGTGGTTTGGATTCTGGATTGAAGGTCGGCATCGTCATTATCGCTGGAGCCATTTAGCTGGCTTGAGCGATTCCTGCACCAAGCATGTAAGCAGCCCTTGCTTCTCGCAACGGCAGGAAATAGGTGTTCAGGCTGATATTGCTTTGAAGTAAATATCGAAGGTGAGGTGAACATGAGCGGTAAAGGTGTTCTGCAGGTGACTCAGCAGGATTTCGACCAGGAAGTCCTCAAGGCCGATCTCCCCGTGCTGGTGGATTTCTGGGCCGTGTGGTGTGGGCCGTGCAAGGCCATAGCCCCCCTGGTGGCAGAGATCAGCCAGGAATACCGGGGCCGCTTGAAGGTGTGTAGCCTGGATGTGGACAATGCTCAGCAGATCGCCATGACCTACGGCATCAGGTCCATTCCCACGCTGTTGCTGTTCAAGGATGGCAAGGTCGTGGGTCAGAAGGTGGGGGCGCTGCCCAAGAACCGGCTTCAGGAGTTTGTGGACACGGCCCTCTGATACACTGCCTGGCCCGAACCAGAAGATAACTCGCCGTCGGGAAAACCCGCGTTGGT
Source organism: Myxococcota bacterium (assembly GCA_024276675.1). Classification (GTDB taxonomy): domain Bacteria; phylum Myxococcota_A; class UBA796; order UBA796; family JAFGLY01; genus JAJRWT01. The sequence continues at coordinate 229,158 of JAJRWT010000063.1, read as the reverse complement.
GGGATCCTGGATGCGGTGATCATCTGCTGTTGGCCTGTGTACAGTCATGCGAGCCGCTACTCCGTGACCTGCACCATGGTGGTGCAGACCTGGGTGCAGGCGGTGGGGTAGTAGCCATCTTCCAGGTCCTGACAAGACATTGCTTCCTGGCCTTCCACGCACTCGCGAGCTGCTGCCTGGTTGTAGTCAGAGCAATCATATTCTGTGTCTGTCATGGCTTCGAAGCAGTCATCGAAGGTCTCGGCCCCCACGTAGGAGAGGTAGCCGCACTGTTCGTAGAGTTGGCATTGTGCCATTGCCCTGTCTTCCCAGAAGGTGTTCAACGAGTAGCAGGATGCCACCATCGGCGTGAGAGCAATCATGGTCAGACGGAGCATCGGGCAACCTCACGTCGGAGAATTGGCGAGAGCCAAGTGGAGAACCGGCTAATCGTTGGCTTGCTGGTTGTAGCAGACTTCATCGCAGGGCTCCAGGCCGATTCCGCTGCGATATTCGTCGCAAGACGATTCCTGGATGGCGTCGAGGCATGATCCGGAGGCAGCCCTGTCGAAGTCATCGCAAGTGGATGATGAGTAGAGGTCGAGGTACGCCTGGGCACATTGCTCCAGGGTCCAGCCCATGGTTTCCAGGTCTCCGCAGTCTTCCATTTTCTGGCAGGATGTCCAGGATAGATCTTCTGTATAGCCTTCAAAGCCGGACGAACAGCTCATCAGCAGAAGAATGGGCAGAATGGCAGGAACAGGGCGCATGGCCGGAGATCACTGTGATGGGTATGGCCTGGGTGGTATTCGTTGAGCATTCATCTCTACACGAGCTGGAGCCCACCTGGCCCTTGTCGCATATCATGCCCACGACGTCAAGGCAGCGGGGCCTGCCGGAAGTCGGTACAGGCGGGCAAGCAGGCTTTACCCGCACATCAGCCGTGTCAGGTCCTTGGTGAGGTTCTTCTGGTGGCTTTCCATGGTACCACCACCGATTTCCAACAGTCTGGCATCGCGCAGGAAACGTTCCACCTTGTATTCTTCGCAGTAGCCATAGCCCCCCAGTACCTGCATGGCGTTGTCGGCGACTTCTTCTCCCACGCGGGCTGCGAAGAGCTTGGCGGCGTCGGAGCCGATGCGGTTGCGCGTGGTAGGCTTCACGTTGCGCGCCACGTTGTAGATGAGGCAACGAGCTGCTTCTGTCTTGGCGAAGCTGTTGCCGATGAAGCGCTGGATCTGGCCGAACCTGTTGATTGGTTCACCGAAGGCTCTTCTTTCGTCGGCGTACTTGATCATTATTTCCAGGCACCTGTCCGCAATGCCCAGGCTCTGGGCCGCCAATGAGAGGCGTTCGAACTCCAAGTTGCGCATCATGTGGATGAGCCCCCCACCTTCGAAGCCCAGGAGGTTTTCGGCCGGGACCCGGCAGTCGTCAAAGACCAGTTCACACATCGTACTGCCGCGCATTCCCATCTTGTGGATGGTCTGCCCCCTGCTGAAACCGGGAAAGGAGCTGTCTACCACAAAAGCTGTAACTCTACCGTCCAGCTTGGCATAGACCAGGAAGATGTCGCCTTCTACTCCGTTTGTAATGAACATCTTGCGGCCATTGATGATGTAGCCGCCCTCGTGGTGCCTGGCCTGGGTGGTCATTCCAAGGACATCGGTGCCGGCTCCTGGTTCGGTCATGGCCATTCCCGCCACCGTGTCTCCCGAAAGTACCCGTGGCAGGAAGCGCTTGCGTTGCTGGTCGTTGGAACTCCAGAAGAAGTTGTTCACAAACAGTATGGTGTGGGCCAGGTAGGCCAGGGTGAAGCCCGGGTCGAACCTCGATAGCTCGTGATGGACTATGACCGCCGCGGTGGCGTCCATGCCCGATCCTCCCCATTCCTCGGGAACGGTGATGCCCAGCAGCCCCAGGTGGGCCAATTTCTTGAAGAGGGGGCGGTTCAGCGTTCCCGTGCGGTCGTGTTCCTCGGCCTGAGGTTCAACTTCGCTCTGGCCGAAGTCTGCCACCATGTCACGCAACATGCGGTGTTCTTCGGTAGGGTTGAATAAATCATCTGGTCCAAACTGCATTTTGCCTCCCGGTTATTGATTGTTCCCCCGTGGGGCAGGAGAGAGCCCGGAGCTGCTTCCGGTTGCAGGCCGGCGGGGAGATCCTTCGTCTGGGCTGAAATGTAACTGCTTTCCTGGCGTCGACTGGAAGATCGGGCGCAGCCCGGGGGCGAAATGTCTATGGAAACGACTCCTGTGTTCACTCATTTTTTCCAGAGGCACATGTAGTCGACCCCGGGGCTGGCGCTTCCACGACGACAACGGATTGAGCCTGGCAGACATTGGCCCCGCAGCTCCGCGCAAGCATTTGAAACAGTGGCGCTGCCCTGGCGGGTTGCGCAAGATTCCAGACACTCGCCGTTGGGTTGGCCTTCGGCTTGAGAGAGCCGCAGTTCATGGATTTCATTGCCCTGGCCGCGACGGAGTTATCATTGGGACAGCCGCGGAGTCGACACCTGCTCCTGGAGGGCTCGCCTGGAAGCATTCGAGGGTGATGGCCGTTTCCATCGTCTCTCGAGATCCGGAAGGTGGCCATGACCGCGCATGGATCAAGGAGGAAAAGGAATATGACCAGGAAGCTCTACCTGATAGACGGTTCCAACCATGCTTTTCGGTCGTTTTTTGCTATGCCCAGGCTAAGCACCGGGACCATACCCACGGGCGCCCTGCTGGGTTATGCCAACCTGTTGCAAGCGTTGATCCGCGACGAGAAACCGGATTTCTTGGCGGTGGCCTTCGACGAGGGGCCCAGTTTTCGCGTGGATCTCCTTCCCTCGTACAAGGGGCATCGCCCTGACATGCCCCGGGAACTCAGGGAGCAGTGGCCGCTCTTCCGGGAGCTGACCGAAGCCTGGGGCATTCGCTACCTGGTGAAAGACGGCTACGAAGCAGACGATATCATCGGTACCTTGGCCAGGGCCTTTGCCGGTCGGGAGACCGATGTGGTCATCGTTTCTTCAGACAAGGACTTCGCCCAGTTGGTGGGCTCCCACGTAAAGCTGCTCGAAATAAAGAAGGGCAAGCGCATCCTCAAGGGCCCGCTACAGGTGGAGCAACAGTTCGGCGTGTCGCCATCCAGGGTTGTGGATCTGTTGGCCCTGTGGGGAGACAGCTCTGACAACGTGCCGGGCATCCCCGGGGTTGGTGCAAAGAAGGCCGCTGCTCTCATCAAGCAGTTCGGGGATCTGGATGCCATCCTGGCCAACGCCCGGCGAGTGAAGGGCAAGATGGGCGAGAACCTTCGAAAACACGCGGACGACGCAAGACTCGCCCGGCAACTGGTCACAATAGCAACGGACCTCGACATGGGGCTTGGCCTGGAGGATCTGGCATGGAGGGGTCCTGACAAAGCCCGCCTCTCGAAGGTCCTGACGGAGCTGCGTTTCACGAGCCATTTGAGAACGCTGGGCCTGGCCGGTTCTCAGGCGGTGTCGGCGGTTGAGCGTGATCGTTATCGCACCATCAAGGATCTGGCCGAGCTGCGAAAGGTCATCGACTCATGTGGAACCGGGGGGCGTTTTGCCTTCGACACCGAAACCACTTCGCTGGATCCCCTGAAGGCAGAGCTGGTTGGTCTGTCCCTGTGCTGGTCCGACGCACCCCAGGATGCCGTGTACCTGCCCATCGCGCACAAGGAGGGTCCTTGCCTTCATCGCGGCGAGGTGCTTCGCCTCCTGGCTCCGCTGTTGGAAGATCCGGCGGTTGGCAAGGTGGGGCAGAATCTCAAGTTCGACATGGAGATCATGGGCATGGCGGGCATACAGTTGAATGGCGTGGTCTCCGACACCATGATCGCCGACCACCTCCTGGAGCCCAATCGCGACAGGCACGGGCTGGACGATCTCGCCTTAAGGCACCTTGGCCACCGGATGATCAGCTATGAGCAGGCCCTGGATGGCCTGGGAAACGGCGCGGACTTTTCCATGGTACCCGTGGACAGGGCCACTCGTTACGCCGCCGAAGACGCCCACATCGCCTGGCTGCTGGACGGCCTGCTCTCGCCAAGGCTGGAAGCCGTCGGGATGAGCGGGCTCTTCAGAGATGTGGAACTTCCCGTCCTGCCAGTGCTGGCTCACATGGAGCTGGCGGGAATCAAGCTGGATCCCGATGCCCTGCGGTCGGTAGCCGGGGACCTGGACCAGAGAATACAAGCCGTTGAAGGCGAGATATTCCAGATGGCTGGTCATGTTTTCAACGTGAACTCTCCCAAGCAGTTGGCCGTTGTGCTGTTCGACGAGCGGGGCTTGATGGTGCAGAGAAAGACCAAGACGGGTCGCTCCACCGACGCTCGGACTCTCGATGCCCTCTCTGCCGTGGACCCCCTGCCGGCCCTGGTATTGGACTACCGCAGCCTTACAAAGCTCAGGGGAACCTACGTTGAATCCTTGATCGACTGCATCAATCCAGTGGACAGGCGCGTACACACTTCTTTCCACCAAGCCGTGGCCGCCACCGGCCGCCTGGCATCCAACTCACCCAACCTGCAGAACATTCCCGTCAGAACCGAGGAAGGCCGGAGGATCCGATCATGCTTCGTGCCGGAACCCGGATATCGTTTCCTCTCGGCGGACTACTCACAGATCGAGCTGCGGGTGCTGGCGGACTATTGCGGTGAGGGCCCATTGGTACAGGCCTTCCAGGAAGGCGAGGACATCCATCGGCGGACTGCCGCCGAGGTGTTCGGAGTGGCTCCCGGGCTGGTCTCCGCGGCACAGCGCCGGGCCGCCAAGGCCGTCAATTTCGGAATCATATACGGAATGAGCGCCTTCAGGCTTTCGTCGGATCTTGGTATTCCAAGGCGGAAAGCCGCCGAAATCATCCAGGACTATTTTCTACGCTATCCGCGGGTGAAGGCCTACATCGACGGGGCGATCCGGCTGGCTCGTGATACAGGCCATGCCGTCACTCGTTTCGGCAGGAAGAGACCGGTTCCCAACCTGGATGCTCGTCTGAGGCACGAACGCGAGGCGGCGGAACGAATCGCCATAAACACTCCCATCCAGGGCACGGCCGCCGATATCATGAAGATCGCCATGGCGAAGGTCTTCAATCGCCTGAGAGCCCAGCACCCGGAGACGCGCATCCTGCTGCAGGTTCACGACGAACTCCTGCTGGAGGTACCGGAGAATGACATGGAGCAGGTTCGTGCCAAGGTGGTAGAGGAGATGGTCTCGGCAGTCGAACTGGTTGTACCGTTGAAGGTGGACACCGGAGAAGGGGCCAACTGGGATGAAGCCCATTGAGTCCCGGGCTGGCTCCCGTGATGGCCCCGGGCTCGCTTGTCGTTGGCTGGTGGTGGTGGGCATCGCAGTGTGTATTTGGCCCAGTATTCCGTAAAGTATGGCCTTGTTGGGGACTCCTGAATGCGCTTTTGGGTTATTGGCTGGAAAACTTTTCCCGTATTCGTGCTGTTTTTCCACGACAATGGCTGCCACCTGTCGTCATCGGGTTTCACCACCATTCGTACTCCTGGGCCTCGACGGGCGAGAACATCAATCGAAGGAGATGACTATGAACAATCCAGGAACGTGGACCTTCACGGGTTCTGGCATGGGTTTCACTCCGCTGACCGGTCCCGGCGGGCTGCTGGCTGCTGCTGTCGCCTCCGAGGGGGGCATCGATGGGGGGGGGAGCCAGCCGAGCCAGCCGGCGGAAGAGCCAGATGCCTCCAAAGACCTGGGGGATCTGGACCTTGTGGAGTTGGTGCGTGATGGCGACGTCACCGCCTTCAGGGGGCTGGTTGAAAGGTACCAGGGGCGCGTCTACGCTCTTGTATACGGAATGGTGCGTAACCGTGAAGATGCCAGGGATCTGGTGCAGGAGGCATTTGTCAAGGCCTACCGAAACCTCAAGGGCTTCAGGCGAGAGGCCAGCTTCCATACCTGGCTCTACCGCATCGCCATGAACGTGACAATCGACCATCTGCGCAAGGTGCGGCGAGTCCAGATAACCGAGTTCGATGATCGATTGGACTCTGGTGAAGCCGCCAACGACACCTGGACCGCGGATCATCTCCATCGTCATCCAGGGCGAGACCTGGAACGGCAGCGTCTATATCAGCGAATCATGCAGGCCATGCAGAAGTTGACCCCCCAGCAGAGGCAGGTGGTGTTGCTGCGCGAGATCGAAGGTCTCTCCTACAAGGAAATATCCGACACCATGGAGATCCCCGAAGGTACCGTGATGAGCCGCCTCTTCTATGCCCGTAAGAAACTGCAGTCCTTGTTGAAGGATGAGATAGCCTGAACCGTCTCCTGCTCCCCACGTTGTCTTCGTCGAACCGTATCCACCATGGTGCTGTTTTTCCCGAACTTCTTTGAATGAATCCCACTTTGCAACGTCAACCTGTTGACCTGCAACTCGTATGGGCTACCGAGGTAGAATTGACTCCTGAACTCCAAGCGCTGCTCCAACGTTGCGAAGCCGGCACTGCCAGCGAAGCCGATCTCGTTGATGCAGAGGCGTTGCTGCGAGAACAAGAGTCCCACTGGGTGGAACTGCAGACGCTGTTGGAACGTTCCGTGCATGCCGAGGCCGGTCCTCTCGAGATTGCTCAACCGGTGCTGGAAAAGATCACAGCCACCGACAACTGGAACCTTCTGGTGGATGCCCTTAGAAACCAGTTGGCTGGCGAACTGGGCAGAGTGGAGCTCGTGGACGACATCATCGATGCCCTGCAGCTTTCCCATGAACCTGCCTGGCGCAGCCTGCTGGGGGCTCTGGCCCGCGGCCTGAGGGCCCGGGCAGCCGGCCAGGACATGACTGACCGGATACTGGAAGAGATTTCTCCAGACCTGGAACAACAGTGGTGTAGAGCCATGGAGACCCTGCAGGAAGGACTGCGGGACGAAGCTCGGGGAATCGACCTGGCTCCTGCGGTCCTGCGGGCCATTGGAACCGCCGCAGCGGAAATCTCCCACGGCTCCTCCCTGTTCGTCGGCGATCCCCACCCAACCACGGCCTCGGGCGCTGCCGGGCAAGCATCGGTAATGGGCGCCCTGGCCCATGGTCTCCGCTCCGAAGCGAAGTCGGTGGACCTGGTAAACTCCGTAATGGACGCTATTATCTCCGAAACAGCGCTTCATGGCGTGTCCGAGCCGATTCTGGCTGAGGCTCTGCTGGTCCTGGCAGATGGGCTACACGAAGCCTCCAGGGGTTTCGACATCTCGAATTCCGTCCTTGGGGATCTGGCAGACGATCCCCTTGTGGAGGGTCAGCAGGACCAGCAACTGGTCATTAGCATGGAGACCATGCGCCAGGAACTGTTGGAACAGTCACGGGATCTGGACGTCACCGATGCGGTAATGGATATCGTGGCACCACGGGATGCCTCGCTGCTGGACGAGGCCCTTGAAACCCTCGCCGCGGGCCTGGAAGCCGAGGCCCTGGGGGTTGATGTGTGTGCTTCCGTCATGGAGCGGATTCAACCTCGGGATCACCTTCAGCTCTCTCTCTCCGCGATGGTGGACGGGGAGCTGGACGTGGCCGCCCGCAGGGACCTTGCCCAGAAGCTCTCTGGATCGCCCCAGGCGCGTTCGATGCTCTCTTTCTATGCCCTGCTGGGGCAACAGATCAGAGATACCCTCCGTGTCGAGGGCAGCCTCGGTTCTGCTCCATCCCTCTGGGATGCCGTGGCGCAAAGACTGGACCTGGATTCTACCCCGGAAGAAGTCGCCTGGACCCATCTCTCTGAAGCGCTGGTCCATGGTCTCCGGCGGGATTCCACCTCGGTGGACCTTACCGAACGGATCATGGCCAGAGTACTACCACCAGAGCCGGTCCTGCCATCTTCCATGCCCCGACCAGAAGAGAGCAGGGAGTTTCGGCCCGTCGTGGCGAGACCATCCGTATTCAGGCGCATTCCCGCAATCTCCATGGTGTTCGCTCTATTGGCCCTCGTGCTCGTTTTGAATGTAAAGGAGTCTCCTGACGTCGGAGATGGCGAATCCGACAAGTCCCCCTCAACCGAGCCGGCCTTCGAGTTGGCTGAGGTGAACCAGACAGAAATCGAAGACCTGACAGTAGCCGGCAACAGCACCGTCCAGGTCTTCCAGATGGAAGATGGCGCACCCCTGGTGATATTCATCGAAGAGGCGGACGAATCGGATGGAGTGACCCTATGATGACTTCCATCCGCAAACTACGTTCATCCGTTCTCCTGCTGGTCCTCCTCACCGTTGCCGTGCTGCCGACCCGAGCAATGGGCCAGGGCCATCCGCGCAATCCTCGCGCGGCAGGCCCAGTTCGACCCGTGGCCGGGAGAGTGACCGTGAAACTCCTGGTGGTGGCGGCCACAGATAGCCACGAAGGAGTGGATCCACGGCTGCTTTCACTTCAGAGGCATCTGCGTTTCCTGAGGTACCGGGGATATGATCTCCTGAATACCCACGTGGCTGAAATCAGTACTGGCGGCAATGCCAGCTTTTCCATCAGTGGTGGACGCCAGGTGAACGTCACTCTTCTTCGCAGGTCTCCTGAAAAGGCGCAGTTCCGGATACAGATGTTCAGCCAGAAGGGCAAGTTGCTGGACACCACTCTTTCTGTGAGCAGGAACGGGACCTTCATAGTGGCTGGCCCACGATACAAGGACGGCATACTCATTCTCCCTCTGCAGGTGCGCTATTGAGTTCCCGTCCTGAAAAGGCTCCCATCGCCTGAGCGGCCCCCCTTGTCCGATCACCTTGTCCGATAACCTTGTCCGATCACCGGCCAGGCAGGTCCGCACAACCACTTGAAACAGCACCGCTGTTCCGGCGGGTCGCGCGGACGCACTTGGCTCGAAAGCTGCTGGCTTCCGCTCCTTCCGTTGTTTCCGGACGGGAAAAATTGAGTTTCGACATCACGAGGGAAAACGATGCCAACATTGTTCCAGAAGATCATGGCTGGCGAGATTCTCGCCGAGATAATCTACGAAGACGAATGGGTTGTTGCTTTCAAGGACATCTCCCCGCAGGCCCCGTTCCACGTTCTGCTGGTTCCACGCGAGCCAATCGTCGATTTGTCACAGGCGGCCGACAAGGATTCGGCGATGCTGGGGCGCCTGTTCATCGCGGCGCGGAACATCGCCAGGAAGGAACCCTCCGCGGCCGGAGGCTTCAGGCTGGTGCTGAACAACGGCAAGGCAGCCGGGCAGGAGGTCCCGCATTTGCATGTCCACATGTTGGCAGGTCGCGAGATGGGATGGCCACCCGGATGAGCCCCTGCTGTTTCACCGGATTCCGCTCAGGGGGAAAATATTACCCTGGAAGACTTGACACCCAGCCGCAAGCCCGCAACAGTGAGCCGCTCTGGTGATAGCACATGGATCGTTCTTTCCTGAGAGCTGAAAGGGCTCATGCCCGCGGCCGTCGGCCCAGCTCACCAAACCAACAGCCTCTTGCGGTCCATCACCCCTCCGGGTGGCGAGCCGGCAGGGCCAGCTATGGAAGGTAATAATCAGCAATGGCAGAAAACTACAAGGTAGCCGATATCGGTCTGGCGGAGGCCGGGCAACTGAAGATCGAATGGGCCGAGGCTCGTATGCCCGTCCTGATGGCCCTTCGGAAGAAATACAGCGAAAGCCAACCCCTCAAGGGCCAACGCATAGCAGGATGCCTGCATGTAACCAAGGAAACGGCGGTTCTCGTCCGCACTCTGAAGGCCGCTGGAGCGGAAGTCACCTGGAGCGGTTGCAACCCCTTGTCCACCCAGGACGAGATCGCTGCGGCCCTGGCGGCAGAGGGAATTCCCATTTTTGCATGGCATGGTCAGAACCGCGATGAATTCTACTGGAGCATCGACCGCACCCTGGACAACAAGCCCACACTGACCCTGGACGACGGTGCGGATCTGATCACCAGCGTCCATGTGCGCCATCCAGAGCTGATACGTTACGTCACGGGTGGGACCGAAGAGACCACCACGGGCGTGCATAGGCTCAGGGCCATGGCAGCGGCGGGTGCTCTCAAGTATCCCGTTTTGGCCGTAAACGACGCCGAGACCAAGTGGGACTTCGACAACGTCTACGGAACCGGCCAGTCCAGCATCGACGGTATCCTCAGGGCCACCAGTGTGCTCCTGGCAGCCAAGAATTTCGTGGTGGCCGGGTACGGTCATTGCGGGCGCGGCGTAGCCATGCGGGCCAAGGGCATGGGAGCCCATGTTGCCGCAACCGAGGTCAAGCCGACCGCCGCCCTCAAGGCCACGCTGGAAGGTATCCAGGTCAAGACCATGGTCGAGGCCGCTTCCTGGGGCGACATCTTCATCACCGCCACCGGCATGAAAGACGTAATCACCGGTGCACATTTCGATCTCATGCGAGACGGAGCCATCGTCTGCAACACCGGGCACTACGACTGTGAGATCAACATCGGCGACCTGGAGGAGAGGGCCGTCAGCAAGCGTACCATTCGCGATAACTGTGAAGAGTACGTTCTCAAAGATGGGCGGCGCATCTACCTCCTGGCCCAGGGTCGCCTGGTGAACCTGGCATGCGCCGAGGGGCATCCCAGCGAGGTCATGGACATGTCCTTCGCCAACCAGTTCCTGGGAATGATGCGACTGGCGGCCGAGGGTAGCGACATGTCTCCCAAGGTCTACGACATCAGCGAAGCACAAGATCAGGAGTTGGCCGCCATCAAGCTGGAAACCATGGGCCTGGCCGTGGATACACTCACCGCGGAACAGGTGGCCTACGCCAACGACTACCTCGAGGGAACTTGAGTTTAAGTCTCTCTGGCGCCGTTCGTGTTCCTGTACTCGTATGCCGGATCACCGGGGCGGGGCCGTCATGCCCTGAAAAGGCGGCGGATGGCCTGACGGCTTACGGCCGGCAGGTCGTCGTAGGTCTCGGCGTGGAACATGTGGCCCCTGCCGGCAGAGGCCATCCGTTGGCAGTTCCTGGCTCCGCCATGAAGATCGTTGCTTGAGCCCACGTGTACTACGTGCAGGCGTGGGAGCAGGCTGGCCTGGCGGTTGGGATCCCAGCCCACGTTGCCGATTCCATCTGTGAACAGGATGGCCACGCGCTCTTTGCGTCGGGAACGCCGCAGTTCTTCGGCTGCCTGGCGCAGGCCGGCGCAGATGTTGGTGTAGCCCATGGCCGAGACCTGTAGAACGCGCTGAACCATGGTGCGTAGTTGAAGAGGCCGCCCCACGGACACCAGCGTGCGGGCCGTGGTGTCAAAGGTCACGACCCCCACCTGTTCCAGCTTCATCTGCATGATGGCGGCGGCCACCGCCAGCAGGGCGATTTTTTCGCCGGTCATTGAGAGGCTCATGTCGAGAACCAGCACCACGTCGGCTTGGCGGGGGTCGGGCCGGCTGATCATGGTCCGTTCCGGAGTCCAGGGGGGGGGGCGCTCCAGGGTGGCGTGCAGGTCGAGGTCGCCACGGGCTGGCCAGGCCAGTGTGCGCAGACTGGTGGGGCGTTGGGAGTGCTTGAGCAGACTCCTTGCTCGTTGAAGCACCGCGTCGACGGCTCTGCGGGTGAGTTCGCGGAGGAGTACATGGTGGGAGAGGTCTCTTGCCAACTCGCGGAAACGCCTGGCCGCGTCCCATCCACCCGGGATGGCGGCCAAGGTGGCGGAGTCGTTGGGAGTGACGAAGAAGGGCTGGGTGTCCAGGTCCATGGACGGGGCTCTGACGGTGGCGCTCCTGGTCAGGTCCAGCGTGGGGAGAGGGGCCCGCTCCCGGACACTTTTTTTTTAAGATTGGACAGGATGTCGGGTAGATCGCGGTCTTCCATCAGCTCGATGCGGGTTGGAAGGGACAGGTTGGCTGCCCGATGGACATCGCCGTCCAGTTGCACCGCCAGGTCCGCCATGGCAATGGCAGCCCTGACGGATGCCCCTCGACGGATCCTGGGGTCGTTGCGGGTGGCCCGTACCATGCGAACGCAGGCTCGTGTGATCTCAGGGGAGGGATGGTGCATGGTACGAATTCGGACTATCTCGCATTCCTCGTCTTCATCCTGGTAATCCAGCCGAACATGTTCGAAGCGGTCAAGGAGGGCCTCGGCCAGGTCTCCCGTGGCCACGAACTCCCTGGGGTTCTGTGTCGCGATGATGGCGAAACCCCGGGATGCGTGGATGGTACCCAGGTTGGTCACCTCGAGGCGTTGCTCGTCCATGCTGGGGAGGAGGACATTCTGTACCCCTTCGGGCATGCGGTTCAGCTCGTTGATGAAGAGTATCCCACCATCTCGAAGGGTTCGTACCAGGGGGCCCGGCGTGAAGGCAGTGGGTATGTAGCCCTTGGCCAGAACCGTGGGGGGATCGAATGAACCCACCAATTTTGCTTCTGTGTAACGACCGTCTCCGTCAATTCTTGAAAACGGCCGCCCCAGACTCCTTACCACGGCCTGCACCAGCACGGTTTTGCCCACTCCAACGGGCCCTTCCACCAGCACATGGCGGCCTGCGGCGAGGCAGGCGATGATGTCTTGGATTTCGCGCGTTCTTCCGACCAGCCCATGTGCTGAACGGATGCTGGCCGCGGATGGGAAATCGGTCATTCGTGGTTCCTGTGGCGGAGGAATTTCGGAAACCATGCCTATCCCGTTGAATCCAGTGGGCAAGGTGCTGGTTTGCCGAGAATCACGGAGCAAGATACAGGCTGTCTTCCTTTTGTTTCAATCAGCAGGAGCTTTTCATGGCAGAGCGCAAGGCAACCAATATCAAGTGGCAGGACTCACAGGTAAAGCGCGACGAGCGCGAAAAGATTCTTGGTCAGAGGGGCTGTGTCGCATGGCTGACGGGCCTGCCAGGCTCCGGAAAGACCACCATCGCTCAGCACGTCGAGCAAAAGCTCATACACCGTGGGGTCGCCTGTTACGTTCTGGATGGCGACAACGTCAGGCACGGGCTCAACGAAGATCTCGGCTTCAGCCAGGAAGACCGGCAGGAAAACATTCGGCGCATCAGCGAAGTTGCCAAGCTCTTCGCCGATGCTGCCGTGGTTACCCTCACGGCCTTCATCAGCCCTTACCGGGATGATCGTTTCAAGGCCCGGAAGATCGCGCCGGAAGGGCGCTTTTTCGAAGTGTTCGTGGACACCCCCCTGGATGAATGCAAGAAACGGGATCCCAAGGGGCACTACAAGAAGGCCGAAGAGGGCATCATCAAGAACTTTACCGGGGTGAATGCCCCATACGAACCGCCGGATATTCCAGAGCTTCGCATCACCACCATGGGAAGCACGCCCGAGGAATCCGCGGATCAGGTCATCGCCTTCCTGGAAGAACAGGGCATCCTGCCTGGAGCTGCCGCGAGTTCCGGAAGCACTGCGTAACGAACGGTGGAATCGGGCTTTGCCTATTGGTCGATGCGGCAGTTGTTGAAGCGGGCGTTGCAACGAATGGTCACGTTCTGACCTGGGGCTACCACCACCGTGCCAGGGTAGATCCTGTTCCCATCGGGGAACAGGACTTCGACCTTGTAGGAACCCGGAGAAACAGAGCCCGGTGGCATGCGCCTGGTGCCCGATATCAGCCATAGTTCCTTCAGATCACCTTCGACCGTCACGGAGCCCATGACCTGGGGCTGGGCGCTGGGTGCCTGGGCAGATGGGTCCTGGGCCGCTTCGTCGTGTTTGGAAGATCCGGTTGATCTGGTTTTCCGGCTGCTGCTCGTGGTACGAGGATCCTGGGGCAAGATGCCGGTGGTGGATGAAATGGGGCTGGAAGATTGCTTGTCGCCGTGTGATCCCGGGGAGCTGGCGCTGGGTGGCTCGACGGGTTCCTGAAGTGGGGAAACTCCGGAGCCCGTGTTGGGCGGGATGGCCTCTCCAGGAGCTTCTTCGGCGGTGTTTCCGGTGGCGTCTGTGGGTTCTTGCGCGATGATCTCGTGGAGCGGTGGTTGAACCGGGATGGATGTGACCACCGGAACGGCCCTGGGACGCAGTGCCTGGTAGCCCCAGAAGACCATAGCCCCAAGGGCGATGCCCATCACGACTCCCACCAGGGCGAACCATCCCGGCAGGCCCTTCCTGGTGGTCGCGGTTTCCCAGTTTGAGTAGGAACTCTGTTCGGTGAGGGATGTGCCGGAGAGGGGGTCGTCTTCTATTGCCTGACGTTCCTTTATGGCGAGAGGCACGACATCTTCCGCCCAATCGCGGAGCCAGGGAGTACCCAGGTGAGGGCGGAGGTTCCGACATGCTCGCTGGATCTCGCGGGCGTTGGGCCGGACATCGGGATCATAGGCCAACATGGAGAGCAGCAGGTCCAGGATGAGGGGGGGGCAGGTGCCCTCCAGGCGTGCCACGGCTTCTTCCATGTTGTTTGTGTGCTTGACTTCGTTGCGGGTGGAGCGGGGAAGCGGACGGTGGGCCAACATGCCGTAGAAAACCGCGCCCAGGGCGTAGATGTCGGCTGGGGATTCGTCTTCGAATTCCCAGCATTCGGGGGCCATGTACCTCCAGGTACCGATCAAGGAACTCTGAGTGTCTGCTTCGCGTTCTTCGAAGTCGGCCCTTGCAACGCCGAAATCCAGGAGTTTGACCGAACCGTTGGGGGTGATGTGGATGTTGGACGGCTTGATGTCACGATGGCGGAGCTTCAGGTTTTTACCGCCGTCTTTGGCCGTGTGCACCGCGTTGAGGGCGTCGGACACTTCTTCCACTATTTCCAGGGTGACACCCAGCGGGATCTGGCCTCTCCGCAAGAGCTGGTCCAGCCCCACACCTTCGACGTATTCCATGACAACGGCCCATCGACCATCGAGCTGTATGAGACCATCCACTCGCACGATGGCACGGTGTTGGACCAGTCCCAGGATACGGGCTTCGTCTCTCAGGCGTTGGGCGATTTCACGGGCCCCTTCTACTTCGGGCTTGAGCAGCTTGATGGCCACCTGCTTCTTGAAGCCGCTGTTGCCATGTAGCTCCGCCCTGTAGACCGTACCGAAACCGCCATGGCCGAGAGGTTCCAGGATCTGGTAGCGACGAGCCTCGGTGGTGCTGGAGTCGGAATTGTGGCTTGGGGCGCTGGCCATGGCGTTCTCGTGCCGGGGACGATACGGGTGAAAGTGGGATCCCGACTCCATTTGAGAAAATATAAAGCAGTCTATCCAGACGAGTAGACAATATCACCTTCTATCCGGTTTTTGAGGGGGGAGCACCTCCTGTTGAACGCCGCCTCTCCCCAGGGCAGGCTTCGGAACCTGATCTCTCCGTTTCTCTGCTTCTTGCCTGCTCTACGCGAGATTCTGTGTATGGCGGTTGCTGGAGAGCCCCCCACATCCTGTCTCGCCTCATGCTTAGATGTGGGGCCCGTTGGCCGAAGAGCCTGGCCCCTGATGCTTGCATCTGGTGATATTTGAACATATGTTCAATACATGCCATGCGAGAGCCGTCATCTGCTGCTGTACCTTCCGCTGTTTCGCCTGGAACGCTGCGGTTGGAGCGCTGAAGACCAGGTGGTGTTGGTGGGGGAACGAGCCGGGGTGCCAAGGGTGCTGGCTCTCAGCAAGGGCGCTGACGATCTGGGTCTGAAGGTTGGCATGTCCCTTTCCCAGGCCAGGGCCATGGCTCCGGACATACAGGCAGAGCTTCTGGACCAACCCGCCGAAACCGGCGATCTATCGGATCTCGCCAGGCAGCTTGAGCCCATTTCTCCCCGCATCACCTGCCTTCCGCCCGACACCATGGTGGCGGGCCTGTCTCCCCGCCCCGGGCCCTGGTCCTCCAGCCTGGAGCAGCGGGAGTGGGCCCTCATCGACAAGGTTCGTCATCGTATGGCATACCTGGGCCACCAGTGTCGCCTGGTGGCTGCCCAGGATCTCTACGCCGCAAGGGTGCTGGCCGCCTGGAGTCCCGAGGATCGGGTGATCCCTTCGGGTGCCCTGGCCCGGGCCCTGCGGCCACTACCTCTCCAGGCTCTGGCCATGCCATCATCCCTGCTGGAGCGTTTGACTGCCCTTGGCCTGAAGAGCATAGGAGATCTGGCAGATCTGCCGGCGGCTGCTGTGGGGGGGCGTTTCGGGCCGCAGGCCGTACTGTTTCACCGGATCGCTCGTGGCCAGAGCCAGAGCCTGCCCATTCCCAACAGCATGGCGGAGCCGGACTTCGCCCGGCAACAGGTGTTGCCTTTTGCCATCGACACCCTTGAACCCCTGCTTTTTGTCTTGAACCGCATGCTTGCGGATCTATGCGAGTCCATGGAGCAGGCCTGTCGGGCAATGGTGCGGCTCCAACTCCGTCTGGATCTCGATGGATCTTCGTCCATGTATTTTTCATTCAGGACCGGGAAGCCCACCAGGGATCCCTCCATGCTCTCCCGCCTGCTCATGCGTCGTCTGGATGGAGTCACTCTGCACGCCCTCGTCACGGCCGTGGCCCTGCGGGCCAGCCATCACGTCCCATACCAGGGTCTTCAGCAAGAACTTCCCGGCATCCGGCTCGGATCTGCTCAATCGGCCCCATGTGCCACGCCCCCCACCCATTACACTTCTGTCGGGCCTGGGGTCGCCGCAAATCCCCCTGGGAACGAGCCATCCGGACCTCCCACTTTCCGGGCCGACCCGGACCAACTGGCCCAACTGCTGGCCATGCTGGCCGACACCCTGGGCCCAGGTGTCCTGTGCAGCCCGGCTCCACGCGATACCTGGCGCCCCGAATGCGCCTGGGAGCCATCCGAACCCTTGTCCGGACCGCAAGCGGGCCTGCTGTCTGGGGGGGGATCCGCTTCGGAAAGCAGCGCTGGCTCTTTTCCAGGCAGAGGGCTCCGCACATCCCACGAGAACAGTTTTCAAAAGGGAACGTACAAGCCTGATCCCGCCTGGGTCCACGAATCCTGGATTCGCCGACTCCCCCTGGCTCGCCCCGCCCTGTTGCTGGACGAACCCAGGCCCATCCAGGTGGAGCCCTCCAGCGGTGGCGGTGTGGCCAGGTTGCGCAGTGGGCGGGTCTGGCTCAGGATCCTCCACCAGGACGGTCCCGAGTATCTTTCCGGTGAATGGTGGGACCAGCCCTTCCAGCGGTCCTACTGGGTGCTGGGACTGGAAGACGGCCGCCTGCTGTGGGTCTATCGCGAGCGTGGGCACTTTTTCATTCACGGTTTTTTCGACCAGGATGACTGGCCGGAACCCGCCCGGGTCATCGCCACTGTAGGGGATGGCCCCTCGGCGCCGCGCTGACCTTTGTTCATCCACGACAGGGCTCGCCATGCCGCAATACGCCGAACTGACATGCCGTAGCAATTTTTCCTTCCTGGAAGGCGCCAGCTTTCCCGAAGAACTGGTACAAAGGGCCCGTCAACTGGGCCTGTCCGCCCTCGCCCTCACGGATCGGGATGGCGTCTACGGCCTGGTACGTGCCCACCGCCGAGCCAGGGAGCTGGGGCTGCACCTGGTGAGCGGCGCCACCTTGAGCCTGGATGGGCTCCCTGCACTGGTCCTGCTGGTGCAGAACCGCCAGGGCTGGGCCAATCTCTGCCGTATCCTCACCGAAGGCCGCCGCAATCAGCCCAAGGGTGTGGCACTGCACGAACCCGAACTGGTCCTGGAGCACCACCAGGGCCTGGTGGCTCTGCTCCACGGCCCCTGGACCCCCCAACAGGCAGCTCCTTTTGCCAAGGTCTTCGAAGACAGGGCCTTCATCGCCTTGAGCCTGAATCTCCTGGCCTCGGACGAGGCCGTGGTGGCGCATTCGGTGGCACTTTCCCGCTTCACGGGTATGGATCTGCTGGCGTGCGGCAACGTACACATGCACCGGCCCCAGCGTCGCCAACTGCTGGACGCACTCACCTGCATTCGTCGCAAGACCACCATCGACCGGGCCGGGCGTGCCCTGGCCCCCAACGCCCAGCGGGTGCTCCAGGCGCCTGCCCGGGTATACCGTCGCTTTGGCAGGGTGGGCGGTCGGGCCCTCGAAGAAGCCGTGGAACGGACCGTCAAGGTCGCCCGGAGCTGCACATTCACCCTGGACCAGCTCCGGTACAGCTATCCGCACGAGGTGGTTCCCCAGGGCTATACGCCCATGAGCTGGCTCCGGGAGCTGGGCAGGCGCGGTCTCGCCTGGCGCTATCCGGAGGGGGCGCCCGCCAGGGTGCGCCGCCAGGTGGAGCGTGAACTGGCAATCATTGACCAGCTCGGCTATCCCGCCTACTTCCTGACCGTACACGACCTGGTGGACTTCGCTCGAAAGCGGGGCATACTCTGCCAGGGGAGGGGTTCCGCCGCCAACAGCGCGCTGTGTTTCGCCCTGGGGATCACCTCCGTGGATCCCGCACGGTCCAACCTGCTGTTTGAGCGATTCATCAGCCCGGAACGTGATGAACCTCCCGACATCGACGTGGACTTCGAACACGAACGTCGAGAAGAAGTCATCCAGTACGCCTACCGGAAGTACGGTCGCCACAGAGCGGCCATGGTCAACGAGGTGATCTCCTACCGTCCCCGTTCCGCCGTGCGCGACCTGGGCAAGGCCATGGGGCTTTCCCCGGATCAGGTGGACCGGTTGGCCCGGGGCCTGGATCGATGGGGCAGGGAGCCGGTCACGGGGATCGACCTGGCGGGTGCCGGCCTGGATCCGGGGGATAATCGAGTAGCCCTGACCCTGGAACTGGTGGAACAGATACGCGGTTTTCCACGCCATGTCTCCATACACACGGGGGGCATGGTCCTCACGGACGACCACCTGGTCGAAAAGGTACCGGTGGAACCTGCCAGCATGAAGGGGCGAACCGTCATCCAGTGGGACAAGGACGACATCGACCATGTGGGTTTCGTGAAGGTGGATCTCCTGGCACTGGGCATGTTGACGGCCATTCGAAAGTGCTTCGATCTTGTGGCCCATTGGCCCGTATCCGGCGCACGGCCCTGTGGCGTGGAAGGATCCCGGCAGGCCGACGATAATGGCTCTTCCCCGCCAGCCGCCGAGCCATTCAGCACCCCCACGGCGGCTCTGGGCGCCGCCCCCCCCGGTGGCTGGTCATATGGGCTGCGCTGGAGCATGGCCCGGATCCCGCCCGAAGACCCCGCTGTATACGACATGCTCTGCAAGGCCGACACCATGGGGGTGTTCCAGGTGGAGAGCCGCGCCCAGATGTCCATGCTCCCAAGGCTTCGACCGCGCTGCTTCTACGATCTGGTCATCGAGATCTCACTGGTCCGCCCCGGCCCCATCCAGGGCGGCATGGTCCACCCATACCTGAGCAGGCGCCGCGGAGACGAACCCGTGAGTTATCCCCACCCAGCTCTGGAGCCCATTCTTGAGCGAACCCTTGGCATCCCCATCTTCCAGGAGCAGGTGATGGCCATCGCGGTGGCCGTGGCGGGTTTTACTCCGGGGCAGGCGGATCAGCTTCGGCGGGCAATGGGGGCATGGCGCAAGAAGGGCACGCTGGGTCCCATAGCTCGCCGTCTCTACAAGGGTCTCCGGGAACACGGCATCGATGGCGAACATGCCCAGAGGATCGTTCAGCAGATCCAGGGCTTCGGCGAGTACGGCTTCCCCGAGTCCCACGCGGCTTCCTTTTCCCTGCTGGTCTATGTCTCCGCCTGGCTGCGGCTCTACTACCCTGCCGCCTTTGCCGCGGCTCTGATCAACTCCCAGCCCATGGGTTTCTATTCTCCAGCATCACTCGTGGCCGACGCTCGCCGCCATGGTGTACGGATTCTGCCAATCGACGTAAATCACTCCAACTGGGACTGTAGCCTCGAGTCCACCCAGGGTGTGGGCGATCCATGCTCCGGAAGCAGCCATCAGCCAGAAAAGCAAGGCTCCAAGCAGGGGCCCGCCCTGCGTCTCGGGCTTCGTCTCGTGGCCGGGCTGGGCCAGTCCGACGCCGACCGCCTGGAAGCTGCCCGTAGGCAGGCTCCCTTTCGGGATCTTGCTGACATGGCTCTGCGCAGCGGCCTGGGCCGTGGAGCCCTGCGAAAACTGGCACACGCCGATGCCTTCATCTCCATGGGGCTCAGGCGGCGCAGGGCCTTGTGGGCCATCGACGGCCTCTGGAACGGCCCCCTCCTGGCAGGCCTCTGCCGATCAGATTCTGGTTTGAACGTAGGTTCCGCCGGCCCCATCGACGAGATGCGAGCCGACTATCGTTCCACCGGTCTTTCCCTCAGGGCACATCCCATCGGGATCATCCGTCGGAACCTGGACGAACGTGGAATCATCCCCGCGGATCGTCTGGCGGAGCAGCAAGACGGCGGGATCCTGCGGGTGGCGGGGATGGTGTCCTGCCGCCAGCGTCCTGCCACCGCTTCGGGTATGGTCTTTCTCACCCTGGAAGACGAAACCGGCATGGTGAACGTCGCCATCAGGCCCCGGGTCTATAAACGGCAGCGCAGGTTGATAAGGGAAGCGAGCCTTCTCGAGATCATGGGCCGCCTGCAGCGCCAGGATCAGGCCATCAGCCTGCTGGCCTACAGGGTATTTCCTGTTCCCGAGGCCGTCCCGGTGAATGCCAGGAGCAGGGATTTCCACTGACTCCCACGCAGCGTGGGAGCAGGCGCCGTCAAACACCTTTTCCCCAGGGAATTCGGTGTGGGAATGATGACTCGAACATGGTAGAACTACCAGTAGACAACTCGGCAGCCACATCTGTGGGCCACTCAAGGAAAGCGAGGGAACATGGTGCAACACCATCTTGCGACAAGCCGTCGATCCGGAGGCAGGAGTCCACGGTGGTTCTGGATCCTGGGAACGATGATGCTGCTTTTCGTGTCTGCTTCACGGAGCGCCTTCGCCGACTGCCCCGCCTACGTGCCCATACTCGAAGAACTGAGCTGTTCTTCCGACCTCTCGGATCGTGTCTCGGGCAGTGATACCAGCTACCTGGGCAGCACCCCCTACTCCTGTGGTACACCCTATTCCGGCCTGGAGCAGACCGCCGGCGAAGACGTCTACTCCTTCACATGCGAGCACTCGGGATCCGTCACGCTGGAGATCACCGGCATGGACTGCGATCTGGACATCTACATACTGGACGACACCTGCCGCGAGAACTCCGGTTGCGTGGCCGGTTCCACCGCGGCCGACTCAGACGACGACACGGTGACCTTCACCTGTGTATCAGGAGAAACCTACTTCATAGTCATCGAAGCCTACGGCTGGATGTTCGGCCCCATCTACTCCGGTTACTGCGGCGCTTCCGACGGCCACTACACCTTGAGCTTCGATGTCTCGGCCGGTACCGGCTGCCCCGAGGACTGCGACAACCACCTGGACGACGACTTCGACGGCGACATCGACTGCGACGACTCCGACTGCGTGGGCGACACGGTGTGCTGCGACGACGACTCCGACGGCTACCTCGCCGACAGTGGGCCGTGCGGCGGTTCCGACTGCGACGACAGCGACTCCAGCATCTATCCCGGAGCCACCGAAGTCCCATACGACGGCATCGACCAGGACTGCGACGGCAGCGATCTCACCGACGTGGACGGCGACGGCTGGGATAGCACCGAGGTGGGTGGTTCCGACTGCTACGACGACGACTCCTCTGTCCATCCCGGTGCCTGGGAGACCGCCGACGGCGTCGACGACGACTGCGACGGCGAGGTAGACGAGGGCACCGATTTCTACGACGACGATGGCGATGGCTTCACCGAGTCGGGAGGGGACTGCGACGATGCCGATGCCGCCGTCAATCCCGCGGCCCTGGAGGATTGCAACGGAGTGGACGACGACTGTGATGACACCATCGACGAAGGCACCGATTGCTACGACGACGACGGCGACGGCTACTCCGAGCTGGAAGGCGATTGCAACGACGGTGATTCCACCGTTTACCCCGGCGCCGCCGAGGACTACTCCAATGGCGTGGACGACGACTGCGACGGCGAGGTGGACTCACAGGCCGACGACCCCGACGGCGACGGCTACCTGGTGGAAGGCGGGGATTGCATAGAAGGCGATGCCGATTCGTACCCGGGAGCCCCCGAGCTTCCTGATGGCCTGGACAACGACTGCGATGGCGAAACAGACGAGGGCACGGAAGCCTACGACGACGATGGCGACGGCTATTCCGAGTACGACGGCGACTGTGACGATGCCGATCCCGACGTCAATCCCAGCGCCCTGGAGCAGCCAAACTGGTACGACGACGACTGCGACGGCGAAGTGGATGAAGGCACCGACTACTACGACGACGACGCCGATGGTTTCACCGAGAACGCCGGTGACTGCGACGACGACAACCCCGACATCCACCCGGGCGCCGTTGAAGAACACAACGGTCGCGACGACGACTGCGACGGCGAGATCGACGAATCAAGCGCCGGCGATGCAGACGGCGATGGCTTCACCACCGCCGACGGTGATTGTGATGACTCCGATGGCTGGGTGAACCCCGACATGGACGAAATGTGCGACGGTGTAGACAACGACTGCGATGGCGATGTTGACGAAGGCTGTGGAGACGACTCCACCGACGCAGGCGCTTCGGCATCCGATTGTGGCTGTACCAGCACCGGACCTGCGGGACTGGCCGGCTCGGCCCTGCTGCTGGCCCTCTCGTGGATGGCATCCAGAAGGCGAGGCTGCGCCGTCTCCGGCGGGCGAGGTGTGTGATGAAACTGTATCCCGAACCATGCAAGACCAGTCTCGACCGCATTCTGCCGGCAAACAGACCATCACTCGCCTTGGGCCTCCTGTTGGCCATGACGGCTTGTGATTCGGACTTCACCGTGACCGAGACCAGCAAGGAACTATCCATATACCCCGAGTTCCTCGACCTGGGTGTCGTTTCCGTTGGCGACTCCCTGGAGTTCGCGCTTCGCCTCGACAGCATCAAGGGCCCGGACGCAGAGATCCGCGATGTGGACCTGGTGGTGGGCCAGGGGGACTTTTTCCAGTTGTCCACCGATCTGGGCTCGGAGCCTCTCGACGTTCCCAGCGGGGGCGAGGCTTTCCTGGACTTCGTCTACAGCCCCACCGAAGAAGGCTATCACTGGGTGGAGGTGAACATAATCAGCGACGCATCCAACTCGGACCTCGTGTCCGTGGTCAGAGGGCAGGCGGTGGAGACCTCGTTGAGCGTCTGGCCGATGGCCCTGGATTTCGGGCAGGTGGAGCCATCGGACTTCGCCCTCCGGGAGTTGACTCTGGAGAACCAGGGCCTTGCGGCCATTACCCTGGTGGCTGCCGAGTTTTCGGACTCGGTGTTTTCACTGGATGCCGAGCTGCCCATGGAGCTGGGCGCTGGCGAGATGCTGGTCCTGGATCTGCGCTTCGACCCTCAAGACTCCCAGCCGGCCCATGCCAACATGACCATGGACTTCAGCCCTGGAGTGCCGGATCTCGTGCCGGTGTCCCTGAGTGGGAATGACTGTGAAAACGGCGACGTGGAGCAGTACGACCAGGACTCCGACGGTTGGGCGCTGTGCGGGGGCGATTGTGACGATTCCGACCCGGATGTAAATCCCGGTGGAACCGAGCAGGCCAACGGCGTGGACGACGATTGCGACGGAATCATCGACGAAGGGACCGAGGCCTACGACGACGACGGCGATTGCTACTGCGAGCAGGCCCCCTGCCAGGGAAGCGTCTCCGAATCCTGTCCCCAGGTGCTGGGTGGTGATTGCAGCGACGGGGACATCACCGTTTCGCCCGTGGCCACCGAGGATTTCAACAACGGGGTGGACGACGACTGCGACGGTGTCATCGACTCCGGTGCCGCCGACGCCGATGGCGATGGCTACGGCGTGGAAGGTGGTGATTGCGACGACTACGACTCCAGCAGCTATCCAGGGGCCACGGAGTTGGCGGACTGGGTGGACAACGACTGCGACGGCACCATCGACGAGGGCACCGAGTACTACGACGACGACGGCGACGGCCATACCGAGGCGGCAGGGGATTGCGACGATGGCGATTCGAGCGTGTACCCGGGCGCCTCTGAACGCGCCGACTGGATCGACAACGACTGTGATGGACAGGTGGACGAGGGCACCGTGAACGCCGATGACGACGGCGATGGCTTTACTGACGGCGCCGGCGGTGACTGCGACGACTCCGACGCTTCGGTCAATCCCGCAGCACAGGAAATCAGCGGTGACGGGATCGACAATGACTGTGACGGAGTTGTGGATTAGAATTCCCAACTCTGATCAACAACCAACCCGGATAGGTCATTGTCCAGATCTCCACGCCTGGTCTCCGCTCTGCTGTGCACCTGTACCGCTGCCCTTGCCGCGACTCTCTATGGTCTGGCCGAGGCAGGGCATGTGACTCTTGCCGCCACCTTTTTCAAGGACAGCTCCGCCGTGGTGGCGCTGTTGCTCGTCGGGGCGTTGTCCACGGGGCTTTGCGGAGCCGTCCTGGGGTTCTTCTTTGGACTGCTTCTGGGCCAGAGATACGTCAGAGCCAGGCGGGCCTGGTGGAGTTTCCTGCTGGGAATATTCGCAATGTTGCTGTGGGACATGGCGGTACGCTGGTTTGCGGATCCTCCACCATTCCAGGATCCCTTTCCATTCCAGGGCAACACTACGGTTTTCGCCGTGATAGCGGCTCTGTGTTCAGGGGGCGGGATTATTCTGGGATGGCGGATACGGGGCAGGAAGCCGGTGTTTATGGGCACCGTAGTGATCCTCCTGCTGCTCTTCGTGCGGGTAGGGACAGGGCTTGGGTTTCCCGCGGCCCGGGGTGAGCCTCAGGATGGCATGCCCAACGTACTCTGGGTGACCCTGGACACCACCAGGGCCGATCACATCGGTGCCTATGGCAGTCGTGTGAGCACCCCCAACTTCGATACCGTGGCGGCGCAGGGCGTGCTCTTCATGAAGGCATTCGCACAGATCGCCGTCACTGGACCCAGCCATGGCACAATGCTGACAGGAACCGGGCCCTGGGGGCACGGCGTCCTGCTGAACGGCGTGCCGATTCCCGACGATATTCCCACCTTGCCCGAGCTGTTGAGGGCCCATGGCTATCGTTGCGGAGCATTCGTCTCCGCCTACGTGCTGGACGGCGACCTGGGCTTTTCAAGGGGATTCGATGTCTACGACGATGAGTTCGGCTGGGTCAAGGGGAGCGGCGCCCTTCTGCCCTTCCGAACGACAGACATGCTTCGCAGGCACTTCTTTCCCGACGAAGTGGTGGAGCGCAGAGCACAGGACACCGTGGATGCTGCTCTCCAGTGGCTTGATGGGCGGCAGGCGCCATGGTTTCTGTGGGTTCATCTCTTCGACCCCCACGGACCATACGAGCCCCGGAACCCTATGCCCGGGCATACTACCAGGGCAACCCCAGGGATTCCAGGCACAAGTCCATGGAACCGGTTCACGATGTTGCTCCGTACATGCGTGAGAGTCTGGAGGGTATCACAGACCTGGATTACGTGATTGCCCAGTACGATGGAGAGATCACCTACGCCGACGCGCAGGCGGGGCGGTTGCTGGACTTTCTGGATACGGAAGGTCTGGCGAATGGAACCTTGGTGATCATCAACGGTGATCACGGCGAAGCCCTTGGAGAGCACGAGGTCTGGTTTGATCACGGCGATGACCTGTACGATGCCTCCACCAGGGTTCCCATGGTCATGCGTTTCCCTGGAAGGCTTCCCCAGGGGCTTCGCGTCCGGACTTTGGTGGAGCTGACCGACCTGGCGCCCACCGTGCTGGAGCTGCTGGGACTGCCCGTGCCGGATTCGGTGGATGGCCGTCCCCTGGGCAGCATCATCGATGGCAAGAGTTCGAGCATCCAGGCCAGGGGCTTCTGTTTTGATCGGGTTGCCAACCTGAGGGCCAGGGCGGCGGGGGAGATCACGAAGCCCAGGTGGAGAATGGCGAGCCTCCGGAGCAACGAGACGCTTTTCGTGCGACGGGAAGCCCCGGCATATGGTGACGAGTACTACGATATGGCCCTGGACCCTTCCCAGGAAGTGGGTTCTCTTGCGCTGTTGCAGGTGGACAACCAGGGCCTTCAGCTCTTGCAGTTTCTGCGGCAGGAGACCGACAAGCTGCTGGAAGACATGGGCGAGGACCAGATCTCCCGCACCACCTCCGAGTTGTCCGCGGAGCAGCAATCCAAGCTCAGGGCCCTGGGCTACCTGGAGTAGAATTGATCTTCAAGGAATCCCCCATGCGGGATCTCTACAGGTTTTCGGTCTGGGGACCGTACCGTCAGGCTTTGGCGTTGCTGCCGGACGGGCAGGAACTTCAGGCCAATCGAGTTCTGGGCAGGGCGGTAGGCACACTGGCGAGCGGGGCTCGTCATCGTATAGAGCGCAACTTGAAAAGGGCTTTCCCCCACATGCAGGACACCAGGTCTCTGGCCCTGGATGCCTTTGCGACCCACTTCGCCAACCAGTACCTTCCTTTCAGCTTTTCCAGGATAAACAATCGCAACGCCGAACGATACCTGGGCATCGAGGGCCTGGAGCACCTGGACCGGGCCATCGCCAGCGGAAGGGGAGTACTGGTCATGCTTCCGCACATGGGGCCCGCACAACTTCCTCTCCATGTACTCGGGCTGATGGGCTATCCCATGCACCAGGTTGGAGGAGGAGAGGTTCTCGGGCTCAGCCCCACGGGGCGCTGGGCGGCGGGAGTTCGTGCCTCGCTGGAAGCCCACATGCCCGTGGAAATACTGGATGGTAAAGGCTACATGAGGCCGATACTGCGGAGATTGGCGGGGGGGGGCGTGGTGATGACCACATGTGACGGCACCGGAGGTGGCAGGGAACTTGGCAGTCGCACGGTTCGGACCGTTTGCGGCAAGCCCATGAACCTGCCGCTGGGCCCCTTGTACCTGGCTTTAAGGGGCCATGCGGCGCTTCTCACTTTGTATACCGTTCATCGGCCAGGCAAGACCGGGCCCCGGCATGTCACCAGGATCGGTCCAGAACTGGAATTGGAACGTGGACCGTCCCTGCGTGAAGCCATGGAGTTGGGAGCAGGGCATGTTGCTGATTTCTTGACAAGGGTTCTGACCAGGCATCCTGGTGACTGGCATTTCTGGGACCATTTCGAGCCCGGGCGGTTCATTCCGAGAGACACTTCAACCTGAGTTTCGAGGGCGTGGATTCGTGACCTCGTGCATGGATTACTCGTAGCCTGTCCTTTTTGGTTTCCTGTTGCCCTTTCAGGTAGTAGAGCGTGGTTGGACCACACACTATGCGGCGCTCAACAGACGATATTCCGGCCTGGCAGCCACCTGAAACGGAAGTTGAACATGAAGCAGAGAATCGATTCTTCCCGGATGCTACCGGCAATGGCACGAGGAGCCTTGCTCGGCGCCCTCCCGGCCCCTGGAGTGGCCATCTGGGCACAACTGGTCAACCCGTGGTTCCTGGATGCCCCGTTGCTCTACGTGCTTCTGGTGGGCCTGCCGGGTGCGTTGCTGGGGGCGGTTTTCGGGTTGCTGCTCAACAGGTTCCTGGGAAAGGGAGCCTTACACAACCTCTGTCCGCTATCCTTGGCGGTATTGCTGCTGCTGCCGGCGGGACTGGGGTTCCTGTGGCCAAGGCCGGAGCCCAGGAACGACGTGAAGCTCCTGGTCTTTGGAGTGGACGGCGCGACTTTCGACGTGATGAAACTGATGTGGCAGGACCTTCCAACATTCAAGAAGGTCCGTGACCAGGGCGCCATCGCTGTGCTCAACAGCATGGAGCCGATGTTTTCGCCTTTGCTGTGGACTACCATCTCCACGGGCAAACCCCCCGAAGAACATGGTGTCCACGGTTTCCATGTTCAGGCAAGTGACTGCCAGGCCGCTCGTTTCTGGGAAATCATGATGGATGCCGGCGTTCGCCTGGGGGTGTACAAGTGGCTCGTCACCTATCCTCCCCAGGACATGGGTGAAGGCTTCCTGGTTCCCGGCTGGCTGGCTCCGGAAGCCCAGACCTGGCCCAGTGACCTATCCTTCATCAAGGAACTGGAACTGTCCAGGCGTCTGAAACGGCACAAGGTGGCGAGTCGTCGTTCAAACCTGGCGCTCCTCGTGGATGGAGTTCGCCACGGCCTGCGTTTCAGTACCGTGTTGTACGCGGTTCGCGTTACTCTCCAGGAGAAGATCCTCTCTCCCGATCCCAATCGAAGCAACGCCAATGGGCAATTCATCCGGGTCCAGATGGATCGTGATGTCTTCGTGTGGGCTCTCCACGAGTTCAAACCCCAGGTGGTCACATTTACCGACTACGCCACCGACGCCATCGGGCACCGATTCTGGAAGTACTACGAACCTGGTGCTTTTTCCGACGTAACTGCCGCGGATGCCAAGCGATGGGGAGATACGCTTCGTCAGGCCTACCGCCAGGCCGACTCGGTGCTGGGTGAACTCCTGGATGAAGTGGGCCGGCAGGCCAACCTGGTGGTTGTGAGCGACCACGGCTTCCAGGCGGTGGAAACAGACGGTGCTGGGCGATTCTTCGCTCCACTGACCGAGAAGCTCAAGGCACTGGTAGAGGCCAACACAGGACCGGCCGAGGTGACCAGGCTGGGTCACAAGGTGGTGGTAACTCTGCTGGGAGAAAACCCTGATTTGAAGCGCCTGGTGGTTTTCCTGCGTACGCTGCGGCTGTCCTCCACGGGGGAGCCCTTGTACAAGTGGGAACCCATGGTGGGTGATGTTCGCTCGCTGGGGCTAACCATAAGGGACGAGTGGGTGAGCGAGGACAGGATCCGACAGGACACCGTGTCCGGCTTGCCTCTTTCCGACTTCATCAAGCCAACCGAGGTCTACTCGGGCGTCCACGCACCTGATGGAGTGTTCATGGCCGCTGGTCCCTCGATTCCCAGCGGGGGAACGCTGGATGATCTGAACCTTGTCGACGTGGCTCCCACCTTGCTGGCGCTGCTGGGTCTGCCGCAGGCCAGTGACATGGAGGGAACTGTCCCCGACGAAATCCTGGACCGCCTTCCTGTCTTGCCGCAGGGGCCTGACAGCTACGACCACCTGGCTCTGGGGCGGAGGCTGGACAAGGGGGCAGCCGGGGTGAACGAGGAACAGTTGAGAGCACTTGGCTACATGGAATAGACCTGCGGCGGATGCCACTGTTTTTTGACTCCAACAGCCGCCAGGGGGCTTGCGGAGTCCCTACATGCTCTGCTACTCTTGGTTGGAATATGAGCAGACATAGCTTAAGAATACAAAACAGGTGGCTGGGATGCGGCATATCAATAAAGCATCGCTCCTTCCGTTGGCGGGCTTGTTGCTGGCGGTCAACCCTTGTGGAAGCAAGACCGATTCCACGGGCGACACCAGGGACAGCGTCGGCTCAAGGGATACCTACGTCATGGTCGAAGATCTGGATGGAGACGTCCAGAGCCGCGCAGACGGCGACTGTGACGACAACAACCCGGAAATCTTCGTGGGCCAGAGCGAAACCTGCAACGGCCTGGATGACAACTGCAACGGGAAGATCGACGAAGGCTTCAGCGACTCTGACGCCGATGGCATCGCGGACTGTGTCGACGAAGAGGAATGCGACGGTCTGGACAACGACGGCGACGGGCTCGTGGACGAAGACTTCAGCGACTCCGATGGTGATGGAACCGCGGACTGTCTCTCCGAAGAAATCTGCGACGGTCTGGACAACGACGGCAACGGGCTCATCGATGAAGGCTTCGACGAAGACGGCGACAGCTATACGACATGTGGGACCGATGAATTGTCCGCCGATTGTGATGATACCGATCCCGACATCAATCCCGGGGCCGACGAAGTTGCAGGCGATGTGACCGACAACGACTGTGACGGGTTCATCGACGAAAACGACTGGACCGAGGGCGATATCGTCATCACCGAGATCATGAACAACCCCTTCATAGTGAGCGACACGCTGGGTGAGTGGTTCGAGATCTACAACACCACGGACCACGTGATCTACATGAACGGCATCGTGCTGGGTTCAGGCGTGGATCTGGACTATCACCAGATACAAAGCGATGATCTCCTGCCCATCGCCGCCAATACCTTCATGGTCCTTGGCATAGAAGACGACTACTCCCTCAACGGGGAGGTGGGCGTCGATTACGAGTACAGCGATTTTTTCTTGTCAAACGAGTCCGACGAAATCTACCTGGCTGCCGAAGACCTGGTGTTCGACGAGGTTACCTGGGACGATGGCGCCAGCATGCCCGATGTCCCCGGGGCCTCCATGAACCTGGAACCCTCCTGCTACGACTTCATCACCAACGACGACCCGGATGCTTGGTGCGCCGCCACCATGGAATGGAGCGTCGGTCTGGACATGGGCTCGCCGGGAAGCGGAAACGAGCTGTGTACGTCGTGGGACTACGACGGCGACGGTTACAGCATAGACGACGACGACTGCGACGACACGAACCCGGTGGTCTATCCGGGAGCTCCCGAGATTGATCCGGATCTGGACAACAATTGTGACGGCGAAATCGAAGTCATGCCCGTGGCCGATGCCGACTACGACCCCGAGACATCAACCCTGTATACCTGTGACCTCCTCCAACTCGTTGGCTCCGGGAGCTACGACGGTGACGGCACCGAACTGACCTACACCTGGGAGTTGGAGTCCGCTCCCGAAGGCACCCTGCTCACCAGCGCCGACATCGACTCGTCCACCGATGAAAGCCCCACCATTACCCCCGATGTTGCCGGCACCTGGATCTTCACCCTCACGGTGGAAGACGAGGGTGAAGAAACCGCCACCGACACGCTCATCCTGGAGATCACGGATCGCCCCTCCAACGCGGTCCCAGTGGCAGATCCCGGGAGCGACATCTCCTCGAGCGCCAATGCCGACTGCACGCCCATCTCCTACGGAGAAACCTATGACTGCCCCGACTGCGCCGATCTGGCGGTTTCCCTGGACGGCACCGGCAGCTACGACGCTGACGACGACTGGTTGAGCTACTCGTGGGCCGTGGTGAGCGGTTCAGGTTCCCTGGACGACAGCACCTCCTCCACCCCCACCTTGACCATTACGGGGCCGTCCACCGAGTACGGTGAAACGAGCGTGGAATCCGTAGAGATCTCGTTGCAGGTCACCGACTGCATGGGTGAAACAAGCGAACTTGCAACCATGACCGTCAGCTACTCCTGCACCGGAACCTGAGAACACCCGCGGCGGGACAGACACCACTCCTGGCGCCCAGCCTGGCGGGTGTCCGGTTGTCTCCCGGGCGTCTTGGTCATTCTCGTGCAAACCTTTACCTGCCTGGTGACCTTCCTTCTTTGCTCCGTGACCTGGAAACGGGTACAGCGGGAACTTCCTGTACCTGAATTCCACGGGAGTGTCGTTGGGCAAGCAACAAATCCAGGACTGTCATTCCGGATCTCGTCGCGTTCTCGTGACGGGTGGGGCGGGTTTCATCGGCTCCCACCTGGTGGAGGCACTGGTTGAGCGTGGCGACCAAGTGATTGTCGTCGACAACCTTGATCCATATTATTCGCCCGCCAGGAAGCTGCGAAACCTGGCCTCGGTGATGGACCGGATATCATTTCACCAGGCCGACATCTGTGACGCGCCCACTCTCGCGGCCCTGATGTCCAACACAGACATAGTCGTTCATTTGGCGGCAAAGGCGGGAGTTCGGCCCAGTCTTTCGGACCCCGCCGCCTACGCCCACGTAAATGTGGGCGGCACGGCGGTGCTTCTCGAGACCATGACCCAGGCGGGGGTGAAGCGCCTGGTGAACGTGAGCAGTTCATCGGTCTACGGGGCTCGCATCCAGGGGCCATTCGCCGAGGGGGATGCACTGCCTACGCCAACCAGTCCATACGCGTGCAGCAAGCGAGCGGCCGAGCTGATGTGTGATACTTGGCAGAGGCTGCATGGATTCTCGCTCACCAACCTGCGACTCTTTACGGTCTTCGGTCCCAGGCAAAGGCCGGACATGGCCATCCACAGGTTTACCAGGGCCCTGCTGGATGGTAGACCCATCACGCTGTTCGGCGACGGGTCCAGCACGAGGGACTACACCTACGTGGGTGACATCGTCCAGGGAATACTGGCCGCCATGGAGAGATCTGGAGGGAGATTGGTGGCCAACCTGGGGAACGACCGACCCGTGACACTTATGTCTCTGGTGGATACCCTGGCATCGGTGGTGGGGCGGGTGCCGGAGTTGCGCATTGCGGACCAGCAGGAGGGGGACGTACCCATGACCTGGGCCGACCTCGGTGTCGCGCGGAAGGCCCTGGGCTACCAGCCGTCAGTGGGGCTCCGGGAGGGCCTGGAGCGTTTCCTGGAGTGGTTCGAAAACCAGGAACCCGGTGCCGCTCGCCACCCTTGACAGGAGGGCCCCAGCCAGCCCCCGTGGGAAATTCTCGGCTCTCCAGGAGAACCTGAATGAAAAAGATACGTATTCTGACGGTTTTCGGCACTCGCCCCGAAGCCATCAAGATGGCCCCGGTAGTAAGGGCCCTGGAGCAATCGGAACACTTCCACCATGTTCTCTGTGTGACAGCACAGCACAGGGACATGCTGGACCAGATATTGGAGCTTTTCGCGTTGCGTCCGCGGCACGATCTCGACCTCATGCGTCCCGGGCAGGATCTGTACCACTTGACCGCCGCGGTGATACTGGGCATACAAGGCGTACTTGCGCTGGAAAAGCCCGATCTTGTGCTGGTCCACGGGGATACCACCACCACCTTCGCTGCCACGCTGGCCTCGTTCTACGCCCGCGTGCCGGTGGGGCACGTGGAGGCCGGGCTTCGCACGGGCAACCTGGCCGCCCCCTTCCCGGAAGAGGCCAACCGTGTGCTGGCGGATCGGCTTTGTACCTACCTGTTTCCCCCCACCAGCAGGGCAAGGGATGTCCTTCTCTGTGAAGGCTGTGAACCCGACAGGGTGTGGGTGACCGGGAACACCGTCATCGACGCACTCCTGGACGTACGTTCCCGCCTGGACACCCTGCAGGTGGACAATGCCTGCTTTGGCAGCGCCTGGCCTGTCATGCGGAACCCACGGGTACCGGTGATCCTGGTGACGGGCCACAGGCGTGAGAGTTTCGGGCAGGGTTTCAGGGATATCTGTACGGCCCTGCGTAGGATATCCCAGCGTCATCCCGGGGTTCATATCGTCTATCCCGTGCACCTGAATCCAAACGTGCGCCGGCCCGTGAACGAGCATCTCTCAGGATTGGAAAACGTGCATCTCATCCCGCCCCTTGGCTATGCACCTTTTATCAGGCTCATGGACCGGGCCAGGTTCGTGCTCACCGACTCCGGAGGCATACAGGAAGAAGCTCCGAGCCTGGGAAAACCGGTACTGGTCATGCGCGACACCACGGAGCGGCCCGAAGGCGTTCAGGCAGGAACCGTGAAACTGGTGGGCACTTCGGTGCAGCGTATCGTCGCGGAATCCGAGCGCTTGCTGCTGGACGAGCAGGCCTACCAGGTCATGCACCGGGCCCACAATCCCTACGGAGACGGCAAGGCGGCAGCCAGGATACGCGATGTTCTGGCAGAGTCTTTCCAGGTTGCTGCGGGCTGCTGAAAAACGCTGTACCGCCGGCGGCGGGGGGGGCGGTTGGGGGGGGAGAGCCCCTGGGCCGGGCAGGGGGCCCCCGGGGGGAGGGCTCCATCGAGGTTCTTTCCTCGAGCGGGACGAGTCTTTCCCGTTGGCGGATCATTGCCGTAGCAGAACGCCTGTGAGGCAGCCTATGCCGCCGGCGGCCTTCAAGTATTCGCTTATGTCCACCTCGTGGGTTTCCACGCCGTGAGCCTGGTAGCGCGCCCTCGTGCGGGGGCAGTCCGCCGGCATGAGCAGTCGTCGGGGCGAGATGGTCACGAAGTTCATGGAACGGCCGTGGAGCAGTTCTCGGTCGGGTGGGAGCACGATGCACTCCACGCCGTGTTCTTCCAGCAACCTGCGCAGACGGGTGGGTGCCATGGCTCCGTGGAGTGCGGCGAGGTCCCTGTCGATGAAGTTCACCAGGCCCAGCAGGTGTTGAACCCCGCGGGGCAGGTGGATTGGAATCAAGCTGGTGCCCATGGATTCCATGAGCCATCCCAGAAGTTCCATACCCTTGCGGTTGGTGCGGACTCCGATACCGAGCAAGAGGGTGGACTCGTCGAGCCACAGGCAGTCAGCACCTTCGAAGGTGGCCTTTCCGGTCGGCATGGCGATAATGGGGACGCCCATGTCGGCAAGTGCCCGGGCCATGTGCTGCTCCTCGCCGGCCCGTTGTTCCGAAGCCATCCTGGCCAGGATGGCCCCGGCGGGAGTGGCGAAGAACAGGTCCCGCATGAACAGCCAATTGGGTGGCGGAGGCGAGGCGGGTCGCACAATGTGGACCTTGGCCCCGAGGTGTTCGTATGCCCTGGCCAGGGAGGCAGCCTGTCGTTGCAGCAGCTTGAGTTGGGGACGTTCCAGCATGAGGAGACTGTCGGGAGAGGACTCGTATTCCTGCTCCGAGCCGGGCCAGGCCAACAGGAGTTCTTTCAGCTCCGCCACTTCGGAGCGATAGCCACAGCGATGCCAGTATCTTCCCTGGGCGAGCTCCTGGTCGTGACTCGCCTGTCGAGGGCGCCAGCCGGGTCCGCCAAATGAGGCGGCTTCGTCCAGGGCAGGATCCTGGCGTTCTTCCGGTTCATGTCCAGGTTTCTGGATCGTGTGCATATCCCAGTCGCTCCATGGTTTCTTGAATCTGCGGACTGGCCAGCATCGGTTCCAGGAGGTGAGCCTTTTCGAACCATCTCCGATGCCGTGGGCTTCCCGTGGCCATTATGGGAGGAAGGCCTTCGCGGACCACCTGTGACAGCCGGTCTTCGAGGGGGATGCCCAGCCAATCGCACAGCCGCCGAAATACTTCGTGCCTGGTTTTCTGATGGGCCACCACGTCTTCGAAGCGAATCCGGTGGCTGTCCACGTCTTCGCGTCCGAGGAAGTCCAGTATGGCCTCGTGGGAAGATCGCCACTGAAAGGCGCAGACTTCCACCAGGGGCCTGTGGGCGTATTCTTCCCAGCCAGGCGGCAGGTCGAATTTCCACCAGTCCCTGCCCCAGCGCGGAGAACGATCCGAATAGTCCAGGATGCGAAGCATACCTGGCAGGTAGTGGGAGTGGAAGCCACAGTAGTTCCAGCCGTCGAAGAGGCCGTTGATGGACGCCGCGGCATTTCGGGTGAGGTGCAGGACCCTGAATCGTGCCCGGGGTAAGAGGGCCTTCAAAAAGGGCAGACGGTAGGCATTGCTGGGAGTCTTGATCACGAGGGGGAGGTTTCGGAGAGAGCCGGTGGACGCTTGGCTCCATGGGCCCACTGTGACGAAGGGAGGTTCTTCTACGATGATGGGCGAGGGTGGCCCAGCGGGCCTCGGCACTGCGGGTGAACAGGTTCGGATCAGCCCGGGAGGAATGTCGTAGTAGTAGGGGTTGACCTGCGGGTGCTCGGAAGAAACCAGAGCCAGGAGATGGGTGTGGAATGTGTGGGGGTCGGGGAAAGAACCTGGTATCCAGCCTTTGTTCCCGACCATGGCCGCCATGGTGTCGAACATCCACCTGTGCAGCCTGGCGGCGTCGAAGTAGCAGGTGGGCCACTGGACCGAAAGTCTGAGGAGCAGCGCATGGGCGAGACGCTCCACGTCCTTGCCTCGAAGATGCCCCGGTTTGGGCTGGCCAACGTCCCAGGCCAACATCCTGCCGAGCAGCGAGAGCAGCCGGGAATCTTGTTGGCCTGGAATGGCGTGGTGTGCCTCGAGAAGATCCGATCCCGTTCCACTCTCGGGATGGCCAAGGCCCGCCAGGACCAGGAAAAGGTTTATCTCGGCGGGAAAGTGAAGAAGGTGCTTGCTGTGGCGAAGTATTTCGGCGAATACGCTGGAGCCTCCCCGAGAGCTTGACGCCACTATCACCACGTCTCTTGCCTGGTCTCTGAGGTCTGCCACGGGAGCTGGCCAGCGTTGGAGGATGTTGTCCAACAGTCCCCTCAGCGTCTCCAGGGTGGCGGCCCTGTTCATCTGGTCGCTCCCGAGGGGACGTGGCCGGAGGATTCCCCGTCTGCCAGTAGGCGGCGGAGTTTGAGCAGGGCCGCTGTTGAATCTCGAGCCCATCTTCGCCAGTGGTTGCGATCCTTCAGGATGGAACGAAACTCCACCCTGCTTCGCATGAAAAGGTCCTGTAGTCTCATACCAGAGCGATGATACACTCGGGAAAGGGGAGAGTGGTGGAGGGAGGTTTTTCTGGGGCTATGGAGGGTGTAGCCCAATCTGAGCATGGTGGGGCCGGCCACGAACTCGACGTCGGCGATCTGTCCAGGGGAGAGTTCCCGTATGAACTTGTGGTGGTTGTTCTTGAGCATCGGTGAAGAAGTGTTCTTCCAGGATTCTGAAAGCGAGCTGCTTCGCAGCGCTTCATCGGTTTCAAAGAAATGCAGGGTTCGCTCTTCGAAGGATTCGCCAAGGAAGCGGAAGAGGCGGGACAGTGTGTCCTGGGTCTTGGTGATCAAGTTTTCGTATTTAATGGTCAACATGGATTCTGCGGGTAACGTCGAAGCGAGATCCAGAGCCAGTCGTTGCTGCCTCTTCCAGAGTTCCGCGGTGAAATAGGGGTGGTAGGGGTTGAATACGGACCTGGTGGACGACGCTGCAACGTCCCGGGGATCTCTCAGCAGGTGAACGAACCTCGCGCGTGGAAAGTGGGAGAGAACAGCCGGTACATGCTCGATGACAAATGTGGATTTGCAGCCCCAGCGCCGTTTGCCGCTCTGGATGAGCGATAGCTCGTAGAGGGCCGCGAAGGCTCCGAAGACGCTTCTACTGGGGGCCTTTTTGAAGACGGCATCCCTATGGGGCTCAAAGGTCCAGGGATGGATGTGAACGCGCAGGAGGAGCAGGATGTCGTCGATTAGTCGCAGGAAACGTGCGTCTTGCCGAAGATCCCCGTAGGTGGCCTCGATGGGAGCGAAGAAGCGCAAGATGTGCGGAGGATGGGGCACATGGATGCCTGAGTGAGCATTCAGGATCAGCCGCAGCAGGTTGGAACCTGAACGCTCCGTTCCGATGATGAAGATTGGTTGCCCTGGAGTCATTTCAAAGGGCCTTGCCAACCGCACGTACTACTTCGTCGTTGCTGGGAAAGCCGTTCCAGGTCTTTCCTATGACCTTCCTTCCGTCGACGAGAACGTCGAACTGCCCGGATCTGCCTGGCTTGATGTTGGCGGTCAGGCCCAGCCTGTCAGTGATGGCGGCCGCTGCACCAGCGGCTCGGGGTTTGTAGTTTCAAACTTCGCAGTAGAGGATTTCGATGGTTTTTGGCATCTGTCGTTTCCCTGGGGATATGGTGGGCCGTGCGGAAACCGGGGGCTTCCACGTGGGTGGATATCATGACATGACAGGATGGGCGCCAGGTCACCCTGTTTGGCTTCGTTGCTGGCGAGTAGGTCCAATGGGAATTATTAGGTGCGGTCGATGTTTGCCATGTGAAGAAACCGGAGCGGTGATCGTTGGCGGAGCGGCGCCGTTTTTGGAAAGGAGTATCTCGTGAGTACACCCCCCCCCTGGAAGAAGTCCATGCAGGAATCCCGGTTCGAGTTCATGAAGAGCGTGCTGGCGGCACCAAGTCCCGTTGGCCTCGAAGGCGGCATGACCTACGGCGTCATCAAGCCGGAAATGGAAGGCTTCATGCTTCCCGGTTGGAAGATCCACACCTTTCGCGGAAATGCGGGCATAGTGCTGGACACTGCACCTGAACGAACTGACCTGCTCTCCGTTATGTTCCTGGGGCACGCCGACAAGATCCGCATGCAGGTGCGTAGCATCGGCGAAGATGGCAAGATCTGGATCAACAGCGACTCGTTTCTCCCCACCACCCTTATTGGCCACGAAGTGGTCCTGTACAGCGAAAACCCCGACAAGCCCGGGGAATTCAGGGCCTTGAGGGGTGGAACCGTGGAAGCCCTGGGGGCCATCCACTTTGCCAAGCCGGCGCTTCGGCGGGGAGATACCGGAATCAAGTCCGAAATGCTCTATCTGGAACTTCAAATTCACGGCGACGACAAGAAGGGGCAGGTTCAGCGGCTGGGCATAAGGCCCGGCGACGTGATCCTGCTGGATCGGCCCATCCGCAGGGGCTTCAGCCCCGACACCTTCTATGGAGCCTATCTGGACGATGGCCTCGGATGCTTCGTGACAACCGAGCTTGCACGGATGCTGGCCGAACGCGGGGGCTTGAAGAACGTCCGCGTCCTGTTCGGTATCAGTACGGGGGAAGAGATCGGTCGTATGGGGAGCCGTGTCCTCGCGGGCACCATGCGACCGGATGTCTTGGTGGCCGTGGATGTCAACCACGACTATCGCGCCGCACCAGGGGTCAAGGATCGGCGCTTCCCTCCGCTGGAAATGGGTAGGGGATTCACGCTGGGAGTTGGAGCCGTGGTCAGTGAGCAACTGAACGCCTTCATCCAGACCGTCGCCCGTGAGAAGGGTATCCCTCTGCAGATGGACGTGGTGGGACGCGACACCGGTACCGACACCATGGCCGCCGTATTCGCCGCCATCGACGCGGCTGCCACCACCATCGGTTTTCCCGTGCGCAACATGCACACCATCTCCGAAACCGCGTGCACCGGCGATGTTCTTGCCGCCATCCATGTTCTGGACGGTTTGCTGGACTACATGGATAACTTCGGCGGTGGCGCTGGACTCAAGAGTGAAGATCTCCGGCAAGGTCATGCTCGCCTGGACAGCGCTACGGCGCTGCTCCCATCCACTGCCGCCGACTGACGGCAGCCACCCGGGCCATCTGGCTTCTTGGTTCAATGGTAGAGTATGTCGTCGTCGTCTTGGCCGGATCGCCTTGATCGACCGCCATCGAGGACGTCCAGGTGGTGGCGTCGCGAGCTGCGCCGGAAGATACGTCTGGCCAGCAGGCGCGCTCGTAGGAGGGCAATGAGGTTGGTGATCCTGCCGCCCGAGATCATGTAGAGTACGGCTCCTGCCCAGCCGAACAGCGCCACCGCCGAACTCATGTCCCGTGTGTAGACCAGGTACAGGAACGAGATGAACCCAGTGCCCCAGGCGACCCAGGCGGCGCGAATGGGCAGTACGAAGAACAGGAGTATCGTGGCGTTGGGGCGCGACAGGCCGAACACCACGATGAGGGCGGTGAGGAAGCAGTTGATGCCGAGATAGGGAGTAGTGGCGACGATTGCTCCAAGTGACAGGAGTGGGAGCAGGAGGATCACGGCCGAGAGCCAGGAGACGATGATCACTTCGAGAAGACCTCGGCGGCCCAGGGACGACTCCGCGGGTGTGAAGAAAAAGTACAGGATCAACCAGGAGATGAATGCGCCCAGAGGCGTGGGGCCGTTGAGGAAGAACGCGGTGACGGGCTGCCATGGACGGAAGTAGCCGCTGCCGGGAGTCCACCATGCCATCGTCTCCAGGACGGGGACGCCCATCCAGTTCTGGAGAATGGTCTGCACGATGTAGAGCACCACCAGCGTTATGAGCACCTTTCTGCCAAGTGGACTCAGGCCCGTACCGAAGGAGTAGGTGGTTACTTGTCTGTACATGTTTTCTCCCGCGTCCTGCCTGGTTGGACAATCGCTTCATACCCCGGATTTTCGGTTCGTGGGATGGGTTTTGTGACTGGCTTCTTCAATTCCGCTTTGGCAGAAGCACGGTCCATGGGTTAGCTGCCGGCCCACCAGAACCAAGCCACACGGCCCTGACCCTGCTCGTCTAGTGCTGCAAATCGGCCAACAACCCTGGCAGAGCCGGTGTACTACCATCATCGTGATGGAAGATCTCCTGTCATGACTCTGTTCCCTGATAAATTTATTGAGGATATCAGGCGGCTCTCCGCTGCACGCCACAGTTTTTTGCACCAGATCTGTGGTCCCGAGGGCAGACGTCATCGCAACATGCTTCAAACCTTGATGGACGAGTTGGGTGAACCCATAGGTTCCAGGGTCGGATGTCTGTTGACTTCTCTGGACAACCGCAGGTTTTTCCAGGGCTACGCCGAGTTGGCAACTGCTGCTCTTCTGGCACGGGGGCCATACCGGGTACGTGTACTGGTGGAGCCCGGTCCCATCCTGCGAGCGAAGCGCCCCAACGGAGCCACGCTGGATCTCACGGTTCTTTCCTTCATACACAAATCCAGGCCGGTTCCGGATCGTGCCACCCTGCGAAGGCTCGTGGAGGCCCTGGAACGAATCGGTGGGAACCACAGGATTCTCCTGGCCCTGCATCGCTGGCTGCCACACGATCTCGACACCGAACCGGTGCGGAGAGCCGTGGAGATGTGGCTTGCGCAGGTGGAAGCCGGCACATGGGAAGGCCGCTACGCCACCTACGAAGACGAAAAGATCTCCCTGGAGTTCATGCTTTCCGATGATCGTTCGTCGGGGGGGCGGCGCGTACTGGCAAGTGTCGGACCCTTCCTCAGTCCCGCGAGCCTGGCTGCCGTGGAACCGCAGGTGCTTCGAGAGTTGGAGATCATCCGGACCGGACCCAACGCGGGCAGACCGCTGATCATGGTCTGTGTGGCGGATCAGCCCTGGCGAGTGACTTCTGGCTACATGCGCGATTTTCTGTACGGTCCCTCGGCCAGAATAGAGATGTTCCGCGATGGCGAAGACCATAACATCGAGCTGGAGTTCGGTGGGGAATACTCTCCATGCCTGTTCCGCGATCCCCTGTATCGCGATCTCGCGGCATTTCTGTGGTTGGGGCGGGATACCGACGATCCCACGGCTCTCTACGCACGCTGCTACCTGAATCCATGGGCCGCAGAACCTCTGGATGCCGATTTTCTGCCGTTGATCATGACATTGGCTCCGGTCCAGCGGCAGGCCGATTCAGTCGTCATGGCATGGCGTAAGCGTTCGGGTTCGCGGTTTTCGTTGATCTGACATTCTTTCGACTTTCAAGGATTTTTCAAAAGACCGCGATGCCCGGGCCATTGGCCTTGAGTGCCGGTTCCACGAACCGCCTGCCGGCCCCATCACCATTTGCAGAGAGAGTGTTCAAGTGCCCCGCGGATCCACACCTCCTGAGATGACTCCCTCGCACCTGGGATGGATCGAGGTGGTCACAGGCTGCATGTTCAGCGGAAAGACCGAGGAACTCATCAGGCGTCTGCGACGTGCTCGCTATGCAAACCAGCCGGTCATCGTGTTCAAACCCAGGATAGATGATCGATACTCCCTGGATTCGGTGGGTTCACATACGGGGCACAGCCTGAGGAGTGTCAACATCGTATCGGCCTCGGAGATACCTCGTCGCGTGGGTAATGCGCGGGTGGTAGGCATCGACGAAGCCCAGTTTTTTGACGATGACCTCGTGGAGGTTTGCACAAAATTGGCAGACGAGGGGCGTCGCGTGGTGGTGGCCGGCCTGGATACCGACTACCTGGGCTGTCCCTTCGGGCCCATACCGGCTCTACTGGCCAAGGCAGAATACATAGACAAGTACCTGGCCATTTGCGTGGTCTGCGGAGCACCTGCCAACCGCTCACAGAGAACCGTGAACCGCGGACCACAGGTCCTGGTGGGAGCCCAGGAGGCATACGAGGCCAGGTGTCGGCATTGCTGGGACCCGGACAACTTCGAACCCAGGCAGCAGAAACTTCCACTTGGTCCGAATCTGGCCGAAGAATCGGAAGGTCGATAGGTGTAGCTGGCCAGGTTCACCTTCAAGGTCGGGATAACATGAGCCATCGAAGTACCAGGAGGCGATTCATGCGCTCACCAGGATTTGCATTCGTTCTCTGCTTGCTGGGGGCGATCCCAAGCGGGTTATTGCCGTCGGTTGCCCAGGCAGCCAGGACTTCCGCCAGCTCTTTCTGTGAAGACGAACAGGGCCGCCATGATTCCGACGCCGGCTTCGATGGTTTGCTCAAGTCCGGCTGGTGCGAGGGCGAAGACGGTGCGGGAGTAGGATCATGGATCCAACTGGACCTGGGAGCAATGACCCCCCTGAGTTCCATTTCCATATGGCCTGGCAATCTGAAAGAGGGAAAGAAGAGCTACAGGGAGTACTCCAGGCCCAAGGTGATCACCATCCTTGTGGACGGAAAGCAATCCGGAGACCCAGTCCGGCTCCAGGACCAGGTACAACGCCTGGATATCCCACTTCAGGGAGAAGGCCGCAAGATCAGGGTCCAGGTGGATGACGCCTTCGAAGGGTTTGTTTTCTCGGAACTCTACATCGCCGAGGTCGGTGTGAACTACCTGGAATCTCTGGGGCAGCCACAGGCTCGCTTGGATTCATGGCTTGCTTCGCCGCCGGGACAGGAGGCGAAACGAGCCTATGAACAAACACTGAAGGATCGCTACCTGGCCCACAAGAACGCCGAGTTCGGGAATGCCCAGGCGCTGGAGTGGATCATGGACGCCGCAGGCGAGGGGGCTCCGTACCTGCGGGAGCAGGTCCAGAAACTGGTCCCTGCCGGCAGCAGGGCGGTGTACCTGCGCCCCGACGACAACGCCATCCTGGCTTTGCGAAAGCTCAAGGATCCCAACAGCATCCCCGCCATAGAAATGGCCTCGCTGCGGACCGTTGGACAGCAGCAACAGGCGCTCTTGGAACTGGTGGAGATCTTCTACGCCTACCAGAAGTTGATCGGTGGAGGCAATCCCAATATCCCGTACTGGGGGGCCACCGGGTGGTCAGAGGGAGCGATTCAATCCTTCGGAGAACCCATCGCTCTCTCCATGGACCGGTTGGGAAATGTTCTTGTGGCGGACACCGGCAACAACCGGATCCAGCGTTTTGCCGAGAACGGGCGGCCAGACCGTGTCTGGGGAGCCAAGACCGACATCTGCAATCTCTGGTTCGGCGAGAGCCGTCCCTGGTACGTCTCTGGTGGTGGAGCGGGAACCGACCCCGGTTCCTTCCAGAATCCACTGGATGTCGAAGTCATACCCGAAAAAGAATCCGATTCTTTTGCGGTTCTCGATGCCATGGGGCGCGTCCAGGTCTTCGCAGGTGACGGGAGCCTGCGTGTGGGATGGACCATCAGAAGCTCCTACAAGACCAGACCCGGAGTTGGTGGCGAGGCCTACCTGGCCTGGCTCTCCAGGAAGGATCTGCTGTTCGTGATCTGGGGCGATGAGGCCATGGGCTACAACCTTCAGGGTGAAGAGCAGGTACGTTTCGAGATCACGGACGGCCCTCCCAACGCGGTGGTCGGCTACAAGGGCAGGCAGTTGCTGCTGGCCTATCGCGAGGAAGTCATCCGCTACGATTCCGACGGATTCCGTTTCGGCAGGATCATGGATATCGACGACCTTGCAACCGGGTTCGAAAACGTCGACCTGGCCGTGGACCAGGATGGCAGGCTCTGGTACCTGGTGGACACCGCGCAGGCCCTCAAGTTCAAGAGGCCGGGAAAGCTGGACTACGGGGTCACGGTTGCCGACTATTCGTTGGAACATCCACGTTTCGTGGTGAGGGACGACATCCTGTTCATCTCCGACCGCGACAGGATCCTCCAGGTGGACGCGCTACAACTGGCAATGGATGCCGAAGAAGCACAGGCCAGCGAAGAGGCCCAGGAGCTTTGACTCAGGCCTGGTGGTAGCGGCCCACCGGTTCCACTCGGTGGGATTCTTCCAGATCAAGGACGTATTTGACCATGTCTTTGCCGTAGAACCGGAACCTTCCACCCACCTGGAACCCCCAGTGCGTGAGCTGGCGGTTGGCCCCACGGTTGTCGGATTCTGTGGTGATCTTGACGAACTTGTGGCCTCGGTACAGCAGCTCGTCGAAAAGCACCTTGTTGATGTGATCGGCGATCTTCTTGCCCCGAAGTTCCGGCAGGAAGGAGCAGAACAGGCTCTCGGCGGGGATGTCCGAGCCAGACGCGTCGAAATAGGTGCTTGTCCTCAGCAACAGGGGGATGACACGGGGGTCCATGGCAACTCCCACGGCTGTCCGTGCGGCCAGGGGGAGGAAGTGCTTGCGAAAAACCTGCCTGAACATGGCCGCGGTGTTGGTGGAACCTGCTATGAACCCACCTATGGAACCCGCTTCTTCGTAGACGAAGCCGACGAAGAGCGGGTTTGGGATGAGCCTTCGGTACAGGGTGGCCAGGAAGGCCTGCCCAAGTCGAGCCCAGAGGCTGTGCCCCATGGCGGCTCGGTGCAGTTGGGCCACCCGGGGGGCATCGGCCGGGCGCATGGGGCGGATGGCGTTCATGACCTCGGGACGAATACTGAGGGGACGAACCTCGTGGCCGGTCACTTTTCGTGCTGCCTGGCCAGGGTGTCCAGGAAGGCGGACTTGTTGACGGCGCGATGTTGTGCCGCCAGGAAATTGCCGATGGCTTCTTCGAACTCGATGGCGAAAGATTCGTTCAGCAACCGGCGACAGAGCTGCACCGCCGTAGTGTGGATGGGGCCGAAGGATTCGATTGTGGACTGTAG
This sequence comes from Myxococcota bacterium, assembly GCA_024276675.1. Taxonomy (GTDB): domain Bacteria; phylum Myxococcota_A; class UBA796; order UBA796; family JAFGLY01; genus JAJRWT01. The sequence goes on along the minus strand of JAJRWT010000063.1, from coordinate 184,902 downwards.
AGCCGCGTCAAGGTCGTCGGATACCATGTCCAACAGGCCCAGTCCCAGAGCCTGCGGGGCGCTCAGGCGAGTGTTGCAGAGCATGAGCCTCTTGGCGGTTCCTAGGCCCACGTACTTGGCCAGGCGAAAAGTGGCCATGCCCGGCAGGAAACCCATGTGGACTTCGGGAAGCTGGAAAAACGAGCGGCTGGTGGCGATGCGTTGATCCGCCACCAGCATGAGATGGAAGCCCCCGCCAGTCGCCGCTCCGTCGATGAGAGCCACGGTGACCTTGGGGAGCCGTTCAAGGCGAACGGCGATCTTTTCCCACTTGTTGAAGCCGTGGATGTCGATGGGCTGGTGGGGCTGGAACTCCCCGAAGTCCACCCCTTGCGAGAAGATTCCCCCGGAACCGCGGAATACCACCACCTTGGCTTTGGAACGGTCTTCCAGGTGATCGCACACTGCGGCCAACTCCTGGATCATCCGGATGTTGATGCGGTTGCCATGGGCGGGACGGTTCAGGGTGATGGTCGCGACGTTGCCGTGTTCTTGGAAAGAGATGGCTTCCAGGGGTCTCATTTGGTCCTTCCGGTGGCGATTGGTTTACCAGTGCAGGAGAGCGGTTTCGATGGTGGTCCCAGGACCCATGGTGATCATCACACCGTAGTCGCCACGGCGGATCCTGGCTTCGTTCAACAAGCGTTGGTAGCTGAACAAGAACGAGGCACTGGACAGGTTGCCGAAATCATGCAGTACGGAGACCGTGTGGCGGACATCCCAGGTGGTGAGGCCCAGGTTGTACTTCAGGGCGTCGATTACTTTCTTGCCACCGGAATGGACGAGCCAATGGGCGATGTGCCGCCGCTTGATCTGGTGGCGCGACAGCAATCGATCCACGGGGGTTTCGGCGTGTTCGCCTATCACGTAGGGGATATCCCGGGCCAGGAAGAAGGAGAACTTGCCTGCGCTGTCGTCCCAATCGAAGCGCATGGCCTGCAAGGCAGGCAATATCACGTGGCTTTCGAAGTCCAGCACCACGGGGGCCAATTTGCCGGCATCGGCTGGTTCTGCCCTTATAACGGCGGCAGCAGCGCCGTCACCGAAGAGGCTGTTGACGATGCCGGTTTCGATGGTGTTGTCGAAGACATAGGCAGCGGAGCAGACCTCGATGCACACCAGCAGAGCGTTCTTCCCGGGGTTGGCCATGGCCCAGTGGGTTGCGGGGTTCAAGCCGTTGAGACCGGCATTGCAACCCATACCCACCACGTCGGCACGACCGCAGTTGCTACGAAAGCCCATTTCGTTCATGAGGTGTGCGGAGAGACCTGGAGCCAGAAAGCCTGTGGTGGTGGTCACTACGAGGTAGTCAACGTCGGTGACGTGAAGTTCCGCATGTTCCAGGGCCTGGCGGATCGCCTGGGGGCCGATTTCCATGGAGCCCCGCAGGTGCTTGTGAAGCAGTTGGCCCTGGGATTCCGTGGGGATGCCGTGGGCGTCGGGGTCGGGAAGGTAGAGATGCCTGCCGTCGATGTGGCCGGAGGTGAACAGGGAACGCAGGCGCTTGTCTTTGATCATGAACAGGTCGGGCAGATCGGCCTGCTTGTAGTACCTGGGAGGGTTGGCGGTACCGACGGAGACGATACGGGGATGGACGGTGGACATTTGGGCTCCGCGGAACGGTAGGAACCTATTCTTAGCCGTCTGGGCTATAATTGTCCCCACCCACAGACCAGTTTTGTTTCAATGGTGAGCAGTATGACCAGACAAGAGACGGCAGACCCGGGTTCGAAAGGATCTCCCCGCATCGCCCATCCCACCGATACAGGCATGGACGGCCATTCGGCGGATTCCGAACCGACTGGGGAGCCCGGTGCCCAGCCCGAAAAACAGCAGATCAACGAGTCTCTCGTCACCGGCCCTTCGGACGAAGTGGTCGGTTCCAGCGACAAGGGCAAGACGGCGGCCGAGGCGCTGGTAGCCCTGGGACGGGCGGCTCGTTGTTTCTTGATCTATTCACCAGACAACGAAGCCATCTCCATCTTCCTGGACAACCTCAAGAAAAAGATGGACTCCTACCTGGAGCGGTTCGGCGACATGCCCCTGGACATCAGGCCCTGGGAGATGGTGCTGGACGACGAGGTCATCTACCTGAACCGGGATCGTGAACGGTCCCTGTCGTTCAGGTTGTTTCGCGATGGGGTTCGAAAGGTGGTCCTGCGGCGCGGCGTGGACTGGTCCGAACTCACGCGTTTCCTTGGCATCATCAGTATTCGTTTCACCGGTATCAGGCAGCAGGAGGACGACATCGTCACCCTGCTGTGGAAGGCCGGCTTCAAGAACATAGAGGTGGAGGCTGTCGAGGGCTTTGTTCCCGAAGACGAAGAGACCGAGATGGAAGCCGCCGCCGTAGCGCACACGGGCGCCAAGAACGCCATGCAAGCCATGATCATCGGCGAGCCCTATACCTTCGACGTTCCCTGGCCAGAATTCAAGAAACGAGCCAGGATTCGGTACCAGGAGGTTGAACCGGATCTCCTTAGGGCCCTTGCAAAGGAAGAAGACAGTCGTGCCCTGGCAGGGCAGTGCGTCAGGTTGGTGTGGGAGATCCTGGAGATCTCCTCCAACCCGGTGGAACCCATGCGTCTCCAGGAAGCGCTCCCCATCATCCGCGAGATTCGAGATTTCCTGCTGGCCGAGGGCCTGTTGAGTTCAGTCCTGGAACTGGTCCGCAAGATCGACGAGACAAGTTTTCGTGAACAGGACAAGGACCAGAAAGACGATCTGCTGCGAGCATTTGCCGATGCCAAGGCCCTGGGCAGGATCATTCACACCATACCCAGTGATCAGCAAGAAGTTCCACGTGAACTGGTGGAGATGGTGGACCTGATACCCGGAGACAAGTTCTCGGTCCTGCTGGATATCCTGGAAAAGGAAAGAGGCACGGCCGCACGCAGGATCACCAGGCAGTTGATCGTTCGCGAGGCTGTGGGCCGCGTGGACTACCTCGTGACGGTACTGAAACGCGCCGAGCCTGCCGTGGCGGTGGATCTCATGCGGGCCCTGGCCCAGATTGACATGGCGCGGGCCAGCGAGGTGGCCGTGGAGTTGAGCGACCATGACGACGTGGAACTCCAACTCGCCGCCCTCAACGTCCTCGAAAACGCAGAGTACGATCAGCAGCTCGGGTTGGGGATCGGGAAGATGCTTCAGGCAGATACCGAGGAAGTTCGTCTCAGGGCTTTGAAAATCCTGGTGAAGCACAAGGAGCGCTGGGCTTTCAACGGGATTGTCAGGCGTCTGGAGACCGGCTCCCTCCGTGGTATTCAACCCCGCGAGGCAGTGGCGTTGGGGGAGGCTCTGGCAAGCATCTGGGACCGACGGGCCTTGCACCAGTTCCGGAAATGGCTGAAGCCAAGGGGTATCGTCACGCGTATGATTTCCGGGCAGCAGATGCTGCGTTGGGCCGCGGTGTCGGGCCTGGCCCTCATCGAAGGAGAAGAGCCCGAAAAACTGATCCGCTGGGTGGCCAGATCCGCGGGAGCCGAACTGCATGAACACTGCATGCAGAGCCTGGTGCGGCATCGCCACAAGGTCACTGGAAACGGAGCAAAACGATGAACGAAGAAATCCAGTCCGCCCAGCAGGAACTCGGCAAGACCATAGAGCAGGCCCGTGCGGGCGAAGACAAGGCCCTGGCCCGCCAGGTACGTGAGGCGGGAGAGCAATTTGCCAGGCAGCTTTACGGCCTGCTGCGGATGACCCGCATTCACGACTTGGAAAACAGGGCGTTCGAACAGCCTGTGCGCGAGCTGCGAGCCTCTCTCCAACGCCTGTGGGACCTGCTGGGGGCCATACACCTCGTGTGTGTCGAGGACCAGGTCTACGTAAACGATGTGCGTATCCGTTTCGACCTTGCCTCCGATCACATCACCTCCATGGTGGATGATCTGAAGGTGCACGCGGTGGGCGGGATTTCATTCAACGAGGTCCTGGACGAGTCGCAGATCAAGTTCTTGATCACTTGTCTCGCGGCTAGACCCCATCCCACCATGCCCCGGACCACCCTCCAGAAAAAACTAATCGACGCGGGCCTGGGTACCGTGGACCTGCAGGCCGTGTTTCGGTTTCGCCTGAAAGGCGAGTCGGAGGTCAGCGTAAACCGCGAGTTCGCTGATGTCTACCAGTCCAGCGCGGGCGTGGTGGCTGATGCCTACGCAAACCTGGTGGCCAACCGGGTTCCCAACCCGTTGCCGATACGTCGGATCACCAACGAACTCATCGACACGGCCAAGTCCATCGATTCCGCCACAATGGCTCGGGAGGTGGACGAGTCTCTGCCCAACTTCGCCCGCCACACCCTGATGGTGACCAACCTGTCCATCCTTATCGGGAGGGGAGCGGGGCTCTCCGACGCGGCTCTGGGCGACCTGGGCGTGGCAGCCATGTACCACGATATCGGGATGTCCATGAAAGAAGACGGCTACCGTGTTCCCTACGAACGCCACACCGGTGCAGGACTTCGTTCCCTGATCAAGCAGCGCGGTTTCCACGAGGCCAAGATACGACGGCTGCTCACCGTCATCGAGCATCACCGGCCCAACAACTTCCAGGGGCGCAGGCCCACGCTGTTTTCACGCATCATACACATCGCCGACGACTACGACATCTTGACCAGGTACAGACCCAACCGGGGTCCCATCCTCTCTCATCCAGACACTGTCACGCGCATGGCCTCCGTGGTGGGTACCGAGTACGATTCCGTCCTGTTCCAGCTCTTCGTCAACGCCATCGGACTGTTCCCTCCGGGATCCGTCCTGCGCCTGGCCTCCGGCAGGCTGGTGATCTCCATCTCCGGGGTCAGGAGCAGGGAGACCTTTGACAAACCCCTCTGCCGAGTAGTGATGAGGCCGGATCGCAGTCGTCCCAAGACCGAAGAGGTAGTCGACCTGGCAAGAGAAGATCGCATCATCAGGGTGGTTCGGCCCAGCGCCTGATCCTGGAAACCGGTCTGCCGCAGGCGGAACATCTACGAAACGGAACTCCAGCACTGCCGTATTTCCGCAATGGCATGACGAATGCTAGTGATGGAAATAGAAGGGCGGTGGGGCAGGGGCGAGTCCATCGTCGTGATGGCGGTGATGCCGCACAGGCAGATACCGAGTCGGAACCTGACAGCAATGGCTGGCGGAACAACAAGGGAACGAGGGAGTGGCCGCATGGGAGTAATTCAGGACCATTTGAGCGCCTTGGTTCTAGGAAGCGCAACCGAAACACTGCACGGTGCCATTCCGGACGGGGACATGCCCCGGGACCAGGTGTTGGCAACCCAAGACCAGCGGCACGGAGACTACCAGTCAAACCTGGCATTTCGTTTGGCAAAGCTTGTACGCAGGCCTCCCCGGGCCCTTGCCGGAGCCATCGTGGAAGCCTTCCCCCGGGATCCCGCGCTGGCCAGGCTGGAGGTGGCGGGACCTGGCTTTGTCAACATCACGCTGGATGACCGGTGGCTGGGTGAGCAGCTCCTGGGGCTTGTGGCCGATCCTCACCTGGGAGTTCCACAGTCGGGAAGGAACAAGTTGGTGGTAATAGACTACGGCTCTCCCAACGTGGCCAAGAGAATGCACGTCGGGCATCTACGTTCCACCATCATAGGCAATGCCCTGGTCGGTCTCCATCGTGCTTCGGGGTTCCGGGTGATCGGTGACAACCACCTGGGAGACTGGGGCACCCAGTTCGGCAAGCTCATCGTGGCCTGGCGGACCTGGGGCAGCGAGGATGCTTTCCGGCAGGATCCCCTGGAAGAATTGCAGCGCCTGTACGTGAAGTTCGACCAGGAAGCCCGGCGAGACCCCGCCATGGATGAGAACGCAAGGGTGGAGACCGCGCGGCTGCAAGCTGGCGATGCCCAAAACCGTGAGCTTTGGCGTCGCTTTGTCCGGGCTTCCATGCAGGAGTTCCAGAAGGTCTATGAAAGGCTGGGCGTTCGTTTCGACGCCATGTTGGGCGAGTCATTCTACCAGGATCAATTGAATCGGTTGCTCGAGGATCTGTTGCGAGACAAGGTCGCCATCGTGGATGATGGCGCGTTGATCATTCCCTTCGACGAGTCCGACGGAAAGGGTTTGTCCAGGACACCCATGCTGGTGCGCAAGCGCGACGGCGCTGCTCTTTATGCCACCACCGATCTGGCAACCATCCGCTACCGGGAAGCCCAGTGGAGTCCAGATCGCATCCTGTATGTCACCGATACCCGGCAGCAGCTTCATTTCAGGCAGCTTTTCGCCGCCGCCAGGAAGCTGAGGCTGACCCCAGCCGAGTTGATCCACGTCTGGTTCGGCGTGCTGACCCTGCCCGAAGGCTCCATGAGCAGCCGCAGGGGCAACGTCGTTCGCCTGGTGGACCTCCTGGACGAAGCCGTTCGTCGAGCCCGTCAGGTGGTGGACCAAAAGTCCCCCCATCTCTCCGAGAGCGAGCGTGCCGAGATCGCCGAAACAGTCGGCGTCTCGGCAGTGAAGTACGCGGATCTGTCACAGAATCCGCAGTCCAACGTCACCTTCCACTGGGATCGGATGCTCTCCCTGGACGGCGACACCGCACCCTTCCTGCTCTACAGTCTAGCACGCTGCCGCAGCATACAGCGAAAAGCAGGCGGCGCTGCCCAGTGGGATGCCGAGAAGGCCCGCCTCTTGCCGGGGCATCCCCTGGAGCGGGATCTCGTGTTGGCCCTGTGTCGGTATCCTGAGGCTCTCCGGTCCGCCTTGAACGCCTCCCGCCCAAATACGCTCTGTGAGTACCTGTTCGGTCTGGCCGGCACCTTCAACAGGTTCTACGGTTGTTTGCCCGTCCTCAAGGCCGAAAGCGTCAGTCGTTCCAGGCGACTCATGCTGGTGGGCGCCACCGCGCAGGTGCTATCCGCGGGCCTGGGCGTGCTGGGCCTTGGAACGTTGGAACGGATGTAGGGGCTCGGGGGAAGTCACGAGGCCATCAAGGGGAGCCGGAGGTTTCGGGCGGCCTGGCCTCGCCGATGCCAAGGGATAGCAACAGCCGCAGCACCGATGCTGCCAGCACGAGGAAGAGCGCGTTGCGTCGCGATCCGCCGGAGGCCCATGTGCGCCTGGCGGCCTGCAAGAAGGCGTGTCGGGACTGCCGCAGCTCCAACGTTCGCATGTGGACCATGGCCTTGTAGAGCCAGGGTTCAGGGTTTCCGGGTTGTTGTTCCACGACGGAAGTAAGGTCGTCCACGGCTCCTTCCAGGTCGCCCATTTGAAGAATGGTGAGGGCCCGGTTGGTAAGGGCGGCAGGATCGTCACCCATGAGAGAGATGGCCCTGTCAAACGAAGTCTCTGCTTCTTTCAGCCGGCCGATGCGCGCAAGGGCCACTCCCCGGTTGTTCCAGACCTCGGCAAAGGATGGTTCCAGGGCGCAAGCGCGGTCCAGGAGGAGCAGAGCATTTCTGGGGCGATGTTGTGCCAGGAACAGGCTGGCGCGTGCGTTCAGAATGGTCAGGTCATGGGGCGAGAGTCGCAGGGCCCGGTCCAGGAAGGCTGCGGTCTGCTGGAAATGCCCATCTCGCAAGGCACGCTGGCCGTGCTCCAGCAGGAGATAGGGATCGTCGTTGTGTATGGGTATCAGCTTGTCGGCCACCGTGGTCCACCTGTCCTTGGGGGGAATATACCCGGTGAAGGCGCCTGTCTCCAAGCCCCGCCTGCAGGGGGGGCTCGTACTGGCTCCAGGTTGTGCCGCTGCCGCAGTTCCGTGAGTCGAGACTCCGGCCCCTCCAAGGTGGATTGACATTGGGTGGGATGAAAATGATCCCGCCTCCCGGGACCGCGCCATGTGAACAGTTCGGCAGCAAGGAACCCCAGGGGATGATAGGCTCGACAGGATGTAGACGGAATGGGACAGCTCGGGATCGGGGCCGCGGGGCTTGAGTCCCGGGCACTTCCAGGGGCCTGGCATGAGAGATCCTGAAAAACCGGAGCTTCCACCCCAGATGCAGAGTCTCGGGGATTTGGGCAGATACGAATTGATCCGCCCGCTCAGCATGGGGGGAATGGCCTGGGTCTTCGAGGCCAGAAGGCGAAGCCTGGCGGGCGTGGCGCCTCGCGTGGCCATCAAGATCATCCTGCCCGAATATGCTGCCGACGACTCCTTTCAGCAGCTTTTCGTCAACGAGGCCAGAATCGGCTCACGACTGCAGCACCAGAACCTGGTACAGATTCAGGACTTCGATCAGACCCGGGACCATCTCTACCTGGTGATGGAATACGTGGAAGGCATCACTCTGCGTCGTGTCATCAACCTGTGCAGGCGTCATGGAAGGCTCGTTCCGCTGCCTCTCATCGCAGAGATCTGCCGGCAGGTGTGCGATGGCCTGGACTACCTGCACTCTGTTACCGACGACGGCGGCAACTCCTTGAACCTGGTCCACCGTGACATCAAGCCCTCCAACATCATGCTCAACCCCCAGGGCGTGCTCAAGGTTCTCGACTACGGAGTGAGCAAGGGGCTTCTCATGGCTGAGCGCGAGGGCTCCATCAAGGGGACCTGGGGTTACATGTCTCCGGAACAGGCACTGGGTCAGGAAGTAGGACCGTGGGCCGACCAGTTCGGGCTTGCTGCGGTTGTGTACGAACTGGCCACCCTGAACTCCTTGTTTCCCGAAAAGGACCCCGCGTTGCTCAAGGATCTGCTGCTCGAGGACACGGCTGCTCGAAGAGCGGTTTCGCTGTCGGGTGAGTATGGCCCTCTCGTGCCTCCCTTGATCCGCGCCCTCCAGAGGGATCCCGCAGCAAGGTTTCCTTCGGCATTGGCCATGGGGCAGGCCTTTTCTGGCCTGATACCCGACCCGGTGCTCCTCCGAAAGCAGTTGCTCGGACTATACGACAGCATGAAGCGCCTTGCGGATGGGGGTGCTTCTTCCCCACAGACCGCCAGTTGGTCCACTCTCTCCAGGTCTTCTCCAGTTGCTGCCAGCCGCGCCTCCTTCTCTGCTGTCGAGCCAGTCCATTCCGGTTCTTCAACTGGCGGGCTCCCGTTGGCCGTGGGGTTGGCACCCGAGGGTCTGTTGCCCGAACCCGCAGAGCCGGAGCCCGAGCCGGTGTCCCTCGCCTGGAGGATTCTGAGCGGAGTGGGCATTGCTCTGGCGCTGCTGGTGCTGGTGCTGGCCGGTCTTCGGGCCTGGGAACTGTGGACGCCGGATGTACGACGGGCGGCCACGGGCACGCAGGGCGGATGGGATGGGCAGCCCTCGGTCAATGGACTGCTGGACCTGGCGGTGGAGGAAGCAACACCCGGGACCACAACTCTGGCCCATGACCGCACTGAACCTGCCCAGGTTCTTCCGTTGCACGGACAGCAGGGCAGGAGCCAGGTTGGGGGCTCATCAGCTTCCCTGGAAAAGCATCGGGATGCCGAGGAACAGGACGTCACTGATGCCGCGGGTTCATCGTCTCGGGAGCCCACCCCACCTGCCATCGTACAACGCACCGGCCTGGTGACGATAAGCTCCATGCCTCGTTCGCGGGTGTTCATCGATGGCAAGGACCTTGGATGGGTGCCGCTCTTTCAGCGGAAGTTGAAGGCCGGTATCCACGAGGTGCGATTGGAAACCGAAGACGGTGCCAGCAAGAGTTTCACCCTGGAAGTGGAGCCGGGCAGCAACGTTACCAGAATATGGCATTTCGCCAGCGATGGTTGGGCCGAGCGATGAACATGGAAAGGTGTTTCTCCCCGGCAGGGCAGCATCTACGATGAGCGGGGCCTCCAGCGGTTTTCGGCTCGTGGTCACCGAGAAGCCATCGGTGGCCAGGGACATAGCTCGTGTACTTGGGGCCGGGACCAGGGCCCATGGCTTTTTCGAAGGCAGGAACCTGCTGGTAACCTGGTGTCTGGGGCACCTGGTGGAGTTGGCAGAGCCGGCAGCCTATCATGGGTCATGGCGTCGATGGAGCATGGAGCAGCTACCCTTCCTGCCCCGGGAGTTCAAGCTCAAGGTGCGCGATAGCGCCAAGGATCAGTGGGAGGTGGTCAGGCGCCTGCTGCAGCACGAGCGCCTGGAAGGGGTGGTGAACGCCTGCGATGCCGGCAGGGAGGGGGAACTCATCTTCGCACACGTGTACCAGCACGCCGCTTGCGCTGCGCCGGTCCAACGCCTCTGGATTTCCTCCCTGACGGATGGGAGCATACGAGCAGGTTTCAGGGCCCTCAAGCCGGGCCAACAGTTGAAGCCGCTGGAAGATGCGGCACGCTGCCGGGTGGAAGCGGATTGGCTGGTGGGGCTGAATGCCACCAGGGCCATGACCTTGCGGGTGCGGCGCCCAGGCGAGAGAGCAGTGTATTCACTGGGAAGGGTGCAGACCCCCACTCTCGCCATCATGGTGGAGCGAGAAGACGCCATAGACCGCTTCGAGGCTCGGGCCTTCTGGCAGGTGAAGGCTCGTTTCCAGACCGAAAAAGGTGCCTGGGATGCCTTCTGGACCAGACAGGGTGACAAGAGCAAAGACAAGGAGCGGTTTTTTCACAAGAACGAAGCCCAGCAGGTGTTGGACCGTCTCCAGGGGGAACACGGAGTGCTCACCAGGGTAGAAAGGCGGCGCACCCGGGAACCAGCTCCGCTGCTCTATGACCTGACGACCCTCCAGCGGGCAGCCAACAAGAGGTACGCCTATTCGGCAGCCCGGACCTTGGAACTGGCTCAGGCCCTCTATGAAAAGCACAAAGTGCTCACATATCCACGAACAGATTCCCGGCACCTCAGCGGCCAGCAGGTTCCCGGACTGAAGGCGCTGGTGGAATCGTTGGCATTTGGGCCCTACGAAGGCGTCGCAAGTCAGATAGTGCTTGGCTGGCCCGTGGAACTGGGGTCTCGTGTGGTGGACGACGCGGAGGTGACGGACCATCATGCCATCGTCCCCACGGGAGCAAATCCGCTGGACAAGGGGCTGGATCTGCACGAAAAGCGCATCTTCGACCTGGTGGCCCGCCGGTTTCTGGCCGTGTTCTTGCCACCCGCGGTCTTTGCCCGGGTGCTGCTGGAGACCACTGTTGGACATGACATCTTCCTGGCCAGGGGCCGATCCCGCCTGGAGGCCGGGTGGCAGCAGATAGATCCGCCCAGGAAGCTTCGCAAGGATCGCCTGCTCCCGGCGGTTGACCGAGGCCAGCGGGCCCAGGTACTGGACATGGGGCTGAAGCAGGGCAGAACCAAACCACCGCCCCATCACAGCGAGGCGAGCCTGCTTGGAGCCATGGAACGGGCAGGCGAAGGAATGGAGGACGTCGAGCTGAAGCGGGCCTTGAAGCAGAAGGGCCTGGGTACGCCCGCAACCAGGGCGGCTATAATCGAGACGCTCATCGGGAGGGGGTTCGTGCGGCGGGAATCATCCCACATGTTGCCCACGCCGCGAGGACGAACTCTGTTGAAGCTCCTGCCGGTCTCACCGCTTCGTTCCGCCAGGCTCACGGGTGAATGGGAGGCCAGGTTGTCCCAGGTTGAGGCCGGTCGCGAAGATCGTGAGCGATTCATGGCTGACATCAGGCAGTTCACCGGCCAGGTCGTGGAAACGCTGAAAGCAGTTCAACTGGACCCACTCCTGTTGGCTGACCTTCTTCCGCGGATTGGTGGAGCCCAACAGGCGGCCGTGGGCACCTGCCCCCGGTGCTCCCAGGGCGTGTTCCAGACACCGGAAGGCTGGAGGTGTTCCGCCTGCGAGCTGTTCATACCCGCCCGTGTGGCTCGTCGCACAGTCAGCCGCAGAATGGCCACGCAACTCCTGGAAAGGGGTGCCACGAAAGTTCTCAAGGGTTTTCGGGCGCGCAGCGGCAAGGAGTTTTCCGCGGCCCTGAAGCTGGACGAGCATGGCGCGGTGGGCTTCCACTTTCCCGAACCCGAAGCCCTGGGCACCTGCCCATCCTGCGGAAAGCCCGTCAGATCCCGGGGCTCTGTTTTCACCTGTGATACCGGCCGGGACTGCCCGTTCGTGGTCTTCCAGGAGATGTCCGGTCTCAAGATCACCCGGCGCATGGTGGAAGATCTGCTGCGGGATGGCCAAGGCCCAGAGGTCGAGGGCTTCGTGGAACTTCGCTCCAGGAGGTCTTTTCACGGTCGCCTGGAGTGGAACGGTAGACGTGTGATCGTGGTACCACGGGATCCCCGCCACGAGGCAGGCCAGGTCGGAATCTGTCCGCTGTGCGGAAGTGGGGTTCTGTTCCAGGGAAGCGCCTGGCGATGTATGTCCTGCCGATTCCATATCGCCGGGAAGATGGCTGGCAGGGATCTTCAGGCAGTGGAAGTGGGAGCCCTGTTGAAGGATGGCCGAACCCGCCGGCTCTACGGTTTCAGAAAGCGCGGCGGAAGCGTGTTCAAGGCTGCCCTGGTCCTGGAAAGCGACGGAGGCCTGTCGTTCGACTTCAAGAAAGACCCCAACGAACAGGACAGGCCCCCTCTGCCGGGGCAGCCTCCATATGCCTTTGGAAAGCGCGTGGACTGCCCGGTATGCCTTTCCGGGGCCAGCACGGAGCCGGGATACGTGATAGAGGGGCGAGCGGCGTGGGGCTGCTCCCGTTGGCGGGAAGGTTGTCCTTTTCGAGTGCCCTTCGTGGTCCAGGGCAAGAAACTCCCACCCGAGCAAGCCATGAGGCTGTTCGGGAAGCAACGAGCCACGAAGATAATCAAGGGATTCCACGGTCCTGGCGGTGGCAGGTTCACAGGAAGGGTGGTGCTGGAGCCAGGTTCGGAGCCCTGCTGGAAGGTCAAGCCAAAGACCTGAGCGCGGCTCCTGGGTCAGTTCCTGCCCATGAGTGTAGCCATGGACGCACTGTTGGGGTTCTCGACCACGCCTCGTTCCGTGACGATTGCGTCAATCAACTCCGCCGGAGTCACGTCGAATACCGGGTTCCAGGCCTGTGTGCCCCCAGGCGCCACCCCAACCCCTCCGAAGCCCAGAAGCTCGTCGGAGGACCGGGTTTCGATTGGGATCTCGGCTCCAGATGCCAGGTTCATATCTACCGTGGAAGTGGGGGCTACGACCATGAACCCCACGCCATGCTGCCGAGCGCCCAGCGCCAGGTTGTATGTGCCGATCTTGTTGGCCACGTCGCCGTTGGCGGCGATTCTGTCTGCGCCGACCACCACCCAGCGTACCTCGCCTTGACGTAGCAGCCAGGAGGAAGCGCTGTCCACCAGGAGAGTCACGGGAATGCCGTCTCTGGCCAGTTCCCAGGCGGTCAGGCGGGCGCCCTGCAGCCAGGGGCGCGTTTCGTCGGCGAATATCCGGGTTGCCAGGCCCCTGCTCCAGGCCGTGCGGATCACGCCCAACGCGGTCCCAAAGCCGCCGGTGGCCAACGAGCCCGTGTTGCAATGGGTCAGGATGGCACCCTTTTCGGTCAGGAGTTCCGTCCCCAGGGCTCCCATGACGTGGTTGGCCTGGACATCTCGCTGGTGGATCCGACGTGCGGCCTCCAGGAGCGCTGGCAATGGGGGCAGATCCCCGTGAGCATGAAATGTTTGTTCCGCCACGCGCCTCATTTGCCGTAGCGCCCATGAAAGGTTGACGGCCGTGGGTCTGCTGTTGGCCAGCAGTTCCAAGTCCTCGTGAAGGTCGGCGTACCACGATGACGGGGACTGGGAGTGGCGTTTGCGGGCGGCCAGGACAACGCCGTATGCTGCCGCGATGCCGATGGCCGGCGCGCCCCGTACCACCATGTCGGCGATGGCACGTGCCGTCTCTCCAGCATTGCCTATGTGGAGGTATTCCTCTTTACGGGGAAGGAGTCGCTGGTCCAGGAGAACCAGGTGATCCCGAGACCAGCGTATCGCGCGAACCGCATCGGGCAGGTGCTTTTCCATGGCTTGCTCCTTGGTTGGGGTGGAACGGACGGCCCAGTGGGCCCGAAGCCGGGTTGGACAGGGCGGAGGGCCTGGCTGGGAAGAGCGCGGCTCTTCCCACCGGCGGTCAGTGGTGATATGCACCATGGCAGATAGCACCTGTGCCCGGGGATGTCAGTTATGTGGATTGTATTCCTGCTGGCCTGCACCGTGCCGGCGCCTGGTCCCGCATCCGAAGGTTCTGCCTCGCGACAGATTGCCGCCATGCTGGAACCGGTGGCGCTCCTGGCCCAGGAAGCCGACAACCTGGGAATGCGCATAGAGGCCATCTGCGACACCAACATGCGGGATCATCCCCTTAATACGAGCGAGTTGCAGAGGATCAACGGGTACCTGGGCCGGCTGGAGCAGTTGACTACGCAGATTGACCAACAGCTCGACACGGTGGAACGGCAGGTGCGCCAGGGAGCAAGTGAGGGGGGAAAATAGGAGACTGTCGGGCAGCCCCGCATGCCGTGGATGCGAAGCGCCGGTCACTCTGCCACGAGTTCTCACTTCCGGACCGATTCGCGCCTCTGCGCCCCTCGTCATCGGTTGCGGTCTGCGCGGGATACGGGGCGCCTGCCGTTCGTGCAGCCGTCGTTGTAGGTGCGCCACCCCCGCATGGCATCGGCGCTCATCTGCCGGACCCGGTGGCCAGGAAGGACTGCAAGAGCGAACGGGTCTGCTGTTCGAGGCGCCAGAACTCCAATTCCTCGTAACGAGCAACTCCGGGAGCGGAAGTAGCCAAGGACGACGGCCTGGAGCCAAAGGTGGATTGGCTCATGAACATCTTGTCGCCGCCTTGTGGACCCAACACGAGGGTCTGAGTGACCTGTTTCCAGGGAAGGGGCGGACGTTCTTCCAGGAGTTCACGCCCAGCACCGGGCGAGACTCCGCAGAAGATCATGGTCTGCTCGGGCCGATCGGTCACATCGGTCCCCTTGGCCAGGGAGATGAGCATGGCCGTGGCGGCAGCATCGGGGATGTTTCCGGAACCAGAATTCAAGGCAAGCAGCATCAGCGTCGACGATGAAAGGCCGTCGCGCCGACCACAGACATTCCAGGCCCGGGTCGTGGTCTGCCTGTACGAGTCGCCAAAGGCTGGGAGGAGGTGCATTTCTGCCAGGCGATGTTCCAGGCCTGCTGCGAAGCGCAAGGAGTCCCCGGATACGGGTCCACCTGCATCCGGGTGGTTGGTAGCGGGGTTGGTTTCCTGCGATGTCATGAGCCAGACGTCGCGCTGGATGTCTTCCTGGGAGATGCTGTCCGGGCCTCCCCTGGGCAGGTGGAGGCCCAGGTCTTCGGCCGGGCAGCCCATAGGAACGAAGAAGGGCCCCAACAGGCAGGCGAGCACAGGGAGCTTGCGGAGGGCTGTTGTCATGGAGCATCACGACGGGAGCCTGCCCCGTGGCGTTTCGCATAGCCCATTCGCCGGAACCAGTTCCAGGCGTCCTTTATGCTGGTTTCGATTGGCGTGTTGGGAAGGGACAGTTCCTCCCGGGCCCGGGAACCGTCCCTGTAGCGTTGTTCCTGCATTGAGCCCAGGACGTCGGGATCCAGTGCTGCGGGAATGGGAAGCCCCGCACGAGCCAGGAACCCGCCCAGCAGGGCCAGGGACGTGGTGGCGGCGCGGGGTAGGGGCAGTCTTGGAGGAGAACATCCCAGCACCCTGGCGGCCATGGTCATGAAGCTGCGATAATCGAGGTTGTGATTGCCCAGAAGGTAGCGTCTCCCGGGTCGCCCCTCGTAGAGCGCCGAGACGTGGCCCTCCGCGCAGTCACGGGAATCTATGAAGCACTTTCCGCCCAGCGGATAGAATGGCACGGGAATGCGTGCCATGGCCAGGATGATGGAGCCGCTGGTGGGTTTGATGTCCCAGGGCCCCACTACGTAGTCCGGGTTCACGATGACCGTTTCCAGTCCCCGCGACAGGTAGTCTCGCACCATGCGCTCCGCGTGGAGCTTGGAGTCGTGGTAGGCACGCAGGGGGGTCCCGGGCGGGTATACGGCGTCGATATTGCCGATGGGGCTGTCCTCGTTGCCCGGGTTCTCCATGCTGCCGAACCCGATGGTTATGCTGGAAGAGCAAAGCACCATGCGCTTGACTCCGGAAGCCAGTGCCGCTTCACAGAGATTCCTGGTGCCACGAACGTGAACGGAGTTCATTCTGGGGGGTCCCTGGGGGCTGTTGTCGTAGAGGCCGGCCAGGTGTTGTATTGCCTCGCATCCGTCCAGCGCTTCCCCAAGGGTTTGGGGTTTCTCCAGGTAGGCTTCCACGATTTCGACATCCAGGCCCTCCAGGTTGGAACAGGGCGAAGATGGCCGGATCGTGCATCGAACCCGGTCACCCCGAGCCAGGTGGGCGCGCACCACGTTGGCACCGATGAAGCCCGTTCCACCTGTGATGAGTATCTTCATTGGCCACGTCCCCTGTGGATGGGTTTGAAGCCTGGCGTGAGAGTAATAACCACACTTGGCCCCCGTCGTAGAGCAGGCGGCCCCCAGTTCTCCCCACTGGCACGGGAGATGATGCCCGGGCCGGGTGGGGAACCGCTCCCCATCATGGAAATACCCTGGCCATGTTGATAGCAGGAATCTGCTGAAACCCGGAACCGGTTCTCCCGCCACACCCAAGGACGACGTCGCGATTGCCCGGTGACGGAATCGGCAGGGAGTCTGCATGACACGTTCCCCGAGATGGCGCTTCGCCCCGGCGGCGATACTCTCCACGGTCTTGTTGTTGCTGGTGATGCTGTTCATCTGGCTGATGGCCCTTGGCAACCGGACCCGAGACGGCACGGTGTCATTGTCTGGCACCTATACAGCCCACCTGGAGTCTCCGGGCTCCGGGGAGCGGGAGCTGGAACTGCCCACGCTTTTCAAGTCGGCTGGCATTTCCGGAGACTCCCTGGTCAGCTTCGATATTCCAGTCACGGTGCCCCCCGATACCCGTGCGCCTGCTCTCCTGCTGGACCGCGTCCGATATGGCGTGGAGATCTCCTGGGACGGAGCACCGGTGCCGATATCCATGGGGAGCACCGGCTCTCCCGAGGACCGCCTCGGTGATGCCTCGGTCCTGGCATTGCTTCCCTCCTCTTCGCCGGGAGAGCATATATTGACCCTTCGTATTCAGGGAGCCTTCGGAGAAGGGGGCCTGTTGGGCGATATCAGGTTCGGAGAGTGGCGGACCCTGGTACAGCGCCTCCTTCGCCACGAAGTCCAGGTTTTCGGGCTCTGCATGGCCCTGTTGGTGCAGGCCGCCATACAGTTGGTGGTGGTGCTGAGGCGTCCGGATCGTCGTGAGCATCTCTACTTTGCCCTGCTGTTCCTGTGTCTGGGCCTGCTGTGGTTTACCACCTCCGACACCTACTACCAGGTGTTCGGCGACCTGGGGATCCGTCTCAGGCTCAGGCGGGCCGCCTACCTGGGCGCCCAGGGCTTTGTGGTGCTCTGGGCGGCTCGATTCGCCTTTGGGCATGTTCCACTGGTCCCGCGTTTTTTTGCGACGGCAACGGCCCTGTTGGCAATGCTGGCCCTGTTGTGGCCGGACCTGCACGTCAACGCTGCCGTCAATACCGCAGGTGACCTGCTGGCGGTTGTCGCTATCATCATGGGATCACTTTGTCTGCTGTTCTCTCCCAGCAAAGATAACGTGACTCTGTACCTGCTGGCGGTGGCGGCGCTGCTTTCCACGGTGGGTACGGCGTTCGACGTCTTCTTGACCAGGGGAGTCGTGTCGGGCAGCAACTGGGTTGTCCCTGTCTTCACGCTGGTGGTGGTGACCATGGGTGCTGCTCAGACCATCAAACAAAGTGATGACAGCACCCATCTCTCGGCTCTGCTGGCTGTTGCCCGAGATGGCGTGCTGGTGACGGACAGACTGGCCAACATCACCCAGGCAAACGAAGCCGCACGGGCCTTCCTGTTGCTGGAGGAGTCACCAGGTGGTCTGATTTTTCCGGGCAAGCAGGGGGCAGCCTTGAAAGATGCCATGAAGGAGCATGTCGGCCTTGTGGTGGAGCATGGGTCGGAAAGAGCAGAATTTCGCCTGCCACGCATCCACGGCGAGCTGTGGTTGGAGAGCGTTGGAACTTGCTTGGGGCGGGAGCAGGTTTTGTTGGTTCTGCGCGATATCACGGATCGACGAAAGATCGAAGATCGCCTGAAGCAGGCCGCCAGGATGGAAACCATCCGGATGATCTGCGTGGGGCTGGCCAGTGACTTCAGGAAGCTCATGGGATCGCTCATGGCCAACATCTCTGCCTTGCAGTCGCATTCCAGTCCCGGAGAACAAGGCCTGGCCAGGCTTGGCCGCATGGAAGCCGTTGTTGGCAGTGCCTCCACTTTGACGGACCGTCTGCTGTCCCTGCCCGGGGTTGGGGGTGGGGGCGAGGCCGCGAAACCCGTGGATCCCGTGCAGATCCTGGACGAAGCGCTGTCACTCTTCAGTCCTGGATTGTCGGTACAGGTATCCCTGGAAAAGAGCATCCCCGAGAACCTGCCCATGGTGCTGGGAGATTCCCGTCTGTTGGTGGAATTGCTGTTGATCGTGCTGACCCACGCTGCCGATGCCATTCCTCCTGAAGATGGGCGTATTTCCATAACGGCGGGAACCGATCTTTCAGAGGGTGGTGGTCTCTCTCTCTGGATCATCATCGATCACAATGGCTCCGCGCCACCTCCGCAGCAGCGAGTCCAGCTTTTCGACCTGGTGTTTCTACGTAATTCCCAGCAGGTGGAAGGCATCCAGGGACTTGCGGTGGCACAGCGCATCGTGAAGGAGCACGGTGGTGATCTGACCATGACCAGCAGCCTGGAAGGCGGGGTCAGGTTCAGGTTGCTCCTTCCAACCCTGCCGAGATCCCGCCAGGAGACGTGGGGAAGCAGGCAAGACTGAGCAGCCGGCTCATGCCCTGGTGCCCGCCGCTGGTCCGAGTTTTTTCGACGGCTCCGGCAAATCAGCCGGATGGGCGGGTCTTGGCAGGAAGGTTTCTGTACGATGGGGGCAGTTGCCCCATGAAGTTTTCCACGCAACGCGCCAGGTCGTCTCGCGTCTGCCGGAAGCGGCGCTTCCAGCCGCCCATGGGGTCGTGGATGTCCATCAGCCCGCCGAATGCACCCAACTGGAGTATGTTGGCTCGTGACTCGGGGGCCATCTCGCGGATCTGCGTGGCGTGTGCCAGCTCCATGACCAGGATATAGTCCGCCCAATCTATGAGTTCCGCAGTCAGGGGCTGGCTTGTGTGTTCACTGATGTCGATACCCATCTCGGACATCACCGCCACGGAGTTGGGTTCGGGGGGGTGGTTTTCGATACCGAGTACTCCTGCTGAACGAACTTCCACTCCATAGCCATACTGCTTGGCATGGCTTTTGGCCAGGCCTTCGGCCATGGGGGAACGGCAAAGGTTCCCAGAGCATACGAAGAGGATTTTCATCGGTTTCTCGTGGGTCATGATTGCTCCGTCGCTGCCTGTATATTGGGTACCGACCGGTGCCCGTCCGGAAATGATGGACCGAGCCTTTTCCGGATGGGATCTAACTATACTGGCATTGAAAAGCCCCCCCCCTTGCACGGTAGAGCCGTGGCTGCCGTGAACAAGAAACCACATCGGCAGGAGGCCAAGCTGTCCGACAAGGCACCGTGGTCGTATTCCTTTTCGAGTTCCCGGGCCGCTGCACGAAGAATCCGTAGCGTGGCTGGGGATTTCCTGTTCGCCATCATGTTTCTGGTGCTCTGGGGCTGGAGTTTCGACCTGCTGGCTGCTCGCCCACCGGAGTCCCAGCAGGCCAGGTCCCTGGTTCTGGCCCTGGAGAAGGCCGTTGTCAGCGGTCACCTGGAAGAGGACGACTACTACCAGTACTTCCAGAGACCCAGGTACTCCTCCAGGGGAGCCGATGGAGTCGACAGGTTCGACTTGTTGAGACTGGCATCGGCCCTGAAACCCGACGGTTACCTGCGGCGCTCCCTGGCAGGGGAGCCGGATGTGCTGGGAACGGTCACGGGACCAGGCTACGTTCGGGTCGTCATGGGGACCAAGCCCTACCTGTCCTTCATCGTTGAAGGGAAGGGCTCCCACGTTCGCGTTGCCCGGTGGGAATCGACTTCCTGCGTGGATTGTCGTGAGCCCATTCGCTTCGTGGAGGATCTCGTTGTCGACATTAAGAGCAGGAATGAACCTCGCCTGCTGCCGGGACTGGATCTGCTCGTGGAGGGCGAATCCAGGGATCCACAATACCATGACCAGCAGGGTTCTCCTTCCGGACAACCACTCGTGTGGCCAGACTGGTATCTCGCTTTTCAACTCCGAAACCAATGTGCCGGCTATTTGGCCTGGTTGCTGGATGGTGCAGAGGTCCTTGGCGCTGACATCGGGGGAGTGCGCGTGGCCCTGAGGTCGGGGGTGGAGACATGGCCCGTGCTCTACTCCGATGGCCGCTGGCAGCTCGACTACCGTGGCCTGGCCCCGGATTCCAGCCTCCGCCTGGACCCCGCCCAGGCCCGTCGGTGGCGGGACTTGGAGTATGTACGTTCCAGGGCCCTGGAGTGGTGGCTGGCCCCCGGGGTTCGGCAGGCTGACGGCAGCCGGTTGTTGGCCAGAAAAGCGGTGGCCATCGGTTTCGATCCCATCAGGGAACTCTGGATGCTGGTCCTGGAGAGACCCGATTCACGAATTGCCGCCCTTGTGGGCCTGGACCAGGATGCCAGGGTATTGTCCAGGGAGGCTTTGCCTCCCTGGCCGGCTCACTATCCCGCTCCCGGACCGGACTGGGTGTCCGCATGGACCGCCGCCTGGACAGACGACTCGCGAAAGCTGCTTCTGGGCGCCGCTGGGCGATGGTGGGTCGTGGATACCAGGGGTGGAGACTCCAGGCCAGGTCCCAGGGGACTGTTGGGCGACCTGGTGCGAGCCGCCTGGTCGCCTGGGGGCAGATTCCTGGCTCTGGGTGATGGAGACGGCAGGGTAGCCCTTGTGGACGCTTCGACGCTCGAGCCGCTGAAGGTCCACTACCGGCGGGATGGCGAAGGTGCGGCAGTTGTTGGGCTCCTCTTCGATGCCGGTGAAGGATGGTTGCTCGTTGCCTGGGCCGATGGGAGGTTGGAAAAACTGTCCATACCACATCTGGAGCCCGTGGGGATTCTGGGCGAGGCCATCTGCTGCGGGGAAGCCCTGGGGCTTTCTTCCATCCAGCGGGGTGGCTGGGCCCTGTTGGCCTGTGGAAACGCCTGCGAGCCGTTGAGCCTGGCGAGGGTGTCCACGCTGGGCGATGCCGGATGGAGGCAGGTGGCCGACGCACGCCTGAGGGGTGCGCCGTTCATCAGTGCATCTCCCGATGGAATCTGGGTAGTGATGGCTTCGCCAGGCCCCATGGGTACAGCCGTGCTATGCCAGGCAGAGAGCATGGAGCCAGTGGCCTTCTTTGGGCGCCAGACACTCATGGACGTGGCCTGGAACACCGAGAGCAGTGCTTTTGTTACGCTTTCGCACGACGGCCGCGTGCTTGGATGGACGATCGCGGATCTCGTGCCTTGAATGGAGGCGGGGCTGGCTCCCTGTCAGCAGCCTGGATCGTACTGGTAGGTGACACAGATCTCGGAACCAGGGCCTGGGATTGCATCGCCGTAGAATACCAGGCTGTTGGTAGTGTAGTCGATCTTCCAGCCATCGCCGGTGGCCGCGCTGTAGTAGTCCACCTCGACTCCGTCCACTGTGACGGTCATATCGACAATGCTGGTGGGAGTGTACCTGAGGGCGAACTCGGTCTTGATGCCGGCGGCGGTCAACGACAGGTAGGAGAGGGCCTCGGAGAAGTCGTCGGTGCAAATACTGGACCAGAAACCGTTGGTGCGGTCAACGGCGTAGACGTATTCATCGCCGGGCGTTCCGGAGATCCCGCTGATTATATCGAGGCATCCGATGAATGATTCCCAAGATGGATCGCCGCATATGGCAGAGAAGGTCACGTTGTCGGGATCGGTCTTCAGGCCGGTGTACCAGTCGGTGAACTCGGTGGACGAGGCGGTCTCATGGACTTCGGCGCCGGAGGAGTTGTCTTCGTCGGTGACGATGATGGTGGCAATGGCCACTTCGTTTCCGTATTCGTCGTAATCTCGGAAGAATCCGGCATTGTGGCCGGAGAGAAGAGGTTCGTTGAGAGCGTGGTAGACGGCATCGAAGCCCTGCTCACTGCCGGAGCCTTCTCTGTCGAGGATTTCGTCGACCGTTTCCAGGAAAGAACTCACGATGAGCGATGGATCCATGTCCGACGTGAGGTAGGTGGGGTCGCCCCTGAGCCGACCGCCATCCAACGCGTAGTACATGTCGGTGGTCACCAGGCCCAGGTGATAGTCCAATTCCAGGTCAACGAAGTCGTTGATGAACAGGTCGAAGTTGTCTTTCACCTGGTTGATGGCCGTGCTCATGGAGCCGGAGTTGTCCAGGACCCAGAGGATGTCGACGGCGTCATAGTTGCTCTGCTGGAAGCATTCCTCGTAGGTGGAGAATTCTGCTCCGGTACCTTCAAGGAGAAGCTCTGCGGTGGGCGTGTCAGGATCGTTGGAGGTGACCAGCAGGTTGGGAGTGTAGGTTGTTCCAACGGCCGAGGGCATGAACTGGAGCGAGAAGGTGTAGGTTTCGGAAGGTCCGAGGGTGGGGGGGACCGTGGATGGGTCGATGGTGAAGTTGGCGTCTCCCGAGGAGTCGACCTGGATATCGGAGACCACCAGGGTCTCGGCGCCCTGGTTTTCGATGGTGGCCTGCAACCAGTCGCTGGTGCACCCGGTCATCAAGGAGCCGAAGTACAGAGCTTCGCAGTCAGGGTCCTCGGTGCAGTAGAGCAGGATGTCGGGGTTTTCGGGATCCGGTTCGGGCTCGGGATCGACGGCTGTGCCGGTGTCAATGGGCTTGTCGTCGTCTGGATTGTACAGGTCGTAATCCACGCAGGCGGACAACATCCCAATAATGAATAGCGAAGCACTGAACATGCTCTCTCCGGCTCTGGATTCGAAGTGCTGGTGTCGATGCAGGATCAACATCCGGCGTCGTATTTGTATGCGACGTAGACGGTGGCTCCGGCCTCGGGGACGGAGTCGCCGTAGAAGACGATGCTATTGGTGTCGTAGTCCAGCATCCAGCCGTTTCCGGTGGAAGCGGAGTAGTAGTCCACGGGCACTCCGTTGACCTCCACCACGATGTCCAGAGCTGAGCCTGTGGGTGTGTACTTCAGGGTGAAGGAGGAACGCAGGCCGGCGGCGGTCTGGGAGAGGTTTTCGATGGCTTCGGAGAAGTCGGAGGAACAGATGCTGGCCCAGAAGCCTCCGGTACGGTTGACGGCGTAGACGTACTCGTCGCCGGCGTCGCCGTCGATGTTGCCGTTTTCGCATCCGCCGAAGATCAGGGAGGAGTCCCAGGTGGGATCGCCGCAGATGGCGGAGAAGGTCACCCTGTCGGAGCTGGACTTGAGACCCAGGTACCAGTCGGAGAAGGTGGTGGTGCTGGAGCTTTCGTGTATGCTGGCCATCAGGTCGTTGTTTTCGTCCGACACGATGATGGTGGCTATGGCCACTTCGTTGCCGTCGTCGTCGAAATCTCTGAAGAAACCAGCGTTGTGGCCGGAGACAAGGGGTTCGGTAAGGGCTGCTTCAGTGGCGTCGAAGCCCTTTTCACTGCCGTCGCCGGTGCGGTCGAGGATGAGGTTGACGGTGTCCATGAAGGTGTCGATGATCTCGGATTCGCTCATGTCGGACGAGGTGTAGGTGGGGCTGCCCCGCAGCTTGCCCTGGTCGGTGGCGGTGCTCATGTCGGTGGTTATGACACCCATGTGGAAGTCCAGTTCTTCGGTGACGAACTGGTTTATGAAGGTGTCGTAGTTGTCTTTCACTCGGTTGATGGAGTCGCTCATGGAGCCGGAATTGTCCAACACCCAGAGTACGTCGACGCTGTCGTAGAAGTTCTGTAGGAAGGTTTCTTCGTACCAGGAGTATTCCCCGCCGGTGCCTTCCAGGCCCAGGCTGGCGGTGGGGTTGATGGGATCGTCGGAGATTACCAGCAGATCCGGTGTATAGCTGGTGCCCACTGCCGTCGGGGTGAACTGGACGGAGAAGGTGTAGGTTTCACCGGGGGCGAGGGTGGGGAGACTGATGCCTTCTTCAAGGATGAAGTTGGAGTCGGCCGAGCTGTCCACGTGGATGTCGGAGACGTGGAGGGTTTCGCCGCCCTTGTTTTCTACGGTGACCTGCTCCCAATCGCTGGGGCAGTTCTGCATCAAGGTGCCGAAGTAGAGCGAAGTGCATTCGGGGTCTTCCGTGCAATACACCACTATGTTGGGGGACGCGGTTTCTTCGGGTTCGCCGGCTGTCCCGGTATCGGGGGTCTTGTCGTCGGAAGGGTCGTAGAGATCGTAGTCCACACAGCCCATGGCCATGGCTGCAATGAGCAGGGTTCTCGTGAGCATGATACCTCCCTGGTATTGATGATAACCTGGTTGGCATGGCCTCATCATAGACGCAGGGTAAGCTGGCCGAAAGGAAAACGCAAAAAATGGGAATGAGCGGTTCGCCCACTTTCCGGCTCCCCGGTGACAGCCTGCGTTCCCCAGGCATGAATCTACCCGCAAAGCTGGCTTTGGGATTGGCTTTCGCCAATTTTGTCCTGGCGCTGTGGGTGGCCGCAGATGGCCCTGGTGCAGGGCTGGTCTACGTGTTCACCCCCATCGTGAACGTCACGTCCACCATGAGCGCCGACGATGCCCGCCAGGCCGCCCGAGAGGTCTCCGGGCACATGCGTGCCAGTGACCTGAGCGGTGCGGTGGCGAAGCTGGGCTCCACGCTGTCGCTGGACGATCTCTTGAGGGGTGTGGAGAGCCTGGCCGACACGGAGCTGGCGCTGAGTGATGCCCAGGAGGAACGCCTGGGTGGAATTCTCCGCGAAAGCGCGCAGGACCACAGGGACCTGCTGGATCTGCAAAGGGAGATTCTGGACCTGGAACGGGATCTTTCCCTTGAAGTTGACGGGTTGCTCCAGGTGCTTCCCGCCGAGATGGCCCAACAGGTTCGCTCTTCCCTGGCTGGACGCGAGGGTGGGCTGGCCGGGGATCCTGTGCCGGGATTGCCGCGTGGCTCCTTTCCCCCCGACAGCACTTCGCCCGTGGCACAGCCCTCGCCCACCGGTCACGAGGGGGATGCGCCGTGAACCGTTGGTGGTCCTGGTGTCTCGTGGGGCTCCTGCTCCTGTCGCTCATAGTACAGGCAGGCTTCCTGTTTTACCGGCGGAACTCCGTCGCAGGTTTTCGCACGCTGCCCATCTTGATCCCCGTATCACTGGAGTATGAAAGGGCCATGCGCGCTGGATCGCCGAACAGGCTGCTCTACAGCGGCGAAGACCTCCTCACCGTGTTGGGCGCGATGGAAAGGCTGGACATCCCGCCAGACGTCGCCGCAAGGCTCGGACGACGCTTGCAGTCGCTCATCCAGGCCCGGGATCGTCTGCTGGAGGCCCGCGAGCAGAGGCACGCACTCAACGTGGCCTTGATGGGAACCGGTGTCGCGGTTGCCAGGGAGCTTCAGCCGGATCAATGGGATTACATCAACATGCACAGGGACCAGTTGAGGGGCAAGATGGAGGCCCAGGTCTTTCAACGCCTTATGGAGAAGCTCCGTTGAACTGGCTTCCGATGTTTATCGTCGTCATCATGTATTTGAGCCCGGGGCCCGGGGCCTGTGGGGCGAATTCCAGTACCTGGGCGGCTTGGGCGGGTGACGGTGTGGGTCTCTCCACGGGTACACCGGAATCCGGCCATGGATCCGCTTCGGCCGAGAGTTCCGTGGAGCCCGGGGCCGTCCCGGCACCAGCCGAGCTTCCGTCGGAGATTGGCACCGGTGAGCAGGAGCTGATCCTGTTGTTGACCGGGGCACAGAGGGATGTGAGGATCCTGGTGGAGCGGCCGGGGATGGGTACGATTCAACTGCGAGATCCCGGCAGGGGCTATCTTTCGGGTGTGTTCCGCGGGGAACCGGCCCGGGTGGCCCAATTGACCATCATGGAAGAAAGGCCCGATGCCAGCACAGTGCTGTTCGACGGCATGGTCATGCTGCCCGACACACGTAGCAACCACGTGGCCTTCAAGTTCCTGGTCACCGACGACAAGCGCCGCGTGAGGCGCTTGCCGGTGGCTCCGTCGTCCGCAATCGATCTGGCTCTGGACCAGCGGATCCCTTTCATCGTCGCCTTCGGCTGGGGAGCCCTGGTGCTGCTCTACGTCCTGGGAATCTCCTGGCTGTGGATTGTGAGAGCCCAGCGCAGGGTCGGGGAGCCATGAAGTGAAGGCCCCTGTGACCAATGTGCCCAGCCATCACCACCCGTCTCGCCCCTGGGCTGGTCATGCGCTGGTGTTGACGGGCTACCTGCTGGTATCAGTGGTGTTTTCCTGGCCCACCGCCTGCTTTCGGTCCGGGGTGCTGGTGACCCGGCATTTCGACCTGTTTCCCGCCAACTGGCTGGTGGAAAGGGCGCCGGGTACCTTCCCCGACATGTTCCACCGGGCCAGCGCCTACCCCTTCGGCGAGAGCCTGGCCCGAGTGGATTCCTACGTGCTCCTGGCTCTGGCCTGGCTCAACGACGGTCTACTCCCCGCCTGGATCCTGTTGTCTGTGCTCACCCTGGCAGGTCCGGTCCTGAGTGCGTTCGCCGCGGAGCGATGTGCGGCCCTGGCCTATGCCGTGCCTCGCCCCTGGAGCTGGGTCGCGGGTCTGACCTATGCCTTCTCGGGAATAGCCGCCTCGGCGCTCCTGGAAGGTCATGTCCACTACCTGCTCAACCCCTGGCTCCCCATGCTGGTGTGGGCAATCGTGAAGGCCACCGCTCCCGGTGGCAAGCTGCGTCATGCACTGCTGGCCGGCCTGGCCTGGACCCTTTCGCTCTTCACCAGCGCATACTTCGGGGTGGTGGCCACCTTGCTGGCCCTGGTGCTGGGCCTTTCATCGGGCAGAAGGTCGTTGCGCGTTCTCCCGGCATTGTTGGTGGTCCTGCCCGCCGGCCTCTACTACGTGTGGCTCTTCTCCATGGGGGGCAGGTGGAGCGATGGCCAGGTGGAGCCATCCCTGTTCCTGCGCATCGGAACCGCTACCGTGGGCGGGCTGGCCACGTGGAGCGATGCAACGGACCTGGCCAGCCATTCCATTTCGGCTCCGCTGGGCTTCACGGCGCTCTCACTCATGCTCATGTCCCCCCTGGTCCTGGCCTCCCGCAAGGGTTGGCGAGCGCCGTTGCTCCTTGCAATCGGCGCCCTGCCCCTGGCGCTGGGAGCGGAGATACGTCTGGATCTGGCCAGCGAGGGAGCAACCAGCCCTCTCGCACTGCTCTCATGGCTCCCTGGATTGGCCTTTTTCAGGTTTCCCATACGGTTCATGTGGATCTTCAGTCTTTGTTGCGGCCTCCTGGCCAGCATGGTGTTGGCTGCCCTGGCAGAGCGAATACACCGCCGCTACCTGCTGGTGGTGATGGCCCTGGCCCTGCTGGACCTCGTGCTGGTCATCGGCATGCCGTGGCGCTTGAGGCAGGCGGTGGGGACGGTCCCAGGCTCATATGAGTCCGCACCAGAGAACATGCCCGTCCTGGACTTGTTCGGGGTCGCGCTGGATCGTTCCGGGGGAGAGTTGGAGATGTGGACCCGGAACCTGGGTTGCTACTACCAGGCCAGACACGGTTTGCCTGTCTTCGAACTCTGCATCGGGACCGGAGTCGACAGTCCCCGGGAGCTGGTGGAACGCTGGTTGGGGATGAGTCTTCTCTCGGATTCGGACTCTGGCGATCCGGCCGGGGAGGGGGGGGCGCTCCTTGAAAGGTTGCAGGATCTGGGCGTGGGTTCTGTGGTTGTACACAGGGACTTCATGCGTGGTGGCGATGCTCTCTTGCTGGAGGACGCCCTGGAAGATCTGCTGGGTCCTCCCACGGCCACAAGCACGGACGGAGGTGAGAACCTGGTACTTTTTTCAGTTCCTCCGGGCCTTTCGCCCCATCCCTACGCTGCATACCAGGCCATGGTCTCGGACCTGCGATGAGGTTGGATTGAACAGACCGTGCCAACATCCAGGCAAACCGACCCTCGGGCAGCTCCGGATCCTGTTGGCCAGAATCGGGCTGTCCCTGGGGGCCTTGCTGGTGACCCTTGCGGGCCTCGAGTTGGGCGTTCGCTGGTGGTGCCCGCAGTCCCCGGGCAACCCGAATCCCCCTCCGCTGCTGAGGGGGCAGCTCACCCTGCCAGGCGAACACCGTCTGCGCAGCGACGAATACCAGGTGACCGTGCAGGTGAACAGAGAGGGTTTCGTGGACCGGGAATGGCCCGCCGGGGACTCGGGGACCACCAGGATCGCACTTATCGGTGATTCCTTCGTGCAGGCCGCCCAGGTCTCCCCGGGTCGGGGAATCGGGCGGGTTCTGGAAACCGAACTGGAGAACCTGGGCGCCGGCCCGGTGGAGCTGTTCTCCATGGGAGTGCCGGGAGCGGGGACGGCTACCGAGTTGGGGGTCCTGGAAACATACGCGCTTCCACTGGATCCGGACCTGGTTCTGCTGGGCTTCCTGGTCTCCAACGACGTGCTCAACAACCACCCCCTCCTGGACGGGAAACTGGACAAGCCCTATTTCACCTTGCAAGACGGCAGACTGTTGCAGCTAAGTGAGCCCGGAATGGCGCCCTGGAACGTCGCCGGGGGGTTCCTGTGGAACCGGAGTCATGCCTGGCGCCTGGCCTGGCGCAGCATGTCGGCCAGTTGGATGGCGCGTCGCAAGGTGGCTCTGGGCAAGGGCATTCCCATGGATCTGCGGGTTCACGACCCCGCCCCGGATCCCACCTGGGAAGAGGCCTGGCGCATCACCCGTGCCTTGCTGGAGCGCTTCGTGGCTGAATGTCGTGGCTCCGGGGTGATGGTGGGAGTGCTGCTTTTCCCCGATTGCAACGAAGTGTCCGAAGTCTGCCGGCGTGAGGCATGGGAGCGCTGGCCGGCTTCCCGTGGTTGGGATTTCAACGCAGCCCGTTCAAGAGCTGCCAGCATGATGGAAGACCTTGCCCCGGTGATGGACCTTCAACCAGCGTTGGCGGCCGCTGCCACGGAGCAGGCTCTGTACTTCCCGCGAGACGGTCATTGGACCGAGAAGGGGCATCGGGTGGCAGCGCGGGCGGCGGCTCCCTTTGTGTGGAAGCTGTTGCGGTCACAACCCGGATCGCTTCCTTGAAAGTTCTTGAGAGGGGCAGAGCAACACCGCTATCGCTGGAACAGCATGTGAACGCCAGCCAGGAGGGCGGCAAAAAAGCCGATGAGCAGCAGCAGGCCCACCAGGTACCAACGCAGCTCCATCCAGATTCCCGGAGGAGACACTCCCGCCGCCCTGGGGCCATCCTCGCCCACGGCAGCCTGGTTGGCGAGCCACCGTCGAATGCCCGATGGGCGGGGCAGCAGCATGGGGACACGGCTCCTGTAGGTCTGGTACTGGCTGCCGAAGCGCTGATCGCAGTAGCGTTCCTGGAGATAACGGTTGGTGAGCAGGGAGTAGAGCAGTAGCACCGGGACGAAGACGAGTTCGAAGGTCCAGGAGCCCCATGCCAGGCCCAGGCCCGCCACCCCCAGGAGCTTGCCCAGCACCGAGGGGTGGCGAATCACGGTGTAGGGGCCGGTGTCCACCAGGGTGCTGGGGCCACCGTCCACATGGGAGCCGGGCGAGCCGCCGCCGGAAAGGAACAGGTAGCCGTACACGTACCAGACCCAGAACCCGCCCGTGAAGATCATCGCCCCGCCAGATATCAGCGACCATGGAGGAGTCAGGAAGGGCTCCAGCCCCAGCCCGGAGTCGATTCTCGAAGCGATGAAACACATGACGATGGCGCTGGGGAACATCACCAGCAGGTGGATTGCGAAGTTGCGGTAGAGTTCCGGTTCGCTGATGGCAGCGAGACATGCGCCGAAGCGAGGCCGGCGCACGAGATCCCTGGTTTTTTTCTGTTCTCTTTTCATGTCTATCCGTACCAGTGCTCTATCCTCGCCATGTCAGCGGCGCATCCCTCCTCCCCGCCGGTCTCTGGGGCTTCAACCCCGGTCAGGGTGGCCGTAACTGCGGATGACGGGCGGTCGGAGGGTCTCGTGGGTGTGAGGTACGTCGGAAGGGTCGTTCCAGGAGAGCACCTGGTGAAGCAGGTCGTCTTCCCCGGCTATCACCCCACGGGCCCAGTACCAGTCGTCGCCATGCCTGGCCGCTGGCAGTACCGCACGGATCATGGAGTCGGGATACTGGTCCCACAGGCCCGGGGCAGCGGATGCGGCGGCCCTCTTCACCAGTATCGATGCTTCATCGGGTGCGACGTTGCCTGGCAGCAGGGAAGCCACTGCCGCCCTGATGCGCTCGTCGGGATCATGGGAATACGGTCTGAGTACGTCAGAGGCTCCCATTGCCGCGAGAGCCTCGGCAGCACGCAGGCGTATCTCGCTGTCGGGGTGGGAGAGCAGGTGGATGACGGGTGACAGGACAAGCTCCTGGGCCTTGCCATGTGCCAGTTCGGTGATGGTCTCGAGGGCGGTCACCACGACGTCGGGGTCGCCGTCGTTCAGGGCTTCCACCAGGGCCTGGGGCGATATTTCGTACCATGCCATGGCTTCGACCGCGGTCTTGCGTACCTCGCTGTCGGGATCACTCGCCAGTTCCACCAGCAGGGCGAGTCTTTCGGGCGTGGCAGGTGAGACCAGGTACTTGGCGGAGTCCTTGCGATCCGTGGCGTCGGGGCTTCTGGCCAGGGCCGTGGCCGCGGCAAGGTCTTCAGGCGGCCTGGGCGGGT
The DNA here is from genome assembly GCA_024276675.1 of Myxococcota bacterium. Classification (GTDB taxonomy): domain Bacteria; phylum Myxococcota_A; class UBA796; order UBA796; family JAFGLY01; genus JAJRWT01. Next base: position 154,226 of record JAJRWT010000063.1, on the reverse strand, counting down.
TGTACTCGGGGGCGGGGGCGGCCACGCCCAGCCGTTGAAGAGCGAAGCAGGCCGCCCTGGCCACCAGGAGCGTGGGGTCGTTGCGGAGCTGCTCGAGAGCGCCCATTGCGGACTCGTCGCTGATCTCGCCAAGAGCCTGCGCGCTCCAGCGCCTCACGAAGCTGTTGGGGGATTCCAATGCCTTCAACAGGTCTTTCACCGCCGCCTCGTTTCCCAGGCGGCCAAGGCTCCTGGCTGCTTCTCGCTGGACATCGATGTCGGGATCCCCCAGCAACGCCAGGAGTGAAGGGAGAACGTCGTCGCCCAGCCATCCCAGGGCATAGGCCGCCTTCCAGCGCAGGTAGGCGTCAGGGGAAGCGGCAGTGTTCCGGGCCGCAGCCAGGAGAACGGGGTCACGACTTCCACGAGCGATGAGGTTCGCCACCCGGTCTGCCGCCATCACGCGAACCACGCTGGAGGGGTCTCCCGTGAGGCTGGCCAAGACCTTGGCATTGTCCAGGCGCGATGCCGCTCGTGCCCTGACAAGTGGCTCGGTGTCGGTGGCCAGGCGAGCCAGCAAGCCCTGGTCCCCTGTGGACCTGGCCAGGGCGATTCGCACCGCTGTCTCCGGGTCCTGGGGAGATGCCCTGGAAGGAAAACGCAGGGTGGCGGTGGCACGTACCCTGGGCGACTCGGAGGCGGTGTCCTGTGGATTGGCGGGGCCCAGCAACTGGGCCAGGCCCGGGGGCATGGGGAGACGGGATGGGTGATAGGGGAGATCGTAGTGTTCGGCAACGGTCCAGGCGGCCATGAGCCCGGACAACCAGGGGCTGTCGTTGGCAGCGGCGGGATTGATCCACAGCGACAGCGATGCAATGGGATCCACGATTCCCACGCCAGCCCATGGGAGTTCCTGTGCCGCCCTCTGGGACCAGGGGCGGTCTCCGCAGCCCAGAACCACGAGCACGTCGCCCTGGGGGGCACGACCCCTTGGGGCCAGGGCCTGGCTGGTGAGGTCCAGGTCGCTGCCAGCCTCCAGCCACAGTATCGCCGCATCACCCGGCCCGGTGTCGGGTCTGCGACCATTGTAGGGCAGGGTCTCCAATCCCAGGGCGGATGCCATGGCCCGACTGGCGGGATCATCGGGGACCGTGGTGTAGAAGCTGGCCGTCCATGTGCCTTTCCAGGCTGTCCCGGGAGCGGGGGCGGCCCGGGAGGAGTACGAGCCGGAGCCGTTCCTTGCGCGGTCATTGGAGAGCTGGTCCTGCGCGGGCAGGTGGTCGGGGACCTGTTCCAGGCTGGCATCGGGGGCGCTGTGCGGAGGGGCTGCCGTGTCGGGTCGGCATGCCCAGAGCAGCAGCAGGAGCTGGCAGGCCCACGGCAGCATTGCCAGTGGCCATGTGGCCCGTGTCGGGTGCCGATTCCGTGATTTCATGGGCCTGGGTTCGAGTACGGTGCGGTTGGTTCGTGTTATGGGCCGTCAGGGAGGAATGCCTGGGTGCGTGTGGGCCGTCAAAGTGTTTTCGCCGTGGCGATTCTGGCTTCAGGAGCATCATGCGTGTGACCTGCCTGGTGCTCTTGCTGGTCCTGGTGGTGCTGCAAGGAATGCTGCTGGGGCTGCATGGACACACCGCGCCCACGTTGCTGGTCTATCAGCCAGATGGCCCCTTCCAGGCGGATCGGCCAGACGATCCGGCCTATAACGCGCTGGCTGCCACTGCGTCGGGCAGGCTCGTCCTGTCACGCCTCACCGCCGACGACCTCGCCCGTGGGATCTGGGCATTGGCGGAGCAACAGCCCCCGGGGGGCTTGTCGGCACAGCAGAAGCAGGACCTGTTTCCAATGCTCCAGCGTGCCCAGGGCATCTTCCAGCAATTGGCCCGATGCCGAACCCAGCGCAGAGCCGCAAGGGCGCGGATGCTGAATGATGCCATGGATCTGGCCAAGGCCATGCACCTGGCAATCCCGGGCGGACTGTCCGGTACACAATCCTTTTCCAACGTCAGAGAGACCGATGAGAAAGGCCATTGACCTGACCTTGCTGTTGCTCTTGTGCCTGGCGCTGGCAGAAGCCGTGCTGCTCACGCAGGCTGGCGACGAACGAGAGCTGGTTCCGATGCTCCGGCAGGGGCAAGGCCAACTCTCCAACGATCTGTCCATGGACCCCACCAGGATCTTTGCCTCGCGGATGGCCGTTGCCGGCGACTACGTGACCATAGAAGACCTGGTTCGGGGCGCCCTGGCGATTCAGCGGGGCGAGCTGGACGGCGCCAGGCCCCTCTCGGCAAGGCGCCGGGAACAGCTCGGGGAAGCTCTTCAGAAGGCTCTCCGCGATCGCGACACCCTCATGGAGCTGGACCAGCGCCAGAGGACCCTCCAACAGGAGCTGGCGGCCGAAACCAGGAAGCTGGCGGCTGCACTGGATCCCCAACAACTCCAGTGGATGGTGGACCAGCGCAACGCCATAAGTGTCGGGCAGGTGGAGCAGAGCTACTGGCAGCAGGCCCTCGATGTGCTGGAAGGCTCCCCATGAGGCCCCTCCGCACCAACCTCATCCTGCTGGCCGGAGCCGTGGCCCTGGTGTTGCTGCTGGGAACGAAGCTCTACCGGGGTAACCCCGTCGTTCTGAATCCCCTGGTTCCTCCATTGACCCGCATACAGGCCCTTGGGGATTGTACGCTGGGCACCGGAACCGAGACCAGCGTCGCTGGCTGGGATCCCCGGGCTTTGCCAATTCTGGAAAGGGCGGTGTCGGGGGGAGCAGACACGGGGCAGCGACGCGCCATGGAACGGCTCCGAGAGGGCTCCGCCCGGATGGGCAGGCTGGCAGGTGAAATGGAGCAGGCACGCCTCTCCATGCAACAGGATGCCCTTGACATCGCCGAAGCACTGGGCGACCGGCGGGTGGGGCTCATCATCGAGAACAAGGAACTGCTCTCCCGACTGTACGCCGAGGGCATGGTCTGGGACGAAGCCCTGGAGCGAATCGCTCCATGAAGTCGTCCACGCGAGCCCTCCTGGCCATGCTTCCCATGGCGCTCCTTCCCGCCCTGTCCCTGGTGGGGCACTGGGACTCCTTTCTGGCAGAGGCCCTCTCGGAGCTACCGGTGAAGTTATGGGCTTTCGAGACCTTCGGTTCCGTGGGCATCTGGGGCGGCCAGGTCTCCAGCATCTCCTTTCCCCACGCGGGACCCCTCAACAACCCCGATCCCGTGGGAACCCTGGTCTACCTGGCGCTGAAGCCCGTGATGGGAAGGGTCTGGTCATACAACACCCTGGTTCTGCTACAGATCTACGCGGCCATGGTGTCGGCCTGGTTGCTGGCCAGGGACCTGGTGGGAAACGACCGTGCTGCCGTCGTGGCGGCGCTGGTCTATGCCCTCGCTCCGCTGGTGCTGGTGTACTGCGTCATGGGCGCCATCACGGACATGCTCAACCTCTGGCCCTATCCCCTGGCCCTCATGTTCCTGCTGCGTGCCCTGAGGCGTCCCGGCTGGGGCGATGCTCTCAAGGGCGGCGTGATCGCCGGCCTGGGCTTTGTAAGCTGCCCCTACAACTTCGTCGTCTTCTCGGCCATGGTGGTGCCTCTGGGCCTGGTCCTGCCCTTTGCCGGGCGAGCCGGGTTCGTCCCCGTGGAAGATCCCCGGGCGGGGGTAGGGTCGAGGCACTGGCTCCTGGTGGCGGCGGTGGCCGGAGCCGCGGTCCTGGTGGTGGCCGGCTCGTACGTACTCCAGATGGAGCGGATCCTGGCGGATCCCTCCAGCCAGATGTCCCAGAGCTACATCGACGCCACCCGCCACGTACCCCCTTATTCCTTCCTGCGTCCCCAACACGAACATCGCTACGTGGCGTATCTCTCCGACTACCTGGCGGTGGGCAAGGGAGCCCTCATTCAGCGCGAAGCGGGTTCACTGTACTTCAGGGCGTTTTCTCCGGGGTTGCTGGCCATGGCCCTGGCCATCTACGGCCTCTTCAGGAGCAGGGGGCGTCGCAGCACCGTGGTCCTGTGGACCGTGGTGGCCATTTTTTTCGTGTTGGCATCCACCGGTCCGTTCCTGCCCCTTACATCCCAGATCGCCTTTTCCAATCCAAGCAACTACGTGTGGCTGGCCCTCCACCATTTTCTGCCCGGGGCCAACCTACTCTTGGAGCCGTTCCGCTACGCGCTGGGTGCCTCGCTGGGGCTGGCCATGGCGGCAGCGGTGGGCGCCGCTGCCTTGATGGACAGGTGGGGCAGGTGGGTGGGGCTGTTGCTCCCCCTGTTGATCCTGGCCGAGACCGCCTTTCTTTCGCCGGTCCCCGTGCCGCTGCACGTTGCCCGACTGGAGATTCCCCGGGCCTATTGGCGACTGGACGATGTCCTGCCCCGGGGCGCCATCATTCAACTTCCCTATTTCGACCGTGGCAGTGAACGGTTCAACAGGGTCCATTTCCTGTACCAGCTCGTTCATCACAGGCCCATTCCCGACGAAGTGATGGGTTTCCCCCCGGACTATCTCCAGAACAACCAGTTCACGGCGGCCCTGTTGGAGGCCTAGAAGCCCTTTGGCCTTCTGGCCGTTCGTCTCTCGGAGCCATCCCGCATGATCGAGGACAGGCTCGCCCTCGCCACCGACGGTTTCGTTGGTATCACTGTGGACCTTTCCCGCTTCGAAAACCCCAGCAGAAAAGATGACGTACTGGGGTTGCTGGCCCAGTTGGGCGAGCCCGTCAAGATGGGCGACGTTCTCATCTACCGTCTTTCAGGCGCTGACATCGGGGTGAAGGAGTGAACTCCCGGCCTTCCGGCGCCACCCGGGCTGCGAATCCACCCGCCCAACACCACCCGCCACGCTCCGGACCTGCCGGCCCGTTGCTCCCCGCGGCCCTGCTTCTCCCCGGGGTGCTGCTGTTCTTTTCCACCGCCGTGTCCACGGCCTGGGCGCGGATCGCCGCCCTTCGCACCGTGGAACCCTATGCCTTCGCCGTCTACCAGCAGCTCATGGCAAACTTCGCCGCGACGGGCCGTTTCAGCCAGACCATTCACAAGGGCTACGACGATTGCTGGGCCTGGTCCGGTCACAGGTCCGTCACGTTTCTCGGCAGCGCCTACCTCTACGGCCTCAATCCGGGCCCGGTCTGGCTGGCTGGCATACAGATCGTAGCAGTGGCTCTGGGCGTGATCCCCGCGGCCATGTTGGGGAAACGCGCTCTTGGAGGGAACTGGGGCCTGGCTCTTGGCGGCTGGCTGTACCTCCTGAGCCCACCCGTCATGGCGCTGGCGCTGCAGGACTACCAGGATCTGGTGTTTGCCTTGCCGTTGCTCATGTGGACCTTGTGGGCCATGCGGGCTCGCGCTCTCCCCTGGGTGGCTCTGGGCGCCCTGCTGGGCTGCATGCCTCGCGAGGAGTGCATCCCCCTGGTGGTGGCCTGCGCCATGGTGACCATCGACCCGCGCTGGGAGCGTCCCTGGCGTCGCTGGGCGCGCAACGTGCTGGTGACCCTGCTTGTGGCCGGCACATGGGCCGCGGTTCTGCTGTTGTTCTTCCCGGTGGCATCCAATGCCCACGACGTGCCCCTCGTGGAGCAGTTGCGCAGCCTCTTGGCGGCCATCCAGGGCAGTCCAGGGCAACTGCGGCTCTGGGGGCTTCCCTATTTGCAGGATTTCTACGAGCTGGTGTGGGCGCCCGTGGGGCTCCTGGCTCTGCTCTCGCCGCTCACGGCCCTGCCGGGCCTGGCCCTGCTCCTGCTCCACATGACCATTCCCCACAACCACGGTGTGGACCGCTTCTGGGGCGCGCACGCCCACCACATGGCCACGGTGCTGCCCTTTGTGCTGGCCGCCACCATCATGGGGGCTGGTCGCCTCATCCGGTTCATCGACGAGTCACGCAGGTTCCAGGTGGTCATGGAATGGCTGACCGGACCAGTCCCGGTTCTACGCCATTTCGCCACGCAGCCCCGCGCACCGGCAAGGCTGCTGGCTGCCTGCGTCGCTGCGGGTCTGCTGTTCTACAGCGGGACCTGGTACTACATGTGGGGCAGCTATTTCAACCTGGTCATGGTCCCGTTCCCCCGGCGGCCCGGCTACTGGCATTCGGCCTGGGCACTGGTGGAGCAGCTCCCTCCGGACGCCATCCCCCTGGTCTCCAACCAGGTATCTCTGGCCGTCAGCCACCGTCCGCTGGCCTATACGTTCCAGGAGAGCCTGCTGGACAAGGCCAGGGATCGTGGTCTGTCCGCCGGCACGCACATGATAATCGACTCCCGGAACGAGGCTGTAATCTCCTGGGCCATGAGCATGGACGGAGCCCAGGTCCTTTCCCGTGAAGGGGGCTTCCTGCTTCTGGGCTGGGAGCCGGGTGCCAGGGATCGTGTAAGGGAATCCTGGGGCGACGACGTACCCCGACGGGTCGTCACGGTGCCGGTGGAAGAGGCCCCCGTGGGCTCCATCCCCGGCGTGGCTCCGCCCAATCCCCACCCGGTGACCGGGGCGCCAATAAGAACCGGGAAGATCACCGGAGGGGCTGAACAACGTGCATCTCCAGGCAAGCCCAGGTAGTTCCTGCATGGAGTGGGCGGACCTGGCGGGAGCGAGTGGCTTTCGAGGGTCCTTCCGGTGTCTACGGCAGGGACTCTGGGCCGGTTGTGGGCGCGGGGTGCCGCCGGTGTCACGGCCTTCGTCGAGGCGGGTCACGCCGAAAGTTTCGGCGGAGGAGCAAGAGCAGCAGGACAAGGGCCGCGGGGAGCCCAACAAGTAGAAACAGACGAGAGCTTCCGGGTTCTTGTGACGCGTTGCTCGCCTCGGGGTCGGCTCCGACGGACCGGGCTGCTGCATCGGAGGGGGAGTTGCCCAGCGCGGTCCAGGCGGCAGGCCCGGGATCTCTGTGTACCGGTGCTGCCTGCCCGGCTCCCGCGGGGCGGTGTTCCGGGGCCTTGGGACCGGCAATCGCCTGTCCTTCTCTGTTCCACGGGGCACGTTCCAGTGACACCAGGTCTGTGGGAGAGGCTAGGGAGACCTTGAGAGCTGACCAGGAAGAAGGCGGTTCCCCCTGTCCGGACAGCAGGAAGGTGCCCCTGGATTCGGCTGCCCAGAGTCTTCCGTCGTTGAAACGCCCCAGGGCCACGGGCCGCTCCGGGAGTACAGGCATGGGGCTGCAACCCTGGGCACAGTCCAGGACGGCGCCGTCGGCCATTGCCAAGACGCAGCCCCGGGCGTTTCCCTGCATGGCCGCCACGCTGCCCCGGGGAAGAGAGGACACCATGGTTCCTTCCTTCCAGAGCGAGCCGGGCACCGCCACCCAGCCGCCGTCGGCCCGAGAGGCTCGGGGTCTGTAGCCCTCTTCCCAGGTGGGAGAGATGGGGGCCCAGGACTCCTGGCATTCCCCGGCCTGGAGCAGGCCCCTGCCCGTGGCCAGCAGCAGGTGGGGACCACTACCCTCCAGAGACAAGCCACCTTTCGTTCGGCATTTTGTCCAGTTGCCGGCAGGGTCCACGAGCCATAGCCCGCCTCGCCGGTCGAGAGCCCACCACCTGCCCTTCCGGTCCACGGCTACGTCGCTGAGTTCCATCCGCCGGCCGGCCTCTGGAGAAGATGGAAAAGAGTGGCGTTGCCACTTCTGGTCCGAACCCAGGTGTACGAGACCTTCGAAGTCTGCCACGAGGAAGCCGTCGGATGTGACGGCGACTGCCACGGAGTCTGTCACCGGCCCCCCGCGACCGTGTTGGGGCAGCCATGTCCTGGCATCGTCGCTGGAGAGGTAGACTCCCGTTCCCATGAGCGCCAGGAGGATCCTTCCACGGGAATCCACGGCGGCATCGCCGGTGATGGTGGCACGAAAACCGTTTCTCCGGGGGCTCAGGGACTGGCCGTCAAAGAGCAGGGGGCCGCGACGGAAGCTGCCCACCAGGACTCCCTGGCCGGGAAGCGACCAGGTCCCCGTGATGGTGATGGAAGGGGAGTCATGGTCTACGGGGCCCATGTAGAGGGCCCTCAGGTTTGAGCCCGCGAGAGTGTACAGCGTATCGCGCTGGCTGTTGAGATCGCGGACGGCAAGGAGCATACCGCCGGAAAAGGGGCTCATGGATGTGACCACGGCTCCGGCAACCCGGGCAATGGCCCCGGGTGATTCCGGGTGCTGGATTCGGCCATCCCCGGTGCCCAGCCACAGTCCGTTCTCGCTCATCCCAAGGGCGGATATTGGGCTGTCGTCCATGACCTTGTCGAATGAGAGCCCGTCGTCGTCGGAGCGCCAGAGACCGCTGTCCAGGGTCCCCAGCCAGATGGATGTTCCCTGGGATTCGAGTGTCCATGGATCCACGGCGGAGACAACCATCGAAGGAAGGCCGCTGGCGACACGCATCAGGCCCGGGTTCCGGCCCCGCAGCGCGGCGATGGTGGTTCCCGAACGGGTGCAGAGCAGGTCCACGGCGGTGGTGGCATCGCCCAGGTCCACCATTACGCTGGCCCGGGCTTCGTCGATGTCGACTGTCCAGAGTCGGCCAAGGGTGGCTGCCCTGGCAGAACCATCGGGGCAGTAGGCAAGCCTGCGTACCTCTGGAGGGAAGGCCGGGTCCCGGTTCCAATTCCCGAGGTCCGATGTCGTGCTCAACACGCCGGCCCGCGTGGCCGCCGAGATCCGACCCGGTCCAACGGCCATGTCCAGGACATGGCCTCTCTCCGGGCCCATCTCGACCCAGGTGTTGAATTCCCATGCCCCGGTGGGAGGGGCCACGAGAGCGAGCAGAAGCACTGTGTTCAGCATCGGCCTGTACTGGCATCCATGGTCTGGGCGTGGTGGAGATTCCTGGAGAACAGGTCCCCCGAGCCGGGGGAGCATCGGGGCCTGCCTGGCAAGGCGCAAGGAGCGAGGTATATCCTGAATGTACGAGCGACGAGCAACACAGTCGAGTGGGAAGGATCGGTACCAGGAAGAATGAGTTTTTCCCCTGCGAACCCCGGCACGAGAGACTTGAAACCCGGGGTGAGCCGGCGTGGTGCATACCTGGATGGGCTGGCCATTTTTTTGCTGCTCCTGGTGGGTCTGGCCATGTGGCCTCGCCTGGCCGTCGAAGACACCTTCTACATAAACTCCGCCATCCCTTTCTGGGCCACTCCGGCAGATCTCGTTCTGGACGGACCCGATGCCGGTGAGTGGGCGGTGGCTGCATCGCAGGTGCGAGATGGGCGCCCCGGCGACGTCGACCTCCACCGGATGCCCACCTGGCCTTCCGTCACGGCCCTGGTCCTGGCCTGGGAAGATGACGTGGCCCTGGCGGGCCACCTGGTGAACCATGTCTCCCACCTGCTTCTGCCCCTGGTACTCTACCTGTTGGGGCGATCCATGGGAGGACCTGCCGTGGGCATGGCCGCGGCCCTCATGGGCGCCTCGTGCCCCGAGTTGTGGGAGGCTTCCAGGCGATACGGGGTTGATCCTCTGGTTGCGTTGATGCTTCCGCTGTCACTGCTTCTGCCCACCATGAAGGGGCGCGCCTGGGCCCTGCCCGCCGGCCTGGTGGCGGCGGGAGCATCGCTGTGTCATTACACCAGCATCCCGTACCTGTTCCCCACCCTGCTTCTTGTCCTGCTTTATTCCGACGGGTTGCTCTCGGCGCTCTCCCGTCTGCTGCTTTTTCTCCTGGGGGTGGCCATGCTGTCGGTGCCGGTGGCCATGATGTTCCACCTGCCATCGGTTGACGGATTGTGGAGATCGCTCTCCGAGGGCGTGGCTCCGGGCGCAGCCAGCGGAGTTGGGACAGGGGGCTTGAGTCCCGCGGCCATGTCAACTTTTCGGGCCGGACTGGGGGGTGCCATGGAGCGAGCGGTGGGTACGGTGACAGTGGCCCTCCGCCCATGGTTCCTTCCATGGTGGCTGGCGCTGGCCCTGCCCTGGCTGGGAGTGCTGGGAGTGGGCCTGGGCCGTGCTGGTGTCGACTCTGCCCCAAGGAGCCGTCGGGAAAGCTCGGGCCGAAGGGCCGGTCGTGCGGGCCGAACCCACCGCGCAACGCCGGAGGTCCATGCGCCGACCATGCGCGGCAGCATCGAGGACTGGAACGTCGTGGAATGGCTGCGCACGACGGACCTTCGCTGTGGTGTCGTACTCCTGGCCTGCCTGGTCCCGCTTCCACTGTTGGCCGCTGCCGGAGCCCCCGAGCGCTATTCCTACAACCTGCTCCCGTTCGTCATCCTGTTGTGGAGCAGGGCTGCGGCCAGCATTGGGGCGGGAGCGGAATGGCTGGTTTTCCGGATGGCCGGGCTGCGGGGCAAGGGTCTGTTGGCGGCCCTGCCCTGCCTGTTGCTGGGCTTGGGAACGGTGAAGGAGAACTGGAGTCACAGGGCTCCGTTGGCTCCCAGGGCCAGGGATCTTGCGGTGCGGGAAATGGGACTGAGCATGCGCGAGTTTTTCCCCGGAGGGGGAGGCGCTGTCTGCCCGGTCAGGGAGATAAACGCGTTTGCCGGGAGGGCGCTCTGTCCACTCATGCCCTGTCCCTTCAGGGCGGACCAGGTTGCCTACGAAGATTGCCTGGATCTCGTGGCAAGGGAGTGCAAGGGTGAAGGTCCCATTCCCTACGTGGTGGTAGAGAAGGACTCGGAGCTGGAGATCGGCACTTTGAGGCGGGCCATGGATGAGTGGATCCTGGAACGTGCCTCCGTGCTGACCACGGTACATTCCGGGGGACTGCTGGCGCACCTGCTCGCCGTGCCCAGGGAACGGCCTGTACAGGAGCTTTTGGAGAACCAGCGGCAGGAGGACCGGAATGAGCCGGGGAACGAGCGGGACTGAACGGGACCAACACCGGGAGGGCGGCTTGGACGGCAGGCCTGGTGGGCATGCCGGGGCTTCGCCTCTGCCCGCCATCCTGGCCCTGCTCCTGGCCTTGTCGTCCTGGGTGCTGCAAGCACTGTGGATTCTCTGGGACCAGGGCCCTCCCGACTCGGATGACTGGCACCACATCACCAAGGCCGAGGCGCTCTACCGGGCGTAGCACGAGGGGGGCTTCGCGAGCCTGCTGGAGCGCCTTCATTCCATGGAAACCGCCTTCCCCCCACTGGTCCACCTGGGAGCAGCCCTCTCGTCGCTTCTCCAGGGCGGATTCTCCTTCGATGCCGCCGCTCTGTCCATCGGGCCCTGGTTGTTTGTCCTGGTTCTGGCCACCTACGGGCTGGGAAACGCCATTGGCGGCCCCGGGCCTGGTCTGGGCTCGGCGGTAATGGTGGCCGGTTGGCCGCTGGTGCTCTCTCTGTCGCACAAGTTCCTCCTGGACCTGCCCATGACCGCGATGGTGGCGCTCTGCCTGTGGGCACTGGTAGGATCCCGGGGCTTCACTCGCCCCTGGTGGGCTTTGTTGTGCGGGCTGGCCTTCGGACTTGCGCTGTTGGCCAAGTTCATAGCAGGCATCTACCTGCTGGGGGCCTTCATCTGGGTTCTTGCCGCGTGGTTGGCCGGACTTGGTCGCAAGCGGCCCATGCTGGCTTCTACTGTGGCGTTGTTGCTTCTGATCTCTTCGGCGCTGCTTTTGTCCGCACTGGGCACATGGCTATCAGAATGGTTGAGTCATAGCTTCAAGCCACCTGTTCCCGTGATCGGGAGCCTGATCTCCCATGACTCGTTGACCCCTTGGTGGCACCTGCTGGCCTTGACGTCTCTGCTTCTGGTCTTCATGGCACGGCGTCTCCCATCGCTCGTGGTACCCCTGTCCCTGGGGGCGGCAGCCATCGCAGCCACCTGGCTCGCCGGCACATGGTACGTCACGCACCTGGACCGGGTTCTCATAGGAATCGCCAGTTTCTCGACGGAAGGCGGAGTGGCCGAAGGCGATCCCGCAGCCAACAGCCTGGCCGGGTGGCTCTACTATCCCTGGGCCATGGGCAGAATACTTCCCAGGAGCTGGCTCCACCTGCTGCTGGCCGGATGGTTGTTTTCGTCCTGGCGTGCGGATCTGCGCCGTAGCCTGGCGCCCGTCATGGCATCGTTGTTGTTGGCCTTCCTGCTCATCAACCTGTCCGACAACAAGGAGGCCCGCTACCTGCTGGGCATGGCGCCCGCGGCTTCGGTTCTGGCGCTTGCGTGGGTCACGTTGCTACCACGGCTCCTGCGCTGGCTCGTCTGGTCCACGGTGGGGGCCGTGGCGCTGTTGCTCATGACAGGATGGGTGGCGGTCCACGTGGGCGCGTGGAATCCACCGCCCGGGACCATGTGGCTGGATGACAGGGTGTTCTCTTCGGGAGCCAGGATCAGCACCGGGTACACCTACCCCGATGCCGTACATCTGGGCGATGTGTTGCGAACTCCCGACTTCTACGCGGTGATTCCGCTCCCAAGGGACATGCCATTCCAGGAATCCGAGCTGCCCATGGGCTACACCGGCCCTTGAACCGGAGCCCATCCCTGCGGTGCTTCAGGGATTCCCGTGGGCAGGGGTGCCGGGGTCCGCAGGCAGGGGAGGGCCGATGAGAGGTGGAATGTCGGGAAAGAGAGATTCCGTGCTCCAGCCGCCATCGGGGATCTCCAGGGAATGATCCCGTGCCAGCGCCCGGACCTTCTTTTCCCTCTCGCATATGGCCCAGTCGGCCAGGTTGGAGATGAGCGGATCACCCGGTGATGGGCAATATGGGATGACCTTTCGGTTGCCCGCCGCCGATGGATTGGCTGGAATGTCTGTTGGCAGGCGGCCCTGGGAGCGAAGGTGCCGGGTCAGCCAGCCGGCACCGTAGGATGCTTCGTAGTCGAGTCTGAGCCTGGTTCGGTCGATGGTTCTCTGGGGGTCGGCTCGACGACCGCTCCATTCGGGAAGCACCGCCCACCAGACCCACACGGACCACGCCAGCAGGAGTACCGCTCTTCCGGGTTCCGTTGGTTTCAGGGCGCGGAGTGTTCTCCACAGGGCGCTGCCTGGTTCCATGGGTCAGGGTTTCCCTGGTGTTGTGGGCTGAGATTCCCGGGGAGGCGGCTCGGCCAGTAGTTCCGGAGCAAAAAACTGTTCTGCCGTGGCGCCCGTGATTCCCAGAAAGGCAATTGCCCTTTCCATGGAGTCTCGGTCCAGGTCGGTCAGCGACATGTCCGTGGATTGGCCTGAAAGGTTGGAGTTGCGATCCGCCACAGCCTTTACCACTTCCAGGGGCCAGCCGGACAGGTCGGCCACCGCTTCGTCGTAGAGGGGACGGTGGGCTGCCGCCGTGGAGAGGGCCCTGGCCACCATCTGCACCAGCCTGGAGGCACGGTCGTTTTCCACCTGGGCCCAGGGCATGCTCACCGCCAGCTCCGAACGGAAACTTCTCTGGGACAGGATCTTCATGCCACCATTGGATCTTGCCAGCCAGTCCTCCACCCAGGGATCCCAGCCTGCTATGGCGTCCACCCGGTTGGTTTCAAGGGCTTCAAAGAGTTCTTCGGTCCTGAGTGCCACGACCTGTGCCTGGATGTCTCCACCCCATGTTTTCCAGTCCATCGCCGGGGTCGAGCCCATAACCAGGCCAACCTTGCTTCCATTCAGAGCTTCGAGCGAGGTGGTCCTGGAGGACTTGGCGACTACGGCTATTCTGCCCAGAGAGCCGGGCGAAGCGATGATCCTGGTGTCGGGGCGGCTTCGTAGCATCTGCACGGCCGGCACTTCACAGGTGAAAAAGGCATCCAGGACGCCTCTGGACACGTCTTCGCCCTGGGCCCTGCCGGAGCGGTAGTCACGAAGTTCAAGGTCGAAATCGAGATCCCGGGCTATCTCCGGGTGATCCTCGAGCACCAGGCCGATGTGGGCGTGGACCGGGGTAAGCGAGGAAAAGCCCAGCACCAGGTGGTCTGGCTCCGAAGGGGCATCGTTGGTTCGAGATGGTCCGGCAGCCATGCGCGGAAGGGGCCTTTCGGGCTGCGCGGAACCGATCATCGACAGCCCTGGGACCAGGTTGGAGTCCAACAGCGACCGTTCCACCTGCTCCGCTATGCGACGGTGGCCCTTTGCGCTGGGATGGAAGACATGCCCGGGTAGAAACAGGTCGTCGGCGTCTTGGGTTCGCCAGGCGCTGTCCACGTCGATTACCAGGAAGCCAAGCTCCTTCGCCAGGAGATGGGCGTTGTCTCGGTACTGTTGGTTTACGTAACGCTCCACCAACTCCGGTTGTGTTCGGTTGACCGGCATGTTCATCCAGACGAATGTGTAGGGCTCCGCCTGGGTCCCCAGCGTTCCCTGCCCCGGAGTCGCCAGTGTTCGGAGGTTTTGGATGAACTCGTCCAGGGGCACCCTGGGCACCAGGTGGCTCTGCTCCTGTTCCGGAAGGTTGCCATAGGTGGGTTCCTGGCCCGCATTCCGAGCCGAATAGACCTGGCTCTCTGCCTGGGAGTAGCGGCGCAGCAGTGAAAGAACGACCTCTCTGGCCAGCAGGTAGGTTTCGAGATGGAAGAGGGTTCCGTTGAGAGAGCGAACCGGCCCTTCCGGGAGGAGCCTCTGGCGGTCGCCCAGGTAATCGGGGCCGGGATCGTTGTTGAAACCGGCGATCACGACATCGGGGTGGTAGCGGAGGCCGGTTTCCCGCATGAACTCCACCGCCTGGAACGTGGTCCATCCAGGGCAGGAGCCGTTGAGTACCTGTATTTGCTGTCCGGGGTGACGCTCATTCAGCAAATCCTGCAGGACCGACGACCACGTCTCGTTCCCTTCCACGCCGTGGCCGAAGTTGGAGGAGTCTCCAAGAACCAGGATGCGAAACTCGTCGGGACCCTTGGTCGTGGGTACCGTCACTTCGCGCATTCCGTCTCGGTTGGTGCTGATGGTGCCCCCGCCCTTCAGGTTTTTGAAGTTGTGCAGGTTGGGGCGGACCACCCAGTGGAGGGTGGGGTGTGGTCGGAAGTATGTGACCATGTCCACGGCCAGGTAGGCGCGAACGAAAAGCTCGGACACCAGCAGGGAAGACAGGAGCAGCAACCAGGGTGCCCACCAACGTTTCTTCAGGCGCCGGTGCCACAGGTAGGCCAACAGCAGGTAGACATCCAGTGCGAGGCAGGCAGAGAGGGCGAAGAGCAGCGTGGCGTTTTCCGGAGCGTAGGGGGCGGCCGGATCGATGAGTGGGCCCTTTTTCCAGCCTGGCACGACCGTCTGGCGGAAATACAGGGCCAGGAGGATTATCGCCGCATTGGAGCCCAGCAGGAGAGCCGGAGGCAGAGTACGCGAGAGCGTCTTTCGAGCAAGCATGGAATAGCCGTCCTGGATGGTACCAGGATAACACCATGGGATTCCTGTCACTCGTGTGGAACTGCATTCAGGGCCCGGGTGGAATACCCAAGGCGAGCCCGGCAAGCTACAGTCAGGGCTGGAACCCCGGGAAAACGATTCTACATGAGAAAGCTGCGCCCATTTTTCGCCCTTCTGGGGCAGTCGCTGGTGTTGAGTGTGGTCCTCACCTGGCCTGTTGTCACCAGGCTCAACGGAGTGGTCCTGGGTTCACCCGACGCCGACACCATGAAGCACCTGTGGACATTGTGGTGGATGCGTCGGGTCATCGCCTATGACCGGGCCATACCCTTCGCCACCGACTACATCAACTTCCCCTCGGGGTTGGACCTGTGGCCCATCGAGCCCCTGAACGGCGTGATGGCCGCCATCATGTGGCCTGTCCCCCTGGTGGCCACGGCCAATATCCTGGCCCTGGCGAACTTGACTCTCAACGGGTTCTTCGCCGGGCTTCTGGGCCACCGCCTCTCTCGGAGCCCATTGGCCGCCCACATGACCGGTCTGTTGCTGCAATGCTCCGCGTTCTCCCTCTTCACCATCGAAGTGGGGGTGTGGGAGCTGCAGCACCTGTGGCTGCTGCCCCTGGGTTTTCTCATCATGCTTCGCTTGCTGGACGGAGCCGGGTGGCGTTGGGCTGCATTGACTGGCGGCTTCCTGGCACTTACCACCTTCGCCTGTT
Organism: Myxococcota bacterium; assembly: GCA_024276675.1. GTDB lineage: Bacteria > Myxococcota_A > UBA796 > UBA796 > JAFGLY01 > JAJRWT01. Next base: position 138,367 of record JAJRWT010000063.1, on the reverse strand, counting down.
TCTACCTGGGGCTGTTTCTGGCTCTGGGCATGTTCGTGCTGGGTCTTTTTGCACTGTTCCGTCGGGGTTCCAGGCTCAGGACTGCTGCTCTGCTCCTGCTGGCCGCCTTCATCGCAACGGCCCTGGTGGTGCCGGTCGTGCATACCTTTTCAGGATCCTACGGGATCGATGAACGCCCAGGCGTGGGGCTCGTCCGCTACGTGTTCCAGGAGGGCCACGGGCAGCCCGTCACCGACTCGGAATCTGCCCGCCTGGAACCGGCTGACCTGGTGCGTGGCAGGACCGGGGAACGAAGCAGTGGTTCCAGGGAACTCCTGGCCTACGGGGGGGGGCGCTTGCTGGGACTGCCTCTTCTTCTGGCGGCAACCCTGGGGTTGCTTCGTCGTCCGCGGGAATCAGCTCCCTGGGTCGTCTTGTTTTTCCTGGGGCTGCTGCTCGCCATGGGGGCCCAGTGGCAGCGCGTGGACGCCTCCGGCCAGGTCCAGCAGGTGACAATGCCTTTTCTGTACCTGAACCGGCTGCTGGGGTACTGGGGTGAGCCGGTGAATTTCCCGGTGCGTTTCCTGGCCCTGTCCGTAGTGGCTGTCGTGGCCGTGGCCGCCATGGCCATCGATGGGCGTCTATCAAGAAGATGGCGGGTCGTGTTGGCCTTCCTGATGGCTTCCAACGCCCTGGACGTGCAGGCTCGACAACTGCTGCCATGGCCTCTGCCCACCTTTTCGTTGCCCGACTTCTCGCACTTGCAGGGGGTTTCTTCAGAAAACAGCGGAGCTGTACTGGACCTGCCTCTGGCCTGGCGGGCCGACCAGGAAAACCGTTTCAGGGCCATGGCTGCCCAGATGGTCCACCAGCACCCCATCCAGGCTGTCCCGCTCGAGAGATTGGAGTTTTTCGTGCGAGACGGAAAGTTGCTGGCAGACTCCCTCAAGATGGTCCAGGATCTGGAGGCTGCATGGCTACGGCAGCCCATGCCACAGCTTCGAGACTACCGGGGGGACCTGTATGTCTTGCGGCAAGCGGGGTTTTCCATGGTGCTCGTGGGTTCCCTGGGGGGGCGTGACCCACTGCCCGATCCTCTCACCACGGAGTTGGAGAGCCTGTTGGGCCTGCCATTGGCAGAAACAGCGTCGTCGGTGCTCTACGCAATTCCAGAGCCACGAGCCACCTCTGCAGAGAGGGCCGCGTGGACCGAGGAGTACGCGCTTCGGCTGGAGTTGGCTCGCCGTGACGATGAACTCCCCGGCCCTGCTCCCTGAAATGTCCCGGCCTGGTTGTTCAGTCGTCGCCCATGAGCTGGGAATGGATGTAGCCGGCCAGGATCGTGGCGATGTTCTGTGCGGCGTCAAGCATCCATTCCTGGAAATCGGACTGGGGGTTCAGAAGCTCGACACACCCGTATATCGCCCCCTCGGTCGTTCGGATGGGTGCGGCCAGGATGGAGCGGGTCTGGTAGCCGGTGAATTCATCCACATCGCGCATGAACTTGGGATCTTCGTATGCTTCCTTGACCACCAGTCCCCAGCCGGTGCGATGGCAGAAACCGGCGACGCTGCGCTCGATGGGTACTTTCAAGCCGGCAAGCTTGGTTGCGGAAGGTCCGGCGGCGGCGATGAAGGTCAGGTCGTTGGCGTTGGGATCGCCGTACAACACGGAGCCCGCATCGCATAGCACCAGGTCCAGCAGCACCTGCAGGGCTCTTCTGGCGGCCTCGGGGACATCGGTGGCTTCGTTTATGGCCATGCTGGTATCGAAGAGCCATTCGTCGGGATCTTCAGGGGGGCGGGCTTCCGGAAGGGGAACGTCCAGAAGATCATCCATGTACGGTTGATCTTCACCGAAGCCGGGTGGAAGTCGTTCCTGGGCGGAGGAGGCAGGTAAATCCGGTGGCAACGGGTGCTCTTGCTCCTGGGCTTCCGCGGATGGGGCTGCCGCCCCTTGTCTGGCGCGGAGGGGAGCGAGCTGGGGGGGGGGGATGGAGCATCTTCGAAGGTCTCCATGTCTTCCGTGTCGAGAGTGATTATCTCTGACGAAGGGAGCTGGCGGTCGTCGGTCTCCAGGAGTTCCGACAAGGTGGGATCGTCAGTGGGTTCCTCGGCGCTGGGTTCCGGTTCAGGCTGCTGCTGGGGTTCTTCAACGATGGCCTCGGGAGATGCTGTCTGTGAAGCTGCCGGGGCCCACCAGAGTTGGGGCTCGGATATGCCCGGCTCGGGATCGCTTTCGATCAATTCCGGTTGGGGGTCAAGTCCCGTTGGTTCCACGACGCAGATTTCTGGTTCGGAGGTCTGCTGGGTTTCCGTCGGCTTCGCCCTGGTTGGTGGTTCGGAGGTCTGCTGGGTTTCCGTCGGCTTCGCCCTGGTTGGTGGTTCGGAGGTCTGCTGGGCTTCCGTCGGCTTCGCTCCGGTGGTGGGTTTCGGGTGTATTGGCAGCTTTTGGTGGCTTGTCGTGGCTGTTCCCGGGACGGTGGTCCTGATCCCCGGTGGAGGAGCCGGTGGTGTCGCCGGGCTGTGTGCCTTGTCGCTTCTGTCGGGCTGGGGTGTCGAAACCTGCGGTGAGGACAACCTGGCTTGCGGGGTCGGAGCCGGCACGGAGATCTCTGGTGCAGCCGTATGTGAAGAAGTCGGCGCTGGTTGGGCCGAGGGGGCATGGGCCTGTCCTGGCTGGCGCGGGAGGAGGGGGCTTGCCTGGGGGGCATTTGAGTCCGGAGGCAATGCGGGTGAAGATGCCGGTACAGCCGCCCGGCCCAGGCCAGGGGCGGCTGGTGCCAGGCTGGCGTCGGGCGGTTCGGGAGTGTCTTCGGGTGGAGGTGTCGGGGGCGAAGGTGGGGCGGTCGGTGTCGCTGTGGTGGCTGTCGGGCTGGTCTTGGCGGAGGAGGGGGACCTTGTTCCTGGTGGATGGACCTGTCGAGATCGTGATGTCGCGGCCTGGGCCAGGGATGGCGCGATGGGGGCGGCTATGGCCGTGAGGGGTGAGCGGGGCGTGGGCAGTCTGTGCCGGCGGGGTTGGCGCCTTCGGGGGCTGGGTTTCTGCTGCCTTGGCGTTGGCGTGGCGCCGTCCGCAGGGGCCTGTGACTGGTGGGGTCGGGTGGAGACGGCTCCTGGAGAAGCTGGCGTCTTGCCGCTGGATGGCAGAGTGGGGGATCTGGGGGGAGAGGGCCTCCATGGCGCGCTGGGGGCCGTATGGGTGGAATGGGGCGGCCGGGGGGGGGCCGGGGGGGGGCGTGGGGGTGGCGGGGATGCCGATTCCGTTTCGATGTCGTCTGGAAGCAGGTCGGGAGGCGCGGAGAAGATGCTACAGTCGAGAGGGACGTTCCCGGTGTCCTTGGCCGGCTGGAGAAGCATGGTGGTGCCCTCCTGCATGTCCCGGATGTGCACGCGGTTTCCCGGCTGTACGTCGATCTGAAGCCGTGTGATCATCGCGGGATCCTGGCCGGAGTGGGCCAGGGCACGGGGGAGAGCCTCCAGCCATGTCTCGGCCTTGACCATAATTTTTTGAGATTCGTGGATCAACTCCCAGGTCGACATTCACCACCTCGAAATGCTGGGTGCGATATACAAGTAAAGTGACATATCTCATCTGCACCGGTGAATCATGTACCGGGCAGCCATGAATCCTTCGAAGATGGGCCATGGCCGGCCATGGACCTTCGAGATGTGAGGGTCAGAATTGTCCAGGGAATACGTGGCGCTTGTCCTGCATGTAACGGGAGTCCTGTTCTACGGAGGGCCGCTGTTGTGTTTCGCGTTGATCATGCCCTTCTCCAAGAAGCTGGGCGGCCTCTCCCCGTGGCATGTGGACAGGGTCTACAGGGCGATGGGGCCGATATCGGGGCTGGGCTTCGGAGCTGCCATTCTCGGGGGAATCCTGGTCTTCTACCTGCAGAACGGCAGCTTCACCTGGGCCTGGGGCAGCGCGGAGCAAGGGCTGTTGTTTGCCAAGCACATGCTGTTCCTGGCTCTATGGGTAAGCTACACGGTCCTGGAAGTCTGGACCCTGGAGCCGCTGAGGCGCCTGGATGACGCGGAGGCGCCCTCCGACCCGACCGCGTACATGTCGGCCAGAAGCCGCGTGGTCCGCCATGTTCAGTTGAACGCTGTGCTGTTTCTGACAGTGTCCCTTCTGGCAGTTTTCCATTCCGTTCTTGGGGCAGCCTGATGTGTTTGTCTCCCCAGCGGAAAAGCGTGGCAGATGGATTACCGGGTCACACGAGGGTGGTGGCCGCTGTCATAACCTGGGAAGGGTACTTCCTGGTGGCTCGGCGCCCCGCTTTTTCCAGGCATGGAGGCATGTGGGAGTTTCCCGGGGGCAAGGTTTTGCCGGGTGAGGACGATTCCACGGCACTGCTCCGGGAATTGGCCGAGGAGTTGGGCGTCGGGGCCGTGATGGGCGAAAGAATCGGCTCCAGCCAGCAGGGCAGCCTGCTGTTGGTTTGTTACCGGGTACGCCTGTTGGGTGATCCCATCGCACTTTTCCACGACAGCCTGGCCTGGGTCTCGGGTCCGGATCTCCACGGTATTCCGATGCCCCCGGCAGATATCGAAGTGCTTGGGGAGCTGCTCCCGCGGCGGGAGCAGATACCGGATGGGAACGGGTTAACATGAACCCGCGAGCCGGGAGCCTGGATCGCGGGTCTTCACTTCCTGCGACGTGGTATGGAGAGATCGTGACCAAGATACCCATTCCACGCGGGTTGCCTATTCGGAAAATGGCGGAAGACAGAGTGGATTCGGGTGTGGTGTGATTGGTACCGTTCTGGACAAGTACGAGATCCTGCAGAAGGTGGGCGAAGGCGGAATGGCCACCGTGTACCGTGGGCGCCATCTCACCCTTGGTCGGGAAGTGGCCATCAAGGTGCTTCATCCGCATCTTTCATCCTCCACGCGAAATCGGCAGCGATTCGCGCGTGAAGCTCGCGCCATCGAGCACCTGGACCACGCAAATATCCTGCGTATATTCGACTATTCCGGAGTTGAGTCCGAGGACTGCTACATAGTCACCGAGTACATCGACGGCCTCACCTTGCAGGAGTTCATGGATCAGTACGGACGGATACCCTCCGAGGCCGCCGCTCTCATCGGATACTACCTGGCCGATGCGCTGGAATACGCCCATGACAGGGGAATAGTCCACAGGGATCTCAAGCCCGAGAACGTCATGTTGAGGAAAGACGGCACCTTGAAATTGATGGACTTCGGGATTGCCCGTTTTCTGGAGGACAGCCAGATGACCATGACCGGTGCCCTCGTGGGCAGCCCGGCGTACATGAGTCCCGAACACGCGACGGAACGCGACGTAGACGCGCGAAGCGACCTCTTCAGCCTTGGCACCGTGCTCTTCTACCTCGTATCGGGGCAGTTGCCCTTCACGGGGGGCAACCCCAGCGTGATCCTCCGGAACATCATCGACGGCGCTCGCCCGGAACTCATCGAGGTGGTCCCCGAAGTCTCCCACGCCATGGCCGACGTGGTCGAACACCTGCTCCAGACCGATCCCCTCTGCCGCTACCAGTCCACCGCCGATGTCAAGCGAGGCCTGCTGGCCACCATGGAACTAGGGGGCGTGAACCCCGATTCCGAAACCTGGGCTCTTCATCGGCTTATCACTGATCCTGACAGCTATCGGACCGACCTGGACCGCCACCTGACAGGCCTGTTGTTGGAAAAAGGCCGTGCACTGCTGCAGAACGGCGAACACCTGGTGGCCTTGCGCATCTTCAACCGCCTCCTGGCCATGGACCCCGACAACAGCGAAGTCATGAACCTGGTCCAGGGCCTGCACACCGACGCCTCCAGGCGTCCGGTCCGCCGGGTCCACTTCGCCACGGCTGCGGCCATCGTGGGCCTCATGGGATTGGTTCTTTTCTGGTTTATCAACCCCAATCACAGGTCTCAGGGCAACGCCGTATCAGGTGCAGGCCAGACCGGCTCAGGCCCCCCACCAGTGAACGGAGCTGCTTCCCTGGAGGCGCGGAGTTCCCGTGGGACCGAAGACCCGCTGCCGGCGGCAGCACAGGCTGTCCTTCCCCAGCCATCGTCTCCGGGCAACGGTGGGAACGACGCTTCCGGGGGCAACGTTGCTGAAAACAACAGAGCTGGGGACGCCGGGAACACGAAACGGAATGGGGCCACGCTCCCGGACGGCATGGCGGGGCTTGCCGAGCCCACGGGTGCTCCACCGGGAAACAGCGTTCATTCTTTTCCAAGGCCAAGCCCACCAAAGGCCATCAAGGAAAAAGCGCAGACCTTGCAAGACGCCACGGCGGGCAGGGAGGATTCCCGGTCTCTACAGGAAGAGCGAGATCTCCCGGCGACTCTTCGAGTGGTTCTCGACAGTACGACCTGGGCCGAGATCTACGTGGATGGTGAGTACAAGGGTATCACCGGGCGCGACCCGGTGCAGCTCAGTCCCGGAGAGCATATTTTGTTGCTGAGGAACGATTTTTCCGAAGACGAGGAGTTGAGCTTTTCGGTTGCTCCTGGAGAATACAAGGTCATACGCGGAATATCGCTCAAGTTGAAGCCGGCTACGGTCATCGTGGGTCGGGGTGTCCTCCAGGCTTGCGTGGTGGAACTCGATGGTGTGCGCCTGGGAACGGTGGCCTCGCTGGGCAGGCGTTTTACCCTGCCGGATCCACGGGCCCGACACAGGATTACATATCGTTGTCCCGATGATATCCTGTTGGAGTACAATATCGAAAAGATCAACGCCGGAGCGGTGGTCCATATGCCAAGGGAACCATGACCTCCATGCCAGCCATTGGAGCATCAACCTTCGGGGCGCCAGGTTGTCGAGGCTGCCACAAAGGCCCTGGCAAGCCAGTGATGGCGTTTTGGTATGCCATTTGCATGTGTATATTGGCGAATGCTTGCTTCTACACGGGGTCCATGGTGCTCATCGATCCGGAAAACAATCCTCCCGAGATAATCTCATGGTCGGACGGAAGTCTGTTTTGCGATGACGAAACCCTGTCCCTGTACGGCAGCGATGCCTTCTGTCTGGAAGCCGGGGTCAACAAGGTCTACGTCACAGCCGTGGATGCCGACGACGACCTGCTGGAGTTCTTCTGGGAGGGGAGTTGGAGCGGTGTGATCGGCACGGCCGTCACCACCTACAGCGGGGAGTTCCAGAACAGCCAGGTTACTATTTCCACCGACGACGTGGTGGATGGAGAGCAACTTCAGTGCATGGTATCGGATGGGTCCGGTGACCGCACAACCCATAGCTGGATACTGGTGGTGATCTGATGTGGACCCACTGCCAACGACTGCTTTTTCTGCTCACGATGACCGTGGCGTTTGCATCCTGTGCCGAGTTCGACATGGCCAAGACCAGCGAGGAAGGCGCCTTCGACTCCGGCGAACAAGACACCGTCATCACCAATCGGCTTCGCATAGACGTGTTTCCTTCCAGCCAGAGCGAAAACCTCCTTCCACAGTCTTTCATGGTGCCCACCAAGGACTGGACGGATCTACAGTTGGACATGAAGTCATCGTTGCAGATCCGAGGTCTGGTTACCGGCTGGGACGCCACACCCTACTTCAGTATCACGGTACCTGGCCAGCTTGTGGCGGTGGATGCCCTGGTTTCGGCCTACACGGAAGGTACCGTGATGTCGGGTGCTTCTCGGACCGACGAAGAGCTGGGGAGTTTTGACCTGGAGATCCCACCTGGCGACGATTACGTGCTCTCGGTTGTGCCCGAAAACCCCGCCGACCTGCCCTTCGCGGTTTACACTCAGCAGAGCTTCGTCGAAAACGAGTTTCTAAATATCTCCCTGGACTACGGTGTGCCTGTATTCGGTCGTGTGAGCATGGGGTCGGCGGATCTGCCCCTGGGCTCCGTACAGGTGCACCTCGTGGACGACGAAACGGGAACGGAGGGCACGGCGGTCTCCACCGACAGTGGGGGATACTACATGGCAAGAGCCTTGCCGGGCGACTATACCATCGTTTTTTCCGGCAAAGAAGCCAGTTACATCCCGACCATGCGCAAGGATCTCCAACTCACGGGTGATTCGGGCGTCGAGGTGGATGCCGAGTACGGATTCCTGGAAGCCATCAATGTGGCCGGGCAGGTCATGGACAACCATGGCAACGGGGTGGACGACGTAACCATCAAGTTCAACTCCATCGAAATCGAAGGCAACCCCGACGCCACCCTGGAGTTGGACACCGATACGGATCGCTATGGCTACTACAGCGCACGCATCCTGCCGGGTACCTATTCCATCGAGTTCATTCCGCCCTATGGAACTGACGTCTCTCCCACTACTCGGGTCTACGACATCCAGGAAGGCGACTCCGTGGTGGACCTGGGGCAGGTATCGCTGGAAGGTTTCTTCCCGGTTGAAGGCGTGATCAGGAGCTACAACGGAGATGTGATCGTGGGGGCTTCCATCGTCGCCACCCAACTGGGCTACCAGAACTTCACCTACCTGGCCATGACCGATGAAGCCGGTTCCTTCCAGGTGTCCCTGCCCGACACCGAGATGCTTTTCACGGTGACTCCCCCCAGCGCCGACTCCGGGGCAGTGCTCAACGTGAAGTCAATGCCCGGCGACCTGGCCGAAGACCTCTACCTGGACCAGGGCCAGGAGATCTCAGGTGAGCTACTCCAGGACGGCCAGCCCGTCATCCAGGCCTTGCTGGAAGTGCGCGACGAGCAGAATCAGCTATATGCCACGGCTCTCACCGACCACGACGGTCGCTTCAGCGTCTCGGTGGACTGGGAACCCGAGATGGAATCCCAGGAAGGCGATTCTCAAACAGGAGACACGGGCACGGGCCCCGACACCGCGAGCCCACCTGACACCGCGAGCCCACCTGACACCGCGAGCCCATCCGACACCGCTGACACTGCCGAAAACCACGACACCTCCCCACCCGCCTGATCATCTGGAACATGCGCTGACGCCGCTCTCGTCTTGTTTCCCCGGCGGGCTCGGTGGTTGGTCGGGCACAAAACGCCGTTCCGATTCGGCGGCGCCTCAGCTTGCTGCTGGAGTGATCTCCAGAATGGGCTCCCCGGCATCCAGGTTTGCTCCTGCCTTGGCATGGAGGCTGTCCACGACGCCATCCACGGGGCTTTGAAGCTCGTTTTGCATCTTCATGGCTTCAAGGACTGCCACCACCTGTCCCTTTTTGACCGGTTGGCCGGGCTCGACCCGGTATTCGAGCAAGGTGCCTGGCATTTCGCTCCTGATCAGGCCGTCACCACTTGCATCCAGCGAGGAAGGCCTGGATCGACGGTGCTTCGACCTGCTGCGTAGATGTACGTCGTAGGGGGTACCGTCGAGGAATATCCGGATTGTGCCGGAGCCTGGCCGTTCCACCTGCAGCGTGCTGCTCTTGCCCTCCAACTCCAGGGTGATCTCGCGGGCGTCGTCTGATGCTTCGGCCTGAAGCTGCTGCCCCATGGAAGGGTTGTCCTCGGGAGGGGCTTCCGTGGTGGGCGGAGCCGTACCGGCGGCACGGGCGTCCAGGAAGGCCGCGGCCACCGTTGGGAACAGGGCACAGGAGAGGGCTTCTTCCAGGGTGTCGTTCCACTTTTGCGCGACCTCCCTGTGCTGGTCCATTTCGGGAGCCAGGAGGTCTGCTGGTCGACAGAGGATGGGCTGTTCATCGCCCAGCACCTTTTGTCGAAGTTCAGGGTCGACCGCGGCGGGTGGGCGCCCGTACAGGCCCCTGAGGTAGTTTGCGACTTCCTTGGTGACGGTCTTGTAGCGTTCTCCGAGTATGACGTTGAACACGGCTTGTGTACCAACAATCTGGCTCGTGGGGGTGACCAGGGGTGGGTAGCCAAGATCCCGTCGTACGAGGGCTGTTTCGTGGAGTACCTCTTGAAAGCGATCCTCGGCCTTCTGTGCCTTGAGCTGCGAGAGAAGGTTGGACAGCATTCCGCCGGGGATCTGATGTTGCAGGATGCGGGTATCCACACGTTCGGAGCGGCGATCGAGAATGGGAAGGTAGCGTTGGCGTACTTTTTGGAAGTGCTGGGCCAGCACTGAGAGCTGCTCCAGATCCAGTCCGGTGTCCCAGCGTGTTCCTGCCAGGACACCCACAATGCTCTCCGTGGGAGGTTGGGATGTTCCCCAGGAAAAGGGTGAGAGCGCACAGTCCAGGATGTCCACCCCGGCCTGACAGGCCGCCAGGTAGCTGGCCGGCGCCATTCCGGAGCTGCAATGGGTGTGAAGATGAATGGGGAGGGCCAGCTCCGACTTCAGCGCGGTGATGAGTTCGATGGTGGCCTTTGGCGAGATCATCCCGGCCATGTCCTTGATGCAGATGATTTCGGCGCCTTCATCCTTGAGCTGCCTGCCGAACTCTACGAATCCATCGATCGTGTGAGCGGGGCTCACGGTGTAGGAGATGCTTCCCTCGACGATTCCGCCCACTCTCCGTACTGCGTGCATGGAGTGGGCCAGGTTGCGGATATCGTTCAAGGCGTCGAAGATCCTGAAAACATCGATGCCGTTTTCCCGTGCTGCTTCCACGAAGGCGTCCACGACGTCGTCGGGATAGTGACGGTAGCCCACCAGGTTCTGCCCGCGCAGGAGCATCTGGAGCCTGGTTTTCTTAACGTGTTTGCGGATGGTGCGAAGGCGTTCCCAGGGATCCTCATCGAGGAAGCGCATGCACACGTCGAAGGTGGCGCCTCCCCACATTTCAAGCGAGTAGTACCCCACCTTGTCGAGCTGCTCCAGGGCGGGGAGCATGTCGTCGATGCGCATTCGAGTGGCGATGAGGGACTGGTGTGAATCCCGGAGGATCGTATCAGTTATCTGAACACGCCGGCTCTGCATGTCTTGGCTCCTGGGGGTTGAAGGTCAGCTCTGCCCGGGAAGGCGGGAGTTGGTACGAGCGTGGAGACGCCATGCCTGGCCGCCGTGCCTGGGGTTCCATTCCCAGTCCTGCCTGCCCCTGCGCCAGCGGTAACGGGGTTCGTTCCGCGTTGTGGATTCGTCCAGCAGGTGAACGATGGAAGCGGCCAGAAGCAGGAGGCGGCGGTGGTGTGGGGAGAGTTTTCGTTCCATCGGGGTTCCGTTTGGGCTCTTGCAGAGCATGCCAGTGAGGATGGCCCTGGCATCAAAGTGGGATATTGCCGTGTTTCTTGGCGGGGCGGTGTTCCCTCTTGTCGATGATCGCCTCCAGTGCAAGGATCAGCCTTGGCCTGGTGTCGCGGGGGCGGATGACATCGTCGATGTAGCCGCGTTCGGCGGCGATATAGGGAGAGGCGAATTTTTCCCGGTACTCCGACGCCAGGTCCGCCGCCGCGGTCTGCTGGTCGGCGGCCATGGCCAGTTCTTTCCTGAACACGATGTTCACGGCCCCCTCCGGGCCCATGACAGCTATCTCGGCGCTGGGCCACGCGAAGTTGAAGTCGGCGCGGATGTGCTTGGAGGACATCACGCAGTATGCTCCACCGTAGGCCTTGCGGGTGATGACGGCGATCTTGGGAACATTGGCTTCGCAATATGCGTAGATGAGCTTGGCGCCGTTGCGGATGATGCCACCATGTTCCTGGTCCACGCCAGGCAGGAAGCCCGGGACATCCACCAAGGTGATGAGTGGAATGTTGAAAGAATCGCAGAAGCGCACGAAGCGGGCGCCCTTGATGGAAGCGTCTATGTCCAGGCAGCCCGCCAGGTGGTTGGGCTGGTTGGCCACCATGCCCACCACGTGCCCCCCCAGGCGGGCGAATCCCACGACAATGTTGCGAGCCCACTGGGAATGGATTTCGAAGAACTCTCCGTGGTCCACCACGTACTCGATGACTTTTTTGATGTCGTAGGGGTGGGAAGGGTCATCGGGGATGATGGTGTCGAGTTGGTGAGCCTGGCGGTCATTGGGGTCGTCGGTGGGATGGAAGGGAGGGTCCGAGAGATTGTTGGATGGCAGGTAGGAGAGCAGGTGGCGAACACCTTCGATGGCCTGTTGTTCGTCCCGTTCCACGATGTGGCAGACACCGGATCGGGATGCATGGGCCCTGGCTCCTCCCAGCTCTTCGAAGGAGACCTTTTCGCCGGTCACCGTTTCGATGACCTGTGGTCCGGTGATGAACATGTGGGAGCCCTTGTCCACCATGACCACGAAGTCGGTCATGGCGGGTGAGTACACCGCACCTCCGGCCGAGGGGCCCATGACCAGGCTGATTTGCGGGATGACGCCCGATGCCATGACGTTGCGGAAGAAGATCTCGGCGTAGCCCCCCAGGCTCACGACGCCTTCCTGGATGCGCGCTCCGCCGGAATCGTTGATACCCACTAGTGGAGCGCCGGCCTTCATGGCCATGTCCATCACCTTGCAGATCTTCTGGGCGTAGGCTCCTCCCAGGGAGCCACCGAACACCGTGAAATCCTGCGCGAACAGGTACACCGGCCTGCCGTCCACCCGCCCGTGCCCGGTGACCACTCCATCGCCGGGAGGGCGACGCTCCTGCATTCCGAAGTCGGTGCACTGGTGCCGGACGAACATGTCCAATTCCTGGAAGGTGCCGGGGTCGCAAAAGGACTGCAACCTTTCCCGGGCGGTCATTTTACCCTTGCCGTGTTGTTTTTCGATGCGCTCCGCCCCCCCGGCCATCGAGGCCTCTTCGCGTAGCCGTTCAAGCTCTTCGATACGCTCCCTGGTACTCATACAGGCTCCTGCGACCAATCTGGATCAGGTTTTCAGGTAATCGCGCCCGTCTCCGAGTGCGGAGTCCGGCTCCTAACACGGACCGTCTCCCGGTACACCCGGCCTTCGTCGCCATGTGGAGTACCTTCTCTGCTTCTTACAGATTGCGAAAGTTCTTCGAACATTGACGGGGGGGGGCTTCTCAAATAGTGGGTGCCGACCCTTGGGCCGGGGTAGCTCAGTGGTAGAGCAGCTGATTCGTAATCAGCAGGCCGTGGGTTCAACTCCCATCCTCGGCTCCATTCCTGGGAAACGACCGCGAAACCTTCTATGAGCACGGAACCCCGGAAGCCGCGGCAAGGCACGGCAGTTCCACGGGAACCACATCTCGGCGGCTTCCCTGGGCGGACAGTGCCGGGCCGCGTTCAAGGGCCCTCTCCGCTTGACGGTATACACGGAGCGTCGATATTATCCAGTCCAGAACCCCTTCCGTGTTCTAGCGTTTTCTTCAGTCAAGGAAGGCGGCTTGTCCGTGCCGGGTCGATAATTGTGTTGGAAACGGGTCTTGGAGCAAGCTCAAGGTGTCTTCGAGGAAAGTGTCCCCAAAGCTGGAGTTGGACATGGGCAACGGCGACGGCAGTGCCTCCAGACTCCTCACCACGGGGCAGGTGGCTGAGCTTTGTTCCGTCAAACCCGACACGGTTCGCAAGTGGATCCGGCGTGGTCGCCTCAAGGCGCTAAGGACCGCGGGCGGTCACAACCGGATCCCCTGGGAACAGGTTCTTCCCTATCTTCCCGAATCAGGCAAGGAACCAGTCCCAGGCGCCACCCCGGGGAACGACTGTCCGGCATTGCCGCTTCGATGCTGGGAGTACATGGCCGGCAGAGGCGGTGACGGCGCCGTGCGAAAAGAATGCCGAGCGTGCGTGGTGTTCCGGATTCGTGCCTCCTGGTGTTTCGAGGTGGCTGGACTGGACTGCGACATCGGGCACCTGAAGCGGTTCTGTTCCAAGTCGTGCAATGACTGCGCATATTTTCAGAGGGTAACCAGCGATTCCATCCGGGTGCTCCTTATCTCGCCGGACCCGGGCCCTGATCTGCAGAACCTGGATGAAGTCGAACCCCCGGTGGAATTGTTGTGGGTTCCCGGGCCCTACGAAGCATCGGTGGCCGTTGGTGATTTCCATCCCGCGTTCGTCCTGGTGGATGATCTGCTGTTGACGCCTTCAAACCACGGGCTCCTGGATGCGCTTGCCAACGACTGTCGTGTTCCTGGCATGAAATTGATCCTGCTCACTGCTCCGGGTAACGACCTGCCAGGGGATTGCTTGGAAAAGGTCAGCGCCAGGATCCACAAGCCCATCGAGAGCGGGGTGCTTCACAGGGTCTTGATGGAATTTCCCGTCGAATCCGCCACAGGGTGGAGAGCCGGTGCCGACGCCGAGCTGGATCCGGTTCCAGGTGGAGGCCCAGTTGAGTGAGATCATTTTTTCGGGCAGGAGCTACAAGCTGGATGAGTGGGGTTTCCTGGACCCCCCGGACCAGTGGGATCGCGATTTTGCAAATGGTATGGCCATTGTCCAGGGAATACGAGGGGGGCTCGGTCCAGCACACTGGTCCTTCCTGGAATACCTTCGTCGCAAGTTCCACGAAGAGAACACCATTCCGTTGCTGGTGGTGGCCTGCATGGAAAACCGTCTGCACCTCTCTGACCTGCGCCGACTGTTCCCGACCGGATACCACCGGGGAGCATGCCGGATAGCAGGAATAAACTACGATTTTATCAGCAGTGTGAACCTTTGGCACACCTATGAAACCGCTCCTCCGGCCAAAGCCCCTTATGATATCGACCAGGTCGGTTTCTTGAAGGATCACCGGCAGTGGGATCCCGGTTTCGTGGACTTCATCCAGCAAATGGGCGGTTCTTCGTACCACCCCGGAAAGGAAGGCATGAAGATCCTCCTGTATCTGCGGCGCCGCTACCGGGATACGGGCACCGTGCCGACGGTCTTCGAGACCTGTACTGCCAATGGGCTGGGGCTCGAAGAACTGGGGAAGCTCTTCCCCGGTGGATACCGTCGCGGAGCCTGCCGGTTGGCGGGCCTGCCGTTTCTCGGCTAGCGTTTTCCCCGCGTTCTTGCGGTGAAACGTGTTCCCCCCAAGTCGCGATTTTGGCACGCACCGATCCCGCAAAGTGGTGCCTTTTGATCTGGTATCCGCGTGAAAACAATAAAAACACGCCGCGTGGCTTGACAGAGTTGGTGGCGTCCTGTAATGTAGCTTACTGTATTCAGGAACGCATAATACCACGACATGCCCAGGCGGGCCAGGTCTGCAATGTCACGAAAAGACCGGGAACTGTTGACCACCAGCCAAGCCGCAAAGCTCTGTGCGGTAAAGCCTGACACAGTACGCAAGTGGATCCGCCGGGGCCGCATCAAGACCGTACGTACCGCTGGTGGCCACTACCGGATTCACATCGAGGAACTGGAACCATATCTGGCGGGTGCCGGAGCCGACACCTGTGTTTCCAACCGCCAGCTTCGTTGTTGGGAGTACCTGGCTGTACAGGGAGTCGTGAGAAGTGCCTGCCAACGATGTGAGGTGTACGAGAGTCGTACTTCGTGGTGTTTCGCCATGCAACACCCCGGTGACACAGGGCATGGGATGGGTGGGCTTTGTCCGCGTTCCTGCCAGGACTGCCTGTATTACAGGCGTGTGATGGGGCACAGGCTGGGCGTGCTGGTGGTCTCCACCGACGCAGGGATGCTGCGCGCACCCGACAACTCCGTCGACCTGGGGCTGGAGCTTCGTTTTGCCAGCAACGCGTACCAGACATCTGCGCTGATTCAGAGCTTCAAACCAGCTTTTGTGCTTCTGGACCATGATTTGCTTTTAGAAGAAGAGCCAGGTCTCCTGGCCAGTCTCTCCGGGGATCCCCGTGTCCCCGGACTGAAGATCATCCTTGCAATCAGCGCATCTGTCCTCAGCGAAATCAACGGAAACGACAAGTACGCGCTGGTGGACGCCAAGATCGTGAAGCCCCTGGGGCTGGGTGATTTGAGCGACCTGCTGCTGCGATTTCCCGTGGGGCGACAGAGGCCGGGCACCTGTCCTGTTTCCCCGTCCAAAGCCACAAAGGAACCCTGAAAAAACTGCCTGAAAGACAAGAGGTGAAACAAGATGGAAGCCTTGAAGTTCCTGTTGGGAGTGTTCTTGCCATACCTGGCGCTCCTGGTGTTTGTCGGTGGTATGCTCTACCGGCTTGCCAGGTGGAAGAAGCTGGCTTCGCCCCCCATGACCCTGTACCCGGCACCTCCCGATGAAGCCGGCAACCTGAAGAACCTCCTGAAGGAGACCCTTTTCTTCAAGAGTCTTTTTCACGGGGACAGGTGGCTCTGGGTGTTGGCCTGGCTGTTTCACGTGGTGCTGGCTCTCATCTTTGTGGGTCACTTTCGTGTGTTCACCAACGTGGACGCCATCTTCATGAAGATGGGAATGAGTGAACAGGCGATTCTGGCCATGTCCGGGGGAGCCGGAGGTGCTGCCGGGGTGATCATCCTGGTTACGGCCATTGTTCTCCTGGTTCGAAGGCTTGTTGTCCAACGTGCCAGGGAGATCACATCAGTAGCGGACTACTTCGCGCTGGCGTTGATCGGGCTCATCGTGTTCACCGGCGACATCATGCGTTTCAGCAGTGAACACTTCGACCTCTCCGACACCAGGTCCTACTTCGCCGGGCTGGCCACGTTCTCCAACGTGGCGGGCGACCCGTTGCTGGACAACGGCGTCTTCCTGCTTCACATGACCCTGGCCCTGCTACTGTTCATGTACATTCCTTTCAGCAAGATCCTGCATCTTGGGGGTTTTTTCTTCACTCACCAGCTCATCCGGAAGAACTGAGCACCTGGATTTCGCCTCGACGAGACTGTTCATCAGTGGATGCGGTATCTCAACAACATGGAGAGCAAGGAGAGCAAAATGAAGCCAGAAGAAATGAAGGAAAAGGTGGTTTCTTCCATCAAAGCCATCGAAAAGGCGCCCCGTTCGATGCAGATGTACATGGAGATTTGCGCCAAGTGTGGAACGTGCGCGTCTGTTTGTCCGATCTACTTCGGCAAGCCGGAAAAGCGCTACAACCCGGCTGAGAGATCGGACCTGGTGAGGCGCATCTACAAGAGGTACTGCACGATGTCCGGCAGGCTGTTGGGAAGCCTGGCGGGCGCCCAGGACTTCGATCCCGGCAAGATGCAGGAGTGGGTCGAGATGTTCTACGAGTGCACCGGCTGCCGTCGTTGTGCCAGCTTCTGTCCTTTTGGAATAGACAACTCCGTGATTACCAGGAAGGGCAGGGCCGTGGCGGACCAGTTGGGTCTTACTCCCAAGACCATGCTCAAGGTGATCCAGGTGTCACTCGCGACGGGCAACACCGACAACGCCTCTCCCGCTGCCTTCAAGGCGGCCATCGAGTTTCTGGAAGAGGAAATGGAGGAGGAACACGGTGGTACCAAGATCAAGATTCCCGTCGATGTCGTGGGAGCCGAATACTTCTACGTTCCACCTTCGGGCGACGTGTTGGTAAATCCGGAAGCTACCATGGGAGTTGCCAAGGTCTTTCACGTGCTTGGGATGCAGGACCGCTGGACCATGTCGTCCAAGTGCTTCGACGGAGCCAACTACGGGCTCTTCACAGGCGACGACAAGTCCATGAAGGCCGACAACAAGGCCTACGTGGAAGAGGCCAGGCGGCTGGGCGTGAAGGTCATGTTGATGGGGGAATGCGGTCATGCTCACCGCATCATGAAGATGATGATGGAAAAGGGCAGGTGGTGGGGCGATCTGCCTTTCAGCATCATCAACTGCATGGAGTGGACTGCCCAACAGATCGAGGCTGGTAGACTCCAGTTCGACAAGAGCAAGAATGCCCAGCCTGTCACCTACCATGATCCCTGCAACTTCGGGCGATCCTGCGGAATCGTTGATGAACCTCGCAAGATAATGGAGGCATCCTGCGCGGATTTCCGCGAGATGTATCCCAACCGGGCCGAAAACTGGTGCTGCGGTGGTGGAGGTGGTCTATCGGCCATGGACGAGATCAAGGAATTCCGCATGGAGGTCTCGGGCAAGAAAAAGCTGGCACAAATACGCGAAACCGGTGCGACCTACGTCGCCACCGCCTGCTCCAACTGCAAGCGCCAGCTCACCCAGCTCATGGAGCATCATGGCCTGGAGATCGAAGTGGGGGGTGTCCATGACATGCTCTCGCGAGCGATCCTGGTGGATGGCAAGGCTGCGGAGAGGGTGTCCTACGATTGAGTGAACACGCCGGGGCCATGCCCCCACAACACAGGGATCGCCAGAACGGTTCTGCAAGGGCCAGGCTGGGAGCCCCGAGGAGGCAAAAATGGAGAAAAACAGGACAGCGGTGGTCATCGATGATGAACTTGATGTCTGCAGGTACATAGAGTCCATACTACAGGACCACGGTTTTGACACCAGGACTGCCCTTGAGGCCCGAACAGGCGAGGATCTGATCCTGCACTCCCCGCCCGACTTGATCTGCATCGACATCATGATGCCCGGGCGCTCCGGAGTGCAGCTTCTCTCAAGATTGAAGAAGAACGACACAACGAGGGACATCCCCCTGATCATGATTACGGGCATCAAGGAAAAGATGAACATAGACTGGACCGAGATAGCCCGTGGCCTGAAGGTGCGGCGTCCAGACGCAGTTGTCGAAAAACCCATCGATCCCGTGCGACTCATGCGGGCCGTGGAGAGCAGCATGTGCGGGAGACCCGGTGCTGAATGAGCACAGCCATGCCACCAGGCCCCAGCGTGGAGCGGTCTGGTGGTGCCCCGGTACGGCGTAGCTTCAGGAGTCTGCTCTACAAGCTCACCTTTGCGGACAAGATTCTCCTCAGTACAATCGCCATTCTGCTCCTGCTGGCAATTTGTGGCGCGTTGACGTTCCAGGTGTTTCTTCGGTCCAGGCTGCGTTCAGAATTGGCGGAAGGTACCGGCTACCTGGCCATGGTCGCGGCTGGACGTGCAGCAGAGCTTTTCGCCTCGGCCGATGAAGAAGGGCTCCGGCGATTGGCCGCGGAAGTCGCAGGTTTGAACGCCGGTATCGGGTACCTGGTCATTCGAGACCGACAAGGGCGGGTAGTTGCGCACAGTTTCTCCTGGGATCCCCCATCCCAACTGGACGACATGCCTGTGAATCCTTTGCCAGCCGGGGCACCGGTCGTCAGCCAGGTCAGTTTCGATGGAGTGAGCTACCTGGACGTGGTTCTGACCATCGTGGTGGACGGAAAAGGAGCTGGGTTTCTGGAGCTTGGGGTTCCTCTGCATCGGGCCAACCAACTGGCCTGGGAGTTGACACTGTTGTTCATGGGCTTGCTCTCGGCCCTTTCGCTCATGGGAGTGATCGTGGCAAGGGGGCTGGTCAAATACGTGTCCAGACCCATAAGGGAACTGACGCACCTTGCGGACCAGGTGAGCCTTGGCAACCTGGACGTGGATTTCGACATGGGTATCAGCGTGCGTTGTTGGGAGCTGAAAAACTGCCGGCAGTCGGGCTGCGCGGCCTACAACAACACGGCAGTCCAGTGTTGGTTCGTTGATGGCACTCCCTGCGAGGGCTATGAGCCTCGCTTTCCCCAGAAGCTGGTGGGTTGTCGAACCTGCGAGGTCTATCGCGCCCACAAGGGCGACGAGATTGTCCAACTGGCCGATTCCTTCAGGCACATGACCCACTCACTGCGGGCATCCCACCAGGAACTCCAACGTGCCTATCAATTCCAGAAGAGCCTGATCTGGAATTCCCTTGGTGGGATCATCGCCACCGACGAGAGCGATGCCGTGCAGGTGTTCAACGCGGCGGCACAGAATCTCACGGGCTACTCCGAAGAAGACGTCGTGGGTCGAATGAAATGGGAGCAGCTCTTTGTCCACAGCCCCAGCTCCGGGCATCAACTCCAGGTGCTGGAAAACGGCAGCAAGGCGATGTTCGGCTTCTACCGCAAGGAGGCAATGTTGCACAGGAAGGGCGGGGGGGAAGTGGAGGTGCTTGCGACTGGCAACACTCTCATGGACGGAGATCGTATCGTTGGCAAGGTGTTCTTTGTGAATGATCTTAGGGAGGTCAAGAAACTTCGCCTGGAACTGGTGAGAACCGAACGTCTGGCCGCCGTGGGGCAGACCGTCTCTTCCATAAGTCATTCAATCAAGAACATCCTGGATGGATTGAGGGGGGGAGCGTACGTATACAAGCGTGGTCTGAGAAAGGGAGATGGCTCCATCACCAGCGAGGGTTGGGAGATGGTGGAGAGAAACATCGACAGGATTTCATCCCTGGTGGCGGACTTGCTGAACTTTGCCAAGGAAAGGGAGCCTGATCTCGCCCCCGAAGACCCCAATCGCATCGTAACGGACGTAGTGGAACTGCTGGCCGCCAAGGCGCGGGCCAGTGGCGTACTCGTCGACGTGGACCTCGACGATTCGGTGGTACCATGGCTCCTGGACGAACATGGCATACACCAGTGCCTCACCAATCTCATCACCAACGCCATCGATGCTTTCGAATCACGAGATAGTGGCCATGTACTGGTCACCACCAGGGTCATGGGAACGGATACGCTGTGCATCACCGTGCGGGACGATGGGCCCGGAATACCCCGCGAACTCATGTCGCAGGTTTTTTCGGGTATGGTGAGCACCAAGGGTTCCCGGGGCACGGGATTGGGACTACTGGTGGTCCACAAGGTGGTCGCAGAGCACGGTGGGCAGATTTCGGTTGAGGAGACTCCCGGAGGGGGGGCCACCTTCGTGATCATGCTACCCGGCAATCGTCCACGTTGAGAAATACCCCCGGCCAACGCCGGGTGTTGGTTTTACGGCCTGTCATGTACCAGGGGGCTTCCCTCTCGTTTTCCATGAAACGGTGAACGGTCGTGTCGAACAACGCCACGAACCCGTAGTCAGAACAGGGGGCTTGCCGTGTTTTCTTGTCCACGGAGGCCTTGTTCGTTTTCACCGGTTTGCCATTGGCTGTCGTTTGAAAGCCACTTGTACTCGAAGGTGTCGGCTGACATGGTGGAGAGTACGAGGCGCCACGTGTCGCTGGATTCCTGCCATGCGGTCCAGCCCAGATCCCAGGAGAGCGGTTCCTGGGAACCGCGTACCGAGAGCCAGGACCCATTTTGTAGTTGGCCTTGTGCCACAAGGTGTGTCAGGACCGGGGTCTCGACTGCGCCGGCCTGGAGCCTGACATAGTAGCCCGGGTGATCCGAGACGGGGTCGTACGTGGTCCCGTCGAACAACACCTTGGATTCGGTGACCTGTATGCCCGTTCCCTGTTGGCCCTGCTGGGCGAAAATATGATCTATGCGTGAACTGTCCAGGGACTCGCTGAGGTCGTTGTAGCCGAAATCCAACATGGCCTCGTGGGTGGCGCTGCCTTCAGTATCGTTGAAGTCACCAGCCAGGAGCAGCCCAGGGGATTCCCAGGAGCTGGACAGCGCCACCGAAGCGGTCTCGCGCCCCTGCAGCTCGCGCACATGTTGGTGGTCGTTGGAGAGGTGGATGGAGAAAAAGCGAAAAGAGCCCAGCTCGGGGGGGAGATCCACCCCCACCATGACCCTGGTGAGCGAGTCCTGCGTGAAATAGGTGTAGGTGCCAGTGCTGGTTTCGTCCAGCACGCCCCTCACGAGTACTCCCACGCCTTCGTCGGCTTCGTCTTCCGTGCCCTCCCAGCCCACGTGGGAGAAGCTCCACGTGTAGGTCCAGGTTTGGTCGGAAACCGCGTTCAGATCATCGGAGAGCATCTCCATTGCAGACATCTCATCGGTTTGACAGGCTTCCTGTACGGCAATGACCGCGATGTCTTCTGCCGCCACTGCCTCTGCAACAGCCTGGAAGCGATCATCGTTGGAAGTGTATGGGGTCTCTGAGGTCTTGAAGCAGTGCAGGTTCAGGGTGAGGATGCCGTAGGGAGTTTTCCAGGGCCCCGTCGAGCCCTGCCCGGTATCGGCTGCCGTGTCTGGGCCGCAAGACGTATCCCCAGTCGTATCCCCGGCGCTGTGGTTTCCCGAGTCCCATGGCCTCTGTGCGGTGTCGCTGCCAGTGTCTTCTGCGGGTTTTTGCTGGTGGGCGTCGCTGCAGGAGAGGGTGGTTGCCAGCAGCAGGAAAGATGCGGTGGAAGGAATCATGTGACCACTCGGATATTCACGGTCATCGAGCTGCCACGCCCGGAACTTTCATGCCCCGTGGATTCGATGCCGAAGAGGCTACCACGTGAGTTCAATGACAGTCCAGTTGCTGTCACCGAAGTCGACACTGGCCCAGACTCCATCTGGTGAGGGGGCCAGTGAATCCAGGTAGGGGGCCCCGGTGGAAAGACAGGAAACCTGGGTGCTGCCGGCAGGCAGACGGCAGACTTCGGCGTTGACGCGGTCTTCGTCCAGACGCCCCCAGTACAGGTAGCCATCTGTGGACCAGGTGGGGGAGACGTGAGGGAACACTCTGCCGCTGGCATCCACCGTAACCATGGAAGACCAGGAATCCCCATCTTTCTTGGACGTGGTGATCACTCCCACCCCGAAGTCGCTCCAGCCGTGGAAGGCCAGTTGGACGGTGTCGTCGAGATACAGGAGGGCAGGGTGTTCTATGCGACCGTAGGTGAAGCGCTCCCCGTATGCTCCGGCACCGCTGTCGGATTCGGACGAGTGGTATGACAGGCTCCAGGTCGCTTCGCCGGAAGATGGCCAGGAGATCTGGTAGACCTTGACGTGACGAGTATCGCGGCCGTCGCTTTCTTCGTCGCTGCATGCACCCGCCAGGTAGATGGTGTCGTCAGGAGTGATGAGCAGGTCCGTATCGTCCGGGTAGCGAAGCTCCGGTGCCGTGTCAGTGCCCAACTCCCAATTTCCGTTCGTGTATCGGGCAACACCAAAGCTGGTGGAGGCGGCTGGGTTGGAGTTGAAGTCAGCCGAATAGGCCAGGTACAGATCGCCGCTGGAATCAGCGGCGAGGCTTGGACGGTAGAAGGGGCGCACCACGTAATCGTGACCGCCCATGTCGAGCCAATCGCCATTTGTACGCATGCGGCAACGGGGTTCCCAGTACCAGTATTGGTCGGAAGTACCCACCGAGAGCTGCCGCCAACAGATGTAGTCGGCTTCATCCGTGCGCAGGACACGCGGTTCTTCCAGGTGGAATACTGTGCTGTCAGAGATGATGTCTTCGTCCACCAGCAATTCGCTGCGGCTGGAGTCATCACCGGTCCATTCCTGATAGGCCAGCAGACCATCGGAGGAAACCAGGCGGGTGGAGCCCGACGGCTGCACTACGTCGGAGTCGTCTACCAGGATATCGGTCATGACGCGACCCGTGGCGTACGGGAGATCCAGGCCCATGAGATAGGCGATGGTCTGGCCGATGTCCTGGATTTCGTAGGGAGTCGTGGAAACGGCCCCGGCTTTGATGCCAGGCCCCAGAAGCAGCATGGGAATCTCGCGGCAGCCTGAGCAATGACAGCCGTGGTTGGTCCAGGGTTCTGCGGCTTCGGTGTCCCAACGATGGCGTCCGTGATCCGACACTACCACCATGAGAGTTTCGTCCTTCAGGCCGCTTCCATCGCTCTGGATCCATTCCCAGAGATCGCTGAGGGGAGCATCCACGTCCTGGACGTACCGTGCGTATTGATCCGAGTTGTAGTGCCCCGCACGGTCGATCTGGTGCAGGTTGGCCACGACGAAGCGCGCACCGGATTCCAACCTTGCCCGCACATCGTCGATGACCGGGATATCGGAGCCGTTGGGTTTGTCGGGATTGCCGTCTTCGGAGATGAAGACGAATTCACCGCCAAACTCTTCTCCCAGGCCCGGGTAGTAGCCCCAGGTCACCTCGGCCAGGTGTTCGGAGTTACCGGTCATCACGGACTGTTCGTATGTTGCTCCCTGCTGGGAGCGAATGACCTCGAAGATCGATGGCAGGTCTGCGCGGTAGTAGCCCGGTCCGTCGGTGGGAGGATAGTGCCCGTAGGAGCGTGCTGCGCCCGTCACCAGGTCCACGTGGGCAGGTGCGGTTATGGTGATGCGGGAGTTGTAGCCTGGTTTGACGATGGCCCCCTGGGGCAGGAGAACATCGCGCATGGTGGGTACGACATCTGCTGTGAGTCCACCGTAGGCATCGGACCATCCCTCACCGTAGGTGGTCTCGTCTCCGAAACTCTCTTCCATGCGTGTACCATCGATGACCATTACGATGGCCTGTTTGGCAAGACCGGCCAACGGAGTCCCGGACTCGACGATGTCTTGGGGGTCATCGGATTCATCCTGGAGTCCTTGTGCGCTGAAACGGCCCATGCAACTCAAGGACAACAGAGAGGTGATGACGAATATATGTGATCTCATGGGGCACCCCTGGTCTGGGCTTACATTAGCTTCGTATGGATTCAGGCACAAGAAGAAGTCGTAACCAGGTGACTGTCGGCGCCCTGCGGAAGCAGCAATGCGTACCGAGCCGCAGCAAGGCCGCGTTCGGGTGCCTGGATCAAGGCAGGCGTAACGAGCGATCCACCTGGTGACGCAGCAGGGAGAACACGGTCTCGGGGGTACCCGTTGCATCTACCAGGACGATATTGTCGTGTTGTGCAGCCCAGGCTTCGAAGACCCGCCGTGCCCAGGTGAGCCGACCCTCGGTTTCGCACCAGGTGAGCGCTTCGCCGCGTTTGCGTACACGCATCATGGCCAGATCCACAGGCAGGTCCAGTACGAACATCAGGTCGTAGTGTGGCACCAGGGCCCGATTCATCCGCTCCAGCATACCAGGGGCCAGTCCGGAGTCGAAAGACTGGTAGGCCACGGTGGACAGGTAGCTGCGATCAGAGACGATATGATGTTTGCGGGAATTCGAGGCTCGTTCCAGCATAGGTGCCAGGAGCGCCCTGTCAGCCAGAAACCAGGCGAGCTGCTCTTCGAGGGTGGGGGACGGGGTTGATTTGAGTTTGCGTCCCCAGCGGGAGTCGGAGATTTCGCGGATCTGCTGGGCTCCAAGGTGCTCTGCCAGCAGTCCAACCTGGGTGCTCTTGCCACAGCCGTCTATGCCGTCTATGGAGATGAGCATGAGAATCTCCTTCACGCTTTTGTGGGATTTGCCGGATTGGAAAAAAACGGGAATAGGCGGACAGCATCTGTCGGACTCGTGTTTCATCGCTCTCGCTGGACAGCGGGACAGGAGATACCTATAACAAGAAATAAATCCGTATACTGCGAGATTTTTCCGAGCTGTGCTCACTGCTCGGCACCGGGGCAATTCCCGTTGAAGCAGCGTAAAGGCAGTTTTTGCAGAAGAGGTGAACAGTGAAGACCATTCCCGTGGCTCCCCAGGCGGTCAAGGAGCATTTTGCTGCCAGAGCCCCCCGTTACGACAGGTCCAGCCGGTGGTGTACGGATCAGGCTCTAATGGACAGGATTCTGGAGACCACCGACCCCAGGCCGCAGCATCATGCCCTGGACGTGGCGTGTGGAACCGGGCTGGTTTCGCGCCAATTCAAGGGGCGCGTTGCCCGTCTGGTTGGCTTGGATTTCACCGAAGAGATGTCCGCCACCGCGAGCCGGTACCTGGATGAGCTGGTGGTGGCTCCCGCCGAGTCCATGCCCTTTAGCGACAACAGTTTTGATATTGCGGTTTGTCGGCAGGGTATTCAATTCATGGACGCTCCGTTGGCCCTGGCCGAGATGGCCAGGGTTGTCAGGCCGGGGGGCACGATCTGTCTAATCAATCTCTGTGCCTATGGCCCCGAGGATCGGGACGAATACTTCGAGATCCTCAGGTTGCGCAATCCGGCGCGGAGGAACTTCTTCATGCGCGAATCACTGGCGGACCTGTTGACTGGAGCCGGTTGCCATGACGTAGTGGTACGTGATTACATTTCCGTGGAGGATGTGGACGCCTGGTCTGACAACGGCGCCATCGAAGAAGCTCGTCGCGAGGGCATACGGCGAATCTACCGTCATGCTTCACCCGAGTTCAACCGCCTTCATGCAGTCAGCCTGGAGGGTGGCAGGATAGTGGATCACATGCTCTTCGGGATAGCCAGCGGCATGGTGCGCTGAGCTGGCCAAGCGGTACTTTCGGAGCCATTCCAACTCCCTTTCGGATGGGAACTTGAGAGAAGCAGCTCTTTCGGGTACATGAATCCGCTTCACTGAAGTCGTACAGACAACGCGCCGACGGTATGTTTCCATTCGGGATAGAGGCATCCCATGACTGAACTAAGGGGTCTTGCCACCCACGAGAATCTCAAGCGGGCCTTCGAAGCCGAAGCCCAGACGGCCCACAAGTACCTCTATTTCGCCAAGATTGCCGAAATAGAGGGCTATCCCGATCTTTCCCAGTTGCTCCACGAAATGGCCGAAGGTGGAAGCTGCAATGCTCACGGCCACCTGGATTTCCTGAGGCGAGTTGGCGATCCCCAGACCGACATGCCCATGGGCGTGACCGACTCGAACCTGGCTTCAGCCATTGCCGCCGAAATACGTGAACACAACAAGATCTACCCCGAAATGGCAGAAGCGGCTCGAAAGGAAGGCTTCCCCGATATCGCGAGTTGGTTCGACACCCTGGCCAAGTTGAAGCAGGCCCACGTGGAGCGACTCCACGAAGCCATGGAGAAGGTCATCTATTCATCCAAAGAAAAAGATCAGTGATGTCTGAACACAATTCCACAAGGGCTGCTCCGGATCCCATACACGTGCTCCATTCATACGATGCCAGCAGCATAACGGTCCTGCCCGGTCTCGAGGCAGTGCGGAAAAACCCCTCCATGTACATAGGCTCCATCGGACAGGAGGGCCTGCACCACCTGGTCTATGAGGTGGTAGACAATTCCATAGATGAATCACAAGCGGGTTTTTGCAGCAGGATTGCCATCACCGTGGGCGCAGACGGCTCATGTGCCATCGAAGACAACGGGCGCGGTATACCGGTGGGCATCCATCCTGAGCACGGGAAGCCGGCCTGTGAGGTGGTGCTCACCACCTTGCATTCCGGTGGAAAGTTCAAGAAGGGCAGCTACCAGGTCTCCGCTGGAATGCACGGCGTGGGTATCTCTTGTGTGAACGCGCTTTCCGAGTGGCTTGAGCTTG
Organism: Myxococcota bacterium; assembly: GCA_024276675.1. Taxonomy (GTDB): domain Bacteria; phylum Myxococcota_A; class UBA796; order UBA796; family JAFGLY01; genus JAJRWT01. The sequence continues at coordinate 111,603 of JAJRWT010000063.1, read as the reverse complement.
AGGTCTGGATAGACGGGATCCACTACCGCCAACACTACGCCAGGGGAGTCCCGCTTTCGGGAGTCCAGGTCATCGGCCCCACGGAAAAGCGGGGAACATTATTACGATTTCTACCGGACGCATCCATTTTTCAACAAGCCCGAGCGTTTTCCTATGCCACTCTGTCCAAGCGTCTGGAGGAGCTGGCCTACCTGCATCCAGGGATTCTCATCACCATAGAAGACCAGCGAACGGGCAGGACCCAAGGTTTCCAGTACCAGAGTGGAATCTTCGGTTACGTGGAGCACATCAACCGGTCCCGAACAGTTCTTCATCCCAGGCCCATACACATCCTGGACAGCATGGACGGCGTCGAGATCGAGTTGGCCATGCAATGGACCACAGCATATGCAGACGATGTCATCAGCTTTGTCAACAGTATCAACACAATCTATGGCGGCACGCATGTCAATGGTCTGAAGGCTGCCCTGAACCGCGTGATCAACGACTATGCCGATCAAGCGGGAATGATCGCTGCCGAAAATGGCGAGAAGATCGCAATTTTCGATATTCTCGAGGGGTTGACCTGTGTCATGTCCATCTTGATGCCCAACCCACAGTTCGAAGGGCAAACCAAGACTCGCTTGAGCAATCGCGACTTGAAGAAGCTGGTGGAGCTGGTGGTGGGCAGGCATCTGGCTGCCGCCTTCAAGGATGATCCGCGCCTGGCGGTGCAGATTGTCGGCCGGGCACTGGAGGCAACCCGTGCTCGCCAGGCTGCCCGACGAGCCGCGGAGACTGCGCGCTTTCACAGTATCGACACCAGGGTCACCGAAGAGGTCTACCAGAAGCAGTTTGGGATACGTTCTCGGAACTGGCATGAATCTGCGACATGGATAACCGACAAGGGCTTGCTGGGCCTGCACGCCGACCTGTGCAAGAAGGCCGGGAACACCAGGATGCTGGATGTGTGCTGTGGGAGCGGGGTCGTGGGAGCGGCCTTCAAGGGCAGGGTGGGCGAGATGGTAGGCCTGGACCTCACTCCCCAGATGATCGAGTTGGCAAAGGAGCGACTCGACGAGGTCCACCAGGGAACCGTGTACGATCTACCCTACAAAGACGAATCCTTCGGCCTGGTGGTGAACCGCGAGGTGCTTCACCTTCTTCCCCATCCAGAAAAACCCGTCTCCGAAATATACCGTGTGCTGGAGCCTGGGGGGCAATTCATCGTAGGGCAGATAATCCCTTACGGTGCCATGGATGCCGCCTGGATGTTTCGTATCTTCAAAAAGAAGCAACCCCTCTTTTTCAACAACTTCCAGGAAGAAGACTTCCGGCGTCTACTACAGGGGGCAGGATTCGTCAACATTCAGATGAAGGAATACCTGCTCTGGGAATCAATTGATCTCTGGATCGACACCCATGAAACCACGAACCTTCACCGGCACGAGATCCGCGATCTCTTCTACAACGCTCCTGCCGAAGCCAGGGCTGTTCATCCCTTCGAGATTCTCCCCTCCGGAGAGATCCGTGACCAGTGGCGTTGGGCCGTTTTTTCCTGTTTCAAACCCGGCGAAGGCTTTTTCCAGTGATGCTGCGCTGGCCGGATTCGGTCTCCAGGCAGAAGTTGCCATGCTCAGGGCTTCGGCTGAACGCATCGATGGCGAATTGAGCGTGCAACGGATATTCTGGAGCAGGTGGGGGCGTCCTTTCCGGGAACCGACTGGCCCGGTAACGGCGGGACTCAACGTGGCCTGATCCAACTGCCCTGAAAAGGTGATGGACCCATTGAAGCACATTCCACTCAATATCCTGGCCAAGCTCTCGAGGGTGGGAATCGCCTTGTCCGCCGAAAAGGACCATGGGCGATTGTTGGAGCTGATCCTGAAAAATGCCAAGGAACTCACCGATGCCGACGGCGGTACGCTCTACTTGTGTCGGGACGACAGACTGAGCTTCGAGATCATGATTTCCGATTCCCTGGGAATGTACCTGGGAGGGAGCAGTGGCAAGCCCATCAAGTTCGCTCCACTCAGGCTGTACGACACGGATGGGCAGCCCAACCTCAAGATGGTGGCCACCTGCGCCGCCGTCACCGGAAAGACCGTCAACATTCCCGATAGCTACCATTCGGATGAATTCGACTTTTCTGGTACCCGAAAGTTCGACAAGAGGACCGGATATCGCTCGCGCTCCTTCTTGACCGTTCCCATGCGCGATCACGAAGACCAACTCATCGGCGTGCTGCAGCTCATCAATGCAGTCGATAGAACCACTGGCGAGATTGTACCCTTTGGAACTGATGATCAGCTTCTTGCCGAATCCCTCGCGTCCCAGGCAGCCATTTCTCTCACCAACAAGCGTCTCATCGCGGAACACAGGCATCTGTTCCAGGCCTTCATAGAGTTGATCGCCGGCGCGATCGACGACAAGTCTCCCTATACCGGGGGCCATTGCCGTCGTGTCCCGGTACTGGCCATGATGCTCGCCGAGGCGGCTGAACGTACCACCGAAGGTCCGCTGCGGGATTTTTCAATGACCGACGAAGAACGCCAGGAGTTGGCAATCGCAGCGTGGCTGCATGACTGTGGGAAGGTCACCACTCCGGAATACGTCGTCGACAAGGCCACCAAGCTCGAGACCATATTCGACAGGATCCACCTCCTGGATACCCGCTTCGAAGTCCTGAAACGCGACGCCGAGCTGGAGTACCTCAAGGTCAGGATTTCCGCCATGGAGAACCCCAGTGGCTCGTTGGAACATGACACCGGGCAGGCCCGACAGCGCTTCCTGGCTCGCCTGGCCGAGCTGGACGAAGACCGTGCTTTCATTCGCCGGTGCAATATCGGCGCCGAGTTCATTGGCCCGGTGGAACGTGAGCGCATCCAGATAATTGCCAACTATACCTGGACCGATTCCAGCGGGCAGACCGCGCTTTTTCTGTCACCGGACGAAGTGGAAAACCTATGCATCCAACGGGGTACGCTCAATTCCCGCGAGCGAGAGGTTATACAGGAACACATAGTTGTAACCCAGAAAATGCTCGAATCTCTGCCTTATCCCAACTACCTGTCTCGAGTACCCGAATTCGCCGGTTGTCATCACGAAAGAATGGACGGGAACGGTTATCCCAGGGGTTTGACCAGGGAGCAGATGTCCTGGCAGGCCAGGATCATGGGAATTGCCGATATCTTCGAGGCCCTTACCGCCAACGATCGCCCCTACAAGAAGGACCATCCCACATCCCTGTCGATGGCGGTGGATATCCTGGCGAAAATGAAGGAAGAAAACCACATAGATCCAGATCTTTTTGACGTTTTCATTCGCGAGAGGATATTCCAGCGTTATGCAGATGAATACATCCGCCCCACCAGACCGGAACTGGTGGACGATGTAGATCCCGCGAAATACGTCTCTACGACCGTGTGGAATCAAAATAAATAAGGAAGAACCATGACCTGTTCCAGAAATACCCTCCACCTGGGAGTGTCGCTGCTACCTGCTTCCATGCTGCTGTTCATCACCGGTTTCGCGGGTTGTTTCCCCAGTGGCAACGGTACCCCCAAAGACAGCGACAGCGCAGCTTCCGAAACCGACACCGACACCGACACCGATTCCGACACCGACAGCGATGCCGACGGAGATGCCGATATGGACACCGACACCGACATCGAAAAGGGTTCCTGCTCGCGACCATGGCACGTCGACTTTGTAGGGCAGACCGGAGAAGCCACCATCTCGGCAACGGCTGATCGTGCATACCAGGACGAAACGGACGTCTACTCTACCTGTGCCGAGGGCACCGGCAACAACACCACACGCGACATCATCTTCCTGGTGGAAACGGAAACCACGGCGATCCTCCAGGTAACCGCCACACCCGGTAGCGATGGCGATCCCATCATCACGGTCTACAACGCCAGCGATTGCGGCTCCAAGGACCAGAAGACCTGTGCCAATGCCTTCGGCCCGGCCGAAGCCGAAACCGCGCAGTGGATTACGGCCTCAGAGAACGAAAGAACCCTCGTGGCTATTTCGGAAGTTGTGGCCAGTACATCTTCCTACGAAGTGAATTTCTACTTTACCCCCACCGAGGTGGATACCGGCACCACCGGGGACTGCTCGGACGGTGTGGACAACGACAAGGACACCTGGACCGATACCGATGATCCCGACTGCCTGAGTGGGGAATTCGAGATCGGCCTGGGTTCGAGTGAGTGCAACGACGGTCTCGACAACGACGGCGATTCACTGGTGGACGGTCTCGATCCCGATTGCGAGAGTGCACTGGACGACAGCGAGGCCGGCGAGGTCTCTACAGACTGTTCAGACGGATTGGACAACGACAAGGACACCTGGACCGATGCCGACGACCCGGATTGCTGGGATGGTGACGAAGAAGCAGGCTTTGGTTCCAGTGAGTGCAACGACGGTCTCGACAACGATGGCGATTCACTGGTGGACGGACTCGATCCCGATTGTGAGAGTGCACTGGACGACAGCGAAACCGGTGCCGCCCCCTCGGCTTGCTCAGATGGACTGGACAACGACAAGGACACCTGGATCGATGCCGACGACCCAGACTGCTGGGACGGCGAAGAAGAGCTTGGTTTTGGCTCTACGGAGTGCAACGACGGCATTGACAACGACAAGGACTCGCAGGTGGACGGTCTGGATTCCGACTGCGGAAACGCACTGGACAGCAGCGAAGCCGGCTAGCTCCCAGGGTTCTTTCCTGGATTCCCGTCATGCAACAACCAGAAGACCCGGCTCCCAGCCGGCTCTCGCTTCAGTGTAATCGACCTGCAGGCCCGGCTTTGCCTGAAACAATGAGCCAGGTGGATTGTTGAGTGCTCCAACTGTGCTACGCTGGGACTACAGGACTTTCGCGTTGGGGTCCAGCAGGAGTGAGAACAGATGTGCACTGGCAGTAAAGCCTCCATGCTCGCCTTCTGCGTAATGATGGTGTGTGGAGCCTGCCGGGACGCCAGCAAATCTCCCCAGACGATACCGAGGGAGCAGACCCACAGAACCGGCTCCAACAGCGTGGCTTCGTCCTCTCGGTCCAGTCCCGAGCAAGAAGTACCACTTTCCACGGATGGTATTTCACTTGATTCCGGCCCCACCGGAGACTACGTGGACCAGACCGCGGTACGTATCGAGGCCCTTTTGCTGCGTCATTCGTCGGCCGGCGACCCTGGTTTGCTCAACCAGGCGCATCGTCTGGCCGCCCAGCTCACCGAAACCTGGCCTGGGTATACGTATGGATGGTTCCTGTTGGCGTACACAGAGCGCCTTCTTGGCGACAAAGAAGCCGAAGGCCGTGTACTTTCCAGGGCCGGGCGGGATCGCGAGGCAGACTACCGTTACTTTTTCAGGAGGAGCACAGACGAAGTCAATGGCCTTTTCAGGGTTCATGAGATCATGGCCTGCATCAGAAGCCGCGAGGGGAAGCGTCCGGATCGCCCCGGAAGGGATCCACTGGTGGGTCCCGTGTTGGACGGCGCTGCAGTCCAGGCATCCACGGTGGATTGCGGCGAACGGGACTTGACATCGCTGGAGCCGCCGGCCTACTACAGGGTGTTTGAGCGCATCACCTGGCCCGCCAGGGGGAGCGACAGGCTGGCACGTTGGCAGAGTCACGGCAAGGCTGGTGTCAGCCCGGAACAGTTTGCAAGAGAACTGGGCATCGAACCGGGAATGAACGTGGCCGACATCGGGGCTGGAATAGGGTATTTCTCATTCCCATTCGCCCGGGTTGTCGGGGATGCGGGTATGGTGCATGCTGTCGAAATCGATCCGCTGTTCGTCGATTTTCTCGAATACAAGATCGAGTACGACGGTTACACCAACATCGATGCGGTTCGCTCCGCTCCTACCAACATCAATATCGCTTCGGAATCGCTGGATGTCCTGTTCCTCTGTGAGACCTTTCGGGACGTACTCTTTGCGTCCCTTGATTTCTCCGCAGATGACCCCACAAGCAATCTACTGCCCTTTCTTGCAAATGTCCGAAAGGCTCTGAAGCCCGATGGAGTTTTCATTCTCGTGGACAGTGCTGAAACAGAAGAAGACGATCCCATTGATCTGGGACGGGATGCCTTGAAGTCTCTGGTAGAGAATGCTGGATTCTCGCTCTATCGCAGTATAGATGACTTTCTTCCGAAACAAGCGGTAATGATCTTCAAGACCAGGCGATGAAGCTGAATATCTACACAGTACCGAACCTGTTGAGTGCTGCTCGAGTGGTATTGATTCCCTTTGTCGTGTGGGGAATAGTCGATGGTGGCAGTATCGGGGCATTCATGGCCCTGGCACTCACGTCCATAAGCGAGATCTTCGATCTCACAGATGGATATATCGCTCGCAAGACCGGCGTGGTATCCGACATCGGCAAGCTCCTGGATCCCCTGGCAGACACTCTGTTCCACGTGAGCATCTACATGGCATTCCTCGCGGTTGGCGTGGTGGATCTGTGGATGGTCATACTGTTGTTCTGCTGCACCATCTGCGTGGCGTACTACCGAACCGTCGCGGCTTCTTTCGGCTTTGTCATGGCTGCCAGACCATGGGGCAAGATCAAGGCCAATTTCCAGGCATATGGTGCCATCTTGATCATCATCATGCTTGCCTACAGGAGCCTGGTGGCTCTGCCCCCCGGACCTGGTGTGAAGGCGGTCCTGTTTGGAATAATGGCCGCCACTTTCTTGGGAATCGTGATCTTCTTCGTGGTTTTTCGAATTCGGGAGAGGCCGCTTTTAACCGCTACGATCTCGGCCCTGGTGGTGTGTGGCCTTGCATTGTTCATGTTGTACCAGCACTCGATACCCCTGGACGTGGAGAGATGGTCATTCTACGCCATGCTGCTGGTAACCGGAATGACTCTCTGGTCGTTCATCGATTACAGCAGGTTTTTCGTGGCTGCCTTGCTGGACTGGGAGCGCCGCGACAACCAGCCGCTTGCCTGACACGAATCACATGGCGCATGTCGCGGCCTGACGCTGCAATGCCTCAGCCATGCGTACCCCGAGGCTTACCAGCCGCCCCATGGAACATTGCCTGGGCGGGTCAGGGAGCCGTTGGCAGTGCTTGGCTGGAGTGGATAGCCCGTCGGACCACCACGAGGCCCCCGTTGGGGCCGGGGACGCCACCGCTAACAAAAAGCAGGTTTTCGTTGGAGTCAATGGAGACTATCTTGAGGTTTTGAATGGTTACTTTCCGAGCACCCATGTGACCAGGCATTTTTTTGCCCTTCAATACCATACCTGGAGTCAAGCGAGTACCTATGGAACCCCCATGGCGGAAGAACTCGTGGGTGCCGTGTGTGCGGGTGAAACCCCGAAAGCCGTAGCGCCTCATGACTCCGGAAAAGCCACGACCCTTGCTGGTACCTGTAATGTCTACCAGTTGGCCTTCTTCAAAGATGTCTGAGATCTCCACGGGTTTGTCAGCTCTGTAGAGTGATATGTGCTCGGAATCAAGACGGATTTCTCGGACAAAGCGCTGGGGCTCCAGGCCGGCCTTTGCGAAGTGCCCCAACTCGGCTTTGGTCTTGCGTGATGGCTTTTGAGTGCCGAAACCGAGCTGCACGGCGTCGTAGCCGTCTTTTCCGTTGGCTTTCTTTAGCTGGATGACCTTGTTGGGACCGAGTTCGATGGCGGTCACGGGGATGGCATCGCCTGTCTTGCTGAAGATCTGTGTCATACCGATCTTTCGACCCAGCAATCCTGGTTTTGAATTGGGCATGTTTCCTCCGCATTGGACGGTGAAGATCCATCACCCTCTTACGGGGTTTGAGGTGGAGTGTTTGCAGAGCCCGTGGCAATTAGCGCCGATACGAGCGAATGTCAAGCCCTGAATGCCTGCTCCTGTGGGAGGCAGAGTCTGTGGTGCTCACAATGACACTGCAATACCACTCAAGTTGATGACATAGTCTGGCTCGTAGGGGTCGTTGCTGTAGATGTGTAGAACATTCATGTTCAGCTCAGGCAGGGAACCCTCGTACACAGTCCCATTGGCTGTCCAGGTGACCTGGAAGGACGTGGAAGCGTATGGATCCAGGCTGGCCGTTCCCGACCAGTTGGTGGAGAAGGTGGTGTAGGTGAATATGATGTCGTTCCTGGCCTCGACGCCACTGATGACCAGCGTCTGGTCGCCGATGTTGGTGATGGTTACGGTCTGGGTGTCGGTGTTTGAGAACAGCGTGAAGACATAGAACGACATGGCATAGGGATCACCGCCGGTGTTCACATCGATCACTGGCATGCATATGGAGCACAGGTCTTCTACCTGGGCGGTGACCTCGACCTGGGCTGAAGGAGTGCTGGGATCGTCGGTTTCGACGGATACCCAACTGGAGAAGTTGCCTTCGGCAACGGGATCCAGTGTGACCAGGACATTCTTGCTGCTGGATGGAGCAAGCATCAAACCAAGAGTAAAATCGATTGAATAGTCCAGAGCGCTGTCGCCAACTTTGATGTCGTCAAGCAGGAGATAGTCGTTGCCAGTGTTGGTGATGGTGAAAGTACCGGATCCGGTGCCATCCAGATCCACGGTGCCCAGGTCGAGAGTCGCGGGGTTGAGGCTCACCTGCCCAGTTGGAGCGTCCGGTTCATCGATCCAACCTTCACCTGTCAATGGTACGGAGATTTGGGGACTGTCTGGCATGTCGGTTTCAAACAGGAGTTCACCCTCGTAGTTGGCTTCCGCCTGAGGTTCGAAATCGATGCTGACAACCAACTGCTGGTCCGGTTGGAGATCCGTTGAGCTGGCCACCATTCCGCTGGATATGGAGAATCCCAGTGAATCGCCGCCGACGGATGTAGAGAGTATGGACAGGGAATCCGCACCGATGTTTTCGACAACCAGATCCTTTGAGTCTGATTCCCCTACTTCTACCAGCCCGAAGTCCAGGCTTGAAGGGCTGAGCAGGAGTGAGCCATAGGTGGCATCAGGACCAGGAATGCCTGTTTCTGCACTATCTGCCCCGTATGGAATAGGTTCAAAACCTATACATCCGGCGAGTAGCAGCAGCGGAAGCGTGAATATTCGCATTGTGACCTCCCCTGCGTCCAAGTCTAGCATGACCAGGCGGTGGTCTCAACACGAATGGCCTTGTGAGGAAATGCTTCAGTTAGAATGTGTACTTGAGAGATGCCGTTGTCGAGATGCCCAGGTCGAAGCCAAATGCATAGATCACGTCTGCATCGATGCCTATGGAAAAGTGTGAGAGCTTGGTGTAGTATTCCAGGGTTGGACCCAGGGCTACCAATGGGTGAGGAGTACCGTGGATGCCGGGGTCGCTGATTCCCCATTCGCCGTTCAGCACATCTTGTTCGTAGTAGGTCTGTTCCATCAACAGCGGGCTGTAGAGAACGCCTCCTCCAGCTCGAATGCCAAGTCCGAGCCTTCTGCTGGGATATGTGGACCATTCCACGAGACCGGCAAGGGTATAGGTTCTCAAGTCACCTTCAACGTAAGGCGGGCCTTCCTCGGCCCGAGCAGATTGCTCCTCGTAGTGGGTTCCATTGTGAATGCCTTGAAAGAAGGAGATTTCCCATGCCAGTGACGAATGTTCCTTGTCGACGAAATCCTGTCCGAAGGCCAGCGCCAGGGATGTCCCGGGTTTCACCCAACCGAGAAATCTACCCACGTAGCTCCAGGCGCCGATGTTGCTCTTCAGGTAGAAACCCTTCACTATTTCGCGGACCTCCTGATCCGAGAGAGACTTGGCCTTGTTCTTCCTGGCTTTCTTGGATGGGGCGTCCAGGTCGTCGTAGGATGATGCTGCCTTGGCTTGCGGAACCTGCAGAGTTGGCGCCGCCAGTAGCATCGGAAGAAGGGCTGTGAGGATACGCCTCATGTGAGGATCTCCTGGAGATGTGGAACCTGCCGCGTGATCAGGTGTGTTTCAGGCAATGTCATTGTCTTGCGGGATGTAAGGATTGGGGATGGAGCGGACTCGGCTCAGTCCTTCCATTGCCTCTATGCCGGCGCGAAGATGAAGGGATAGGAGACGATGACTATTCCACCACCCTTTGGTTTTGGGAACTGGAAGCGCATGAAGCGCCCGTTGATGCAATTCTGGACCGCGGGGCTGTTCATGGTGCTGGACTTGGTGGATGCAGATGAGACGGTGCCGTCCTTGGCTATGACGAACTTCACCACGATTTTGCCACCCAGGGTCGGATCCTTGGTGAGTTCCCGTTGATAGCAATAGCGGATTTGGTTCAGGTGCCGTCTGATGACCTGATCGATGAGGGATTTGTCCAGGGCGCCAAGGATGATGGGTTCGCCGCCTATGCGGCCTATAGCTCCTTCACCCTTGTTTCCGAAATGCCCGCCGCCCGAACCGTAGCCACTGGCACCGGAACCACGCCCCTTGGTGCCGAGTCCCCCCAGTCCACCAGCGGTTCCGCCTCCGCCGAGACCGGAGCCGCGGGAACCAAGCCCACCAGCTCCGAACTGTACACCCTTAGCGCCGATGAGGCCACCTATTCCACCCAGGAGGTCGGCGTTGAGGCCAGAAGTGCCGAATACTCCATCCAGTTCGGAACCGTCACGCAGAGCACCCAGGACACCGGCATTTTCGGCGATCTCTTTGTCGATCTGCTGTTTGTTCATTTCGACCTTGTTACCCTTGGCCTTCTCCATCTTGGCGTCTTTTTTTCCGACCTTGCCCTCTTCCTTTTTTGCCTTGGCGCCTTCTGCGTCTGGTGTGTCTTTCTTCTTGTCCTGGGACTCTTCGATATCGGGCTGCTGGAGAAGCAGTTCTACGAAGCGGTCGGGGATCTCCATTACTTCGTTTTCGGGCGGGGGGGGCATTGTGGCCAGAATGACCCCGAACATCACTCCAATGAAGACGCAGAACAGCATGATTGCCAGGAATGGGTAGTCCAGGGTCTGGGTGATCCTGGATACGACCCTGCGCCCCGGATAGACCATCTGACCGAAAAAGATGACGTTTCCGATGTCGGCGATGATGCGGGTTTCGTCAGTGACTGGAATCTGGTACATGCCACCACTGGTGCTGGTGATCTGGCCACTTTCGATGAGTTCCTGGAATGTGCGGCGATCCTCGCCGATATCGACGAAACCAGCCCACTTGTCGGAGATATTGCAGACGTAGCGAGTTCCGTCCCACTCAAACAGTGGAAATTCATCGTGTGGCAAGGACTCGGGAGGAACGTAGAATTCATTTCGCCATTCTTCGGTGGCCTCGGAAAGAGTCGGTCCGAACAGCCATGTGATCTTTGCGAAGCCTGGTGAGATCCAGGCAATGGGTTGCCCCAGATATCGCCAACGGTAGCCTGTGGATGCCCCCAGGGTCACTGGCTTGCTGTCGGCGGGATAGTGCTTGACGTCCAGAATGACATCGTTCCAGATTTCAGCGACTTCCAGGACCAGCGGCTTGCTACGGTCGATTCCGGCATCACTGGTGGCCGTTCCAGAGCGCATGATGAATTTCATCACGTCTTCAGTGAGTTCCTGCTCCAGGAAATCTCGTTGTGAAGGAGCTTCCTGGTCTTCGTAGATGTACTCTTGTGAAGAAGATTGCCCTTGGAGATCCTGCACTTCTTCGGTGGGATCCGCCACACTGTCGGTGACGATGTTGACCACGAGGCGGATATCACCGATTTGTATTTGATCCCCGCTGCTCAAGCTGACATTGCTGATGAGTTCACCGTTGACGCTGGTGCCTTCCGCACTGCCGAGGTCCAGGAGTTGTACGGTGCCATCGTCGTTGACGTTGATCACGGCGTGAAGATCGGCAAGTCGTTCGCCTTCCAGGCGAAGCATGGCGGCTGGACCTTTTCCAATGGTGACGCTCTCGGCACTGATGCCTTCGCGTCGTATAAAGGTCTCACCTCTGTAGATATCGAAATTCAGGACCAGGTCACCCGCATGATTGTCGGCCATATTCAATCCTTCGTTTGGACTCGCCTGTGGAATGAGGCGCAATAATTGGTGGTTTCCAGCAGCGGCAGACTTTCTACTTGATGTAGTCTACCGAGCTGTCCATTTCCTGGTTGAAATCCGCGCGGAGCTTGATCAATGGGTTGAAGGAGCCCTTCTTGCGCTCCAAGAGCAACGCTCCCTGAGGTTTGACGAGTTCACCAGCCACCTCGATGCCCTCGAAGTCGATTTCGGTCTTGGACTTGTAGATGATGCGCCTGTTGCTGGCGTCGTCAGCCTCATCCTGGGCCATTGCGCTGGACGTGAAAGAGGAAAGAGCCGCCAGGGCAAAGAGCAAAATGCCGAATCTTGTAAGCATTTTCTGACCTCGAATGGGCGGAGAGTTTGCTGTCGACGTTCCAGAATGGTGGAAGATGTTCGTCGAGGGAATGGCAAAAAAGAAAGAAGCGCGGAGTACTGAAGACACACGGAGCTTTTCCCAGTCTGCTTGGAAAGAACCCGGATTACAAGCTTATAGCTGTAATGTTCCGGTAAAACGGGTTCCAGTGCTGTCAGAACGCGAATCTCCCGTGGGGTGATTGTCCCCGTGTCGAGTCGGGTGACGGAGTGTCTTGAAATACTGTAGGGATTCCTGCTACTGGAGAAGATGCCAGGGTCAATTTGATGTTTCCGTGCCTGTAGATCCTTCGTCTGGGGCTGGGGCATCGGAAGCATCGCCAGATGCGGCGGTTTCGCCTTCTGTGGCAGGCTGTTGGGCATCGGCTGGTTCGGAGTCGGCCTGCTCAGATGATTCGGTTTCTGTGGGGGCGGGTTCTTCCTGGCAGGAAGGGGCTATAGCTTCTATTTCAGGCTGTACCTGGTCGAAGAAGGTCATGACATCGGCCGCCATGCTGATGTCGTTTGCCTCGATGACCATCTTCGCCTGCTCCACGACGGTCATGGCAAGCTCCAGGTTGCCGCTGTCGATCATGGCCTGACAGGAAGAGTACTTGGACAGGAGAGAATCCAGTGCTGATGTACGTGTCTTCAGCTCCTGGAACTGAGCCTTCTGGCGCTTCTTGCGCTCTTCCTCTTCTTTCTTTTTCTGGGCAAGTGCTCGCTTTCGTGCTTCTTCTTCTTCCTGGGATTCGCGTACCCGTTCCATGCGAGTGAATACTTCGTGGGTCGGACCGATTCTGCCCTGCATGAGGTCTGCGTAGCTCTGGAGGTATTCCAGGGCCTTCTTGTAGTTCTTGGTGTACTTTTCGTGGAGGGTGGCAGCGTTGAAGAAGGCTATTTCGTTGTTGGGGTCCAGTTCTATGATCTTGTCGTAGGTTGCGGAGGCAGCCTTGAGATCCTTGATCCCTCGTTGGGATATGGCCAGGCCCAGAAGTGCATCGATGTTCCCGGGGTATTCCCCCGTAACTGTCTGGAAGCACCGATTGGCGAGCTTGTAGTCGCCAGAGTTCAGAGCCAGCCAGCCAAGGTTCATGTTGGCGTTTTGATGCCTGGGGTTCAAGGTGATGGCCTGCTTGAACTGGGTGATGGCCTTGGGCTCGTCGCCCATCTGCAGGTAGGTGACGCCCATGGCGTTGTAGATGTCCGGATCCGACTCGTCGAGAGTCCGGGACTTCTCGGCACACAACAGACTCATCTGGTATTTCCCCTGTTGAAAGTACAGGCGAGCCAGGGCGGTGTATGCGGAGATGTTGTTCTTGTCGCGAGATAGGATCTCCCTGGCTTCAAGCTCGGCATCGTCGTAACGCTGGGCGTCGATGAGGCTGTTGACCAGGTTGACGCGTACTGAGATATCATCCGGGTTGGTTTCGATGTAGTTCTTGTAGAAACTGATCGCTTCTTCGGCCTGGCCTTGCTGCGTCAGGATGTTGGCGAGGTTCAGCAACGCAGCAGTGTATCCCTCGGCATTGGCCACTGCCTGCCGGTAGTGCTCCTCGGCCTTTTCCAGCAGGCCCAGGTGTTCCGCACACCAGCCAGCGTTCATGTGGGCTTTTGCAAAAGATGGGTCTGTATCCGTGGCGTTTTCGAACTGGATCAGAGCCGCCTGGTAGTCTATGGAACCGGAGGCCTCTCCGTTGGTGATGATTTCCACACCGTTGCGGAAGCTCTGTTTGGGGTTGGCCGTAACTGGCTGCTCGCTAGCTGCCAGATCTGTCTCCGGTTGCTTTTTTGCTCCGCAACCGGCATCCAGGGCCAGCACTCCGGCGAGTGTGACGAGCGGAAGGTAGCGCGTGATTCTGGGCATGGCTTTAGCCTTTTGGATGCTCACAGCTCAGTTTCAAACTTGGGCGAAAAGGAGCGGTTGGTGGTGTATTCTGGCTGAAGCAGGGTTTCTTCGAGGCCGGGATAGTCGTTGGGGCGCAGTATGCCGAGCTGCCTTGTGGCGTAGGCAGAATAATCGTTGTATAGCGACAACTCGTAGGATTTTTCCAGCGCGTTGCGATAGGCGTCTACAGCCTTTTCTTCCTGTGGATAGACTTTGTCTTCCAGGGCCATCACGTAGAACTCTTTCTGATCTTCGGTCAGATATGCCGGAATGTAGGAGTTGCGGAGGGACTCGGCCATGTTTTCATAGCTTTGGCCCAGGCGCACGAGAGATGCCAGACCCCATTCTCCTGCTCCGGTGTTGATGATGGCGAGGTAAGTGGCTTCCATCTTCTGGAGTGCTTTGGCCTTGTCGGTGAGTTGCTTTGACAGGAGCTTGTCGGAGGCGCGTTTGCCCATGTTCGAGCCCTTGGGAGGACCGGAGATGGCCATCTTCGTGTAGGATTCGAATTCCTCCTCGGCGATTTCGAACATGGCTCTGGCCACTGATTCGATACCCTGGCCTATGTCGACTCCCTTTGCATTGTCTTTTTCGTAGGCCTTGACAGTGTCTTTCCAGTGCCTCAAGACCTTGCTGGTTTGACTCATTTCCTGTAGGCACATTCCATACTTGAGACGGGCGTAGTAGATCTGCTCCACCGGGACATCCGGAGCCGGTTTGGCGAAGAAGGTGTAGTAGATCTTCAAGGCTTCGGCCCACTTGTGGTTGTCCATGTAGATCTGAGCGATGTCCATCTTCACCTCACGGACGTTGTCACGGTCTGGATAGGCCGTGATGTATTTCTGGTAGTCCTTGATGGAAGTCTGCCAGTCATTCATGGCCCTGCGGAACATGGCGGCGGAAAAGATGGCGTCGGGGGACGACTTGTGATCCTTGTCCAGGCTGAAGAGTTTTTCGTACCACATGGCCGAGTTCTGGAAATCGGCGATGGACTCGTAGTCGAACGCGAGAGCTGCCACTTGGTCGTTGTAGAACTTGCTCTTGGGGAACTTTTCGATGAGATTGAGCCTCGCGGTCATGGCCTGTTTCAGATGGCCGGTATCGTAGTAGTAGTAGGCGGCGTTGTTGATGGCGAGGTCGGCGACGTCGCTGTTGGGGAACTCGTCATAGAAAGCCCAATAGGCGTCCGCAGCCGTGGCCTTGTCGTTGTTTTTCTGGAAGTTGACCTCGATGAGCTTGAACGATGCCCGCTCATAGATCCTGTAGGTATCCTTTTTGAAGGTGGCCGATCCCAGGCCTTCCTGGTCGTAGAAGGCTTTGGCTACCTCTTTGAGATTGCCCCAATCTTCGATGAGGGTGAATGAATCCAGGATCAGGTTGGCGGCCAGTTCGGCCTCCTTGGAAGAAGGATCCATGCTGATGACCTGGCGGAAGCGGTCTGAGGCTTCCTTCAGGTGGTTCTTGTTGTACAGGAGGTATGCTGACTTGTAGATGATGTTACGTGTCTTCTTGCTCTCTGGAAAGAGCTTGGCGTACTGGTCCAGGGCGGCCAGGAGGTTGTTCTCCCACTCGTTCAACTCGATGGGTTCGTTTGCCTTTGTGGGTTTGGGGCTGCTGCTTGATGAACCGGTGCGTTTGAGCATTTCATCAGCGGCGAAAATTGCGCTTTCGGCGCAGAATTCGGAGTGTTTTCCCTTGGGATCGGCTTCTACGACTTTCATATACTGGTGGAATGCCTCATCGTATTTCTTGATCTTGTACAGCAGCTCCCCAAAAGCGTAGCGCACATCATAGGAATACTTGGAATCGGGGAATTCCCTCAGGTACACGGTGTATGCCTTGTAGGCCAGGGTGTAGGTTTCCTTCGCCGCACGACCCGTGCCAAGTTTCTTGGCCTCGTTGTGGTAATTGGTGGCGACCGTGCGAAGGTTTCTTTCGATATAGCCGAAGGCGGTGTTCAGGCTGTCGGTGTTGGAAGAGTTGGCCCTGGCCCAGGCGCTGTTCTTGCCGTAGGTCTTCAGAAGCCTGTCGATCTCCTGTAGTGTTTCCTGTTTTTTGCCGATCTTCTGATAAGCCTGAATGATTTCGTTCTGGTAATCGGGGGCGTCCTTGCTCTGGGGATCCTCGGCGATGAGGCGCCGATATGTCTGGATACACTGCTCGAACTTGCCCTGTTCGAAGTAGGTGGAAGCAAGGCGTTTGAGCATGGACCTGATGAGGTTCTTTTTGCCGAGCTTGTTGAAATACTCGTAGGCTTCGTCCATTTCGCCGGCGTCGGCGAAGAAACGTACCATGTCTTTGAGGGCTTCGTCCTGAAGTTGTACCTTGGCTTTCTTGGTTTTGGAGTCGGCGTTCATGCTGGACATGGCATGGGTGACCACGGTCTTCATGGTGTCGATGGCCTTGCCGTATTCGCCAACATTGTAGTAGCACCAGGCCAGCTTGTAGAGCGCAAAGGCATACTTGTCGGATTCACGGTAGGCGGCGGCTTTCTGGTATGCAACAAGGGCCTTGTATGCGTTGTTCCCCTCGAAATAGTACTCGCCGATCATGACGTAGGCGTCGGGAACCCACTTGCTTTCCGGGTAGGTTCGTACCAGTCGTGTGAACTCCTTCACCGCTTCGTCTGCTCTGCCGGTTTCTTGCAGGGCGGTGGCCAGGTAGTAGGTGGCTTCGTCGGCTCTCTGGTACTGGGGGTAGTTTGCCAGGATCTGCTGGTAGAGCTTGATGCTCTTGTTTTGCCAATCACGGGACTCGCTGTTGTCGGGTTCCATGGTGTCGGCGTTGCAGTTGGGGTCGTTGAAGCAGGCGTCGTAGGCGGTTTCGAATTCCTTCATTTCGTTGAGGTAGATGTCACGGCCTTCTTCGAAGTAGAGGTCCGAGAGACGAAGCAACATCTCGGCACGCTGCTCCCCCTGTGCCGTTCCCTGGCGCAGCAGATCCTTGAGAAACTTCATGGATTCCATGCGTTTCTGCCTGGCCAGTTTGCGGTACTCGTCCGAGAGGTTTTCGTCCGTGAAGTCACGGGCCTTGAGGACACGCCTTTGTTCCTTGGCATCGCGTGAGGAGCCATCGTCTTCGGCCATGGCGGAACGAAGCAGGCCGGAAGGCGAGCCAACGTTGTTCCAGAAAGCCGGTGCGATCAGTACCAGGGCCAGGGAAAATGTACGACTGGCATGGGAAAGGGGATTCATGGGTGTAACTCCTAGCTTTGGGCCGGCCTCTTTTTCGTGTTCTTGTGTCCGGAGGCCGGAGCGGCCGTGTCCCGCGGCTCTACCTGCAGGAGCCCTGCTCGGTGTAATGGTAGTAGCCAAGCTCGTCTTGCCAGAATTCGCCGTTGAAGGGCCAGTAGATGAAATCCACCGACGTGGCGAAATCCAGTTCCAGACCCTTGAAGGAGTCTTCGAGATCGGGGTTCTGCATCTTGAACTGGTAGTCCACTCGTTGAGCGTCCACTACTTCAAAACGAATGATTTCAGATTGCGACAACATGTCACCCAGGTAGGCGGTGAGCCGTGCGGCTTCGCTGAGGAAGAGGAGACCAGCTCGACGCTTGTACCGTTGACGGTTGGCTTCGATGATCTTCTTGAGATGGGCGCCAGCCGATTCGCGCCAGCGGGTTTTCTGGTTGTCGATTAGATCCACTTCGGCGTCCATTATCTGTAGCTGGTTTATGATGCCGGCGAGATCCTTGTTGCGTAGGATTCTATCGAATATCGAGCGTTGCAGCGTGGAGTTCCTGGGCCAGCGTTCGAAGTAGGTTTCGTAGGCCTGATCAGCCAGCTTCTTGCCTTCGGTGGTGGCGTAGCTCTGGACAAAACCCTTGAGTTCTGTGTACATGGGCCTCGTCTGATCCTCGAATTTCAGGAGCAGACGTTCTACTTCGTCGTATTCGCATAGATTGAAGAAGGTCAGCGCTTTCAGGATGTTGGCTTCGGGGATGTAGTTGTCGGCGATGAAGAAGGGACTCTGCGCAGTGAGGATTTGCCCCAACGCCATGTTCAGGTCGTTGAGCATGAACTTTGCCCAGGCCGATTCGAAGAGAGCTTCGGGCCAGTATGTGCTGTCACGATCCACCAGGGCGTAGTACTTGGCGGCTTCTTCGAAACGCTGGATGGAGTAGTAGACTCGCGCGATGTCGATGAGAGCGAGGTTCTGCAGATCCCGGACGCGTTGCAGTTCTTCGGGACTGGCCAACTCCACTTCTTCACGGACCACGTCTCGGAAAGCCCTTACCGCGCTCTTGAGTTTTCCCTGTTTGTTGAAGATGATCCCCTCGTAGTACTTGGAGCGAAGGTACAATTCGGACTTGGACGAGATCTGGCTGAAGTACTTTCTGGCGTGGGAGAGGTCGTCTTCTTCGAAGAAGCGTACTCCCATGAGGTAGTAGAGGTGGTTGCGGGCAGAACGTGGGAAGGCGTCGGGGGGTACCTTGGCCACTACCCGGATGAGTTCGGAGTTGTCGCCGGTGTAGCGAGCTATGGCCACCAACTTGGGAAGTGCATGTTTGAAATAGGGATTCTGGGTGCCCTTGCGCAGCACCTGCAGGAAATAGTACTGCGACGTGTGGTACATGTTGAGGTCGTAGAGACAGCGTGCCAGGTAGTACTGGATCTTGGCCTCGTGTTCCGGAAAGGTGCCGTCTTCCAGAAGCTCATAGAGCATGAGGCTGGCCGTGAGGGGTTTCTTGGCGCGAAACAGCTTGATGGCCTCTTTGATTTGATCGGGATCCGGGGCTGATGATCCAGTAGTGGTGTACTGATTGCCCGTCCGATCCTGGCCCAGGGCCTGTTCGTCATCACCGAAGATATCCTGAGAGCGGTTCTGGCGGGATACTCCCACGTCGCCCCGTTGCAGGCTGCTCCCGGAATCGGCTCCAGCGGTCAGGGTCTTGGCTGCTGTTATGACTTCAGATGGAGCACCTTCGTTCACCAGGCAGCGGATGTCGTCGGTGGTGAACTGCTCGCCAGAGTCTTCGATGGTCTGGACGATGATGGTCACGGGAACGTTGACGTTCACCATGTTCATGATCTCGGTGCACGATAATGCAAAGGCATCTCGGGCGACAACCAGGCCGAGCAGTGCTGTGAGAGAAAAATGCAGGGTTTGGCGAACCAGCTTCATGGAGAGCTCCGGAAGGGAACGCGAGATATTGATGCTCGTGAACGCTGTTCGTGACTAGTCTTCCATGCCGGGGAAGAAGAACGAGAAACCAAGCTGAAGAATGAAGTTGCTCTTCATCTCCAGGGTGGTGGAACTGACGGTTTCGATGTAGACGAGGGATCGCCCTTCAAGGCGAATGGCGAAGCTTTCGCCCATGATCACCCTGACTCCACCGCCGAAGTTGGTTGTGGGGTGTATCTGGATATGGGTAGCCGCGACTTCCGGAGATGGATCGACTTCGGATTCCTGAAGTGCTTCCAGATCTTCCTTGGTCTGCGTGAAGCCCATTCCAAAAGCCCCGAAGATGTCGAAGTTGACCACCTTTTGGCCGGACAGGGCAACTTTGCCGTAGATGGGCGAGAAGGCGAAGGTGGCGTTGCTGAAGAGCGTGAGGGGAGAGATGTCAGGGGAGACGTTGTTCTTGTTGACCAACTGATCGGTGAGGGGCTTCCAGAGCGCTTCGCCCAGATCCGGCGCGTACCCGAAGTTCAACTCGATGGCGTAGATCTCGGTGGCGTGGTAGGCGAGACCCGTCCCGATGATGTAGCGGTTCAGGAAAGGATCGTTTGTGACGAACGCCAGGTTCGGGTTGAGTTCGAAGCGGCCCAATTTCAAGAAGTTCTTCTTTTGGATGGTCTTGATGATACGCTTCTGCGTCTCGGCCTGCGGGATGTAGACTTCTTCCGTGGTGGCGGCGATCCCTTCCAACTCGTCTTCACGGATGGCTTCCTGTTCCTCTTGTACCGATTCGCCTTCGTCTTCCTGGAGAAGATCGTCCAGGAGTTCGTCCAGGGACTGGTCGTCGGAGTCGTCGGAGTCGTCGTCCGCGAGCCCATCCGTTGCGTAGGAGGGAAGCGGGTGGAGATCGATTTGTATGCTGGTGGTCGCATGGAGCTGGCGGAGCGGGAAGATCAAACCGGCCAATGCCAGCAGTGCGGGAACCAGGCTGCATGTCGTTCGCTTCATCGTGTATGGCCCCTGGCGAGGGTGTGCGCGGGTTTCCTAAAAGTCGAAAAGGCGTTCCTTCATCTTGGGCAGGTAGATCGAGATGCCGGCGGAGGCGATGAAGACGTTGTAGAGGCGTGAGCCCAGGGGCTCGGAGCCGTTGTCGTTGGGGTCGTAGTCGGGCTCACTGTCTACGTAGAGATAGTTGCGGGCGTCCAGCTTCAAGGCGAGGGACTGGGTCAGGAAGAAGTCGAAGCCCACGCCGAGGTTGACTGCAATCTTGGACTTGTTTTCCTGGTGGGCCAGTGCGACGACGGAGTCACCGCCTTCCGCCCCGGTTCCGTAATCGGTGTTGTAGGTGGCGTAGTACTCCGAGATGGAGAGCAGGCCCAGGCCGCCCGTGCCGTAGAAATCGAAGTTGAGCACCTGTTCGCCCAGGAGGTTGATCTTCCCGTACACAGGTGCCCACCGCCCGGCGAAGGTGGCACCAAGGATCATCTTTTCGACGGGCTGCTGGAAGTCCCCGCTGGGATCACCCTGATAGGCGATCTGTACCAGGGTGCTGGTGAGGCCCTTCAAGTCGTTGACATCCAGGTCGGGCGAGTACATGATGGCCCCTTCGGCAGACAGGGACTCGCTCAAGTGGTATGCCAGCAGAATGCCGCCGATGTACCGCCTGGCAAACGGATTGTTGGGGACGTAGCCGGCGATGGGTGTGGCCTCGAAGCGATTTGCCTTGAGGAAGAAGCGGTTTTGAACGATATCTTTGATTTTTGGCTCTTTGTGGAGCCGCTCTACGGCTTCCCGGGCGGGCGATGCTGCCGCCGTTGAGCAGGAAAAAAGAGAGCAAACCAGAAGTGTGGAGGCTGGGAGAACTCGAAGGACGCGTTGAACCATCAGCATTTCGCTCGGCTCCGGTGAAGTGACCAGACTTGAACAGGTTGAATTACCCGGCTGGCGGAGAATACCACGACATGACGACACGTGCCTCGTGGGGCGACGGGCGTCGATGGTGCGTGAGGGGAGACAGAAGAGCGTTTCCTGGCGACGGAACACCGTCGCTCGTGGGAGGAGAGAATCAAGAGGCAAGAAGCGGGTAGGTACCGCGTGCCCTGTGCTGCTGTCAAGGAGCATTGCACAATGATTGCCACAGTCTCTCGAAAGTTCTTCCCGCCCTGATGCCCATGAGGGGAAGCGCGGCGGACAAGTCCAGGAATTGGCGGGTGTGCTGGGCTGTTGGCCGATGTCCCAGGTTTGGGGTGCATTGTGGAGAGTCGTTGTTTCGAGTACTGGATCGACATAGAGAGCCCATGTATGATGCCTATCCGTTGTCAGGGCTGGCGTTGTTTCTACCGGTGCTCCGTTGAGCTTCACGAGGAACAAGGTCGGCGACTTTTTTACAAGAAATTTAATCGTTTGCCGCTGCTCGGCCTCCTGGCAGGGTGCATACGGGGGAAACATGGACTTGCTTGGCTTGTTGCTCATCTCTTCCATCGCACAATCTGCTCCTCCCCTGGAGCTTCAGGTGGAACGGAATCGTTGGAACAGCGGGCAGGAGCTTCAGGTTAAGGTGAGAAAAACCGGCGACGAACAGATCTTCGTCACGGCCTGCCAGCCTGTTTGGCTGGAACTTTTTTCTCCAGACAAGAGCGCCTGGATTCCACAGGTTCACGGTTCTTGCCAGGAGACCGAAAAGGCTGCTCAGCTTCCTGAAGATGGCATGGTCTACTCGGTACCGTTGAATGCAGATATCTTCACCGTCGGCAGGTTGGTGGTTCCATATGGTGTCGACTGCATCGATGGTTTCCCCCTGGAACTGGCGGGTTGCCGGAAGCTGGACTTCGTCGCCAGCTCAAATATCTCCATCTCGCCGGGAACGGAAGAACATCCCTGACCGTCTCGGTTCTCCATTCACGGCCTCCAGCCTGCAGAACGTGGATTTCTGGACTTCTTTCGGCTTTCTGGGTGCAATCCGCGCTTCAGTGGTACGTAACGGTCTGGGTCCACCAGTTCATACCGCCGCGCCGGTCCTTCACCACGATCCAGATGGTCTGTTGCTCCAAGAGGGGGGCCACCGGAGCCGTCCAGGATACCGAACTCTCGGGATACAGCGAATACCAGGAGTCGAATCCCCCTTCTTGAAGATAGAATTCGAAGTAGGGTTCCTCGGTTCTGATCTCCCATTCACCGTCACTGTCCAGGTAGTAGTAGTCCTCGATTGCGTCGTCGGCGAGAACCGGGTCCAGTTGGTAGGTTTCGCCCGGATCCACTTCCAGGGTGCTGCCCGGGGCGAGTTGGAAACCATCCACCGCGAGAGCCTGGATTTCCGGGTTGTCGTTGGGAGTCCTGGCACGGCTGACAGGTATCCGTTTATAGGCCAGCTCGATGTCGGAGTCAGTGGCGGCTCCCTGGGGAACAGCCGCGATCTGGATGAAAAGATTCACACCCTCCTGGCGTTCTTCCTTGCTCATGCCATCCAGGAGGTCCGCGGGAAAGCTGTAGGATGGATCAAGATATGGCTCCGCTCCGATGAGGCCGGCATCTTCCAGCTCTTCCTGGAGTGCCAGGATTTCATCGTTGCTCAGTTGCTCCAGGTCCGTGCCCATGATGGATTCCATGGCGGCCGTGTCGATTTCGCAGCCATAGTCATCAGCGGACTCGGCCAGGCAGGCGAACCACAGCACCATCTGCACATCGTCGTCCGGGCTCACCACCAGGCCTTCCAACATGGCGGTGTCGCCCGGGGATGGTTCCGCCGGCTCGGACTTCACCGCCAGCACCCGCAGACGGTCCACGACCCAGGGGTCGGAAAAGTCCACCGAAGTACAGCCTCCCAGCAGGCTTGAACCCACCAGCAGTGAGAACGGGCTGAGTACTGGCCTGGTTGGCGGGAATCGAGACATCTTCTTGTTTGCATATCCTGGTGGGGTTCGTTTTTTCACAACAGCCGCCGGATACTGGTCGCCATCGGTTCGGTCATTCCCGGACCCACTGTCATGGACCAGGCTCCATCAAAAGCGTATCTCGAAATCCAGGCCGGGATTGATGATCAAAGGCAGCCCATGCACATAGGCCGACTCGGTGTAGTCGTAGTTGTAGGTGACGTATTCGGGGTTTTCTCCGTGCAGGAGGTTGAGTGCGTCGATGTAGGCCCGCATTTGCCAGCGCCGGAAGGTGAATAGTTTTTCCAGGCGCAGGTCCACGGACCAGTATGGCGGCAGGCGCTCACTGTCGTACTGGGCGGTCTGATACGGCCAGTAGAAACCCTGGTCCACATCGTAGACTCCACCGGCATAGGGTGTGGTGGGGTTGCCGGTAACGTACTGGACCTTCGTGGAAACCTCGAAGTCGCGGGGCAGGCTGTAGCCGGCAACCAGCACCAGGATGTGGGTCTGATCCAGTTCGAAGGGGTACCAGTAGCCGTCGCCCTGGGGATCATCGTTCCGCATGGACCTGGACAGGGTGTAACTCAACCATCCGTAGAGGTCGTCGACCTGTTCACGCTTCAGCAGGAACTCCATTCCGTAGACACGGCCAACGCCGTTGTCCTTGAAGAAGGGGTCATCCCAGGATGTGATCTCCCAGTTGGGAATCAACAGATGTTCCAGGTGCTTGTAGAAGATCTCCATCTGCAGCGACAAGGCCGGTTCAGATTCGTACTCCCAGCCGACGGTGGCGCTTCGGGCAACCTCGTAACCAAGATCCACGTTGCCGTCGGGGCGGTACATTTCAAAAGGTTGCGGAGGCTGGTGGTACAGGCCCAGGGATGCTTTGACCACGGCATCGTCCAACAGTGACCAGCGCGTCGAGATGCGGGGGTCCAGTGAAAGAGCGGAGTATCCGTTCTGAAGCGCGGTGTAGTTGAGACGCAGGCCCGGAGTGATCAAGAGCCTTTCGGGGTCAGCCAGCGGGCGCAGTTCGGAAACCAGGTACAGGTCGGGTCCCAATCCCAGTCCATGGTCCTCAAGGTTCCACTCTTCTCGCTCCGCCAACGGATCCTCTTCCCAGAAGTAGGCTGGATCCATTGGAAAACCAACGTCAAAAAAGTAATAAGAGGCAATGAGATCGATCCCGGGGGTCAAAGAGAAGGCGGGGGATGGTTTCCATGGCAGCTCGGCCCTGATCTCCAGCATCCAGTCCCGGGTGTCGATGTTCATGTCGGAGCCGAAGCCCAACTCCCCGATGTCCAGCCCCAGGCTGGGGGCCAGCCGTAGCGTGAGATCCCGGCCGAGTGGTCGTTCCCAGTTGAGCGTGAAACGGTGGGTTCCGTACCTGGTGGCCAGGTCTCCCTGGGTGTCCTGGTCAGTGCCCTGGGCCTGGTCTGCCGGGGTGGATACCTGGAGGATGTCGTCGAACCCGAAGAGAAACAGGTTCAGCTTGCCGGCGTCCATGTCCAGACGATCCAGCTTGAGCTGGTAGTCCAGCCAACGCGGCTTGATGAACATGCCGGAATCACCCGTGAAAAGAGGGATGAACAGGTCGATGTAGCTCCTGCGCCCTGCAGCAGCGAAGCCCCATCCGTCGTTTTTCCCGGCCCTGCCTTCCACGAGGCCGCCCGAGTCCAGGATGTCCGTGGACCAGACGAGCCGACGTTGCTCCGGGTAGGTTGTCTTGGTGTGGACGTCTATCACACCGCCCATGCTGCGGCCGTATTGCACGCCGTACGCTCCTGGCAGGTAGTCCACCGACTCCACCAGGTCCGCGTTGAGTACGCTCACGATTCCGCCCAGGTGATAGATGAGTGGGATGCGGATTCCGTCCACGTACACGGCGGAGTCTTCGGGGTTGGCCCCGCGGATGATCAACAGACCCGTGCCAAAGGGGCTGCGAGCCGCGCCCGGCAATGTCTGGATGACTCGGATGGGATCTCCGAATGTGCCCGGGACACGGCGTACCTGGTTGATGTCAAGGGTGTAGCGGGTGACCTCTTCGCGGTCACGCCTGTAGACACCGACGATCTCGTCGTCGCCGTAGGACTTGTTGCGCATCCACAGCTTCAACGAGAGGCGCTCGCCCTCCTGGATCTCCAGCTCTTTTTCCAGGGCTACGAAGCCGGGATAGACGATGCGCAGCTCGTGATGCCCGGGGGACAGGCCTCGAAACGAGAAGCAACCGTCTGAGTCGGTCTCGGTCTGGATCTCGGGAAGGTCGTCCAGCAGCACCGGGAAATGTTCAAGGGGCCTCCTGGTGCCCATTTCCAGCAGCCGCCCATCGAGGTTGACGGGCTCCAGTGCTGCGGTGTCCGTACTGTTGTCGGTATCCGCAGGGACTTCATCGGGGGCAAGCTGGAAGCCGTATTCGAACTCGATGAGCACCGGAACCGGCCCCCGTTCATCCTCGGCCGGGGAAAAACGGAAGTGGGAAGCGGCCTCACTGGCCGCTTCGTCGAATCCCCAACCCGCTCCCTCCAGGATTTCGACGCTTGACACGGAGCCTGTTTCGTCGATTTCGATGAGCAGTCTTACGGTGCCCTCGATTCCCTGGCTGCGGGCTTCATCGGGGTATGGGGCTTGAAAGAAGTCCAGAAGCTCGGGTTCACGCAGCAGTGGGGTGAGAGCCTGCTCCTGGGGCGCCGGTTGGGTCGCGGACTCGGCAGCCGTTTCGGGCACCTGCCCGGTCGGGTCCTGTGCCAGCAGGAGTCGTGTCAGGAAGAAGGCTGCTGGGAGAAAGGCATTCATGGTGAGAGGTACGTCAATCCAGGGCCTTGATGGTACATCGATGTGGCATTCCCGTGACCGCCACGGCCGTGTCGCCCTGCCTCGCAGGGCGACAGCGGATTTTCAGGGCAGCTTCACGGCATGCCCCTTCGGTTCCATATCCAAGGTGATTGGTAAAGCTCACCGATGTAACCCGGCCATGGGCGTCCAGTTCCAGGAGCATCCTCAAGGTGCCCTCTACCTGGTTGTCGATGGCCTCCTGGGGCACGGAAACGGGAGGACGTGAGCAGTTGCGTGGCTGTGTGGTGACGGCAGTGATGGGCAGGCCCTGGAAGGTGTCGGCCTGGGTGATGGTCATGATGTCGTCGGAGGCGGCCACGCCGGTGGTGGTGCCTGCCCTGACGGAGATGCCCGTCCCGGAGCCCTGGGCAAAGGAGCGAGCCGAGAGTCCCTGGATTCTTCTCACCGGGCGTCGTGGCTCCGGGGTTTGCCGGGTCTCTGGTTCTTGCTGTGATGGAGGTTCGGGAACGGTGTCCTTGAAATCAACGGGTCGCCTTGGCTTTGGGGGCTCGGGTATTCGAGGAGGCGGGGGTTCGGGTTCCGGCGGCGGCGGGGGAGGTTCCACGACCGCCATCTCGACCCAGGTTTCCTTCTCGGGGAGAGCCTGCCCCGCCGAACTGACAAGCGACAGGGCCATTACGCCGTGGATGCAGAGTGAGAATGGCAGGGCCAGAGCCCGTAGCCAACGCTGTCGGCCAGATCCTTCCAGGGGGATTTGGTGCCACTCACGGTGCATGGTTCAGAGGCCGCTGTTGGATGGAGCCCTGTGAGTCGTTTCCGCGGTTATTTCGACGGGTTCGATGTTGATTGCGAAACGGGCCACGCCCTCTTGCTTGACCAGGTCGATTAGATGGATGACATCGCCATGAAGCACGGTTCTGTCGGCTGCTATCAGGCAGACTATGTCGTGGTCGCTGGCCTTCTCGGCGCGGATTGCCTGCCTGAGTCCGTCTTCGGTTACCAGTTTTCCGTTCAGGTAGAGTTCACCCTCTGCCGTGAGTGTGAGCCCCAGGGAGCTTTCGTCCGTGTTGGTGCCCGTGGCCGCCTCTGGCAGGTTCACCTTGATGGACGGAGCCACTATATAGGTGGCCGTCACCATGAAGATGATGAGCACCACCAGGATGATGTCCACGAAGGGTGTGATGTTGATGTCGGTGATCGCGTCATCATCGCCAATATATTGCTTCACGGCCATGGATCACGGTTCCTGTGTTTCTGGCGCGCTGTCGTTTCCGGCGGCCCCGTGTCCGTTGCTCTCTCTTCCCCGGAGATGGGCCAACAAGATATGGGCGGATGCATCGGCACTGGACAGCAGGCGCTTGTTGTAGCGTTGGAAGAGATTGTAGAGGACGACGGCAGGGATCGCCACCAGGAGCCCCGTGGCCGTGGCCACCAGTGCCTCGGAGATTCCGGCCATGACGGCGCTGGCCGCTTCGGCCTGGTTTCTGGCCAGGTCGTGGAATGCCTTGATGATCCCCAACACAGTGCCGAACAGTCCTATGAACGGTGCGTTGGCCCCCACGGTTCCCAGCACCATCAGTCCTTTTTCCAGGTTCAGCCGTTCGCGGAGCAGGGAGGCCTGTATGGCTTCCTCTGCGCTGGAGACTCCCAGACTCGCGGCCTGGAGGCCCGCCAGGACAACCCTGGCCTGCACGCCTCGAAGGGCGCCCAGGGATTCGGCAAAGCGTGCCTGATCTCCATCTTTCGCGAACTGTGCATTGGCCCGGTGGAAGGGCTCCGCAGGTGTCCGGTCAAGAAAGATATTCAGCGCCCGTTCCAGGGTGATTGCCAGGCACGACACGGAGAGGGCCAGCAGGAGCCACAGCACCCAACCAGCCCCCATGAGGGCGAAGGAGAGAAGACTTTTCTCGATCATCCTTGGGCCTACTCCAGCGTGTAGCATTCCGGATTCGTGGAGCCACCCATCCAATGGGGCTGATGGGGCCGTTCCGAAAAAGCTGTGGCCTGATTCTTCAGGCACTCTTCAGACACAGCGCGGCAATGTAGTCCATGTTGGAGACACTTGCATTTCCGTATGGGAACTACATGGAACACCGCCCATGGCGGCCAGCATCCACACCTACAGGCCGGCGGGCCTTCTGGGCAGGTCTTCGCCGACAAAGGAGCCATCTCCGGAAGAAAACGGGACTGACAACCGGAAGGGGAGGCGACGACCGGATTCGAACCGGTGAATGGAGGTTTTGCAAACCTCTGCCTTGGACCTCTTGGCTACGTCGCCCCAGGATCGCCGTTTTCGAGATGTTGGAGAATGCGGGTTGCATTCGCCAACCCTTCTATTTGCGGGCCCAGCATATGTCAATCCCTTTTCGGCGGCCCAGTTCCCGGCTGATCTTCATCGATTGAATCTGCCATGGCTGAGCAGGCCGCGCCGTTGCTCCGCTGTACCATCGGACCATGGACGTTGTTACCATGGACTGCCGTTTTGGGAGGAACAGCCATGGATGGGCTCTCGGTGGTGATCATTGCCCGCTACGAAGCCGATCGTATCGGGGCTGCCCTGGAATCAGTACTATTTGCAGATGAAATCCTCGTGCTGGACTCGGGAAGCAGCGATTCCACGCCCGACATCGCAGGTAGAATGGGGGCCACGGTCATCCGCACGGACTGGCCAGGCCACGTGAAGCAGAAGAGCCGTGCGCTGGGAATGGCCAACGGGCGGTGGGTACTGTCTCTGGATGCAGACGAGCGGGTAACCGGGGATCTCGCACGGTCCATCAGGCGAGTCGTGACCAGCGACCCTCCCTTCTCCGGCTTCCTGGTTCGGCGGCGCAACTATTTCCTGGGCCGACCGATGTACTGGGGCGACTGGGGGCGCGATTTCAAGCTCCGCCTGGTGCGAAGGGACCATGCACGCGTCCGCGGCAGGGATCCCCACGATGTACTGGCTGTGGACGGGCCCGTCGGGAGGATCTCGGGCGAACTGGAACATCACTCGTTTCGAAGTCTTGGCGAGCAGGTGCGGACCATGGACATCTACGCAGCCAGGGCGGCGCAGGTGAGCAGGGTCAAGGCCAGGTGGTGGGATCTTCTCTTTCGCCCCCCATGGGCCCTGTTTCGTGGATTCATCCTGAAGGCGGGCTTTCTGGATGGTTCAAGGGGGCTGCTCCTGGCGGGTCTGGTGGCGCACCACACCCTCCTGAAATGGAGTCGCATCCGCCTGGCGGGCAGCCCGGGACTTGGCTCGTGCCATTCGGTGGATCATCATGAAAGTGCCCCACCATCCCTACACTCCGCAACCAGCGACCAGCAGAATGAACGTGGCTGACCAGGATCCCGGCTGCCGTCGGAAAAACTCCCGCCTGCTGTTGGGTGCAGCCTTTTTCCCCACGGCTTCCGGGGATGGCGTGTCCAGCAACTGGCATCCGGCAGTGGACTGGCTCTGTGTCACCTGGCGGCTTGTGCTACGAATCGAAGATGCCTGTCTATTGGGGGTTGCTGTCCAGGGGGAAGGTGCGCGGAGCAGGATTCCACGGCGGAGGCTTCGGTGAAACTCTGCATGGTCGTCCGGAGCTTCGTTCCCACGGGGGGAATGGGTAGGTATGCCACCAGCATGGCCGGCGAGTTGGCAAGGCAAGGGCACACGGTTCACGTGGTCTGTCAGCGGAGCACAGACGACAATGTTGGCGGGCAAGGCTGCAAGAGCCGCGTTGCAATAGAAAAGATCCGCCCCGGCAGGCTTCGTGGTCTGCCTGGCTACCTGGCCTTTGCGAGGCGTGCTCGCAGAGCTGCTGCTCTTTCGGCGGCGGAACTCTCCCTGGCCATCGATCGAGTGCCTGGTTTGGACATCTTTCGAGCGGGCGGGGGCTGCCATGCGTCCTACCTGGGAACCCTGGAACGGGGAAGGTACAGCGTGCGCAACATGGTGGAGTTGGAACTTGACAGGAGGGCGGCTCGTGAGGCTTCCCGGGTGGTGGCCAACGCTCCCCTGCCCGCTGCCCAACTGACCGAGCGCTACCGCCTGGAACCCCGAAAGGTCGTGGTCATCCCCAACGGCGTGGATACCATCCTGTTTCGGCCCAGTGGGCGGCTTCGGACATCGTTCAGGCGCGAGATCGCTCTGGATGAAGGGCGTCCCTTGGTGTTGTTCCTGGGATCCGGGTTCGCCCGGAAAGGGCTTTCCACAGCTATTTCGGCTGTCAGTCGACTGGACGGGGCTGTGTTGGCGGTCCTGGGGGCGGACAGATACTCGGCTGCTTTCAGGCAGCAGGCTTCAAGGCTTGGAACGGAGGTGATCTTCCTGGGGCTGCGCCAGGATGTGGCCAGGGTACTGGCCGCCGCGGACGCCATGGTGCTACCCACTCTCTATGACTCCGCGTCCAACGCGGTTCTCGAGGCGATGGCCGCGGGAGTACCGCCTGTCACCTCCGGTGCCAATGGGGCGGCGGCATTTCTCCCCGAGCCCTGGATGGTGGTGAACTCCGCCCACGACGTGCCTGGTTTTGCTATGGCCCTGGAGAGGGCATTGTCCACTCCGGGGCTTGGAGAGATCTGTCGTAGCACCGTGAAGACAATGACCTGGCACAAGAGCTGCAAGGCGTTGGTGCAGTTGTCCCGGGAAGTGTTGGCGGAACGGGCAGGGTGATCATTTTTCTGTTTGCAGAGAAGAACTACCATGTGTCCCTGGATGTCGGGGCAGCATGAGACGGACGGGCCTCGACCATACGGCTACCCAGGAGAAAGAGCATGCCCAGGTTCCCGAAGACCTTGAAAATACTTGCAGTCGTGATGACTGTGTCGGTGTTGGCAGGCCTGGCGGTGGGCTATCGGCTCTACCAGGTCCACGTGGTTCAAGTGGCCGACAAGCTCTTCACCAAGTCCTATATCATGAGCATACTTGAGGAAGAAAGCGAGGTTTTGTACCGTGATAGCACAACTCGTCTCGGGGTCTTCTTCTCCAGGGAACACAGGGACCACGTGGAGTACCGGCGCATTCCCCAGGCCTGTATAGACGCCGTCGTGGCGGCCGAAGACGATGACTACTTCCACCACTACGGGGTGGATCCCCTGGGAATCGCGAGGGCCATGATCATCAACCTGAAGGCTGGAAAGGTGGTCCAGGGCGGTTCCACGCTCACCCAGCAGACCGCCAAGAACCTGTTCTACAGGCCGGATCGGTCTTTTCAGAGCAAATGGCGGGAGTTCCTGGATGCTCTTCGCCTGGAACACAGCTTCTCCAAGGAAGAGATCCTGGAATTCTATCTGAACCAGTTCCACGTCTCCGGCAACGGACGGGGAATCGGAATCGCCGCACGATATTTCTTTGACAAGGACGTGGAGGACCTGGACCTGCTGGAGTGCGCTTTCATGGCCGGAATGGTCAAGGCCCCGGCCCATTACAACCCATGGTTGGGCAACACCGAGGAAGAACGCAGCGCTGCCCGCCGGCGTGCGGTGGAGCGTACCGGCTACGTACTGGCCCAGATGCTGGAAGAGAAGTCCATAGATGGTTCCAGCTACGACTCGCTGGTGGGGCAGGAAATCCCCTTCAAGAAGGGCACCTTCCGCTACGAGCGATCAGTCCTGCTGGATGCGGTCGAAAGCGCCCTGGCGGCCCCACCGCTGGTCCAGGTGTTGGAGGAAGCCGGCCACGACTCCACGGGCGCCGGGGGGCTACGAATCATCACCACCTTCGACGCAGGTGCTCAGCGGGCGGCCCAGTATGGCTTGTGGCACCATCTCACCGAGGTGGGGACACAACTGGAGGGCTTGGAGATAGCTGACTTCCTGCTCTCTTCCCAGCAGGAGCAATGGGATCTTGGCAGCATGGACCCGCTGGAGCCAGGTGAATTCCACGAGGCCGTGGTCGTCGCTCCGCAAGCCGAAGGAGAAGATGTGCTGAGGCTGGATCTGGGTGGGGGGCGGCGCTGCGTGGTTGACCAGCAGGGTCTGCAACGGGTGTCCAACATCCTCTATCGCGCCGCTCGGAAGAACCGCTGGGTCAAGGCCGGAAAACAGCAGATGGAAGAGCTTCGGGCTGCCCTCGTGGCGGGTTCGGGGCTCTGGGTCTCCGTCAGGGATGAAGACAACGGGGAGTTCCACTGCGATCTGGAGGTCAGGCCCCGCCTCCAGGGGGCCGAGGTCCTGCTGAAAGACGGCCAGGTGCTGGCCATGGTGGGTGGAAACGATAATCGGAACCTGAACCGTGCAACCCAGTCGGTTCGCCAGTTTGGTTCCACCTGGAAACCCATGATCTACCTGGCCGCCCTGCAGTTGGGATGGCTGCCAACCGACATCCTGGACAACAGGAGAGGTGTCTTCCCCTTTGAAGGAACCTGGTACTACCCTCGACCGGACCATGAGCCAGAGACCACGGTTACGCTCGCTTGGGCCGGCACCCGTTCGGAAAACCTGGCAAGCATATGGTTGCTGTACCATCTGGTGGATCGCCTGGATCAGCGGCAGATAGCAAGCTTGGCGAAGATGGTGGACCTGGCACCCCGTGCGGGCGAGCAAAGGGCTGATTATATCGTCCGAATCAGGGACAAATGGGGAGTGATCGCCCTGGACAGTCGTGTCGAGGAAGGGCTGTTCGAGCTGGCACGCGCACGGGTTCTGGAAGATCTGGAGTCATCGGGCAGGACTGATGACATCTTTGAGCTGCGCTCCTTGCACCACGGGCGCGGTTTCGAGAGGGAACGCCGTGCGGTGATTTCACGCTACAGCGGCAAGGACCGGCGCAGGCGCACCGATGCCCTGGAACGTAACTTTCTGCGTCTCGAAGAGTTGGGTGACAGGTGCCGCCGGCAGGCTGAGCAACTTTGGAGCGCAGATTTTGTGGGCACGGATGTGCGACCCACCGACGTGGACCTGCTGGGTTTCAGGGACAGCGACGGAGTGCTCCTCTGTTCCACGGATCTGAACAGCCAGCAGGTCTCCCCGGTGGAAGACATGTTGCGCGCCGTCGATGAATCTGAACCCATCTGGCTCTCCATCCCCCCCGTGGCGCCCGGCGATGTGCTGGTGGACGGAATCTTGCATCTGAGCACGCTGGATGCCCTGCGAGGCGCCCTGGAGCAGGAAAAGACCCTGCACGAGGGACTGGATCCCTGGTCTGTGGAGATGCTCTATTCACACAGGGACTTTCGCAGGCTTCTGGGCATGCGCTACGTGGCATACCTGGCCAGGCAGATGGGGATTACCCAGGATCTGCCCCCGGTTCTGTCCCTGCCCCTTGGAGCCAGCGAGGTCTCTCTCATGGACATGGCCTCGGTATATCAGACCTTCCTGAACGGCAAGACCTACAGGTTCCCGGGCCAAAGCTTCCAGGACTCCGAAGTCTCCGGTTTTCGCAAGATGGACTCCGTGGGTCGTCTTCCGGGGCCGACCGCCATCATCAGGGAGATCAGGGATCGTGACGGCGAGGTCATCTACAGGGCCGTACCCACCGGGGAAGAGGTTGCCGATCCCGTGGAGTGTCGGCTCATCCTGGACATACTGCGAAATGTCGTACTCTGGGGCACCGGCAGGCGTGCCAGGAATACCGCCAGTGTGAACGGCCGTCCGTGGCCGCTCATGGGCAAGACCGGAACTACCAATCAATTCAAGAACGCGGCCTTCCTGGGCTTCGTTCCCAGGTTGAACGGCGCATCGCTGGACCTCGGCAATGCCTATACGTTGGCGGTGTACGTTGGCTACGACGACAACCAGCCCATGCGCAGAGGGACGCTGAAGCTCTCGGGTTCCAGCGGTGCACTTCCCGCATGGATCAACACAGTGGAGTTGCTGGCCAAAACGGGGCTGTTGGGTGACATGTCGGAGTGGAGTGGCGCAATATCGCAGCCCGAAGGCTTCGTGCGCCTGGGAGTCCAGGAGGGTACCGGGTGGCCTACGGGAGTCGTGGCGCGGGACGGGGAGCCCTCCATGCTCACCTGGGGGGGCAGGGGAGAACCCAGGCGCGTAATCTTGAAGGGCGACCAGGATCAGGACGACATGCCACCGTCATGATCCCGTCTCTGCTGGCGGCGAACGATGTGTGGGTGGGGGAACGTGTTATCGTCCTGCACGCATGGCCTGCCTCGTTTGCTTTTTTCAGCCCTCCCTGGAATCATGTTTGCCATTTCCGTATTCATCATGGGGACCGCCTGTGTCGTTCACTACGGAACGTCTCCGGCGGCCCAGTCCGATACGCGGGAAACCATCCTGGCAGGAGCGGATCTCAGCGCCGTGGATGCCCGGCTGCTGCTGTTGTTGGAAGACAACCAGGACTGGGATCGGGAGTTCCTGCTGGAAACCGCCAGGGACCTGGTTCGCAACGCTCGTACATGGTCTCCCGATGCCAGGGACGACCTGCTCTCCTTTCTGCTGGTTTTCTTGGATGTGCAGGAGCGTCTCCCGGGGAGCGACAGCCTCTCCGTGCCCCACCTGGCCTCTTCCGCGGTGGAACTTTCCGTCGACGGCCATCAGCCGGTTGTGGAAGTAGAAGAAGAGATCTCTGACGAAACCCGGCAGGGACTGGCGATGTTGGATGCCATGAAGATCGATGCGGACAATCCGGTCTGGCTGTCGAGCCCTGCCAGTGCCCGGTCAGCCGCTGGTCCCCCACAGGATTCGGCCGTGGCAGGAGAGGGTTCCGCTCCGTCCGTGGAACAGCCGGCCGCCACCACCACGCCTCCCACGCCGCCCGCGGTTGCGCCTGGAAACGTCCCTCCCGACGCGAGCCCTGCCCAGACTGCTCTCTCTGCGGGTGCCTCCCGACCCCGGAACAACGTCGGCACGGTTTCCCGGGGGGAGT
The DNA here is from genome assembly GCA_024276675.1 of Myxococcota bacterium. Lineage (GTDB taxonomy): Bacteria > Myxococcota_A > UBA796 > UBA796 > JAFGLY01 > JAJRWT01. Next base: position 76,868 of record JAJRWT010000063.1, on the reverse strand, counting down.
CGCCCCAAGGGGACTCTTCCTCGCGGGATGCCGCACCCTCTGCTTCCCGGGGGGACGGCGACGGGAAGGGTCACAAGAAGCTCACGGTTTCCCAGGTCCTGGAGTCGGCCCGCCAGGCCCTGGCGCAGGACAAGTTTCCAGAGGCCCTGGTGATGTTGGAGGCACTGGGAGCCCAGCGTAGTAGTGCCCAGGTGATAGGGCTATGGCGCGAGGCCATGGATGGCTACGTCTACCAGCAGCGGGAATTGGCGGGTCAGATGTTCATGAAGGCGCGTAACACCGAAGATCCCGATGCCCGCCGGGAGTTGCTCCAGGATGTGCGTGACCTCTTGGACTATCTGTTGAAGAGGTTTCCCGACAGCACCTATGCGGGGGCGTTGAAGCGCAACCGGGTGCTGGTGGACAGAGAGTTGGAAAGATAGTGTGTCCAATGGACCCGGGCGAAATGACAATCTACCTCCAGGGTGTCAGGGATGTTCTTCTGGGAGCCACGGCGTGCTGTGTGCTGTTGTACGCGCTGATGGTGTTCATCGTTTTTGCCCGGCCCGACGTGGTGGTGGGCCTGGTCCTGCGGGAAAGTAACCTGGATTCCACGTGGAATGAGCGTGGTGATTGGCATGTGCGCGTGGATACAGCGCGCCTGGCCCTGCTTCGCCTGAGATGGGTATTCCTGCTGGGCTTGGCGGGAATAGCCTTTTCAGGGGGTGTGTTCATCATGTGTCTGCGGTTGGGGGTGCCGGGGTGAGCAGGGGCGCTCGATTGGCACGCGCCCAACCGTCAAACCGGGCGGCAGTCGTTCTCGATGTTCTCTTCATGTACCTTCTGAACTTCTGGACCTAGCGCTGGGCCACGTGGAGGCACTTGCCACCAGTGCGTTGACAGAGCCTCCGAGCAAGTTAATGTAGCGGCCGCACGGCTTCGTAGCTCAGGCGGTTAGAGCACACGGTTCATACCCGTGGTGTCGGCGGTTCGATTCCGCCCGAAGCCACCATACCGTACATACGGAATCCGAAGATCGCCCCCTGGCCCGCAACATTTTCCTGCCCTGGCCGAGGGCGCGGTCATTTCAGGAACACGGCCTCCCCAGCCGCTACGTCGTCGGAACAGTTCTCGCCGTCCGTGCTGGCACCGGCATGGAGCCAGCCCGCCCCAGTCGCCGGTACCACGACCATGCCACTTTCCCGCACGCGGGGGGCAAGGTCGATGTTGATGGCCTCCTGGCAATACGGCACGCTCACTTTCCCGCACGCGGGGGGCAAGGTGCGCCCTGCGCCGGGAATCTTCCTACCATCCCAGCCGGGGGCGATTTCCTTTTCCGTCCGTACCGCGCTATGCTTTCCATCCCGGTTTGCGCTCCGCAACGGCGCGGGATCCCGGATCGGGCTGCCTGGCACCTGCCAGCCACCCTCCCGTGGTCTCACGGTGACAGAAGCAGTGATAGAGGCATTGGAATGAGCTATTCACCGCTGGGCAGCATTTGCGTGTCCATGGGATTCATGGACGAAGAAGATGTGGATCGCGTGCTGCACCGCATGAGTCTGGGTGAGCGTGCGCGTTTTGGGCAACTGGCCCTGGAAATGGGCCTCCTTTCGGAAAAAAACCTGGCCCTGGCCCTGGCCCAGCAGTACAGCCTGAACCTGGTCCCCGAAGACAGGCTCCAGGCCCTGGAGGTTCCCGAGGAGCTGTTGGCCCGTATCCCTGAGAACCTCATGCTCCGACACATGGTGGCGCCCCTTTTCCTGAATTCCCAGCAGGATGTCCTCTCGGTGCTGGTGGCCGACCCCACTGACCTGCCCGGTTACTGGGCGCTGCAGGAGAGCCTCGGCAGCACCAACATCCGGCTGTTTCTGGGGACCAGGAGTGCCGTACACAATTTCCTGGAGAAGTTGCTGGGTCCGCAGCGGGCTGCCTGGCTGGACCATCGCCCCAGCAGGAGTCCCCCCGGGGAACGCCCCCAAGCCGACTGGACCGTGCTCTTGGAGCCTGATTCCGAGCGTCTGGAGTTGATGCGAAGGATCGAGGAGTTGGAAGGCGCCCGTACCCGGGTGGTGCAGGATCCGGAGCAGGTCACCCATCTCCTGGAACAGGATATCGTCACGAGAGTAGTCTACAGGCAAGCAGTGGCGGCCATCGCGGAGTCATACCAGGACGTCTGGAGGCGTATCCAGCCCGAACTGGAACTGCTGGTGTGCAGATCTCTGGGCCTGGATGACCGCGTGGGGCCGCAGTCCTGGGAGCTGGCCCGCTTCTTGCTCAATCTTCTTACCTTTGCTTTTACCGCCTCCGAATCAAGGGATCTGGATGCTCGCATCCGCCTGAGAAGGGCCGTCGAGCTGAGCAGAGCGTTGACCCTGCGGCTGGGTTTGTCCCCTGACAAGGCGGAAAAGGTCGTGTTGGCCACAATACTGGTGGGTCTGGACGGTCTCGCCCTTGGTAGAGCAATCAAGCGTGATTCCATGGACGGCGACAGCGTGGGGACTGGCAGGCTTGCTCTCGCCCGTTCCATGCTGGCTGCCTGGCCTCCACCATTCGAGATGAACAAGATGCTGGACGCCCTGGAAAAGCGACTGGGCGGAGGTGGGCGCATTGGAGCCAACCTGGGTGCCGAGGTCGTCTACACGGTAAGGGCAATCGTGCGGCGCGGCAGACCGGGCGACACCCACCCTGGATTCCTGCTGGGCACGGACCTGGGTCACCACGATCCTCGCGTCGTTCATGCCGCTGCGGATATACTCAAGTGGGAGGTACTCTGCCCCGAGATGATTACACCTGGTCGAGATGAGCCCCAGATACTGCTGGCTGTGCAGCAACCCGATGATCTCAACCTCCTGGAGGTGGAGCTGAAGGCTGCGGGATTCCGTGTGCTGATGGCCTCGGATGCTACCGATGTCATGCGGCTCATCAAGGCCGCCCAGATAGTCGGAGTGGTGGCGGACTTCCGCATTGGCAGGCTTTCAGGATCGGACCTGGTGAGGGCCATCCACCAGCATACCGGGTCCGCGGAGATCCCGGTCTTTCTTCTCATGGGGCAGCGATCGGGACCGGAAGCCGCCCATGCCCTGGACGCGGGAGCCGAAGACGTCGTACAGCGCCCGTTGAATGCAGGGCTGCTCTTGGCAAAGATCCGTCGTGCCACAGACAGGGTCTCCAGGCAGGGCAGCAGGGTACTGAGGGGTAGACTGGAAGACCTTCCGCTTCCCGACCTCATCCAGATGCTGACTCTGGGGGCGAGGACGGCATCCATCGGTGTCGCCAGCCAGGGGCGGAGCGGTGAGATCTACATACAGGAAGGGCGTCTGCTTTCTGCCGCCGCCGGCGAGGTGGAGGGACAACAGGCCCTGGCCATGATGGTTTCATGCAGAGATGGTTCTTTCACTGTCCGGTTCGGGAACACCAGCAAGGAACAGAACCTGCAGGGTTCGGCGGAATGGCTGCTTCTTGAAGCCATGCGACAGGCGGACGAGGCTTCTTCGGCAGATGGGCAGACAGGCTCGGACGAATGACTCCATGCCCGGCCACGGGACCTTTTGGGCCTGGATTCGGTCGCGCTTGGGGCGTCACTCGTTTTCGACGCCGTTTGCGACCCTGAAGACTGGCCTTCAGCGGGACCACAGGTATGCCATCGAGCCGGTTTCCAGGGGCCACGAGCCGACTATTCGCCAGGCTTGTCTGTCCATTCGTATCACCTGCGATACCGGGGGCAGGGAGTCCAGCCGGTAATGGTACTGGATGAGAGAGCCGTCGATGCGGGAAGGGGCGGGCCAGGGTTGGGCACCGGCCTCGGCGATCACCAGAAAATGGCTGCTGGCTCTGAACCATTCGTAGGTTCCTACGGGATCCTGCCCCAGGGCATGGACTTGCGTGGAAGGGAGGGCCTCGCGAAAGAGCAGGACCAGGAACCCTTCGAAGAGCACAGGATCCTCGCTGAAGATAACCATGTGCCCCGATTCCCCCTGTTGCGGGAGTTTCATGGTCTGCACCCAATCTTCAAGTGGAATCCACAGGCCCGAGGGTGGTCTGGCCAGCACGTGCCGTGGCGATACCCAGGACGCGGGAAGAGGGTTTGGCTGGCTGGCCCAGTCCAGGACTGGCCCGTCCCGGCCCCACATTCTTCCGGAGTAGCCATACAGGCCGGCCGCCAGTAGAAGCAGGGACAGTTGGTGTCGGAGCGCAGCCATGCGTTGCACCGCTAGGGCGGTCGAGACGGAGAGCGGCACAAGCAGGGGAAGGGTGTAGAATACCTGTTTTTTCTGAATCAGCCCGAACAGGAACCACCCGCCAAGTACTGTGGCCAGCAACGAGCGGCGGCGAAGCATCAACAAGGAAAGCAGCATGGCGGAGCCCAGTATCGGGCCGGCCTGGCTGTCCAGCAGCGTGAGCGGGTAGTAGAGCCAGGATTTCGGCGAGAAGAGACTGCCTTTCCAGGTCAGTGTGCCGGTGCTGTCGATTTCTCCGGTGGCCAGTTGCCGAGTAACTTCGGAGAGCTGTCGGGACAGCCACACGGAGTACCAGGGCAGCGCAATGACGCCGATGCACAGGGCTGCCAGCAACAGGCCCCTCCATGGCGGGCAGGTTGATCCAGGTTCCCTGCAAGTCACGGCTCCTATTGGCGTGGGATCCTGCCCCGGCAGCCCGGGGCGCTGGTCCCGCCGCCAGGCCCGGAGCGAGGTCGGCACCACGATTGAAAGGGGCACCAGCAGGAAGGGCAACGTGCCCAACCGGTCGGTCATGAGGCCCAGGCCTGCAAACGCGCCCACGAGAGCCGAGTAGCGCGGGTTGGTGAAGCCTCGGCTCCGCTCCAGCGCCAGGAGAGAGAGCGCCAGGGTGGCCATCTGGGCAATGTTGGGCTCGAAACGCACCATGCTGCCGAACACGCCGGGGCAGAGCACGAAGAGCAGCATGGCCAGGTTTCCCGCGAAGGAGCGTCCCGCCAGGTGATATATGCTCCCCAGAGCCAGCGCCAGCCAGAGAAGGTTGCCCAGGACCAGTGAGCTGTGCCGCATACCGGCCACGGCCTGCAAGGGCCAGGTTGCCGCGTAGAATAGAGGCGGCCAGTAGCTGTTGGTCACGTAGTGTTTCAGGTGCCAGATGTCGTGCTGCCGAAGCGCGGTCCACAGGTCGAAGGCGTTGCCCACATGCAGGTATTCGTTCTGGTAGCCGTCGGGCAGGGGATTTGAGGAAAGCCAGGCAAGGATCTCCCACGATGCAGCCAACAGCAGGAGCAGGCCCAGCAGGTGTGACACGAGGGAAGGCTGTCTACGCTTCATCCAGGCTTGCACAGGGGGAATCCGGTTGCCGACCGGTCCATGGGGAAAAGGACCGGCCGCCCTGTTTGCAGGGAGGGGAGCAGCACGGGGACGGAAACTTCGAGTGACCCGATAACATGGCCAGGCATCGGGACCTTGCTCGTTCCCGGCCGGAGAAGGCTGATCGAGGTTCTTCCGGATGGGAAGATGGTCAAAGGATACACCGAATCTACAGATCTCCAGTGTACCCACTTTGTGGGACCGTGCTCCACCGTGGCGTAGGAAAAAGGGCGGGTTAACGATCCTTCTTCGCGAGATTGCCACGCACCTTCTTCGCGAGATTGCCACGCACCTTCTTCGCGAGATTGCCACGCAGTTCGTCTCCGTACGGGAGCCCAGGAGCGGCAAGTGTCCATCATCCAACCAGGTTCAACCAAGCAGGACTCTTCTCTGGACGGAATCCGGATCGCCCTGGTGTATCCACCCTATGGCCCGGTTCTCAACGAGCCGGGGATCAGGGTGGTCAAGGAGAACTACGGCGTTTTCCCCAGTCTGTCGCTCCTCTACGTGGCGGGAATACTGGAGCGTGCCGGCTGCGAGGTGCTGTTCCTGGACGCCCACGCCGAGGGCATGAGCCTGGAAGAAACCATCCGGCGACTCAAGCATTTCAAACCCGACTTCATCGGCTACACGCTGACCACGTACCTGTTCTTTCAGACCTTGGAGTGGATCGCCGCCATAAGAAGGGCGGTGCCGGCCCCCACCCTGGTGGGAGGTGTGCATCTTTCTCTGTACCCACGTGAAACACTGTTCTATTCCTGCATCGATTATGCAGTCACCGGAGAAGCGGAGTCCACCCTGCCCGTGTTGCTGCGGGAGATACTGGGCGGTGGCGATCTTTCCCGGGTGCCGGGCATAGCATTCAAGGCGGAACCGGTGCTACGTGATGACCATTTCAACCCTGATGTCCACGTCGTGGTGACCCCCCCGGCTCCGCCGACGGACGTGGAGTCGGCTCCGTTCCCTGCCCGTCATCTCATCGACAACAGCATCTACTACTCGTTCATCACCCAGTACCGGAACTTCACCCCGCTCATCACCTCCAGGGGCTGCCCCTATCGTTGTATTTTTTGCGAACAGGGCTCCAAGACCTATCGGCCCCGCAGTCCCGGCAACGTGGTGGATGAGATCGAGCTGGTGTGTAGGGAGTTCGGTGTCAGGGAGTTGGATTTTTTCGACAGCTCGTTCACCATTCAGAAGGATCGGGTGATGGGCATCTGCGACGAGATGACCAGGCGAGGTCTGAACGTGGTCTGGGCTGCCAGGTCCCGGGTGGATTGCGTGAACCCGGAGGTGCTGTCGGCCATGCGACGGGCTGGCTGTGTTCGCATCTACTATGGGATCGAATCTGGCAATCCCCAGATCCTCAAGGTCCTGCGCAAGGCCACGGACCTGGGGCAGATTGAGCGAGTGATCCGCCAGACCAGACAGCACGGAATCGATGCCTTCGGGTACTTCATGATCGGCAACCCCGGGGACACCGCCGCCACCATCCGGCAGACTATCCGGTTGTCCGTGAAGCTGGACCTGGACTACGCCCAGTTCAGCAAGGTAACTCCCATGCCCGGTACCGAACTGTACGAGATGTTGCTGGCAGAGACCGGGCGGGACTGGTGGCGCGAGCGCATCATGGGGGGCCCGGAGCTGCACATCCCGCGTCCGGGCTGTCACCTGTCCGAGTCCCAGGTCCAGTCCTGGACCCGGCAGGCCTACCTGCGTTTCTATTTTCGTCCGCGCTACGTCTTTCGCGCAATTCGGCGCACCAGGAGCCTGGAGCAGCTCGGCCGTTCCGTCAGCACGGCCGTCCAGATGTTGCTGGAGCGGTGAAGGGACCCCGGGCGGCCATGCTTTGGGACGGGCTTTGGGACGGGCTTTGAGACTTCGTCGGCACGGAGACTTGCGTATGGCACGGCAACGGGACACCTTGTCGACTCGTCTTCCGCCTCTGCCCTGCTGTAGCAGCCGCTGCTGCTGCCGTGAAGCCCACGAGGGTGAACAGCAACCATCATCCGCACGGCGGGTGCTCCCGAGGGAACCCAATGCTGGTACTTGGTCTGGCAGACAATCATGACAGCGGTGCCGCCATCGTGCAGGACGGCGTACTAAAGGCAGCAACAGGGCAGGAACGCCTGGACCGCGTGAAGAACTCCGGTGCTTTTCCGTGGGAAGCCGCTGAAGCCGTACTGGCACAGGTGGGGGCTGCTCCTTCAGATGTGGACGTGGTGGTTTTCGGTGGTGGCTATACTCCCTCCACCATCCTTCGCGCTCTGCCCCGGGTCCATGCCAGGGCACGCGGTGACGGAAGCTTCAGCTATCTCCTGAACCTCTACATCTTCTACCAGGTGGCCCAGCGCAGGACCGGCATGTACCGTGCCGAGCTGGCCGCCAGCAGGGCCCTGCTGAGCCGGCGCCTGGCAGGCCGGGGTTTCGGAGGAGCCAGGATATTCTTCATGGACCACCACGAAGCCCATGCCCAGGCCGCCTATCGCTCCCAGCCGCACCGGCGATGCCTGGTCCTCACGCTGGACGCCATGGGCGACGGGGCCTCTGCCACGGCATGGGAAGGTCGCGACGGATCGCTGTGCCCCTTGGGCGAGCAATCCGGCCTGGCGGCAATAAACACCTTCTACAGCAGGATAACCGAATACCTGGGCTTTCGTCCCAATCGGCACGAGGGCAAGATCACCGGCCTGGCGGCCTACACGGCTCCACCGGCGCAGCTCGTACGCCACATGGAACGTATGCTCCGTTTCCGTGGAACTCGTTTCAACAGGCTCAACGTCCTGGCACGCCAACATCCCCGCGACTCCATGTACTCCAGGCTCTCGCTCCACTCCCGCGAAGAGGTGGCTTCTGCCGCCCAGGCGGTGCTGGAACGTGCCGTGTGCGGATTCGTCCGCCACTGGGTCCAGCGTACTGGCCTCGGGCACGTTGCCGTGGCCGGGGGTATCTTCGCCAACGTGAAGCTGAACCAGCGCATTGCTGGCATGGAGCAGGTAGAGGATCTATTCATCTATCCCAACATGGGCGATGGCGGTCTGCCCGTGGGGGCGGCTCTGGGCCACGTATCGGCGAGGCCGTCCCCCCTGGAAAACATGTACCTTGGACCTGCCTACACCAGCCAACAGGTGGAGTTCGTGCTTCGCTCCGCCGGTCTGCAATACAGCCGGCCCTCTGACCTGGATGGCAGAGTCGTGGAGCTGCTCATGGGCGGCAAGGTGGTGGCCCGTTTCGACGGGGCCATGGAATGGGGTCCCAGGGCCCTGGGCAACCGGAGCATTCTCTACAGGCCCGACGAACCCAGCGTAAACGACTGGCTCAACCAGAGATTGCGACGCACCGAGTTCATGCCATTTGCCCCATTGACCCTCGCGGAGGACGCCCCCCGTCTCTACCTGGGCCTGGACAAGGCCAGGGAAGCCGCTCGATTCATGACCATCTGCTTCGACTGTACCGACACCATGAAGAGAACATGTCCCGGCGTTGTACACGTGGACGGCACCGCCCGCCCACAGGTGGTGTCCCACTCCGACAACCCCCGCCTACACCGCTTGTTGTCGCGTTTCAAGAGCAGAACCGGCCTGGGCACCCTGGTGAACACCAGCTTCAACATGCACGAAGAGCCCATCGTGTGCAGCCCGGCCGATGCCATGCGGGCCTGGAAGGACGCCCACCTGGACGCCATGATCATGGGGCCATTCCTGGTGGAACGTCGAGATGGCCAGCATTGAAATGGGCCCCCGCCAGTCCGGGGCGGTGATTCCTGCTGGCGCCCGGCAGAAGAAAGATGAATACCAGCGCTTTTTCTGCGTACTGGAGAACATGGGCGCCGCGGAAAAGAAGCCCCCCCAAAAAAAACCCTGAGGTTGCCATGCCAGTTCACATCTCCCCGGACCAGATCCCCCATGCTTCCCTGGACTCGCTGGTAAAATTGGCGGAGTCCACTCCGCTCGGCGTCCGAGGCGTGGCCGCCTTGACGGGTGTGGTGCTCACCGTGGCCGGAGCCAGGTTGTATCGTTTCGCGGTCCTGGTGCCCGGGCTCCTGGTTGGGGTTCTGCTGGGAGCCATGTTGCCCACCAGCATCGACAATGGCATCCGGATTGGGGCCATGGTGGTGCTGGCCATCGTCGGGGCCATGGTGTGCTTCATGGTGGAACGGGTGGCGGTTCACGCCATAGGTGCCATAGTGGTGGCGGGCCTGGTGAACGCTGCCTGGCCGATGTTCAGCGCCGGGGCCACGGCCCCCTGGTGGGGCCTGGCCGGCGGAGCCGTGGTGGGGCTCTTTCTTTTCCCATCGGTCTTCCACCTGCTCCTGGTGCTGGTCACATCTTTGCTGGGTGCCATCACGCTGGCCTATGCCGCGGGCTACTCCGACAACCTGCTGGTGGTGGGGGGAGTCACGCTGGTGGGGCTGGTACTTCAGACCGGCCTGCGCGGAACCGGAAAGCGCAAGGACTAGGGGCTGGCTGTTTCGATTCCGGCCCTGGCGTCGTGCGGCCGATGCTCGGAACCTTGCCCTCCACGGTCGGGGAACTGGCCTCTCAAGTATGGTGGGAGCTTCCAGGAGACTTGCCGGAGGCATGCCTGGCGGCAGCCGAGTCCCGCATGGGCAGGCGGTGGCGCCAACGCCCATCGAAGCCATGGAGGGCGGCGGCGATTGCAGGAGCGGTGGGGACCAGGCCGATTTCACCTATTCCCTTGGCGCCCATCGGACCCTCGGGATGGGGGCTCTCCACCAGGATCACCTTGACCTGGGGGCTTTTGTGGGCCCCGAGCACTCCAAGGCTGCGGTAGCGCGTGTCGGGAACCCCGCCGCGCAGGAGCAGTTCCTCGGAGAGGGCGTAGCCCACGCCCATGTGTACGGCTCCCTCCACCTGTGCTCGGCAGAGCAGCGGGTTGATGGCCACGCCGACGTCCTGGGCCGCGATGACCTTTTCCAGGCGCCCCTGATGGTCCAGAATGGCAAGCTGGGCGGCAAAGCTGTAGGCGAAGTGGATGCGGTGCTGGTCGTCTGCCGGAGTCTGCTCCTTCTCGGTGTCGGGGGATACTGTTGTGGGTGCCCTGTATTCGTGGGTGAAGATGCGTCCGGCCAGCGCCGAGAGCTTACCCCCACGCCGGGAGAGGGCCTGCTTCAGGCGATACGCGGCACCCATGACGGCTCGCCCCCCCAGGAAGGTGCCTCGACTGGCGGTGGTCATGCCGCAGTCAAGGTCGTGGCCGGTGTCGGCCACGACCTTGAACATCTCCAGGGGAAGGCCCGTGACCCCGGCCGCCAGCAGGGCCATGGCGCTGAAGTGGCCCTGGCCCATTTCGGTGAAGGGTGTGTGGATCAGCAGCTTTCGTGGAGAGAGCACCTGGATGGAGGCTCGGCCTCGTTCTGGAACGGCGCTGCCCATACCCACGCTCTTCATACCGCAGGCCAGGCCAACGGCCAATCCTCGGGCGCGGGCGCTCTCGTAGTGGGGGCGAAGGGCCTCCAGGGTCTCTCGCATGGCCAGTCCCTCATCCATGTGTTGCCCGGCAGCAGAGCGTTGGCCGGGTTTCAGGGCATTCAGGAGGCGGATCTCCAGGGGATCCATGCCCAGGCGCCAGGCCAGGCGGTTCATGCAGCTCTCCATGGCGAAGGCCACCTGGTTCACCCCGAAGCCGCGCATGGCGCCGGAGACGGGATTGTTGGTGTAGACGGCCCTGGTCTCCACGTCCACGTTGTTCACGGCGTAGGGGCCGCAGGCGTGGACCGCGGCCCTGGCCATGACCGCGTCCCCCACGCTGGCATAGCCGCCCGTGTCACCGAGTATCCTGGCGCGCACCGCCAGCAGGAGCCCGTTGGAATCCGCGGCGACGCTGTAGCGCAGGATCATGGGGTGGCGCTTGGGGTGGAAGCGCAGCGATTCGGACATGTCCAGCACGAGCATCACGGGTTTGCCGGTGGCCAGTGCCAGTAGGGAGGCGTGGTGCTGTACGGAGAGGTCTTCCCGGCCGCCGAAGGCGCCGCCGGGCGGCACCAGCTCCACCCGCACCTTTTCCGGGGGCAGATTCAGAACCCGGCAGAGGGAGCGGCGATCGTCGAAGATACCCTGGCCGTTGCTCATGACGTGGATTCCTCCGTCCACGGGGGTGGCCAGGCTGGCCTCGGGTTCCAGGAATGCCTGGTCCACCCTCTGGGTGTGGAAGGTTTCTTCCAGCACCAGCGGAGCGGACGCAATGGCGGCATGGGCATCGCCGTGTCTTATCACGGTTGTAGACAGGATATTCTCAGGTTGTTCTGCCGCCGTTTCCAGGTCCAGCAACGGTTTCAGTTCCTGGACCCTCACGCGGACCAGCGATGCGGCCTGGCGTGCGATGCGCCTGTCCCTGGCGGCGATGGCCGCGACCACGTCGGCTGCACAGCGTGTCTCTTCGCCGAGGCCCACCATGACGGGCCAGTCTTCAACAACGAGCCCGGTCTTGCGGGCTCCGGGCAGGTCCGCGGCTGTGATGATCCGCTCCACGCCGGGAAGGGCCTGGGCGGCGGATGTGTCGATTTCCACGATGCGGCATCGGGGCAGGGGGGTCCAGACCAGCGAGGCGTGGAGCAGGTCTCCCCGGAGAAGCCCCAGGTCGGCCACGAAGGGTCTCTGCCCCAGCACCAGGGCCTGAGCGTCGATGTTTGCCCGTTCCAGTTCCCGGCTCGCGGAGGGTTCATCACGCCGCAGCATTGCGGCGGCCATGTCTACGCTGCGAAAAATCCCGGTCCAACCAGTGCATCGGCAGATATGCCCACGGAGGTTTCTGGCCACCTGCTCCCTGCTGGGGGAGGGATCCTGGTCCAGCAGGGCCTTGGTGCGGAGCACGATGCCTGGGGTGCAGAAGCCGCACTGCAATCCAGCTCCCTGCGCGAAGGCCCTGGCAAAGACCTCTCGTGCCATTGGTTCAATGCCTTCCATGGTGAGGACCTGGGTGCCATGGAGTCTGTGGGCTGGCATGGTGCAGGTAATACGGGCCCTGCCGTCTATGATGGCCGTGCAGGCTCCGCAGGCGCCCTGGGGCGCGCAGCCGGCCTTCAGGCTGGCGATTCCCAGGCGGTCTCGCAGCAACTCGAGGGCACTGCAAGCCCTGGGGGCCCGGACCCTGGTGTACTCGTGGTTGAGCGTGAACTCGATGTCTTCGCCTTCGTTGCCCATGGTATGGCTCTCCCCTGAAAAAGGTAGCTGGAGGGTGTCGAGCTCGGGACAAGGATAACTTCGTCGCAACGAGGGCGTCGCCGGTTGGCACTCCTGTGCAAGAGCCGAGGCGCTGCACCTGGGAGCGAAGGCTTCCAGCCTTTGCAAGGTCGTTGGAAAAGGCATCTCACCGAGGCCGAGCGCGGGCGAGATGCCCGCGCTCCCAGAGGGGATCCATCGACAGGGCAGGAGTGTCCACCCATAGAGCACTTTTCCACTACGTTGTCGTGTTCCTGGAGGGGGCCTGATTTGCAGACCGTCGGCGGAGCGCCAGCAACATTCCCAGCGAGAAAACCAACCAGGTCATTCCAGAAGGGATCCGTTGCATGGTGGAGCACTGGAAGCCTTCGTCATCATCTGCGCTCTCATCAGCGGCTCCGGTGTCGTCTTCGTAGGTTCCCGTGTCGTCTGGGTAGGTTCCCGTGTCGCCTTCGTAGGTTCCCGTGTCGCCTTCGGCTTCATCATCTACGAGAGGATTGATGAATACGTAGGCAGCACCGGACATGATACCGTCTTTGTCGGCCATGTAGGCAGAGACGATGAGATCTCCGAAACCATCACCGTCCACATCACCCGCGCCTGACACAGAGTTGCCGAATTGATCACGCTCGGTGCCATCCGGAGCCAGAAGCCTCTCCTCGCTGGTCGTATCCAGACCGGCGGCGCTCCCGTGGTAGACATAGGCCGCGCCGCTGTTGGCGCCGTCGAAGTCGCCACCTTCGGCGCCGATTATCACGTCGTCGTAGCCGTCGCCATCGATGTCACCCACTCCGGAGACCGACGAACCAAAATTCAGTCCACTGAGTTCGTCAGAGGCGAGGATCTTCTGCTCGCTGGACAGGTCCAGGCCGCGTTCGCTGCCGTAGTACAGGTAGGCCGAGCCACTGTACTTGTCGTCCTTGGCACCGATTATCACGTCAGCGTAGCCGTCGCCGTCGATGTCCCCCGCTGAGGAGACCGAAATGCCGTAGTTGTCGCCGAGGTCGGTATCGGAGGCAAGCAATTCCAGTTCGCTTGATGGGTCGAGTCCATCGTCGCTGCCGTAATACAGGTAGGCCGAGCCGTAGTTGCCGCCGCCGTTGGCGCCGACCAGGACGTCGTCGTAGCCGTCGCCGTTGATGTCGCCGGCACCGGCGACCGACACACCGTATTGGGAATTGGGAGCCACGAGCTTCACCTCTGTAGAGGTGCTCACTCCCAACGCGCTCCCGTAGTAGATATAGGCAGCGCCATCGTAGTTGTCGTAGCCATGCGCTCCGATCACGACGTCGTCGTAACCGTCACCGTTGATGTCGCCGGCAACAGAGACGAAAACACCGTAGTGGTCGTAGGGAAAGCGATCGGAGGCGACGAACTTCTGCTCACTGGATGGGTCCAACCCACTGTCGCTGCCGTAGTACACGTAGGCCGAGCCGCTGTAGGTGTTGTCGCCCCATGCACCGATGATCGCGTCGTCGTAGCCGTCGCCGTTGATGTCACCCGTGGCAGAGACCGAGTAGCCCAGCATGTCCCATTCATCGCCCACGGATCCGGTGAGCTTCTGCTGGCGAGGGATGTCGATTCCGCCTTCACTGCCATAGTACACATAGACCGCGCCGCCCTCAAAGCCGGCGTCGTTGTCGCGGGGTGCCCCGACGAGCACGTCATCGTAGCCGTCGCCGTCGAAGTCGGCCATGCCGGAGACCGAGTAGCCGAAGTTCTGGTTGTCTACGGCATCGTCAGGTACGAGAGTAAAGACATCTGCTCCCGATTCATCTCCCGCATACGCGGGGAGCCAGGCGGGGCAGCATATGGAAAGAGCAAGTACCATTGAAGCGGGCGTTCCAAAGCGCATCGTTCCTCCTTTGTTGCTCCTGCTCGATACAGGAATGAGTAGAGCCCGCTTTGCGAGGACGGATCACTTTTTTCTGACCATTCCCGGGACGAGCGCGGCCAGGAACCAGGAAGCAGGCACTGAACCGTGCTTGCAAAGAAGCTTCTGGCGCAGGTTCCGGCCCTTGACCTTGATCGTCGGTTCATGTTTCGTAGTCGACCGACAGCCCGCGGATCAGAGCGGTCGATGGTGGCTGGTGGCGCCCCGCGGCAGGCGCGAGCTTTCCCGGCGGCTCCTGGTCGTCAATGACCTCCCAGCAGCAGGTAGACTGCCCCGGCACCAAGGCTGTGGGTGTTTTCGCCATAGGCTCCTATGAGCAGGTCGTCCAGGCCGTCGGCGTTGGTATCTCCGGCCCCCGAGACAGAGATACCCGCGTTGTCGTCAGGTGCCTCGCCCAGCATCCTGGCATCGGCCCTGCTCAGAGGAATGTCTCCGGTGATCGGGCCGTATACCAGGTAGGCGGCACCACTCTCTCGACCCGCCAACGACGAATCAGGCAGCCCCAGGAGCACGTCGTCCAACTCGTCGCCGTCCACGTCTCCGGCTCCCGATACCGAGAAACCGGCGGGTTCATACTGGTTTTCACCCAGGATCCTGGCTTGTGCGTAGGCCAGGGAGAACTCGGAGGCTGTGGCCGGTCCGAGCACGAGGTAGGCGGCACCAGCGCCCTGGACGCTGGTGCTCACGCCGGTGGCGCCAACGAGCACGTCGTCCAGGCCATCACCGTTGACGTCTCCGGCACCGGAGACGGAGTAGCCCGCGTCGTCGTAGGGGGTCTCACCCAGCATGGTGGCATCGGCGCTGGAAGCGTCTCGGTACCCCGAAACCGGTCCCCGGAACACGTAGGCTGCTCCGGAAGAGGAGTCATGCTGATAGGCCCCCAGGATGATGTCGTGGAAACCATCGCCATCCAGGTCGCCCGCGTCGGACAGCGTGAAGCCCAGCCTGTCGCCGCTCTCTTCCCCCACGATGCTGGCGTCGGCGTTCTCCAGGCTCATGGAGTGGCTTATCGGGCCCAGCACGACGTAGGCTGCGCCCGCGTCCACTCCCCCCGAGTCGTTGCCGAAAGCGCCAACGAGTACGTCGTCGAATCCGTCGGCGTTCACGTCGGCAGCTCCCGAGACCGCCCATCCGGCGTGATCGTCCGCGTATGTGCCGCTCAAGGAAAAATAGCCGGAGAGACTGGATTCCCCGGAAACGGGCCCCAGCACCAGGTAGGCCGTGCCGTTGTCGTCGTGCAGGTCGGAGCCCACCAGCAGATCCGCATAGCCGTCGGCGTTGACATCTCCGGCGCCGGAAACCGAGAGACCTGCCCTGTCGTAGGTTTCCTCGCCAAGGAGCTTGGCACCGGCCTCTGCCAGGCTGAGCACTCCAGTGATGCTCCCCAGGACCAGGTAGGCGGCGCCAGCCTCGGAATTGGCGGTATCGACTCCGTTGGCACCCAGCAGGATGTCGTCGATCCCGTCGCCGTCTACGTCTCCAGCTCCCGAGACCGAGTAGCCGGCGCTGTCATGCTCCACCTCGCCCGTCAATATGGCATCCGCGGAGCCCAGGGAAAACTCGCAGCCATCCACTTCGCCGTCGCAGTCGTTGTCCTTGCCGTCCAGGCACAGCTCTTCCGCCAGTGGGTTGACCAGGGGAGCAGAGTCGTCGCAATCCGTGGAATCGCCAACGTAGCCGGAGGGAGGAGAGCAGGCATTCGTGCTGTCTGAAGCATTGCCGAAACCATCGCTGTCCCGGTCCGCGAACCATGTGACGGCGTCCATGGCATCGGGTTCGTCCACGCTGTCGTCGCAGTCGTCGTCCACGCCGTTGCAGTACTCGTCGGCCCCGGGGAAGATGGATGGGTTGGAGTCGTCGCAGTCGGGCTCGGCTTCTTCGCAGGCGGAGAGATCGTCTCCCACGCCGTACCCGTCGCCGTCAGAGTCCGTACAGGAAACCGCGAGTCCGGTTTCTGCTAGTCCAGTGCTCGAAGCGTCGGGAGGGGGCGCCAGGCATGAGCCGAGGAGGAGGAAGACTATACTCATATCGTTATCCCCTTTTTTTCACTTTTTGACTCGATGCTGCTTCCCGTATTGCCGATGTCATCGGCGGCCCGTGTCCCGGTTCTTGCTGCCGCTGCGGCGAAGATGGGAGCATGGCGCCATATGGGAGAATCACAGGTGATTCGATGAAAGCTGTATTTATAAATGGGCTGTGTGGGATTGTGATGGTGCCGGGGCTATCCGCGAAAACGGGAAAAACAGGATGCCGGCGAAGGATAATGCGAACCGGCTTGTGTGGGCAACCCCTGCTTTCCCGGCACTCCGGGCTGGTTGAAGGCATGGCTGCGGGTGGAGGCGGGCTGTCTGCCGGACCTTGGTCCAGTGGCGGACCTGTTCACGGGCCGAGTCCTGCGGCAACAGCAGGCACAGCCGAGAGCCGTGGGCCTTCACGACAACGTTCTGCCATCGCCCCCTTCAGGGCCGTGTGGCGATATGCTACTACAGACACGGAGCCGACTGCCGCGGTCTTGGATTGGGAGACACGGTCGAGTTCATCGCCAGCCCCTGGTGGCCTCACGGCAGTACTGGAGAACTGTGGAATTCCGGAGATCCAGCATGGCGGGCAGAAAACCCGGCGACAACGACAGGATGGGCGCGCTCCCGGGCCTGTTGGGGAGGGCTCTGCCCCCCACGCTGCTGGCCATGCTGTGCGCCGCGTGGACCACCTACCCCGCCTTCCTGGACGGCAAACACGTACTCATCGGGGACTGGCGGCACCCCGACATGCTCTCCAACCATTGGCTCTACTGCTGGGTGGCCCGGCAACTGGCGACCGGGGACTCCATCGTCCACAACATGGACTACTACCAACCTATTGGTGACGCCCCGTACCTGGCTGGTAACGCCGGTGATGCTCCTGTCTACGCGCTGCTGCAAGCCCTGCTGCCCGCCTCCTTCTCCTGGCCTGGCTCCCTGACCCTGTGGGTCTTCATGGTGGTCTTTTTCAACGTCATCGCCGCCTACGGCCTCTGCCGAACCTTCGGCGCCGGCAGGAACAGCAGCCTCTTCGGGGCGGCCACGCTGGGTATCTTTGCCTACGCCGCCCATGAACTCTGCGGCGCCAGGTTCAGTCAACTGCCCATCTTCGGCATCCTGACTTTCCTCGTTCTCTGGACGAGGTTCCTGGAGAGACCTTCGCCCCTCCGGGCGCTGCCGGCCGGCGTGGTGCTGGGTTGCACCGCCATGCTGTACTGGTACTATGGCCTCTGGGCCGCCTGGATGGGTGTGCTGCTGGGCCTGGCCTGGCTCCTCTCCGGGATCCGCGGGAAGGCATCCCCCATCCGCCTGGTGGCTGCGCTGCGTTGGGGCTTCTTCATGGGGGGCGTGGCGCTGTTGACGGCCGCGCCGCTGCTCTGGCTTTTCATGAGCCACTGGGCCGACATCCCCGGCTCCGGCGATGCCAGCTTCCCCAATCCCCTGGCTTTCACCTCGTCCCTTCCCCTGACCTTTACCCTCTACGCCAGCTCCTTCACCGAGCGTGGCGAGGTGCTGCTCTCGCTGGCGGCCCTGGCTCTGGCACTCCTGGGCCTCTGGAAGAGCGACGACTGGAAGGTGAGGGGACTGCTGGCGATTGCCCTGGTTTTCTACGGCCTGGCCCTGGGGCCCGAGATCCTGCTGCCCGGTGGTTCGTCCACGGGAATACCCGGTCCCTTCAACCTGGCCTACGGCGGTGCCGAGGTGTTGCGGCGTTACTGGTGGCCCTACAGGCATGTGCTGGGACTGGCAATCTCCGTCGCGGTGCTGGCGGCCCTGGGCCTGGACCGTCTCCTGCAAAAGCTGCCCCCGGGGGCGAGCCTGCTGCTGCCCTGGCTTCTGGTTGCACTTCTTCCCGTGGATCTCGAACTCAGGGGCGGGAGGTCGACGCCGGCCATGACCTGGTGGGAAGCTCCCGAAGTCTATGAAGAACTGGGCGAGCTGGAGCCCGGCGCCGTGCTGGAGCTGCCCCTGGCACCCGAGTTGGTGACCGGCCAGCAGAGCCTGATCTACCAACTCATCCACGGAAAGGCTCTGGTGAACGGGCACGCCATGTGGGTGGACCGTGTGAGGCCTCCGGCCTGGGATCGCTGGGTGCAGGAAAACTCCTTCCTGAACCGAATTCAGGAATACGAGAGAGGCGAGCCCATGGACGGTCGATTTGCCTTTGAGCCCGGTGATATGCGTGATCTCCTGGAACAGGACATACGCTACCTGGTGGTCAACGCCGAGTATTTCCCAAAGGCACTCTACGGTCTGGTGGATCGCTATCCCGTGATCTTCGGCGGGCTCTTCGGCGAGCCGGTGCTGCGCTGGCAGGACCAGTTCTACGTGTGGGACATGCAACGATACTCGGGTGCGCCCGGCGTGGATGCTCCCCTGTTCACGCTGCCCGTGAATTACCGGGAAACCGATGGCAACCGCATGCTGGACCTGGGTCACAACCGCTCCCTGGGCTTCCGGGGGCTCACCCGGCTCTTCCCCCCCCAGCTTCCACCGGGCGGGGCTCCTGGAACCGCCGGTGAAGCACATCCCGACGGGCAACCCGTGGGCGAAGCACTGCCCGTGGAGCCAGTGGAACAGGGTAGCTCGTGGGGAGCGCCCGACCGCGGCCCCACCCACCAGCCGGGGCCGTGGATGGGAGCGCCGCAAGAGAACCCGGCAGGCCCTTCGTTCCAGGCTCCGCTCCCCCTCATGGAACCGCCCGCACAGAGCGAGGATGCCCGGCAGATCCAGCCTATCCCACCGCTCCAAGTACCACCTGCACCGCCTGCCCAGGAAGATCTTCGCGATCCCACGCTCTCGTCTCGGCCGCCTGCCCGGGGAGAAGAAAGCGAGGAAGCCTTCCCTCCGCTGGGCCTGCCCTCCAGAGATTCGCCCGTGGAAACAGAGGGCGTTCAGACCCGGGACGACAGCAAGGCCTCGCCCGGGGAACAAGTGCAATGACACTCCATGGGCGGGAGCAGCCGCTTGGCAGGACTACGGGGGCAGTTCCAGCTCTGGTGTGGGCCTCGATGCCCCACCTGTTGCCGGCCCTGCTCCTTGCCGTGCTGGAGGTACTGGTGCTCTGGCCCCTGCCCATGTGGGGTTCCGCCCTGGGGCATCCATTGTCCGACATGCCGGATCACCTCTGGGGAGCATGGTGGTGGGGAGGGGAGATCCTTGCCGGTCGCCTCCCTTCCTTCACCAGCATCACTCATCTTCCCGCGGGCAGCGCTCTCTGGCACGTGGATCCCCTGGGCGCCATGCTGGCCTTGTTGCTGCGGCCCCTGGGTTTCCCCGCAGCCTACGACGGCATGTTGTTCCTGGCAATGTGGGCCGGCGCCCTGAGTTCCTACGCCATGGCCTGGAGCCTCTTCCGGAAGCGACTCTCGGCCCTGGTGGCAGGGGTGGCGGTCGGCAGCGCCCCCTACCTGCTGGGCCTGGTACACAGCGGCCTCAGCGAGTACCTGGGACTGGCCCTGCCCACCCTGTTCTTCTGGGCCATGTTGCGCGTGGTCTCCGGCCAGGGGCGCCCTCTCTGGGCGGGTCTCGCCCTGGCGGCCTGCACCCTCCAGTCCTTCTACTACGGCGCCTTTGCCACCCTCCTGGGGCTTTGCTTCCTGCCGGGTTGCAAGCTCCGCCGCAGGGCCCCCCTGGTGGGCAGGTCGCTGGTGCTGGGGGTTTTCCTCTCGCTCTTCATCATGTACCTGGCGGGCGAGACCGTCTCCTGGGGGCTGGATGGCTCATCCGCCGCCGTGGGCATGGCCAGCGCCCCCGGCTGGCAGCAGGCGAGTCTTCCCGGCATCGATCTATCCCTCTTTCTGAGGCCGGGGCAGCACTACTACCCCGACACCCCTGCCCTGGGCAATCCCGGAATAATCCAGGTCCACTACCTGGGCTGGGTACTGCTGCTCCTGGGGCTGCCGGGGTTCTTTCTTCATGGCCGGCTTCGGGTCGCGGGCCTGGCTCTCCTGCTCTACGGCATCTTCGCCCTGGGCCCCCGCACGGTCTGGTACGGCCAGTCCCCGACCCTGGGCGACTCGCCCGTTTCCATGCCCCTGGCCCTGCTCTATTGGCCGTCATGGTCGCCCTGGCACATGGTCCACCATCCCTACCGGATGGTTGCCTTCCTGCTGCCGATGCTGGCCATGGGTCTGGCCGCCGCAACCACGCGCCTGCCCCCGTGGAGCAGGGTCGTGGTGGCGCTCCTCGTGCTGGCGGAGGGTCTGCTGGTTTCTCCGGCGCAGTGGCCCCTGGAGACCACCGGCGTGGAGGCTCCCGCCATATACGAACGGCTCTCGGCGGAAGGGGCCGTGCTGGATTGGCCGCCGGACGCCACCGATGCCAACCGCCATTACCTGCTGTGGCAGGTGAGCCACGGGCGGTCCATCGCCTACGGAGTAAACACCTTCCTGCCGGCGGAGCTGCTGGGCGACCCCCTGGTGGCGGACCTGCTGTGGTCCCTGGACTCCCCCCTGGAGAGGAGCAGGAATCGCGACGTCCCGGGCCACGTGACACTCGTACGACCCGCTGCCGGCAGCCCATTGGAACTTGGGGCCATGGGCTTTCGATACCTGGTACTGCACGGCTCTTTCCTGTGGGATGGCGAAAGAAAGGCGGCCGTTGGCGTCATCCAGGCCTGGCTCGGGCCTCCGCTGGCCCGCGTGGGGCAGGACCTGGCCTGGGAGATACCCGCCCCGGGGCCGTAGCTGCTCCTGCCATGGCCATCGTCACGGCCGGGTTCGAGCAGCGCTTTGTTCGGTGGAATCCAGCGGCGGGCAACCAGTGGCATTTGTCCCCGGGTGCGCCAGGACAGGGGGATGGCTCGCCCGGGTTGCTGGCCCTTTCAGGCTCTGCCCGGCGCCAGAGCGAAGCGGGGCGTCCGCGACAACAGGTCCGCCAGCAGGATGCGGTCCACCAGCCCCTCGCGGTCTCGTTCCGCCAGGGCCCTGGCGATGGCCACGGCTGCCCCTGTCGTGGCCGGTCCGGTGGACAGCACCACGGCCAGGCGGGCGCCTGGAGGCAGGGCCCTGAGGTAGCCATCGGGGTGGAGCATGGCACGGGCCACCATCCCCGCGGTGACCTGGCTGGCCCCCCGGATGCCCAGGCTGCTGCGGAGGAGAGAGGCGCGGTGGACGTGTAGCCCATCCAGGGGGCTCCCAAGGCAGCGAGCCCCCACCACGACCAACAGCGTACCGGTACGGGAGGAGACCACGGGTTCACGCGAGGAGGGGAACTTGAAGGGCAGCCCCGCGGAGCCGTCTGCCTCCACCAGCAGGTGGCGGGCCAGGCCAGAATCCCACAAGTCGTCCAGTTGCGCGGGGGAAAAGCCCAGCAGCTTGCCGTTCCCCGAGTCCCTGGCTCTTGCCAGGGTGATGTGTTTCCAGCGAGCAAGGGCTCGTGCGATGCGGGCGAGATCCCCTGGCGGTCGTGGGCTCAGCAGCACAGCCGGGCTCTGCTGGCCGTCGGGCTCCAGGATGCGGGTGCTGGTGGTGGTGATGACGGTGTCGCCACGGCGGAGCAGCAGCCGAGCCAGGGTGAACATGAGCGTGGTCTTGCCCCCGGCCCCTACGATGCAGGCGTAGCTGGTTCCAGGCGGCAGACCGAGGGCTTCGGGCAGGCGGTCCAGCGGGGACCAGGTGATCATGGGCGGGCCAGGGGGAAGTTGCCGAGAATGATCTCCAGGGCGGCGCCGGAGATGGTCCTGGCCTTGTCGGAGATTGTGAAGCAATGTTCCACGCTGGCCCTGGGGTCGACGTCCCCCAACTTCTGCCCCGCTCGCACCCGCAGCCCCGGGTGGACCATGCCCCTCAGCACGCCGGGGATCCGGGCCACGATGGGGCGCCCCTCCACCAGGGCGAGGGTGTCACCCGCCTGGACGATGGTGCCTATGTCCTTCAGGACCTGGACGCTGCCCTGGCACGGAGCCCGCAGCACCCGCTCCGTGGAGTAGCCGGCGATGATGCCCGGCCTGGCCGTGTCGGGCGAAGTGAGACCATCCTGGATGATGCGACCCAGGTGGTGCCCGCGGCTGGTCTCCACCACGTAGTGTACGTCCCGACCAGCCCGTATGCCAGGCCCGTATGCCACGACCAGTGGAGCGTCATCTATGTGGTTGTCGAGGTTTTTCTTCAGGATCCTGGCGTCGATGATTACGTCCGGTTGCCAGGTGGGACGCAGTTGGCAGCGGGGATCGCGGAACACGGGGATCCACTCCCAGTGGAACGAATCCAGCTCACGGGCGAAGTCGGAGCCGTGGACCCTGGCGCTGACTCCCTCCACCGTGAATTCGCCCAGGAAGACGGCGGAACAGAAAGAGACGGTGCGCCTCACGGCCCTGGGCTCGGCAAGCTCCGTCATTGCCACGTGGAAGCCGCAGCGGAACAGGCGGTGGGCCGTTCCGGATGCGTGTTCGCCCGCTCCCTTGACGAGTATCTTCAGCGGCATTTCCAGCCTCCGTTTCCCTCCCCACGTATCCCGGCGTCTGGGGCCCTGGCGCGGTTCGCCGGAACGGAGCCCCGGTATTCGGGGCCCCATGGCGCCGAAATCAAGACTCGGCGGCGCGGCCTGGAGCGGGCTGGCCGGAGGAAGACCGAAACAGCTCGGGGCAGAGGCGACGCAGCAGGGCTTCGTCGAAGGCCATGTAACGGATCACGCCCTGCCAGTCCGCGGCCTGCCCACCTTCGCTGCCAACCCCGCACGGGGAGAGCCTCTGGGAATGAAGGAAGTAGACTCCGGCGTTTCGGAGCCGTTCCACGGCCTGTCGAAAGTCTGGGATCCGGGCACAGGTGGCCAGACGAAATTCCAGGTCGCGGGGGCTGTCCACGTCGAATACGGCAGCGGCTTCGTCGGTGGGCAGCAGTTCCAGGCGCCCGTGGTGTTCCCCGAGGAGGTCGCGGGCCCGCCTGCCATCGCCCAGGCCCAGGAGATCCCTTCTGAGTTGCGGGCCGAACAACACGGGGTGGCCGCCCTGCCCCTGGTAGATGGGCGCCACCATGGGGGCGGAGGAGCGAAGATGGGCGCGCAGCACGGCCTCCACCAGGGCGGGGTTCAGCTCTGGCATGTCGCCGGGCGATACCAGGTACGCGGTGTCGCGGGGCGGGGCCGCCGCCACCCCCAGGGCCAGGGATCTTCCCATGCCTCTGTGGCTTTCGGGGTTGGGTACCAGGCGGACGGAGGAGGGGAGGGAGTAGCTGGCAATGGGCGCGTCAGACCCCACCACCACGTAGACGCGGTGGACGAGGGAACTTCCCAGGTACGCGGCAACGGTTCGCCCCAGGACGGTGCCGCCCTTGTAGATCTGGCCCAGCTTGTCCCGTCCCATCCTCCTGGATGCCCCGGCTGCCAGGACTATTGCCACGGTCTTCATTCAGTCATCCAGGGCTGCGTGGAGTGGTCGGGCTGAATCGGCAAGGCGATGGGGACACGGTGGCCGCAAGGCGGCCCGTCGCGTATCAGCGGTGTGCGCCCGTACCCAGGATTTCCGGAGCGTTCCGCAGGTGTTGGGCAAAGAGTTCGGAGAGCTGTTGAACCTGGGCCATGATGGCGGAGGGCTGGCTGCCGTCCTTGAAGGGGAGCACCCGGCCACGGCGCTTGAGAAACCTGCCCCTGGCCACCACCGTGTCCACCTCGCTGCCGTCTGCCGCCCAGATGATGTTTTCCACCAGGTTGTCCAGCCTGGTGGGCACCATGTTTGGTCGGGAAAGATCCAGCAGTATCCAGTCGGCCTGGCGGCCGGGACTGAGCTGCCCCTGGTTCAGGCCCAGGATTCGCGATGGCCGCACGGTGATCATCTCCAGCAGTTGCTGGGCCGGCAGCAGGGTGGCGTCCTGGTGCAGGGCCTTCTGGTACTGGGCAGCCAACTTTGCGGCGGCGATGATGTTCTGGTTGTCGGCGGAGCCGGAGCCATCAGTGGAGATTGCAACTGGAATGCCTGCCTCGAGCATGTCCATGAGTGGAGGCATGCCTGAGCCGAGGATGGTGTTGGCCAGGGGGTTGTGGACCACCATGGCGCCGCTGTGGGCCAGGATTTCCAGGTCGCGGGGACCGCAGTTCACCTGGTGGGCCAAGACCGTGTGTTCGTCCAGAATTCCGATGGAGTCGGCGTATTCCACGGGGGTCATGCCCGGTTCCACCCGTTCCCTGAACCAGCGGGTCGTGTTGGGCTCTTCGGCGCTGTGGACGTGGAAGAGGGTGGAGTGTTCCCGTGCCCAGGCCTTGAGGGGAGCCAGGAGCCGGCGGCTGTTGGAGAAGAGCTGGTCCGGGCCGGGGCAGAAGCTGGTGTGCTCCAGCCCCCCGATGCGGAGGGAGTCTTCCAGGCGTCGAAGGGCCTGGACGGGCTGGTCCAGCAGGGATGCTTCGTAGTTGCGATCCTGGGAGCCCACCGCTACGATCATCGTGGTTCCCGCAGCCTCGTTGGCCTGGGCGATTTCGTGCAGGTGGTACTTGTTGTGGTTGCAGTGGTGCACCATGCTGGAGGTGATGCCGTAGTGGATGTCGCTGACGCGGGCCATGCGATAGGTGGCGAGCTGGGGAGTGCAGCCCAGCAGCTTTGCCAGGCGATCCTTTTCACGGTTGATGAAGCCCGTGAATGGGTTGACCGCGTGATCCAGCCAGCTCGTGAGGGGCTGGTCCTTGGCCACGCCGATGATGGGCTGTTCGTGGTCGTGGCCATGGGCCTTGACGAAGGCGGGCATGAGAAGCCCGTGGAGCTTGGGGATGGGCTCGCCGGCGGTGGATTCCACTTGGCCGCCCATGGAGTCCAGCACGTGGAGACGGGAGCCGTGGCGCTGGAGAAGCGCCTGCCCGATCTCTGGGGAGTAGGGGCCCGCCTCCAGGATGGTTTCACCCCTGGACAGGACATAGCCGTCGTGGATGCGAAGACCGCGATCCGGGGGGGCTAGGGGAAGGAGGAACTCTGCTCTGCACACGAGCAGATCATGATCCTGCATGTCGTTTCGACCTCGTGTTGTGGGGATGGCTCACGCCAGTGGGAGCTGGATAATCGAGCCGTGTAGGCGGCTACGGCTTGCCCATGGCCTTCAGGATCTTTTCCGGAGTGAAGGGCCAGCTACGGATCCAGACGCCCACGGCGTCGTGGATGGCCGAGGCGATTGCGGGGGCCGCGCCGTTGCAGGATATCTCGGAAACCGACTTGCCGCCGTACGGGCCGAAGGGATCGTCGGTGTAGACCAGCTCGGCCCTGAAGTCCCGCGGGATGTCGTTGATCATGGGCACCCGGTAGCTCAGGAGGTCGGGGTTGAGGCATCGGCCGTTTTCGTCCAGCAGCATTTCTTCCTGGAGGGAGTGGCCGATGGTCTTCAAGACGCCGCCGTAGATCTGGCCCTGGGCCAGCTCCGGGTTGATGGGGGTGCCGCAGTCCTGGAGGGCGTAGTAGCGCTGCACCCGTACCTGGCCGGTTTCAACGTTCACGGCCACCTGGCAGAAGTGGGCGCCGTAGGGGAACGATGCCTTGGTGGTCGTGAAGCTGCCGGTGGCGCTGAGCTGCCCGCGGCCGGTGCCGCCCTGGGTGAAGCGGGCGATGTCCAGGTAGCTGACGGAGCCGCTCTTTCCTTCCACGGTGGAGGGGAAGACCAGCCGCAGGTTCTCCACTGGTTCGTGGAGCATCTCGGATGCCACGTCCAGGATCATGCGCTTCATGGAGCGGGCGGCGTTCAGGGCAGCGCCGCCGGAGAAGAAGGTGCCGGAAGAGGCGTAGGCGCCAACGTCGAAGGGGGTGACGTCGGTGTCTGCCGCCACCAGCGAGACATGTTCCATGGGAATGGAGAGGCACTCCGCGGCCATCTTCACCGTCACGGTGTCCAGGCCCGTTCCCAGGTCGGTGCCGCCGCTCAGGAGCATGAAGGTGCCATCGCCGAACATGGTGATTGCGGCGTTGGCGGAATCCAGGTCCGGAAGCCCCGATCCCTGCTGTACTATGGCCAGGCCCTTGCCGATTCGTATATCGGGGTCCGGGCTCTGTTCCCGCTGGCCCCAGGCGATGTCGTGGGCGCCCTTCTTCAGGGCGGGGCCCAATCCGCAGCTATGCACCAGTTGGGGGCTGCCCTCGCGCCCTTCGCCGAGACAACGGAGGATTTCCAGCATGGAGCCCTGGCGCACGCGGTTCTTTTCCAGCAGCTCCAGGTGGTCCATTCCCAGCTCGGCGGCCAGCTCGGCCATGGCCATCTGCACGGCGAAGGAGCCCTTGGGCGCGCCGTAGCCCTGGTATGCCCCGGTGGGAGGGATGTTGCTGTAGTAGGTGGTCACCCGGAAGAAGACGTTGTCGCAGAGGAACAGGGGCAGCGACTTGGAACAGGCGTTCATGGGCACCGTGAGGCAGTGGGAGCCGAAGGGCCCTGTGTTGGCCCGGAGGTCCATTTCCATGGCCGTGAGAGTGCCGTCCTTGCGGGCGCCCAGCTTCATGCGGATCTCCATGGGGTGCCGGGTGCGAGAGGCGATGAATTCTTCTTCACGGGTGAAGCGGAACAGGATGGGCTTGCCCGTCACCCAGGTACACCACGCGGCCACCTCTTCCAGCACGATGTCTTGCTTGGAGCCGAAGGCCCCCCCGGTGCGCTCCTTGATCACGCGCACCTGGTTTTCGCGAACACCCAGCAGGCGGGAGACTATTCGACGGACGTGCCAGGGTACCTGGGTGGAGGCGTGGATGACCAGGCGGCCTTCTTCCATGCGGGTGAACACCACGTGGGGTTCCAGGGGCGTACACTGCACCTGGCTGGTGCGGTACTCGCGCTCGATGATCACGTCGGCCTGGGCAAAACCCTTCTGGATGTCGCCAATCCCGCCGTCCACTCGGGCGGCGATGTTGCGGCGGGGATCTCCGTGGATGGGAAACTGGTAGATGACCTTGCCGTCCCGCGGGTCGGCGCCGTCGTTGTCAAGGTCAGGGGGGGCGCCGGTGACGTACTCGACTGCTCCCCCGTGCACCGGGGGTGCTCCGGGAGCCGCGGCATGGTCGATATCCAGCACGGGTTCCAGAACTTCGTATTCCACGTCGATGAGAGCCAGGGCCCGCGAGGCGATCTCGGGGGTGTCGGCCACCACGGCCGCCACCCGGTCGCCAACGTGGCGAAGCTTCCGTGAAAACATGCGCCGGTCGTAGGGTGATGGCTCGGGGAAGCCCTGCCCCGCGTGGGTGTAGTAGACATCGGGACAGTTGCGGTGGGTGAGCACGTAGTGCACACCTGGCAGGGCCTGGGCCCGCGACGTGTCAAGGCTGGATATGTAGGCGTGGGCGTGCGGGCTCCGCAGCATCTTCAGGTGACAGGTGCCGGGAGGAACACGGTCTTCCACGAAAGCTGCCCCGCCGCGAGCCAGGTGGGGAGCATCGACCTTGGGGGTTGCCTTGCCCACGAAGCGCAGGTCTTTCCTGAACGAAGGGGCCACCGCCGGGAGGTCGTTGGCGCCCGCCCTTCGTGACAGGGCCAGTTGAACCGCCGTGAAGATCTGCTGGTAGCCCGTGCAGCGGCAGAAGATTCCGGAGAGGGCGTCCTTCACTTGTTCCTGGCTGGGGTGCTCCTGGCGATCCAGCAGCTCCTTCACCGCCAGGAGCATGGCTGGCGTGCAGTAGCCGCACTGCACCACGCCCGAGTCCACGAAGGCACTCTGCAGGTCGGACAACTGGATCTCGGGGTTGGAGGGAACCCGGGCATCGCCCTTCCCGCCATGCAGGGGATGCGAGGGCGAGAGATGGGCCACGGTGCGGATGTCGCGCCCTTCGACCTGGAGGGCCAGCAGCAGGCAGGAGTTCATCAGGCGGCCATCCACTAGGACGGCACAGGCGCCACAGCTACCGTGACCATCGCAGCCGTTTCTGGCGGAGATCACCCCCTGGGCCTGGAGAAGATCGCGTAGGCGTCGGTGGGCGGTGGTCTGTAGTTCCAGGGGAGAGCCGTCTAGAAAAAAACGGACCTTCATCATCCCATCTCCTCTGTGCCCGGGTCTTTCGCGGCGGAAAAAGCCGTGTAGATAGCGTTGGTTAGCAACACACATGTAATGTGTCGCTTGAAATGCGCACCCCCCTTCTGGTCGGAGACTGGAGAGATTGCGGAGCGAATCATGCGGCGTATGGCAGCGGGTTCTGGGAGAACTCCGCCATCCAGCAGAGCCTCGGGCTGTTCGAGGCGCAGCACGCGGTCGGCCACTCCGCCCACGGCCAGTAGTGGGCGGTGGACACGTTCCAGACGGCGACCCATGGAGGCCGCGACGGTGACCATGGGGATGTCGTTGGCGCTGCGGGTGAACTGGTCCACGGCCGTGGCCCGACCGGCGCTGGGCAGTGGAACTACTATGGATACCAGCAGTGCAGGGGGATGCTCGTCCAGGTAGTCCCGCAATTCCATCTCCAGGTGGTTTCCCCTTTCGTCCAATCCCCGGATCCGGGCGCCCATTACGAGCAGGGCCGGCAGCAATGCGCCCCAGTTCTTGTTGTTGGCGACCTGCCCCCCCAGGGTGGCCTGGTTGCGGATGTTGCGGTTGGTGATGTTCAAGGCCGCCTGGCGCAGCGGAGTCGGGACAGGTGGGGCCTCGATGAGTTCCTGGATCGTGGTTGTGGCACCAATTACGAGAGAGCCACGTTCCTTCTCGAGAAAGTCCAGTTCCAGCGCCGAGATGTCGATGAGATGCAGGGGGTCGAGGCGAGAGGCGCGGGAGTTCAGCTCGGTCCCGCCGGCCAGGAAGAAGGCGCCTGCGCCCAGGCTTGCTTTCAACTCGGTGGCATGGGCGAGGCTGGTGGGCCTGTGGAAACCCATGGTCATGGGCAGCTCCTGGAGTTGCTGTTGGAACAATGGTTGATATGAAGTGGAAGGCTTCGTGGAGCCGACTGGGGGGGGAGCCTCTGGCTGATGATGGGCTGCTCAAGCGTCGTGGGATGGGCCCGCCCGGTCGCCCAGCGCCTTTGCCATTTCCGCAAGTCGGGCGTTGAGTTGGTCGATCTCCAACTGTTTTTCCTGGAGCCTGCGTCGCAGATGACGGATGAGAACCGTGCTGCGCGCCGCGGGCAGGAACAGGGGGTCGCCGGGGGTGGCTCCCGACGAAGGGGATGTTGGGGGCAGGCCCGGAGAATCACCAGCGTTGGAGGTCACTGGCCGGGAGCCAGGAGGAGTCCCTGTGGGCCGTCGTTCTCCAGGCGAGCCGGAGCTGTGGCGGCTGAAGATGGATGCCAGCCTCCGGTCCATGATGCTGCGGATTTCGTCTTCGGCAGTGTTGCCGAAGTGTACTTCCGCGAGTTGGGGCTCGGGAGCATCCAGCGCGGAGGCTGAGGCCTGCTGGTTGGTGTCGGCCCAGTTACGCTCCTTGAGCACGTAGCCGATGGCTTGCCGCGAGGTGGGGCCCCCCATGATGCCAGAGCCGGCGTCGGTGGTGTGTTCATCGCTCCATGATGTGAGTGTGCCCTTGCGAATTGCCGAGATGGGCACCGCACGGGGATCCGTGGGCAGATCGGACATGTCGTCGCCGGAAAGATCCCCGCGGCGCCGCGCCTGGGTGGGGGCATGAGCCCCGAGGCTGCTGATGGCTGGTTCGAGAACCAGCCTGCTCCCATCCCTGCGAGGTAGAAGCCTGATCCATCGACCAGGCGGGAGGGACTCCAGGAGTTCATCGGACAGGGTGGCCAGGGAGTAGTCGTGGCGGGACTCGCCGTATTGGTCGGCCAGCACGAAACGGCTTGCTCGAAGTTGGACCGCAGTGAGCGATTCTTCTTTCCAGGCCCGGCTTGGAGGTGTGTCGTTCAACTGGCCCGAGCGCATGAGCATCATGAAACCGTGGTGGACAGTCACGTGGAAACGCGCCGAGAAGGTGGTCGGGCGACCGGGACGGCGCCGGATCTCAAAAGTGAATGCCCGTGTTGGTTCGGGGAGCAATGGACCGCCTCCTCGACAGGATGCCATTCTCAATATACTTGACTGGCGTTTTGTGATGGCCCCGTCGTCTCATTTTGCAACCATGGTCAGCATCTACAACCCCCTGGGCCGTGCCCCGGAACCCGTTCAACCGGTGGTGGATATGTCTTTCAGTAATACGATGCTCCGTAGGACAAGCGTTTTTTCGGCACAGTTTTTCTGTATTTTCCTGTTGTTGTTGTCGGGAGCCTGCGAGATCACTCCCGCCTACGTGGAAAACTCCGATGTGGACGACGCGTTCGCCAGGGGGAACTACAAGACCGTGTGCGTGGGGCTGTCCATGGACAACGAAGCAGTTCGCAGGTACGCCACGACTCGTCTACTGGCGGTGGACGACCCCATCGCCAGGGAATGCGTGTGCGAACACATCACCAGAAACGGCCATTGGGATCCCGCAGTTGCCGAGGGCCTGAAGGGTTCCGACCGCGACGACATGGTGGGCTGCCTGGCGGAGCTGCTGGATCAGCCCGATGTTCGGGATCGCGAGGAGCTGGTGGTGGCCCTTTCCCGGACGGCGGCGCCGGTTGCCAGGGAAAGGCTGGCAAAAGTGGCCGCCGAGCCTGGCGATCCCTCCACAAGGGCCAGGGCCATCAGGACCTTGACCGGCACGGGCGACCCGGAGAAGCTCTCGCTGCTGATTGACCTGCTGCGCAGCGGCGATGCCCCAGTGCTGCGTGCTGCCGCGGCCGCTGCTCTCGTGGGCCAGAAGGAACCCCGGGCAACTGCTGCCCTGGAGGCCGCTTTCCACGATGATGCCGATGGTTCGGTGCGTATCGCGGCCCTGCTCACACTGCGTAGGCTGCACGCCGAAAACGCCCGTGAACTCACCTGCAAGGCCATGTTGGAAGACCCGGATCCCCAGGTCCGGAAGGAAGCCATCTCGGCACTTCGGGGAACGAAGAGCAAGAAGTCCATCGCCTGTCTTCGCGACAGGGCCCTTACCGAGGAATCCGAGCCCCAGGTGCGCGAGGAACTCCTGGAAGTCATCAAGTCCAGCCCCAGGCAGGAAGCCGCCGACATCCTCTGCGATGCCATTCCTTTTTGGCTACGGCACTATGCCAAGGAAGACCTCCCCGAAAACCTCCCAGGAACCAACATCGTCGTGGCCCAGAACGACCGTGACTGGAAGAACAGCTACGAGTGCTTCGCCAAGGCATATGCCAAGCGTTCCGGTTACTCCTGCTACGGCAAGCAGCACATCGCGTACTGGTTCAAAGAGGTGGGCGGCAAGGCCTTCATCCCTCGCTGCCCCAAGCCGGGCGAGGCGGGTTCCGGAAAGGGCCCATCCGGTCCCACCGAGATCGTTTTCTGAATATCAATGGCTTGCAGCCGGACCGTGGCCGAACCGGAACGGTCGGCCCACCCAACGACACAGCGCATGATCAGGAGGCCAGTTTGGGCGCATTGACTCAGGTAATCAAGGATCCCGCACGCCGACGCATGATCGTCGACGACGGAGTTTCACTGCTGGAAAAAGAAGTGGCATCCAAGAAGGGTGTCTCGGGCATGGCGGTGAAGGCGGGCTTCAAGATCGTAAAGAGCGTCAAGCCTGGCATAATACCCCAGGCCTTCAACAACCTCCTGGACGACTTCTGTGCCCGCATCGACCCTTTCTACGACGACTTCAAGGCCTCCGGCAGCACAGATCTGCGGGTATTCTTCAGCGACAGGAGTGACCGCATTGCCGCAGAGTTGCTCGCCATCACCGACGCCAGGGCCGAGCACAACCACCACCGCACCCTGCGCAAGGCGTATTTCAAGCTCCGCCCCCAGGCCGAAAAGCACGTCACTGCCGCCATACCCGGTGTCGCTGATCTCGTGGCCAGGCACGTGGACTGAAGGCCACACCAGACTCTGCTCACACCGGTTCCTCGCCGGTACGTCCCATGACATTGGCCAGGGCCGGAACGGGTTGATCCCTGGAAAGGAGCTTCCAGTAGTCCATGGCCCTGGATGCCGCCCAGCGGGAGATATCTCGCCAGCCCTTGACTGCGGTTTCCAGGGTGAGTTGCTGGAACATCCAGGCCAGGTCGCGATCCGCTCGGGGCACGTGCCGGAGGCCTTTGGCTCTACTGATGGATTTTCGGCAAAGGCCTTCCCGGCTGCACCGGGCTCTGGCCAGGGCAAGTCCCACCCATGCTACCAACTCCAGGTGGGGGATTGACACTTTCTTCAGGCTGTCCAGCGCCTTGGACGCGGCTGCGATGGCAGCTTCTTCGTCGCCGTCTTGAAGCTCCAGCACCAGGAGCATCAGCGTGGCGTCTACGTTTTCGTAGAGCAGGGAGTGTTCGTCTCCCCACCTGATCACCAGGGTCAGCAGCTTGCGGGCTTCTATGTACCTGCCGTCTATTCGATGGATCTCGGCCAGGGCCTTGAGTATGGCGTGGGAAGTGGTGGCGGCTCCACCTGCCCGAAGCATCTCCCTGGCGGTTCTGAGGTGCAGGCGGCTGTCGCCGAAGTTTCCCAGATCCAGTTCCACCAGCCCCAGGGCATGGTGGACGAAGGCCTCGGCCATGGGAGAGTGGCCTCGTCGAGACAGTTTCAGCGCCTCCTGGCAGAGATCCCTTGTCCGGTGGAGCTTTCCGGTCACCGAGAGCGCCATTGCAAGCCCCATGAGTGTCTGGGAGAGAAGGGTCGGGGAGGAGACTGCCCTGGCAGCTTCCAGTGCTTCCTGGAAGGCATGGATTGCTTCCTCTGGTTCTCCGTAGCGATGGGCCGCCGATCCCAGTTGGGAGAGGGCGCGAACGAGGAGGTCTTTTTTGTCCTGTCCACGCCCCAGCTCCACAGCCGATTGGAAGAGCCGGCGAGCATGTTGCCAATGGCCCCTGGACTGGAGCACCGTCGCCAGGGTGATCCTGGCCATGGTGATATCTTCCAGGGAGGACGCGTGGGTGATGGCCCGCCTTGCCAGGGCCTCGGCGCGATCCAGATCGGGTTTTTCCACGTAGGAGAGAGCCGTGGAGTAGAGCAGGCGGCAGCATAGGCGCTGATCCTCTTCGAGTCCCGCTTCCGCCATGGCGCGGATGGCCGACTCGCCATGTTCCATTGCCATGCGGATGTTCCCCTGTTCTTGTTCCTCGATGGCGGCCTGGGCAAGTATAGGGAAGGCCTGGGCGGCTTCGCCGGTTTCCAGCAAAGCCAGGGCTCGCGGGATGGCATAGTCTCTCCCCGATTCCATGGAGTATTCTTGCCAGGCGTCCGCCAGCCTGCGGTACAACTCCGGCAGGTCGTCGCTGGCCCTGGCCTGCTCCAGCAGGGATTGCCGTAGCAGGTCGTGGGAAAAGCGGCAGAAGCCCTGGTCCAGTTCCAGGAGCTGCGATGCGTGGACGTACTCCGACAGGTCTCCCGCCAGGTTGTCAGCCAGTCCAACGGGTAGCTCCGCTCCTGCCAGCGCCAGCAGCAGCAGCACCTTGAACACGCGCTCCGGTTCCTGGGCCTCCCGGAGCACCCGTCGGACTCGGCCCAGGAATAGCTGGCGGGCGTCCCCGGGGATGACCTGCGACGGGTCAACGCCCGGTTTCAGGGTATACACGAGGTTCCCCACCTCTTCCAGGAGATCCTGCTCTGCCCATTCCAGTATGATCTGCCTGGCCAGCAGCGGGTTGCCGTCACACCTGTCCGCCACGGTATCCCTGATATCCGGCGCCAGGTCCAGGGAGCTGTCCAGGAGGGCCCTCGTCTCCGCGGGGCCCAGCCGAGGCAGGTGGACATGGAGCGCCCCTGCCTGCAGAAGCAGGTCCATGCGGCGTCGGATGTCGGGGTCTTCCACCAGGGCCTCGCTCCGAATCGTGCAGAGCAGCAGCACCGGGGCTGGCTGGCCCAGGGCCGCCAGCTTGAGGAAGTGCATGGGGATGTCCAGCCCTTCGCCGGGTTCCGCCGCCAGGTGCGCGTTCTCGATGAACAGGCAGGTGAGCCCGCGCCAGCAGCGTGCATGGATCACCCAGTGTAGAAACTGGTGAGCCAGGACAGCGTGGTCTCGTTGAGGGCCGGGATTGTGGCAGTAGTCCGCCAGCAGGGTCCCTATGGGGCCCGCCGGCACACCGGGGAGCCCTGAATCGATCCACCTGGTAAGGCGGCGGCTCGTCTGCCGTTTGTTTTCACCCCATGGTCTGAGGAGACGGCGGATCTGGCCTGGATAGCCGTCCATGGGCGAAGGGGGGGAGTTGTAGGTGAATGTCAGGTGTTCCGCCCATCCTCCCTCTTCCAGGGCAACGAGTATTTCTTCCACGAGCCTGGTCTTCCCGGCACCGGCCTCACCGGTGATGAGTGTGACCGCAGTTCGGCCCTTTTCGCGCACCCAGCGGGCCTGTCGCCAGATCTGCTCCAGCTCGTCGTGCCTTCCCACGAGGGGAATATCGCGGTGGGCGTAGAGGTTCAGCGTTGCCCTGGCTTCCTGCTGTATGGCTGGTTCGATGGGTGGTTCGTCGGGGAGGGGGGGGCTTGGTTGCCTGGGCCAGGGCCATCGTTGAGCGGGATTGGACGTTTGGCTTTGAGCCGGAGGGGTTGTCTCGCGGATGTCCGTGTACCAGGTGGAGGGCGCCGTGGCCTGTCTTCGGAGATCTGGCGCGTCCAATGGTTCAGAAGGTTCCCCGAGCCTGGCCAAGGCCAGACGCACCTCGGCGACTATGGCAGGGCGCAGCACGGGGTCCGGGTTCGTCATGCCACGCACAAGGGCCAGCAACCCGGAGGGGACCGGGTTGCCACCGATGACCTGGGCCAGCACGACCCCGAGGGAGTAGATGTCGGTCCTGGGGCCGATCTCGGCCTCGGTCCCCGCGACCTGCTCTGGAGCCATGTAGGCCGGGGTGCCGGCCAGTGTTCTCACTTCCTCTGCGGAGACATCCAGGAGACGAGCTATGCCCAGGTCGGTCAGCCAGGCGTGTACCTGCCCATCGAGTCCGGAGTGTAGCAGGATGTTCTCGGGTTTGATGTCCAGGTGGATGATACCGCGGGCGTGAAGCGCCGCCAATGCGGCGGAAATCTCGTCCATCAGGCGCAAGGCCCTGGCCCATGGCAAGCCGGCGGGCAGGTACCGGGCCAATGAACCCAGCTCGGCGTAGGCCATGGCTACGAAAGGAAGGCCATGATGGTCTCCGGCATCGTGGAGGGGCACCAGGTGCGGGTGCCGTACCCGGGCCTGCAGCGCTACCTCCCTGGCGAAACGCTGCTTGAAGTTGGAGCGTGCGGACAGACGGGGGTTCACGATCTTTATTGCAACTGGTACGTCCAGCACGCGATCATGACAGTGCCACACCTGCCCCATCCCTCCCTCTCCCACGAGTGAGAGGACCTGGTAGCGGTCATCGAGCTTTGGAGGAATTGGCATTCTGTCCCGTCGGTGTTGACTCCTTGGGGCCTGGAGAATCCGTGCCGGATTTCTTCTCTGTGGTCTGAGCCTTGTTCAACCCCCGGCTTGCCGTTGGATTCCCCGGACGTGCCCAAGCCAGGAGTAGCTGAGATAGCATGGCGCACGAGCACTGTAGGTATGTTTGAACCCTCCGTGGTTCTTTGCACACAATTCCAGACCGCCAGGATCGGTCCTGGGCACGCCTGGATCATCTGCCCCTGGCCCCAGGCTTCCATGACCGCTTTTCGGCCGCTGTCAATGTCGCGGCCGGTATCCCCGTGGAGCGGGCTTACCAGCCTGCTGGCCTGGTGGCGGCAACGATGACAGGGGCCTGCCTTTCGCTCAGTGTCGTAGCCCAGGTCTCCAGAGACCCCGGGGATCGTGGTCCGCCAGGTACCAGATGAGCCTGCCTGGTCTGCCCGGATCAGCGGGCCAGGTCCTGACCGCCAGGGCTTGCAGTTGGAAGCTCTCGTGCATTCGCAGGCCGCGTGCCCGCAGCTCCCTGCTGCTCCAGATGCGATGTCGGAACTCTTCGCCCCACAGAAAGCAGCCCCTCTCGCCGGGTGCAAGGTCCAGGTAGGACCTCAGTCCCTGCCCGGGGATGGGGGGTTCCTCGGTGATCCACTGGCAGCCTTCCAGGAGATCGTCGTCCTGGATGCGGGGCAGCCCTGCTTCCCCCGAAGAGGGAAAGATAGTGCTGGGGGCGTAGTACAGGCGGGCCAGTTCTCCCGTGTCCACGAGCATGGCGCCCAGCATCACGCTGGCAAGAAGCGCTCCTGCTGCCCTGGACGGAAGGCGGGATCCACGCAGCGGCAGGCCGGGATACAGCAGGGTTGCAAGCCCCATGGCCATGGTGGCATCCAGGGAGAGGCCCGCCAGCAGAACGTGGCGGAATCCCATGTCGGCGAACACGGAACACAGGAGCCACTAGATTCCGCCAAGGGTGAGCCACATGGCGCTGTGGCGCGGGTGGTAC
Organism: Myxococcota bacterium; assembly: GCA_024276675.1. Classification (GTDB taxonomy): domain Bacteria; phylum Myxococcota_A; class UBA796; order UBA796; family JAFGLY01; genus JAJRWT01. The sequence goes on along the minus strand of JAJRWT010000063.1, from coordinate 40,245 downwards.
ACGAGGGCCGGGGGCAGGCAGACCAGGAGAGAGAGCAGCATGAGCGGTTGGGACCAGGGGGACAAAAGCTCCAGGAAGGCGATGTTGTATCGCATGGCGGTCCATGCCTGTTGGCCCAGACCCTGGGGGTGGGCGCCCGTTGCCAGGATGGGCCAGGCGCTTCCAACAGCCACGAGCCCCACCAGGGAGGCCCAGGCCAATCCAGCCCGAAAGTGGCCCCGGGGAAGCAGGAACAGGGCGACCAGCAAGACGGGGCAGAGATCCGGTCTCATGCCGACTCCCAGGCCCACGGTGATGGCGGAGATGCCGAAGGCAATCACCCCTCGGCGCTCCATGGCCTGGCTGGCCTGGGCGGAGCTGCGGGAGAACCAGCCCAGCAGAGCCATTCCCAGGAGCACCGTAGTCAGCGGGATGGTCACGTTGTAGGCGGAAGATGCCCAGAAGGCATGGTTGCCGTAGATGGCCGTGCCCACGCCCGCCACCAGGGCCGGCAGGAAGCCCGCCCGGCTTCCCACGAGCAACATCAGGGCCGCGACGCCTGCCAGCGAGGCCGCCAGGTTCAGATCCAGCAGGAAGCCTGGATCCCGCGAGATTCTTCCCATGGCCGTATACAACATGGCCAGCACGGGCACCATGTGGCTGCTGCCCAGCCAGGGTTCGCCCTGGAACACGGCCAGGTACTGGGCTTCATGCCCGTCGAAGACATGTCTGCTGCCCACCGGCAGCCAGAAACGTCTCGCCACCAGGGCCAGCGACAACACTGCTCCCGCCGAAAACAGGCGGACCATCACTCTTGGAACTCTTGGCATGGAGTGGGATTGGGACATGGAGCCAGAATAGCTCGCATCGTGGTGGGCTTCATTGCCAGGGCGGGAACTCTTCCCGGGAGGGGCCATGGGTCGGGGAGGCCCGCGGCGGTCCTTTCCGGTTCCTTTTAGCCGCCGTGGGACTGTGCCAGATCAGTAATCGGCTGTCCAGGGGTAACGGCAGGGCTGCGCGGTGGCTCCCTCCACGCTGGGAGCACCTGGTCCCCATGGCTGACAAAGCCCGTTGGAAAAGCCATACAACCGCCATGCCATTTTTGGACTCCGGAGATGGAGGGCACCCGCGCCATGAAACGGTCTCTGGCTGCATTCCGGGGCCGGTCCGGGACTCTCGCCAGGGTCGCGCAGCGGTTAGTTTGCGCCGGGACCGGGAGCCTTTTGGATTCATGGACATATTCAGCTCGTAACCGTGAAAACATGCGAGCATGGCAGGTTTCCAAATCGCTTCGAAGAAGGAAACAGCCAACGAGGGAGGTGTTCGGTGGAGGATTCCAACAACCCTGACTACATGGAAAAGTTCTACCTGGATTGCGGTTTTTCAACCCGCGCCCTGCACGCGGGCGAGCACGTGGCACAGCCGCAGCACTCATCCCATGGTGGGGCCATCTACCAGAGTTCAACCTTTGTTTTCGACAGCGCCCGGGAAGGCGCCCAGGTCTTCGCGGGTGAGCGTCCGGGCTACATCTACACCCGTCTTGGCAACCCGACGGTAAAGATGCTGGAAGCCAAGGTCAACGCCCTGGAAGGCGGAGCCGTGAAGCTGGCCAACCCCCACCTTCGGGTTTCTACCCAGGGTTTCTCTTCAGGCATGGCCGCCATCTCCACCACTCTGATGGCCGTCTGCAGCGCGGGCGACACGTTGATCATGGGCGACGTCGTATACGGCGCCACCGAGCACCTGGCCTCCGGGGTGCTGTCCCGTTTCGGGGTGAATACCATCGAGCTGGACACATCGGACCTGGCGGCGGTGGAAAAAACCTTGGCTCAGCATCCCGAGGCCAAGGCTCTCTTCTTCGAGACTCCCACCAATCCCACCTTGTCGGTCACCGACATCCGTGCGGTGGCCGACCTGGCGAGGGTCGTCAATCCCCGGATGAAGGTGGTTGTAGACAACACCTTCGCCACGCCCTACCTGCAGCGGCCCCTGGAGCTGGGGGCCCACGCCGTGGTGCACTCCACCACCAAGTACATCTGCGGTCACGGAGTGGTGGTGGGTGGAGTGATGACCACCATCGACGATCAGATACGGCGCCGGGCCTACGAGGTGCTCGCCAACGTTGGGGGCAACCCCAGCCCCTTCGATGCCTGGCTCGTGAACCTGGGCCTGAAGACCCTGCCCATCCGCATGGAGCGCCACTGCGACAACGCCATGGAAGTGGCCAGGTATCTCGCGTCCCATCCCAAGGTGGACAGGGTGTTCTATCCCGGCCTGGAAACGGATCCGTTCCACGAGCTGGCATCACGCCAGATGAAGAAATACGGCGGAATGGTGTCCTTCGAAGTCAAGGGCGGGCTGGAGGCCGGCCGCACCATCATGGACAACATCGAGATCTTCACCCTTGCGGTGTCCCTTGGCTGTGTGGACTCGCTCATCCAGCACCCCGCCTCCATGACCCACGCCTGCGTACCACGCCACAAGCGCGAAAAGGGCGGCGTGACCGACGGCCTGGTCAGGGTGTCCGTGGGAATCGAGGATGTGCAAGACCTCATCCGGGCACTGGATCGGGCCCTGGCGCTCGTGTGATCGCTTGAGCATCATCCGTCGGGGGTGTCCAGGTCGTCGCTGGGTTTCGGGGGAGCGGTGGGTTTCAGGCTCCGGAGTGGCTTCGTTATGCGGGTGGAGGTTGCCTTCAGGTGGGACTTGTGCACCTTGGTGGGGATGTTGTGTTCCAGGCGCCATGGCACGTTGAGGTCCATGGAGAGATCGGGGAGCTTCTTGCCAGCCTGGATGTAGCTGCGGACGATGAGGTAGAGAGCTGTGTAGAGGGACAGGAACTCCCAGAATGGTTTTTCGTTGTAGTCGAATTCGACGAATGACCAGGCAGCGTAGCTGATCATGGTGGCTGGCATGGTCCAGGCGAAGATCTCCAGGACGGTGCCCTTGGTCCACTTTGTGAGCTGGCGGGCCATGTTGATGATGATCAGGGCGATCCAGGTGAAGATGGACAAGCCCAGCACGCCATAGTGCGCCATCAAGCCCCAGAAGATGCCGTGGGGGTAGTTGTACAGGGATTCGTACAGGAAGGGGTTGTAGCTCTTCAAGAGTTCCTTGTAACCACCCGCGCCGATGCCGCGGCCGTAGGTGTCGAAGAACATGGTGATGCACACGTACCAGTTCTGGGACCTGTAGTCGCTCCAGGAATAGTCGATGTTGTCGAAGATGCGGCCGAAGGCCTTGGTGGTGGAGCCCACGTCGAAGGTGAGGACGAAGGCGAACAGCGCCACGATGACCACCAGGAAGCGCAGGAACCATTTTCGGAAGTCGGGAAGGGCCAGGGCGGTCAGTCCCCCCCCGATGAGGACCGCGTAGATTCCGCCTCGGGAACCGGACTTGGTCTGGCTGTAGAACAGGAAGATGCCCGCCAGGATGAGTAGCCAGCGGTAGAGCCTGCGCTTCTGGATGAGCGCCATGCCGAATGTGGTGTGGATGGCGTACATGAGGGTCATGGAGTACCAGTTGGGCTGCTGGCCCATGCCCGTGGAACGGCCGCCACCGGATGACGCTTCCCAGAGGGTGGTGGATTCGCCGTAGCCCACCATGGACGAGGCGTTGGTGAACAAGGCCACGAAAATGGATGCAGCGATCCAGGAGTACATTAGGAAGATGAAGTGCTGGGGATTTCGCACCACCGACATCACCAAGAGTGCGTTGGCCATCACCACGCCCATGCTCACGATCTCGGAGACCCCTTCGCCCCAGTCGGCGGACCAGCTCAGGGAAAGCACCTGGAAGGCCATGAAGATGAGCACCGGGATCTGCCACGGCCAGGTGTGTTGGACCTGTACGCGCCGTCGCATGACGTGGATCGCCATGGAAACCAGTGCGATCATCAAGATGGGTTCGAACATCCCGATGCTGATCTTGGAGATCCTGAAGTAGGCCTGTGACGAGGTGTCCACCAGGCGAACGAAGATCAACAGGGAGACCGCCAGCACGGGGCGATCCAGCCCCAGCAGGACGATGAGCATCACGAGGATGAAGAAGAAACAGAGTTGGTAGCTCAGGAAGAAGAGCAGGAACAGCCAGGCCTGGAGCACTGCGATGAACAGCACCATGCGCCAGCCGTGGAGCCAGCGAGCCAGGTTTGGCGGGACCGTGGAGATTGGGGCAGGTATGGGAACCTCCGGGAAGTCAGGCATCTATCCGGCAGAATTGGTTCGGTTTATCCGGGGGGGGCTCATTCTTGTCTGGTAGAGGCCTGCCAACAAGGTATTTTTTCGAGAAAGTGATGATGGACCACCTATTCGGGAGATGAGACTTCGGGATCCGAGGCCGAGGTATCGGGGGACTTCCGGGCTCCCGGTCCAGGGTGGTGGTATTCGTTGTACTTTTCCATGCGCCCCCGAACCAGGTCCTCGGGGTAGGATACGGCGTTCCTGGCCAGCTTCTTTTCGATGGCCGACGCCAGGTCTATTCCCGATTGCTGACAGAAGTTCAGCAGGCAGATGGCTACATCCGCGGCTTCTTCCTGGACGCTGGCCTGGCGAGACGAAATGGGGGGTTGTGGGCCTTCGTCCTTGCTCCACAGAAAAAGGGCCAGGAGTTCTCCGGCTTCGACCGCGGTGGCCATGGCCAGGTTGCGGGGCGAATGATACTGCCCCCAGTCACGAGCATCGTTGAAGGCCGCGATGCGGGCCTTGATCTGGTTCAGCGTGCTGTGGGAGTCGCGGAGCGGGGGGAGTTCTGGCCGGGGTGATGGTTGCTGGGGCATTTCACGGTCTCTTGAACAGGAGTGCGTGTTCTTGCCTGTTGCCGGGTTGGGGGTTGTCGTGGCTGATGACGCTGGCCCGGCCTACGAGAGCCAGACCGGCCTGGGAGGCCATCTGGATGATGGGATCGGCTACACCCACCACCTTGCGGCCCCAGCGGCCGTCACCCATCACCACCAGGAGTCGACCGCCGGGACCCAGGGCGCCCCGGGCCCTGGCGAGCCAGCGCAGGGTGTCTTTTTTCCAGTGTTGGCGGGCGTTTCTGGGGTCGGCTCTGAAGGCCCTCCTGGAGCCCAACTCCTGGCGGGTGGGCTGGCCGGGGTCGATGTCGAACCACAGGTGCCGGAGCTGCTGCATGGGCAGGTAGTCGTAGACGCCGGGGTATGGAGGTGAGGTGAGCATGGCGGGAAAGCGCTGGGTACCACCCGTGTTGAAGGTGCGGGCATCCCCCGGTTGAATCAGGGCTGGCGGAGTATGTTCCGGCACCTGGTTTCTGAAGGATTCCAGGCGCCGGGCCAGCTCCCTTGCCTTCTTGTGGAACAGCACGGCGGTCGTGCCCGGGGGGCGGTGATGCACCTGGCGGCCCGGGTTGGTGTCGCTCTTCCGGAAGCTGGTCTTCACCAGGATGGAGGAGAGGCATCCCGTCATGAGGGGGCGCAGGTCTTCGGGGCTCTTCATGCAGGAGCGGCGCAGTGACTCCAACTCCCGCAGTACGTGTTCTTCGTACCAGTGCCCCAGGAGCTGGCGGCGCCGAGGGGGGGGATCCCTGGGTTCGGTCCTGGCGCGGGCGGTGGCGGACCGAGCCGCCGAGCGGAAGCGGGTCAGCAACTCCGGACTCGCCAGCGTGGTGCGCAGCCTGGCCACTTTCACTGCAACGGGAGAGATATCCAGCCCATGAACCGGGCGGCCGCGGGCCATGGCTTCCACCAGGACCGTACCGCCACCGCAGAATGGATCCAGGATGGGGCCCGGGGGCAGAAGGTCCAGCAGTATGGCAACGGAGTCAGGATGGATGCCGGCGGGGTAGGTGTGGAAGTTGTGGGTCCAGCGATCCCCACCCAGCCCGGTGGCTGTGTGGGGCCCCTGGGCGCGCAGGACGGAGCTGCGCTGCATTATGACGAGGGCGGACCTGAGTGCGGCGGTCAGATCCCCGTTGCCGGAGGTCTTCGGGCCCCGGCCTCGGCCATCCCGGGATGAAGGCGCGTCAGCCACGGTAGGATTCGTCCTGCTCGATGGAGGAGAGCACCCAGTCGAAGTCTCCACCGGTGATCTTGGCGTCGCAGTAGCCGCAGATTCCGGTCTGGCTCACGTTGTCCAGCGGAGCACCGCAGGATGGACAGGTGTTGGCTTTTTGTCGGGGGGCTGTGGACTGGCCGGCCGAGCGGATGAAGGTCCAGTACTCGGTGAAGGTCCTGGGGCGGTTCTTGTCGCCTCCCACCACCTTGCCCCGGGAATCCAGGGTATAGTCGATCATGGATGCCTTGATTCGGACGGTCAGTGCTTCGTAGAAGGCATCGGAGGTTATCTTCACGGGTACGACGTCGATCACGCGTACTTGTTCCAGGATGTTGCGCAGTTTGAAGCGGCTGTAACGTTCCATCCAGTACCTGTGGGTCTGGTACAAGTGGTCTGTTTCGTAGGGGCGGGCGTCCTGCCAGCGCTGTGTGGTCCAGGCGGACTGAAGGGCCATGAAGGTTTCGGTCACGCGGTCCTTGAACTTCTGCATGCTGAATTCAGGGTGCCGGGAGCGGAAGGCCCGCAGTTGTGCCCCGTAGGCGGGGTCGAAGACGGTGGGGAAGTCGGTACCGCGCTCGGCGCCGCTACCCAGGCTGAGAGGGGGAGGCTTGACGGGCGAGCTGGACGAGACGGAGATGTGGCTCACCTGCCACAACATCTGCCCGGCTCCGACGGGGCTGTCGCAGTGTACGCATGTGCCGTTGGGGCGGGTCTCCACCGGGTTGCCGCAGCCGGGACAGGACATGGCCAGCAGGTCCTTGGGAGCCGGCGAGAGTGCACCCTGGCGTTTTCGGAAACGCCATCGCTCTTCCAGCAGGATTTGGGTGGAGCTGCCGGAGCGCTGCTCCGTCATGTTGGTTTCGAAGAAAACGGACAATTCCAGGAAGCCGCCGGTGATGCGGAAGGCCTCGATGCGGGTGGCGCCGAATATCACGTCGTGGATCCTGTCGACCCCCTCGCTACGTTCCTGGAGTTCTGACGAAACCTGGGATGAAAGGTAGGCTGACAGGACCGACAGGTTGCCGGCTGCCCGTTCCTGGTGGACCCGCGCGTAGAGGAGCTGGGCGAAGTCCAGGAACGCAGGCTCGCTGAAGTTGGCGTCGACCCTGCGGACCACTTCCGGGCGGAAGGCGGGAGGGGGCCGGTAGGCCTGCGGCTGGTGGGTTCGGTAGACCTGGCTGCCCGAACTCCTGGATTTCTTGATGAGGGCGACGACCACGACGATGATGAGGACCGGAATGCCTATCACCGGGTTGCTCATGAGGAGCCAGATGAGCAGGGATATCAGTCCGTCGGCGCTTCCGCCTCCGCTGTAGCTGCTGCCGCCGCCCCAACTGCTGGAACCCCCGCTGTAGCTGCTGCCGCCGCCCACGCGGGCCAGGGCCGGATCCGACGCAAGCAGGATGACGGCTCCTGCCAGCAACAGGGGAAGAACCTCGAGAAGCAATCGCCGTGCCGCGAGCCCGTGCCGGGGGGAGGGAGACCTGGAGATGAGCGCCATCATCGTCGTATCCTGGGGGCGTTGGGGATTTCATCGGGGTTGTCGCCTTCGATGGCGGGTACGTGGGAGGCCAGGACCTTGCCGATGGCTCGCAGGATTTCCAGGAAATCTTCCAGGCTTTCAGCCCTGGTGGAGATGTCGTTCCAGGCGGCTCCGGGGATCTTTCCATCCAGGCCCAGATCCCGGACAATGACCACTGCTTGTTCGAAGTCGCTCAGGAACACGAGTATGCCGGTCCTGGCGCGGGTACCGTGGACGACTTCTTCCACGAAGGCGTTGTTGGCCTCGGTGGCCACCTGTTTCTTGCGCCGGGAAGCCGGTGTCAGGAGGCGCATGGCCCGGGGGCTGCGATACACGAGCCAGCCACCGACGCCCGCCACGACGATGAGGTCGATGGGGATCAGGTAGGTCCCGAACCGGAAGGGGCTGAACAGCATGAACAGCAGCATCAGGAAGGCCAGGACCGAACTGGCCAGCCAGGCCACGTCGCGGTAGCTGCCCGAACGAGGGGTGGCCACCACCACGATCTCGGCGTCGGTGGACTGTTCCAGCTCTGTGACCAGTTTTTCTACACTGGAAGCGAAATCTTTGTTTGTGTGGATCACTCGCGGATCTCCTGGCGAATGATGATGCGGTAATCTACCCTGCAGATACCGGGTGCGGTATGCACCGCCTGGGACTGGATGCCGACTGCGACGAGCCAGGGCGGGTGGCCTGGCCATGATGGGAGCCATGGCGGAGGCGGCGCCCACCGGGATGGGACGTCGGCGCCTGGGCCCGGTGCGTTCTATAGCTCACGCAGGGCCGGATTCCCAGCACGGCGCAACAAAGGCCCAGCCTGCCGGGGGCAAGCGCAGCCGTGGAAACCGGGGGGCAAGCTTGTGGGCGGGTGGATGGCGCCCGGAGAGGGGTCAGCTAGTTCCCATCCGGAAAAGGCGGACCGAGCCGGGGCGAGTCGCTTTCGAGCCAGGTGCGTCGGCGCAACCCACCGGAATAGCAGCGCTATTTCAAGTGGTTGCGCGGGCGTGCCTGGCGAAGGAATGGGCAGCTTCGGCGAAGGGAGGCTTTTCCGGATGGGAACTCAGCTAAGGTCCATCATGCGCTGGAGAGGGACCAGGGCTGCTGTTCGGGTGGCCTCGTCGACGTGGATCTGCGGTTGCAGATCACGCAGGGCGGCTGCAATCTTTTCGGGGGTGTTGAGCCGCATGTATGTACACTCGTTGCAGGCGCAGGATTCGTCGGTGCCGGGAAGGGCCAGGAAGGTCTTGTGGGGAGCGGCCTTTTCCATCTGGTGGATGAGGCCCGGCTCCGTGGCCACGATGAACGTGCTGGCGTCGCTGGCTATGCAGTACTTGAGCAGACTGGATGTGCTGCCGATGTGGTGGGCGTGCCGCAGCAGGCGCTCCTGGCACTCTGGGTGGGCCACCACCATGGCACCTGGATGACGGAGCTTGAGTTCCAGCAGCTTCTTTTCGCTGAATGTCTCGTGGACGAAACAGGTACCTGGCCACAGGACCATGTTCCTGCCCGTCTGCTTGTTCACGTAGGCGCCCAGGTTCTTGTCTGGACAGAAGATGAGCGGCTGCTCCGGCGGGAAGGACTCCACCATGCGCAGGGCGTTGGCGCTGGTGCAGATGAGATCCGAGAGGGCCTTGACCGCGGCGGAGCAGTTGACGTAGGAGATCACCTTGTGGTCGGGGTATTTCTGTTTGAAGATCTCCAATTGCTGGGGGGGACAGCTTTCGTCCAGGGAGCAGCCCGCCTGGAGATCCGGGAGCAGCACTACCTTGTCGGGGTTGAGGATCTTGGCGGTTTCGGCCATGAAATGGACGCCGCAGAAGACTATGACTTCTGCGTCGGTCTTCTGGGCCTCGCGGGCCAGTTGGAGCGAGTCGCCTATGTAGTCGGCCAGGTCCTGTATGTCGGGTTCCTGGTAGTAGTGGGCGAGTATGACGGCCCTACGTTCCTTGCGCAGGTGCTCGATTTCCTGGAAGACGTCGGGATGGGTGTCGCTTGCCATGGATTCTCCGTTGCTCGTGGGCTGTGAAGCAAATCCAAGATGCCGCTACAACAATAACTCTGTAGTTTCCGTTGGGAAATGGCGGTTTCAGGTGATTTGCGTGACATGATCACTACTTCCGGCGGATATTCGACCGTTGCCCGGGGCCAGGCTCCCGGGTCTCGCGACACGAGAGTTTTTCTTTCCGTCCGGAAACGGGTATTGTTCGCTACCAGCCGGTGGAGCTTGCAGCAAGAGCAGTCCCTTCAGGCCGCCGCCACCAGGCGGCGCCACTGTTTCCCCCAAGGTCCAGGATTCAGCCATGAAGCAGGTCACCCCTCCCGTGGAAGACTATATCGTCAGGAACGAGCCCTACTACCTGCCCGTGGGATCCGAGGCGGATCTCTTCCAGAAGGCATGGAAGGCGTCTTTGCCGGTGCTGTTGAAAGGGCCCACCGGCTGTGGCAAGACCCGCTTTGTCACCCACATGGCCCACAAGCTGTCGCTGCCCCTCTTCACGGTGGCCTGTCACGAGGATCTTACCGCGGCGGACCTCGTGGGCCGCTTTCTTATCCTGGGCGACGAGACGGTGTGGTGCGATGGCCCCCTGACCGCGGCGGTGAGGCACGGGGGAATCGTGTACCTGGACGAAGTTGTAGAGGCCCGAAAAGACACCCTCGTGGTGATCCATCCTCTCACCGATGACCGCAGGCTGCTGCCGCTGGAAAAGCTGGGCGCGGTGCTGAAGGCTCCCGATTCCTTCATGATGGTCATCAGCTACAACCCGGGCTACCAGTCGGTGTTGAAGGAACTCAAGCACTCCACCAGGCAGCGTTTCCTGACCTTGGAGTTCGACTTCCCCCCCCCCGAACAGGAAGCCGCCATCGTCCGCACCGAGACCGGCATAGACGAACACCTGGCTTCGGCCCTGGTGAACATCGCCGGCAAGATAAGAAATCTCACCGACCGGGGCCTGGAAGAAGGCGTCTCCACGCGGTTGCTCATCTATGCCGCCAAGCTCATGTCCCAGGGGGCATCGCCCCGGGACTCGTGCAAGGCGGCCATGAGCAGCTCTCTCACCGATGATCCCGACCTGTCGCGCACCATCGACGAATTGACGGCCGACTTCCTGTAGGACTATCGGGGTTTGCATGGTTGCTGATCCGCCACCCGGGAATTCCATGGACTCCCCAGGAGAAGAACTGAACCATCGCCAGGATTCCTCTGGTTCCGCGAATCACCGTCCCCAGGCTCCTGGCTCCGGGTCCGTGCGGGACCGGCTGGAGCAGGGCTTGTGGCGCTCGGCTCGATTGCTGGGAGAGGCTTTGCTGGGGCCCGTAGACCGCCTGGGCCAGTTGGCCAGGCCGGCGGGTGGGCTCATACAGAGAGATCGGGCTCTGGGCTTGTTGTACCTGCGCAACGCCATGGCCATGCAGGACACCCTGGGCACCGGCCTCGCCAGGGACTACGGCCGGCTGCTCGACAGGAGCGCCGCTCTGGACGTGCTGCTGGCCAGGGAGCTGGCCGAGCTGCTCCCCATGCAACTCGCCAGGGTGGAGGAGTCCCACAGGCGGCGCCTGCTGGACATCCTGGAATGGACCATCCAGCGACGGCCTCGGCTGGTTCTTCCCGTTGCCCAGCAGCTCCCCGTACTCCTGTCGGAGATGAACGACCGGAGTCTGCGGCGTTTCCTGGAGCAGGGCATGAAGCTGCACCTGGAAGACCAGCGCAAGTTGGCCAGCTTCTTGAGGGTGGAGTCGGATGCCGCCCTCACTGCCCTGAAGAAACTGCGCCGTGGACTGGCCCTCAAGGACGTACTGGGCGTACTCTCTCTCTACGCCAGGGCCCATTGCGGAGAAGATGTGCGCATCCTGTCTGCGGGCAGCCTGCAACAGTCCCTGGATCCCGTGCAGGGTGGCCGCTCCGCCCGGGCCTTCACCGATGGCCACGACATCTACCTTCCCGACGTGGTAGACATGTTCGGCGACGAACGCGACTTCCAGGTCTACCGGGTGGGTACTGCCCACGCTGCCGGCTACCTGGAGTTCGGCACCTTCGATCTCTACCTGGACGACCTGCCGGGAGAATGGCCTAATCGACGCCCGGGCGAATCGGAGCTGGAACGCTTGTTCAGATCCATGCCCCGGAGCCGCCTGGCCCGGAACCTGTTCCAGGTCATAGAGGACACCCGCGTACTGGCGGCCCTGGATAGCTTCTATCCTGGAGTGGCCAGGGCTAGGGCCCGGTTGACCGCCCCCCTGGCCGGCCTGCGGCCGGATCCGGCCTCGCTGGGTGCCGTGGAGAGGGTATTGGAGCTGCTGGCCCGGCGGGCCTGGGCTCCTGATTCCCAGGATCTGGCGGGGTTGGGGCCTGTCGGGCGACCCGACCACCTGTCCCCCATGGTGCAAGACCTGGTGGACCGGGCCTGGGAACGAATCGAACCCGTGAAGGCCCGGGGCAAGGATGTTGCCGCTTCGGCTCAGCTTCTGGTCGAACTCTATCCAATGCTGCTCGGGCTGGAGCAACGAGCCTCCAACCTGGGGCCCCCTCCGCGCGACATTCGGACTGCCCGCGCCGGCAGGTTTCGGCGCCGGCGTGCGTCTCCGCCCCACCACGGGAAACGGCCCGTAAGCCCTGCTGGATTCCCTTCGAAATCCTCCCCGGAGGCCGCCGAATCGGCTCCCCCTGGGGCAACGCTGGCTCCACAGCGCAGGAGCCGGGCCAGCAGGTCGCTGGACGAACGCATCTACAGTGTCCTCGACAAGTTCAAGCAACGGGGCGAAGCCGCCAGCTACTCCCAGGTGAGGCGCGTTCTCCGGAGTTCACGGGTGCCGGTGGATTACAGGGAAATGGAAGCCTGGCTCGCCTCGCGGGAAGGGCCATCCGGAGGCCTGGTGGAAGACCGTGAGCCACCGGCTCCGTCCATGGGACAACTGGCGCGGCCCCTCAAAGAGGGCGTCATGGAACCATCCAGGCCTGGCAGAGCGGAGAGGCTGGCTTCATACCACGAGTGGGACGCCGGAATCGGTGACTACAAGCCCGACTGGGTGCGGGTGATGGAGCTGCCCCTGGCCGAGGGCAGCGAGGGTTTCGTTCAGCAGGTCATGAGCGCCAATCGCTCCATGATCCTGACGCTTCGGCGGCAGTTCGAGGCGCTTCGGCCTCGGGACATGGCGCTGGAGAGGGCCCTCAGCGACGGCGACTCCCTTGATCTGGATCGAGTCGTGTCTGCCGTCATAGCGCGCCGGACGGGCGATGTGCCCTCGGATCGGCTCTACCAGCGAAAACGGCGCGATCGGAGGGACGTGGCGGTGGCGTTCCTGCTGGACATGTCTTCTTCAACAAACGAAGTGGTGGGGAGGGACGGCAAGCGAGTGATCCAGGTGGAAAAGGAAGCCCTGGTACTCATGGCCGAAGCACTGGAGGCCATCGGAGACAGCTTCGCCATCTTCGGCTTCTCTGGATACGGGCGCGACCAGGTGGCCTTCTACGTGGCCAAGGACTTTCACCAGCCCCACGGGGCCGCCATCCGTCGGCGCATCGGCAGAATGGGCTGGCGCATGGAAAACCGTGATGGAGCGGCCATCAGGCACGCCACCGCCAGGCTGGACGGTTTCCCGGCCCAGGTGAAGCTCCTGATGATCCTGTCGGACGGCAAGCCCCTGGACTGTGGGTGCCACGACTACCACGACAGGTATGCCCAGGAAGACACCCGCATGGCCTTGCGGGAGGCCCGCAAGATGGGCGTACATCCCTTCTGTATCACCGTTGACCCCCAGGGCAGGGAATACCTGCGCAGGATGTACGGCGAGACCGGCTACACGATCATAGATCGCATAGAGGCCCTCCCCGCACGGCTTCCTCGCATCTATCGAAGGCTCAGCACCTGATCTTGCCGGGCCGCTCCTTTTGCTTGATCTTCTTGATCCGCTTGAAGCCCCCGAAGCTCTTGAAGCTCCTGAATCCCTTCACGCCCGTAGTGTCTAATTCCCGCCAAGAATCAACGGGGCTGTGTACAGTGGCTCTCACTGGAGCTATCCTGCCGGGCCTTCTCCGTGCTTCCCCCCGCCCTCTCCCCAACCATGACGACACGGGTTCCTGTGATGACAGCGATGTTTTCTCCGATTACCCCATACCCGCAGCGCCCGTGTGTTTCTGCCATGACCGGCCCGGCCCGGCCCCCGGCGGGGAATGGAGATGGCCCTCCAGGTGATTCCGGGAGGCATGCCGACGACGAGGACGACTACTGGGGGGAAGACGATGAACCCACCGAGCCCGACGAAGACTGGCTTCCACCGACTGGGCAGGACCAACGGGCAGAGCCCGGCGAGCCACTCCACGAGGAACCGGACGGTTGGGCGGAGTTGGACGTGGAAGAAGAGCAGGTTCCCGACCACGAGTGGGAGCCTGGTCCCGGTGACCTGGACGACGGAGAGGACGATCTGGACGACATGGACGACGAGTGTGGTGACGCCTCCTCCGACGACACGGCGTGGGAGTCCCAAGTACAGAGAGGCTCATGGAACGACGGTATCTCGTTGATAGAGCCCTTCAGTTCCGATTCACCACCACGGCGCTTCTCTTTCGCCCCCTGAACGAGATCTGGAACAAGTAAACAGGCCCAATGGAGGTTCTTGATGCGCGTAAAGGTAGTTTCCACAGGCTTCTACGCACCGCCCGAAGTCGAGACGGCGGCGGACCTGGCGCCCAGGATCCGCCGTAGCGAGTCATGGATACTCTCGCGTACCGGCGTGGCCCGGCGGCACATTTCCCACGAGCCCATGGAGGTGATGGCAGCCAAGGCGGCACGAGATGCCCTGGCGGATGGCCCGGCGCCGGATCTGATCCTCAACGCATCCACTACGCCACGGCAGCTCATCCCCGACAGCTCCGTGTACATCCACCAGGAGCTGGGGCTGGACATGGTCCCCGGACACACGGTCCACGCCACCTGCCTGTCTTTCCTGGTGGCGCTCCACAGCGCGGCTGCCTACATCGAGGCCGGCGCCTACAAGCGCATACTCGTGGTCTCCTCGGAGTGTCCCAGCGTTTCCAGGAACTTCGATGAACCCGAAAGCGCTGCGCTCTTCGGCGACGGAGCCGCTGCCGCCGTTCTTGAGCAAAGCCCCCGGGACGAATCTTCCCGGATACTGGCTTTCAACATGCGCACCTGGCCCCAGGGAGCCCATCTCACGGAGCTGCGCGGTGCCGGACTGAGGCGGCACCCCAACAGCCCCGACACCCGCCCCGAAGACAACCTCTTCCACATGAACGGCCCGGCCGTCTACAGGATGGCGCGTAAAAGGGCGGCGCTGCTGATCCGTAAATCCCTGCGCGATGCTGGTATGAATACAGATGACGTGGACCTGGTGGTACCGCACCAGGCATCCGGGGGTGGAATAGAAGCCCTCACCAAGTACGGTTTCCACCATGACAAGGTGGTGAACATCATCGGTGAGTACGGCAACTGCATCGCTGCTTCCATTCCCATGGCCCTGGCCCTGGCCCACAAGGAGGGTCGTCTGCATCGTGGAAACCTGATACTCATCGGGGGAACGGGGGCCGGACTCTCCGTGGCCATCTGCCTGCTGCGCTGGTAGTAGACCCCACTTCTCCAAAAGTTGCTGCCGCGGTCATTCCTCTTGGATCGAGGCGGCCAACCCGCCCGGAGGCTATCGAATGCTACGTCGAATGTACCTGGTCTACATGACCATCGGGAGAACCTTCGGAGCATGGTTCTCCTCACTCGTCACCGGTCTCTTCCTCGTCTTTCTCCAACTGCTCGTGAGTGTCGGGCTGGCCCTGGATCACATCTTTTTCCCCGGCCTTCGAAAGATCCGGATCAAGAGCCCCATCGTCATCGTGGGCAATCCCAGGACCGGCACCACGTTCCTCCAGCGCTTTCTCGTAGGGCAGGGCCTCGGTGTGGGTATGGAGGTCTGGCGCATGCTCTACCCCTCGCTCACCCTCCAGGTGCTCATCAAGCCCCTTCTCCCCCTGCTGGAAAAGGTGAGTCCGGCCAGGCACCACGGCACCGAGGCCCACAAGACCAGCCTCAGCTCCGTGGAGGTGGACGATCCCTCCATCATGTTCAGGTACTTCGACGGCTTCTTCCTGTACGGTTTTCTGCTGGCCTGGGCCCAGCGTGACTACATAGAAATGTTCGACCCCAGAAACAGGGACACCTCCCGGCGCGACTTCCGTTGGTTCGAGCGCATGTGGAAACGCAACCTGCTGGCCAACGGCAGCGACCGGGTCCTGGCGAAGGTCTTCTCCATCGCCGCTCGGCTGCCAACCTTCCTGGAGCGTTTTCCCGATGCGCGGATACTGCTCATGCTCCGCGATCCCATGTCGACGGTCCCCTCCACCATGAGTCTGATCACAGGCGTCCTGGACAAGCGCTATGGCTTCTGGAAGCTCCCCCGCCAGCAACGGCAGATGTACATCGACAGGCTCTACAAGGCACTGCTGCTCCTCACCAGGCGCATGCACGACGACTACGTGGCAGGCCGGATTCCAGCGGATCGCTTCCGCATCGTCCACTATGGCCGCATGATGGCCGATTTCGAAGGCCTCATGGACGAGATCCTGGAGTTCATCGAGGTGGAACCCGACGACCGTCTCAAGGCCGAAATCCGTCGAACGGGCGAAAAGCAACGCGCCTACGTGAGCAAGCACAAGTACGACCTGGAGCGTTTTGGACTGGAAGAACGGCGCATACGCGAAGATTACGCGTTCTTCTACAAGACCTTCGACGTCCCCTGGGCCCGGGAGCGCAGTACGTAGAAGCACACATCTCTGGCGGTGCCCCCTCCGGGGATTGAAATGAAATCCCCTGGTGTTGAAACCAGGGGCAAGACTTCACATTCGGGGCAGATGGGCGTTCGGCCGTTTGACCTTCCTGCCCCAAGAGTACTATTACTGTATCGAGGCAGGGGTCACCCAATGATGGGGCCTGGCCGACTCCCGCGGAAGGGCCATGGGGCAAGGGCGTGAACAAAGCCGCACTACCGGAGGACTCGTGAGTATATTCCTTATTTTTGCCATGGGCTGTGTACAGGAGGAATTCCCCTTCGTGCTTCAGGACAGCCAGAACTACTTCCTCACGAGCGCCATCGATGCCGAGACCCAGGTGGTCGTCTCCGGCGAGGACTCGCCAGTGGACTGGTCCGGACTCACCACGGACCTCCAGGGCTACGAGATGGACCCCAGCACCGACATCGACGAGATCCGCATAGTGCGCTTCGGCAGCTCTTCTCCGGAAGAGGTCCTGGAACAGGTGAGCACCGATTCGTTGATGCAGAGCGACATCACCGGCTTCGTCCAATACGAGCCCACCTCCAACGAGACATCCGCCAACCTGACCGACTTCTATTTCGGCAACATCTACCTGGACGTGGAAGAGTACATAGTGGAAGGAAGCGGTTCCGCCTTTCTCATAGCGGCTCTCACCGGCACCACCTACTACCGCATGATGTCCTTCTTCGATCCGGTGGAAGACGCCGACCCATCCACAATCTACCTGGACTCCGACAGCGCCGTGCTCTCGTTCGACGTGGACCTGCTCTCCTCTGAGAGGATCTCGACCAGGAACGCCAAGCACTATCCCGTGGACTGGTCTGAACTCACCACCAACGGCTACGGCGACGACATCGAACTCTCCAACATCGACTGGCTCTACCTGGCGCGCTACTCCATGGACCTCACCGAGTTGGAGCAGGACTTCCTGCGCCTGGAAGTGTTGTCGGATTTCTACTACGAGGCCGACGTGGAAGGTCTGGGCGAATACGACCTTGCAGAACTCACCTCCAACACGGGCGAGCCCTTCGACGGCTTCGACAAGGACGGCACCTGGGTTCTGGCGCTTCGCTGCTCCACCTGCATCAACCCGGCGCCCCTTTTCCTGGGCGTATTCGAGTAGGCGGAGAGTCAGCGGATCAGCCCTCGAAGTACCTGCGGCAGCTTGCGGGGAAGGGGGTCGACATCGGGCAGGACCAGGAACCTGCCACGGCCGAAGATCCTGCCCAGGTATTCGGGTGCCCCTGTGGACGGGTCCAGGCTGGTGCAGTGGATGTGTACGCCCAGCCGCTGGGCCTCGTGTACGGCCATGGCGCTGTCTTCGATGCCCTGCCTGCCGCGGTAGCCGTCCCGATCTTCGGGGCGGCCGTCCGAGAGTACCAACATGATGCGCCGGGATTGGGGCTGCTGCGAAAGCAGGTGTGCGCCGTGCCTGATGAAGGCTCCCAGGCGAGTGGCGCCGCCAGGTTGCAGGTTGCCCATGCGCTTGAACACCGGCTCGCCGTATTGTTCGTCGAACCCCTTGATACGTTCCATCTGGCAGGCCCGTGGGCCGTGGTTGTGGAAACCGTAGAAGGCGTGGGGAAAACCAAGCGTTCGAAGTCCTTCCGCCAGGATCACCAGGGCTTCCTGTTCCAGGTGGATTACCCTGCCCACGGTCGAGCCCGAGAGGTCCACCATGACCAGGATCGCCACCTGTTCCCGTTCCCGCTGGAAGCTCATGTAGATGTTCCGGTCGGGTTCCATGCCGCTGTGCACGTCGCAGAAGGAGGCGATGACGCGGTCGATATCGATGTCGCTGCCCTCGGGTCGACCGTGTAGCCAACGCTCTTCCTGGCGCAGGGCCTGGAACGCTCGGCGAACCTGGGTGATGGGGCCCCGGTTGGCCTGGACGAGCCTGTGGTAGGAATCGGCGGGACCGGCCTGGGCCGGTCTGTCCAGGACGCGGCAGGCGGCCAGCCGGTAGGTGCCGGAGGAGGGATCCCATTCGTCGTAGGGAACGCCGTCTTCGTGGCCGGCCGCGGGAGGGATGTCTACCAGCTCCTGCCAACTGGCTTCAGGAGTCCAGGATCCAGGTGAGGGGGAGTGCTGGCGTGAGCGGTACTGGTCTCTCAGTTCCCCGTAGGCCGGTGACCTGGCCAGTTCTCCCGGCTCTCCCGGCCCCTGGAGGGTTCGGCGGACCTTTTTCTTGATGAATTGCCGCAGCCCCAGGCCGCCCCGGGGTCCCTTCCGCGAGAGGCCTCCTGAATGGCCCTGGGTCGCCACGGCCGCCCTGAGCTGCCGCAGCGGGGTGGGGCCTTGCTTCCAGGCGTCTTCGGCCGCCTGATCGTGGGCTCGCAGGGCCAGCATCCATTCCGGGCGCAGGATGCCCGTGAAGTAGGGCGCGGGTGGGGGGCCCAGGTGCATGCGGCGATATGCCTCTCTCAGGCGGCGCGCCTGGCCCAGAATGACCGGGATGGCGGCTTGCTGTCGTGTTATGGCGTCTACCGCAGCCACGGCTCTTTGGGCGGCGGCGGCTTCCGGGCCTGCTTCGCGCCAGTTTTCACCCGCCAGGAGGCCCTTGTACAGGGGCTTGAAGGCGGCAGGCATGCCCTGTGTGGGGACCACGGTCAGGTTGACCCTCATGATGGCGGCCTTGTCCAGGATGGCGGTGGCCCTGAAATCCCTGGCAATTCCAGGATAGGCTGCGCTCCAGCGGCCAACCACGTAGCGGGCCGCCAGCAGGTGGAAGCAGCTTCGAAGCACCCAGTCGTCGTAGATGCTGCGGAGGACGGCCTGGCTGTTCAGCACACCGTGCTGGAGGAACCCGGCTTGCAGCAGGGCCATGGCGCGGAAGAGCAGGGAGTCGGTATGTTCCAGGGGCGGGGGCAGGGCCTGGGGCAGGAAGATGACGTTTCCGTCGGTGGCGGCCGGATCCGATGGGGCGATGGGAAAGCGCCTGCCCGTAACCATGGCCAGCCACGCAGCCATGCTGCGCCGGGTTTCGTCGAGGCCAAGCCCCACCTTTTCTCCGGTGGTCAGTTGCCGCCCCGGGTTCTTGAACAGGAAGGCAGCCAGTATGGCCTGTTCAGCTTGTTGGTCGTCGTCGGGGTCCATGCCCAGGTCGGCGGGATCCACGCCGTATTCTCTGGCCGTCAGCTTGAATGCCTCTTTGGGGTCTGGGGGCCAGGTGGGAGCGGGCACTGCGCTGTCCGGGATTGTGGTTGGTGGGTCGTGGACGTGGAAGATGGTTGTGGGATCTGGGCCGTGCGGGCTTCGCCTATCCCATCACGGAGTGTATGAGATCCCGGAGGGCCTGCAATATGTCGGAGTCGTCGGTGAGGGAGTCGACGATGGTGGCCTGGCAGGCGGTCTTGAGGGGCAGGCCAGAGACGGTCAGCGTGGCGGCGTAGATGAGCAGGCGTGTGCTGGCTCCCTCGCGTAGTCCGTGGCTGCGCAGGCGCCGAGTGGCATGGCCCAGCTCCACGAGGGTCTTGGCCAGGTCAGCATCGCAACCGGCTTCCCTGGCCACGATTTCGGCTTCCACCTCCGGTGGCGGGTAGTGGAAGGATATGGAGACGAAGCGCTGGCGCGTGGACTCCTTGAGTTCTCGGACAACCGACTGGTAGCCGGGGTTGTACGATATTACCAGCAGGAAGTCGTCGGGGCAGGTGAGTTCTTCACCCAGGCGCTCCAGCGGAAGGATGCGCCGGTCGTCCGACAGCGGGTGAAGCACGGTGAGTACGTCGGCTCTGGCCTCCACCACTTCGTCCAGGTAGCATATGGCGCCCTGGCGTACCGCCCTGGTGAGAGGGCCGTCGCGCCAGATGGTGGAGCCCTTCTCCAGCACGAAGCGGCCCGTGATGTCGGCGGCCGAGAGATCTTCCTGGCAGGCCACGGTGATGAGCGGACGGTTGAGCCGTTGGGCCATGAAACGCACGAAGCGAGTCTTGCCACATCCGGTGGGGCCCTTGAGAAGCACCGGCAGCTTGTGGGATGCGGCTGTTTCAAACAGGGCTGTTTCCTGGCCGATGGGCCGGTAGTAGACCATGGGTACCTCGTCTGCTCGTGGGGCTCCCGCGGGTGGCCGGATGGCGATCCCCTCGGGCCCCGTGGAGGAAATGCTCCACATCTATCATGGGTACATGGAGATGGCTCTCCCAGGCTGGCCCTCACCCGTTTTCATTGCCGAAAACGTGGTCTGACCAACCGGGAGAGAGGCGAACTTCGGAGGGCAGGGTGAAGACGGGGAAGGCGGGATGCGTGCGAACAGACAGCAGCCAGCCAATAACAAAGAGCAGGCCCAGCAGGAACATGGTCCTTGGGGCCAGGCGGAGCCTGCTGAGCTGCAGAGCTGCCATCACCAGCAGGAAGAGGTAGCTGCCCTCCAGGAAGAACTCGGGCTTGGCCACCCTCCAGAAGCCGGGGATGGTGGTCCATGCCAGCCAGCACAAGGGGTTGGGCAGGCCGTGTTGGCGGCTCCCCCAGAGCAGGGGGCCCATGGACAGGATGGCCAGCCCGGCCGCCAGCAGGGTACCCAGCAGGATCCGGCGGTCACGGCGCTGCGTCCAGATGCCCCAGAGCCCCAGGGCCAGGCAGGCGAGGTTCAGGGAGCGCCACAGCTCCAGGTGATTCCAGCGGGGCGGCCAGATGGAGAGGACATCCAGGGCGGCCCGCTCCCAGAGGAAACGCTGGGGGTCGGCCAGGGCGCCCGCTCCCTGGAAGAGTTCGAGCTGAAGGACCAGTAGGGGCAGGCAGGCAAGGAGGCTGCCCAGGCCCAGGAGCGTTGCTCGTCGGTTTCGAGCCCACAGCAGGTAGACCAGCAGCAACGTGCCGTTCAACAGGGCCAGGTACCAGTTCAACCAGGCAGTGGCGGCGAAGGCCAGGGCTGCCCAGGCCAGGTGGGTGCCGCCACGGGCACGGGCTCGCAGCAGCAGCCAGGCGAACATGGGCAGGCCGAAGACCGCGGATTTTTCCACCGTGGCCCACTGTAGATCCCGGAACACGTGGAGACCCAGGCCGAAGGGAAAGGCTGCGAGCATGGCGGCGAGAGGATCCGAGCCCAACTCACGCATGAGGAGCCAGGCACAGAACCATGCCAGCAGCGGGTAGAAGATGGCCTGTACGTTGAATGCACCGTGGGTGTTCAAAAATAGATCGAAGAACTCGGTGACCCACAGGTGACCCACGTGGGCGCCGATGAGGCGCAATGCGGGATCGTCCGTGGCCTGAAGGGGCTGGCTCAGCAGCCTGCGGTGGACTCCGTCCAGGTAGAAGAGGTAGCTTCCCACCTTGTCGGTGCTGGGCCATGCACCGTAGACGACGTCGTTGAGCATGGCGGCGAGGGGCGCCGTGGCCAGCAGCACGACCCCGGCCATGGCCAACAGGACCCGCGGAGCCTCGCGCCAGCCCCGCGCCCTCCAGGCCAGGAGCAGCAACCCCAGCCCCAGTCCCAGGCACAGGGCCCATCGCCCCGGTGAGGCAAGCAGCTCCGCGGGGGCGAGAAGCTGCCGAGGATCTGCTGGCGGACCGTACATGGCCGTGACTCCGATGCCTTGCCGAACGGTTTCAGGGGACTTCGTCGCAGTCCAGCAGTGTCAGGAGCAGATCCCGGCAGGCCTGGAGAGGCTGGGCTTCGCGGCTTTCCAGGGTGATCAAAAGGCTGTAGTCTCCGGCGTCCCAGCGAGGGTAGGAGCCGATGCTCACCTGGGGGAATTCCCGGGCCGCCCGGCCCAGACGGTCGGCCACGTCGGTTTCTCTTTGTCGGGACCGCAGCGCCAGCGCGGAACGAGGCCGGCCCACCAGCAGGTGGGAGACGGCTTCGAATTTCAGGCGGAAGATGCGCGGTACTCCCGGCAACACGATGAACTCCTGGCAGACCACCACCGGGAAGGAGATCTCTCCGCCCCACAGCAGCCTGGCCCCGCGCGGTATCTGGGTCATGCGGAGGGCTGCCCCCGATGGCTCCCGGCCCCTGCGCCTGCGCAGCACCTCCACCAGCTCGGGGCGCCTCTCCAGGGTGGTCCCGAGCCCCCTGGCGATACCTTCCAGAGTGACATCGTCGTGGGTGGGGCCGATGCCGCCGGTGGTCAGCACGTGGTCGTAGCGCCCCCGGCACCATGCCACCTCGTCGGCGATGGCCTGGACCTTGTCCGGGACTACGGACATACGTTCCAGGTCGGTCCCCAGTTCACGCAGCCTCTTGACGATGTAGGGACCGTTGCCGTCGGGAAACCTGCCGGAGAGGATCTCGTTCCCAATTATGATGGCGGCGGCGGTGGGCAAGGCGACCTCCAGGAGGGGCGGAGCATAACGGGACGGGAAGCAAGAGTTTGCAATCACTATACCAATCAGGCGGGTACTGGTAGGATGTTCGTGGTATCTCGTCAATCAGCCCTTGTGATCCATCCTCTGTGTCGATGCTTCTGCGGCGGTAGCAGGGGGGGGCAGTACGGATAACGATTCAACCTAGGGACAGGAACTGCCAGTCTGGAACAACCACACCATGCCCCAGTCAACAGTCCAGTACCTGAAGGCGCCTTCGCGCCGCGCCGCGTCCGTGGTCAGGGGGGCTGCCGACAGCCGTTGCCGTCACGTCGCGTCGGCAATCAAGCCGTGGAATCTACAGCCGGCCATATCTCCAACGCGGGCGCAACCGGGTCCTCTACCTTGTCTTTATCGGGGCTGCCGTGGGTGACCTCAGGGTCAGTGTGCGTCTCAACGGCGAAGTGGTGGAAGACCGCGTACTCCCGGTGCGGCAAGCTGTACGCATTGGCGAGGCCGCCGGGGCATCGGTGTCCTTCCCCGGAGCCGACCTGGTGGTGGTGCGCATGGGAGCGGACCTGGTGGTGCGGGGGCGCAGCCTCTCGGAAGGCCGTGGGGTGGGCCTGTCCCTGGGGCAGGTGAGGGTCTGGCTGGAACATACGGCTCCCGCTTCCATTCCCGGGGATTGGCTGGCATCCTGGGACTTCAGGTTCCTGGCGGTGGCCCTGGCAGTGACACTGGCGGCCCTGTGGGTGGACACCCTCGCCGGGGTAATGGACCGTGTAGGCTCTTCGGGCCTGTTGTCGGCCCAGGCCGCCCGGTTGCTGGGCAATGATTCCTCGACGCTGCCTCCGTGGTTGATGGAATCCGGGCGCAACACCTCGGTAGTGGGCGGGGGAGGCGACTCCCTGGCATCCGCAAGGGGGGACCAGGAGCCCAGGCAAGGCCCCAGGGCCAGCAGCGACGACGACAAGACCGGCATCGCCTACTACGAATGGTACCGCGTGGCCGCCGGGAGAGCCCCCACCGTGCCCCGGGGCGCAGCGGCCAGCCTGGAACTCGATTCATCCAATATCACCACGCGTCGCCAGTTGGCCCAGGCCGCCTACCAGGCCGACGATTTCGAAACCTCCGTGCTCCACTACCGTTGGCTGACCGCCCGCGTACAAGGCGACTCGAATCTTCTGCTCCGGCGGGCCATGGCCGAGCGGAGGCTGGGGCGGCACCTCGTGGAAGTGCGGCTATACCTGGACATCCTGGAAATGGAACCGGAAAACGCCCGGGTGTTGGGGCGCCTCTCGGTGGCGGTCTCCAGGTTGGGTCGCTACGACGAAGCCGAGAGAATCCTTCGGCGTGCCCGTCTGCTGGCGCCGGAGCAGCTCACCCTGGACCTGGCCGAAGCCCTGGTGGCATCTGCCCAGCGCCAGGAGCAGCGTTCCCTGGAATGTATGGAGCGGCTCCTGGAACATCGGGATGCTCTCACTCCCGCGGAAAGGCTCGAACTGGCTGCCGACATCGCCATCGACCCTCTCTTTTCCCGGCTGCGCGCCGATGGGCGTTTTCGTGCTCTCATGGCCGCCCAACTGGGCGCCGCCTCGCCAAGGCCAGCACGCGGCGGGAGCCGCCACCTGGCGGGAACGTGATTGATTCCTGATGGGATCGTGCTGCTTTCCGACTTGCGCCAGGGCTCCGGCGCGGTAATGACCCCCTTCTGGAGGTATGCTCATGGGAAAACGAGTGGCGGTCTACGCCGGAAGCTTCGATCCGCTCACGGTGGGGCATCTCGACATAATCGAGCGAGGCCGCAAGATTTTCGACGAGGTCGTCGTGGCCGTTGGGTCCAACCCGGCCAAGCGCTACCTGCTGGACACCGAGGACAGGGTGAAGATCCTGGAAAAGGCCGTCACTGACATGGAGCAGGTTCGTGTGGCCAGGTTCGATGGTCTGCTGGTGGACTTCTGCCGCCAGATCGGGGCCAGGGTGATCATCAGGGGCCTGCGAGCGGTCAAGGACTTCGAGTTCGAGTTCCAGACGGGGCTGGCCAACCGCGACATGGCCCCCGGGGTCGAGACCGTCTTTCTCATTCCGGCGCCACGCTGCATCTTCATCTCCAGCTCCCTGGTCAAGGAGATATTCCTAAACGGCGGCGACATCAGGTCCTACGTGCCCGCGGTCTCCCACGAAGTGCTTTTGACCGTCAGGGACCGGCTTCTCCGTCAACACGGAAGGCTTTGATTGGCCGGGCCGGGCCAGGGGCACGCCGCCACTGCCCTTCCGTGGGGCCACGGGGCCCGGTGGCTCCAACATGTCAGCGGCTGCTTGCCGGCTCTGCTGCTGTCCTGCCTGGTGCTGGCCATTCCCGCGTTGTGGGCTGCGGAGCAGCCTTCGGCACAGCAGGCGGAGCTGACCGCCTCCCGCTCGTATTCGGCGGAGCAGGCCCGGGTGCGGGATGTGGACCTGGCCTGGGGGGTGGAGCTGGTGGGAGCCTTCCTGCTGCAAGGCAACGTGGAAAGCGCGCTACCATTGGCCAATGAGCTTCTGGCCAGCCACCCCGACTCGTGGCTGGCTCACCGGGCCTGGGTACGGGCCGTCATGGCCAGCGGCGCCTCCTGGCGCCTGCGCCGGGAGTACAGCCGACTGGCCATGGACGGCCAGCCGCTTCACCAGCTCATGGCTGCCTGGGTGGAGGCCCTGCTGGGCGAGAGCCCTTCCAGCCTTGACGGCCTGGAACAGATGGCCAGCGACTCCCGCTACCCTCGCAGGGCCGCCGGAGTGCTGTGGGCGGAGCTGCTCCTGGAGCGAGGTGATGACGAGACTGCCTTGCAGGCGCTCCAGACCCTGGACGGCCCCGAGCCCGGAAGACTGTCGGTGCAGGCACTCATGGCCCTGGAACGTTCCCAGCTCTCCGCGACCCGGGCGGTGGAGCTTCTCCGCCAGTACCCCCGTCGTCCCGACGTTGCTGTCGGCCTCTGGGATTCCTCCGGGAAGCCCTCGCGTTCGCTCCGGGCGGCGAGGCGGCGCGCCGTGTCCGTGGCTCGCGGGCTGGTGGAGTCCGGGGAAGAGCCCAGGGCCCTGTTCCACGCCTGGGAGCTGCTGGCCACCGCCAGGGAAGGTGCCCTGGCCCGAGACGCCTCCCGTGCCCTGGGCGCCCTGGTCCCGGGACTGGATCTGCCCCCCCGCCTTCCTTTGACCAGCACCCTGATTCGGGACCTGGGTTCGCAGTTGGCCCGAACAGGAGGCAGTCCGGATCTCCTGGATGTCTCCCAGAGCGATGCCCGCGCCCTTTCAGCGGTTCGTGCCCGCACATTGGCCGAAGATGGAGAGCTGGCCGCGGCCCTCGAAGCCTTCCGGCAGGCCCTGGCCATGGCGCCGCGGGATTGGGCGCTCCTGTCCCAAGCCGCCGAGGCGGAGTTGAAGGCCACGACTCTTTCGCAAGGTTCCCTGGGCGATCCCGCCAGGGCTCTGGACCTGGCGCGCATGGCCGCCGCTGCCCTGGGAGCGCTCGTGGAGCCGGGCATCCCCTCCCGACCCCTGGCGCATGCCCTGCAAATCCAGGCCCGTGCCCTGGTGGCAATGGGGCGACGCGAAGATGCGCTTGCGGCCTTGGTCTCCGCCTGTGCTCTCCAGCCCGATCCCGCCAGCTACCTGCTTCTGGCAAGCCTGCAACTGGAATTCGGTCTTCATGACTCCGCCGTGGCTTCCCTTGCCAGCGCGGCCGCCCTTGGAAACGCCGAAGGCCGTTGGCGGCTGGCGGAGTTGTATGAAGGGCCTGCCGACTACCAGGCGCTGGTGGCCGCCGCCGCCGACACCCTGGGGATCGCCACTGCGGCCCCGGGCAGCATCGACGTGGAAGAACCCAGCCCGGAGTCAAGCCGCCCTCGGGGCCCCATGGACCTGATCATGGGCGTAGATTCTGGCACGTCGGGGGTCGGGGCACAGCCACGGGTCCTGGTGGTGGCCTTCTGGGCGAGCTGGTGCCGTCCCTGCCTGCAAGAACTTCCCGGCCTGGCCAACCTTGCCAGCCAGTGGAGTGTCGACGGGCTTGGAGCAGAGGTGACAGCCGTGTCCCTGGACCAGGAGGAAGCCCCCTACAGGAGGGCCAGGCGAAAGATGGGCATCACTGGGATACGTTTCAAGCGTCTGCCCGAGGTTGCCGCGGAGCTGGGAATCAATTCGGTGCCCATTACCTGGATCCTGGATAGCAGGGGAGAAATCCGTGGTCGCTACAAGGGTTACGCAGAGAAAAACATGAAATCGCTGGACAGACTGGTTCGTGAGCTGGCGGAAGAGCAGCAGTGAAAGGGAGCCGCCCATGTGTGGGATAATCGCTTACATCGGTTCAAGGCGCGTAACACCAGTGTTGCTGAACGGGTTGCGGCACCTGGAGTACCGGGGCTACGATTCCGCCGGCATCGCGGTACTGGATGGAGAACAGCTCCAGTTGTATCGCGAGGTGGGTCCGGTGGCGGGGCTGGATCGTGCTGTTCCCAAGGATCTCGGGGGGAACGTGGGCATCGCCCACACCAGGTGGGCCACCCACGGGGGCGTCACGCGTGCAAACGCCCATCCGCACCTGGACTCCACGGGCAGGATCGCCGTGGTCCACAACGGGATCATCGAAAACGCAACCGAGCTGCGGGCCAGGCTCGAGCGCGAGGGCGTGGAGTTCCGTTCCGAAACCGACACCGAGGTGATCCCACACCTCATTCGCACCTTCTACGACGGCAGGCCGCTGGAGGCCCTCCGCGACGCGCTCCGCCTGGTCTCCGGAACCTACGGCGTGGCGGTACTCTTTGCCGACCACCCCGACCAGTTCTTCGTGGCTCGCAACGGTTCCCCGCTCGTCATCGGCCTGGGCGAAGGCGAGACCCTCGTGGGCAGCGATCCCCAGGCCATCGTGTCGTTTACGCGGCGCGTCATCTTTCTCAACGACGGCGAGGTGGCCAATATCACCAGGGAAGGAGTGGTCACCAGCCTGTTGGACGGCGCCATCTTCGCTCCGGCGGTGGAACAGCTCGACGAAGACTGGATCGTCGAAGACAAGGGCGACTTCGAGCATTTCATGCTCAAGGAGATCTTCGAGCAGAGCCAGAGCATCCACCGCTGCATGAGGGGGCGGCTCGTGGCATCCGAGGGCAACGCCAAGCTGGGGGGGCTGGATCTGAGCCCCCGCGACCTGCTCTACTACAAACGCGTGGAGATACTGGCCTGCGGCACCAGTTACCACGCCGGACTCGTGGGCGCCATGGCCATCGAGCGCCTGGCCCACGTGCCGGCCGCGGCCCATGTTGCCAGCGAGTTTCGCTATCGCAACCCCGTCATCGGGCCAGACAGCCTCTATTTTGCCGTCAGCCAGTCGGGCGAGACCGCCGACACCCTGGGGGCGGTGTCCGAGGTCCAGGTGAAGGGCGGAGAGGTCTTCGGAATCGTCAACGTGGTGGGTAGTTCCATCGCCCGCACCTGCGGCCGCGGCACCTATGTCCACTCCGGGCCCGAGTTGGCTGTGGCCAGCACCAAGGCCTTCACCAGCCAGGTGAGCGCGTTGCTGCTGTTTTCCCTGCTCATGGCCAGGACCAGGCACCTGTCTCCCCATGACGGCAAGGCCTTCCTGGACGCGCTCCTCCGGATTCCGCGGCAGGTGGAGAGCTACTTGCAAGACCCGGGCCCCCTGGACGAGGTGGCCAGCATCGTGTCCAGGGCCAGGTATACGCTCTTCCTGGGAAGAGGGTTCAACTACCCGGTAAGCCTGGAGGGCGCCTTGAAGCTCAAGGAAGTGGCATATCTGCCCTGCGAGGCCTACCCCGCCGGCGAGATGAAGCACGGCCCCATCGCCATGATGGAAGAGGGCACCCCTGTTGTAGTCATAGTCCAGGACGACTCCGTAAAGGACAAGACCATCTCCAACGTCCGCGAGTGCCAGGCCCGGGGAGCCCGGATCATCGCCATCCACACCCAGGGTGACCACGAAGCCGCCGCTTGCGGTGACATTTCCATAGCCGTCCCCCGTACCCTGGAATACCTCACCCCGCTGCTGACCGTGCTCCCCCTGCAGCTCCTCACCTACAAGGCGGGCGTACTCCTGGGTCGCGACATAGACCGTCCCCGCAACCTTGCCAAGAGCGTCACCGTCGAGTAGAACTCCCGCTCGGGCCCAGTTCCAACCGCAACCCGCCTGGCCGCCTCGCTCGTCGGTCACCAACGCACGAGCCGGAAGCCTTTTTCCCGACGGCTACCGGGGGCTCTCCCGCAGGGCCGGTTTCCAGTCGGTCCGTGCGCCCAAGATGGTGGGGTCGGCTTCCAGCCGGCCCTTTTCATCGCCAGGCACGGTACCAACGTTGGCTGTGGTGGAGGTGGACCCGACGAAGTCCAGGGGTTGCCCGTCGTTGTCCGTGTCCCCTACCTGCCTTGAGAAGAGAAACAGAATTGCTCCGGCTTGCAGTTCATACGGGTTACCTGGTTTCTCTGTGTGATCCCTGTAGACGTCCCGGGCGGAGGAACGAGATGAAGGCGATGGCGGCGGTCCTGGCTGTGTTCTTGGCAACTGGCTGCGGAGTCGACCCCGCTCGCATCGGCAGCCACGAGCTGTTGGCAGATGACGGGCAAGATGTACGTTCAGACGGCACGGTGGAGCTGGCGGTGCTGGGCAACTTTCGCGAGCCCGCCGGCTTTCCCATGAGCCTGTTGGAGCCGGGGGTGGCACGGCGTGGCGTGGCCGAGGACCTGGCTCGGGACCTGGTGGAGCAGGTGGAGTTCCAGCACCTTTCCTTCGTCGTGCTGCTGGGCGACCAGGTCCGTGCCTCGCGCACAAGTGCCTGGCGCGGCTTCGACAGGCGCCTTCGCAACTTGCTGGAAGGCCAGGCATTTCCCGACAGTCCCCGGCACCGCGTCCCGGTCCTGCCCGTGGCCGGCGATGGCGAATTCCGCAACGACCGCTACCTTCGGGGCATGAACGCAGCCTTTCCCGGAGTTGGGGCCGACATCGGGCCCAACCGGGTGGCCACCTGGAGCGCGGTGGACATCGAGCTTCCTGGAGCCTGCTGGAGGTTGCTGGTGCTGTACTCCAACAAGGCCACGCTGGGGCCCCGCTGGCAGGAACAGCTTCAATGGATACCGGGAGCCGTGGAGGGCCGGGACTTCGACAACCTGTTGGTCTTCATGCACCATCCCCTGGTCACCCTTGCCGAGGACCAGGAATCCAACCTGGACGGTGCCCCCGCCGAGCTGCTGGAGGCTGTCGAGGAGTCCATGGGTTTGAACAAGCTACGGGTCGTGTTCTCTTCCGATTCGTCCACCAACGAGGTCTACCTCCTGGGTGGGCGGTTCGGCACGATGCACGTTGGGGCCGGAGGCGGGGGAGCGCCGGCCGTGGACCTTTCCCGTTGGGGCTCGGCCCCCGGGGCGGGCCTGGACGCCATCGCGCTGGAGCCCATGTTCGACATGGCGCTCGTGAACCTGTTCAAGGAAAGAACCATGCAGGGCGCGGCGCCGGACGCCGCCCTGGACGCCGCGTTGGCAGCCGGCAGCTACAAAGGATTCACAGCCTTTTTCGACGCCAGGCATTTTCCTGTCTACGGCTACTGGGAAGTGGGGCTGGATGGAATGAACCTGTCCCTTCGTTTTCGCTTGTGGCAGCCCGACGGCACCCTGCGGGATTTCTACCAGGCCGACTATTCGCCCGAAGGTGGTTGGCAGACCGGGTGACACGGGATTTCCGGTGTGTATAATTCCATCCATCCCCTGCCTTCTTCACAAGTGCCCCCCAACCAACCACAGGAGCCCCCATGTACACGGCAGTGCTGCTGGCCACCCTTCTTGGCGCCTGCGACAGTTTCGACGACCTGAAAGACGACATCGCGGGCTACACCGATACGCTGGTACTGGAGGCCACGTTTCTCGGCGTGGCGGAACCCGCCAGCGACTCCATCGACCTTACGGGAACCGACTTCGAAGCGGGCGCCACGATCCAGGTCTTCCTGGCCGACGCCTCCGACCCCAGCGACATGGAAAACTCGCCGGTCACCGGGGCCTCGGTGAATCTCAAGTCCGCAGCCATGGGCACGGTTGACCTGTCCGATGGGGGCGACGGCCTGTATTCCGCCTCCGTCCAGGACGGCCTGATCTACACCGCGGGCGAGCAGTTGGTCCTCACCGTGAACCTGGACGATGGGCAGTCCACCGCGGACGCCGTGACTCCACCACCCGTTGACGGGGATCTCATCCCGGAGGAACACAGTCCCAACACCCCCCTGGTGGTGGACTGCTCTTCCTACGACTACGACAACATCCTCGTGGCCGTCATCGACCTGGCCAACGCTGATCTCACCTATTCCAACGAACCCCAGGGCATAGAAGAACTCTACGACTTCACCCACGCCGACGAGCCCCAGCTTGCCCTGGAAATCCCCGGTTCGGCATTTGGCAACCCGCAGGGATCGCTCTACGCCCTTGGCGTGGCGGGGATCGTCAATTCCGGTGTCGACGATCTGAACGGCGTCAACACCGTCGTCTCGGCCTTCATGGTGGGAGAGATGCGCTTCTTTCCCGTGTCGACCATCGACATCCCCTGAACCCCGCTCCCGGTGGAAGGACCCACCTGTCGCTCCTTCGCCCGCGGATAGCCCTCGATTACCAGGTCCGGACCTTCCGCTTCACCTTCCGCTTCAGAGGAGGGGGGCGCGATGCTCCGCTGCCGCGCCTGCCTTTTGCCGCCGAGTCAGCGAATGGTGATGTCCACGGGCAGCATGGCCGCCACTCCGCCGCGCTGGAGCACGCGGTCCAGCACGGCCAGGTTCTGTATCGCCTGGCGTTGGCCGGCCGAAAGCAGCGATAGCAGGCGAGCGACGACCTCTTCGTCGTCGCCGGGGTTGGAGAGGTCGTTCAGCAGGGTGTCGAAGAAGGTCATCTGCTCCGGCAGGCGGAGTATGCCCGTGGGTTCACGGACCCCCGCCAGTTGACGGGCCTTTTCTATGGCGTCGTCCAGGCTGCCCAACTGGTCCACCAGGCCGTTTTCCATGGCTTGTGAGCCCGTCCAGACCCGCCCTCGAGCCAGCCTGTGAATATCGGCCCTGGTCATGCTGCGACCTTCCGCCGCCCTGCTGAGGAACAGGTCATAGAAGCTCTCCAGGAACTCGCGGAACCTGGCCCTGCCTTCGTCGGAGAAATCGTTGGTGTAGGAGAGGATGTCGGAGTTCCTGCCCCTCTTGTACTGGTACGTGGTCAGTCCCAGCTTGGCATAGAGCCCGGCCATGTTCATCTTTCCACCGAAGACCCCGATGGAACCCGTGAGAGTCGTTGGTTGAGCGAAGATGGCATCGGCCCCCATGGAGATGTAGTAGCCGCCGCTGGCCGCCATGTCTCCCATGGACACCACCAGCGGTTTTTCCTGGCGGAGTCGTTGCACGGCGGCCCAGATGTTGTCGCTGGCCAGCCCGCTCCCGCCTGGTGAGTTCACACGGAGCACCACCGCCGGGATTTCGTCGTCCATGCGGACATCTTCCAGCATCCTTATGACGGCCCGGTCGCCCACGTAGCTGGAGCCCCACAGGTCGTCGCTGCCCTCGCCGGATACTATGGTCCCCTCCGTGTAGATGACGGCGATCCAGGGGCGCTTGTTTTCGGCCTTGCGCACCTTCTTGAGGTAGCGCCCCAGGGTTATGGGATCCTCGCCGGCAAAGTCCTCGATGAACTCCTTGCGAAAGGCGAGTTCGTCCACCAGGCCGTCCTGCAGGGCCATGTCGGGGGTCATGTGGGCCTGGTCCACCAGGTACTCCACCT
Source organism: Myxococcota bacterium (assembly GCA_024276675.1). Taxonomy (GTDB): domain Bacteria; phylum Myxococcota_A; class UBA796; order UBA796; family JAFGLY01; genus JAJRWT01. The sequence goes on along the minus strand of JAJRWT010000063.1, from coordinate 7,940 downwards.
GTTGCAGATCCATGCTCCGCCCCATGGCGATGCTGGAGAGGAAGTTGGCGTAGACGCTGTCCAGCAAGGAGTCGGTGGCTTCCCTGGCTGCATCGGAGGGGCCTGTACGTTCGTAGGGCTCCACCGCCGACTTGTAGTCGCCAACGTGCTGTAGGTTGGACTCTATGCCCAACTTTTCCATGGCCCCGGCGAAGTAGGTGGTGGAAACCGACAGACCGTTGACCAGGAACATACCCGCCGGGGCGAGGGCGATTTCACCGCAGGAGGCGGCCAGCAGGTATTCCTTGTTGGTGAGGGAGTCGGAGTAGGCCAGGCATGGTTTGCCGTTGCCGGTGAAGAAATGGACGGCGTCCACCAGCTCCTGGATGGAGCCCCACCCCAGGGAGAGGGGCTGGATGTCCAACACGAGGCTGTCTATGGAGTCGTCGTCGGAGGCGTAGCGTATGGCCCGGGTGATCTCGGTGAGCATGGGCGGAAAGTCCTGCTTGTCCAACACGAAGGCGCCCTGGGGCGGGGCATCGGGGATGCCGTCTTCGAGCTGGATGACCAGGGCCCGGGGGCCGGAGGCCGGAGCCTCGTGATCCCAGATGAGCAGCGCCACGGCGGTTGCCGCGGCAAAGAACAGGAGTACGCCCAGGAGGGATAGCCACAGTAGAAGGCGGGTGCTCTTTTTCATTCCGGGGTTCCTGTTGAGAGAATGTTCATGGCAGAAAGCCGTGCCTTTTCATCCTGCGCAAGAGCGGCCTCACGGTTTCCTGGAGGTTGAGGGCGGCGGGAGACTGGCGTGCATGGCCGGGCAGGAGCCTGTGCGAGCACGGAGCGTGCCGCTGGACCGAATCGTGGCGGGAAGCGCCAGGCGCTGGCGGCCGCAACGGTACGCCTGCTCCAGGCGAGCCTGGGATGGGGCAAGAATGGCGGTTGAAGGCGTGTTGGTATACGTCGAACTGCGGGCTGTCCAGCGGGGCCCGTCGCGGCAGCGATTGGCGTTCCGTAGTGGATTCGGGATGCGCTCAGGCCTATTATAACCCGCTTGGCTTCAGGGGCGCCGGGATTGAATCCAGGCCATCTCTACGTTGTTGAGCAGTTGCACCAGTTTTCGTTCGTCGGCCTGCCGGCGCCCTTCGGGTGTGAAGGACAGCCCGTAGTGTATCCACCTGCCGTGGTCTTCCCGCCTCATGACCTTTGCGGAGAGTTCCATCTGGAGCTTGTCCTGTACGAGGAGCAGTACGAGATTGTCGTCCCTGTCCAGCTCCGGGTCGCGGTCCTTCAGGAAAGCGAGCCTGAGGCCGTCGCGGGACAGGTCGATGGGCTGGGCGTCGGTGGAGTAGCTGCTGTCGTGGTGGATGTTCACCTGCAAGCGGGCCCTCGGCACCACTGGAACGCGGAAGCTGCCGCGGAACTCACGGATCAGGCATTCCGGCAGATCCAGGGCCAGGATCAGTTCGCCTGGGAGATCGCTCTGACTGGAGTCTTGTTCATGGGTGAGGAAGGTGCAGGACTGGCCATCCAGGTGGAAGCTCACGTTGCACAGCGAGCCCGGATCCGGATGGAAAGGTCGGTCTCCGTTTGCCGGGATGACCATGTCCAGGTGCTCCTGCTCCATGCGCAGGAAAGCCCCCCTGCGCACCAGCAGGCGGGATGGCCAGGTGAGTACCGCTGGTACCATGTGTTCGCAACAGCGAGCCAGAAACTCCAGGTCCCGGGCAGCAAGGTTCGACGCCGGAGCTTCAGTGGTGTTTTCGGATGATGATTGGCTGTTCATGGTGTCTTGTGGCTTCATGTCGTTCTCCTGGCGTGTGACTATGAATGTTTCCTGTGTTCTGGCGTGGCCGTGGAAGAAGCCACTATCCAGTTTCGCCCGGATGTGGGGCTGCCAAGGACACGAACTGTAGCCCATGGACCAGACTTGCCCCTACCATGCCGCTTTGCGGTGCTTCTTCAACCAGTCCGCGGCGGGTTCCCATACCTGGGCGGCGGCCAACGGGCTCTGCACCAGGTCCAGGTGGGTGAAGGGACTGGAGGTGAGCAACATCTCGCACGGCCCGGTCAGTCGATCCATGGGAGGGGCCGCGGTCTCGGGGGGGCAGATGTCATCGCCGGGGGATGCCAGGATCAGCAGGGGCAGGTCGAGCCCTTGCATGGCTTCGACATAGTCCAGGCGATTCCGCGAGTCGCACAGCGAACCCGTGGACAACCAAAGGCCCACCTGCCGCAGCAAGCCCCCATTGAGTTGCTCGAAGGCGTGGTTCATGAGGCCTCTCAGCCTGGGCCCCGGGATGCTCCCGCCGGTAAGACCGGTGGTCCAACTCCTGCTCTCCGTTGCCAGGGGCGATATGGCCCTGATGGCAGTGTCAACGGGGAGCCTGGCGTTCCTGGGGAGGATGCGGGACGCGATGGCCCACTGGAGTGCGGAAGCCCGGTGCGAGTCGAAACGGCACGCCGCGCCCAGGGTCACGGCGGCGAAGATGGGGCTGTCGGGATCGTGGACCATGTGCAGGTAGAGGAGTTGGCCTCCCAGGCCATGCCCCAGCCAGCCCACGCGGGAGAAGCCCGTGCGGGACAGGACCTCGTGGATGGCGGCGGGGATGTCCTGGGCCGCGATGGTGTCGGCGTCGAAGGGGCGGGCGCCACGCGGAGGGAAGGCAGATGCGTTGGCCCTGGTTTCCAGGAGATAGACGTCGAAACCGGCCTTGTGCAAGGTGCGGACCAGCGAGATCTGCCCGTGGTAGTCCAGGCTGAAGCGGTTGAGGCCAAGTCCATGGGCCAGCAGCAGCGGTTCACCGATGCTTCCGGGCGGCGGCGGGCACCTGTGGAGAAAGCAATGCCATTGGTCATCGCTGCGGTACGCGATGGTCTGGGGGGCGGTGGGTGCCGGTCTCTCGAGAAAACGCTCCCTGGAGAGGGGATCCAGGCAGCGGTGGGCGGTGCCCAGTACGCGGTCGATGGCTCGCGCCATCACGCCGGGAGCCCAGGAGAGCGGATTGCTCCGGGGCCTGGTCTCGGGAAGCTGCTGATTGCTGTGTTCCGGCGCGATCATGGGCCAGGTGTTGGCGCGATTCCGGTGTAAAGCCTTCGGTTGCCCTGGGATGGAGTCGCCGGGGCGGGGGAACAATAGGCTGTGGAAAGAGGGTGTGGAATCAATCGGAGGCGTGGTGCTCGCGGCCGTGGGCGACCGTTGCAGCTCCCGGAGCATCCCCTTCGCCTGCGGGAGAAATCCGGGGTTCTTTATGGGGGGGGTGAGAGGAAGAAGGAGCTTGAGTGGTGAAAAGGAGAATCAGCTACCGACCAGGAGCCTTTCGCCTCCGATTGAAACCGGGGCCTTGGCAGGCCCAGAAAATCTATACTCGGTTTCACGGGTGATTTGCAAGACCTGCGGTGAATTATCTCATGTGGGATTTACGTAACTCTTTGACGAGTCAAGGAATTTTTCGTGCTGTGGAGGATCGTGATTTTCCGCTGGCCAGAGCCTGCGTGGATTCCCTGTGTGGCGCGGAGTGGGGCGCGCCCGCGTGGGGGAGCTATTCCAGGGGATCTTCGCCGAAGACATACACGTAGTCCGGGCTGGAAATATAGGAGGAGTCGTAGACCAGCAACTGGATCACGAAGGTGCCGGCCAGGTCCACCAGCAACGATGGGGTGGCACTCAGGGGATCGTCCAGGGAGGCGGAGCTTTCTCGTGGCATGGAGATGAGCGACCAGAAGAAGGAAATCTCGTCGTTGTCCGGGTCCCACGAGGCGCTGCCGTCCAGGAAGGCGGTGTCCCCGGTTTGAACGGTCTGGTCATCTCCCGCGACTGCCACCGGGGGCTCCTGGTCCGGATCCCCGGTGGTGGTGAAACAGCTCTCCACGTCGGCGGGCAGGGGCCCCAACTCCTGTGATAGAATCTCGGTGGTGAGGACCAGGCAGTACTCCGTGTCATACGAGAGGCTCTCGCGGGGCAGCAGGAAAACGCTGAACAGGTCTTCGTCTACTTGCATGTACGAAGAAACGGGTTCTTGGCCGCCGTCTTCGAGGGCGTGTTGCAGGAACAGGGATTCCTCGTCCAGGGAAGAGCTGTCCAGCCGTGCGTTGAACGTGGCGGAGATCTCGGCATCCACGGAGATCTGTACGGCTCCGCCGGAAGGGGAGATGTTCACGAGGCCAAGGTATTGCTGTAGCAGCACCGGGTCGGCACAACCCCATTGAAATAGAATCGCCAGTAGACCCAGCGGGACGAAGCGAGCTGTGGGGCGAGTTCCGGCCCTGACTGTGATGGCACGTTGGCTGGGGCTTCTGGGTTTCATGGCTAGTCTTCTCCTTGAGCTTCCTGTGGGGAGTCGACCCGGTGGCCTTCTCGCCGATGTTCCCAGGAATGAACATAGGTCAGCGAGAGACGAAGGGATGCCAGGGTTTCCTTGATTGGGTCGCCGTCGATGTCGGTGTTGCCGTAGCTCTTGCGTGAGCCGTTCCAGGCCAGGTTGGCGCTGAGCATGCCCGTCTCCAGGGGAATGTCGGCTCCCAGGGCAAGCTGTGTTCCCAGGCCTGCTCCCGGAACACTGCCGTGCTCGTCCTGCCGGAGCGAGGAATAGATTCCCAGGCCGGCGGCAACAAAGGGGGTCACATACTTGAAAGTCGATGGGAAGCTGTACAACAGGTTGGTTTCAAGGGGAACCACCCTGGTGCGGTACTGGTAGTCCAGCAGGAGCGGGCCCAGGAGTGGATCGGTGACCTGAAACTCGGCGTGCACGGGGATGCTGTAGTAGCCGAGTCTTCCCTGGATCTTCAAGCCGCGCCGATCCAGGGGGCGACGGAGTTCGATACCCACGTAGGAACTGGCCCCGGTGGCTCGTGCGGGAAATACCAGCCCCAGTCCCGGACCCAGAAGCAGGGGGGCCTTTCCCGGGCCGGGTGGGAGCTGCGCCGGGAGTGGTTCCCTGGGCAGGTGGGGCTGCGGCTCGGGGGGTTCCGCTGTGGTGGGTGCCTGTATGGCTGGCGGTTGAAGCCGGGGTCCTTCCTGCGCCTGGGAAGCGGTGTCCGGGGGGGGGGCGGGATTCATGGGGCCTGTCGAGGTTTCAGGCGGCGGGTCGGGAATGGAAGGGTCTTCCAGGCGCACGAGAAAACAGGGAAACCCAGCAGGAAAAGCGAGGCTCAGGATGTGCTTGCCATCCGGCACGTCCACATGGCCGAAGCTGGGGAGGGAGATGGCGGAGTCGGGGGAGCCGGGCAGGTGGCTGCTGCCGTCGGGTTCCAGGGTGGTGGGGATCTCCATGATGTCGTGGCCGTCTCCCAGTACCCTGACCCGCGGTTCATCGGTGGCGGGGAGCGCTGGAGGAATACAGACCCTGATGGTGAGCACCAGGCGGGCAGGGCCGTCCACCGCCCAACGCATGGACGAGGAGCCGCTGTCCTGGAAAGTGTAGAGTGGTCGCTCCACGCCTGGCAGCGACACGGAATCGTGTTCCTCCATGGGTTGCAGCTCCCTGGACAGGGATGCTCCCCCGGGAACGACCAGCAACAGGGCCATCACCAGGAGACGGCCTGTGACGGAGTGTTTTTTCATGACTGGGCAAGCCGCGGTAGTTGAGAGCATCATTCCAGACCGAAGACCTGCAGTTCGTTGATACCTCCGCCCAGTCCGTAGTATGTTTCCACGCGGAAGACCAGGTACCTGGCGCGCATGGTGTCGTTCATTTCCATGGTGTCGAAAGCCAGGGTGCCTTCCAACTGGCCTGTGCCGGACCAGATCTCCTGCATGTCGTCCAACTCCGCGGAGGTCTGGGATGCCCAGATGCTGAAGTCCTGGGTGGCACGGTCGTAGTAGGTGTCGTGGTGGGTGTTGGCCCAGCGGATGCTGGTCAAGGTGTAGATGCGGCCCAGGTCCACGCTCAGTGTGCAATCGACTCCGTCGGCGCAAAGCCATGAGCTGTACGATGTGGCGGTGGATTCGTCGGTGTCGCCGTCCGTGGCGTGGTCGGGAGTGGAGTTTTCGTCCAGCCAGGAATCGGCCCATACCTCGGCTGCGCCTGCCAGCTCCGGAGCTGGCGCGCATGCCTCGCCTTCCGTGAAGAGGTCGGCGACCTGTTCGGTGTCCAGGGCACCGTCCCGGATCCTGAGCTGGTCCAGGTAGCCGTGGAATGCGAAGTGCCCGGCGCCGTAGCTGCCAACACGCAGCGGTGCGTCATTGGGGTGCAGGGGACCCAGGACCAGGGACCTGTCGGTGCCCAGGCCGTCCACCAGCAAGCTGGCGGCAAAGCCGCGGAACACGCCCGCCACGTGGTGCCATTCACCGTCGTTTGTGCCTGGAGCGCGAAGGACACGCTGTATTCCCGCCGGCCCGGTGATGACGAAGAGAAGATCGCTGTCGTAGCTCATGAACGCGTAGTTGAAGTCGTCGGGCGCACCCTTGGAGAGAATGTACTCCCATTCGTCGGTGGGGCCGTCGCGCCGGTACCAGAAGTCGATGGTGAAGGGAGCGGTCTTGTCCAGCAGGGGGTCGTCCTCCAGCAGCAGGTAGCCGGTGCCGTTGAAGGCGAATGCATTGCCGAAGGCCCCCACCACGCTGTCCAGCGAGCCCATCACGGTGGCGTCGAGAGCGTTGGTGGTCCTGTCGGCGGCCATGGAGGGATCGTATTCGTCCAGCAGCCACAGCAGTGTGAGGTCAGCAGTGCAGGCATCATCGCGGACGAGGTTCAGGGTGTCGACGCCTGTGGCCACGTTGCCGGCGACGTCTTCGACGGAGAGCAGGAGTTCGTTTTCGCCCGGCTCCAGGGCCAGCCAGAGTTCCCAGGTGGCGTAGCCGGTACTGGTGGCCATGGCATCCTGGCCGTTCACGGTGACACCGACGATGGCGGATTCGTCCCACGCTGTGCCTGCCAGCAGCACCCATGGGGTATCGACGCTCTCCATGTCGTCGGGATCGGTGAAGATCGCGACGGGAGGAGAATCGTCCACCTGTTCTGTGCACCACTGGCTTTCCAAGGCAGCGCGCTCTTCTACTTCACTGGCGGAGAGGGCCGTGGACCACAGCAGGAACTCGTCCAACACGCCCACCAGGCCTGGCTCGCCAGAGTCGGAACAGCCCAGGAGCAGGGGGGGGATCGTGGAGATGGCGGCGGCGCTCGTGCCTTCTTCCGCCAGGAGTTCTCCATCCTGGTAGACGAGCAGCAGCTCCGGTTCCCGCACGATGGCGTAGTGGTGCCAGTGGTCTTCGGCCAGGTCCGAGAGTGTACTCGCCACGCCCAGCTCGCTTCCGTCGTCCAGGGTGGCCTGGACCCACAGGGCGCTGCCGTCCAGGGTGAGCTGGACCCCATCGGCTCCGCCCCACCAGAGGATGGTCTGTTCCTCGGAACTCTGGGAAGTGCTCATCCACCATTCGAGAGTCCAGTATTCGCCCAGGACGGGAGCTTCGAGGACTTCAAGGCATGATTCTCCATCCAGGGCCAGGCCGCCCATGTACCTGCCGCCGGTCCATGCCCCTCCTGCGAGCACTGCTCCCGTGCCTCCGGCGGCATCAGCCGCGCTGCTGCCCGTGGTTTCGTCCAGGTGGAGAGCCAACTCCACCCCGCCGCTGTCCCATGTTGCCCAGACACTGTCGCTCCCCGTGGCCAGGCCGTCGTCGACCAGCAGCAGGAGCTGGTAGCTCCCCTGTACGTCGGGCGTGAAGCTGGCGATGGCCGAGTCCGAACCGTCGATGGAGCTGGCGTCCAGCAGGCTGCCCTCGGGAACGGCCATGAAGCTCCAGGAGAACGAGATATCGTCACCGTCGGGATCGTAGGATGAGCTTCCATCCAGGAACACGGGCTCCGAGGCGCAGGTTTCCTGGTCGTCGCCCGCCAGGGCCACGGGGGCTTCGTTGGGGGGTTCCTCGGCGCTCAGGAGCATGGAGTCGGAGTCGGAGAGTTCGCCGTCGCTGACGCTGAGCAGCAGCTCGTAGGAGCCCGCCAGCAGCGGGGTCAGGGATG
>JAJRWT010000062.1 GCA_024276675.1 Myxococcota bacterium | reverse complement strand
GGTGCGTGAGCGGCGATATGTCGAGGAGCTTCGCGCCCGCGGCGCCTCGCCCATACACGAGTACGGCGTGGTCTTCGACGGCAAGAGGGTCTGGCTGCGCAAACGTTGAAAGCCCTGGGTCGGGCTCTCCATGCCCACGATGATACTGGCAATCGGGATCCTGTCCGAGGAAACGCGAAAGTGGAACACGCAGGATCCCCAAGCGGCTCCTGGGAGGAAGCCAGGCGACCGTCCTGGCTACGGCCAGAACAACGCTCGGGTCGCGGCGAAACCCATCGTTGCCTTTGACGATGAGGGCAGGGGCGCCGCATCACCCCGCTCTCTCACTTGGAGGTGCCCATGTCCAGAACCATGCTGCGCCTTCACGTCGTCTCGGCCCTGTCCCTGGCCGGCTGTGGCGAGGAGAAGCAAGACACCGGCGCCCCGTCCGCGGCGGACACCGACACCGACACCGACACAGATACCTCATGGCACGGGCATGGGATCAGTGCTCGGGGCCGCCAAAGATAAGGTGCACGGCTCCCGCTCCTGAAGATCCCTGGTCGTCGCCGTATGCGGAGGTCAGGAAATCGTCGTACCCGTCGTGGTCCACGTCGCCCGCGCTGGCTACCGCGTAGCCCAGGTAATCGCCAGCGGCGCCACCCCGGAAGATGGCGTCGGCGTCCGCCAGCAGCCCGCTGCTGGGGAAGGTGCCCAGCAGCAGGTAGGTGGCGCCCGCCGAGCTGCCGCCGGTGTCCTGCCCGCTGGCGCCGACGATTACATCGGGATGGGAGTCGCCGTTTACGTCGCCCACGCTGGCCACGCTGCAGCCGGCCTTGTCGCCGCTGGCCTCGCCAGTGAAATGGATCTCCAGGTCGTTGGGGTAGTAGCTTCCGGTAATGGGCCCAGCAATGAAGTAGATGGCGCCGGCCTCGCACTGGGCGTAGCTCGTGCAAGCGTCACCCCCAACCAGGTCCTGGTAACCGTCCTCGTCGAAATCCAGCGAGACCGAGAGGGAACCCGCCACCACCACTCCCTGGTCCCATCCGTGCAGAGTCGCATCTGCCTGGGAAGGGGTGGGGTTCCCGCTCACGGGTCCGAAGAAGACATAGTACGCGCCGGCGATGTCACCGCTGCCGCCATCTTCGTACTGTCCAACAGCGATGTCATCGTAGCCATCTGCGTTGAGATCTCCGACGCCCTGTACGTCGGCACCGTTGTAGTCGTCGGTTTCCCGTCCGTAGATGGCTGCGTCCGCCACGGAGAGGTCCAGCTCGCCGGAGACGGGGCCCAACAAGAGGTAGGAGGCGCCGTTGTTGGACAGGCCATTACTGTCGTGGGAGGTGGCTCCCAGCAGAATGTCCCGGTATCCATCGGCGTTTACGTCCCCCGCGCCAGCCAGGCTGAATCCCGCCGAGTCCCAGTTGTACTCCCCCTCCAGCCTTGCGGTGGCCGAGCCCAGATCCATTGATCCGCTCACCGGGCCCGACAGCAGGTAGACCGCCCCGTTGTCGGTCCAGCCGGCGTCAGCGTCGTCGGCCGAGACCAGGATGTCGCCGATACCGTCTCCGTCCACGTCTCCCGGGAGGGCGACGCGGTGGCCGGCGTGGTCCCCTTCCTGCTCACCCAGGAGTTTGGCGTCGGCCTCGGCCAGACTCATGTCGGCGGTCAATGGACCCAACAGCAGGTATGCGGCACCCGCGCCATCGCCGTTGGTGGCTTCTCCCGGCGCCCCTATCAGCACGTCCAGCTCCCCATCGCCGTTCACGTCTCCGTTTCCGGCCATACTGTAGCCGGCGTTGGAGCCGTAGCTCTCGCCCGTGAACTCGAGGTTCTCGGATGATTCCGACGAAAGGGAGACGAAGTCCACGTCCCCGTCGCAGTTGTTGTCCAGCCCGTCGTTGTACTCGAAGGCGCCTGGGTTGATCAAGGCGTCCCCGTCGTCGCAGTCCCCGGCGTCGTAACCGTCACCGTCGTCGTCGCTCTTGCCCGCCTCGTCGGAGTATTCCGCCGAGACGTAGCCGTCACCATCGGCGTCGTAGTCGTTTGCGCCATCACAGTCCGAGTCCACCCCGTCGTACCATGTCTCGGTGGCGCCAGGGTGTATGGACGGGTCTTCCTGGTCGCAGTCCCCCGCCAGCGCCGCGTAGCCTTCGGGCCTCTGGCAAGCCTGCACGGTGGCATCCTCGCTGCCGTAACCGTCGGCGTCAGGGTCGGAGTACCAGGTAGCCCCACCCGTCACGTTGGGATCCTCGTCGTCGGCCAGGCCATTGCAGTCATCGTCCAGGCCGTTGCAGGTCTCTGCCCCCAGTGGGTTCACCGAAGAGTTGGCGTCGTCGCAGTCGGAGGCGTCGGAGACGTAGCCCGATGGCTGCTGGCAGGAGCGGGTGACAACGGAGGGATCGCCGAAGCCGTCGGCGTCAGCGTCCCGGTACCAATACGGGGCATCGCTGGCGTCCTCGTCCACCTGGGCGTCACAGTCGTTGTCCACGCCGTCGCAGATTTCCTGCGGACAGGAGAGCGCCGAGGCGGTGTCTGCATGTCCGTTCTCGTCGGAAGAGGCGCAACCAACGACACAAGCCGCAAGCAGGACGGCGAGGGACGGGAGCACGAGCGCGGGTGTCATGGGTGACTCCAATGTTGAAGGGGCGCCGGTGGGTCCACGTTGGGTGCCTCCAGACCCAGCCGGTCCAAGGACAGGATCGAGCAAAGGCTGCCCGACTCCCAGAACAGTGCCCGGGAGAAAATTGTGTAGCCCTCCAGGTCAACGGATCCCACTCGTAGGCAGGTGGGCCTGCCTGGCGCCAGCCTGGCAAAGATACAACATGGCCGCATCGCGGCACCCCCGCGGGCAAGATCTCTGCCAACGCGAGACATGCGGCCTTGGCGCGGAGGCGCCCATGCCCTGGGACAAAGCAACGGCATGCCTGGAGGTATGGTGGCGTTTTTGCGCCAGTCCCGGAGGTATGGTGGCGTTTTTGCGCCAGTCCCGGAGGTATGGTGGCGTTTTTGCGCCAGTCCCGGAGGTATGGTGGCGTTTTTGCGCCAGTCCGTGACCAAGGGGCTACGGGATATACCGGCACCCCCACGAAAACGCGCTTTGTACCGTTGAGCGCCGGGAGTAGAACGGGCCCGCAGCACCCGAACGCCGAGAGTTCAGCGCAAAACTGGCACCATACCTCCAGCTTCAGCGCAAAACTGGCACCATACCTCCAGCTTCAGCGCAAAACTGGCACCATACCTCCAGGCGCCAAGTCTTGCCTCGCTGCCGGCATGTATCACACCTGACGGAGAGGTGGTTTGGGATATCGATTGGAATTGGAACGTTCCACCACGAGTCATCCACACTTTTGTGTAACTGGCTCCGGAGATCCGCCTACGGCCAGACCAACGACGATCTGTGGTCCTTCTTCATGGACAACGCCTCGTAGGCACGAGTTTGAGCCCATCGGGAAAAGTCGTGGCGTGACCAGGTTTCGAGTTTGCTCCGAGCCGAATACGCGGGATACAGGGACTGCTGGGAGGGCTGGCCGACATGCTGCTGGATGGCAGTGCAAGTTCCATCACCATTCCCCAGTGGCTTCGAGCAATCGCTGGGGCCTTTGGACCCGCGGTCGCGCTTTCCGGAAAGAGCAACGGCCCGTGCCAACAGGTCCTCTTCAATGGGCTTCCGGGACTGGTGGCTGCCCGGGCTCGCCAACTCGAGGCTGCAGGCGTCCGGCGGGAACAGCGCGTTGCCCTCATGGGCGAGAGTTCACCGGTATGGGTCGTCAACCTGTTGGCGCTCATGGAATTGGGAGCACTGCCGCTTCTGCTGGATTGCTCGGCTTCGGCGTGGGAAGCGGCCAACATCCTCGATCATGCCAAAGCGAGCGCAATCCTCTCCACTAGGAGATTCACGGCCCACTCCTCACGAGCTGCCCAGATGTGCTCCAACCCGCCCGCGGTTCTTGCCCTCGAAGCTGGCGACACACAAAGCCCGGGATCTCCATCCCCTGGCGATCCCGCGGCCCCCGCTCTGGTGGCCTATATCTCAGGAATCTCACATCCTGCCCGCGGCGTCATGCTCTCGCATAGCAACGTCATGAACAGCGTGATGGGCGCATACCGGCTCATACCATTCTTTCCGGACGATCACCTCCTCTCCAATCTGCCTTTGAACCACCTCCTGGGACTTGTTCCCGGTGTATTCGGAGCATTGAGCTGCGGAGCCCGGGTGTCGTTCGCCGACAGCCTCATGGCGCATCGCCTTGTCGCCCAGATTCGCGCTGGAGGCGTGACCAAGATGATCACCGTCCCTGCTCTGCTGCGGTTCCTGCACGACGAGTGGCTGGATGAAGGCCGCCCGGCAGCTTTCTTCGGGGAGCGTTTTCGCTACGTCATCAGCGGGGCTGCTCCGCTCTCGCGGCGCCTCGCGGAGAGCTTCATGGCCGCTGGCTGCCAAATCCTGCAGGGCTACGGCCTCACCGAAGCATCCCCGGTGGTCACTGTGAACCCCGCCACGGACAACCGGCCCGGAACGGTGGGCCTTCCACTGCCCGGGACCGAGCTTCGCATAGCAAAAGACGGTGAGGTCCTCATCCGAGGCCCTCACGTCATGTTGGGCTATGACGGCGACATGCTGGAGACATCGCGGGTGCTGCGGGGGGGCTGGCTCCACTCCGGTGACGTCGGCTTCCTGGACGAGCATGGCTACCTGGTCATCACCGGGCACAAGAAGGCCATAGTGCCTCTTACCAGCGGCAAAAACCTGTATACGGACGAACTCGTCCGTCACTTCGAGTCCAGCACACTGGTACGGCGCTGCGCCGTGATGGTTGAAAACTCTGAGCACGGCTATAGAATCCTTCTACGGGCAACCCCCAATCCCAAAGAGTTGCCGTCCCGCGCAGACCAGGAGAGCGTATTGGACGAACTCCGCAGATTGAATGCCCATCTGGCTCCATGGAAGCGGTTCCACGAAGTGACTTTCGTAAACGACAACACGAGCACGAAGAAACCATGAAGGTGGCGCTGATCTCTCCTCGCAGCCTCCTGGGCTTGGGAAGGGACTTCCAGGAGCTTTGGCGTTCTTCGCCGGAGCTGCGAACCTTCCACGAGTACATGGCGGGTTTGTCGGTGGGGCTCCTGATCTGCGCATCCTACCTGTCCGACACCGACAGCGTCGAACTTATGGACGAAAACCTGCAAGAAATAGATTTCAACAGTGACTACGACCTGGTAATGATCACCGGCATGACCCACCAGGCGCAGCGTAGCTATCAGATCGCGGACCACTTCAAGGCCAGGGGGGCCCATGTGCTCCTGGGCGGAATACACGCCAGCGTGGTGACCACCGAAGCCATGGAGCACGCCGACACGGTCATCGTCGGCGAAGCAGAAGAGTCCTTTCCCAGATTCCTGGGCGATCTGCGCAGAGCGCAGCCCAAGGCGGTCTATCGAGCAGGACGGCCTGTCGACCTGGCCCAGGTCCCCGTGCCCCGCTACGACCTGGTGGCGGGGCAGCGGTACAAGGTGGTGTGGGTCCAGGCATCGCGTGGTTGTCCGCGGGACTGCCACTTCTGTTCAGTTACCTCCCTCTACGGTCGAAAGATCCGCCACAAACCGGTTTCTGCGGTGATCCAGCAGGTCCGTGAGGCATCGCGTGCGCTACCCCATGCTCTAGTCGCCTTTGCAGACGACAACATGTTCACGGACCGAAGCTACGCCCGAGAGCTGGTGGACGCACTCTCCCACGAGTCCCTTCGCTGGTTCGCGCAGACCGACATCTCAATCGCCGACGATCCAGACCTGCTGGACCGTCTGAAGGATGCCGGTTGTACGTACCTCTTCCTGGGACTCGAAAGCCTGCGGGGGGATGATCTCTCCCAGGTTGACTCCACAGGTTGGAAGGCCAGGCAACGTTCCCACTACGAGCGCTCCATCGCCAGAATCCAGGACCGCGGCATCGCGGTCTTCGGCTCATTCATCGTCGGCTTCGACGCCGATGATCTCACCGTGTTCCGCGAGGTCTCTGATTTCGTGAAGAAGACCAGGATGTTCGCCACGCTGGTCAACGCCCTGACCCCCATCCCCGGCTCGGCGCTGCGGACCAGGCTGAAACGAGAGGGCAGGGTGCTGAGCGACGACTGGGCGCTCTACAACTTCCAGAATGTAGTAATCGAGCCCCGGGGGATGTCGGCAAAACAGCTACAAGACGGCATCATGCAGGTCTATCGCGAAATCTACAACCCCGTCGTCGGGGCCGACAAGGCAAGGTACTTCAAATCCATCTTCCGGAGACTGGCATGATGGAGAAACCAACCAACGTTCGGTTACGAGAACTGGAGTCAGAGGTCGTTCGGATCATCTCCAGGGTTACTCGGCTCTCCCAGCAGGAAATCCGCTCCAACCGCGACCTGTCGACGGAACTGGGGGTCGACTCCCTCACGGCGCTGCACGTCGTGGCCGCGTTGGAAAAGAACTTCGGGATAACAATTCCCGACGAAGAGATCGGCCGGCACAGGCGGCTCTCCGACATAGTCGGACGAGTCGAAAACCTGCTCACTGACCCCGACCACCGAGCATCGACAAAGGCTCACCCACGCAAACAGGATCACACTCCAACCCAGGAAGGCAAGTAATGGCAGAGAGCGCTGGCAACCTGAATATCGTATTTGGTTGGTGCTGGTTGAACCTGGGGATAATCATGGGGCTCACCATCGGAATGTGGGCCGAGGGCGAGACCTGGCTCGGAGGATACACGTCGGTGCCTCGCCGTCTCCTGCGTCTGTCCCACATCGCCTTCATAGCCCTGTCCATGATCAACATCCTCTACGGCCTGACAATAGAGCGTAGCGGAATCTCCGGCCAGTTGGTGACCGCCGGATCATGGGCCATGGTCGCAGGTGCGGTGGGCATCCCGGTGGTCTCCATGCTGGCCGCCTTCCACAGGCCCATCAAGTACGTCTTTCCTCTACCCGCCTTGGCCGTGCTGTTTGCCACCTTGGCGATGGCTCTGGCTCTTTGCGGGCTCTGGTAGTCCTCTTCCATCCACGGGTCGAACACGTTCCAAGTGTCCCCGGTTCTTGAAACAGGAAAGGCAAACGGCAAGGAGGTCCTGATGAATGTCGGATTGCTGGCATTGAGCGGCGTGGTTGTGCGCACGAAGGAGCTGGCGGAGCTTGGTGTTTCCCTGCCCGGCTTCGTGGAAAGGGGCAAGGTCATTGCGACCCTGCCCAGCCTGGGCTTGTTGACGGTGGGGGCTCTCACCCCGGAAGGCGTGGACCTGGAGTACGTGGAAGTTCCCGACGCCGATTCCCACGTCTTCCGCGACGATCTCGACCTGGTTGCCATCTCCACATACACTGCCCAGGTCTACGACGCGTACCAAGTAGCCGACCAGTATCGCAAGATGGGTATCCCCGTGGTCATCGGTGGGCTTCATGCCACCGCCTTGCCGCTGGAATGCAAGCAGCACGCCGACGCCGTGGTGCTGGGAGAAGCCGAGGAATCCTGGCCCCAACTGCTGCGCGATTTCCAGGCCGGCGCACTCCGGCCCTTCTACCGCTCCCAGGAACCCGGCTCATTCGACCTCTCCACCAGCCCCGTTCCCCGCTACGATCTTCTCCCGGACATGGGGAGCTACAACCGTGTGACCATCCAGACCAGCCGGGGTTGCCCCCACCGATGCGAGTTCTGCGGCAACACCGTGTTGTTCGGACCCGGATTTCGACAAAAACCCGTCCCGCAGGTGATCGCCGAGCTGGAGGCCGTCCTGGCCCGCTGGGACCGCCCATTCATCGAATTCGCCGATGACAACTCCTTCGTGGACAAGGCCTGGTCCAAGGAACTCTGCCGAGCGTTGATCCCATATGGAATCCGCTACTTCACCGAGAGCGACATCGCCGTAGCCGAGGACGACGAGCTGCTGGAACTGATGCACAGGAGCGGCTGTTTTCAACTGCTCATAGGGCTGGAGAGCGTGTCGCACGGCAGCCTGGCGGGCCTGGAACGACACGACTGGAAGCTTCGGAAGCGAGACGGCTACCTCGCCGCCATCGAAAAGATCCAGTCCCACGGCATATCGGTCAACGGCTGCTTCGTGCTGGGGCTGGACGACGACGATCCAGGCATATTCCGGGAAACCCTCGATTTCATCGAGAACTCGGGACTCATCGAAGCACAACTGACCGTGGCCACGCCGCTGCCGGGGACCCCGTTTCTGGGGCGTCTACAACGAGAAGGCCGCCTCCTCCAGGAGCACTTCTGGGACAGGTGTACGCTCTTTGACGTCAACTTCCGGCCAATGCGCATGAGCCCCCTGGAACTGGAAGAGGGCCTACGTTCCCTGATGCGCTCGGTATACTCCCAGAGCGCCGTGCAACGCCGGAAGCGCCACTACATAGAGATGGTCAAGTCCCTATGATCCATCTCGCCCGGTTCCTGGAGCGCTTTCGCCTGCCGGTCCTGCTGCTGGCCATCCTCATCACGCTGCCTCTGGGCTACGCCGCCAGCAGGATCCGCATCGACGCCTCCATGGAGCGGATCTTCCTGGAGAACGATCCGGACAGGGACTACTACGACTCCGTCGTCGAGACCTTCGGCGACGACGAGATCATCGTGATCGCGATCCACTCCGACGACATCCTGTCGGACAGCAGCTTCTCCAAGATCCGCCGAATCACGGAGACCCTGGACGACATGCCCGAGGTCGTGTCCGTCTCCAGCCTCTCCAACGCGACGATCCTGGATGGAGATGGCACGGACGTTACAGAGCGTCCTCTCATCGACGAGATCCCTGCCGACCCGCTGGAACGTGCCCAACTTCTGGAGTCCATCTGGCGAGACCCTCTCTTCAAGAACCAGATAATCTCCCAAGACGGGCACACCGCAGCCATCAACGTGATACTGGCTGAACGAAGGGGAGATCCCGAGTTCAAAGAAAACATGGTGTTGCGCATTCGGCGAATCCTGGAGGCGGAGCGCCACCCCGAAGAGATCTACCTGGCGGGCATTCCCGTCCTCACGGCGGCGGTCTACGAGGCCATGCTCCACGACATCGGCGTCTTCATGCCGGTGACCGTACTGATGATGGTCCTTTCGCTGGCGTTCTTCTTCAGGAGTGTGAAGTGCGTCGTCGCTCCGCTGATCTCGGTGGGTATGGCTCTACTCTGGACCTTCGGAATCCTCTCGCTCCTGGGGATGTCCGTCTCCATAGTCTCCACGGTGATCCCGTCGCTGCTCATGGCCATTGGGGCGTCCTACACCATATATCTCCTGGAGCACAACAATCGCCCACGCCCCAATCCAGGACCCGGCCCAGGGGGCAGATCTCCACGAACTCGAATGTTCCGATCCCTTGCCGTGGTTGGGACTCCAATCGTCTTCTCCGGAGTAACTACACTGGCAGGCTTCGGCTCCCTGTCTTCCAACCCCATCCACACGATTCGCGAACTCGGAATCGTCTCGATCATCGGCATTACGTGTACGGTCCTGGTCTGTCTGATCATCGTCCCCGTCACCCTCTCGTTCATGGGGCGACTCGCTTCCCATGGCGCACCGAAGCGGGCCCGAGCCGGCTGTTTCCGGCAGCCTCTTTCCCGACGGCTCCCAGAGGCTTTGTGCCGCTGGGTTTTCCGCAATCGACTTGCTGTGCTTGGAGGCAGTGCTGTCGTCTTGTTCTTCTCGTTGCTTGGTGTGACCAGGATAACCGTGGACACCGACTGGGCCTCTCTCTTTCCTGGAGACAACTGGGCCTTTCAAGCGGTTCGCTTCGTCGGTGAGCAGCTTTCCGGCGAGCGCCCATTGCTCCTTGTCATCGAGTCGGGCCGGGAAGACGCCATGTTGGACCCCGCAGTCATACGGGCCATAGAAGATATTCAGTTCCGCATCGAGCAGGACCCGGACATTGCCAGCACCCGCTCCTTCGTCGAACCCCTGAAAGTGATAGGTGCTGCGTGGTCGGGCCAGGGCGAGTCCTACCGGATCCCCGACGACAAGGACCTGCTGGCACAGACCATGTTCCTTCTGGAGATGTCCACGGATCTGGATGTCTACAGGCGCATGCTCAGCAACGACGCCTCTTCTGCTCTGGTGTTCATTCGTTCCAGGATTCGCAGCTCGGCCGAGCTGATGGAGCGTGCCGACCAGATCCAGCAACTCGCTTCGCAGTTGCTGCCGTCCGGTGTCACCGCCCGCGTAACCGGCAGCATGTATCTACTGTCGAAGGCTTCGCTCGCCGTAGCTTCTGGCCAACTGAAAAGCCTCGCCATCGCCACGGTCATCATATTCGGGATCATCCTGGGTCTGTTTCGTTCTGCGCGAATTGCCGCTATTTCGTTTCTACCAAACATAATCCCAATCGTTCTCAATCTGGGCCTGATGGGTTGGATGCACATCCCGCTGACGGTGGGTACGAGCATCATGGCATCTGTGGCCCTGGGCATCGCGGTGGACGACACTATCCACTTCATCACGAGTTACCACAGGAACAGCCGGGGCACCGACCACGAGCCGGAAGTGGCGCTGCTTGCCACCTACAAAGACGTGGGACCTCCCATGGTATATACCTCGGTCGTGATATTTCTTGGATTTCTGGTGCTCTCACTGTCCAGCTTCGTCCCGCTTCGCGTGCTGGGAATGATGACTGCACTGACCATGCTTGGCTGCCTGGCAGGGGATCTGATCCTGCTTCCAGCCATTCTGGTGTCACTGCCTTCCAAGGTGGGGGGTCGCTGGAGAATGAACTCGTTGCGCCCACATGGCAGGGCGTGAGAAACCAGGAATACCCGCAACAGTGACTGAAGAGTGATGAAGCAGCAACAGGGGCATCCCGAAGTCGAGATGCCGAGCCCCAGAAGCTGGACGCTGAAGGGCGAAAAGCAGGCCCGACGGACATGATCCCTGTCAGGTACGCGCCGGCATCGCGGGGAGGTTGCAGCATCGGTGGAAGGACAGCGTACTACGCTGTCACCCCGGCGGGCCGTCGCCAAGCCGCTGGGCCCGCCCTGCCATGATGGGCGCGACCCGAAATCTCTCAGCCCTCGGTTTCTCCACCTCAACGGGTTATTATCGTTATTGCATCCTTATGCTTTGATATCGATCCCGGGAGCCGTTGAAGAAGATGCTGGACATACTACTCGTGGAGGACAGCCAGTTCTTCGGTTCCATCGTCAGGAATCGCCTGGTCTCCGATGTCCCCGCTCGCGTGGTCTGGGCGCGCTCCGTGCGTGAAGCAGTGGAGGCCATGAACGACGAGTCCTACAACTTCTTCCTGGCGATCCTGGACCTCCACCTCCCCGACGGCATGGACGGCCAGGTGGTGGAACAGGTATCCGCCAGAGGCCTTCCCTTCGTAGTGCTCACCTCCAGCTCGGACGATGACACCTGGGACTCCATCTGGGCCAGGAGGCCGGTGGACTACGTCTTGAAAGAGGGTGCCCAGGCCATCGACTACCTGGTGGACCTGGTCTTCAGGCTCTCCATCAACGACCGGGTGGCGGTGCTCGTCGTGGATGACTCGGCCATCGCCAGGTTGAAACTCTGCCAACTCCTGGAAGTCCAGCGCTACCGGGTTCTACAGGCCTGCAACGGCGCGGAGGCCCTGCAACTGCTGCGCCAGCACTCAGACGTGCGCATCATGATAGTGGACTACCACATGCCCGGCATGGACGGCCTGGAGCTGATCCGCAGGGTGCGTCAGAGCCATCACCGCAAGGATCTGGCCATCGTCGGCATCTCTGCCCATGGGAGCGGGCACACCTCGGCGCGCTTCCTCAAGAGTGGGGCCAACGACTACCTGCACAAGCCCTTCATCACTGAAGAACTCTATTGCCGCGTGGCAGAGAACGTCCGTGCCCTGGACTACATCCGCAAGCTGGACGCCCTGGCCACCCAGGATTATCTCACCGGCCTCAAGAACCGACGTTACTTCTTCGACGTGGGCCAGAAGCTCTGTGCCAACGCCCAGCGCAGAAACCTGGGAGTCGGAGTGGCCCTGCTGGACATCGATTTCTTCAAGAAGATCAACGATACCTATGGCCACGATGGCGGCGACGCAGTGCTGCGTACGCTCTCCGCTGCCCTGGCCAGCCGTTTCCGCGACTCCGACGTAGTGGCCCGCATTGGTGGCGAAGAGTTCGCGATTCTGACGACCAACATGTCTCCCGGGCGCGCCTTCCCGGTCTTCGACGAACTGCGCAGGAACCTGCAGGCCACAAAGACCGATTTCGGTGAACACAGGATCATGGTTTCCGTTAGCATCGGTGTCTGCACGGGGCCAGAGGGCAGCCTGGAGGAGCTGCTGAAACGGGCGGACGAGCTACTGTACCAGGCCAAGGAGGGCGGGCGGAACAGGGTGGTCTGTGATTGCGGCGCCGAGGGCCCGTCCCACGATGGAGGTCCAGATGCCACTCCACACTGAGCTGGCTGGAAACACTGTTCGTCTCTCGGGCGAAGCCACCCTCTACGACGGGAAAGCCCTTAAAGCGGCCCTGGAACCTCTCCTGGCCAACCCAGAGCAGGTCAGCGTCAACCTGGGTGGACTCCAGGAGATCGACCTTGCAGGTATACAGATTCTGCTGTCTTTCGTCACGACGCGCGGAGATGCCCCCACCAGGTTGGTGGCCGCGGGTGAACCCACGCGCAGGCGCTTCCAGACCTGTGGCCTGGGAGAGTGGTTGGAACCCGCAACCGCTGATAGCGCCGGCACTGCTAATGGGCAAGGTGAGTAAAATGGCCGACAAGGAGCTGTTGGCGCTGTTCGTGCAGGACTCGACAGAGCTGCTTCGAAACCTGGAACAGGACATCCTGCGCCTCGAAGACTCCAGCGACGATACCGACTTGTTGGGTGACATCTTCCGTTACACCCATACCCTGAAGGGCAACGCCGGCATCGTGGGCCAGGGGCTCATTTCGGATTTCGCCCACGAGATGGAAGACCTCCTGGACAAGCTCCGAAAGCGCGAAATATCCGTCTCCACCCAGATGGTGAGCACCTTGTTGAGCAGCGTGGACCTGCTGGAATCGATGGTGCGTGCCTGCACGGGCGGTGCTTTTCCGGAGCAGCAGGCGGAGGCCTGCGACAGGCTCTCACAGGCAATCCAGCGCTTGGCCCAGGGGGAAGAGCAGCCCATCTCGGCCGAAGCACCCGCCTCCAGCCCCGAGAAGGCCCGAGAACGGCCTGCCGAGCCCAGGGGCGGCGAGGGCAATATTCTACAGATCTCCATCGCCTTTGGTGCCGGAGCACTCCAGAGCGGCTTCGACCCCACCGTACTCATAGAGGAACTCTCCTACCTGGGGCGGCTGGAGTCGGTAGAGGTAGACCTGTCCAGGCTGCCGCCGTTCAAAGAGCTGGAACCGGGGCAGGTCTACCTGTCGTGGAGCCTACGTCTCAACTGCCCTTCGGGAGCCCAACCGGTCAGGGATCTGCTGTCCTTCATCCCGCCGGAACACGCGGTGGATGTGAAGGTGCTGTCCGCCCTGACCGAGGAGCCCTCCACGGTTCCTTCCCATGCATCTTCGCCAGAACCCGCGGTGTCGCCCCCAGCACAGGTTCTACCGACCAATCCCATCCAAGCCGTGGCGGGCCCCTCTGTCCGCGGGGAACCACCTGGCTCCTCAGAGCTTGGACCTGTGGCCGCGGGAGCTGCTCCTGGACCCGCTCCCACTGGAATTCCGTCGTCGCCTCCAGCGGACGGCCCGGCTCCGGCATCCGCCTGGTCAAGCCCTCCCGCCTTGGAGAGCATCAGGGTTCCGGTGTCGGTGCTCGACAGGCTCATGGAACTCGCCGGGGAAATGGTCCTCACTCGGAACCAGCTCATTCAGAGCGTTGCAACGGGGGACGAGGCCCTGGTGGAGAGGGCCTGCCAGCGCGTGGACGCCCTCACCGGCGACCTGCAGGATGCGGTGATGGCCACACGCATGCAGCCCATCCGCGTGGTCTTCGACAAGTTCAGGCGCACCGTCCGGGATCTGGCCACCAGGCAGGGCAAGCAAATCCGGCTGCTCGCGGATGACCGCGGAGTCGAGCTGGACACGACGGTAATCGAAGCCATCTCGGCTCCCATGGCCCACCTTGTACGCAACGCCGTGGACCACGGCATCGAATTCCCGGAGAAGCGCCTGGAGGCGGGTAAGCCCGCGGTTGGGACCATCTGGCTCCGCGCCCGCCACGAGGCAGGACAGGTCATCGTGGAGGTCAAGGACGACGGAACCGGCCTGGACGCGGACAAGATCCGCGCCCACGCCGTCGGGCTCGGCCTGCTCAAGCCATCTCGCTCCGCCTCCCTGTCCAGCGCCGAGATCCACTCCCTGCTGTTCAAACCGGGTTTTTCCACGGCAAGCCAGGTCACGGATCTGTCTGGACGCGGTGTCGGGTTGGACGTGGTTCACACCAATCTCGCAGCCATCGGTGCCAGCATCCGCATCGACTCGTCACCTGGGGCGGGCTGCGTCTTCCAGGTCACGCTACCCCTTACACTGGCCATCATGTCCGCCATCCTGGTGCAGGTTGAAGGGGAGCGCTTCGCGATACCCCAGGCCAACATCAAGGAACTCATTAGAGTGCGCGCCCAGGACCTGGGAACTCAGGTAATTCGCGTGGGAGGTGTCGACGTCACCTGGGTCAGGGGCGAGTTGGTCTCCCTGGTGAGGCTCTCAGATCTCCTGGGGATCCGATCCCCTACTTTCGTCCACCCGCGTAGCGGGGAGAGACTGCCCAACAAGAGGCGCAATATCGCAGATCGACGGGGCCCAGATGCCACGGCTCCCCGGACTGACCCGGATCGCAGGAGAATGGGCGACCGGCGCCACTCGCGGGCCAGCGCCCTGAACATGGTGGTGCTGGCGACCGGTGACTGCACCTTCGCGCTGCTGGTGGACAGCCTGCTGGACTCGGTGGAGATAGTCGTAAAACCATTTGGCAGGCACCTGCGTGACTGCCAGGTATACGCGGGGGCAACCGTACTGGGTGATGGTCACGTAGCCCTCATCCTGGACGTCATGGGTATGAGCCGGATGGCCTTCGTGGCGGAGAAGACCGCGACGGCCGCCGCCCACGAGCTGGGCATGAAGTCCGAGGTGCCCCAGGAGGAAGACAAGCTCCCCGTGGTGCTCATGGCCGGCGCGAAAGGCGAGGTCTTCTGCCTTCCCCTGCACCAGGTCCGGCGGGTGCTCAAAGTGGATGGAAGCGACATCCGCACGGTGGGCAGGCGAAGGGTCCTTCAGCGAGGAAGGGAGGTTATTCCCATGTTCACGGTGGACCAGGTGGCGGACACCGTGCCCCTGCCCCCGGAACAACAGCGCTTCGCCCTGGTCTTCAGGTTCGGGGAGCGGGACATGGCGTTGCTTTGTTCCCAGGTGATGGACATCGTAGAACTGGAGGACGACCTGGACCGCTTCACCTACAGGCAACCGGGCATATCGGGCTCCCTCTACTACGGGGAAACCCAGGTTCTCGTGGTAGATCCGAAAGAACTGGTACTCGGCGTCTTCCCGCATTGGGGGGATGACCTGGAAGATGCTGGGGATAGCCGGGACAGGCCCTCGGTCCTCGTGGTCGACGACTCGGCCTTCTTCCTGGACCACATCGCGGCGATGATGGAAGAGGCCGGCTACCAGGTGAGCAGGGCTGCCGATGGTTCCCAGGCTCTCGGGCTACTGGACAGCGCGGCCAGCCCCTTCGATCTCATCCTCACAGACATCGAGATGCCGGTCATGGACGGCTTCGATTTCGTGACGCGTCTCCGTCGCGACCCACGTTTCCAGGACATACCAGTCATCGCCATCACCACGCTCACCGGCCGAGAGAACCTGCTCCGGGCCCGCGATGCCGGGATAGACGCCTTCAGCGTCAAGCTGGACCGTGAACACGTGCTTGAACGTTGCAGGTACTACCTGGAGCATGGCCGCGAGACACCCACAGAGCCGCGGGAGTTGCAATGATGCCAACATCCAGCAATCCCGCGAAGAGGCAGGCTGTCCAGTTCCTGGTCTTCAAGGTATGCGAGGCCATCCTGGGAATAGAGATCGACCGGGTGAGCCAGATCAGCAGGAACGTCACCATCACCGGGGTCTACTCCGCACCCGTACATGTGAAGGGCGTCACCAATCTCCGGGGGCAGATAGTCACGGTGCTGGACCTGGCCTCCCGTCTTGGGTTGGCAGCGGCTGGGATAGCACATGGCCAGCCCATGATCGTCGCTTCCGCCGCCGGGGAGTCGGTGGGGCTGCTTGTGGATGAGTTAGATGACATCGTGAAAGTAGAGTCAAAGGCGATCATGCCGGTACCCCGGCACCTGCCGCGTGCTCTGGGTTCCATGGCATGGGGTGTGTTCACCTCTTCGGAGAACCTGGTGATAGCACTGGACGTGGACAGGGTCGTAGGATGAGGGCTGCAATGGCCGCCCAGGTTTCATAGCCGGGGAGACCCCGGAGCAAACAGGAGACATAGCCAGATGCTACACAAAGATACGACACGGGATGGCAGCGGCGGGGAGGCCCAGGTTTTCTCCGATTCAGACAGGTTCCTGGCGAAGATTCCCGATCTCACCACCGTTCCCATAGTGGTGGTGGACAAGGACTTCTCCATCGTCTACCTGAACGATGCCGCGGCAGGGTTGGCGGGCAGGACCAGGCGCTCCGCGATGGGACTACGGTGCTACGAGGTATTCCGCACCGAGTCCTGCCGTGGAGACTCTTGTGCCTGCGCCCGCGCCATGAACACCGGTCAGGCAGCCCTGGACCATACGGTGGCCCGCCCCAGCGGGAAGGACATCCACATGAAGTACGACGCCGCCCCCCTGTTGAACGAGAAAGGGCTGGTGGAAGGGGCTGTGGCCACGCTGCACGACCTGAGCGAGAGGGTGGAGATCAAGGCACTCGTTTCCAGAGAGCTGGGCGCCTTCGTCTCCGATGGAACCGGCCAGGTCAAGAATCTGCAGGAACTCAGCGAAACGATGTCCGAGCGCGTGGGCATGATCGCAGCAGCGGCTGAACAGCTCCTTGCCACCATGAACGACCTTGCATCTACGGCTGAGCAGGTGGAGCACAACACGCATACCATGGCGTCGTCCACCGAGGAGATGACCGTCTCGGTCCTGGATATCGCCAGGAACGCGGAGAAGGCGCACGAAGTGACCAACACGGCGGTGGGAACCGTGCAGGCCGCATCCACGGGCGTCAGCAGCCTGAAGGCTGCCGCAAGGGAGATCAGCAAGGTCATCGACACAATCGTGGACATCGCGGACCAGACCAAGCTGCTTGCGCTGAATGCCACCATCGAGGCGGCCAGGGCGGGCGAGGCGGGAAAGGGCTTCGCTGTGGTGGCCAGCGAGGTGAAGGAGTTGGCCAAGCAGACCAACGCTGCCACGGCTGATATCCGCAACAAGATCGATGCCATGCAGGAAGCCACCATGGCCACCATCGAAGAGATCGACAAGATCACCGAAGTCATCGGTGAAGTCAACGACATCATGGGAAGTATCGCCAACTCCACGGAGCAACAGTCCGTGACAACCCGGGACATCGCCGCCAATATCTCCGAGCTGTCAGAGGGCATGGCCGACACTGCCCGTAACGTTACACAGGCGGCACAAGTGACATCTGAGGTGAGCCAGCAGATGGCACAGGCCAACCACACGGTGGCAGCCCTCGAAAAAGCCGTGAACCTGCTGGCAGACAGCTCCGGCGTGCTGCAATCCCTGCAAGACAGGCTGTTGCGCCACATCTCTGCATAGGTGGCGCTTACCTGTCAACCTCTCCCATCCTGACCATGGCCTCCGATTTCTGCCCGCCGGCAGCAACTGGGGTCTGACCGCTGGCTGGAGCCGTGTTGAAGATAATCGTTGCAGACGACTCGGTGCTCTACCGCAAAGTGCTCGGAGACTTTCTCGGTACATTGCCATTCGTGGATGAACTGCTCTTCGCCGCGGATGGCGGAAGAGCGCTCTCGCTGGCCCTGGACGAGAAGCCAGACTTGATGACCCTGGACCTGGAGATGCCCGTGATGAACGGTCTGCAGGTACTCCGGGAGCTGAAACGAAACGACGCGACCATGCCGGTCCTGGTGCTGAGCGCACAATCCGATAAAGGCACCGAGATGGCAGTGGGCGCCATGGAGTTGGGTGCCATGGATGTCCTCCTCAAGCCATCCGGGCACGGCGGGCACGGCGACTCGCTGGAGGCTCTCAAGCGCAGGCTTCGGCTTATTTTGCAGGCCTATGTATTGGAGCAGCAGAGGGCCAGTCTCTCCTCCCTGGCGCATGCCACCTCCGCAGCATCGGCGGTGCCGAGCAGGCCAGAGTTCCACGCTCGTCCCCGCTTGCTGGCCATGGGGGCATCCACGGGAGGACCGAGCGTCCTGGACAGGATCATGCCCAGGATTCCCGCTGGCTTTCCCGCTCCCATCGTCATAGCTCTGCACATGCTGCCGGGTTTCTCCGCCATGTTCGCCGCGAGGTTGGCGCGGAGATGCTCCGTAGAGGTGGTGGAGGCCTCGGACGGCGATGTACTGCTCCCGGGAAGGGCATACCTGGCACCGGCAGGCAGCCAGATGACAGTTGAAATAGAACCGGGCTCCAGCCTGGTAAAGGTCCACGTCCGGGATGATCCCGACGAGAACCACGCCCGGCCTTCCGTGGATCAGCTCTTCTCCAGCGTGGCGGAGGTCTACGGTGGCAGGGCTGTGGCGGTGATTCTCACCGGGATGGGCAAAGACGGCGTGAAGGGACTGGCCCGGCTCAGGGCCAGGGGTGCTCGGGTGTTGGCCCAGGACAGTAGGACCTCGCTGGTGTTCGGCATGCCACGTGCGGCCATCGAAGCCGGCTTGGTGGACATGGTTGCTTCGCCGGAATCCATCGCAGACCACATACTCTACGCGTGGGGACAGCCCACGTGAGCCGATCCATCAACCCCCAGGAGTTGGCCACCATCAGCGACTATGTATACAAGGTCTCGGGCGTGGTCCTACAGCCCGACAAGGGCTACCTGGTCGAGAGTCGCCTGGGGCCGCTTCTCCAACTGGAGTCCCTGGGGAGCTACGAGGAGTTGGTCCGGCGGGCTCGGCTGGAGCCGGGGAAACGCCTTCAGGGCGCGATAATCGACGCCATCACTACCCACGAGACATCCTTCTTCAGGGATCGGAAGCCCTTTGAGCTACTGGTCCATAAGCTCGTTCCCGATGTCCTTGGCCCCAGGAGGGACCAGGCCAGGCCCAGGCTCGACATATGGAGCGCCGCCTGCTCCCACGGGCAGGAGGTCTACAGCATCGCCATGGCACTCAAGGAGTTGCTGTTTCACTTTGAGCGATACAGGCTCAAGATACTGGGAACGGATATCTCTGAACACGCCGTTGCCAGGGCCAGCCGAGGCTGGTACAGCAGCATGGAGATCGCTCGTGGCCTGTCTCGGAGCCGGCAGCAGAAGCACTTTGTTCGTGATGGAAATGGCTGGAGGATCTCCGACGAACTCAGAGCCATCTGCACCTTCCTGCCCTTGAACCTCATGGGGCGCTTCCGCCACGTGGGGGTCTATGACATCATCTTCTGCAGGAATGTAGCCATCTATTTCTCCAGGGAAAACCGCAGGGCTCTCTACTCCGGGCTGGCTGCGCAGCTCCGCAGGGACGGGGTTCTCGTGGTAGGTTCCACCGAGTCCCTCTACGGCTTGACCGATCACTTCCAGCGCCAGGAGTTCCATGGGGCAACCTTCTACCGAAAGCTGTATTGATCCGTCTTAGAGTACGCGGCAGGCCTGCCTGCTGCGCGCCCTCCTTTCCAGGGGGAACCGAGAGATGTCCAGTAGGGAACAGCAAGAGCGCAGGCTACGCCCACGAGCGAAGCTCGGGTCGGGGGTGAGAGTTCGCATGGAAGGCCAGGCCTTTCGCGCCTCCATCGTCAATATCTCCATGGGAGGGGCACTTCTGGAGATCATGGAGCCGGCGGGCCCTGCCGCAGCAGGTACATCCGCGGGAACGCTGGAACTACTCCATGTCTGTGGTGCCCAGCGCTTGAGCCTGAGCCTTGATTTCCGGGTGTTGCGCCGGAAGGAGAGCTGGGAGCAGGGCGGGGTGCTGCTGCTGGGGGTTGCCTTTGCTCCCATGGGCACCGACAACTCCATCCAACTCTACAAGCTGGTCCAGGCCCAATCCAGTTGAGTACTGACACCCGGCCTGGGGCCCCCGGGATTTGAGCACAGGTTTTCACGAGATCTGCAAGCCTTTCGCTCCGCCGGCACGAACCGGGCCCAGGCTCCCTTAGCGCCGTCCGTCCCCGACATGCCGTGGATGATGATGCTGGGCTGGGCGAAGCATCCCCGCAGGCATGATATCTGCCAACGCGAAACATGCGGCCTTGGCCCGGGGGCGCCCATGCCCAGTGGCAAAGCGACGGCATGCCCGGAGGTATGGTGCCGTTTTTGCGCCAGCCCGGGAGGTATGGTGCCGTTTTTGCGCCAGCCCGGGAGGTATGGTGCCGTTTTTGCGCCAGCCCGTGACCAGGGGGCCACAGTATTTACCGGCACCCCCGCGAAAACGCGCTTTGTACCGTTGAGCGCCGGGAGTAGAACGGGCCCGCAGCACCCGAGCGCCGAGAGTTCAGCGCAAAACTGGCACCATACCTCCAGCTTCAGCGCAAAACTGGCACCATACCTCCAGCTTCAGCGCAAAACTGGCACCATACCTCCAGCTTCAGCGCAAAACTGGCACCATACCTCCAGTCACCAAGTCTTACCTCGCCATGGGCAGGTGTCACGTTGCAGGAAGGGGGTGCTGCTGCTGGGCGTCCAGGGATGTGGGAAGAGCCTGCTGGCCAAGGCGGTAGCGGCGACCTGGCAGTTCCCCTTGCTGCGCTTCGACATGGGCAAGGTCTTCGGCGGCATCGTCGGCCAGTCCGAGGGCAACAGCCGTGCGCATCGGCCGACTGGAGAAGGTCGACGAGAAGGTCGGGGCAACGCAGCTCGACGAGCGTATCGAGGCCCTGGTCTCGGCCTGGCGCGCTCAGCCTGCCATGAGCGCCATCGGGGACGTCGAGCTGGCGGAGATGGCCCAATGGACCATCATCATGGCCGCCGACCTGACCTGCGGCACGAGCATGGGAATCGTCAACCACCCGCTGTTCCGTGGCCGCGACGAGGACCTGCACATCTCGGAACGGCCCATCACCACGATGCCGCACTGGGACGTGCTCATCGTCGACGAGGCGAGCAAGACCCTCATCCATGAGTTCATGGTCCCCGCACTCATGGCGAAGCGCTGGATCGTCGTCGGCGACGTGCGCCAGCTCCCCCCCTTCACGGACCGCGCGGGCATCGTCGCCAACCTCCGCGACCTGGTGGACGAGAAGGACAATCCGGTGTTCCCGGCCGACCACCAACGGGCCTGCCTGATGCGTTTCCGGCTGCTGCGCCCCCAGATCAGCAATCTGGGGATACGGTGGCTGTTCATCGAGCGACCGGGCGTGCTGGAGTGGATCACGCGGGAGCTTGAAGCGAAGCCGGCCCCCGAGCTGAACGTGGTTCGCGTGGTGGTGCGCCAGGGCCCGCCCGCAGGCCCAGTCAAAATCGTGACGGTGGCTCAACTCCGGGCAGGCGCCCCCGAGAGCCTGCACCTGGCGGCGGCGGACTGGGTGCTCGTCGGGGACGACCTCATCGCCGAGGTGGCCGACCTGTTGCCCAACAACCTGCTCATCGCGGAGGAGGTCACGGGCACCGGCGGGCCACTCACCGAGGACAACGTCCTGCTGATGCGGCAGGCCTGGTGGCTCCAGCGGGCGGGGTCGCTCCCCCGCAGCTACCGCGATCACCACTTCCGTCGCGACGACTTGGCTACATTCGCCGACTCCCAGTCCTGTGAGAGAGACTGGCTCCAACGCAACGACCTGGCTCAGCAGATAGCCTGGCGCATCACCCACCTGCACGAACTCCGACGGAGCCGCAACGACCGTGAGCCCAAGCGCCTGCGGCGGAACCTCGACTTGCTCCAACCCAACGCGGTGAGCATCCAGGATCACATCGCAGAGATCGAGGACATCGGGCTGCCCAGCATCCTCGAGGTCTTGCAAGAGGGCATCGGCGCAGAACGTGCGACGCGCCGCAGCGCGCTCACCGAGGGCCTGCGCAACAGTACCCCCCAGGTCTTCAAAGCCCGCTTCGAGAGCCTGCACCACCAGCACCGGATGCACCCCGAGATCGCCGATTTCCCGCGCGACATCATCTACGCGGGGACAGCTTTGCGCGACGCAAACACCATCCAGGCCCGCGACGCCGGGCTGGGCTGGGACTTCGGCCACTTCCGCAGCCGCAGTGTGTGGTTAAACGTGAACGGGCGCGAGCAACGCGGCGTGAACGACCACGAGATCAGCGCCGTGGCCGCCGTGTTGCGCCGGTTCATCCAGTGGGCGAAGCAGAAGGGCCCGCCCCACCGGGACCTGCCCCGGGTCTGGGAGGTCGCCTGCCTGTGCTTCTACGTCAAACAGGAGCGGGCCATCGCCCAAATGCTCCGCGATCTCACGGGAGACACGCAGCGCTGGACGCGCTTCCGGGTGAAGGAGACGCACGTGGAGATCGTGTGCGGCACCGTGGACCGCTTCCAGGGGCGCGAAGCGGACCTTGTGATGCTGTCAATGCGAAACACGGGACGGGTGGGCTTCCTCGACGGCCCCAACCGGCTGAACGTAGGCGTGACGCGAGCACGGCAGCAGCTCCTGGTGTTGGGCAAGGCAGACTACTTCGAGACCTGCCGCATCTCCGAGTTGGAAGAGCTGGCCCGACACACGCCGCGGGTCCATGCGCGAGAAGTCCGTCGATGGAGGCATCGACAACCTATGAGAGTAGTCCTTGAAACAGAGATCCCCGTGAGGCGGGTCGCGGTGTTCGCCGAGATGGCCTGGATGGAGCGCCGCCCCGAGCTGGGGCTGTTGTGCCGGGCGGCCAGCGGCAGCGACAACCGCATCACGCCAGCCACGGTGCAGTACGCGTTGCCGGGACTCTCGGACACGGGAGCGAACAACGTCATCGCCTGGTGCCGGATGCTCGGGCTGTGCGATGCTCGAGGCGGGCTCACTGCTCTGGGCGAGGACGTGGCCGAGCGAGACGAGGCTCCCGTGCCCGAGCAGGGCGTTTACGGTATGTGGCTGGTCCAGCACCCGCTTCTGGGCAACCGTGTGCTGGCAACGGTGCGGCTCGCTTCGCACCGCGACCAGCACTTCGACCTCCACGACCAGCTTCCACTGGAGCCCGACCGGGGCAAGGTGTTCCGGTCGGTACTGGACCCGAAGGAACACTTCATGGTCCGAGACCTGCCGTCCAACAACAGGCACATCGCCTGCATCCCGGCCAAGACCCGTGCAAGCTGCCGCCTGCGCTGGACCCTGGACTTCGACCAGGGGCGCGACCAGTGGCGGCTGGACGGGATGATAGAGTCCCCCCGGGGCAACGGCAGGTACGACATGAAGCCCATGCAGCACGAGCCCGAGGCCGACGGTCTCGACCTGTGGGAGCTGGCATCGGTCTGGGCAACAGGCCCGCTGGCGCTATTCGGTC
>JAJRWT010000003.1 GCA_024276675.1 Myxococcota bacterium | reverse complement strand
TCCATCCATATTCCCGGAACCAGACCCAACCGATCCATCCATATTCCCGGAACCAGACCCAACCGATCCATCCATATTCCCGGAACCAGACCCAACCGATCCATCCATATTCCCGGAACCAGACCCACAGGAAGCACATTCCCTCCACGACCTGCCGGAGCCCCACCAGGACGGCACCTGGGATTCCAGGCAGCCAGAGGATCTGGACGAACCAGACACCGAGCCCATCGCTCCGGCGCCCCCCCATTCCAGCAGTACAGTAGCCAGGGACCATGCCAAGAGTGACTCCATTCACGCCGGAGGCGCCCCCGGGCAAACCCCGCCAAGCTGCCCACGGACGCTGCTGGCGATGCCCCCCATGGGCACCCACGGGCAAACCTCCCTCCCCGACACCCTGGGCAACCATCTCTGCCCGCCCTTCAGCTCCCCGGGAACCGACGGCGGCGTGATGAGCAAGAGACAAAGTCGAGCCCTGGATCCCAGGGTTCCGGGGCTACGGCGCACGGTCTTCCTTCCCGCCCCCCCAAGGCCCTCGGGCACCCTCCGCGGCAGGTCGGTGAAGGTCCTGGGCCAGGGACCACTGGCAATTGCCGTCTCGCGGGAGCTGCTGGCCCGGGGGGCGCTGCTCCACCGTGAGCCGGAGCTGGTGGTAGACGCCTGTTCCCTTCTTGAGCAATCGGCCACGCATGCTTCGGCTTTCGCAGCCAGCCATCCTCCGTTCTGGTTCACCCTGCTGCGTTGCCACGCCGAGCCTGAATCCGAAGACCTGGATTCCGTGTTCCAGAATGGAGCCAGGGCCGGTCTGGCCAACTACCTGGCCGTCAACTGGAGAGACTGTTCTACCTGTATCGTCCGCCTGGACACCACGCTCAGCCACTCTGAAGCAGCCAATGCGGCATGCGACGAATTGACCGTAGCCCACCACCATTCCAGGATCTTCAAGGGGCGCGAACGACGCCTGATATCGCGCCTGGTACCGGATTCTATCTCACCCTCCGCAACCCACCTGACTTCCTGCAACGTAATCCTCGTCACCGTGGATCCCCAGGGTCTCGTGCTTCCCCTCGTGGAACATCTCGCCGTGGCCTTCTCCTCTCAGGACTCGGCATGCAAAGTGGCGCTGGTCACGCCCACCAGCCTTGCAACACGTGGCAGGCCATCCTCCCACCATCGTGCCCAGCACATCGTCCAACGCCTGGAATCACAGGGGTTCGGAGCGACTCTGTTTCAACGGGACCTCCACAGACCCGGCGAAGCCAGCGCCCTCATCCACGACATCCAATCAAGGTTTGGCCAAGTGGACGGCTGCCTGCACGGCATGTACCTGGGCTTCACGCCACCAGCTTCGTTCGGGGATTCCACCATGGGGCTCTTCGAATCCCTGAACGATTCCCTGGAGAGCTGCCATACGGCAACCATGGAGCTGTTTGACGAGCTGCAACCCTCGTGCTGGCTCATTTCCATGGGCACGGCCGATGCATTCCTGGCCCGGCTCCGGGAACCAGCCTCCATCACCACCAACACGGCCATCGCCTGGCTCTCGCAGCATCGACCCCGCAGCGCCCATGTTCACTGGCAGGTGCCACCGGGCGGCGACTCCGCGCAGTTCAGGGCCACGGCATCAATTCTCTCTTGCATCTCAGGCCGATTGGCTCCTGAAAACGGGACCCATGGGCAGGAGTTCTTGTTGTCCACAAACCTGCAGCACATCGAGCCCCGACCTGCCCACCCCTTCGTGGACGAAATCACCCTGCTCCGAGACCGGGTAGAAGCCAACACCAGCCTCGGTACCCATCGGGAACCCTGGCTGTGTTACTACAGCCTGGGGGCCAATACCCTGCTCCCCTGCTCCATAGCGATTGAGATCATGGCAGCCATGGCATTCCAGGCCAGCCCCGGCCAGGGCTTCTTCGGCCTGGAGGATCTGCGCATGAATCCCACCAGCTTCGGGTCAGGCTCCCCCATCGACCTGCTCTGTGTTGCCAGGCCCCTGGAACCCGGGCGAGCCAGTTCCACCCTCTACAGCATTACCGACGATGCCAGGAAGAAACTGGGCAGCGCCACCATCCACCTGGACACCCCATCGCCCATTCCACCCATTCCATCCGGGCTCCTGCCGGATGCGGCCCTCTCCGGACGTGCCATCTATGACCGTTTCTTCCAGGGAGGCACTTTCAAGGTACTCAAACGGGTCACTGCCCTGGCCGAAGACATACTCCTGGCTGAAGCCTCGGTAGAACATGCCTACCTGGCAGCCGGCCTGCTCACCTGGCCCCTGAGTGCCGAGGTGGCCTTCCAGGCGGCGGCACTTCATCGTATGATCATCACAGGCCAGATATGTATTCCTACGAGCGTCCACCAGATGTCTCTTCTACGAACCCCCAGTGATGGCAGCACCCTGACCGCCCTGGCACGGCAGCTCCCCAACGGCCTCTACGACGTCGACCTGGACAGCCCGCTGGGGACCGTACTGCGGCTACGCGGCCTCTCTCTCGAGGCGCTGGGCCAACTGGCTCCCTATGAACGGTTCAGCAGACCGGCCCAGGGCTGGCCAAAGGCCATCATCGGAGAGCCCGCATCCCATCCTTCTGGCTCGACTCGCTCGGTTCCCACCGCGCAATACCAAGGTGCTCGCAAGCCACACGGGGCGGCAACGGAACTCTGGTCGCACAAACGTGAACCCCAGTCATGAGGCAGCCATGCTCGTCGCAAGCGTCTCGGATGTCAAGATAATTCGCGTGGATCAGGCCCACGAGGTGGCGGCCTACAGCGCTTCCTTCGCCGAGACATATCGGGCCATCTGGGCCGAGCCTCCCTACCAACTGGATTTCGACATCTCCGAAGCCCAGGCCGTGCTCCATCGTCACCTGTCGGTTCCTGAACAGATCAGCCTGTTGGCCGTAAGCAACCAGAACCGCGTCGTGGGATTCAGCATTGCCGTGCCCCTGAGCGCCAGGCCGCAGATCGCCAGGCACCTACGCGGCCTCCTGCCGGTGGAGCACACCTTCTACCTGGCTGGTCTTGGCGTCCTGCCCAGGTTCCGCTCCAAAGGTGTGGGGCACGCGCTGCACGAACTGCGCATCAAGCTGCTCACCCGCCCCAGGTATACCCACGTGGTGCTCCGCACGGTGGAACCCCTGGGTTGGGTCTACGATATGTACATCCGCCATGGCTTCGAAGACATGGGCGCCATCATGGAGGTGGAAGCCAAGCGAACGGACGGCTCAACGGTTACAGAGCAGCGCTATCTGCTGTCCAGGGCCCTGGACCCCCTCCCACAAGATCAAGAAGATCGAAAACGGTGAGCTTTCGACCAATTACCCGGGAATCCTATCAAGGAAACCTTCCCAACAATCCGCCAATGCATATCCTGCCAACACGGATAGAATCTTCAACATGCACTACGCGCCGGGGAAGCTCATCAAAATGATCCGTTCAACATTGAAGAAACTCTTTCGGTCCCTGTCAGGGCCTGGCAGCAATCCGGCAACCACCACCCAGAAAGGCACAACAATGTCCGCTTTCACTCCACAAGACACAGACACCTCTTCAACCACTGCCGACTCCACCGTGGCTCCCACCCCCGAGGCAGTGGAACAGGTTCTGGCGGAATCGATACGTCCCGCTCTCGAGGCCGACGGCGGCAGCATCGAATTGGTACGCGTAAACGGCAACGACGTCCACGTACGCCTTACGGGCGCCTGCCACGGCTGTCCCTCGGCCGCCTTCACCCTCAGGCTGGCCGTCGAGGCCAGGCTGCAAGATGCCTTCTCGGACGACATCCGCATCGTCGACGAGACCTGAACCCGGCAGAACTCCGACTCCGGCCCATCACCGGGCGACCCCATGAAACCAGCTCTGCTCATTACCGCTGGCTCCACGCGCAACCCCATCGATTCCATGCGCTTCATCTCCGCCTTCAGCAGCGGAAAAACCGGCGTGGAACTGGCCGGGCTGCTTCAAGAAACCCACGAGACACACCTCCTGGGCCATCCCGAAGCCATCTGCCGCGCCCGGGATCTACCCATCTCCACAGAGGTATTTTCCAGCACACGGGATCTCATGGCGCGCATGGAGCGCTGGGTACGGAGTAATCCCCAAGGAACGGTTGTGCATGCCGCTGCCGTGGGTGACTACGAAACCGACCCATTTCACGGCAAGGTGGTGAGCGGCCTGGAAGAATGGACCGTGCGTTTTCGCAGAACTCCCAAGATCGCCCCCCGCATCCGCGAATGGTCCCCCGCCATCAGACTGGTGACCTTCAAGGCAGCCGCTCCCCAAACCAGCACCGCACAGCTTCTGCGCATCGCCCAACGGCAGTTGCTCAACACCGGCTCCCACCTGGTCTTCGCCAACGTGTTGGGCCGCCTGGACATGGACGTAGCTCTGCTGACCACCACCCGGCAGCAGATCTACTCTGGCCGATCCGAAGCCATCCAAGCGCTGGCCATGTGGATCAGCCGCTCCGCTGACCAACAGGATCAGCACGTTCCAACCTGATCCTGGCCTGTCGAGCCCGCCTTCCGGGGCCGTTCTTGAGTACGTCCAGCAGCAATCCGCCAGGCCCCGATGAACGGATACACAAGCGAATACTGCTGGGCGAGCTGAAATCGGGCTGCTCCCCCACCAGCACCAGCAGGCTTCTGCCCCGCTCCGCGGCTCGCAGGAGCCGATAGCCGGCACGCCCCACCGGCAGCGGATCCAGAAGGACGGTCATGGCCACGGCTCCCGAGGCTGCCATCTGCTCGGCCGCCCACAGGGCCCGGTCGCCCCCGGGCCGTACAAGCAACAGGTGGGACCAGCTCAGGCCCCGGAGACCCGGCGGGTAGAGACGAGCCAGGACATCCACCACGCCCACCACTCGACCGGCAGCGGTTTCGGCAGCCATGGCTGGCAGAATCAGCCCCAACCTGCCCGCTCCCACGGGACCTGTGAGTTCCACCAACCCCGGGCAGGGCCAACCACGGATCAGTGAGTCCAAGGCAGCGATACCCGTGCTCCTGGTGACGGTGGGTTCAGCGGAGCAGGAGGCCCCGGTGGCCTGTATCATGCCCCTCAGTCGGGCCAAGGTTGCAGCGCGATCTCCAACCATGCTTTGAACATATGTTCAATCAGTGGAAAAAGCAACGGGCCAATGACTGCCCATGCGGGCAAGGCTCGCAAAACCTGCGACAAAATACGGTGCCAGGAATAGAAGCCCATCATGGCATCCTCCCAGACTTTCAGCGAGACCGGAGTCCCACGAGCCCTGGAGTGGGGCGCCTACCTGTTTGTGGCCATCATCGCAGTACTTCCCGCCCTGCTGAGCGGTTCAGCCGTCGTGGGAGACGGGGTGGATCTGTACGGAACCCTGTGGTTCTACTGGTGGATTCAGGACTGCCTGGTCCATCTCCACAACCCGGGATTCACTGATCTGTTCTTCTACCCCCTGGGAAAGGACATCTTCGCCCACACCGGCGACAACTTCCTGGATGCCCTCGTGGCGCTGCCCTTCAGGGCGCTCCTGGGATTTCCCAGGTACCAGCCCGTCTTCGTTGCCTTCGTACTCCTGGGAAACGCCCTGACATTCAGGGTTCTGGCCAGGCGGGTTTTGAACGGGGCCCATGGCCGCTCGCTCCCCAGCTCTCCCCTGCTCCGTGAGATCCTTGCGGGTCCACGTCTCCCGGTATCCGCCTTCGCAGCAGTGTTGCTGTGGCAGAGCTGCTCCTACACCCTGTTCGAAATAACCTGCGGCCGCCTCACCCAGGCCTTTCTCTGGTTCCTGCCCCTGGCCATGGAGCGCTTCCTGGTCCTGGGGACATCGGCGGCCAGGAGGCGAGACGTGGTCCTCACAGGGGTGTTCATGGCGCTCCAGGCATGGACCTACTGGTTCATGGGTCACTTCATGCTGTTGCTCATGTGCTGGCTGGGATCGTTGCAGTTCCTGCGCACGCCCTTCCGCGGGAGGCTCCTGCTGCGCTACGCCATGGCAGCTCTCTGCGCCCTGCTGCTGGTGGCCCCGGCCCTGCTGCCCATGATGGCGGCCGCCCACGACGGCAACCTCGTCGGCCTGGGAGCCAGCACCGGAAGTCTCCTGGAGCTGCCGGCCACCCCAGGCAACAACGTCAGCGATACCCTCCATGGCTACTGGCTCATGGAGCGTTGGGGGGCTCCAATGCTGGGCTACTGCACCTGGATGGGGGGAATCCTGCTGGCCTTGTTCCTGGGCCGGGACAGGCTCACCTGGATGGGGGGCGCCGCCTTGATGCTGCTCTTCGCCCTTGGGCCGGCTGTTCCGCTATCGGATGGAAACACCATCTCCAACCTGCCATACATCCTCTCCTGGCATCTCGTGCCCTTCCTTTCGCGGCTGTGGTTCCCATATCGCCTGGTGGTCATGGCCTTTCTGTGCCTCTCCCTGGCCATCGCCCTGGCCCTGGACAAGCTCTTCCGGATCCTGGGCAACGCCAAGAACGGCCGGCTGAGTCGAGCTGGCCGCGGCCCGGTCCCTCTCGCGGTGGTGCTGGCCCTGCTGGCCCTGAACCTCTTCGAGCAGCACCGACAGCTCGAATGGCCCTTCGTCACTCGCGACTTCAGCGTTCCCGAGACCTTTCGCTGGATCGGCCGAGAGGGCGGCGCCATCATCCACCTGCCAATAGGCATCAACCAGCCGTCCATTGTGTGGCAGACCATACACCACCAACCCATGTTCGGCGGCATGGGCGAAAACGCCAGGCTGCTGTGGCCGGAGGGCTACAAGAAGCGCCTCAAGAGGCAACCCATCTACTTCTTCAGGAAGGTCATCTACCACCCCGACATACCAGCCCCCAGGAACAGCTCCATTGGCCTGAATTCCCTGCTGGACGAAGGCTATCGCTGGGTGGTGCTGCACCGGGAGTTGGTGGACACCGTGGGGCGGCGCCTGCTGGATTCCGATCCCGACAAGCGGGACTTCGCCGACACTCTACCATTCAAGGTGACCAACCGGCTCATGGAGGTACTGGGCTCGCCCAGCGCCACGGAGGGCCCGCTGGTGGTCTGGGATCTGTACGGGGAGGCTCGGCCACCGGCAAAGCTGCTTCCCACGAAAGAGTCCCTTGAAACCAGGACCTGGAAACCCGAAAACGAACCCGCCTACGAAAAACTGCTCAAGTCGAAGGGCAGGCTCCCAGAAGGAGGAGTGCCCACCATTCGTGATCATCATCCCGGGGGACCGGGCTCTTCCTCGGGTTGCCACGGTGGCTGACTCTTTCACCGCTTCCATCCGGGCGCATCCCCAGATGCTGCAAATGCCGCTTGACCCACTTGCCCCGGTGGATAACCTTGTGCAGATCACGCCTGTGGCAGGAAAAATATATGGGCTCTGCCCATGGAATTATAGAAGCCTGCCCCCAATGGCCGAACCTGTGGCCATCTACCCAACCCTGACCGGAGTTCCCCACATATGGCTCCCCAAAAACCCACCTTTGAACACCCCAGCGGGAACCTCCCCGGCGAGTTGGATCTCCCCATACTGGCCATCAGAAACACGGTGATCTTCCCCGTCTTGGCCTTCCCCATCAACATTGGGCGCGAAAAGTCATTGAAGGCAGTAGAAGCCTGCTTCAAGAAAGACAAGCTCCTGGGCATCGTCTCACAGAAAGACCCTTCCACCGAAAACCCTGGACACGACGACCTCTACCGCATGGGCACGGTGGTGAAGATCCTCAAATCCGTAAAGATGCCCGGCAACAAGCTGAACGTCATCATCCAGGGCCTGGCCCGCATAGGTATCCGCTCCTGGGTTGCCGACTCACCATACCTCCGGGCCGAAGCCGATGTCTACGAAGAACCCAGCGAGCACCGCCCCGAGTTGGACTCACTGCTCCTGACCCTGCGGGAGCTGGCCCAGAAGATCATCGATCTCTCTCCCCACATACCTTCAGAAGCCGGCTTCCTGGTCCGCTCCATCGACAACCCCGGCATCTTGAGCGACATCGTCTCTTCCAACCTGGACATCGATGTAGCCGAAAAACAAGCTCTGCTGGAAATACTGGACCCAAAAGAACGCATCGAAAGGGTACTCCGGCTCCTGATCAAAGAAATCCATGTCCTGGAGATCTCCAACAAGATCCAGACCGAAGTGAAGGGCGAGATGGACAAGGCCCAGCGGGAGTACTTCCTGCGGGAACAGTTGAAGGCCATCCAGAAAGAGCTGGGCGACGTTGACGAACGCCAGGAAGAGTTCGAGGAATTGAGAACCGCCATCAAAGAAGCCAACATGCCGGAAGAAGTAGAAAAAGTGGCCATCAAGGAACTCAAGCGCATGACCCGCATGAGCCCCGGAGCCGCCGAGTACACGGTGAGCCGCACCTACCTGGACTGGCTGGTGGAGCTGCCCTGGGCCAAGTCAACCGAAGACCACCACGACATCAAGACAGCCGAGCGCATACTGGACGAAGACCACTACGACCTCGAAAAGGTCAAGCAGCGAATGGTGGAATTCCTGGCGGTACGGCAGTTGAAGCCCGACATGAAGGGCCCGATCCTTTGCCTGGTGGGGCCCCCGGGAGTGGGAAAGACCTCCCTGGCCACATCGGTTGCGCGAGCCCTGAACCGCAAGCTGGTGCGCGTCAGCCTGGGAGGCGTCAGGGACGAAGCCGAGGTCCGTGGCCACCGCCGCACCTACATCGGCTCGCTGCCGGGAAAGATCATCAAGAGCATCAAGAAGGCGGGCACCAACAACCCGGTCTTCGTGCTGGACGAAATCGACAAGCTGGGCATGGACTACAGGGGCGATCCTTCCAGCGCGCTTCTGGAGGTCCTGGATCCGGAACAGAACTTCTCTTTCATGGACCACTACCTGGACGTGCCCTTCGACCTTTCCAAGGTGCTCTTCATCGCCACTGCCAACCTGGCGGAACCCATCCCGCCCGCCCTGCGCGACCGCATGGAAATCCTCGACATCTCCGGCTACACCCAGGAAGACAAGATCAAGATCGCCTTCGACTTCCTCATCCCCGAGATGATCGACGAGCACGGGCTCAACGACGACCTCGTGGAATTCACCGAAGACGCCATCAAGGTCATGATCTCCTCCTACACCCGGGAGGCGGGCGTCCGCAACCTGAAGCGCGAAATCGCCGCATGTTGCCGCTGGACCGCCAAGCAGGTGGCCGCCGAAGAGATCACGGGCAAGACCACCATCACCCCGGAAAAGGTGGAAGAGATCCGCGGCCCGGTTCAATTCTACCAGGAAGTGGCCGAGCGAACCGCCGTGGCCGGCGTGGCCACGGGCATGGCCTGGACCGCTGCCGGTGGTGACATCCTCTTCATCGAGGCCACCAAGTTCAAGGGCAAGGGGACCATGCAGCTCACGGGGCACCTTGGCGATGTCATGAAGGAATCCGTGGGGGTGGCTCGCAGCTATATCCGGGCCAGCGCAAGCTACCTTGGCGTTGACGAAGACCTCTTCGAAAAGATCGACATCCACGTCCACGTACCCTCCGGCTCCATCCCCAAGGACGGCCCTTCCGCCGGCACCACCATCATGACCGCCATCGCCAGCCTGCTGACCGGCATAAAGGTGGACCCCACTCTCTCCATGACCGGCGAAGTCACCCTGCGGGGCGCTGTGCTGCCCGTGGGCGGCATCAAGGAAAAGGTCCTGGCTGCTCACCGCGCCGGCATCAGGAAGGTGATCCTGCCCGACAAAAATCGCAAGGATCTCCCAGAAATCCCCGAAGAGATCAAGAACGACCTGGAATTCCTGTTCTGCTCCCGCATGGAAGAAGTCCTGGACCTTGCCCTGGGCAAGGAACAGCTCCAGGAGTGCCGCGAGAAGTCCCAGGCCGCGAAGGCAGGCTGAACCTGGAAACAACCAGGGAAACAACCCGCCAAGCCACCGACCGATCCAGAATATCTTCCCTGGAAGGGCAATTTCACCGTCATCAACAATCGACCGCCGGACGGAGGGCGAAATGAAACGCGAAGACCTGGAACGTTGGCGAGGCGAGACCCTGGCTCCTATTCTCGAAAAACAAAAAGCACCTGCTCGAAAGCACACACTTTCCGATGGCGATCCCGTGCGGGATCTCTACACCTCCCTGGACAAACCCGAAGAAGACCACCTTGGCGACATCGGGTTCCCAGGCGAATATCCGTACACCCGCGGTGTCTACCCCAACATGTACCGTGGCCGTCACTGGACGATGCGCCAGTACGCCGGCTTCGGCTCCGCCGCCGAGAGCAACACCCGCTACCGCTACCTGCTGGATCAGGGCCAGACCGGCTTGAGCGTGGCTTTCGACCTCCCCACCCAGATGGGCTACGACAGCGATCATCCCATGGCCATGGGGGAAGTGGGGCGTGTGGGTGTTGCCATAGACTCCATCGCCGACATGCGAACCTTGTTTGCGGGCATACCCTTGCAGAAGGTCTCCACATCCATGACCATCAACTCCACGGCGGCCATACTGCTCTCCCTCTACATGAACCTTGCCCAGGAGCAGGGCGCCGACCTGGGCAGACTGCGGGGCACCATCCAGAACGATGTGCTCAAGGAGTACATCGCCCGCGGGACCTACATCTTCCCGCCCCGCCAAAGCATGCGCATAGTCACCGACATCTTCCGTTGGTGCGCCAGGCACACCCCGCGATGGAACACCATCAGCATCAGCGGCTACCATATCCGTGAAGCAGGCAGCACCGCCGCGCAAGAACTCGCCTTCACCCTGGCCGACGGCATGGCATACGTGGAAGCCGCCCTGTCCGCGGGCCTCCAGATCGACACCTTCGCTCCCAGGCTCTCATTCTTCTTCAACGCACACAACAACTTCCTGGAAGAAATCGCCAAGTTCCGAGCCGCCCGCAGACTCTGGGCGCGGCTGATGAAACAACGTTTCGGAGCACGCGACCCCCGCTCCATGCGTCTGCGCTTCCACACCCAGACCGCCGGCTCCACCCTCACCGCCCGCCACATCGACAACAACGTGGTGCGTGTGGCCTACCAGGCCCTGGCGGCGGTCCTGGGCGGCACCCAGAGCCTGCACACCAACAGCCGCGACGAAGCCCTGGCCCTTCCCAGCGTCGACAGCGTCACCCTGGCACTGCGCACCCAGCAAGTCATCGCCCACGAAACCGGGGTCACATCGTTCGTGGATCCGCTGGGCGGCTCCTGGGCCATCGAAGCCTTGACCGACCAGCTCGAAGAAAAGGCCATGGGCTACTTCGACGAAATCGACAAGCTGGGGGGAATGGTGGCGGCAATAGAAGCTGGTTTTCCACAGCGCGAGATCCAGAACGCCGCGTATGCCTCACAGCTAGCCACGGAAAAGGGTGAGAGCATCGTGCTGGGCGTCAACAAGCACGCCGAAGGCGGAGAACACTCCGGCCAACTGCTGCGTATCGACCCGGCCCTGGAACGTGGGCAGGCAGAATCCCTGGGACGTTTCCGTTCCGAGAGGGACCAGGCCAAGGTTCAAGACTCGCTGGACGCCCTGTCCCAGGCGGCGGCGGGCGAGGGCAACGTCATGGCCCACATCAAGACCTGCATGGCTGCCGACTGCACCCTGGGAGAGGTCTCCGACACCCTGAGGGATGTCTTTGGCGTGTACCAGGAACAGGTTGTTGTATAGTCACAGCGGACCAGGCAGGAACGAGCCGCTCGTGTCCCGCCAGGCCTGAAGAAGACCACTGGGAACCAGCTAACCGGAGAACCTGGAAAGGGGCGGATCCTGGGGGGGATCGTCCTGGGTGGGGATGTCGTCCTGCTCCAGGGGGGAGTCCCCATCTCCAACGCTGGCATCAGTAGCGGTCGATGCCCCGGCAGAGCCGTCGGCCGAGTCAGGCTGGGACGGCGGTGCGGCGTCGCCTGAGCCGGATACTTCCGCCGCGGGCTCGAAATCGGTGTTACCTGTGTCGGCAGGTTAAGACAGGGACGGCAGGCCCAGGGGCTTGGAGCCGCTGGCCATGTCGGCTTCGCTCATGAAGGCGTTTTGCATTTCGGCGGCTGCTCGACGTACCTGGGCGTACTGCCTACCTGCCCAGCGCAGGATGGCAGGTAGACGTTCGGGCCCCACGAAGACGAGCAGCAGGACCAGGACGAACAGCATCTCTCCGATGCCGATATTGAGCATGGCTGTACCGAATGTTGGGAGCGGTGTTTGTGGAAAGGGTGTCGTTACGAGTGCCACGGTGGAAAGATCAGGACTACAGGGCTCTGCCCACCAGGTCCACATGGAGGATTTCACACCTGGTGGCAGTGTTGGCAAGTTCGACGGCATCCAGGAGGTTCGGGGCCATGACGAAAAGCGGGCCGTGGCGCAGCATTACTTTGTAGGCAAAGACCGGTTCGAAACGACCCTGGTACCAGGATTCGATTACCTGGTGGTCGGCTCGGCTCACTGCCAGATGTGCCGATGCTTGTGGCTGGGAAAAATCCATCTGCAAGCCGCTTGCCTTGGGACCGGAACGTGTCGGGCTACGCGAAATGCCATTTCGTTTGAACGCAGCCATGATGGCTGATGGTGTTACCCCGAAGTGATGGCCCAACTCCCGTAGAGAGAGAGTATCTTTCAGGGCGAGCATTTCATCCCACCGTGGATGTTCTTCGAGTTTCCGCATAGATCACTTGAGCAAAGACCTGGAACGATATCTCCCCCTGGCTCCTTCTAACGTATCCACCCCAAACCTGCCTGCGAACGGCGAAGTTCCGGAACATGCTTTTCAAACGACGGCTACCACAGTTCCTGGTGCTGCTGTATTCCGCGGGTCTCATGGCCCAGGAGCCCGATCCGTCGCGTCGCCTGGAAGATGCCATACGCTGTTTCCTGGAAGGTTCCCACGAAGAAGCCCGCTCCCGAATCACCAAGTTGCTCAACGACGAATCGGTGGTGGATCCCGAGCTGCGGAAAAGAGCCCGTGTCTTCCTGGGCGAGGTACTCTTCGTGGAGGGCAAGACCGATG
Organism: Myxococcota bacterium; assembly: GCA_024276675.1. Classification (GTDB taxonomy): domain Bacteria; phylum Myxococcota_A; class UBA796; order UBA796; family JAFGLY01; genus JAJRWT01. The sequence continues at coordinate 39,993 of JAJRWT010000003.1, read as the reverse complement.
CCGCCTGGGACGCCTTCTCGGCGATCCTGGCGGAAGATCCCCACTACCGCCTGGACCCCTACGAGCATCCTCCCGATGTGGTGGACTTCTACGAAACGGTTCGAGCCACCACCATCGCAATGGCACCCTCCGACGCCACCACCCATGACCAGGCCGACGACCTGGCAGGCAGGCCCCCTGCCTTCTTCACCACGCTCCTTCCATTCGGCTACTACCACTTCAGGACAGACAGGCCCGCCCTGGGCTCCATGATCCTGACGGGCCAGGTGGCGGCTGCCACCTGGAGCCTGAGCGAATACATCTACCTTCGCCAGCATCGCGAAATCTACAGCAACGAACACGACGCCAGGGAATCCTGGCAGACCAGGTTCTGGGCCCAACAGGTGGCAACGGGCGTCTTCTACGGCATCTGGGCGGCCAGCATGGCCAGCGCCTGGACAAACTGGACCCGCCAGGATGGCACCCTGGGGATCGCACCCATGGTTGCCCCAAATGGCACCGGTATCGGGATCTACGGCACCCTGGGCAAAAAAAAGGGTGGCGGCAGCTCCCGATAGCCGACAGGACCTGGCCTGGAACTTTCACCATCAGGCCAGAACAAGCCAGAACAGGCACGGAAAACAGCCTCACTTCGGGATATACTTCTCCAACGCGAAACAGGCGGTTACGGCTGGCGGCTGGCTCCATCCACGAGCCGGAGCCTTCCGGCCCTGATGCAACAACACTTCCTGCCTGTTGAATACCGCCAATGAACCTCCACAGGGACTCGCATGGCTTATCTCCAGATCAACGATCCCGTCAGAAAAACCAGCACGAGCTTTCTTCTGCGCAAGCCCCTGATCACCATCGGCAGTTCACCTGGAAACGACATCGTCCTGGCCGACCCCACGGTCGCGGCGAGCCACATGAACCTGGTACGGAAGGGCTCCCGCTACCTGGCCATGGTCCTGGACCGCAGCAAGGAGTTGTACCTCAACGGCCGCAGAATCCGCTCCGCCGACCTGAACACAGGAGATCACCTGTTGGTGGGCCGTTTCGAGATCTCCGTGCTGAGCGGCATCCCGCCCATCCAACACGCCGAGCAGGCTTCGCCGGACCTGTCCCTGGGCACCCTGCGCCAGATGGTTGACTTCTCCCGCGAGCTGATGCGCGACTCCGCCGCGGACCAGATATTCCAGAAGCTCCTCCGATACGTGGTGGAATTGACCGGAGCCGAAAAGGGCTTCGTCATTGTCATGCAGGACGGGGGGCGCCACCTGGCCGCCAGCCACAACGTGGGCAAGGAGCGCCTGGATCTCTCTCGCATAAGCGACAGCATCCTGGAGCAGGTGGTTCGCGAAAGGAACCCCGTCATCGTCAGCGATGCCCTCCACGACCGCAAGTTCGCCAAGGCCAGGAGTGTCGTGGACCTGCGCCTGTCCAGCGTCATGGCTGTCCCCCTCATCTACCGAGACGACCTGCTGGGTGCGCTCTACCTGGGCAACGATAGCATCACCGATCTGTTCACCGAACGCGATCTGGCCATGCTCCAGGTGTTCGCCAGCCAGGCATCCCTGCTGGTACACATCGCCCTCATGTTGAACGAACTCAAGACCACCAACCGCAACCTCCGCAATCAGCTCCGCCGCTCGGGGCAGGGTGAAATCGTGGGGAGCTGCATCGCCATGCAGGGGCTGTTCAAGGTCATAAGGCGAGTGGCCCCAACCGACCTGTCGGTGTTGATCCTTGGCGAAACCGGTACGGGCAAGGAGCTGGTGGCCCGTGAGTTACACCGCCTGAGCGACCGTCGCCGCAAGCCATTCATCTCCATCAACTGCGGCGCCATCCCCGAAAACCTCCTGGAAAGCGAACTCTTCGGCCACAAGAAGGGCTCCTTCACCGGAGCCGTGGGCGACAAGCTTGGCAAGTTCGAAGCCGCCCAGGGGGGCACGCTGTTCTTGGACGAAATCTGCGAAATGCCCATGAACCTCCAGGTCAAGCTCCTCAGGGTCCTCCAGGAGCGGATGATCGAGCGCATCGGCGAAATCAAGCCCCGACCCATCGACATCAGGGTGCTGGCCGCCACCAACAAGGACCTGCCCGAAGAGATCAGCTCGGGCCGTTTCCGCGAAGATCTCTACTACCGCCTGAACGAGGTCACCGTCGACCTTCCGCCCCTCCGTGACCGGGGCGAGGACATCCTCCTCCTGGCACGGTTCTTCCTGAACAAGTACGCGGAACAGTACGACAAGCGAGCCAAGGGTTTCACCAACTCCTGCATCAAGTCGCTCAAGGGCTACTACTGGCCGGGCAACGTGAGGCAACTGGAAAACCGCGTGAAACGCGCCGTCATCATGAGTGATCGGGCCCTCTTGAACGCCGAGGATCTCGGGATCAAGCCCACGGACCGCCGCCATGTCATGCCTCTGGCCGAAGCCGAAGAAAACTTCAAGAAGAACTACGTACGCGAGGTCCTGGAGATCAACAACTGGAACAAGGCCCAGACCGCCAGGGATCTGCAGGTGGATCCCCGCACCATCTTTCGCTATATCGAAAAACTCAACGCCTGATCTCCTGGTCCTTTGGGGCTCCCATGAAGCCACCGCTTCGTTTCTCCCTCCTGCTGGTACTGCCGCTGCTGGCACCTGTGCTCATGGCGTCGGGTTCCCGTTACCTACTGACCCCCGACTCTCCCGACACCAGCCTGGACAGATACCTGGCGGACCTCAACGGCACCGACCGCAGCGACCGCCTCTTTGCGGCCCGCGAGTTGAAGTCACGCCTGAAAAAAGCTCTCCGCGATGTCAAGCCCTCCAGGCAAGCTTCTCTGGCCTACGCAGAATCACAGGCCATCCTTGGCGACTTCCAGCAGATGGTAGTACCCGCCTGCGTACAAGCCCTCGACCTGGCCAATGTTGCACCGGTCTGCGCCGACATCCTGGGTCTCATGGAATCCCGGGAAGCCATCCCCGCGCTCCGGGCAAGCCTAAAATCCTCGCCTCCGCCCCGACTCTACAGGCACATCAACAGGGCGCTCAAGCGCATAGCACAGGGAGAGGCACCTTGAAGAGGATCGGCCTCACCGGAGGCATCGCCACCGGCAAATCCACGGTTGCGCGTTTTCTGCACCAGCGACTGCATGTTCCCGTACTGGACGCCGATGAGCTCACACGGCAACTGGTGGAGCCCGGCTCCGCCAGCCTGGCGGAAATCGTGGATCACTTCGGCAAGGCCGTACTCTCTCCCGAAGGCCGCCTGGACAGAAAAGCCATGGGCGAAATCGTGCGACGGGACCCCGAAGCCCGGAAGCACCTGGAAGCCGTTCTTCACCCCAGGGTCTTTCGCATGACGAAGGACTGGCTCGACAGGAAGGCTGCACAAGCCCACCGGGCGGCCGTAGTCGAGGCCTCCCTGCTGGTGGAGACCGGCTCCTATCGCAGCTTCGACCTGTTGCTCGTGGTCACATGCACACCGGAACGGCAGGTTGAACGCATGGTACGGAATCGAGGCATGAGCCATGCCATGGCCCGCCAGTGGATGGCGTCACAGTTGTCCTCCGCCCAAAAGGAAGAGCGGGCCAGTTACGTCATCCAGAACAACGGAACCAGGCAGGACCTGGAACGAGCAGTCGTCGAAACCTGGGACCGAATAACAGCGGGACGGCGCCGAGAGGTCCAGGATCAGTAGACCACCAGGCTATCAACCTGGATTCCCTTCAGGGCGTCCCTACCAGAGAGAAATCCAAGCTCCACCACGAAGCAGCACGCCAGCAGCTCGCCATGGAGCTGTTCCACCAGCTTGCACGTGGCGGCAGCCGTACCGCCCGTGGCCAGGAGATCGTCAACAACCAGGACCCTCTGGCCCTGCTCGATGGCGTCGATGTGGATCTCCAGGCGGTTGGTGCCGTATTCCAGAGAGTACTCGTACCCGATTGTGTGATAGGGCAGCTTGCCCGGCTTGCGGGCCGGAACGAACGAAGCGTTCAATGCCATGGCCAGTGGCACACCGAAGAGGAAACCCCTGCTCTCCATGCCCAGGACCAGGTCGACACCCTTGTCTTTGTAACGGTTCGCGAAGTGGTTGGTTATGCCCTTCATCAGCGCGGGGCTGGCCAGCACCGGTGTGATGTCCTTGAACAGAATGCCTTCCTTGGGAAAGTCCGGTACGTCGCGGATTGTGGCCTTTACTCGTTCAATGATGTCTGTCATCGGTGTTTTCTTCCCTTGGGTTGTGGAACGGATGGCGAGAAGAAGCTTCAATAACCGAAACCGAAACCCTTGACCGGCCACATCACGCTTCAATCCGATTCTGGGCAAGCCCCGTCACATTCCCAGCCCTGGTCACGAAGGCGCGCGAGGGAGCCGTGGGCGGTCCAGTTGAGCCGAAGCGGTGTGATCACAGCCCAGCCATCCTCCACCAGGGGACCGTCGGAGCTGGAATCACCGGAAAAACCCAGGTGGGCACCGCCGGACCAGTAGTAGGGCCTGCCCCAGGGATCCAGGCGCTTTTCCACCCTGGCGCTGTAGGTTCTCTGGCCCAGAGGAGCGACCCGCAGACCCTTGACCCGATCCCGTGGCAGGTCGGGAACGTTGAGATTGAGCATTACGCCCTGGGGGAGGGGGCGTTCCAGGAGCCGGCGAACCGCCAGACGTACGAAGTGGGCGGCACTGTCCCAGTGATGGTCATCTGGAGGCACGGACCAGTCCACGAGGATGCTGGCGGCCAGGGAGGGTATTCCCCACATTGCGGCTTCCATGGCGGCGGCAATAGTGCCGGAGTAGAGCACATCGTTGGACAGGTTGGCCCCCCTGTTGATCCCCGAGACCACCAGCGCCGGCGGTTTCGAACAGAGCCGGTGAAGTCCCATGTAGACGCTGTCCACCGGTGTGCCGTCCACGGCGTACCAGCCTTGGCGAATACGATGTACACGAAGCGGCCGGTGCATGGTAAATGCATGGCTGGAAGCGGACTGCTCCAACAGCGGCGCCACCACCAGACAGTTGCCCATGGGAGACAACGCCCTCTCCAGTGCTGCCAGGCCTGGAGCACCGATACCGTCGTCGTTGGAGAGCAGAAACAGCATGTGTCTTCTCCGAAACCGTTTCAACGAGCACCTGGGAATACCAGGCCCTGCCGGGCCTGATAGCAGCTTCCGCCTGCCGCGCAAGCTGTTGGCGCGTGCTCTGTGGCTGTTGGCGCCGAGCCTGCTGGCTTCGTGCCAGCAAAATGACATGGATCTGTTCAGCGCGGCAGCCCGCACGACAAGTCCATCCCAGGCACTTGCCACCTGCCAGGAGATCCAGCATCCCGACACCCGGGAGTGGTGCGTCGCGGACACAGCCAGAATGTGCCCCGAGGATTTCAGAGCACAGATGGAAACAGCCTGCGCCGAGTTGGAAACCCAGCCCTGGCGAGGAGAGTGTTTCTTCTACCTGGCCGAAGGTCTGGGCAGAGACGGGCAATACGAACAAGCCGCCCAGCAGTGCTCCAGGACCGGCCCCTACCGCTCCGGCTGCCTCATGCACCTCTTCGCCAGCCTGGCCCGCGACCTGACAGGCGCAGGGCAAGACGGAGCAGCCCTGAACATGGGAACCAGCCAAGGGGCATGGGAGGGGGGCGAGACGATTCCACAAGACAAACCCTCCCTCCTGGAGAGTTCAATACAAGAGGCCACGAGTGCCTACAGGGAACGATTCCACCTGGCTGACCTGGCTGGGCTGCCCCTGGACGACAGGCTCGCCCGCCGCATATGGACGCAGTTCTTCCAGGTGGCGATGGAAGACCTGGACCTGCTGTCCATGGAAACCTGTGATGGCCTTCCCAGGGACCAACACGCCCGTTGCCGCACAGCGCTCCGCATCTTGCTGCGCCAGCGCGTGGCCGCCTCGCTCCGATCCCTGGCGGAGCCCACGAGCCGGGGCGGCAAGCACAGAAAAGGGCCGGAATCGCTACGAGAACTCTGCTCGCGAAGCCAGTACCTTTCGACTCCAGAGCTGGCCATGGCCCTTGGCGTGGCCTACCAGCCGGAGCCTTCACTGGACAAAACGCTCATGGACTCCCTGGCCCCGCGATGCTCCGCACTGCCAGCCCCATCCCGACAGCGGGGGGAGCGCTAGGCTCGAGTTTGGCGGCATCTTGCCATATCCCCGGCGCCGCCTGGCGCCCCTCGCCGGGGCCCGAGCCGACCGTTTCCCGCAGCCTCTTTCCCGACGGCTCCCAGGAGCCGTCGGGACTGCTATTTCCGCTGAGACACACAGCAATCCGGGTCGGTGCATTTCTCCGCACAGCCAGGCTCGTGGTGGCTGCAACGCCTGGCTCCCTCGACGCCGGGCTGGCCCGGATCCCTTGCCGCCACGAAGCGCTGCACCAACACCCAGAGTCCACAGGCCAGGGACAATCCCAGCACGGCGAGCAGGTGCTGCATAATCAGCTCCCGGCGCTGAAAAGACCGGCGAAGCCCATGAAGGCAAGAGAGAGTATCCCAGCCATGAGGAGGTTCATTGCCGTGCCCTTGACGATGGAAGGTACGCTGGAGAGTTCCGTCTCCTGTCGAAGCCCAGCCATCAACACCAGGGCAAGGGTAAACCCAGCCCCGGCTCCCAGGGCGAACACGAGCCCTTGGAGCAGCCCGTACTCACGGTTGGTCATGAACAGGGCCAGTCCAAGGATGGCGCAGTTGGTGGTGATGAGGGGCAGGAAAATCCCAAGAGCACGAAAAAGTGCTGGGGAAACCTTTTTGATGAACATCTCGACGAACTGCACCGTGCTGGCGATCACCAGAATGAAACTGATGAGCCGCAGGTAGGGGGCGTAAGGCAGCACGAAGGTGTTCAGGGCCCAGGCGCATACCACTGTTATCACCATCACAAAGAGCGTGGCCAACCCAAGCCTGAACGCGGTGTCCAGGCGCCCGGAGACACCGAAGAATGGACAGAGCCCCAGAAAGTACGACAACACGAAGTTGTTGATGAGCAGGGCACTGAAAAAGATCCAGACCAGTTCCGCCATCACCTCGCCCCCTCCCCGAGCTTGTCAAGGCTCTGAAGCCAGTGGGCCCTCCGCGACTTCAGCCAGTTGAAGAACAACAGGATGAGACCCAGCATGATGAAGCCCCCCGGGGGTAGAATCATGATGACCCAGGGTTCGTAGCCGCTGCCGAAAAGGGAGACTCCAAACAGGCTGCCGCTGCCAAGGATTTCGCGAACGCTGCCCAGGCACAGGAGAGCGATGGCGAAGCCTCCGGCCATGCCAACGGCATCAGCCACGGCGTGTTTCACGGTGTTCTTGGAGGCAAATGCCTCTTGCCTGCCCAGGATCAGACAGTTGACCACGATGAGCGAGATGAAGGCGCCCAGCTCGCGGTGAATGTCCGGCAACAGCGCCTGCAGGGTGAAATCGGCCACCGTAACGAAGGTGGCGATGATGACTATGTAGGTGGAGATGCGAACCTGTCTGGGAATAAAGTTTCGGAGCAGGGAAACAAGAAAGCTGGAACCTACGAGCACAAAGAAGGTTGCAGCCCCCATGGCCATGGCGTTCACAGCGGAGTTGGTGACAGCCAGCATGGGGCACATACCCAGCACCTGCACGAAGACAGGGTTCTCCTTCCAGATACCCTTCATGAACTCCGCTTGTACACGTTCCCAATCGCCGTCTGCGACTCCCGATCCCTGGGAACCAGAGCCGCCACCTGGACTCGATGCTGGTATCGATGGCAAGAGTTCACCTCCCCTGGGAACCGGCGGGCAGGGCTGGCCGCCGAGACTCGATTCCCGGTTCCGCCGACGGTACACTGACTTCGCCATTCCGAGCGCCTGGAACACCTGGTAGCTTGCCGTTCTCCGTGGTGCCCGACGCACTTTTGTCGATGCGCTCCAGCCAGGTCTGGTTACCCTGGCGCAGGATACGCACCACGGCCTTGGACGAAATCGTGGCCCCAGTGATACAATCCACCTGGTTGGGGGCATTCTTGGAGCCGTGCTTCACGGCCACCACCTCGGGGCTCACGCTCAACGCGCGAAAATTTTCCTGGAATGCCTGGTCCTTGTAGATCTTGTCTCCCAGACCAGGGGTCTCGCGACTCTCCAGCACCCTCATGCCGACGATCTCTCTGCTGTCAGGGCGATAGCCATAAATGAGCCGAATGGTGTCCTGGAAACCGGCACCGTCCTCGGGAATGGCGTAGCCGACCAAGCTGCCATCCCGGTTGTAGGCGGCGTATATTGATTCGGTATAGCTGGCCTCGCCGGCCTGCTCCACGGGGATCAGGCCTTGGCCGTTCCAAACCAGCTCCTCCATGCTCACCGAGCCGGGAAGCACCTGTAGCACTGCTTCTTTGAGAGTTCGTGCCTTGTTGGCTTCGATGCGGGGCAAGGTGATCGTGTAGATTCCCACGAGACAGAGCCCCGAGATCAAGCCCGCCAGCCCCAGCGTAGAGATCAGTCGCAGCGAGCTGGGCTGGTCAGCCCCCAGGTTGGCGGATTCCGGCAAAACACTCTGCTGCTGGTTCACCTTGCATCCCCTTCCAGGACATTGTGCTTCCCGCGCCCGAAAGGCCGCGGCTGGATGACCCGGTCGATCAACGGTGTCGCGGCGTTCATCAGCAGTATGGCGTACATCACGCCCTCTGGCAGCCCCCCCCATAGACGTATGAGTACCACCAGCACACCAATACCGACGCCAAAAAGCCAGACCCCCAGCGGGGCCATGGGAGAGGTCACGGGATCGGTGGCCATGAAAAGGGTACCGAACAGGAGGCCCCCGGAGAAGAGCATGAACAGGGGCGATGGGTAGGTTTCGGGATTCACGATCCAGAGGATACCGGCGAACACCGCCACGGTAACAAGTATGGCAACGGGTATTCGCCAGTCGAAGGTTCTTCGCCAGGCAAGCCACAGACCCAGAACTATGAGCAGGGCCGAGCTGGTCTCTCCGATGGACCCAGGGCTATTCCCCACCAGCAGTGACCAGAGGGGAGTCAGTTCGTGCTGGAACTTCATCAGGCCCAGGGGAGTGGCCGCCGTTATCGTGTCTACTCGGGCCTGCATGAGGGGGGCTGCAAGGTTGGCGGAGCTGAGGTGCAGGAAACCCTGCCCTTGTGGTGCCCACGTGGTGATGGTGGTTGGAAAGGCCGCCTGCAGGAATGCCCTCCCCACCAGTGCCGGGTTGAAGAGATTCTGCCCCAAGCCGCCCCAGACCAGCTTGCCCAGCCCAATGGCGACAATGCCGCCCAGGAAGGCCATCCACAAGGGAAAAGAGGGCGGCAGGGTCAGGCCCAGCAGTATACCGCTGAGCAAGGCGCTGCCATCGTGCAAGGTGGAGCCCCGATTCCTGGATGGACCGAACGCGTACTCGGTGGCCAGAGCTCCCAGCGTGGACGCTCCCACCACGAGCATGGCAGCCATGCCAAAAAAGGCCGCTGCCGCAACCACCACGGGAAGCAGTGCCAGCAGCACCTGCCGCATGAGGTTTGGCGTGTCAGTGGGATGTTTCAAAAAAGGGGCGGTGCGCAACACCAACCCTGGCGCCGTGTGTTTCATGTGGCGACCTCTCGATTGCGGATCTCCGCCTTGCTCATGCGGAACAACTGCACCAGGGGAATACCCGACGGACAGACATAGCTACAGGCGCCACATTCCATGCAATCCATCAAGTAGTGCTTTTGCATCTCCTGGTAACGCCCGACGGCCGCCAGCCGCCCAAGGCGGGAAGGATTCAAAAAATTGGCACAGGCCTGGAGGCAGCGACCGCAACGCACACATCCGTAGGTCCCGGAAACCCGGACATCCTTCGCGGCCAGCGCGATTATTCCACTGGTTCCCTTGAGTACGGGAACATCCAGGCTTGCCAGCGGCATTCCCATCATGGGACCGCCCATGATGACCATGCTGGTGTCTTCGCTGATGCCGCCGCAGGCTTCCAGGACATCCCGCACGCTGGTCCCCAGGGGCACCAGCATGTTGGCCGGTCTGCGAACTCCGGATCCAGCCACGGTCACCACCCTCTCCAGCAGGGGTTTCCCCAGGTCGAACAGATCGGCGATGGCTGCCATGGTGCCCACGTTGTTCACCACTGTTTCCACGTCAAGCGGAAGCTTGCCGGCAGGCACCACCAGGCCAGTGATGGCCTTGATGAGCATCTTCTCCGCGCCCTGCGGGTATTTCACCGCCAGGGGAACCAGTTGGAGAACGTCCAGGTCGGGAAAACCGCATCTCGCTCGCTCCAGGGCATCGAGAGCGTCCAGCTTGTTGGCCTCGATCCCGAGATACACGGCCTCCACCCCCAACTGCTCGGCCACGATGGCCGTTCCGCGCAGGATCGCTTCGGGCCTCTCCAACATCAGTCTGTGGTCGGCGCTCAGGTAAGGTTCGCACTCGGCACCGTTGACAACCAGCCTCCGTATTCTTCTGCCGGGTGGGAGAGCGTACTTGACATGTGTCGGGAAGGCTGCTCCTCCCATGCCCACCATGCCGCCCTTCTGGACGAACTTGACGAAATCGCCCAGATCCATACCCGCTGCATGGGTGGGCGACGGCGGCGGTGGACGATCATCGGCAAAGGGATCCGCTCGAATCTCGATTGCAGGAACGAGGTGACCGTTGGGGTGCCTGCGCGGGCCGATGTGGCTTACATGCCCCGTGACCGGGGCGTGCAGGCCGGTGGAGACGAAGCCTCCGGGCTCTGCCAGGAGCTGCCCCCGGATCACACCATCTCCCACGGAAACCACGGGTACCGATGGCGCACCTATGTGCTGCCCCAGGGGCAGCAGGTAGTGAGAGAACAAAGGGAGATGCTCAATGGCCAGACCGGCAGTGCTTTCCTTGTGGCCTGCGGGGTGGATCCCGTGCCTGAAGCTTGGAAACCGTGCAGCGGTGCCAGGAAGGCTCATGGTTGGCTCACTCGTCTACCGGGTTGTTCCGCGGACCATGGAAGCCTGCCATCTTCAGGAGGTTGTCCCGAACCCGGGCGGCTGCCTGGTTCAGGGTTTCCTGCCTCATGGCCCCGATACGCGCCTCGTAGTCGGCTCGGAGAGCCTCCAGTTCGGCCCGATGGGTATCTTCCAGCTCTTCTCGGAGCTGGTCCTTCACCTGCCGTGTGAACGGGGTCACCACTCCGGCTATCTCCTGCAATGACATCCATGTCCTGATACGCTCCTGCACTACCTGCACGAAGGGTGGAGCCACCGCCATCTTTTGCGGGCCATGTGGTCCAGTGATCTGCACGAATGGTGTGCGCGAACGCCTCTCGCGAGGATGAAGGCCCAGGAAATCCAACAAGGGCGTCGGCCCCGGCGCCGAGGCCAGCAATGGGGAGAAGCTCGTTTCGAAACGAGCCTGCCGGGTGGCCCAGTCCACTGGCATCAGGGGTGGATTGCCGGATTCCTCGAGCCAAGTCTGTTCATGGGCAGGGTTGGCGCCGATGTCGAGACAGGAACCGAATACCCCTTCTTTGTCGGGATTGAAACGGAACAAGGGGAATACTCGGCTCTTCACCGCCAGCTCCGCCATCCGCAGCGTGGCCGTTGGTTTGAAACCGTGCCGCTCCGGGCTGGGAGCATAAATCCGGATCAGAGCCGGGCCTTCGTATGCCATGGCCTCCAGCAGGGTCTCCGCCAGGTGCTGCGGTTCCGACAGGGACACCTGGGCTATGTATGCCCTGGTGCTTCCCAGCCCCAGCATTGCCAGCTCCGACAAGGGCGGGGGCTCCACCAACTGGAGGTCCATGGCCCTGCTCTGGCAGCTTCCGAAGGCCAGACCACTCATCACCAACACCTTGACGGGCAAATCCGACGACAGAAGGCCAGCCAGGTCCGTCAGACCCTGGTGGTCCAGCGGGTACTCATCGCCCACCAACAGAAGAGGAGGAACCAACCGCTTCTGGTCGCTGGTAAGCTGGTGCCAGGCCAGTGGTTCACCGGGCTGGGATGGGCTGTGGATCGCCCCCTGATCATCCAGCACATGTTGCACCTGCTGCAGAAGCTCGAAATCCTGCACGGATTGGCGCAACATGGCTTCCAATACTCCCCTGGCCAGAGAGGCGCTCTCGGTGAGGTTGCCCACCATGACAGGCGATTGGAACGGATTGTAGGGGAAGGCAGCCGCCCAGCCGGCGACCGCCCCATCGGCCACCACCAGCCCCACACGAGCACGCCCCAAGCCGTTGGGGCCTTCCTCCAGGCGCCACCGCAGCTCTTCGAAACGCCTGGCCAGGTCCACGAGTCTTCGAAGCCGGGTGAGGTCGACCAGTGCTGAATGGCCAGAGGATTCCAATTCCAGCAACAATTCTTCAAGCCTGGCATCACGAGATCGTTGTCGAGAAAGGACCTGGGCGAAGTTGGCCAGATCGTCTACTGGCAGAGCCCTGGCCAGCAGCTTTCGGATAGCTGCTGTCAATGCATCGCCCTGGATGTGCAGCTCTTCGATATGCCTCTGCAAGATGGGTTGCAGGTGGTATTCCGCCAGACCGGCCAGGTACCTCAGGGCAAGCTTCTCCCCGGAACCAGCTTCGGATCCGTCTCCGCCCGCCAGCGCAAGAGAGCATGCCCGGCTCAGGAACAGGGCAGCCAGGAGCCCGACTCGCCGATCCCTGCTCACGCGATGGATGGAAGGGCCGGGAGTGTCTGGCAAGCGTTCCCACAAGGCCCAGAGCGCTCTTTGCTGTTCCTGGAGATCCTGGTCCCAGGGCAGTAGTTCCAGGGCCCCCTCAGCACAGGCTTCCACGCAGGCTCCGCAGCCACGACAGGCATCGGGATTACATGCGATGAAAAGCAACTCCCCCTTTCCGGGCGAGAGACGATCGGCCTCGTGGAAGAAAGGCTCCGTGAGGGCGAGAGGCAGGTGACCAATGACCCGTTCCACGGCCAAGGCTGCCTTTTCCACTGCCTTGCGGCGGTCGCCAGACATGGTGGCACGTTCCCGCAGGCGAGCGCGGAACTCCTGCAGAACTGGCGCCAGAGTCCCCTTTTGCACCTTTCCTTCGCCCAACAGGCGACAGGCGATTCCTGCAAACTGGCGAGCCAGGGGGAGCATGGAATCCGCCGACTCGCCGTCTTCTCCCGCGATGGTGACAGCGGATTCAATCCATTTCTGCATCGGAAGAGCGAGTGCTCCCAGGGCTCCCTCGGTGCAGGCAATCCAGCAGCGCCCACAGCCGGTACACCGCTGTGAACGAAACCGGAGCAGGGGCCCGCCCTGCCTTCCCATGTTTCGGAAGGTGGATGTCAGAGGGGGCATCGAGTCCATGGTCAGGTATGGATCGGGTTGCAGTTCGCTCACCCGGCCTTCCTGGATGGGAAGAGCCGCCTGGCGCCAGAAACGCGGAACGTTGTCCAGGGTTGGTTCCATGCTGTGGTGGCGAGGCGCCAGGTTTGGGACCGTAATCCTTGGTGGAACCTGCTCTCGATGGGAGGACCGTGCATCCAGTCCAGGCACGCGACGAACACGCTCCCAACCGTCGTTGAAGGCATCCATCCTTCGCTGTACCCCGCCCTGGGAAAGGTCGCCCATGAGTTCAGCCAGGGCAGTCACGACCCGGTTCCGGCCAACTTGCATGGCCCCACAGTCCTCCAGGATTCGGAACAAGGCTCCCAGGAGCCTTTCCTGCTGGAAGTTCTTTCCATCTTCCTGGGTGGCGGTCGCGGCCAGGGGAGAGATGAACAGGCCTACATCGCCATCGTGCAACACCTGCCTCGATTCGAAGGGCAGTGCGGACCAGATCTCGTCGTCGGAACCATCCATCTGAACCAACAGTACACCGTTGTCTTTTGGGTAATCGTCCAGCGGCAGGATATTCCCGGTGTTGCCGAGGACCGGGAACGGCAGGATCACGAGATCCGGCCTGGTGCCTGCGCCCGGATCCAGGGGGGTTGTATTTCCATGAACGACCATGTCAGTGCAAAGGTCGTGGTGACGATCCCATGTATCTCCCGAGAAACTGCGTACCTGGCCTCCCAACACCTTGTGGAGAAGAACCGCCGCTCGCCGGGCCAATGCTTCCCAGTCCCCATGGCAGGTTCTCCTGACGGCCAGGGCGAAAGTCTGCGGTTCGCTGACATCCAGTGGCGTGCTGGCCTTCAAGGCAAGATCCGCCAACCCAGGATAGTCCCGTCCCAGAGCCTCCAGCAGAACCTGTCTCGCGGGGTAGCTGCTCTTTCCGCGGCCAGGATCCAGTCCCAGGTAGACGGGTGAATTCAATGTTCCACGGCGCATCTTCTCCACGGCAGCGGCCAGGTCGGCCGCCCGGAGTGCCAGCCCCCCGAGGCCGAATATCACGGAATATAGACGTGGTTTCTGCCCAGGGTCCAGGATGGAGTGCCCCCGACGTGGATCCCGCACACTCCGATCCTGGGCCTGTTCCAGTACAGCCCGTATCTCTCGCGCGAGGGGACCCTCCGCGGCCAGTTGGGAATCACTCCTTTCCATGATGAGCACGGCGGAACGCGCTCTCAGCGCCTCCACCACCTGGTCCGTCGGAAATGGGCGCAGCGACTTGATGCTCAAGACACCAACCTTGATACCATTGTCAAGACGCAGTTTTCTGGCCACCGACCCGGCAACCTCCGCCGCGCTGCCCTGCACAAGAACCAGGTACTGGGAGTCGTCGGCCTGGAAGCCGGAGATGGCGCGATATCGCCGACCGGTCAGCCCATGGAATGCGCTGAAGGCTTCGTCCAGGATTGCGGGCAGATGCTCCATGAAGAAGGCTCTGCCCCCCAACTGGGCCATGGCCCAGAGATCGCGATCCATGAGCGCGCCGTTCAGCATTGGCCGTTGCAGATCGAAGTACCGAGGTAGCCTGCGACGATGGGCGCCGAACAACATATTCTGAGCGGGAGTGGGGCATTCCACCGAGTCCCGTGGTGAACCCAGGAAGCGCCTCGCCATTTCGGCAGTGGGAAGAAGAACGTTCTGCACTGAAGATGCCGTCTGTTCGCCGTCCATGGCCACCATCACGGGAACCAGGGCCTGTTCCGCCACCTTTCGACCGATGAGAGCGAAATCCACCGCCTCCTGGACATCGCTGGCCTGTAGTTGCACCCAGCCGGTGTCCGATACGGCGTGCCAGGAATCATGCCCCGAACCCAGAGCGTTGCTCCGTGCTCGGCTGATTACATGAAGCACCAGCGGAAGCCGCCTTCCTACCGCCATGGACAACAAGTCGTGGAGGCTGCCCAGGTCAGCCCCCGAGGCGAAGGCTGATGCACGGACACCGCTCGATGCAAGCCCCATGGCGGTGCTCAACGAGCCCCTGGTCCCACCGGCCTGTATGGAGTCCAGCGTCTCTCCCAGCATGTTCACCTTGCTCCGACGCACCTGGTCCTTCCATACACGTTCGGATGCCAGAGCTGGTGGAGCCGCCCCCAGCGCGGCCACCTGGGCGATGCAGGCCTCGGTGACAGCAACTGCCGTGGTCCCATCCAGGGCTGTTGCGTCCTCCATGAGGATCTCCCCGGGGCGTCCCGGTTGGGCCAGCAACGCACGGAGCACTCGCCTTCCTGCTTCAACCAAAGAGTGCATGGGGCCTCCTGCTTGGGCGCTCGACAGCGTCTTCCGCCTCGAACTGTCGCCCTTCAACCCATTGTATGGCTCCGGTGGGGCAGCGGTAGGTGGCCTTGGGGCCCGCGTCCCCCTCCCGGTGGGGAGCCACGACGGGGAGGTTGTTCTCCATGTGGATCAGGCCAGGTGCCGCATCCAACTCGCAGCGCGCGCAGCCATCGCAGGCGACGGAGCAAAGGGCCGTGGCTTGGTCACCTTTCAATGGAACCCGGCATTGCACCACCAGCTTCAGGGAGAATGGCTCGATGACGAACAGATCACGAGGACAGGCACGCACGCAGTCTCCACAAGCGGTACACTTGTGGATGTCCACCACCGGAAGTCCTTCGTCGTTCATGTGGATGGCATCGAAGGAACATGCCACCTGGCAATCGGCCAGGCCCAGACATCCCCAGCTACATGCCTTGCCTCCGGCTCCCACCAGCGCCGCTGCCGCACAGGAGCGCAGCCCTTCGTAGGCGGCGATGCCACGGGCATGGGCAGCGCCCCCGGCACAGTGCAGGCGAGCCACCCGCTTTTCCGTAGAGCCGGCATCCACGCCCAGGTAATCGGCTATGGCCTGCACTCCTTCCACGCCGGTCACCGTACAAAGCCCCGGCAGGGCCGCACCAGCCACCACCTGCTCGGCAAAGGCCCGGCAGCCGGGTTTCCCACAAGCGCCACAGTTGGAACCTGGCAGCAGTTCTTCAACGTGGGCAATCCTGGGATCCTCCGGAACGTGAAGAAACTTGAAAGCAACCGCCAGGACTATGGCAAAAGACAAACCGAGCCCGGTCATTATCGCAGCGGCAAGGGCCACGGTGGACATGAGACACCTCGTGGCTGAGATCCCCGTGGTACAGCTAGTTGAAAGGAGTGGCCCGTTCCAGCAGAGCCTCGAGTCCGGGCTCGTCCGGGTTCAAGGGCTTTCCCGGATGGATACAACGACCCGGACACTTCTCCGCGGCCACTACGAGATCCTGGAAGGTGCCGGCAGCGGCATCGGCTATGACGGCTTGCTTGTTTGCGTTGTAGGTGAACACCGCCGGATTGATGTTCACACACTCGTTGCAGCTCGTGCAAAGAGGAGTATCGATGTAGGGATCTTCGAAGCTCAGATCTTCTTCGGCTTCGGAAGCCCGTGCCGCTTCCGTGGAGCTTTGGGCAGGGGCCTCAGGCTCTGTCTCGGTGGCCTGGATACCCACGTCCATTCCCGAAGGCGGAGTAGCAGCGGGAAGCCCCATGGTAGTGATGTCTCCGCCAACCAGAGCTGCCGCCAGGCGCTCCATTGCCCCGGAGGCGGCCTCACGCTGGATCCGGTCCAGCTCTTCCTGATACCTGGCCCGCACCTCGGCCAACTCCGCCTGTGCCTCCACGCGGGCGATCTCCCTGGCTCTCTCTGCCGCTCGCTTGGCGTACACGTTGTTGATTCCCGCCAGTTCCTGGAGGGATCTCCAGTACAGGAGCCTGTCCTTGCAGGCCAGCGCCAGGGCCCTGGAGATGGCGAGCCGGTGAAGCTGCTTTTTGCTGTCCACTGCCCAGACCGTGGGAACCTTGTGGAGCGCCTCTGCCCACGGGAGCTTGACCCAGGCATGTACCGGGATGACGGCGTCTTCGTCGTATCCTGGGGTGAGATGCCGGAAATGATCCTGCAGCGAAGGTTCCAGCAGACAAAAATCCGCAAACGTGAAGGACAGTTTAATGGTCTCGATGGAGCCATCGGGAGCCCGATAGTCCATGGTGTACACCGGCCAATCCAACTGGTACTGGGGGTTGCCCGAAAAATCGAAACGGTCAGCCCAGCTTTCGCCCCCCCTGGGGTCATAGCGGAAGAAGGGATGGGCCCGGCTCTCCAGGGCAGCGCCGGAATGCAGCCATGCCCCGAGTCTCGGCACTACTCCTGCTCGGCAAAGCCCGGAGGCCACCACGAACATGGAGGTACGTGTGGTGTCCAGTCCCCTCTTGAAACTCTCCATCAGGTGGTTGGGACGGGCGGCCGATGATTGCTCCACCAGGGCTTCCCGGTAGCTGATTCCCAGGAAACCCAGCTCGAAACGGAACGTGGTCAAGGGATCCTGGTCTGAACCGATTCCAGGGCTGCCCGTGGCCACGGTGCGCACCAAAACGTGAACGGGCAGGCCGGAAATGATGAGCTTGGAAAGAGAGACCAGGGCCTGCCCCACCAGGGAGTCGGGATCCTCGACCGCCACCACGGGAGCCAGGAGTCGCAACTCGTCCCGGTTGAACGACTGCCAGGTCCAGTGTTTGAACAACGGCTTGTGAAGCCCTGGCTCGAACTCGCCGGCCACCTCCAGACGAGCGATTCGCACGGCCTTGAAGACTTCGGCCATCCTGGAGGCCCGTTCCCGGAAGATGTCAGCCGCCGCCAGGCAGGGGGAGTTTTTTTTCAAGACCTCGCATCTGAACGAGCCCGATACCCAGTCGGGAGGGAATTGCCCGGCGTGTACGAGGATAATATGGGGTTCTTCGTCCTGCTCCAGGAACGCATCCAGGACTGCCAGGGTCTCCGTGATTCTCCGGTAGCGCTTTTCGGGCATGGGCTCGGTGCCCTGTATTTCACCGATGAGGCCCGCCAGGTTGTCGAAGTCCAGAAACCGCTCGGCAATAGCGCCCATGGAGTGCTGCAAGGCGTGGGCGGAGCGCGATTGTTGGGACTTCTGACGTTCCACTTCCAGGAGATCGCGGAGCTTTCTGGATAGATCGCGAACCTCGAGGAAAAAGGACTGCCGCCGTGCGGGGATCCAGTGCCGGGCCGCGTGCAGGAGCAGGTTGTAGGTGGCGTGCTCGCCAAAGCCCAGCAGGGTGGTTCCCGGAGGGATGGCCTCCCGGAGGCTTTCCATGTCGCGTTCGAGTTCTTCGCTGGCGGTCCTGGACAGTGCCAATTCGGCTATCAAGGCATTGGAGGCCCAATCCATCAAATAGGAGGCGTCCTGGGGCAGGGGCTGCCCTTCAAGGGCCTTTCTCAAAAATCGCTCGATGCGCTTGAGGTTGTCTTTGAGTATACGGGCCTGCTCTTCCTGGGGAGCAAAGCTCTCCACAACTTCCATGAGATACCTGTTCACCGGCCTGGTGAGCCTGTCGTCCTGTACCTGGCCCGGAGGAAACAGGAAAAGCGGATACGATGTACGTATCTTGTTTTTGTCCCGAAAGGGATGCAGCAGGGCCGGCAGGAAGTCGTCGCCGATGGTGTCGCCGTAGTCGGACTCGGGACCGCTCACATGGAAACGCCGAACACGCCTGAACGCCAGGTCGGCTTCGCGTGGCGAGGGGCTTTCATCGAAGGTGAAGAGGGCGGGAAGGTCTTCTTCTTCCGTGGGGAGCCTGGCAGTCGGAGCTTCCTGGGTTTCGATATCCACCCTCTGGGAAGGATCCTCGTCTTCTGCTTCTGAGGGGATACCTGGAGCATCGTAGAGTTCGGCTTCGGTCGAGCCGGAGATCTCTGCTGGTGTTTCCACATGCTCACTATCGGGTTTTCCGGAGTGATTCTGCTTGACCACGTTGAAGTCCTCCCTGGGTACAACCGCCATCGTCCACCGGGCTTACATGTTCCGGGCTGTCTTTTCCAGGTCAGGCGGTGGGGGATGCCGTATTGCGAGCCCTAAATGGCGTAGTGGTCCAGCTCTTGTTCGATGACACGTATCTTGCTTTCGACAGGGGTGTTCATGCCTTCAGAGCTGTACTGGTCATAACGAAGGCGCGAGGTGTCCTGGAAAAGCAATCCGATGGGCATGAGATCATCCCGTGCGGCGATGCGCTGGGCCTCTACCAAATCTGAAGGGTCGTGCTCCATCTTGTTGGGATAGATCCTGCCCACCTGCGGGTCGAGCCTGATGCCTCTTTCATGTTCCAGGAGCAGTATCTGGGAGGGATCTCTTTGAAGCGCATCGCACAGGGCGCCGGTATAGGTGGGGCAACGCTGGATGATGCGCACAAAACTGAATCCCTTGTGCCTGAATGCCGCCAGCAGGGTGGCGTGGAGGTGGGCCGGGTTCCAGTCCACGGTCTGGGCCATGAACGAAACATTGGTGAAGCCCAGGGTGGCGGCCGTGGGGTTCATGGGGGGCAGCCAGGCGCCCCTGGGGTGGGTGTTGGTGGAAAAGCCCCTGTAGGTGGTGGGGGAGGTCTGCTTCTTGGTGAGACCGTATATGAAGTTGTCGAACAGCATCACGGTCATGTCCATGTTGTAGCGCACGGCGTGTATCCAGTGCGCCGAGCCTATGGAACAGCAGTCACCGTCGCCCGTAGCCACGAAGACGTGCAGATCGGGTCTTCGAGCCTTGATACCACAGGCTACGGGGAAAGCACGACCGTGGAGGCCATGAAACCCATAGGTACCCATGTAGTGGGGAAAGCGGCTGGAGCATCCTATTCCCGAGACCGCGACGGTCTTCTCGGGGGGAAGCTGCTCATCACGGCAGATCCGCTGAACAGCCGTGAGCACGGCGTGATCCCCGCAGCCCGGGCACCAACGGGCGATGTTGCCCTCGTAGTCGTCCAGTGTGAAGTAACGATCCGGAATGTCGAGGGTCCAATCCGTCTTCAATCCAAACATGGTGGGCTCCTTGGTACCTCGGTACAGACATTGCCAGGTTCAGTGGGTGAGCGGTCAGGCCGAAAGCCGACGCAGGATTTCTTCATAGACAAGGCCAGGTCTCAGGGGCTGGCCGAAGACATTCGACCAGCAGTCCACATCTACCAGGGTGGTCATTCGCAGGACCTCGGCGAGCTGTGCATACCGGCGGTTTTCAGGCGTGATGAGAGGGTCTTCCAGCTTGTCACTGTAGTTGATTTCGACGGTGAGTACATCTTTGAACCTGCTGAAAATCTCGGTGAGTCCAGGCTCCAGGGGAGACAGGAAACGCAGGTGCAGTGAGGAGACATTCATCCCTTCGCCACGGGCCCTGTTCACTGCTTCTTCTATTGCTCCCAGGGTAGAGCCCCAGCCCACCACCAGCAGGTCACCTTCCGGGTCTCCGTTGATCCTGGGGGGTTTCAGGGTAGCCTGAAGCGCGGCAAGCTTCCGACTGCGCATGTCCATTCCCAACTGGTTGGAGTCGGGGTCGTAGGCGACGTGACTCTTGCGGGTATGCCCCAGGCCTGTGAGGACGTATTCACCACCCGGCTGCCCCGGGACAGGCCTCGAGGACAGGCCGGTCTCGGGATCCCAGGCAAAGGGATCCAGGTTCTTCTTCCACGGTGACTGGTCGATGGGTGGTGGCATCCACTCCCCGGCGACCTTCGGCCTTGGAAACGGCTGCACTCCCGTGGCCAGGTTGGTGTCGGTCAGGAGCATGACCGGGGTCCGGAATCTTTCGGCCAATTGACGCGCTGTCACCACCATGTGGAAACACTCCTCTATCGTGGCGGCTGCCAACACCACCTTGGGGGAGTCGCCGGGCGCACCGTACAGGGCAGCCAACAGATCGCCCTGCTCGACCTTGGTGGGCAGGCCGGTGCTGGGCCCTCCCCGCTGCACCACGATGATCACCAGCGGGATCTCGGCCATGGAGGCAAGACCGATGAATTCGGTCTTCAAGGCCAATCCGGGACCAGAGGTGACGGTACACGCGGTTTTGCCGGCATATGATGCTCCTATGGCAAAACCGATGGCCGCGATTTCGTCTTCGGCCTGGTGCAGGAATCCGCCCACCTTGTGGAAAAGATCGCCCAGGGTGTGGGAGACAGAAGTGGCTGGCGTGATGGGGTACATGGCCACGGTTTCGATGCCGGCCGCCATTACACCCAGGGCGAGGGCTTCATTGCCATTCATGACTACGAGAGGTTGTTCGTTGGGCCAACGATCCACACGGAAACGAAAGTTCAATGCCTTTTCGGCGTAGGCGTAGCCTGCACGGACCAGCTTCTGGTTGAGATCGATGATCTTCTGGGCCTTCTTCCTGAACGTGTGGGCGACCTCCGCCAGGGGCTTGTCCAGGTCCCTCATGTAGATCCAGGTGAGCATGCCCAGGACGAACATGTTCTTGCCCAACTGGGGATTGGGGGTATGCTTCAGGCACTCCTCTTCCAGCGGAAGCTCTATGACATTCAGGCGCTGTTCCTTCAACTCAGCAACGGCCGCAGCGTACTGCTCGCGAATCTCGGGAATCGAGTCGTTGGCCCACTTGTTTTCCAGGATCAGAATGGTACCTTCCCTGAACGCTCCCTGCTCCAGCCTGCCATAGAGAACCTGCTCGTTGAATGCCACCACGAGGTCTGCTTCGTCACCCATGTTCGTGACGTAGGTGGAGCCGATACGAATCCTGATTCCACTGGCCCCCGCCCTGGAACGGGCCGGCGGTTTGATCTCGGCGGGGATGATCTCCACTGTCCAGACCCCGTTGCCCATCTTGGCGGAAGTCGTGCTGAAGATCTGCCCGCACTTCTGGGCACCCTGGCCCGAGTCGCTCACGATCTCCACCACATGCTCCGAGACAGGGATGATCCTTGGCTCGGCAACGTGTTCTGTAGACACCATTCCTTGCGTTTCGTCACTCATGGGAGCACCTTGCAGAAAGAGAAATGCAGCCTGTGGAAGAATCGCCGCCCCTTTACCCGAAAACACGGGAGGATGCGAACAAGACCATGGAAACGGTTCCAGGGGGATACCGTAGACGCAAGAAGCCGATAACGCTTTTCCGCGGCATAGTCCTGCACGTTACCACTCCGCGTGATAGTGCCGTGGAAAAGGCGTCTCGGGCGGGCCCCGGCCCAGGGGTTGGCCGTCACTCGCAGCTCCCCTGAAAAATGGAAACAGCGGGTACTCTGGGTTGCCTGGTTGGGTTCTGTGCAGCACATGGACCCGCCTCGCGTTGCGAGACCGTTGCCATCGGATGTCTGAGGATGGCACTGATAGCAGAGAGCGACACAACAGGAAGGCCGGACATCGCACTGGCTGACCGAGATCAGCCACTCATCGTGATTTCCAGGACGCATCCCGAAAACCCGAAAAGCCAAGACGCCGAAAACACATCATCCGCCCGTGGAGACATGCCGCATGGACATCGAAAAACTCCTGCTTCGACGATACCGCCCGGGACAAGCAAACCCAGGCCCGGTTCTGCTGTGCATCATGGATGGCGTAGGATGGGGCCGCCGAGACGATGGTGACGCCGTCTACCTGGCCAACACCCCGACCATGGACAGCCTGCTGGAGCAATACCAATGGTGCCTGCTGGCAGCCCACGGAGAGGCAGTGGGCCTTCCATCCGACAAGGACATGGGCAACAGTGAAGTGGGCCACAACGCCCTGGGAGCTGGGCGGGTGTTCGCCCAGGGGGCAAAACTCGTGGGTACGGCTCTCCGCGAAGGCACGGTCTTCCGTACAGCGCTCTGGCATCGCATACTCGAGCGCCCCACCCTGCACCTGCTGGGATTGCTCTCCGACGGGAATGTCCACAGCCACGTCAACCACCTGCACGCTCTCATCGAGGCCGCGGCGACCGGTGGTGCACGGCGACTGCGCGTACACATCCTCTGCGACGGTCGTGATGTCCCCGAGCGAAGCGCGCTAAGCTTCGTGGATCCCCTGGAAGCCATGCTCTCATCCAAGAGGGCCAGGGGCCTGGACTACCGCATCGCCTCGGGAGGCGGTCGGATGCACATCACCATGGACCGCTACGAGGCTGATTGGAGCATGGTGCAGCGGGGATGGGACTGCCACGTACACGGCAGCGGCCGTACATTCATTTCCGCCCGCGAGGCCATCCTCACCCTCTACAAGGAGAACCCCACCGTAACCGACCAGTTTCTCCCCCACTTCGTGATTGTCCACGAGGCGGGGCCCATGGCCGGGAGACCAGTGGGAACCATGAAAGACGGCGATGCCATCGTACTCTTCAACTTCCGTGGAGACAGGGCCCTGGAGATCAGCAGAGCTTTCGAAAACCGCATGCTCCCCACCGACTTCCGCCGCGGGAGTCCGGACGGCGCTGCCGCCCCAAGCCTCCTGTACGCGGGCATCATGGAATACGACGGAGATGCCCACATACCGCGCCTCTTCCTGGTGCCTCCCCCCTCCATCCACCGCACCGTCTCCGACTATTTCGCCGCCAACGGAATCAGCTCCTTCGCCATCAGCGAGACGCAGAAGTTCGGCCATGTCACCTACTTCTTCAACGGAAACCGCTCGGAACCCAGGGATCCCCTACTGGAAACCTGGATGGAGATCCCCAGCGATCCTGGTGACTTCCAACTGGCTCCGGCCATGAAGGCACCCGAGATCACCCGTGAAACCTGCAAAGCCATGCTGTCCGGCAGGTACTCCCAGCTCAGGCTCAACTACGCCAACGGCGACATGGTCGGTCACACCGGGGAACTCCAGGCCACCATCCAGGCGGTGGAAGCGGTGGACGCCGGCCTGGCGGACCTGTTGAGCTGCGTGGAGCAGACCGGCGGTTTGATGCTCCTTACGGCGGATCACGGCAACGCTGACCAGATGTTCCAGGTGGACAAGAAAACTGGCCGATATTCCCTGGATTCCGCCGGCTCCAGGATTATTCGCACCAGCCACAGCCTCAACCCCGTTCCCTTCGTTCTGGTGGACCCGTTGGGCCGCTTCGCCATGAACAGCACCGTTGAAAAGCCGGGAATAGGGAACATAGCAGCCACCCTGTTGTTGGCCGGAGGGTTCACTCCCCCGGAAGACTACCTTCCAGCGCTCATCGAGCCCGCCTGACAGATGATGAACTCTGGCCCACATTGCGCGGACCTGCATGGCGAAGGACTGGGCCGCTCCGGCCATGGGAGCCTTCTCCGGATGGGAACTCGCGACGGGCCTACCGACTGGCAGGCAACTCGATCCGCAAACCGCAAGCCAGTTTTTTGGGCACGAGTTCGCGCCCCGGCGGGATCCGGCTCAACCGTCGCAGGCCACCAGGTAGCTGTAGCTGATCTCGATGGTTTCACCGCCCTCGGGGATGTTGGAGTCGAATATCACCGAGTTGGCGGCTTCGTCGTAGTGCCAGGTGTTGACACGGGCGCCGTCTACGGTGACCAGCAGGGTGTCGGGGTCGGGAGTATGGGAGAGGCTGTACTCGGAGAGCTGTATGGAGGCGTCGGCCAGGGCCTCGATGTTGCTGGACCACTCGGAGCAGATGGAAAGAAACTCACCACCTGTGGCAGCCACGGCCTGGTAGTAGCCGTCTCCTGCTTCAGCGGTGGCGCATCCCCCGGGATAATCCCCTGCCACGGCGGACAGCTTGACATTGGCAGCGTCGCCCTTCTTGTCCTGGAGCGCCGACACGTAGTAGCTCCAGTCGTTGGGTGACTGATCGGGCTCGTCGCTGACGTAGATGATATGCAGCAGGGCGTCGTCCCTCATGAAACCGGTGTTGCATTCACCGGAGTCGGTCTTTTCGATGGCCTGGTACGACAGGTATAGCAGGGCTTCGGTGTAGAACCCGCCACCCTGCTGTACCGCACTCTGGAAGAGAGTGTCGTAGTTGGCGAGGCTCTGGGTGAGGATACCGTTGTTGTTGCAGCCGCTGTCCTTGGTGACCACCATGATCTGCCAGTCCGATGTGTAGTTGGAGAGTTGGCCAATGAATGTACTGAAGTTCCGAGCCAGGTCGGAGGCGTCGTTGTCCATGGAACCGGAGCGGTCAACGAAGAAAGCCAGGTCCACAGGTGGGTTTTCGTCCAGCTCCCAGCGATCCGTGTAGTCACCGGCGTAGATGGCGGAACCAGTGATGGTGCCCAGATCCGGGCTGCCGGGAGCATCGCTGATTACAGTGATGTCGCCGGCGAAAGCAGCTTCCTGGTCGGGGGAGAAGCCTACTTCCACCGTGATGAAGTCGCCGTTGTTTTCCAGGGTGAGGGGCAGGATGTTTGGATCGTAGAGGGTGAACGGGGTGGCATCCAGACCGATCTCCGAGATGGTGACCGGTTCCTCGCCAACGTTGATGATGTCGACCTCGCCGCTGCGCTCACATCCCAGGTAGATTTCGCCAAAGTCATAGGGGTTGGGGTCGATTTCGATGTCGGGGACCATCCCCACGCCCGAGAGAGTGACCGATACCCTGGGGCTTTCCTCGTCGTTGCTGGAAACTATGGCGTCGGTCTGCTGCTCGTTGGCGCCCAGGGGAGTGAAGGCCACCTGGATTTCTTCGGTGGCCTGTTCCGGCAGGATGAAAGACAGGTATTCGTTCAAGATAGTGAAACTGGCGACGCCGGCTCCGATCTCGATACCGGAAACCTCCAGGTCACCTTCCCCAACGTTGGTGACGGTGAAGCTGCGCACTACGGTGTCGTCCTGGCCAGCCTGTCCAAAGTCCAGGAATTCGGGGTCTACGAAGATCTGTGGACCTCCCACGCCGCTGCCATCCGATGCCGATGAAAAACCCTGTTCGCTGGCACAGGAAACCAGCAAAAAACCCGAAGCCATTGCCAATAGCGACCTCATGTTCTATCCTCCGAAACACTTGAAACAGAGATAATACCGGAATCACATTAGCGCAAGAATCGTGCCAACTCCCGCGTTCACGGCCCACGGTTCCAATCACCATATGGAGGGCCGTTTCTTGTTGCTGCGACCATCTTGCCCCACCTGTTGACCCCATTCCAGTACAGGTGTCGCATGCCTGCCCCATGTCGAACGCGGCTGGAAGAAAGAAGAAGAAGCTGCCTCCTGCATTTGGCGGTTCGATGGCAAGTGGGTATCGCAACAGCCATGGGGCTCCGGCCAGCGAGCCGCCATCCGCGAGGCGGTTACCCACGAGCTTGCAGACTTGGTCCACATCTGGGTAGAAGATTGTAAAGGGGCATCTCGCATGCGCAACCTTTCTATCAACCTTGTTGCCTCGATGCTGGCCCTGGCGGGCTGTATTGCCGGAGACGGGACCGACTCCGGTGACTTGCTCGGCCCTCGGGGCGACTGCAACCCGGTGGATGAAAGCCAATGCCTTCTCCCGTACCCGTCCAGCTTCTTCCTGGACGAATCAGAAGACACCCCATCCGGCTACCAATTGTCCCTGGGCCCACATACAGGGCCTGTCAACAGCTCAGGCGTCCCCCTGAACCCCCACCACTGGAACATCAAGGATGGCTTCTCCACCTGGGGACCTCTCCTGGCCTGGTTTCCGGAACTGTCCACCGACAATCTCATCAGCAATCGGGACATCGACCAGTACCTGGCTTCCGACGCCACCACCGTCATCCTGGACCCCCTCACCGGCCAACGAGTGCCTCACTTCGCCGAGTTGGAAGCCCAGGCCACCGACCCCGACCAGCAGCTCCTCTATCTAAGACCCGTTCAGCCCCTGCAACACGCCCAACGCTACGTGGTTGGCATCAGGCACCTCCAGGATCGCGAAGGAAACACACTCGCGGCCCCCCTGGGCTTCTCCATGCTGCGGGACGGTGCAACCACGCAGGATCCCGACCTGGAACGGCAGAGGGAGCACTATGAAACCGACATCTTCCCGGTGCTGGAAGCTGCGGGCTTTTCCAGGGATGAACTTCAACTGGCCTGGGACTTCGTGACCGTGAGCGCGGAAAACTCCCTGGGCCCCATGCTGGCCATGCGAGACGACGCCCTCGCCTGGGCCGGGGATTCGGGCCCCCCCTACACCATTACGACCTCCACATGGTCCTCCTGTGGAGACGACCCGCCGCCCGACATCGGCCTGACCCTGCAGGGTACTTTCACCGCCCCCCTCTACCTGACCGCCCAAGACGCCCCGTCATGGCTCACCAGGGACTCCCGAAACATCCCCTTCCGCAACGGCGAGGTGGAGGTTCCGTTCACCATCAGGGTTCCCTGCTCCCTCATCTCGGATCCCCGCCCCGGGACGTTGGTGCAGTACGGTCATGGCCTGCTGGGGGACCAGTCCGAAGTCAACTCCTCCACCCTGGGTGGAATGGCGGCGGACTACGGTTGGGTACTCTTCGCCGTGGACTGGACGGGCATGAACGACGAAGACGTCACAGCCATCATCGACGCCATTGTGAACGACTTCTCGGACTTCTCCATGGTCCCGGAACGTTCCCAGCAGGGCTTCATCGAGCAGCTCTTGAGCGGCCGCATGATGCTGGGCGCAATGGCTCAGGACGACTACCTCATGGTGGACGGCATCTCGCTCATCGACACCTCGCACCTGTACTTCTACGGCAATTCACAGGGGGCCATACTGGGGGGTGCATACATGGCCCTCTCGCCCGACATCTCCCGTGCGGTCCTGGGTGTGGGTGGCACGCCGTTTTCGCTCCTCCTGACCCGCTCCACCAACTTCGACGTCTTCCTGTCCATTTTCCAGGAAGTCTATCCGAGCTGGACAGATATTTCCGTACTCCTGGCCCTCGTCCAAACCATCTGGGATCCAGGTGAGAGTGCCGGATGGGCGCGATATATCACCGAACAGCCCGTGGACGACACGGTTCCCACGAAGAACGTCCTGCTACAGGCGGGCATCGGCGATGCCCAGGTTCCCACGCTGGGCGCCCAGAACCTGGCAAGAGCCTGCACGGCATGGCTGGTGGAACCGTCGGCGCGACCGGTCTGGGGCCTGGACTCGTCCAAGACACCCTTCGAAGGCTCGGCATACGTGGAAGTCGACTACGGGGTCGAAGAACCGGAAGAAGCGATCCCGGTGGATTCCGACATCGACGTACACAACACGGTCAGGACCGAACAACCCATCCAGGACCAGATACGGCTCTTCCTGGAGGAAGGCAGGGTGGAAAACTTCTGCGACGGATCCTGTGACCCCGACTAGGAAGCCTGGTGTTGGCACGCCCAGAAGCCAGCATCAAGTTCTGGAAAGGTCCAACCCCACGTCGCCGGGATCCGGAGCGCCGGCGATGCGAAGATCCTTCCGCTTTGCCAGATCGATGGTTTCTCCCAGCCTGCCGTCGGGCCCCAAAATTGCCACGACGGGTGCCTTCTTGTTGTCGTCGTGCTTCCCCAGAGAAACCACCACGGCCAACAGACCATTGCCAAGGCGCAAAGCTGAACCCAGCGGATAGGGGCCCTTGTAGCCCAGGAACACTCGGGAAGCGCCTTGATCCGCACCCTTTACTTTTCCGGCCGCCATGGAGGCCAGAGCCCTGTGCGGAGACATGGCATGCCGGTCGTCGGCAGCGGCGGTGAGTTCCTGGTAAATCTCTGATACCGCCAGCATCCTGCCAGGAACGCCGGCGGGCTTGCCCATCCTGGTGGACCTGGCGTCGTGTACCGCCAGAACCAGGGGCATCGCTGCATCGCCGAGCCCACTGAAGTGAAAGAGCGGCCTGACGGCCTCGGCGGGTGACTCGCCTTTGGCCAGTCCTCCCAACACGCCTCCGAGGGCCAGGTACATGAGGTCGGTTCGTGCCAGTCCCAGGTAGTGACCGAACCCGATGGCATCTATAGCCGCCGCCACCCTGAGACGACTGAGACCCACGCGTCTGCCGGGATCGCGCACAGAGGCCAGAACCTGGTACATACCGCCATGTTCCTGCATGGCATCGATGATGAGTTGCAGGTTGCGCTTCAGGGGCAGCAAAGAAGTGACACGCTGGTTGTCGTGCTCCGCATAGAGGGTTTCCACCAGGTCCAGGAGACTGCCGTACAGGAGCAGGGCCAGCTTGTGGGGTTCGAAGCGAAAACTGGCCACCGACTGCCCCGAGCTTCTGCCGAGCTTCAGCGAGCCGTAGCCCTGTGGGCGAATCTTGTTTTCGTTGCTGCGAATGCTGGTGGAGAGATGGGCGGTGAAGGCATCCAGGTCTTCACGCGTTGTTCCGGGCTCGAAATGGAACTCGCCGATATCGAACCGGGCAAGGGTGGCCACCAGTTCCCTGGCCCTCTCGTAGAGCTTGGCATCCACCTTGAGCAGCCTGCCGTTGATGAAGAATTCCTCGGCGAGAAGCTGAATCTTCAGTCCTTCCCCCCCCGCCATGGCTGTTTTCTGCACCTTTTCGTGCAGGTTGTCCAACAGGCGCGTGATGGCGGAGTTGTTGGTTTCGTACAGGGTAAGGGCCTTGGTCAGACCGTGAAGATACGCCACCACCGCAGCACCGATGCTGTGGATCTCCCTGCTTTCCTGCTCCTCGATCATCTTGCCTTCCGTCCTGTCAGGGCTGAATCCAGCGCGTCGCGAACCTCACGGCCGTGGTAACGGTAGCCCTTGAAGTCTCTCAGTGTGTTCATGGCCTGCTCGGTTCCCACCTCGGCCAACGCCCGCACGGCCATGAGTTGCAGGTTGATGATCACCTTGTTCCTCATGAGGTTCTTCCGGGAGAGGATACCCTTGAAATGGGACACCGTGCGATCATCGTGGAAAGAGGCCAACGCGTTGTAGAAGGCTGCCTGCTCTTCGGAGTCCTTCTGGGGAAAGGAGTTGTCTTGTACGGCCGACAAGAGAGCCCAGGCGAAGCGGTTGTCGCCCGACCCGGATATGACCTTGAGTGCCAGGAGGCGGTTCTCGGTGGAAGGATCACGCAAGGCACGCGCCAGGGGCATACGTATCGCGGGATCGTACTTTCCCAACATTCCCTCCAGGGCGGCCTTCCGTATCGGAGTCGAGTTTCGTGCGAGACCCTTTGCAAGCTCCCGCACGGCTTCAGCCGTTCCCAGACCCGCCAGAGCCTTAATGGCGTGGGTAACGACGGCTTCGTCGGGATCGTCCAGCTTTTCGGCGTAGAAAGGGGTCAGATCCACACCTGCCCCTTCCAGGATCTCGTGCAGCCAGTCTTGGGCGGGACCAGGACCCAGCACGGAGAGCAGGGCCACCTGGCCGCTCCTGGTGTGCTCCACGCTGGCCTTCAACATGGGAAGAAGAACCTGGGGTTTGTCGTTCAAAATACCAGCCAGACCAGTGAAACGTTCAGGGACTGAGAGGGATTTGAGTACGACGGCCGCGGCGGCACGCACGCCGGCGGAGGGCGAGGCGGTCTCGCGAATCGCCGTGTCCAGAAGGTCGGCCACGCCTCCGGCGTTGCCCTTGGCCAGCAAGGCGTCCCACAGGCCCACAACCATGGGGTTCGAGTCGGGCGCGCCCCCGGATTCCATGGCACTGAAACGAATGGCCAGAGAGACGAAGCGCCGGACGTCCCTGGGGGTCTGGAAGCTCTCGCGTATCCTGGCCGCCAGGCGAGCTACCTTGCCCGATGCCTGGATCGGGGCATCGACGCTCTCAAGCCATTCAAGGCTGCCTTCCCCACCCAGCATGCGGATGTCGTCGGGAGAAAGGGCTATTTCGTTGGCACCCATGTCTTGCCGGAGCTGGCCCCTGGACTTGCTCCTGGCGATGGTCAGCTCCCCGTCGTCGTCCACCTCCAGGCCAGCGGTGAGGGTGTCGGCCGCGTAATAGCGCAGGTGCTCGAGGTTTTTCTGCCACAGCGTGGTGACCAGGTCATCGTCGCCACCCACATCCGAACCCAGTACTTCGGCCAGGGTCCGTAGTTCCTCCCTGGTTACGCCATCCTGGACCGTGAGTTCCCGGACTCCGTCGCAGAAGAGCCTGAACAAGTACGGGTTTCGGGTCTCGTCGGGTGAGACGGGCTTACCCCTGTATATGACACCAAAGGAAGCGATGCGCACCGTGATGTCACCCTTTTTCACCATTACGGCTGCCTTCTGCTCCAGGTCGTCCAGCAGGCGATCCACGAGCTGGCCCTGGCCTTCGTAGAGCTTCAGGCCCCTTATTACCTTGTCCAGGGAGATGAAGAATGAAGCGATCCGGTCCAGTTCTTCCCTGGTTGGACCCGTGGAGACTTCGGTGGCTGGGGCCTCGTTCATCTTTTCTCCCACCAGTCTTGTCAGATATTGGAAACGCCTTGTCGAGAGCATACTTTGTCTTGGGCTTCGTGCAAGAAAAACTATACGGCACCAAGGCCTGGGAGCGCCGTTGTCATCGTTGCGGCCACCAAAGCCGGCAGGCTGGAAAGCCCGCTCCATGGAGCAGCCCTGGGAGCCGCGGGGAAAGCTCATGCCTGCCGCACACGTGACAGGGCAGAATCACGGCGTCGTCTCTTCCCCGCGCCTGGAGAAGGCCGTCCAACGCGCCCCGACCAGGCGCGGGGCCGACCCTCCTGCAGTTGGGACTCCTGCCGACCCCGACGTGTTATTGGCAGGTCATGGGAGCGGTTGGCCAGGCCGCCCCTGCATCACCCACGCTTCCCAACCCGTTCCCACCCGGCACAAGGAGTGGCAAGCTGGAACGTTCCCTCTTCATCACGGTGGCGCTCCTGGCCGCCGCATGCAGCACTTCGACTCCCCCCGGGGGGGCCAACGGCTCCTCCGCGCCTACAGACACCAGCAGTCCCGGGCTCACGGACAGCGACCAACCGGGCGGGCCCGACACGGGCAACCCGGGGGACACTGGTTCGCCGCCGGCCAACGACCTCTATCCACCCTTGGACTCCACTTCCGGGGGCAGCGGCGGTTCGGACTACCCCTCGGGAACGAGCCTGCCCGTGGCCGACACCACGGTCTGGGTCCTGGCGCCCCCTGGAACCGCCTCCACCCACGGTGTGCCCATGCTCGTGGTGATCTCCGGGACCGAGGGCGGTGACTACATGCTCTACAACATGGAGCAGGTGGCTCCCTACTTCGGCCTGGGGGACGCACTCATCCTAGTCCTGGACGGCCGCTGGTCCGACTCGGCCGACACAGCCGACGCCCTGGACTGGGCGCGCCAGTCCTACGACGTAGACAACGACCGCACCTGGCTGCTCTCCGAGTCAGCCGGGACCCGAGCCGGCCTGGACCTGGCCTTTCACGACCGCCCCACCTATTTCGCCGCCTACTGGGCCAACGATGTCAACGCCTCGGATACCCCCGAACTCACGGCCCAGGAGCTGGGCTTCGCTCCATGGGGCAACGCCGGGCCTGGTGGCGACTACTACGACGCCCAGGTGATCGTGGACGGCATGCGCGAGTCCGGCTGGCAGCTCCCCGACGACGCCCCCTACAGCGGAGCGGGCTCGGACACCCACGGCTCCACCCAGCAGTTCCTGGAAGCGGTGGCCTTCTTCTCCGACAAGGAACGGGGCTGACAGTATTCGTCGGCAAAGCTCGTGCCTGCTGCGGAACGCCAGTCGCTGCTGCACCCGACCCGGCGCGACATCTGGCGCTGCGATAAGGTCTCCCAATGGGCAGTGATCACAGATTTCGTCCAGGAGGCGATCCATGAACCCCAAGGTACCTGGCATCAAAAAAGACCTGCTTGCTCTCCCCGGCCTCCGCTGGCTGTTGCACAACCGTGGTTTTCCGGTGATCATCCAACTCTTCACGTTGCTCTGTGCCATCCTGCTGATCGTGAACGGTTGGGGCATAGGCCTGGAGCAGTCTCCCGACGAGCTTCTGACCCTCCGGAAAGCGAACCTGACCACCCTCCTGGTATGGGGACTATGGTGGCCCGCCATGATCGCCGCGGCGCTGATCCTGGGGCGCGCATGGTGCACCGTGTGCCCGATGGAACTTGTGGCCCGCGGCTCCGACTCCCTGGCCCGGCGTCTGGGTATCAGGCGCATTCCCCTCCCAGGATGGATGCGCGCCGGTTGGCTCGTGCTGGTGGCCTACTTCTGCCTGCAGATCCTGGTGGCTGGTTTTTCCCTGCATCGAGTTCCGCACCTGACCAGTCTCATGCTCATCACCATCGGAGTGTCGGCCATGGGTGCAGGGTTGATCTTCAGTGAACCTCGGGCCTTCTGCAAGGGGCTCTGCCCGGCCGGAGCCCTGCTCTCGGTCTACGGCCGCTTCACTCCGCTACAGCTCGACGTGAAGGATCTCTCCGTCTGTCGTCAGTGCCACACGAAAGACTGCACCGATCCCAGGAACCGCTACAACTTCGACGCTCGGAGCTGCCCGTCGCTGGTGCGGCCCTACGCGCGGCAGCAGGCGGACGCCTGCGTGCTCTGCTTCCAGTGCGCCAAGGTCTGCCCCCACGAAAACATCGGCTTCGGTCTCGCGGACGCCTCGGCCGGGTCGCGGACCCATCGTCTGCTGCGCCCCTACGAAGCCGCTTTCGTGGCCGTGGCAGCCGGCTTCGTCACCCATGAAGTCGTGGGCGAACTCAAGTGGCTCGACGCCTACTTCCACGCCGTGCCAAGGTACCTGCAAGGTCTGCTCCCGGCGCTACCCTTCGGCTGGCTGGAAGGTGCCTGGTTTCTGGTGATGTACCCGGCGCTGCTCTGGGCGCTGGTGGCCTTGCTGGGACGCCTGGCGGGCCACCGTGGTTCCCTGCGCAACCTGCTGCTGGCCGCGGCCACCGGTGCTGCTCCCATCATCGGCATGGCCCACCTGGCCAAGGCCCTCAACAAGCTGTCGTCCTGGGGCGGCTACCTGCCGTTTTCGGTGCAGGAACCCCAGGGCCTCCAAACGTTCCAGGGATTCATGGACGGCTCCATTGCCCGCCCGGGTGCGCTGCTCCCCTTGTCCGTACCGGGTGCGCTGATGCTCGTGGCGATGCTGCTCATGGGATGGCGCAGCCTGCGCTGGGCCGCCCAGGCCGTGCGCGACAGTGCCGAGCATCGGTCCCTGGTGGCTGCCCGTTCCGGCTTCGCGGTGACTTCTCTGCTTTTCGTGACCGTCCTGCTGCTCTGGGTGGCCACCTGACACGTTACTGCCATCATGGAAGATCCCCCTGTAGTCAATAGAATCAAAAACAAGAAAAAGGGAGTGGCCCATGTCTCGCATTCCCGTAGCGATCCTGGGAGCCACCGGCATGGTGGGTCAGCGCCTGATACAGCGCCTCTCCGGCCACCCATGGTTCCAGGTAGCCGCGGTGGCCGCCTCGTCGCGCTCGGTTGGGCGACCCTATGGCGAAGTGGTCCCATGGCGTCTCCCAGGTACGGCATGTGACGACCGCGTGGCGCGCATGGATGTCCTTCCCTGCGAGCCTGGCAGGATGCCCCGGGGTCTGCGTGTCGTGCTCTCCGCCCTTGGGGGACCTGAGGCAGGCGAGATCGAGGGGCGGTTCCAGAGTTCGGGATTCGCGGTCATCTCAAACGCCTCGGCCTGGCGAGACGATCCCCTGGTGCCCTTGCTGGTACCCGAGGTGAACCCGGAGCACGTCGCGCTGGTACAGAAACAGCCCGGCCTCGGCTACATCGTGACAAACCCCAACTGCTGCGTGGTGCCCCTGGTGATCGCGTTGGCCCCCCTGCATCGGGAGATGGGCATACAGGCCCTGGTGGTCTCCACCTACCAGGCGGTCTCCGGGGCCGGCTACCCTGGCGAATCAGCCTGGGACATGCTGGGCAACGTACACCCCCACCCCGGCGACGAAGAACTCAAGGTCCAGACCGAGCCCCTGAAGATCCTTGGCGCAACGTCCAGGCCGGCGGATTTTCCTGTCTCGGCTCGTTGTGTGCGGGTACCGGTGGTGGACGGGCACCTGATCTCGGTGCAGGTCAAGCTCCGGGGCCATCCCTCTCCCGAGGCGGTTGCCGCTCTCCTGGAGTCCTCATACGGCGATCTGCCGACACTCCCATCCACGCCGCGCCCCCTGCTGTTGCTGACTCGGCAAAGGGACCGGCCAGCTCCCCGCTTCGACGCCGACTCCGGGAATGGCATGGCCGTAACGGTGGGAAGGATCGAGTGTTGCCCCGTGATGGGGATAAAGCTGTTCTGCCTGGCTCACAACACCATCAGGGGAGCGGCCGGCGCGGCCATCGCCAACCTGGAGCTGCTGCGGAGCAAGGGCTTGTTGCCTTGAACCCTTCCTGCCACGGCGTACTCGGGGCAAGATCCGCCTGGAGCAAAGAAGTGGTCCCCGCTCCGCCGCAGAAGGCCTCCTGGGGGAAACTGGTCAAGGAAGGGGAAGACCAGGGAGTGAAGCTCGAGATCAGGCCCTGGGATTTCGGCCGCTGGCCGGAGCGGCCGCCGTCGGGCCCCGGCGGAGCCGGAGCGGCCTTGTGCGAAAGCTACAGCCCCCGGCCGAAGAACAGGTAGACTCTGCCTACGAGGGAATCGAACATGCCGGTGGCGTACTCCGGTGCTCCGATGAGGATGTCTTCGTAGTGGTCTCCGTTCACGTCGCCGGCGAAGGCTACCTTGTAGGCGTTGTAGGCGCCGTGCTGCTGACCGATCAGCTTGGCGACGTTGTCGGAGAGGAGCACATAACCCTCATAGTCGCCCTCCATGAGGTAGGCCGCACCGAGCCAGTCTTGCCCGATGTCCACACCCCACGCACTGATGAGCATCTCGCTCACCCCATCTCCGTCAACGTCGCCAGCCCCGTCCAGGTCGAAACCGGCGTTAGCGGGTGCTTCACAGGCGGACATCGCCTCGGCGGCATCGCCGTAGCCATCGATATCCGCGTCGGCGTACCAGGTTGGGGCGTCTTCAGCGTCCTCGTCCACCTGGTCGTCACAGTCGTCGTCGATCCCGTTGCACTGCTCGAATGCACCGGGGTTCACCGTCGCATCGGCGTCGTCGCAGTCGCCGCCAACCGCGTAGCCGTCGCTGTCCGCGTCGACGAGGGACGTGTCGTCCTTGAAACTCTCGCTGGCGCAGCACAACGTTATGACGAGGAGCCGTCGGGAAAGCTCGGGCCCGCCGCGGAGCGCCATGCGCTACTGCGCCGGGCCTTGCTGGACATCGTGCGCCTCGACGTATTCCAATACGCCTTCAACGCCCGATATCCAGCAAAGCCCGTCTCGCGACGCGCCAGGCGCCCCTCGCCAGGGCCCGAGCCGGCTGTTTCCGGCAGCCTCTTTCCCGACGGCTCCCAGGAGATGGTAGAGAGCCATGAAGCCTCCGGATCCTGCGATTGTACATGCCGTCTCCGGCGCTCGCTACTCGCTGGAATCATTGTCGATCAACCAACCGATGATGTCCAGCCTGACCTCCCAGCGTTGGATGCCCTCAGAATCGAAATCTGGCCAGTGGGGGTAGTTGCCGGCATCGCGTTCTTCGGTTTCCACGCCATCCCAGTCACGGATGTTCGTGGGCTCTGCCGCCGAGAGAGGTTTTCCGGTCAGATCATCCCAGTAGGTGGTGTCGGCCGCGTATACGGATGGTAGCAGGACGACGAGTCACCGAAGTCCGGCAGGTCCCGCAGCCGGATGAGCACGTCGTTGCTCACCTCCGCGGGCCAAGCCATCGGCTGCCTCTTTCCCGATGGCTCCTGCCCGATACAACAGCGATGGCGGTCATCATGCCTATCCTCATACGTAAGACGGAAGCAACTCCGGGGAGAACTCCGGTCTCAGCCGAGTTGTTTCCGCCCCAAGGCTCCCAAACGGAAACAACTCCGGGGAGAACCGCTGGTCTGACCCGAGTTGCTTCCGTTTTTCAGCAACAGGCCGGAAGCAACTCCGGGGAGAACTCCGGTCTCCCCCTGGTTGCTTCCGCCCGGCCTCGGTGGCGCTACCTCGCTCTCTCCTGCCCGGCGCTCCCGCCCCATTTCGGCTCTGCTGGCCGGAGCGGCCGGCGCGGCCATCGCCAACCTGGAGCTGCTGCGGAGCAAGGGCTTGTTGCCTTGAACCCTCCGCGAACCACTGCCGGGTTCCGCGAGCTGCTGTCAGATGCCGTGCCCCAGCACGCTCACCCTGGCCGCCACCTTTTTTGCGATGCCGGTGAACAGGCGGGTGGACTCGGAGTCGGGTCGGGAAACCACGTGGGGAGTCCCCCTGTCACAGCTCTTCATCACGGCCGGATCCAGGGGCAGCGAGCCCAGGAAGTCCATGCCCAGCTCGTTGGCGGTGCTTTCGGCGCCACCATTGCCGAACAGGTCGTGGCGCTTGCCGCAGCCGTCGCAAACGAACCACGACATGTTCTCGATCACCCCGATTATTGGGATGTTCACGCCGTCGAACATGTCCCGGGCCCGGATGACATCCGCCAGGGCCACACCCTGGGGAGTGCTGACTATCACTGCGCCGGTTACGTTCAGATCCTGGGAAATCGTGAGCTGGACGTCGCCGGTTCCCGGAGGAAGGTCCATGACCAGGTAGTCGAGATCTCCCCACCTGCAGTCGCTCACGAACTGCTGGACCGCCTTCGAGATCATGGGTCCACGCCAGACCAGTGCCTTGCCGGGGGGAAGGAAGAACCCGGCGCTCACCAGTGAGATGCCGTGTACCCTGGCCGGTTCGAAGGTGTTGTCCGGGTTCGGGGAAATGGGGGAGCCCTCGATTCCCAGCATGATGGGGATGGACGGTCCGTAGATATCGGCGTCCATCAGGCCTACGGATGCGCCCTGACGGGCCAGGGCCAGGGCCAGGTTGACCGCGACGGTGGATTTGCCCACGCCCCCCTTGCCCGAGGCGACCAGGATGATGTTCTTCACACCAGGCAGGAGATCTCCCTGCCCTGCTACGCGTGCGGCGCGCACCCTGGAGCCGAACTCGACGGCCACCTCTGCTCCGGGGATCTTCTGGAGGATGGCGTTCTCCACGTCCGTGCGGATCGTTCCCTTGAGGGGGCAGGCGGGAGTGGTGAGGATCACCTGGACCTTGACTTTGTCGGGTGTGGCGAGGATCTCGCCCACCATGCCCAGGGAGACCAGGTCCCTGCCGAGTTCGGGATCCTGTACGGTGGAAAGTGCCTGGAGAACTTCGTTGCGTAGAGAAGCGTCTTCAACAGTCATGGGGACCTCTTGGTTGAGTCACGGGGCACGGGGCCATCACAGTTCGTAGGATGCACCGGCTTCGAGTACTGTTACACGCGATGGCATAGCGCTCTCCATGCGGGAGATGGAATGGCAATGGTCGAAAAAACTCATGCCTGCTGCGGAATGTCAGGCACCACGCCCCTGGCGCCCCTCGCCACGTCATGAGCCGGCAGCCTTCGGCAGCCTTCTCCCCGACGGCTCCTGGACGTGGCTCAGTATCCTGTGGCCACAATGGCTCAGATTCCGTTGGCCAGCAACAGAGATCCTGGAGGTCCTGGATGGTCGGGCACGCAGCCTTTGAGCAAGGCGACGGCGGTGTTGGACAGGGGTCTCGGACTACTGTGCCCCGCGAGATCCGGGGTGGCTTCAGATCTGCGTTTCCTCTCCGACGAAACGCAAAAGTGAAACGTGCGGGGGTCGAAATGGTTTCAGATCTGCGTTTCCTCTCCGACGAAACGCAAAAGTGAAACGTGCGGGGGTCGAAATGGTTTCAGATCTGCGTTTCCTCTCCGACGAAACGCAAAAGTGAAACGCCCAGGGTCCGAAACGGTTTCAGATCTGCGTTTCCTCTCCGACGAAACGCAAAAGTGAAACGTTCTGGGGGGGAGGCGCAGCTCTGGGGAGGTTGACCTGGCTGGCTCCAACAAAGGGCACCGCTCCGGCGATGGGAGCTTTTTCTGGACGGGAACTCCCTCGCCGGACTCCTGGCGCAGCCCGCGAAGGCTCCCGGGAGCGGACATCCAGGGGTGGAGATATTTTCGGCGCCCCGGTGAAGGCGTTAGCTTGTTCCAGGTCCTTTTTCGGTGAGACTCGAATGGGAACATCATCGCATCCTCCCCCACGGTAGCAGCCATGGAGCCCCCCGACGGAAACCACCAGTCCCGGCAGCCCTCCTACCTCCGCCTCCACCGCGAAGGCGTCCTGGAGTCCCGGGCCGGCGCGCTCCGCTCGCTGCTGGGGCGCTGCACCCTGTGCCCCCGCCGCTGCGGCGTGGACCGGCTGGCCGGCGAGACCGGCTTCTGCGGCGCCGGCCCCCTGGCCCGGGTGGCCAGCGCCGGCCCCCACTTCGGCGAGGAGTCCCCCCTGGTTGGAACGCGCGGCTCGGGGACCGTCTTCTTCTCGGGTTGCAACCTGGGCTGCGTATTCTGCCAGAACGCCGACATCAGCCACATGCGCCACGGCGTGGACCTGGACGCCCGGCAGCTCGCCGAGACCTTCCTGGCCGTGCAGGACAAGGGGTGCCACAACCTCAACCTGGTAACCCCCACCCACGTGGTGCCCCAGGTGCTGGAGGCCCTGCTGCTGGCCATCCCCATGGGCTTCAGCCTCCCCCTGGTCTACAACTGCGGCGGCCACGAGTCCCCGGAGACCCTGGCCCTCCTGGACGGGATCGTAGACATCTACATGCCCGATCTCAAGCTCCTGGATGCCCGCCCGGCCGCCCGCCTCCTGCACGCCCCCGACTACCCGGAGAGGGCCAGGGAGGCCATCGTCCAGATGCACCGCCAGGTGGGCGACCTGGCCCTGGACGAACGGGGCATCGCCTACCGTGGGCTGCTGGTGCGCCACCTGGTCATGCCTGGCGGGCTGGCGGCCACCGGTCGGGTTGCCCGCTTCCTGGCCCGGGAGGTCTCCACCCACACCTACCTGAACGTCATGGGGCAGTACCACCCCTGCCACCACGCCGCTGACTACCCCGAGATAGCCAGGCGTCCCAGCCCCCTGGATCTGGCCCGAGCCCTGTCCGCGGCCCGCCAGGCGGGAATCCGGCGGCTGGACCGCTGAAGGGTGGGCAGGCCCGCCCGGGGCGGTTTCACCTTGGCTGTTTCTGCGCCGGTAACGTCGGATCTGAAACCGGAACGCTCCCCAGGGCCGAGGGGCCAGCCCTGCCCTGCTGCCCGGGCTCCTCCTCCAGGAGTTCCAAC
>JAJRWT010000061.1 GCA_024276675.1 Myxococcota bacterium | reverse complement strand
CTCCGTTGGCGTGGGCGCCAGTGCCTCGGGCTCCGTTGTTTCGGGCTCGGGCTCCGCTGGCGCGGGCGCCAGTGCCTCGGGCGCTTCCGGCCCTGCGGGTTCCGTTGGCGTGGGCGCCAGTGCCTCGGGCGCTTCCGGCTCCGCGGGCTCCGCTGGCTTGGGCGCCAGTGCCTCGGGCGCTTCCGGCTCCGCGGGCTCCGCTGGCTTGGGCGCCAGTGCCTCGGGCGCTTCCGGCCCTGCGGGCTCTGGCGCGGGCTCCGCTGGCTTGGGCGCCAGTGCCTCGGGCGCTTCCGGCTCCGCTGGCTCCGCTGGCGCGGGCTCCGCTGGCTTGGGCGCCAGTGCCTCGGGCGCTTCCGGCTCCGCTGGCTCCGCTGGCTCGGGCTCCGTTGTTTCGGGCTCGGGCTCCGCTGGCGCGGGGGCCGTGGCTTCGGGTTCTTCCGGCTCCGGCGCGAGTGGAGCGGGCTCCTGCTCCGGCGCGGGGGCCAGCGCTTCGGGCTCTTCCGGCTCGGGCTCCGCTGGCTCCGCTGGCGCGGGCGCCAGTGCTTCGGGCTCGGGCTCTGGCACGGGCTTCGCAGACGCGGGGTCCGTTGCTTCGCGCTCTTCCAACTCCGGCGGGTGCGCCAGGTCTTCGCGCTCCGGCTCCGGCGCGAGTTGAGCGGGCTCTGGCTCCGGCGGGGGAGCCATCGCTTCGGGCTCGGGCTCTGGCACGGGCTTCGCAGACGCGGGGTCCGTTGTTTCCGGCTCTTGCGGCACGGGCTCTGCGGGCTCCGCGGGCGCGGGAGCCATCGCTTCGGGCTCGGGCTTCATTGCCGTGGGCGCCAACACTTCGGGCTCCGGAGGCCTGGGACGGGAATGCAGTCCGGCCCTGATGGGCAGGTCTTCCGTGGGTTCTGGCGAAAACGCCCGGCGAAATGGAGGGCGGAGAGGTTGGGGGACGGGAGTTGAAGTTCCCCTCTTGGAGAATTGTACGGAAAGTGGATTTTCCATGGGCGGCAGTTGGCCAGATGGGGGAGCCTCTGGATTGTGCGATCCGTCTGCCCTGTTGCAGGGAGTGCAGGACGACTGTGAAAGCCGCTCTGCGGCCGCCGGGTGGCCGCACTCCGCCAGGTAACCCGCCAGGGTTTCCCGCGAGCCCTCGTACCTGCCCAGCACGGCGGCCAATGCCTGCCGCAGAGCCCTGGCGGGAGCGAGCCTGAAGGCCTTGCTCGTCTTGAGCATACCGCGCATCAAGAAGGCCAGACGGTGATCGCCGGCACTGAAAGAAAGAATCTCTTGCCCCAGATCCGGGGGGATTCCCGCGGAAAAAGGGTCGTCGGTGCCGGCGCTCGCCCGGGAGATGGGCCAGCGGGCACCTATGGCACGCCAGAAGGCCTGTCCCAGGGCCATGCAGTCCAGCAACTGGGCGGGAAGTACTTCGTTCCCCTGGTGGTTTGGCAGGATCAGCAGGGCGCCACTGGAAGACCACCCGATGGAGGAGACAGACATGAGGCCGTGGGCTCGACCCGTTTCGTGCAGATCCGCAAACACCGATGCCAGGTGGAAAAAAAGCCACAAAGCGGCGGGAATCGGCATGGGAGATGGCAGATCATCCAGTTGTAGAACATGGGAGGATTCAGGTACCAGGTAGGTTTCGTGGCCCAGCTTCTTTTTTTTGAACGTGGCAAAAGGTGGATGGACGGGAAGCAGCATGAGCTTGTCCAGCAGAGCCGGCCGGCCCACCCACGGCGATCCTGAAGCGGTGGCCGATCCCATGGCGGCAGGCGGACTTCGCTCCGGCCTGCCACGGGGGGGGGCGGGCGAACGGGAGCTGTTTCCGGAGCGATGTTTCATTTGCTTGATCCCGGGCTTCTTCTACAGTAGGGATATATCGGCTGGCGTACCTTTCAAGGCGAGAGTTGATGGTCGTCCCGGATGGCGGAGCCGCTGCGATTCCCATGGGACTGATGCGGAACCCGCTTCCTTTTCTGCCAACCATTCAAATAAGGTTGTCAAGGCGAGCTTTGAACTCTTGATCCTTCTCCCTTCCATAGTTACCATGTTCAGTCCGCGTTCCCGAACCCTCCGGGTACGCTTTTTTTTTCCGCCAGCACTGTGAAAGGGTCCCATGAACCGAATGGAAGCCGCGATTCAGGATAGGCGCTGCGTACTGGCACTGGGTGGTCGCACGATGCAGGACCCAGAGGTCTTGAAGGAACTTCGCCACCGGGCATCATTGCCTTCGGTGGTTCTGGGTGCTCCAGCGGAAGCCCCTTCCCAGGAAGTCTCCGCCGCTGCCCTGGCGAGCGTGTTGGAACGCCCGGGGGGGCTCCTGGTACTGGTTGAACCGGATGCTGTGATTGACGGGCGATCACTGTCCACCATCGCGGGCCTCGTCAAGCAGGCCAAGCACAAGCCCCGCCTCTGCATTGCGGCCCGTGCCTTCAATCCGTTTCAGCTTCCCCTGGATCTCCGAATGCTCAAGATGGAACAGGAGCGGAAACGGGCTCGCGATTTTCTGGCATCATTGCCCGTCAATGTGCCTGCCTCAGAACCCCCCGAAGCCACCCCGACTCCCCGGAGGAAAAGCATCACAAAAAAGGCGCGTAGCCAGATCAGGGCGCCCAGGGTGGGTTTCTCCGGCCGCGAGGAAGAACTCTCGAAGTTGGGCGAATACCTGTCTTCCGGAGGCCCCATCGCGTTGGTGGGCCCAAGGGGAGTGGGCAGGCACTGGCTGCTGTACAAGGCCATCGAGGCATCTTCTCTGCAACAGGCGCCGTCCATACACCTCACATGGGGCGTGGAAACAGACGCCCTGTACGGGCGCCTCGCTGCTCTCGCCAGCCAGGCGGGCGACCACCGGCTGGCCGAGGCCCTGAACTCCCCCGGCAAACGTCCGCCTCCGGCCCAGATGGCGGATCTGGCAGTGGAATGCCTCCGCAACGAAGAGCTTTCCAATACCATCATGCTCATCGACGGCGTCGATTTCCTCGTGCGCGACGACGGCACTTTCCACCGCAATGGCCGCCTGCAGT
Source organism: Myxococcota bacterium (assembly GCA_024276675.1). Classification (GTDB taxonomy): domain Bacteria; phylum Myxococcota_A; class UBA796; order UBA796; family JAFGLY01; genus JAJRWT01. The sequence goes on along the minus strand of JAJRWT010000061.1, from coordinate 9,462 downwards.
TGCTCCTGGATGCTCTGCTCTGCGGCGACTATCGTCCCGTCTTCGTCTTCCCCCTGCTGCATCGCCCCGTTTTCTACCGTGAAGGCGCCGGTACCAACCTCAGAATCCTCGAAATCGGCGGTCTCAGGGGGCGTGACCTGTTCGAGATCTTCAGTGCCTATCGTTGCGACAACCTTCCCAGAAACCGCATGGGCGAAGTCCACAACCAGACCCACGGCCACCCCATGACCACGCGGGCATTCGCCGTCTCCGCCCGCGACACGAGAGACCCTGAAAAGCTCGTCGAAAACAAGAAGTTCCTGAAGATGAGTTCCATACACGACCTCAATCCGCTAGAGCGTCATCTGCTACGGCGAATCGACAAGCTCCCCCCCGAGCTGCGGGCGCCGCTTGCCCGCATCGCCAACACGCGACGCAGCCTTGGGCCCGCCGCGCTCCAGGCCCTCGAGATCGGTCGCGACGTTCGGCTCACCCTCATGGCGCGTGGCCTGCTGGACTTTACACCCGACGAATCCAATCGGCGCTATTACGTCCACCCGCTGGTGCGGCAGCACCTTTCACGCCGCGAAACGAAGCATCTCGGCTCCCTGGAAAAGTTGGGCAGGCACTACGCCACGGCCTTCAGGCGCGCCAAGGGCCTCCAGGCTCTGGCCCTGGGCCAGGAGGTGAATCGTTGCGCCGTGGCCGCTCGTCAACCCCATCAACAACTCCGCCTGGACTACATCAACCAGGATCCCCTCCTGGAATCCGTCAGGGGGCTGATTCGCGGCATGAGGCCGCACCTGGGGCTTGCCCAGGACAGGCTCAACAGGATCCTCAAGACAGATCCCGGAAACACCGAAGCGTGGCTCCTCTCGGTTGAGCTGGCCGCGGCCAGTAAACAGAGCCCCGATTCCATCTCCGCAATCTACAAGAAGGCGGCCGCCAAGGCCCCTACTCCCGAACTCTTCCACCACGAGGCCACCTGGCAGCTCCAACGCGAACCACCTGCGTTGGCCGCCGCCGTGGCAGCACTGGAAAAAGGCTGCGAGGTCTTACCCCGAAATGGCCGCCTGCGCCGTCGCCTGGCCGGGCTGCTCATCAGGGACCAGCGCCAGGACGACGCCATCCCCATCCTGCGTACAACCCTGGACCTGGAACCCATGATGCCCGACACCTACGGCCTGCTGGGCGAGATCCTCGTGGGCAAGGGTCCTCGGCACTGGGAGCAGGCCGCGGCCTATCTGGACGAAGCCCTGCGACTCGCGCCCGACGATCCCGTCCACCTGGCGCGACAGGGCAGGCTCCTGCGCCTCAAGGGCCTGGCGGATCGCGAGAACCGCCAGCAGCTCTGGTCCCAGGCCGAAGAGCTGTTTGAGAAGGCCACCAGGTCTCCACGCAAGAACGCCGCGTGCTTCTTCGAAATGATCACCCTCATGCTGGATCGCGACGATCCCCCCCCGGACCTGGACAGGGTGGCCTGGCTGTTGAAGCAGGCCGACAAACTCAAGGAACACCTGCCACATCTCCCCATCATCCGAGCCAGGTTCAAGGCGCGGACGGGCAGGCACCTGGAAGCGGAGAAGTCCCTCTCACGCCTGGTGAAGCGAGAGCCCAGGAACTTCCTCGCACGAGCCGCCCTGGCGGAAGTGTTGTTCTCCATGTCTCGCGTGTTCGAGGCCCACAGCCACTACAGCCGAGCCCAGGAAGACGCCCCCCCCAACGCTCCCGAGCGCCAGGCCTACGAAACAATGATGGAACAGTTGCGAGCCCTCATCGACAGCGGCCAGGCCATCGAAATGCAGAAACGCGCCGAAGAACGAGCCCGCAGCGGCGCCCCGGCCCCCAGCCGGCCCTCCGTTCCCACGGATTCCGGCAAGCCCACCACGATCCTGAACCGCCGTCCAGGCAGGGCATCCCGGAAGCACACCGCACAGCGGCCAGGAAAAAATGCACCAAGCCAGGTAGGGCCAGCGGAATCGACCGTTGCCGTGGCGTCTTCCTCCCAGCCGCCAGAGCCTGAAACTGGGCCGGCTCGGCTTACGCCGGCGGCCAACCACCCATCAGCAGCACCCGCCCCGGAGGAGCCCTCCGCCACGGAGCCTGCAAACGAGCCGGCTCCGGTTCCGCCGGAGGCCATCCAACAACCAGCGTCCCCCACACCGGAGGAGCCCCTCCACACGGACCTTCCTGACAAGCAGGACTGAGCCTTCGTCCTCAACCATTTGCCGCGGAGCCCCCAAGATGGACAAATTGGCCCCGGATCGAACTGAGACCTGTTTCTCCGACCTGAAGAAACCCTTCAATCTCAACCAGGCCATGGTGGAAGCCAACAGGTGCCTCTACTGCCACGAACCACCTTGCGTGGATGCCTGTCCCACCAGGATCGACATCCCCACCTTCATCCGAAAGATCACCACCGAAAACCTCCACGGTTCCGCCGCCACCATCTTCAGCGCCAACGTGCTGGGCATGAGCTGCGCTCGGGTATGTCCCGTGGAATTGTTGTGCTCCGGGAGCTGCGTGCTCACCAAGGAAGGCATCCCGCCCATCCGCATTGGCCTGCTCCAACGATTCGTCACGGACTTGGCCTACCAGCGGGGCTGGTCGTTCTTCCAGCGGGCCAGGCCCAGCCATCGCAAGGTGGCACTCATAGGCAGCGGCCCCGCGTCTTTGTCATGTGCACACCGCCTGGCGCAGCTCGGCCACGAATGTGTCATCTACGAAAAGCGGCCTTTTCCCGGGGGGCTCAACACATCAGGCATCGCGCCATACAAGATGCAGGCACACGATTCCCTGGCCGAGGTGGACTGGATCACGTCTATTGGGGGAATAACAATCCGGCATGGTGTCCAGGTGGGCAGGGATCCCACGCTCCAGGAGCTGGAAGCCAACTTCGACGCCGTTTTCATCGGCACGGGGCAGGGGCCTGATCGCCGCCTGGACAAGCTCCCGGGCCACGACCTGGAAGGTGTCTGGGGGGCCATGCAGTTCATCGAAGAACTCAAGCTCGCCTCCGTGGATCTGTCGCAGGTACGCAACGCGGTTGTGTTGGGCGGCGGCAACACCGCGGTGGACGCTGTCCACGAGCTGCTGCACCTGGGAGTGCCTGGGGTGACGATGATCTACCGGCGTGGCAAGCAGCTCATGAAGGGATACGCCCACGAGTGGGAAAAGGCTCTGCACCTGGGTGCGGCGGCGCTGTGGTTCACCGTTCCCACTGCTTTTGTGGGCCAGGGGTGCAGGCTCAGCGGCTTGAAGTGCGTATCCACAGACAGTGCTCTGAAGCCCATTGCCGGCAGTGAAACCATGGTTCCCGCCGATCTGGCCCTGTTGGCCATTGGCCAGCAGGGAGCAGATCCCATGTTCGCCGAGCTGGACGGCATCCGCGTTCAGGGGGGGAACATCGTGGTGGACCAGCAGGGCTTCACGGGGCGACGTGGCTGGTATGCCGGTGGGGACTGTACCAATGGCGGCAAGGAAGTGGTGTTTGCCGCCGCCCAGGGCCGGACCGCCGCCCAGGCGATTCATCGCCACCTCACAGGAAACCCAGCCAGCAACGGAGCCCAGCATGCCTGATCTCACCGCCAACTGCGCCGGAATAGTCTCCCCCAATCCCTTCTGGCTGGCTTCCGGTCCCCCCACCAACAGCGGGGACCAGGTCATGCGGGCCTTCGACCTGGGCTGGGGGGGGGCCGTCTGGAAGACCCTGGGCGATCCCATCCAGAACGTGTCCAGCCGCTTCGGCGCCCTGAACCACAACGGGGTTCGTATCATCGGTTTCAACAACAACGAGCTGATCACGGATCGATCCTTCCAGACCAACCTCGCCGAGATCACCCAGGTCAAAAAACTCTACCCCCGCAACGCCGTGGTCGTCTCACTCATGCTGGACACCAGGGAGGAATGGCGCGATGCCATCACTCGCGCCATCGACGCGGGCGCCGACGGCCTGGAGTTGAACTTCGGCTGTCCCCACGGCATGTGTGAACGGGGAATGGGCTCGGCCGTGGGGCAGGAGCCCAGCGTAAACCAAGAGATCACCTCGTGGGCGACCGAAATCTCCTCGGTGCCCGTGCTGGTCAAGCTTACCCCCAACGTGTCCGACATCACCCCCCACGGACTGGCCAGCCAGGCGGGCGGGGCCCATGGCGTGTCGCTCATCAACACTGTCAAGTCCGTCATCGGTGTCGACCTGGAGCGTTTCACCCCCATTCCGGCCGTGGGTCATACCGGTACCAACGGGGGCTATTGCGGCCCCGCCGTTCGCCCCATCGCCCTGCACATGGTGGGCACCCTGGCAAGGGAGCCGCGCTTCAAGCTGCCCATCAGCGGCATCGGCGGAATCTCCACCTGGAAGCACGCTCTGGAGTTCATGCTGCTGGGGGCCAGCACGGTGCAGGTGTGCACCGCCGCCATGCACTACGGGTTTCGCATCGTCGAAGACATGATCGACGGCATGGAGCGATACATGCGCTCCCATGGCTTCCAGACCCTTGACCAGCTCATCGGAAAGGCCGTGGGCAACTTCGTGGAATGGGGCGAGCTGGACATCAACTTCGAATCCGTGGCCCGGATAGACCCCCAACGCTGCATCGGCTGCCAGCTCTGCTACCTGGCCTGCCGCGACGGCAGCCACGACTGCATCGAGCCAGCCACCGATGGTTCGCGAGTCCCCACCGTTGAAGAAGGCGAATGTGTCGGCTGCAACCTCTGTTCCCTGGTGTGCCCGGTTCCCGGATGCGTCACCATGCACCAGGTGGACAACGGCTTCCAGCCCACCTCGTGGAACGAACACCTGATGTTGGAAAAACCCATCAGGCACAAGAAGGGCGTTCACTGACGGCTGGACCGCCCCGCTCAGCCACCGGGTGGGTCGAAGAGCACACCCCGACCAAGCGTCCAGCCGGGGTCCAAGGCACTTTTCAGCGCTTTCATCTCCGCCAGGGCAGCCTCGCCCCAGAAGCGGTTCAACAGGCGTTTCTTCAAGGGGTGCTTGCCCACTCCGTGCTCCGAGAGCGGACAGCCCCCCATGGACCTGGCGATGTGGGCCAACTCCATCAAGGCGGCCTCTCCGGTTGATACTTGGGACGCATTTCCGGGCAGGACGTTGGGGTGCAGGTTGCCGTCGGAGACGTGCCCGAACAAGGCCATGTCCAGGCCGTGCTGGCCAAAGACCCGGTAGTAGTGCCCGACCATCTCGGCCAAGCGGTGAAACGGCACGATCATGTCGCCCGCAACCTTGTGGATGGCCGGATCGCCACGGCTGCGGCTCCGGAGGCTTTCGCTGATTCCCAGCGGAATGGCCTCCCGCAGGGCCCGCAACTGCCTCTGGCGCGCCTCCTGGCCCGGCAGGGCCAGTTGGCAGGTCTCTGCCAACTGGAAGTGTTCCAGCAATGCCACCAGCATGCCCAGGGGATGGGGAGCGGAGCCATCCGTCGGCAACCTTTGGGCCAGACGTTCCACCAGCTCCGGGGTCCTGCTTCCCGCCGGAAGCTCTATCTCCAGAAGGAGGCAGACCTGTGTGCCCGGGGGAACCCGGATCCTGTGGCGAGCCAGTGAGCCGTCGTTTTCCACCAGCTCCAGGCAGCGATCGTCGAAGAGTTCGATGCTGCGGATGTCGATGCCCGGGAAGCTGTCCGCAGGTGCAGGAAAACCGGAACGCAGCGAGCGGCAGCCATGGAACCAGGAGTCGCGGGCCTGCATGGCCACGGTGGAGAGCGCACGAAGGTCCGCCACCAGCGACAGGGCCGTGTCCATGTGCTCCGTGAATATCAAGCCGCAGAGGAGATCGGCCCTGGGCAGGAGCCGAAGTTCCAGGTGGCTGACTATGCCCAGCGTCCCCTCGCTTCCAAGGAACAGATCCAGTAAATCCATGGGTGATCGCACGAAATAACCCGCCGATACCTTCTTGAGGGGAGGTGTCGTGTATCGGGGTACCTGGAAGCTGACGCGCCCGCTGCCTTCAAGGATCACCTGGTCGCCAGGTTCCACGGTACACTGGCCTCGCCGCAGCGCCAGCACTTCGCCGTGGCGCAGCACCAGCCGCATGGCCGTTACCCAGTCCCTGGTGCTGCCGTACTTGAACGTGGCCGCCCCTGCCGCGTTGGTGGAGGCGTTCCCCCCAAGGGTGGCTCCGCCATGGGTGGGCGCAGGCGGGTAGAAGAGGGCTCGTGCGTCGAGCGCTTCCCGGAGTTCTTCAAGCAGCAGGCCAGGACCCAGGGACGCCCGCAGCGAGCGGGCGTCCACATCCAGGGAGCGGAGCCTTCGGGTGGAAATGACGATGTCGCCGCTGGGGGTGGCCCCGCCGGTGAGGCTGGTGAGCGCACCCTGAACCAACACCCGCTGCCCGGGATTGCGGCGAAGCCACGTACAGAGTTCGGGCTCGCTGCCCGGCAGCAAGAGCCCGCCCAGCGCACTGCCTTCCATGGCGGCGGCGTCTTTCATGAGCGACTCCAGCACGTCTGGATGGGCGATCACGGAAGGACAGCCTGGCAGGCTGCTTTCGGGCGTTTCCAATGAGAGGTGATGTACGGTCATGGACCATTCTGAAGGCTGGGGTGGTGAATCCGCCGCGTGGGGGAGGAGTCTCGGATCGGGAGGCCGGTCCATTTTCTTGCGGGCTGGCTGGGGCTGGGCCGGAAACCCGCTGCCGACGCCCAGCGGGCCTCGACGCCAGCGCCGCCGTCCAGTTAATCATGGGCATACCATCAGGAAAGGACCCCATGAACTCCTCTATCACCGACTTGATTCGCATGCGCAGCTCCTGGCGCAACTACGACGGTCAGCCCCTCGAAGCCCCGATGGCAGAGCGCCTTGGCCGGGCCATAGCCAACCCGCCAAGACCGCCTTTCGGGAACACCGTGCGCCTGGCCCTGGTGGAGTACGACCCGGCGGGCAAATCCGAAAAACTCGGTACCTACGGTGTGATCAGGGGGGCTCGCAGCTTCCTTGTGGGCGCTGTTCCCCAGGCCGAACACTGCAACGAGGACTACGGATTCGTCTTCGAGTGGGCCATTCTGAAGGCCACCGACATGGGCCTGGGTACCTGCTGGCTTGGGGGCACCTTGAAACGCGGGGCCTTCGCCCGTGCCGTGGGAGCGACCCCGGACGAGCGCATGTTGGCGGCTTCTCCGGTTGGCGTAAAGACCAGCAGGCGGGGTGTGGTGGACCGGACCATTCGTGCCGTTGCAGGCTCCAGAAAGCGCAAACCCTGGCAGGAGCTTTTCTTCATGGATGGCGAAGCCCTGCCCCAGCAGCGGGCGGGCGAGCTGGCCGTTCCGCTGGAAATGGTCCGGCTTGGTCCCTCGGCCTCCAACAACCAGCCATGGCGCATTCACGTCGCGCCGGATCTCTCGGCCGTCCACTTGTTCTTGAAGCGCACTCCCGGGTACCAGAAAGTGCCGCAGGTGGACCTTCAACTCCTGGACATGGGCATAGCCATGTGCCACTTCCAGCTCAGCGCGGCAGAGGCTGGCCTGGCGGGCTCGTGGGCTGGGGGGAGCCCCCCTTCTCACATCGACGGGGAAGGCATGGAATACGTGGCGAGTTGGACCCGGGAGATCTGACTCCATGTCCATTCCGCCACGAGCAGCCGCTGGCACCGAGACAAGGGCAGCAACCCGCCCCCTGGTGGCTGCTGACGTGTACGCAGCCGCCGTGGACGGCGTCAGCGCCATCTCCGACACCCACCTGCACGTGCGCGTCGATGTTCCAGGCAGGCTCGACGCGGAGCGGCTGCTGGCCGCCATCGCGGCTCTCTCCCGCTCCGTTCCAGCACTGGCGGCGCGTTTCCGTCGTGGCTGGTGGCGCGCCTACTGGGTGCCGGATCCGGATCCGCGCTGGGATCTGCAAGAGTACCATGATGTGAGCAGCGTCCAGGCGGAAGAGATCGAAGCCTGCCTGTATGCTCTGCCCTTCGTCGCCTGCGGCGAACTCCCCCTTCGGCTGCGGCTGCTCCACATGGACGGGCATGATCGGCTGCTCCTGCGCGTCAACCACCTGCTGGGCGATGGCGGGGGGACCAAGAACCTCTGCTATCTCCTGGCCAGGACCTACCGCGAGCTGGGCACGAACCCAGCCTGGTCGCCGCCACCCCAGCGGGTTCCCCAGCCCCTGCTCCGCATGCTCCGCTCGATGCGGCTCTCCCGCCTGCCCGCGCTGATTCTTGGGGCGCTGGACGAAATCATCGCCAACCGTCCCATGCGTCCCTTCCTGGTCCCCATGGATGGCAATGGCTCCGGCACCAACCGTCTGGCCTCCCTGCACCTGCCGCCGTCCCGGGTGGATCGCCTTCGTGCCAAGTGGCGCGGCCAGGGGGTCACGCTCAACGACCTGGCCCTTTCCGCCTTCAGCCGTGCCGTGGTGCGCGCCTTTCCCCAGGTCAACGCGACTTGCAGCCACGCCTCCTTCGTGGTCACGGCGGACCTGCGCCAGTACCGTCCGCCCACGCTGGATGTCAGCAACTTCAGCAGTCTGCGCCCCTTGTCCCTTGGCCGCCTGCCCCTGCCTGGCCCTCGTGAACAGCTCAGGCGAGTGCTGCGGGCGACCCGGACCTGGAAAGCCGGCCAGACGGGCCTGCTCCTGGCCACCAGCAGCATCGCCATGGTGAGCATCCTCCCCTACGCCTGGATTCAGCGCGTGGTTCGTTTCTTTCTTGGCCTGCTGCTGGGCCGCAAGGGTGGGTTCATCGCGTTGACCAACATAGGGCCCATCCAGGCCCGACTGTTGGATTTTGGCCACGGTCCCTGCCTGGCCGCCCGCGTGGCAAGCCCCATCGCCAGCCCGCCCATGTTGATCGCCGCCTTGACCGGCTGTGCCGGTGCCCTGGACTTCACCCTGGGATACCGGGAGCCCCTACTCGCCCGCTCCGCGGTCAGGCGCCTGCTGGATGCCCTGGACAAGGAGCTGGCAGCCCTGGAGTAGTCAAGGGGGGGGCGGGCTGGGCGCTGGACGAAGTCGGTTTCGTGTCGGGCAGGGCTCCCTGCCGCGCTGGCAGATCCAGGACCTTTGGCCGTAGGGAAGAGGGCTCACGGAGCAGCCGGCTCAGGCCACGGCAAGGGGCGCCAGGCGCGTCACGACCGTAACGCTGTCTCAAGTGGTTCAACGGTACATGCTCGCCCTGATACGCCTAATGTTCGAGCGCGTGCCGGCGCCCCTTCTGGGAGCGCAGGTGTCTCGCCCGCATTCAGCCTCTCGAAAGCCTACGGACTCGAGCCTGGCCACTTTGAAAGTCCAGGTGCTACTGCGCAGGACGCTGGCCAACATCGCGCAGATCAACGTATCGTGCATGGGAGTCCCCGAAAATTGAACATATGTACATGGGAGTCCCCGAAAATTGAACATATGTACATGGGAGTCCCCGAAAATTGAACATATGTAGCACAGGCGTTCAAAAAACAGGGGCTCCCATGCTCGGGCGTTCAAAAAACAGGGGCTCCCATGCTCGGGCGTTCAAAAAACAGGGGCTCCCATGCTCGGGCG
>JAJRWT010000060.1 GCA_024276675.1 Myxococcota bacterium | reverse complement strand
AGCAGGAAGAGGCCGTGCCGGGTGAGCAACAGGAAGAGGCCGTGCCGGGTGAGCAGCAGGAAGAGGCCGTGCCGGGTGAGCAGCAGGAAGAGGCCGTACCGGGCGAGCGGCAACAGACCCCTGGTGATATCTGGGATGGAAAACCCGATAACAATGCGGCTGCAGGAAGTTCTGCTGCAGCGAACCCAAATGCCGACACGCAGCCGATGGCCGGGCATACAGACGAAGATACCGATTCGCCGGTGCCCTCGACCGAGGAGGGTGCAGGTGGGACAGGGGAATCCCAACAGAGTTCAGAAAGCTCTCAGAATCTGGAATAGGTGACCGATTTCCCCGAACATGATAGTCAACCAGTTGGAAAGGGAAGAAGGTCGGCATGAGGTATTCAGGTCGCGTAATCACTCTGTCACTACTTGCTGTTGCCTGGTCGGGCCATGCCCTGGCACAGTCCAAGAATACCATTCGCTTTGAAGAAGAGATCATCACCGGCAAGGTGCCCAAACCAGAAGTCATGATGATCATCACGCGGCAAAACTTGAATAGCAGTTATTCCCTGGAGCTTGATGAGTCCTTCTTGCCCAGGATCGTCCAATCTGTGGAGCACAGCCCTTTGTAGACCATCGCCATGTGGCTGGACGGCTGGCCCAAGTTCTTTTTTTTCAAGCTCTGACATGTTAATGACAGGGCCTACGTGACAAGTAGATACTCTTCCGGTAAAGTCACCGGGTTCAGTCAGGTTTTTCAATACCAGAGGAATCTGGCCAAACCGGCGTCTCACATTTCGCCGGTCTTTTCACCAATCCCCAGTAGCCGTCCTCACAGGAGGTTTTCGGATGAATTTCTTTGTGAACGCGATGCACAAGGGCGGGACTTTCATGTACCCGATTCTGGGTGTGGCCATCTTTTCTCTGGCCATAGCCGCAGAACGCATCTACTACATTCTCTTCCGTGCCAACATCAACGGCACAGCGTTCATGGCGCAGGTCCAGAAGCTGATAATGGCCAACAATATTGATCGTGCCATCAAGCTCTGCAACGCTGAGCCCAACGCTGCCCTTCCAAGGGTTCTCAAGGCTGGCCTGACTCGTGCCAATCGTGGTGACACCGAGATTCAGAATGCAGTAGACGAATCGGTTCTCGAAGTCTTCCCCCAACTTGCCAAGCGTACCAGCTATCTGCCGATGCTCGCCAACGTAGCGACTCTCACCGGTCTGCTGGGTACCATCCAGGGGCTGATCATGGCATTCGAGGCCGTGGCCCACGCATCTGCCGAAATGAAGCAGACCATGTTGGCCAGTGGTATCTCCGTAGCCATGTTCACTACGGCAGCCGGTCTGACCATTGCTATTCCAACGCTGATTCTGCACAGCATCGTGGCGAACCAGACCACCAAGCTCATGAACGATATCGATCTCTATGCGCTGAAGACCGTAAACCTCTTGAGTGCGCGTCGTCGTGGGTCATTGAAAGAAGATGGAGTTGCTCCGGCATAGGGCAATGTCGCGGGTAGACCGGTAACGGACTACCCGCCTTTTTTCTTCTGAACTCCTTCCTTTGGAGGCTCCAAGTGGCCGTAGAGAGGAGAAAAAGTTTTCAGGTGACCGAGTTGAACCTTGTACCGGTCATGAACCTCGTCACCATTCTCATCCCGTTTCTGCTGATGGCGGCTGAGTTCGTGCATCTTGCCGTAATCGACTCAACTTTGCCGGCAATCGGGAAGCCCGAAGTAGAAGAGCTGGATCCCAACGAAAAACCGCCTCTCGTGCTCTCGGTACATATCACTGACGAGGGCCTCACCATCGCTGGTGCAGATCATGTACTCAATCCCGAGGGTGCTGCCACTGAAGGTGAAGAGGAAGAAGCTGACAAGGGACCGACCATTCCGTGCAAGGTAACCCCGTGTGCGGACATCGATTCATACGATTTCGCTGAATTGACCCGTTTGCTGGATCTCATCAAGGATGAATACCCAGACGATGAAAACGTAATCCTGGTTCCAGAGTCCCGTATTTCCTACGAGTTGATCGTCAAGGTAATGGACTACACGCGGGAAGACCGCGAAACCAGGGACAAGGACGGCGAGCCAAGGCTGTTGTTCCCCTACGTGGTGATAGCAGGTGGCGCCCAGTAGCGGGCGCATTCTCACTTCCGGTGCAACTCCAATCTACGAGACCATCTCCGAGGATAGCGATCCGATGCCGTTGACAAAAGCCAAGAGAAGACTTGAAATCGAAGGAGAACTCTCCATCACTTCCATGATGGATATGATGGTAATAATCCTTGTTTTCCTGCTCAAGTCGTATTCCACCACGGATATCTCCGTTGCCGCGTCCGATGAACTGGCGCTGCCCACCTCGACTGCGGAAAAGCCGCCAGGAGTTGCGGTGAACTTGGTCATCACAAAGAGCAACATCGTCGTGGATGGATTGGAGATTCTGAGACTGACAAAGGTACCTGATGAAGAAAATCCTGGTCAGGAAATCCTTGCCGTACCTGAAGATGAAAAGAAGGGCCAGCTCATTACAAGGTTGTATGACAGGCTTCTTGAGAAGGCTGAAGATGCAAAGCAGCTAAGTGAACTGACGCAGAATACTGAGCATGACTTCAAGGGCCAGATGTTGTTGCAGTGCGACAAGAAGCTACCCTTCTCCGTACTTCGGGAAGTAATGTATACTGCTGGGCAGGCCCAGTTTTCTGAATTTCGATTCGTGGTTTATAAAACTGGGGATTAGTTTTCCTGACGTCATTCCCCTTCCCTCGGGGTTACTGTCAGAACCCCGCTGCCGAAGAGAAAACCGAGAACAACATGAGGAAGGTGCCAGGCTGGGATAGAAGTATAGACTCATGAAAGAGAGAGACAGGTGCTACAGAAGTCGGCAGAACACATTGGCGGTACTTGCGAGAGCTGGCAGGCTGTTGTGCACTGGAAACTGGCGCAGGCGGGTGAGTGATCGATGGTAGCAAAGGTGCAACCACATACAAAGGTTCTACGGATTGGAATCATCCAAGATGGAAAGATCGTCCAGGAAAAAAGAATCCGTCCCGGCGGCAACGTCACAATAGGATCTTCGCACAAGGCCACTTTCAACTATTCCCTGAAGAGAATTCCAAAGAAGTTCCCTCTGTTTTCAGCCAAAGGGCAAAAGCACTATTCACTTTGCTTCCTGGACGCGATGTCTGGAAAGATCGCTTGCCGGGATGGCGTACACAACCTGGAGCAGCTCAGGAAGCGTGGAGAAGCCACAAGAAGGGGTGATGTGTGGATGCTGCCCCTCAGTGAAAGAGATCGTGGCAAGATCACAATCGACAATCTCACTGTGCTTTTCCAGTTCGTGCCAGCACCGCCGGAACCTCTTCACCCCGTAACCAGGACCGATTTCAAGCCCAAGTTGCTGGACGAAGACGATCCCGTCTTTGTCGGATTTCTTGGGTTGTTTACCCTGCTGGGGGCGATATTCCTGATCTACACGATGAACGTCGAAGCACAGGAGTTGGTCACGTTTGACACCATCCCGGATCGGTTCGTTCAGTTGGTGATCGAGCAGCCAAAGAACGACGCCCAGGAAGAAGACCTGGCAGACATCGAGCAGGACGCGCTGGACGCAGAAAAAAAGCGCATCGCCAAGGAAAAGGAAGAAGAAGCACAGGGGCAGGAACAGGCAAAAGAGAAGAAGGAACAGAAGCCAAAGACAGCAGAAGAGTTGGCCGCCGAAGAAGCCGCAAGACGGCAGGAGATGGAAAAGCAAGTGATCGAAAACTCCCTCTTGCTCAAGATGATTGGAACGAGGGGGGAATCCAGTTCTGGGCAATTGACCGAGGATCTGTTCGCTGAAGATGACGGCGTAGTCAAAGATCTGGACCGCGCCCTGGCCGGTGTCTCAGGCGTTGAGGTGGGGAGCAGCGATGCTATGGCCATCAAAGGCGGCTCCGGAGAAGGTACGGGCAGGGAAGATGCCTCGATTGGTGATCTGGCCAGGGCAGACGGAGGCAGCGCCAAGGTTGGCAGTGGCCCCAGCACCAATGTGAAGGGAAAAGTTGTGTCAGGAACCGTAGACGCCTTCGGAGGCGACCCCGGCAAGGTTAAAGCTGCCGTAGGCAGGTACTACGGGCACATCAGGTCCTGCTACGAACTACAACTGAAGAGCAATCCAAGTCTGAGCGGTCGGGTAGAAGTCAGTTGGACCATTGCCGGGGGGAGAGCCACGAGTGTAGCTCTGGAAGGCAACACCACGGGAGACGATGCACTGGGTCAATGCATCGTGAGGAAAGTGAGAAGTTGGAAGTTTCCGGAAGAGCTGGAAATGGATGTGGTCTTCCCATTCATTCTTGCGCCGGGCTAGGTGGCATTTTCCAGCCTATGATTTCAGGCGCTCTTGGAATGATCGCATATTCGAGTAAGACCCTTGCCAGAATTGCAGGCGCGGGTGATAGGTAGAATGCCTGGAAGAAGCCGATTGGCCTGCAATCATCATCGAGTGAGCAAGTTTTTGGAAAAAGAGCACATCCAGTAGCTTGAACAGTCGAATTGTGGCGTTACCAATTGCGGTTTTGCATTTTTTTATGTGCTTTCGTGTCATGGGCTGTGAACATAGGACCAAGAAAAAAAGAAAAAGGGTCGGCTATTGCTGGCCAAGGACAGTGCAGGTGGTGTATAAAAAATTTCATTGTGTGCCGTATGCTGGTCCGTGTTTGCGGTCGAATAGCAGGTAGCCATGGGGCATGTAGGAATGGTCAGCAGAAGCCGAGTGGTTCCACGAGTAATCCGAAGCATTGCAATACTGGCATGTATGGTCTGCGCGTCAGCAGGTTATGCGCAGCCCGGTGATCACATTCGCGTGGGCGATGCGCAGATTACGCCAACATTCACTGTTGGCGGAGAGTACCATACGAACATCTACTTGGCAGAGATTGACCCGACATCTGCTTTCGGAATCAAGATCAATCCCGACATCGCCATTGGTCTGGATGGAGCCAATGTCAAGATGAAGCTTGGCGCGGGCCTTACCAGCCAGGTCTATTTCGGCTTCCCAAACTTGAATCGCTGGGCAGATCCCGACATCTCTTTTGATCTGGACTTGTTCCCGAAGGCCTTGATAGGGCTCAAGCTGGGCGAATCATTCGGGATCCAGACCAGGGTCTCAGATTCCGACACAACAGAAGACGCCTATATCAAGCGTACCTTCAACGACATTGAAGGCATGGTTTCCGTTCATCCAGGTGCTGCTCTCAACATCGACCTTGGTGGTGGATGGACCTACTGGAACATCAACCCAGTGGGGGGCGATAGCCTGGACGAAGAGATCATCTCTTACTCCTATCTCAACGAGCGGCATGCCTACGGGCCGCGATTGGAAGCGAAGTGGGCTTTCTTTCCCAGAACTGCCATTATCGTTGACGGTACCTTTGAAGTCTTCGACTGGATCCATAACCTTACGGAAGTCTCTCTTGCCGCGGGTGGCGACAGCAGCGAAGCAGACACCAACGAATATGGTTGCTACACCGCAATCCCAGATGGCTACGATTGGAAGTTCAACGCGGGACTTGCTGGCAAGGTAACCGACAAGGTCACGATGAACATGATCCTTGGATACGGGCAAGCTGTGTATAACGAAAACAGCGTCGGGGAATACCTCAGCTCCAAGAACGTGAATCTGGACGAAACCTGCAGCACCGAAAACGAAACCGACGCCTCGGCCACGGGATTTGATCAAGACCTCACAAGTTTTTCGCAGGGATTGTTGGCAAACATCAATATGCGGATGGCACCGACGGACAGGCAGGTGATCACCATCGCGTACAAGAAAGACTTCAAGGATTCATATTTTTCCAACTACGTGGCCTATAACTATTTTTACGGCAGCTTCCAGCAAAAGATCGGGAACAAACTCGCTTTTACCGCGGAAGGCGGGTTTCGCCTGGAGAACATCGTCGGAGAAGTCAACAGGAAGGATGATGTCATTCGCTTGATGGGGAAGGGAACGTACGATGTAGCACCGTGGATGAGCACAACTCTCTGGGTGAGTTGGGATGAGCGTGCATCCGCGGACAGGAACCATCCCGAGATCGAATACGACGACATCACAGTTTTTGGCAGTCTGGATTTCGTATACTGAATATCACAGGCTTGAGTTTTGTTTTCAGGGCTTCCTGAGGCCCGCCGGCAAGATGACCAGATGGCAATCTTGACCTGCTGCTTTTCGGTGAGTGGGGCGCTGACCAGAAAGCTGTCGGTGAGAACTCGATTGCGTGTAGCTCATTGGGGGGGATGAAATGGATTCTACCCGGGCAGATGACACGTCAACCTGAAGATGATACTCTCGAAGGGGCTGGCTTCAAAGAAAGGAGGCTTTGGCGTGCCCCCTCGAAAGACATCAAAGACAGCCGGAAAAGCAAAGTTGAGTGGTGGTGGGAAGACTCGAAAAGGAAAAACTCGGCATGGCGCTGGGACATCACTGTGGCAGATACTGTCTGGCAAGAAGAGACTCTGGCAGGTCTTCGATATCTTTGGCGTGCTCACTGGATGTTTTCTGACTCTCGCTCTTTTCTCATACGATTCTGGTGATGACGCTTTTTCCAGGGCAAGCAGCAGCCAGGATATCATCAACTTGTGTGGACGCACCGGAGCGTGGCTCGCAGACCTGTTCTTCCAACTTCTGGGCTATGGGGCTTGGTTGGTCACTCTGATTGTTCCACATTTTATTATGCGACTATCTGCAAGAGCGAGAAAAGGTGGCAGGTTCGGGTGGGCGATCATCTTCATGGTCCTCATGATCACGATTGGTCTGCACCTGGGCTTGGGTGTGGACCAACAAAGGCCTTTTCCAGCCGGCGGACTTTTCGGAATGGTGCTGGCGGATTGGTTGAAGGAAGCCATCGGGCTCCTGGGTGCATGGCTTCTTGTGCTCGGGTTGTTCGCGGTGGTTGTCACGCTTGTCCTGGACATGGACTGGCAGCGATTTGCTGAAGCCATCTTCAAATCGGTGGAGCGGCTTCCAGGTATTTTGATAGCGGGAACCAGGCGGATTGGGAATCTCATAATCGGTGGTTCGCGAAAGTTGTGGAGTGGCCTCGCTCAAGGGCTTGTCAGGAGCAGAAAGGAATCACCAGGATCCAGGCTACATCAAGAGGGGGCTGTTGAAAGCCATCCAATCGAGGAGCATCCGCCTGAAACAATGGTAGCCAGTCGCGGGTCAACGGTTGTCGAAGGGGATGAACCTGTAGCAAAAGTCCTGGATTCCGATGCGCGCTACGTGGTGGATTCACCTGTCAGAGCCACCCAGTTCGGAGTGCGTGAGTTGGTGGAAGTGGAATTGGCCCCCACAATTGTCAGTGATGAGGGCGCGATAACAGCGACATTCAAAATGCAGGGAGAAGAGTTGCCCGCTGCCATGGCGAACGTCTCCCAACAAGCGTTGGTTGGTGAAGGAGAACCCACAGAAGAAAAACCACCGGCGAAATCAGCGCCTGATGCTCTTGACTTCAGTGATTTCTCACCGAGAAGACCCGTTGGGGGCGGACAAGATTCAGCCACGAGGTCGCCCCCTCCCCCGGGCCCGAAGCTTCAACGACCGCCTGCTCTGGAGGAGTCACCATCCACGAACACGGGGACCGATTCGGTCGGTGGAATAGTCGAGGAATCATCGGGAAGATCTGGCGAAGCCAGTTGTCAAGAGGTTTCCCCCGGGGAGACTGGAGGTTCGATAGCTCTGGAGCCGGGGTGTCTGGTGAGTGGCGGAGAAGCCGGCGAAGGCCGGGTAGTGGAGCCAACAGATCCCGGAGCTACATATGAGCTTCCGTCTCTGGCTCTTCTTGACAGGCATGACCGCGATGTCATGTCTGTGGACAAGGCGAAACTTGAAGCCCTGGCCCGTGCCCTGGAGGGAAAACTGCGTTCTTTCGGGATAAAGGGCATGGTCAAGGCGATCCGGCCCGGTCCCGTGATAACCATTTTCGAATACCTTCCGGATCCCGGAATAAAGCTGTCGCGGATATCAGGGCTTTCGGACGATATTGCCATGACTATGCGCGCGATGCGTGTGAGGATCGTGGCCCCCATCCCTGGAAGGGGTGTCGTGGGCATTGAAATCCCCAACAAACGTCGCCAGATCGTCTGGATCAGGGATATCCTGGCATCAGAAGTCTATCGCAAGGGTGATATGGCACTTCCGCTGGCTCTGGGCAAGAGTGTCGGGGGGCGGCCGATTGTAGCGGACCTTGCCAAGATGCCGCACCTGCTGGTGGGTGGTACCACCGGGAGTGGAAAGAGCGTGGGCATCAATTCCATGTTGATGTCGCTCCTGTTTGCGAGAACTCCCGATGAGCTGAGGCTCATCCTTGTGGACCCCAAGATGTTGGAGTTCGAGTTCTATCGAGATATCCCCCACCTGTTGCATCCCGTGGTGACAGAAGTCAAAATGGCGAGTGCGGCTCTTCGATGGGCCTGCCAGGAGATGGATCATCGCTATCGGCTGCTTGCACGCAAGGGCGCACGAAACATCATCGGCTACAACAAAAAAGTCGAGAAGGAGATTGCTCTGTGGAATGAAAACACCACGGATGCTTTGGATTCGACATCACCAGGGCAGATGCCACCACCCGAAAGGCCCAGGCTTATGCCCTACCTGGTCATAGTAATTGATGAGTTGGCTGATCTGATGATGCAGGTGGCAAAAGAAGTGGAAGACTCGATTGTACGCCTCGCGCAGAAAGCACGGGCGGCTGGCATTCATCTCATAGTCGCAACCCAGCGTCCCAGTGTAGATGTGATCACTGGTCTCATCAAGGCAAACATGCCTTCCAGGATCGCCTTCCAGGTACGTTCAAAGACGGACGGAAGAACCATCCTTGATCAGAACGGAGCGGAAACATTGCTTGGTAAGGGTGACATGCTTTATCTGCCACCTGCACTTAGCGCTTTGGAAAGAGTGCATGGACCATTCGTTTCGGACCGTGAACTCTCAAGCGTGACTGACTATCTGCGAAGTCAGGGGCTGCCCGTCTTTGAAGCTGATATTGAAGTCGTCGACGATGATGCCTCTGGATTGGGCTTCCAGGAAGAATACGATGACTATTACGACATTGCGGTCAAGTTGGTCACCGACGTGGGCAAGGCCAGCACTTCAATGATTCAGCGTCACCTCAAGATCGGCTACAACAGAGCAGCACGAATAATAGAGACCATGGAAAGAGAAGGTGTGGTTGGGCCTGCCGATGGTGCCCGTCCACGTGAAGTACTTGCTCCCAGGACACGTGAGCCCTGAAGCGTCTGTTTTCATGGCTGTATTTCACACAGTTTCCTGGGTTGGAGCAACGGGTGAAGGAACCCACCGTTGGATTCGTCTGCTTGAAAAGTGGTCGGTCTTTCAGATTCTCAAACCACTTGCCAGCGAGGTAGTGGCGCGCTAGGAGGCTGTCGCGTGTAGCCGCTGCGAGCCGTGTCCAGGCTCGGGTTGTAGCGCTAAACCGTATTGCAGCGAGTGACGCCAGGTATGAAGTGAGGCGGATCCTGGGCGATAATGGGCGTGGAAGGCGTGTTGAATACGTCTTGATGCACATGCCCGGCCAAGGCCCGTCATTGCAGAAACCTGCGTTTCCGCAGGAGATTCGGCATATGCACAAGCCTCCCAGGCAACTCGCTGTCTTGAAGGGAATCATCATAATGCATATCGAGAAGGTCCTGCTCCTGTTTTTCGTGGCGCTTGTCCTGCCCTCCCCTGTCTGGGGGAGCGGCGATGACGAACTGACCACTGTTCCAGAGATTCTGGCCGCTATGGAAAGAGTCTACGGGTCGGCGGATGCGTTGC
Organism: Myxococcota bacterium; assembly: GCA_024276675.1. Classification (GTDB taxonomy): domain Bacteria; phylum Myxococcota_A; class UBA796; order UBA796; family JAFGLY01; genus JAJRWT01. Next base: position 156,260 of record JAJRWT010000060.1, on the reverse strand, counting down.
AAGCCGACTTCGTGCAGGTGACCCGCTCGGCCGCGTTGGGAGATGAACAGCGTCAGAAAGGAAAGGTGGTGATGCAGAGGCCGCGGAAAATGCGCTGGGATTTCGTCTCCCCCGAAACCAAGCTTTTCGTCACAGACGGAGAGACCATGTGGATCTGGTCCCCTGCCGACAACCAGGTAATCGTCTATAGAGACGTCAGTGACAACAGTTCGGACGTAGTCACCCTGCTCACGGATCTCAACCGCCTGCAGGACATATTTGATGTGACCCTGCTTGACAATGAAAGTGACAAAAACGCCTACGTACTGGATTTGCAACCAAGAGAGCAGGGGAACATGAAGAGCCTGCTGCTATTCCTTTCTCGCAAGAAGTTGCTCCCGGAAAGGGTGATATTGACGGATCAATTCGACACCGTCACGGACCTTTCCTTCAGCCAGGTGAAGTTGGATCCCAAGGTATCCGACGTGGACTTTACCTTCGCCATTCCTGATGGAGCAGAGGTCATTACTCCAGAAGGTCTTTGATGCCATCGAGGACAGTTCACCTGGTAAGCCTTGGATGCCCCAAGAATCTGGTGGATAGCGAGGTTGTGCTTGGTTCTCTGGTGAAGGAAGGTTGGGTACCTGTCGAGAATCCAGAGGATGCCGAACTGATAGTCATCAACACCTGTTCTTTCATTGAACCAGCCACCGAGGAATCCATAGAAACCATACTGCAGCATGCCGTCTACAAGGAAGCTGGGGCGTGCAGACGCCTCGTGGTAACTGGTTGCCTGGCGCAGAGGTATGGAACTGAGTTGGCACGAGAACTCCCCGAGGTGGATGCCTTCTGGGGAACGGGAGAGTTATCCACGTTTGGAGAGGAAATAAACGCCAGGGAACTCTCGCGGTGGAATGTTTCCCGCCCTGGCTTCCTGCATGACGAAAACAGCCCACGTGTTCACTCCAGGTTCAGCCATTCTGTTTTCTTGAAGATTTCTGAAGGCTGTGATCGGCACTGTACATTTTGTGTGATACCGAAAATACGTGGGAAACTACGAAGTCGTCCCCTCGTTTCTCTTTTGGAAGAGGCAAGGCGCCTTGTGGATGAAGGTGCCCGCGAAATCTCCCTGGTCGCCCAGGATTCTACTGCATATGGGCAAGACCGGAAAGGGCGCGAGGACTTACAGGTCCTCCTTGAAGCCCTGGTGCAGCTACCCCATCTGTCGTGGATTCGCCTTCACTACCTGCATCCGGCCAGCCTGACGGAGAGCATGCTTCGGTTGTTGGCTGCGGAACCAAAGATCTGCTCATACCTGGATCTTCCACTCCAACATGCCTCGACGTCCATTCTTCGGGCAATGGGTAGAGGAGTGGATGCAAGGTTCCAACGTGAACTCCTGGAGAGGATACGTTCCCTGGTACCGGGAGTCTCTATCAGGACAACATTTATGGTGGGTTTTCCTGGAGAGACCGACAGGGACTTCCGGGAGCTACTGGCCATGGCGGAGGAGCAACGTTTCGAGAGAATGGGTGTTTTTACCTACTCTTGTGAAGATGGTACGCCAGCGGCGCGCATGGCGGGGCACCTGCCCGAATCGGTCAAACAGGAGCGGGCCAGAATTCTCACAAACCTACAGGCTGGTATCAGTCTTGAGCACCACAAGGCTCTGCAAGGTCGAGTGGTTCCCGTGATGATTGATGGAGTAAGCGATCAGAGCGAGTTTTTGCTCGAGGGGCGGATGGAATCACAGGCCCCGGATATCGATGGGAAGGTGTTTGTAAGCTCCGCCCCTGGTGACATTTCACCTGGAACAATTCATGCCATAAAAATAGAACAAGTTACGGAGGTGGACCTGGCTGGGAGTTGGTGCCCGTGATCACCTGGAAAAAGGTGTCCTGTTTGCTGGTAACCAGAACCTGGTGGGCCGGAGGGCCTTGGTGCAGGATATACTGGTTGACGGTCGGAGTATCTACACTTCAGATGTGTCCATGGAGGAGAAGATGAGAAAGACATTCACGTTGGTACTGGGGTGCCCCCTCGTTCTCGGGGCCTGTGGGGCAAATGGCACAAGTGCCGTTATCTCCGAAGTAGTAGACACATCGACCGAAGAAGACACCACAGGTCCTGTCATCGAGCATGATCCCATAGAAAATGCACAACTCTACGGCGAGCCGGTGGCCATTTCAGCGATTGTTACCGACGACGAAAGCGGAGTCTTCCTGGTCAAGGTCTTCTACAAGCAAGAAACCACGACCACCTGGAACAACGTGCAGCTCAGCATCGTTCCCCCTGATACCGGGATACCACAGGACACCTATGCGGCCGAGATTCCAGGAGCTGCCGTGGGCTCCGGTGGGATGCATTATTATCTGTGGGCAAATGACCTGGAAGAAAACGAGTCTTTTCTGCCAGAGGGAGGCGAAAACGATCCATGGCATTTCAGGGTTACTACTGATTGACCTGGTAGAGCCACCTACCTGGTGGCTGTATTCCTTGCGTTCAGCCGATTGGATACCTCCGCGACGAATGCTGGCCGGTATCCATGCCGAGCAGCGGCTTCCAATTCCGCACCCATTTCGTTGATGAAGGCGTCTTCCAGGTCCACGACCAGGACTGCCGCGCCATGGTCCAGGGATTGGTGGTGAAGCAATGGGATGCTTTCTAATTGTGACGAGAAGGCGATACCCCTGACATATTCCACGCCAGCTTCCTGCAGTCTGCGGGTCCAATTCGTTCCAAGTCCGTCAGGACATGCATCCACCAGGTACATGCCTGCTTTTTCGAGAGCCCGGATATCTTCCTGCTGGAAGCTCTTGGGAGGGCATGTGAGCAGAACACCAGAGGCATTTGGAACGTCGTTGATGGAGTCGGCCAAGGGGATGTCTGGTCCTGCTTCCACCAGCACTTCGGCATCGGCAGAGATCGCGTCCCTGGAGAGTCGCAAAGAAAACGGGGAGTATGGAGAAAGGGCAATGCTGATGGGATGGTCGATTGTGAACAGGGACTGGGCTTTCTGTGGGGAGACATCCGCATGACGTACCAGGATTGCCAATAGAGGGGGGGGCTGGTCTTGTATAACTGGTGGCCATAAAGAAAGAGTAGGCTCAAGGTTTACCAAACTGGCAAGTCGTTGGTCAGCGTAGATTCGAAGCTCCAGGGCCAGGCTTCCCGAAGGTGTCCTGTAGATCTCCAGGTCGGGACATGGGGCGTGGGAGAGCGAAGGGTCGGGGAATGCCGAATTGATTGTTCTGGCTATTTGTGATGCCACCTGGCCTGGTCTGGCCCCGATTGGGAGCTTCCACGAGGTCTCGTGGACATTCCACTCCGTGTACTTGTCGGAGCGGGGCACCCAGTCCTCCGATTCCAGGCTGGCTTCGTCCAGCCCAGCAGCCGGGATGGATGCCGAAACCATCCACTGTACCCTCTCCAAGTCACAGGTGGATTTTGTTTGCCTTTCGGAATGTCGGGGATGTGGGAAAACCAGCCATCCGGCGACTTGCGGGGAATACTGATAGACAAGAAGCAGGAATAGCGAACAGAGGACCAGGGTGAGAAGGCGTTGCAATTTCCTCATTGCTATTGGCCCAGTTGTCGGCGGAGCGTTTCTACAGCCCGGGCAAGCTGGATGTCGCTTTCCAGGCGTCGACCGATGGGGGGGGGAGACCACCGACGACTCAACTGGCGGGGTACAAGTGGTTTTTGTGTGGACGAAAGAAGGTTCAGTAGCTGTTTTTTTGAGCTTTCGTCGATGATGGCATCAGCGTCTACCTGACGGATGAGTCCTTCAACAAGTTCCTCGTAGGCCAGTTCTTCCGCATCCATGACGGTGATGTCCGGGAGCAGACCGTCCTTGGGCGGTATTGGTTCTCCGCCAGGAAGGTAGTAGCTGCTGATGGTGAACTTGAGCGCTGAGCCATCTTCGAAGACCCTGAGAGTTTGAACCGAGCCTTTGCCATAGGTGGGAGTACCGAGGAGTACCGCCCCGTGGAGATCCCGCAAGGAGCCCGCGACGATTTCAGCAGCAGAAGCCGAGAACCGGTTGACTATGATTACCAGTGGAATGTCGATGTCGTCTGTGGCATCCGTGCCTGATAGAGTTTCCGTGGTTCCGAGAGCCCGACCTCTGGTGGATACTATCAGCTTGTTTCCCACAAAGATGTCCACCACATCCACCGCTTCGCGGAGAAGACCGCCGGGGTTGTCCCTCAGGTCTATGACCAGGCCCTTGAGTCCATGCTCGGTCTGCGCTTCCAGGTTGGCAACGGTGGCCTTGACTTCATTGGAAGCGCCTTCACGGAAGTGCGCAATTGTCAGGAGGCCCAGGTCATTGTCCAGGATTGTACCCATGGCGGCAGGCAGGTGGATCCATTCGCGCTGCAGCGTGACCTGGCGCTGTTGGTCGCCCCTTTGGATGCCCATGCAGACCGGGGCTCCGTAGTCGCCTTGGAGCCGTTGAGCTGACTGTTGGAAGGGTTCACCTGAAATAGATGTGCCATCGATGCTGATTATCAAGTCACCAGGTTCCATGGCGACTCTGCTGGCGGGGCTGCCTGGAATGATGTCAGCCACTCGGAGCCCATGGTCGTCTGCCTGAACGGTTGCCCCTATTCCGTAGTAGCTCGATGATTCGTCTTCCTGGAAGCGCTTGTATTGCTCTGGAGTCATGAACGAGCTGTGAGGGTCCAGGGAATCGACTACACCGTTCAAGGCGGAGTAGATCAGGGTGCTTGTGTCCAACTCCTCGATGTAGCGGGTTTGAAGTTCGTGGAAAGCCCTGGCCAGAGTGTCCCATTCCAGGTAGGGGTCCCTGGATGATGCCCAGGTTGAATAGGTGCAGAACGCACCCAGTGTCATTGCGGAAGCAAAGGTGCCGAAGACGAGCACGAAGGCCGTGATGGTTCGGCGCATCTCTTGGCTACCTCCCCTGGGTAGTTCCGCTGGTTGAACTGGATCCGCTGTTCAACAAACTGTAGAATGACCTGTGAACCCAAGGGTAGACATAACTTCTCTTTTGGAGAAGGGGGCCAGCACAGCAACAGCTTCCCTATTCCTGCGTCCCATCCAGAAATGGTTCCCATCGCCGGGGCGGCCCATCCCCTCGCCTGGCACGTCCTCGAAACCGTTTGTAACAGCGCGGCCATTCTGGCGGGTTGCACGGACGTACCTGGCTCGAAAGTGGCTCGCTCCCGTTTGGTCCGCCTTTCAAGGACGGTATTCTGCCAACTGTGGCTACTCGCCAAAGAGAGCTTCGTCCAGGGAACTGGTATCTTTCGAACGTATGGTCTGCCCGAGGCTGAATACCTGTGGCAGGATGTTGTTGACATAGAACTTCAGGTTCAGGATTTTACCCTTGTAGAAGTTGAGGTCATCCGAGCCTTCATCCAATGCGGCCTGTGCCGTAATTGCTTGCCGCAGGGCATGGATTCCCAGTTCCATGTGGCCGAACATGGTGAGAAACGGATAGGCGTGTAGCATCGCTTCGTCGGTCTCCCCTGACATTGCCAGTTTTGCCAGGTGCATGGCCGTAGTACTGAGTTCGTTGCGGGCATTCTGCAAGCCCTTGACCTCGTTGATGAAAGGGGTCTTTTCTGCCTTTTCCAGTTCTTCTGATACGTCTTGCAACCAGCCCATGTAGAGGGCGCCACCCTTGATCTGCATTTTCCGCCCCAAGAGGTCCATGGCCTGTATACCGTTGGTGCCCTCGTAGATGGAGCTGATCTTGCTGTCACGAACATACTGCTCGATGGGATATTCACCGATGTAGCCGTATCCTCCCAGTACCTGGAGTGCGGTGCATGTGACCAGGTAGCCCTGGTCGGAGCAGTGGGCCTTGCATATTGGCGTGAAAAGGTCCACTCGGTCTTCCATCCGTTCCCGCTCGTCGTCGTCGTCGGTATTCTCAGCGATGTCGTGTTGGTAGGCTGTGGTGTAGAGGAAGGAGCGCATGGTTTCTACGAGGACCTTCATGGTCATGAGCATGCGCCTGACATCGGGGTGGCGCACGATGGGAACTCGCGGCGCATCTGGATCCTGCCGATCAGCCAGCGTGGTACCCTGAATACGTTCCTTGGCGTAGTCCAATGCATTCAGGTAGGCCGGTGAAGCCGCGGAGAGCCCCTGTATTCCCACCATGATTCTGGCCTCGTTCATCAGCTTGAACATGATCTTCATGCCTTCGCCTTCCTGGCCCAGGCGATACCCCACACAGGTTCCCTCGGAACCCAGTGCAAGGGAACATGTGGCAGAGCCGTGGATGCCCATTTTTTCTTCTATTCCAACCACCTTGATGTCGTTTCGTTCTCCCAACGTTCCATCAGGATTTGGCAGGAACTTGGGGACGATGAATATCGACAGACCACGGGTGCCGGAAGGTGCGTTTGGAACCCTGGCCAGCGTCAAGTGGATGATGTTTTCGGTCAGATCCTGGTCCCCGCCGGAGATGAAGATCTTTTCCCCTTCCAGGTGGTAGACGCCATCTGTTTCTGTGGGTATGGCCCTGGTGCGGTTGTCACCGACCGCTGTTCCGGCACCAGCTTCGGTCAACAGCATCGTTCCTGCCCAGTCACCGGCGTAGAGACGTGGCAGGTAGAGATCCTTCATCTCGTCGGTGCCAAAATGGTACAGCAGGTTCGCCACGCCTGTGGTCAAGCCTGGATAGATTGACATGGCAACACAGGCACCGGTCCGCATTTCTTCTACCGGCATGGAAAGGCTGTAGGGCAGCCCCATTCCTCCGTACTCCGGGTCGGCAGCAATTCCCATCCACCCCCCTTGAGCAATGAGTTCAAAGGCTTCCTTGTAGCCTTTCGGGGTGGTGACATTGCCATCCCCGTCGAAGTGACAGCCCTCTCGGTCCCCGGGTCCGTTGATGGGAGCTATCACCTCGATTGCGATCTTGGCGGCCTCCTCCAGGATGGAGTCGTAGAAGTCCTTGTCGTAGTCTGCGTATTTGGGCAGTGCGGGTAGGCGCTCGTGGATACGAAGCTGTTCGAAAAGGATGAAGCGGATGTCTCGAAGGTCTACTGCGAAGTCCGTTGCTCCCATGGTTTCTCCTGAAGATCAAAGGTTGTCGGCTACCGGGATGTCGCCCTGGGCTGGTATGTGAATGAACGCTCATTCACTAACATAGCGAAATTGGAAGGTCAATCTCATTCAAACGCAGGGCGTGGGATCCTTGAATGGACTGATTATGGGTCTTGAATCGTGCTGGATTCCAATGCTATGCAACTGGCTTGCGGTAAATAGCTTGCGTAGTTGAAGTCGGGGCTGTTGGGCTTGTCGTGGCAGCGAAGGCAGGTGGAGGGTTGGATGGGGGTAGGGATAACGCTGGTGTCCTCTGGGTGACCAGCGAGTGGTCCATGACAGGCTTCGCATTGCACTGCCTTGAATTTACGCAGATTAGAGGAATTCAGGTCGGCCCAACCTCCGGGAAGGCCAAAACCCGTGGTATGACAAGTCAAGCATTCCGGATCCTTCTCTGCCCCGCGTTCGTAAAGAACCTCCATGGCTCTGGCATGACTGGTGAGGGTCCAGCGGGCGAACTGTTCCGAGTGGCAGTTGAAGCACGCTGCACTGCTCACGTATTCTGTAGGTGGGTTCGTTCTGCTTTGGTCTTGTTCAAGCTCATTTTCAGTCTGGTGAAGTACACGAAGCTTGTATTCTTCTATTCTGGAGGCGATCTCGTCTTGTGGTCTTGTGAACCTGGTGCCTAGGGGTACGAGGTTCACGTAGGCCAGGTTTCTTCCGCTGGCCTGCTCATGGATTGTTTGTTCCAGCCTTTCCAGGCGTTTCTGGGCATCCATCAATTGCGACTGTGCTAGGCCAGCCTCAGTATGTTCCGTCATGGTTTGAATCTGCTCGTCAAGACGGTCGCGAGTTGCCAGGTCGTCGGTCAGGAAGAGGGTGCGACCGGAATCGCTGCCCAGCAGGATTCTGAGGACTGTTGCGTATCGTCCTCGTCCGGGAACCTCCACGACGAGGCCGCCATCCCGATACCTGGGTTCATCGTTGGAGTCGTTTGCTGTTGACAGGATGACAGCCAGGTCTGGGACCTCCCTGGCCAAACGATCTGCTTCGACATCAGGAAGGTTGGACAAGGCCACCAGCAAGTCCAAGTCCTCGGAAATGCTATCCACAGCCATTTGTGCTGCCTGTACCGGGTCCATCATCGTGATGTGTTTTTTCCATCGTGTTTCACCCGGCCTCGCAGATACGCCAATGACACCTATGGTAATGCCTTGTTTGCGTAGAACGAGTAGCGGGGGCAGCCAGGGCTTGTCGTTTTGCCCGATCCATGTAGAGCTGGTGGCGGGAGGCCCGATCTGCGTGATGGTGTGGAGCCATGAATCCGGTTGCAATGCAGCGAGATCACCTGGACCAGGGCTCCACGCATCCACATCTACAAGCGACGAAAGTTCGAGAAGCAAGCGGGCACGTTGGGCAGCACTTCCCCGTCCACCCGTTGCGAAGCCCTTGATAAGCAACTCTCCGGCATCCAGATGGAACAGAGGATCGGATTCCTGTGCCAGTTCATCCAGCAGGGCGGACCTACGTTCGAAGCCGCCAAGGGGCAGTGTTGGGCAGCCACATGGCTGGATTTCACCACGCACCTCTCCCACCAGGGCGATGGTCAGTCTTCGTTGGTCCATTGCTGGGCCCCTTTCCGGAAGTCGTGCCTCGGTCAATGGGGGTAGCTTAGGAAGTTCCAGAGCCTGGTGGCTTTCTTCCTGGCAGGAGACCTGGAGGACAATGGCCAGTAGCAGGACTCGTGGCTTTTTCAATGCACTGAAGACGCATGTAACGAAGAAAGGTGGATTCATTTGATTCTAAAAGCTGCCTCAGGGATGAGCAGGGGCGTGGTATATGAAACCGCGTGTGATCGAATACTCTATCCGTCTTGAATGTAGGCGTCTGGGCATGTTGTTGACCTTTATCGCGTTGTCCGGAGTATGTGGTGCCGACATGCCACCTCCAGATTACCTGGCCGAGGTGTCACAGCGTGCTGCTGCAACTCTCGAAACCATGAATATGCAGGGGCTTCACGAGGACGCCGTTGCCTGGGGTGCCTCGTTTCAGAGCCATATTGCGAAGTCCGCCGATGTGACCTACGAGGTGGCCTTTGCTCTGAATGCCATGGGGAAACCCGCGGAAGCCAGGAAGCAGTACAGGCGCGTGCTGAAACTTGATCCTCTGCACGCGGCTGCATGGTATGATCTCGGAGAGCTGTACTTGTTGGACGGCGATTTCAAAGCCGCCAGAAACGCCTTCGAACAGGCAACTCGTCTCAGACCCGACCACTGGGTCGGGCACTTCAGGTTGGCTGAGATCGCGGGTATCTCAGGCGATGCCGATGCTTTCAATACTCATCTCAAGGATGCTCTTCGAGAGGGGTTTTCGTTCCGCACCGTCGTGGACGATCCCCGCTGGAGAACCTTCTTTACAGATGAAGAGTTGGGAGATGTCATCAGGCGCCTGATCACTGTGTACGGTGATGAATCCCTGTTGGAGGACTTTCATTGAACATGTCGCCTGTTGGCGTGTCGATGGCGGTTTTTCCATGTACGAAAAAAGAGCCGGTCAAGGAGACCGGCTCTTCAGAAGGAGCAGTGGGCGAGTATGGATCATGCTGGCTGAAAGAATCGCCGCGCCTGGCGCCCCTCGCCAAGGCCCGAGCCGGCTGTTTCCGGCAGCATCTAGGCTGCGGAGTCTTCCTCTTCCTTTTCATCAGCGATCATGGCTTCGGTGGTGAGAAGCAGTGCGGCCACGCTGGCTGCGTTCTGCAGGGCCGAACGAGTGACCTTCGTGGGATCGATCACACCGGTTTCAAGGAGGTTTTCGTATTTGGCGGTCTGGGCGTTGTATCCAAAGTCAGATTCGCCTTCCGCGACTTTGTTCAGAACAATACTGGGTTCCTCGCCGGCGTTTTCGACGATGAGACGGAGAGGTTCCTGGATGGCACGCTTCACGATATCGACACCGAACTTTTGCTCCTGAGTGGTCTCGAGATCGTCCAGAACCACAGCGGCGCGAATCAGCGCAACCCCACCACCTGGAAGGACGCCTTCTTCGACGGCTGCGCGCGTGGCGTGAAGAGCGTCTTCCACGCGGGCCTTTTTTTCCTTCATTTCTACTTCAGTTGCAGCACCTACGCGGATAACGGCTACGCCGCCGGAGAGCTTGGCCAGGCGTTCTTGCAGCTTTTCACGGTCGTAGTCCGATGTCGTGTTTTCGATCTGGGCTTCGATCTGCTTGATTCGTGCCTGGATGGCGTCTTCGGTTCCGGCACCGTCCACGATTGTGGTGTTGTCTTTGGTGATGATGATGCGCTTGGCCGTACCAAGATCCGAAAGTTGCAGGTTTTCAAGCTTGATGCCGAGTTCTTCGGCAATCATCCGACCACCGGTTAGGACGGCGATGTCTTCCAGCATCTGCTTGCGACGATCACCAAAGCCGGGCGCCTTGACGGCAGCGCATTGCAACAGTCCCCGTAGTTTGTTCACCACGAGCGTGGCCAGTGCTTCGCCATCGATGTCTTCGGCAATGACGAGGACGGGTTTGCCAGTCTGTACAACCCTGTCCAGCACCTTGAGTAGCTCACGCATGGATGAGAGCTTCTTTTCGTGGATCAGAATGTATGGATCTTCCAGTACGGTCTCCATGCGGTCGGCGTCTGTTACGAAGTAGGGCGAGAGGTATCCACGGTCGAATTGCATGCCGTCAACCGTATTGAGTTCGGTTTCGAGACCCTTGTTTTCTTCGACGGTGATGACTCCCTTCTTGCCGACCGTGTCCATGGCCTTGGCGATGATATCGCCGATGGTGTGATCACCGTTGGAGCTGACGGTACCCACCTGCGCTATTTCCTGGTTGTCGGAAATAGGGCGGGAAAGCTCGTGGAGTTTCTCCACAATGGCCTGCACGCTAAGGTCTATGCCCCGTTTCAATTCCATGGGATTGTGACCCGCGGCCACCAGCTTGATACCGGTCTTGTATATGGATTGGGCAATTACCGTTGCGGTCGTGGTGCCGTCGCCTGCGGTGTCCGAGGTCTTGGATGCGACCTCTTTTACCATCTGTGCTCCCATGTTTTCGAATGGGTCCTCGATTTCGATCTCTTTTGCGACGGTCACGCCATCCTTGGTGACCACGGGGGCACCCCAGGATTTTTCGATGACAACATTGCGCCCTTTGGGGCCCAGAGTGACTTTCACGGCATCGGCCAGGCTGTCAACGCCTGATAGGATCTTGTTCCGAGCCTGAACGTCGAAGACGATCTGCTTGGCTGTCATGGTAGCAGCTCCTTGGTATTGAGAGATTTCAAGAGAAGGAAAAAGGCTTCAATGGAGGACCGGAAAACCGGACGCATCCAGGAGGAAAGTGCGCTTGATGAAAGACGGTTCGGTTGGATTCAGTCGATGATTCCAAGGATGTCGTCTTCACGGAGAATCAGTCGCTCTTCACCAGCGATCTTGATCTCGGTGCCAGCGTACTTTCCAAAGACCACTCGATCACCTTGCTTGACCTGAAGTGGCGTGGTCTTTCCGTCATCACCGATACGACCATCACCTACGGCCAGAACTTCGCCTTCGATGGGTTTTTCTTTCGCGGTATCGGGTAGATAGAGACCACCTGGTGTACGTGCGGTTTCCTCGATGCGCTTTACGAGTACACGATCATTCAATGGGCGGACCTTCATTGCTCTCAACCTCCGGTTATTGTGCCAGTGTCATAGGTTTTTTGCTCGCGAAACGAGCCAGGTGAGGAAAGGGTTCGGAGTTCAGGGCTTGTTTTCTCACCAGGAATCTCGGGGGGCGAGGGATTTCCCGATGGCTCCATGGGAACGGGGATACCTGGTGGCTTCCGGAGCCACCACTCGCACACAGCCCCACAGTAGGCCGGGTATGCGACGAAATACTCCGGGAAGGCTGCAAGACTAGACACGGCATTTGGTTCGTCAAGCGACAGAATGAAAACTCGTGTGTAGATACACATTGGAACAGGTACTTGACTTCAGGGCTTGCTCACAGTACACAGGTCACCTAGGAGCCGTCGGGAAAGCTCGGGCCCGCTGAAGAGCGCCAGTCGCTACTGCGCCGGGCCTTGCTGGATATCGTGCGCTTCGACGTATTCCAATGCGCCTTCAACGCCCGATATCGAGTAAGGTCCGTCATCCGTTACCATCGCGACGCGCCTGGCACCCCTCGCCAGGGCCCGAGCCGGCTGTTTCGGGCAGCCTCTTTCCCGTCGGCTCCCAGAGTGCAACGGAGGTTTCCATGGCTCGGATTACGGTTGAAGACTGCCTGTGCAATGTGCCCAACCGCTTCTCGCTCGTACTCTTGACCGCTGAAAGAACAAAACAGCTCATCAAAGGTGAAAAACCTTTGATCGATGATCCACGCGAAAACAAAGAAGTGGTGACAGCCTTGCGCGAAATCGCGGCGGGGAAGGTCCTACCGGACCTTTCAGATTTCAATGAAAACGAGGCCATGCCCACTGCCGGTCCCGCCAGCATGGCGTTGCCGCCATCGGTAGAAGAGGATCTTCCGCCCGAGGCGGATGCCCAGGACACATAGCAGATCCTTATCATTCAGACAGAAGGCGATTTCCTGGAAGGCTTCTGCTTGGTGTGGGTTTCGGACAGGAGCCATGGAAGCGCCGGGCCACCAGAGAGCCTACAACGAAGCTGGAGAAAACCATGGTCATGAAAGATGCGCGGGACGAGTCCGTCTTCGACGTCAGAATTGTGGAACGGAACATCCGTGAGGGGCGGCTCAGCAAGGAAGAATGGGAGCAGTTTCTTGCCAGCCTTGAAGACTCTGCGTCGGAAGCCATGGAGACGAGCACTCAAATGTTGGCGGTTGCTCCCTCCGGGGCAATCAAACGCACCAAAAGCTAGGAGCCGTCGTGAAAGCTCATGCCAACTACCGAGTGCCAGTCGCCACGGTATGAGCCGGCAGCCTTTTTCCCGACGGCTCCTGGGTACCGGCTCGCCGGAAGTAATTCATTTCCGCTCTCGTGACCGGGGCAGCCCTTCACTACTTGTCTTCCAGGATTTCAAGAACATATCGTCTTTTCTTCTTGCCTCCCACCGCATGGATGATCCTGCGAATGGCGTCAGCGTGGGCGCCCTGTTTGCCGATGACCTTGCCGATGTCTTCCTTGGCGACCTCGAGTTCTAGAACACAAGAGTAGGTTCCCTCGACTTCGTGGCATCGCACTTGGTCCGGATAGTCCACCAGGGCCTTGACGATGATCTCGACAAGTTCTCGGATGTCCACGGATTTGTCCTGGCGAGTTGCTTCCGCTCCGTGATTGTTTTTCCTGGTATCCACGACATACTCCTGCTTCCACTGCGTTGTCGACTCGACTGGACAACCTCACATTCTACTATACCTCTACAATTCGTGAATTATTCCATGTAGTCAAGTGAATCCACGGAGTTCGGCCAGGACAGCCAATTCCCGCCATCAAAAAAAACCAGGCATTCTACGATATTTTATAGCTAGGATCGTGTTTGGGGAAGGACGGGGCCGGTTCTGGATGAATACTTGGAGTGTGGGGCAACGACGGGATTGCGGTTTGTGCAAATCCCCAGGGTGGAGTTCCATGAAGGAAAGGAAGAGTGGAAGAGTCCTGTGTGTTACCGAGACAGGTTGTTGATTCTCCCGTAGACTCTTGAAGTCAGCGGGGCTAAGAATATAGGCAGCACAGCAACGAGGACCGTTCCAAATGTCCAGGACTGGCGAACAGATTGCACATCGGCTCATGCCTCGGCTCGACGACACCATGCTCAAAGACTTGGCGATTCGTGATCGACGGGGAGCCATGGAAGTGGTGGTAGAGCAATTCAGGGATCGCCTCTACCAACATGCCTTTTTTATCGTGAAAGACCCACAGGAAGCCTATGATGCGGTTCAAGAGGTTCTTATCAAGGCTATGAGAGAGCCCAGGTTCTTCAACCCGGATTTTCACATCAAGGCTTGGTTGTTCCGCGTCACCAGCAATCTCTGCTACAACATTGTCAGAGATCGTCGTCGTCGTAGCGGTATCCTGGAGTCCATGCCCAACGAAGACACAGCCAGCCCTACCCAGGTGGACTCGGTCCAGGCATTTGAAAGGCGTGGAGAGGTCATGTCAGCTCTGGACCACCTCTCCAGGGAACATCGCGAGATCCTGTTGCTACGTTACTACGACGACCTCACCTACGCCGAAATCGCAGATGTTCTACAGATCAAGCTGGGAACCGTGATGTCCCGCCTCTCCCGGGCAAGGGCCAGACTGGGTAACATGCTTGGCACGGATCATCCGTTGGTGGTTGACATCCTGCAACCGCAACTGGCATGACCGATGGACTGTCGCGAACTTCGAGACATGGTCGCACCACTGCTGGATGGTGATCTACCTGCAGGCAGGCTCACCGAAGCAGAAGAACACCTGGCAAGGTGTCCCGATTGTAGAAAGTTCGTCGATAACCTTTCGGGACTACCCATTCCCGGTTCCATGTCTGCTCCCACCATCCCAGAGGAACTCTGGGCTCGCCTGGACAAGGCTCTTGACGAAGAGGCTCAGCGACCGATACCCACCAGGGCACATGTTCGTGCCTGGCTGCAAGACGAAGTTCGGCTGAATCGGGGTACCGCACTGCTGTACCTCCTTGTTCTTCTGTTGGTCGTGGGCTGGGGCCTGAGGGTTTCCAGAGTTCCCCAACCTCCCAGCGGTGGCGACGACTTGATGGCAGAGCAAGCAGACGACGCTGCCCAGAATCCGCAGCATTCCCAGCAGGCCCTGGCACCAGTCAGCTACCGACCTGTTCATCAACTGTATTGAACTATCTGATCGGGTCGCAAATTGGTTTTCGGCCATCTCAACAAGGCTGTGGGCGTTCCCTCGGGTAATTGGCCATGTTCCTTGACTGTTTTCTGCAGGGGCTCATCGGTGGTGCCGGGTAGCTCCTCCTTGTCGAATACCAGGTCTGGATTGCTATTCTGTGCTATCTATGCGTATTTACGCTGGGCAATGAAGCCCCTGCTGCGCTGGAAGTTGTCGTTGGCGCTGTTATACTTGTGGGTTCCCTGGGGGAAGGCAGCAGCACAGGTCGATGATGTCTCTATAGACGACCTCATTCACGAGATTGCCAGTCTCCACCGAGATCAGCCCGATGAGGCTCTGCTCCGAAACGCCGCATTGAACGGCATATTGCAGTGGTTGATGGGGCAGGAGGGCAACAGCGACATGCACCTTCTCTCCAGAGATGACGTGCTTCAACAGCGGGCCCACGCTAGGGGCGAACGTTACGGTGTGGGGGTCGGGATGCTGATTGTACCAGAATATGGCATACGGTTGATGGAGATATTCGATGGAACCCCTGCCGCTGCCGCCGGGTTGAAAGCTGGTGATGTCGTTGTTGCCGTGGATACCCAGAACCTGCAAGGAAGGTCGACTGATGCCATCCTGCATTTGCTGAACGACAGGCACAGGAAAACCCTTGTGCTCGATGTCCTGGGTTCCGATGGTTCCACACGCCGAATGGAGTTGGAAAAGAGTTTCTACGTCGCACCAGCCTTCTCCATCACCTATGGTGATGGGTACGAATTGCTGCGGATTCACCACTTTGGTCAGGGCGTGGCCGAGGACCTGGAGAACTGCCTGGCAACCATAGAGCCAGGAGATGCCCTGGTCGTGGACCTACGAGATACCAACGAAGGGCTCCTCAATGAAGCGGTTGCTACCGCGGGCCTGCTCTCGGGTGGCCATGTCGTGGTGGGATATCTGGAAACTCCCGGAGGTTCTCGCCAACAACTGCGTGCTCCCAAATCGCCCCCCAGGACCAATGCTCTTGTGTTTCTCGTGAACTCGGGCACCCGTGGACTGGCTGAAATGCTGGTCGGGGCCTTGGCCATGCTGGATCCCGACGTTGTCCTGGTTGGTACAAGAACGGCTGGTTACGCCAGTTTGCCGGTATATATCAACGTTGGCGAGAACCATATGTTGAAGATCGCTGGAGCGAAGTTGCTTTTTCCTGATGGAACGAACTGGCAGGGGCTTGGTTTGATTCCCGATGTAGAAGTGCTCCCCTATTCCAAACGAAACCTCCTGCCTCCGCCAGCACTGCCTCCGGATTTGCAGGTGGATACGGCACTTCGCCTGGTTGGAACCGATTGATTTGCGAGTGCCCCTCCAGAAAAGATTCCCATCACTGGAGTGGCCCATTCCTTCACCGGGCGCCTCCGCGCAACCACTTGAAACAGCAATGCTGTTCCGTCGGGTTGCTGGGCGCTCCGTGGCTCGAAAGGGATTCACTCCTGCTATCATGGAAACGAGCTATTCCAGGGAATCGGTGCAGAGCGGTTCCGGCGCATCCTGAGATCCGCCGAAAGCCGAGCGGCGAGGGCCCTGTTCCAGCGGTTGAAGTACGTTGATACCCGCTACCGGCCAGTTGGTATAGGTGGTCAAATGCTCGATGTACCAGCTCAGGTCATCGTCTCGAACCAACCCAGCCCCCATCTTTGTTGCATGGCGCAGTTTTCCGTCTTCAACCGACAGGCCCACGTGGGAAACCACGATTGGTACGTGGGCCAGAGAAACTCTCACGGTGGACACTACACAGCCAGCAGGAATCTTTCCAACCACCCTTCTGGCCTGGGCAAGATCCAGCAGGGGAATGGACAACAAGCCAGTTGGCAATCGTGAATCAGGAAGATTGAACAGAGAACGCTTCCGCCAGACCCTCCATGCATCCATGGTGATCTGCTTGTTCAGAATGGTGGAATTGCCAAGCGTTGCGGTAATATCGCGAAACAAGCCGTCATCGATACAGCCATCTATCCACTCCATGGCGAAGAAATGCCGACGACTCTCGTAACTGGGACGTGCATCCATGTAGCGTAGAGAGTTGCGAAACAAGCTGGACCATACAGGATCAGGGGCCATTGAAAGCGCCATGACTTCTTCCACCAGGGTCACACAATCGAAGGTTTCGTATCGAGCCGGTGGATCCGGATCCTGTCCGCGACCCTCGCCTGCTGGCCCCACACGGTAGGGCAGACCAAGGAATTGGGCGCTAATGGCGGAAATGCGCTCGGACAGGGGCTGGTTCCGTACCTTCCTGGCAAGCTCCGCAATGATCTGAGGCACGACTCCCATGGAAAATCCCCCACTCGCCGACACGGTGCCCGGAAATGGCCGCCCGGTGTCGGTGGGAACTCCGGAGTCGATGGAGGCATCCGACCCACGGAGCCCTGACAGCGCTACCAACAACAAAAGTGGTATCGACAACAACAGACCCGCCGAGGAGAAGGAGCAGGAGAGGAACCAGTCAAGAGTTACAGCCCCAGGCGATTCTGGAAACCTGCAATCCGCTCCAGCATCGCATCAACGGTTTCTTCATCGAGTGTTTCGAGAGAAAGCGAAAGAGCTCGATTGATCAAATCCCTGAAGGCTTCATTCAACAGACGACGATGTTCAGATTGAGGTCTTCGGTACAAATTGGTCAGGATCAAACCAGGATCCAGCGATCCATCAATTGCCGGCTCCACTCCGTGGAAGAGTGGCGCAAAGGAACTTGGAGCCCCCTCCAGCAACAACGCAAGCAAGGCCTGTCCAGAACCAGAACCGCCTTCCCGGTCAATCGTGGAACAGATTTCACACAGAACATCGCTGGTGACCGAGATCTTGGTCAGGGCATCGTTTCGGGTGAGGGTGGGGCCGGTGAAGCGAAGAGATACTGCCGCGGCATTCTGCAGGTCATGTTGGCTGGCTTCATCGGCCAGGATCACATCAGAATCTCCCCCTGCTGGTTCCCGGCCAGCCGTGGAGGGATGTGCCAGGTCTACATAGTCCAGAAGCTCCTTTTCGAGAGTGAACTCGCCACCTGCTCGGTGTGCTTCATTGTCTTCGAATAGAGAGAGGTCCGTCCCGCGATCGCCTCTTGCCGACTGGAATGCAGGGCTGCTGGTGTGGGACATGGCTTTCCGATGCCCCCGGGGAAGACGATGGGCCTTCAACCCAGGCTCTCGATGCATAAAGGGTTCCTTGGGGGACATCGATGCCTGGAACTGTTCCTTGTGTGGCAAGGGCTGTGGCTCTGCTACCTCGGGGTTGGAAGTCGTTGGTTCGGGCCGACGATCCTGCAAGATGAGCGCAGATGTGGATAGTAGTTGCCTGGTGAGCATTGCCGTGCGGAGAGGCTCCAACGGGCTCGCAGCCAATAGATGCTCCATGCTGGGATCCTGGCGTATCAACTCCAGCAGGTGCTCCTCCAGGCCATCGGAAACACCGGTCGTACCCGGAGCCAGGGCAATATCTCCACCCAGCAGTTCCGCAACACTATCGACAACAGCCTCCATTTCTGCGAGAAGATCATTGGTGTCGTGTGAGACCTGGATGTTTTCCACAAAGATGGCATCCATTTCCTGGAATGCCACCGGTCCCTCCGCCATCAGGAAACGGCCGACATTCTCACGAAAACGTTCATAGAAGGCATCCATCACGACATCATCAGGCATTGTGCCGAAGAGAAGCTCCCCCATGGCCACTCCGGCTTTCAAGCTGGATTCCATACGCACAACCAGGTCTGGCTCCAGGATTCCTCGTGTTCGAAGTCTGTTCAGGATTTCAATCCCGTCGTTTTCGGATTCGGCGGCGAGGATTTCACCTTGCATGATGTAGATGGACACGGATTTACCTGTGGGACCCTTGGCGGACAGGCATCCAGTCGAACCCCTGCCGAGCAGAGAACGAAGTTTCTTGGCTGGGGTATCTCCGGCATAGTGGGCTGTTGGTTCCGTCAAGCTATCCGTTCTCCCAGTGTTGGCTTTTAATACCGTTCCCGTTGGCAACTACTTCAATCCTAATTGAAGGAGCGAATACGTCAATGCTTACTGGCCGCTCGCGACGGCTCCCAGGCTCCTGTCAGCGTTGGGGCCAGTGCACGCACCTGAAGAAACGGCGCCATTCCCATGCTTCGACAGGATGTCGGCCCAGCAGGTCGATTGACGGTGGAAACGAAATAGACGCTGGCAGTATCTCACTAGTTCTCGTTGGAAAATGGCGGACCGGGTTCCTGTGGCGCCCCGTCCCGTGAGGCGGGCGGTGATGCGGTCCTTCCCGGGAGTACTCTGCTGAAGGATATCCAGGCATCGCCCGCCCCGACTCGAAGAATCTCTCGGGTCTGCAACTCTCCCAGGCGCCCCAGTGGTTCACCATAGCTGCTCCTTATCAGCAGCGCACCTGGCTGGATGTCTTCCGGAAGTGTTTCTGGACCGAATGGGAGTACATTCCGCAAGGGTTCTTCCACCAACCCGGCATATGGTCTGGTGATAGCCGTGTACAGGTAGCTGCCCACCCAGGTATCTGCCGCGGATGCACGGGAGGGGATCTCGTTGACTGCAATCGTCCATGCCCTGGCCAGGTCCAGGCCATAGAGACTGGCTTCCGGACCCCTCCGATGCGCCTCCAAGAGATGGGAAGTGGAGAGAGTGAGGGCGATTCCAATGAGGAGATGGGGAGTCCATACCGGCAACCGGATGGGAAGTTTGATCCGCGGGAGGACTCCAGCTACCACGGCAGATGATGTCGTCAGGGCCAACAACATGGCTGGAAGGAGGTAGCGCACATGTGTGTAGGACTGCCGGGTCTCTCGTCCACCGAGGAAATTGAGCGTTGAAAACAGAGCCAGATTGACGAAAAGCAGGGCGAATGCGGCCTGCCAGGTGGGTAGGTCGTGGAACGGGAACCTGTCTCGGTTTCCCTTGTATGCATACCAGGAGAGCAACGCGGCAAGGGCTGTGAACGAGGGCATCCACCGACCCTGTTCCAGGAACACCAGTTGGAGCACCTCCAACATGTCTTGGATGTAATGTTGCAGATCTTCAGGTATCCTTTCCGCGCCTGCGAGTCCCCAGCCGGTGGCCGAGAGGTGGATCAGGTACCAGGCACCCAGTGCTATGGCAGGTGATAGGCTTGATATCAGGAAACGGCGGTCCTTCGAAATGACCAGCAGGGGGGGGATGGCGAGAAGTATTCCCGGTTCTTTCATCCAGGTTGCCGAGGCTGCTATCAGGGCGTAGGACCATGGTCTCCGGTGGGAAATGGCGATGATGCACCACGGCACCATGGCCAGGAGTGGAAGATCGGTGTCGGGACTGGCTGCCTGCATCAGGATTGGTGGGCTGGTGAGAGCTGGCAGTGCTGCCAATGTGGGGTGTGAAGGACATAGCCGACGAGAGAGAACGACGATGCCAAGGCCCATGAGCAATGCCCATGGCAGACATGCCAGGCGTATAGTCGTTGCGGAAGCACCCAGTATGCGGATCCAGATGGCCAGGTAGTAGAACCATGTCGGTGGATGCCCATAGTCAGGGATTCCCCCCCTCCACTGGTGGGGGAGGGGGAGGTCTGGAAGACAGAGCGATGGCAGGTCGCCTGCCGCGACCCATGCCGGGCCTCGTTCAAGAAGGTAGAGGGCCTTGGGAACCCACCAGAAGAGACTGTCTTCCATCAGGGGCAGGTGGAGACTGGCCAATACCAGAGCCACCGGCAAGAGGGCAGGAAGAAGAGTTGGTACTTGGGGGAGCAGCCTCCCGGTCGTGGTCCTGGCCGCCCCCGTTGGCATGTCTTTCTCCGGATATTGCGAGAACCTGTTGGTCCTGGGAGTGGAAATGAGTGCTTTCTATGTGGCGAAGTGTTTTTGAAGGCAGTGTGGTGGAAGTCCGGGGGAATATTGGATTTGCCGATCAGGGTCAGGAATCTGCAAAGTTGAGTCTACCCGCTTGGGATGAGCGATGCATATGGCCATAATCCCATGTTGCGGATTCAGTTGGCTCTTGGCTCGGGAAACCCAGGAGCCACCGGGCTTTGAAGACCAGGAGCCGAATCTGGTTCCCTGGAGGCTGGTCCGACAGGATGCCGCCCCACAAGAAACAAGCCCTTTCCAAAACGCTGGACAAAAGCGGAGCGAAAATGCTGTCTCGGATAGTGATATTCATGCTGGGCCTCATCATCGTGCTGGGCTCGTCTTTCTACTCATTGGCGGGTAATGCTGCTCAAGATGAGCCGTACTACATGGCTGACGTCCAGGCCACAGTGAACCTCCCCAGGGGTTGGAAGATGCTTCGATGGTCGGACTGGGATTTCAAAGCCGAATCCCGTGACGCTGCCGTCAGGATGCGGTTGTTCTATACACAGATGCAAGTGCCTCCCACCGTTGAAGCGGCAAAAGCCTGGGCAACGCTGCATGTTCAGCATCTCAAGGAACAGGGGGCTGGCGACGTCCAGGCCACAAATGTCGGAGTTGCGGCAGTGAAGGGTATGCCAGTGGCCGAAATGGACCTGTCTTTCCATTTCAATGGTGATGGTCCCAAGGGATTCTACCGTGCCATGGCTATCCCGGGGGCCGGAAAGGTGATCCACGTGGCCACGTTTTCCCTGGCCCGTAGGGAAGGCCAGGCCAGGAAGGCACTGGATTACATCGTAGAAAACCTGGATATAGCCAAACCAGCCGAACCCCTGGATGCTCTGGCGGGTAAGGCATCCTCTCCGGCGGGATTCGAAGTTTCCCTTCCAGACGGGTGGCGTGGTTACGCTCCCTCGGAGACTGCTCTGGTGAACACGCTGGTATCCAAGACCGGTCAGGGAAAGATCGACCCGGAGCGTTGCTGGGTAGCCGTAAAACCGGTTCCCATCGGTGATCCAGACTTGATGGTGTTTTGCGGAGTGGCCTGGTTCCTGGAGCCTATAGACGACTATTCCTTCAAGGCAATAGAAAAGCAGGTTCACGACAAGTTCTTCGGTACCAGTCCCATGCCGGTGGATCCGGCGGAGAAGATCGCTCTGCCAGGCCGTACAGCATTCCTGTACAGCCCCAGCTCCCCCGAGGCTGCCATCAGGATGGCCGTAACGCCTTATGACAAGGGAATAATGGTAGGATGGGGGCTGGCCCAGAAGGACCATGAGAGCGAACTGGATGCAGCATTCAGATCGGTGTTGATTGGAACCCGTTACACGGGACCGAACAACGGAGTGCAGAAAATCGCGTTTGCGCAGTGGATCAGCTACATTGTCCAGTATCGCAGCACGGATCCCCTGGTGATAGGCCCCATCTTGCTGTTCATGGCCTGTTTTATCTTCCTGCTGTTCAAGCTGGGTGCCCGGAAGCCACCCAACTACGATGAGTTCGATTTGTGACGGTCAATGCGTAGCTCATTCTTTCCCGTCCCCGTTCGGATATCCTATCGCTTTGACTGACTGGGTCGGCGATTGGCGGTATTTCTGGTGGCAGGAGAATCACCGTCAAACAGATCTGGTTTGTTCATGGTCTCGATGGCGGTCTGCTTGGTAATCTCGCCTTTGTAGGCCAGTTCCTTCACGGCCATCTCCATGGTCTGCATTCCCTGGCTTTGCCCGGTCTGCATGATGCTGGGGATCTGGAAGAGCTTGTTCTCTCGGATGAGATTACGGATGGCCGGGTTCGCCAGCATGATCTCTTGAACGGGTAACCGCCCTTTTCTTGTGCCCTTGATCAGCATCTGGCTGACCACCGCTTGGAGTGACGTGGAGATCATGGTGCGCACCTGGGCCTGTTGCTCGGGAGGATAGGCATCTATGAGCCGATCTATGGTTTCGGGTGCGGAGTTGGTGTGCAGTGTCCCGAAGACCAGGTGCCCGGTTTCTGCTGCAGTGAGCGCCAGGCTCACTGTTTCCAGATCCCGGAGTTCTCCCACCAGGATCACATCGGGATCCTCTCGAAGCGCACTTCGCAGGGCGTTGGCGAATGAATGGGTGTGCATACCGACTTCTCGCTGGTTGATGATGCACAGCTTGGGTTTGTGGACGAATTCCACCGGGTCTTCAATGGTGAGAATGTGCTCCGCACGAGTGTTGTTGATATGGTCGACCATGGCCGCCAGAGTTGTGGATTTTCCAGAGCCGGTGGGGCCTGTCACCAGGACCAGTCCCTTCTTGAAACTCGAGATGTGCACAAAAATGGGCGGCATCCCGAGATCTTTCAAAGTCAGGACTTTGGATGGGATCTGCCTCATCACCATTCCGACACCCCGTGTCTGAACGAAGATGTTCACACGGAAGCGGCACAATCCCTTTATGCCGATGGAAAAGTCCACTTCCAGGTTCTGCTCGAAGTTGGCCTTTTGTTTCTCGCTCATGACACTGTAGGCGAGTCGCTTGGCCTCGTCGGAGCTGAGGACGTGTTCGCCCAGGCGTTTGATCTCACCGTCAATACGAAGAACGGGTTTTTCGCCCGAGGAGATGTGGATGTCCGAGGCGTTGCGCTTGACTGCTGTTGTGAGGAGGTCGTGGATCCTGATGCTCATTTCTGGATTTCCCGGTTTTAATTGAAAAGACTCAACAGCTCGTCCTTCGTCAGTGAGCTGGTGAGCGAGTCTTCGCTTCCCAGGGCCATCTGGGCGAGTCTACGTTTTGAATGCTGGAGTTCCAGTATCTTTTCTTCCAATGTGCCGGCGGTGATGAGCCTGCACGAGATCACTTTGCGATCCTGCCCGATTCGGTGGGCACGATCAACCGCCTGGTCTTCGACGGCAGGGTTCCACCATGGGTCCATGTGGAACACGTAGTCGGCCGCAGTGAGATTCAGACCGGTCCCTCCGGCCTTCAGCGAGATGAGGAACACCGGAGGGCCATCGGGAGATTGGAACAGGTCAACGGTTTTCTGGCGATGGCGAGTGGAACCATCCAACCTGCACCACGAGATACCGGCGTCACGGAGAACTGGCTCCAGAAGATCCAGGAAGGCCGTCCATTGTGAGAATATCAGCGCCTTGTGGCCTTCTTGTACCAGGGGGCGCAGGTATTCCAACAAGGTTGCGACCTTTGCGCTGGCCGAGGTTGGAGCGCCTGGGAGAAGGGCTGGATGGCATGCAGCCTGCCGCATTCTAAGGAGGGCTTCAAGTACCTGGAGTGTCCGACCGGTCCCAATTGCGCTCACTACTTCGGAACGGGACGTGTTTCGTATCGCGTCGTAGGTTCGCCTCTGGTCCTCTTCCATGGTGCAGGCTATCACCATGTCCACCCGGGGGGGCAGATCGGGAGCGACCTGGCGTTTCAGACGCCGCAGTATGAAGGGACGGACCCTCTTTCGGAGCCAGTCCATCGGGGGCAGGCCTGGTCGCGGAGTGGTGGCATGGTCCTGGACGGTTGTATGGCTTTCAACGAGGCCTGTTTCGATGCGTGAAGAGAACTGCTTTCGGTTTCCCAGAAGGCCGGGCATTGCGAAAGCAAATATGCTCCAGAGTTCTTCGAGCCGGTTTTCAACCGGCGTCCCCGTCACCGCGAGCCGCCAACGGGCACTGAGGCGACGAGCGGCCCTTGCGGCCTGGCTATCGGGGTTCTTGATTGCCTGGGCTTCGTCCAGTACTGCATAGGCCCATGAGTGCTTTTCGAGTATTTCTATGTCGCGTCGAAGTATGGCATACGATGTGACCACAATTCCGGATTTCGTATCCAGGCTTCTGGATGGGCCGTGGTAGAGGTTCATTTTCAAGTGGGGCAGGAAGCGCTCTGCCTCTCGGAGCCATCCGGTCATCACGCTGGTGGGAGCCACTACCAGGTGTCTTCCTGTGGTCCGGGCCAGGATGCAGAGGACCTGAAGCGTCTTGCCCAGTCCCATGTCGTCGGCCAGAATGCCGCCGAGACCGGCTTCCTTCAAGAAGCCCAGCCAGTCAAGGCCGTGCCTCTGGTATGGTCTGAGTTCTGCCAGCAGGCCCTGGGGCTGCGGGACGGGGGGTAGACCGTCGAAGTTGTCCAGCATCGCTCTGAGTTGTTGGAAAGAGGGAGGAGTGGGGGAGTCGGTGGCCTCCATCAGGGCAGAAATCGTGGGCACGGCATGAAGTGGTACTTTGCCAGCCTGATCCCTTAGTGCGAGAAGATCCATGAGCCACCAGGCGTTTTCCTGGAGCCACTCTGTCGGGAGAGGGGCGAAGCCCCCATCTACGAGAGGCATGAATCCGGAGCCCATTTTCCAGGCTTTCAGCATTTCTTCGGGGTCTATGGAGCCTGAGTCTATGCCAACGCTGATGCGGCCATCCTTCTCTTCACCGATACTGAACGTCGGTAGCGAAGGCTGTGGTCGCAATCGATACCTGTCCAGCATGGAGTTGTCCTAAACCTGCCCTTTGAAGTTGCCCAGCTTGCCGGACACAAGGTGTACGGCTTCGTCTGCGGTCAGATCGCGGGGCCTGCCCGGAGCCACGCCCAGGAGTTGTCCGCATTTTCTGCGTTGGCGGTCCTCTTCAGCAAAATTACGCACCGGTACTCGTCTTCCAGTGCAAACCAGGCGATTCCCATCGACCCGTGCCAGTGGAGGATCGCCGTACACCAGCAGCGGTAAGATTCGTAGTCCCTGGTTTTTCCCTTGTGTGAACTCGAGCCTGAGGGATGGCTTGGCAGATGTTCCGCGAGGAAGTCTGTGGCTGCGGATGTCTATGGGGATTCTGCCGTCGATGGACGGAAGCAACTCCCCCACGAGTCGCCCTGCCTCGTCAATGGTATAGTCGATACCGCGGAGCAAGACCTGGCGTTGCCGTGCGTCCAGACCGCCGTAGCCCAGGGGATGAAGGACATTCCCGCAGATGACGACTCCGCAGGCAAAGTGCTCGTCGATACGGGGATCACGCACGAGTCTTGCCCGAAAGCCGCCCTCGATATCTTCAATGCGTAGTACTCCCGCCACTTCCTCGCTGCTTGCCCGTACAGCCTGGCCGTCCAGGGTGATGTCGTCAGTGGAGGACAGAGCTCTCAGGATACGCGGCCAGAGTTCCGGTGGGGGCGTTCTACCCGCGCAGGTAGCCAGGGCGGCCTCCACCTTCAAGTCCCCTTTCCCAGCCCATACCCTGGATGATGAGAGGGAGCCGCTGAGCTTCTGGAACTCTTCACGCCCGGAAGTGGCATCCTGGTGGACGATACCGATGATGATCTCCAGCCCCTTGCCTCTTCGTTCGATGACATGCCGTACCCGGCATTCCGAGCGAGGTCGAGGTAGAGATGGCGATGTCTGCCCCGGAGTGGCGTCCTGCTTCTGGGCTGTCCGTGCAGAGCGTTTGGCCTGGCTCCAGGCTATAGCGGCAGCAGCCGCGTGGACACAGGCGGGAGCACGTGATGGGCAGTCGCAGCCCCAATCATTGTCTTGGGGCCAGAGATAGACTTCGAAGGGTATGGGACGACCTGGTACCCTCACATTGAGGATGACTTCGTCTTCGTCTTCCGACTCGCCGCGTACGCAATCCTGGCGGACCAGCCTGACCGCCGCGGACCATGTGGTGGGATGGGCTGCCTTTCGAACTGAGTCCAGGATAGACATTTTCACCGGGTAACCCATCCCGTGGATTGCGGGAAAGTGGGCGATGGTGATTTTTGGATGGTCCGGCTCCGCGGGCGTCTGGTTGGCCGTCTCCAAGCATCCAGCATCAAGTGATACCCTGGAGGATTTCCTCCCAGCGTCCAGCAGAGATGTCCCTGTGGTAGGGGAAAGCCATATTGACCTTTTGCCTGCCTATGTCTTCCAGCGGGATTCCATCCAGGAGCCCCAGCAGCACCCGAATTGGCCCCGCGTGGCTTACCACCAGTGTGGGACTTGTGGGTTGCTCGGCCAAGTAGGCCACTGTGCGCCTGGCCACTTCCAGCAGACTTTCACCACCAGGGGGTGAGCCGGTCCAGGAGATCAGTTGATCCGATCTCCCACTTTCACGTATTTCTCGAAGCGATGTGCCTTGCCAGGACCCCAATTTTCGTTCACGGAGTGCGGAGCTGAAATCCCAGGTATCGGGTTCGTCTCTTGGGGACGGCCAACCAGCCTGTCTCGCCATGATCACGGCGGACTGGGTGGCCCTCTTCAAGTCACTGGATAGAATGCGCTGGTAGCTACGCCCCCCCAACGTCGATGCCGCCATTCGAGCCTGTAGAATGCCCTCTGGAAGCAGGTGGGTGTCGTACCAGCCGTTCAGCAGTCCTCTGCTGTTGTGCAGAGTCAAACCATGGCGTACGAAGGTCCAGCTTGCCACCTGGGATGCTCCATGGAACAGATCCTGTATGGTTGTCGCGGTCAGGCAGTTTGCTGGGTGTAGGTGGTCAACTGCTGCCTGTCCCTGATGACCAGACCTTCTCGGCGGGTTTCCACGAGACCCTGCCTCTGCCAGCGGGTCAGGACGCGAATGGTGGTTTCCACCCGGCAGCCGACCATTACTGCAAGATCACCGCGGGTCAGGCGAACCGGGACAAACGTCCCCCGGGAGTCGGGTAGGCCGACGTCGTTTCCGATACGCAGCAGGACGCGTGCCAGACGTTGTTCCACCGGACCGTGGGCGATCTCTTCCAGGCGCTGCACAAAGGCCTGCTTTCGGGTGTGGGAGAGGTCCAGGAGGGTGAGGGCCAACTCCGGTTGCTCTTTCAGGAGCGCGTGTGCCCGGGTTCTGGAAAGGTGGATCCCTTTGCCAGAAGCCAACACCGTGCATGTGGCCGAGTGTTTTGCGTCAGGGAGGGCGGCTCCCACGCCAACGAGCTGGCCCCTGTGAACCAGGTCCAGTATGGCGTCCCGCCCACCCGGCCATTCACGTGTCAGTTTGAGGGTGCCCGTGCATACTGCGACCATCCAGTCGGCCTCGTCGTCTTGTTTCCAGAGGGTTTCTCCCCTCTCGAAACGAAAGGGTTCACCATGGCGCATGATGGCAGATGTGGTGATGGATTCAGTACATGGATGAGAACATGGACATGTTTTTTTTTGCGTCATTGCTACTCCGCCAGCTTGGTGGGATTGGGGGTGCGGTTATAGCAAGTAGTGTGCCAGGGTGATCAAGATCAAAGGTTGGGGCTATTCCAGGGATATTCGCGCTGGTTTCTGATTGTATGACAAGGGTCAGAGTTGCCAGCATGGGCGATATCGCACATTTCTGTGCCGGCACAGTGGAATTTCCCACAGCAGAGGTGCAAGACCTGTGCTAAAGATATCTGGAATTCGGGAGATGCCGCATGCACGAGCCGGGTACGATCCTGGTCTGTGACGACGAGGAACTCATTCGATGGTCTCTCAAGGAACATCTTTCTGGGGATGGCTTCCGCGTGATTGAAGCCAGCAACGGTGAGGAATGTATCCAAAAGGTGGCAAGCGAGGCCCCTGACCTGATCATCACGGACATGCGAATGCCCAGGATGGATGGCATGGAGGTCCTTCGTCGGCTTCGCGACGAGGAGCGGGACATCCCAGTAATTGTGATAACCGCCCATGGAGCTGTGGATTCGGCCATCGAGGCGACTCGGCTCGGGGCAAAGGAGTACCTGAGCAAGCCATTCGACCTGCGTGAAGTTGCGCTGGCTGTTCACAGGGTCCTGGAGGCTCATCGCCTGGAGACCGAGGTACGCTACCTGCGGGGCCAGAAAGCTGCCACCTATGGAGCCATTCTGGGTGATTCCCCCACGATGCAACGCTTGTTCCTGAAATTGAGACGACTGGAAAACGTGGACGCCCCCACCGTTCTGCTCACCGGTGAGTCAGGTACCGGAAAGAACCTCTTCGCCCAGGCCATTCACGAAAGGAGTCCTCGACACGCCAATCCGCTGTTGGAAGTGGATTGCGCAAGTCTGCCCGAACAACTGATCGAGTCAGAACTTTTCGGGCATGAGCGCGGTGCTTTCACCGATGCGCGCAGCACGAAACGCGGCTTGTTCGAGGTGGCGAGGAATGGCACCATCCTGTTGGACGAAATTGGCGAGATGACCCCCGGAACCCAGGCTAAGCTTCTGCGTGCTCTCGAAGGACGGAGATTCAAGCGTGTGGGCGGGGTGGCAGACATCTCCCTCAAGGCGGGGGTTATCGCGGCCACCAACAGAGATCTGCCCAAAGAGGTAAAGGAAGGGCGGTTTCGTGAAGATCTCTATTTTAGACTTGCTGTGATCCAGATTGAAATACCGCCGCTGCGGGAGCACCGGGAAGACATTCCAACACTCGTGGACCATTTCATTGGAAAGCTCAACGGGAAATTCGGTCGCAGGATCCGGGGGATGTCTGAAGAAGCCATTCACCGCCTGCAGAACTACTCTTGGCCTGGAAATGTCAGGGAGCTGCGCAACGTACTGGAACGTATCATCATTCTCGAAGCCGATGACATCATCCGGACCAGGCACCTTCCCGCCGAGATCCGTTTTGGTGGTGATTCGGCCCTTCCACAAGCCGGGGCAGGGTTCTTTGTGCTCCCCGAAGAAGGAGTGGACCTGGGAGAGGTTGAAAAGAGCCTCATCCGACAGGCCATGGAACGTGCCAAAGGGAACCAGTCGGAGGCTGCGCGGCTGCTGGGAATTACAAGGTATGCGTTGAGGTATCGGCTTGTAAAGTTTGGAATAGCCGCTTCTAGGCTGAACGCAGGCTCAGCTTGAACGAAGCTCCAGGCAGCAGATCCGACTCCAGGGAAGCTCCCTCATCGCCAGTGCCCAGCAGCTCCAGGTTGGCGCCCATTGCCTCGGCGAGTTTCTGGCTGATGGCCAGACCCAGGCCGGTACCCTTGGCCTTTGTGGTAATGAAAGGAACGAAAATCGCGGCCTCGACTGGGGGCGGAACGCCGGGGCCGTCGTCGGTGACCACGAGTTGCGGACCAGGACCAATCAGGATCCTGGTCCTGCCGTTGGCACCCACGGCGTCATTGGCATTTTCCAGCAGGTTGCTCAGGATTTGTTTGAGAAAGGCGGAGTCGGCCAGGGCCGTGGAATCCCCGCGTGGGTGAATTTCCGTTGTGCTGCTGGTCTTGGGGAGCAGCTCTCGGACCGCTTGTTCGATTGAGAGCCTTGTGGGCCGTGCCACCGCGGGTCTTGCATAGGAGAGCAGGTCCATGACCAGGCGATCCATTCTCTGGATCTGGTCATGAGCCTTTCTGAGTGCGTTACGGCGCCGATCACCCAACTCCATTGAACTGCCGATGACTTGCAGGGTAGTGGATATGGCAGTGAGAGGGTTCCGGATTTCGTGGGCCACATTGGTGGCCAGGTTGCCGACCCTGGCAAGGGTTTCCGCCTGTTGAGCCTGTGCCTCGGCCCGGACCATTTCGGTGTATTCTTCGATGTGGATCAGCACTCGTGCCAGGTCGTGGTCGAGAGGGAGAATGTGAAACTGGAAGAAGCGGGTGTTGGGTCCTTCGCCCCAAGACACGCGGTGAATCGAGGCTTTTACGTCGCTGTGCAGTGCCGTTTCGATACGGGAAAACAGGCCGGTACCCTCCAGCATTGCTCGGGGGAAGAATTGCTGGTAGTGCAGCGGGGGCTTCCCGGATGATTCACCGAAAAGGCGGTAGGTGGAGGCGGTGGCGGCGTTGACACGCCCGTTTTCGTCCAGACATATCACCGTTGCCGGGATGTTCTTGATGATTATATCTTGCAGGCTGCGCAGTTCTTTGGCCTCTTTTGCCTCCATGAACGTCGTGGTCAGCACCGCCATGTCCAGGTCCATGGCTCTGCAAATCGATATCACTGCTTCCTGGGCTTCATCGGTGGGAAGATGTTCGAAAACCAACGCCAACATTGTGCTGCGTAACGTGGAAAGCGCTGCCATGAGCGAGGTGATGTCGGCTCCAAGATACAGGTAGTCATGAGCCTTGCGCTTTCTTGCTTCGCAGAACTCTTCATCGTGGGGTCCCTTCAAGAACTCCTCCAGGCTCTCCATGAGCGCAGCCTGGATTTTCGTTCGGCGTTCTGAAGACACCGTAATCCCTTGGTTCTCCAACTCTTCCACGAGTATTTTCATCGTATCGGTCGCGCATTGCCCGATTCGTGGGATTAGGACAGGGATCAAGGCCTTGAGGCGTGCTGCGTCTTCGTCCACGAAGCCGAATTGTTTTTTAAGAACGGACCATGGGGTCATCTCAACGGAAATCCTGTGCCATGTACTCTTGTGGATGGCTGTATGAAAAGGCCCTGTTGTTGCGTGAACAGATCTGTGGATATTTCAACTTGAATGATTGGGGTGGGATGGATTTGGTGAAAGCTCAGTAAGTATTGAATACTGTAGCAAAAATCATACCTGCGTGGCGCAGCAGCTTCCGGCGGGTCGCTGTACTTGGCCGGGTGTCCTGCGAGCATGGCCGTCGTCACTGCGATGATGCGGGGGGAGCTACAGGCGGACTTGCTTGCAGGAGGTTCAGGTCACCTGCCGTGGAAGCCGAGTAGCCGTCATCCGAACCGCTGGCCCCAGCGCATTCGTTTCCCAGGTCGCAGTAGAGCCAGGTAGTGCCTTCATCTCCAGAGAAGCGGTAGGCGTAGTCATAGTGACCGGCTGTGGAGGGAAGCTCGAATCGGCCCAGGTATTCGTCGTTGTCGTGGTCGGAGGACAGACCAGGTTTGTCCATGTTGTAGGTGGCGTCGGTCCAGGTCCAGTCCCCGGAAGTGCTGGGATCACTGCCATCCGGGCCCAAGCCCAACTGGGCGGTGATCCCCGGCCCCTGGCCAATGGCATCGGTGACTCCGGAAGAGTAGACCCAGCCGAACACGTCGTCGGCGCTTCCTCCTACGCTTGCCAACATCGTGCACGGCCATTGAACGTGGCAGTAGGAGATGTCCACATCCGTGTCGGAATCGCTATCCGCGTCGCTGTCCATGTCGGTGTCGGAATCCGTGTCGGCGTCGGAATCCGTGTCGGTGTCGGCCTCGTCGTCGGTGTAGGTGAAGACCGCACTCTTTTCCGCTCCGTCTGATTCGCGGCTGACAACCAGGGATACCGTCCCGGGTTCATGGGCAGGAGTCAGGCAGAGCAGGGACTCCGAGGATGTGACCTGCAATTCAGTGCACGGGACATCGTCCAGTTGGACCAGCACGTCGCTGCCATACCCACTGCCGATGACGTTGACCTGGGTATTTCCTGAAGATGGACCTTCGGTGGGCTCGATGTAGGTGATGGTGAGAGCTTCGGTGGCTTCCCATGAATCCAACTCTCCGGTGCCATCGTCGAGACTTGGTTCCAGTATCTCCAGACCGCAGGCCAGGCAAAAGAGCATGGCCAGTGTCCAGGCACTTTTGAAGCGTGCTTGCATGTCCGGTGCCTCGTAGTATTTGTTGGATATTCTGTCAGGGTTTCTGTTTGGAGATTATACACATTGATGGGTCGGCCTGGATTCCGATACCACGAGTTGAGGCTGCCCACTGTCCAGTCCCACCGGGCCCGATGAAGAGCGACTCGGTGGAACCAGCCTGGCCCATTGCCCATGGTGACTTGATCGCGTTTCAAGCTGGACATATATTCGAGAGGATACCCTTCGTGTTCTTCGTGATGTCCCTGATGGAGGAATGGTGCCCAAAGTTACAGACAGGTTCGGCAGGCCCGTTTCGGGCCAGATGCCTGGTTTGGTGGAGGCCCTGGTGGTGGATAACGTCGATCCCCTGGAATTGGGAAGGGTCAAGCTCATGTTCCCCACGCTGCCAGACATGCCCGAGAGTTACTGGGCAAGACTTGCCATGCCCATGGCAGGAAGGAAACGTGGCTGGATGACGATTCCCGAGGTGGACGATGAAGTCCTGGTGGCCTTCCTTCACGGTGACATCAATCACGCTGTCGTCCTGGGGTCGTTGTACAACGGAGTGGACCTTCCACCATATGCCAACGAAGACGGTGAGAACAATCTGCGGGTTTTCCAATCCCGTTCCGGACACCGGGTGACTTTCGACGATACTGACGGCCAGGAAAGGGTAGAGTTGATCACGCACAACGAAGAGATCCGCGTCATCTGGGATTCCGCTGAAGGGACCGTCTCTGTCTACGCGGGGAAGGACATCATCATCGAAGCCGCCGAAAACATCGACTTGAGTTGTCAGGATCTGATCGTAGACGCCGACAGCAACATTTCCATTCAGGCGGGCGGCAGCCTCACGGTGGACACCGGGCAGGACTGCACCGTGAATGGTGGTCTTCAATTGACGCTCACCGCGGCGATGACTCATCTGAACTGATGCCACAGGTTCTCACAGAGGCAGGGAGGCCCCCATGAGTCCAGGACCGGTGATCGGAATCGTGACCGACAACGTGGATCCCAATGGAATGCACCGAGTGAAGGTAGAATATCCAGTCTCCAGTTCCGACCCTCCCGGATCGGGCTGGGCAAGGGTTGTGAGCCCCATGGCCGGGCTGAATCGCGGGATGGTGATGCTGCCCGATGTAGGCACGGAGGTCCTGGTGGGTTTCGCGTACCAGAGTTCAACGCCCTATGTCCTGGGGGCTCTCTACAACGGTGCCGACGACACTCCCGATCCCTACGCCAACGAAGACGGAAACAACGATCATCGGCGTTTCTGGTCGCGGGCTTCCCACTGGTTGGATTTTGACGACACAGAAGGTGACGAACATGTAAGGCTCATCAGCACCACGGAAAACCAGGCCATTTCCCAGGATCTCGACTCCGCAGGAATGACCGTGACCCTGACGGTTGGACGAAACTTTGAAAACGAGGCTTCAGAAAGCATTTCCATCAAGTGTAGGAATCTGTCCATACAGGCAGCCGGTGATGTGCGGCTTACCGCCGGTTCTTCAGGAGTATTGAAGGCTGAAAGTGCTATCTCGGTGACATCCGCTGGCACGCATCGTTTCTCGGCAGCGCGAATCGACGTGAATGGGGGTACTCCGTCCTCACCCGCCGACGCCCTGGACACCCCGGACCACAGCCATCCGCCTGTCTCGTGAACCCTGCTGGCTCGGTGTCGCACATTGTTGGAGCGAGGAGTCGGAGGGCTACCGGGGCTGGCGCTCTAGGAGCCGTCGGGAAAGCTCGGGCCCGCTGCGGTGCGCCATCCGCTACTGCGCCGGGCCCTGCTGGACATCGTGCGTTTCGACGTATTTCAATACGCCTTCAACGCCCGATATCCAACATGGCCCGTCTCGCTACGCGCCTGGCGCCCCTCGCCGGGGCCCGGGCCGGCTGTTTCCGGCAGCCTCTTTCCCGACGGCTCCTAGGAGAGAGCGAATATCGCTTGCCCAGTCCTCGGCCCCATCCACCACGAGTTCGATTCGGACCCTTGTGGGGTTTGCTTTCTTTGTGGTTGCCGCCTCGACCACCAGGCGTTTGGGGCCGGTGCAGGAAGCCTTGGCGTGGTCACCGGGCTTGATGGACAGCACCAGGCCGTGCCAACTGGAGAGAATGAAACGCCTGGTGGTCAGCGCCATGTGAGCCTTGGTGAAGTTTGTACGCCGTGGGCTCAAGCCACCGGGTTGTGTATGGCTCACGAAGATGCGAGCTGGAATCCTTCGTGCCAGGCGCAAGGGCTGCTCATCGGGTGGCAGGCGGATGGCCATGGCGCGCCTCATCCAGGCCCAGGCAGTGCCGGCCATCCACAGTACCGCGAGAAAACCAGCGACAGCCAGAAAACCCTGCATTCATGACTCGTGAGCTGGACGGTTCAGTGAAAATATTTTGAAAGCTGGGTCTGATAGCCGGCCATGAAGGCTTCAACCACCTGAAATCGTTCCGGGCCACGGAGATTCAACTATTTCGGCGTTGTGGGTGACGCTGGGGAACAGACTGCATACAGGCATCCTGCGATCTGGAGGTTCTGATGGAGAGGCGTCATAGCGAGGTTCTGCTTTCGGCAATTCGTCGGGCCATGAAACAGCGCGGTTGGAACACCGCAGCCATGGCCAGGGCCCTGGGCATGGAACGTAGGGAAGCCAGGGCCGTGCTGGCTGGCCGGCAGCCCCTAAACGTTGACGATTTTGCTGGGATGGTAGAGGCCCTTCGACTTGCTCCAGAGGAGCTGGGCGTCGGCCTTGGGGCTCTCGATATCAGGGAGCCATCATCGGCCCCGGGGTCCGACGATGACGAGCCTCGGGCGGAGCCTCCCCCCAAGGGTCCGGTTCCCAGCTTCCCAGGCTCAGGGGCTTCGTCAGACACGCCTTTGAGAACAGTACCGCCAGTGGCTGCTGATCCTTCACAAGAACATGGTTCCCCATGTCCGCCTACAAACGACACCGCCGCTTCGGATGTCCACCTGCCGGATTCCGAGGGCAACCAGGCTGAACAGCTTTTCAAGTTTGGATTCGCCCTGGGCGTCGACATGCACTTCTTGGCACAAGCCTCCATGTTGAAGGAATCGGGGCTGCCCGAAACCGTGCTGGAGCGTTTTCCCGACCTCCTGCCCATCAAGTTGGATGCTGCATTTCATCGTTTCAACAAGCCTCGCTATTTTCCGGAGGGGCTGCAACTGTCCCTTTCATTCGACACGATTCGAACATGTCTTTTCCCCTGGGAGGCCATTCGGCAGGTGAGCTTTTTTCCGGAACCTCCCATTGTCGAGACAACGGAACCTGCGGATTCCGATTCGCCCAGGAAGCCGGGCAGGGGCAAGGCTCCGCCCGCACTACGGTTGGTCAAGGCCTGAACATGCCTGTTCCAGAGAACAACAATCCGCTGTTTCACCTGGTTTTCGTCCTCCTGCTAGTAATGACCGGTGGCTGTTTTCGTTGTGGGCGGGGAGCCAGCGATGCTGCGTCGGTTTCCGACCTGTCCGAAGATGTCCCCCCTCCGCCTCTTTCCACGGACACCATCTCCCCTGCTGTGGCCTCCGCCGCTGGCAGTTCGGTTACCGTGGGTGATCTCTTCGGTATCAACGAAGCCATAGCCGTACCTCAACGCCTGGTGCGGCGAGATCGCATCGACGAAGCCCAGATCGAAGCCCATCTCCAGGGCGATGTAGAAGCCACCCTGAATGTCGGCGCTCGCTGGGTCAGGGTCAACAGCGCCACTTACCCCTTTTTCTCCTGGTACAACTTCAAGCGGGACCCATCCTTGATGTCCTGGATGGATCGTTACGTGGCGCTGGTCCAGAAGTCCGGTCTGGAGCTGCACGTGGTCCTGGGTCCATGGCCCGGCAACAGGACCGCGGCCTTCACAGACCACTATGTACCAGACGACATGGATGCCTATTCCGAATGGATTCGCACGGTTGTAGAGAGGTACGACGGCGACGGCACAGACGATGCTCCTGATCTGTTGCGGCCGATTCGTGTCTGGGAAGTGGACAACGAACCCGACCTCCACAACCAGGTAGCCCCCCGTGGAGCACAAAGGCAGGTGGACCCCAGCACCTTCGAGACCCCTCAGGAATACGCCCAGGTCTTTCTGGCCACCGCACGCGCCATTGCGCAGGCCGATCCCGGCGCCATGGTCCTCAACGGGGGGCTCTTCAACACCGCCACCACCCGGAGCCGGGACTACCTTGAAACAGTCATGGCCCAGAAAGGTGTAGCGGCTGTGATGGACGCCATCTCCGTCCATGTGTACTTCGAAGACTCCACGGCAGGGCGGTTCTATGCGGCTCTCGACAACGCCTTCCAACTGGCGGATGGCCGGCCCGTGTTGGTCACGGAGACTGGCGTTCCTTCGCAAAAGGGCAGACGTCCGTGGGTTTCCCCGGACTACCAGGCACGCATGCTTGTCAATGTCTACGGCGAAGCCCTTGCACGGGGAGTGGATCGTGTCTTTTGGCACACTCTGGCGGATCCTCCCGTGGCTGCGGGGTCACCAGGGGGCTATTCCACCCATTCACTCTACCAGTTGGGCGCTGCCCAGGAGCAGGGGGGGCTGGATCTCAAGCCCTCGGGAAAGGTCTACAGGCGTCTGGTTTCCCTCCTGGCAGATCTTCCCCTGGACACCGTCACCGTCGCCCCCGTGAGCGGCGGCAGGGCTGTCAAGCTGGGTACACTGGGGTGGCTGGTCTACGAGGGTCAGCAGGTTCAAGGAAGTTGGACATCGGGAACGGTGCTGGATCTGCTGACCGGCCAGACCAGAGCCGTGAATGGACCGGTGGCCGCACCGGCCCTGGTTCGTCCATGAGACGCTGATCTCCATGGAACTGGAAGCCTTCTCTGCGTTTTCGGATGTGGCAGGCCTGGCCTCGGTGTTCCTGGTATGCGTGTTTTGCGGAATTGGTCTGCCCTTCCCCGAGGATCTTCCACTGTTGTTGGCTGGATGGCAGATCCGTGATGGGCATCTTCCGGCCGTGGCTACGTGTTGCGTGGCTCTTCTTGCTGTGTTTATTCGTGACTGCCTGGCCTTTTCCCTGGGACACCTTGCCCGAAAGGGAATGGAAAGCACCCTGCTGTCTCGCCTGGCAGATTCCCGCCTGCTGCAGTGGATGTTGGCCAGGGCCGGGGGAAGTGGATGGGGGCTTCTGCTGATAGCCAGGGTGGCCGCGGGCATTCGTGTGCCGGTATTCCTGGCAGCGGGTCTTTCGGGAGTCTCCTACGGGCGCTTCATGGTGGTGGAGGCAGTGGGGGTGACCGCCATGGTCCCTGCCACCCTCTGGCTGGGCTGGTACCTGGGCGAAAGCGTAGGGGAATTCGCCAGCGCCTTGCAGGACGCCCGCTGGAAGTTGGCTGTGTTGCTGATTCTGGCTGCCTGGTTCGTTTTCCGCCATTCCAGGGCTGAGGCCAACGGCGTCACGACGGATGATCCCCCCCGGAAACAGGAGCAAGAGTCGCCTGCTCCCTGAAGTGTTGGTGGAGCAACGTTGGCCCGCTGGATGACTCGGGACTTTTTCGACCGAAGATCACGGTATTGTGTTCTACCGGGTACGCAGCCGGGAGGCGGTGGTTATAGTGGCCCAGGCGTCCTCATTCGGAAATTGGCAAGCAGGCCGGCATAGCCAGTGTGCCGGCTGTTGGAACATTTGGGTTCATCTCCTGGAAGCTGTCGCTCACGGCCGGCACGGCCCGTGGCTGCGCTCGGCTCGCGCTCGCCTGCGGGACAGCTTTTCCTGCATGAGCCCCTTGCCGTCATTCATCTCGTGGCAAGGATTTTATCCTTCGTTTCTCTCATGGGGGTATCACCTTGGGCAAAGCTGGGGATTCAGGAGGCTGTGCCGGGAACGAGCCTGTCATCTCGTCGTCCTCTTCCCATGGAGGGGCCCGGGCATTTCACCCGCCCGGCGTAAGCAGCATCATCAAGGACGAGGCTGTTTTCTTGATTCTGGTTGCCGCGGTGGTGGGAGTGGTCGTCGGCTACCTGGCAATCGGGTTTCGCCTGCTCATAAACCTTGTGTCCAACCTGAGCATGATGGGAGATCTTTCCTTCTCCGGAGTCGACCCGGGCGAGCACGAGCGAGGAGTTTTCATCGTGGTGATTCCAGCGCTGGGAGGCCTGTTGGTGGGCCTGCTGGTGCATTTCCTCGCCCGCGAGGCCAAGGGCCACGGTGTACCCGAGGTGATGGAGGCGGTGACCAAGAAACACGGCGTCATGCGCCCGCGGGTCGTGTTGGTGAAGGCCCTGGCCTCGGCCATCTGTATCGGCACAGGCGGAAGCGTGGGCAGAGAAGGTCCCATTGTCCAGATCGGTTCGGCTCTCGGGTCCACGTTGGGGCAGATTGCACATGTGCGAAGGGACCTCCTCAAGGTTCTCGTGGGCTGTGGAGCAGCCGCTGGTGTGGCGGCAACCTTCAACACGCCCATCAGCGGCGTGATCTTCGCCTTCGAGCTGCTGCTGTTGGAGTTCAAGACCCGCTCATTCATTCCCCTGGTGATATCGTCGGTCCTGGCCACCATGGTTTCACGTCACTACCTGGGCCACAACCCGGCATTCCTCGTTCCAAACTACGCCTTCCAGAACCCCGTGGAGCTGCTCTTCTACCTGGGGCTGGGTGTTGTGATGGCCCTGGTCGCCATTGTCGAAATCAAGATCGTCTACAAGAGTGAAGACCTGTTCGACGCCATACCGATGCCGGAATGGTCCAAACCCGTACTGGGTGGTCTCATGGTGGGCGCCATTGCCCTGGCCTTCCCCGAGATCCTGGGAATAGGCTACCCCGCGGTGGGCGAATCCCTGCTGGAGAACCTTCCCCTCCAGATGCTCCTGGGGTTGGCTCTGGCCAAGATACTGGCTCTTTCCATCACCATCGGTTCTGGAGGCTCAGGGGGTGTGTTCGCCCCTACGCTCTTCGTGGGAAGCATGGTGGGCGGAGCCTATGGCTACATGGTACACGCTCTTTTCCCGGACGTATCCGCATCCTACGGAGCCTATGCTCTGGTGGGCATGGCCGCGATTTTTTCCGGAGCTACCCGGGCCACGCTGACCTCCATCATCATCCTTTTCGAGATGACCCGGGACTACGCCATCATCATTCCACTGATGTTCGCCTGCGTAGTGGCAGACCTGATCACCTGGAAACTCAAGCAGCAGACCATCTACACAGCCAAGCTGATCAGGCGCGGCACCTTCGTTCCCCAGGACATGCAGGTGAACCTCCTGGAAGTGAGGACCGTCTCGGATTCCATGGTGAGCGACGTGGTGACCATGGGACCGGACAACACGCTCTGTGACTACGAGGACCTGGTGAAGAAGACC
This sequence comes from Myxococcota bacterium, assembly GCA_024276675.1. Lineage (GTDB taxonomy): Bacteria > Myxococcota_A > UBA796 > UBA796 > JAFGLY01 > JAJRWT01. The sequence goes on along the minus strand of JAJRWT010000060.1, from coordinate 116,955 downwards.
GGGCACCGTGTGTACCCGATAGTCCAGGATGGCCTGTTGCAAGGGATCGTCACCGACCTGGACACCATCCGATATCGGTCCGGCTGCCCCGACATCAGGATTGGCGACATCATGTGCGAGGACCTGGTCACTGCGTTCCCATCCAGCTCGTTGCAAGAGGTCTTTCAGAGCATGGTCCTGAACAACATTTCCCATGTACCAGTAGTCCAGTCGTCGAATGTCAGAGTTCTCAAGGGCATCATCTGTATGCGAGACATCATGCATGTTCTGGGCAGGGAGATGTGACTCCGCTGCATCCGGCCCTTTTCCCAACATTGGGGAGCCCTCCCTGGACGCATGTGATCTTGGGATTGACACACTATTTCTGTGGAAGTGGTCCTTCGACTATCATGCTGCAGGCATCGACGTTACCGTGACGGGCTTGGTCGCTGGTCACCTCGCGGATGGCCCCCAACAGTTCGCTTGCGTGAATGCGCATGTGTGCGTTCCTGACCGCTCCTACAACAGCGTTGTCGGAGCAGACCAGGACATCGCAGGGGCTGTCCAGTAAACCCGTGGTGGGGTTGACGGGCAGATCCTTGTGGAAGTTTTCCAGGACCAGGTAGTCGCCGATGTCCATGCCCATGGCGTTGCGGGAGCGCGTTCCAGAGCGCATTACCAGGTTGGAACAGCTCATCATGCCATCCATGAAATGCCCCGTGGGTCGAAGGTCGGCTTCTCTTGCCTCGGCAACATCGAAGAAGAGACTTGACGCGATGCCCTCCCTGATGATCACAACCGGGACGGGAGGTACTCCACGGTCGTCGAAGGCTCGGGAGCCCAGCGCCCCCGGCAATCCTGGATCGTCGATGACGTGCAGCTTGGGACTTGCTATGGGCTTTCCCAGGCGTTGCGAGATGAAGGACTTGCCCTTTTTTACCGTCCTGGAAACGAACGCAGGAGCCATGGAGGCAAAAATCTGGGCTGAAACATGTGGTTGAATGAACATCGGCAGTGGGTGCTCGGGCATTGTCGCTGGAGTGTGGAGGGTCCGCAGACGGCGCCCGAGTTCCACGCCGAAGGGCATACTCGCGATGTTGGCGAAATACCGGCTGGAGACAGTCTGGGAGTAGGTTCTGTCACCCGCGCGGTGTCGAGCCCTGGCCGTGGCGGTAAAGGTGGATGATCGTTCGATCCCCATGGCTCCCCTGGAGCTGGCGAAGTACCGGGTCCGGGTGCCTTCTCGGTAGGTTACTTCCACCAGGTGGATGTCGCTGTCGACACCTTCGCATCCGCTGGCGTTTTCCAGGACGAGTTCTGTACGATCCAAGTGGTTCAGGTTTGCCTGGCGGCGGTCCAGAAGTGACAGACCCAGGCCACCAAGGTTGATCAGCTCGGTTGGTCCGGCGAACGGGTTTTCGTGGGCCTTTCTGGCCCTGGCGACAGCCTGCCCCACAGCGCGTGAGATGCGAGGTTCAAGAGTTGCGATGTTCGGGCTCCTCAACTCCGCGCGGGCCGTTCGGCCTCCAGCCAGGTAGACGCGGAAGCGGAGGAGGGTGCTACGTTCTTCCAGGCCCGGGTTCAGCTCTCGTCCGAAGTACCTGATGGACAGCGAACGGGATTCTGCCAGAAGAGCTTCGGCACCCATGGCTCCACGTTTTCGAGCGGAATCCAGCAACCGGGAAAGCAGGACTCTTGGTTCCATCATACCGACCCCTGAGGCATGTGAGATCTGCTCGTGCTCGTCGGATCAATGTATCCATAGTGATAACTGGTTTTGGCGCGGTGACTTAAAAAAGGGGCCGGGGTTGTCCCGGCCCATGTCGCGTGGTGTCTGGATTGTTGCGGGTGGACTGGAGGAGTTTCAGGCCTTCCGGGGTGGCTTGGTCATGGAGATCACTCCTGCAGCCAGCAGACATGCGCAGCCAGCGATTGTGAACGCCAGCGGGAAGTTGTTCATATCTCCCAGCTTGCCGCCCATGATGGGACCGAAGATTCCTCCAACGCCGTATGCGAGGAAGACCCAACCGTAGTTCTGGCCCACGTGCCTGGTTCCGAAGGTGTCGGCGGTAATCGTTGGAAACAGGGCGAAGTTCCCACCGAAGTTGAAGCCGATGAGAGTGGCGCCCAGGTAGAGGAGGGCGGGAGTCCCGGCCATCCACTGGAACAGGATGACCAAGAGTCCCTGGGTTCCAGTCATGATGATGATGGAGGTCTTTCGACCGAGCTTGTCGCTGATGGCACCCCAGGCGATGCGGCCGATGCCGTTTGCCAGCGAGAAGAAAATGGCCATGGCGGTTCCAGCCATCGCGCTTGCCTTCTCGGCGCTGAAGCCGTTGGCTTGAAGGGCCTCGGAGGGAAAGAGTTTCATCAGGCCGATGCTCATCAAGCCGGCGCTGGCTACGAACAGGAAGGTGAGAAAGATCATGTAGAACTGGGGCGTCCGGAGCATCTCTCCACTCAGGAAGTCCACGGTTCCGGATGCCACCTGGCCTTTGCTGCTGGGCGCCGGGGGCTTCCAACCCCTGGGAGTCCAGCCTGCTGGCGGGAATACCATCCAGTAGCCGCCAATGACCACCGCCACCAGGAAGATGGCACCGTACACGGTGAAGGTGGTGCTCAGCCCGAATGTGGCGATCATCTTGCCCCAGGTTCCAGCCAGCTTTACCCAGAGCATGGCACCAAAGCCGAAACCGGCCACCGCAAGCCCGGTAATCAAGCCCTTCTTGTCGGGGAACCACCTCATGCCCACGGCTATGGGCACGACGTAGGCCAATCCGATACCACTACCACCGACCACGCCGACGAAAAAGAGAATCATTCCGAAGTTGGTTCCGGCCAACAGGCCAGCCAACATATAGCCCAGCCCAAGCACTATACCGCCGGCGATGGCGATTTTCCTGGGGCCGTGGGTGGGCATGATACGGCCAGCGAACACCATCACGATCGCGAACATGGCCAGACCAGCGGCGAAGACCATCTGGGTCTGCGCCTTGCTCCAGCCAGCCTCCACCAGGCGTGGCGTGAACACCGACCACGCGTAGATTGCGCCCAGGCATACCTGGATCAAGAGGGCTCCCAACACCACGAGCCACCGGTTCATTACTTTTTCGGACACTGTTACCTCCTGTGGAAACATTCAAAAGGCACGCCGACTAGCATGAATGGGAGGGAACATCAAATGTTCTTGAGGTTCAGGTGACTTGACTGCCCCCCCGGCGGCTCGCTTCCTGGGCCGGCCTCCCGCGCTGGAGCGGTCTTTTTCTTCTGGCGAGGAAATGCAGCCCCTCTGTTACCGGCTGTTGAGTAGTAGCAAAAAAAGACCGTGGCACGCTGGTTGTGCCACGGTCCCTGGATTCGGTTGAACGTTGTGGCTGGTTAGACGCGGTTGTTGACCAACTCGTCGACCACCGAGGAATCGGCCAGGGTGGAGGTGTCGCCGATGGCATCGATTTCGTTTTCGGCGATCTTGCGCAGGATACGGCGCATGATTTTGCCAGAGCGAGTCTTGGGGAGGGCGTCTGCGAACTGGATTTTGTCCGGGGTGGCGATGGGACCGATTTCGGTACGCACATGCTTGATGAGAACCTTCTTGAGGTCTTCGGTCTTCTCGACACCGATGTTCAGGGTCACGAATGCGTAGATGCCCTGTCCCTTGATGTCGTGTGGCATGCCCACCACGGCAGCCTCCGCCACGTAGGAGTGGGACACGAGGGCGCTTTCCACCTCGGCTGTGCCTATGCGGTGGCCGGAGACGTTGATGACGTCGTCAACACGGCCCATGAGCCAGAAATAGCCATCTTCGTCCTTTCGGGCTCCGTCACCGGTGAAGTACAGGCCCGGGAACATGGAGAAGTAGACTTCCTTGAAACGCTGGTGCTGTCCATAGACGGTGCGCATGATTCCAGGCCACGGCTCGGTGATGACCAGGTATCCACCTTCGTTCACGTCGCACTCGCTGCCATCTTCACGGATGACCTTGGGACGTACACCCGGAAATGGCACGGTGGCGGAACCCGGCTTGGTGGGGACGGCGCCTGGAAAAGGAGTGATGAGGATGCCGCCTGTTTCTGTCTGCCACCAGGTGTCGACTATGGGGCAACGCTCTCTTCCCACGTTCTTGTGGTACCACATCCAGGCTTCGGGGTTGATGGGTTCGCCGACGGAGCCAAGGATCTTCAGGCTGGAGAGATCGTATTTCTTGACCCATTCGTCGCCCTGGCTGATGAGAGCCCGGATTGCTGTGGGGGCGGTGTAGAACTGGGTCACCTTGTACTTTTCCACCACGGCCCAGAAACGACCGGGATCGGGGTACGTTGGGACGCCCTCGAACATGACCTGGGTGGCGCCGCTACACAGGGGGCCGTAGACTATGTAGCTGTGACCGGTGACCCAGCCGATGTCTGCGGTACACCAGAAGATGTCACCGTCGTGGTAGTCGAAGATGTTCTTGAAGGTGGAGGCCGTGTAGACCATGTAGCCACCCACGTTGTGCTGGACACCCTTGGGCTTGCCGGTGGAACCGGATGTGTAGAGTATGAAAAGGGGATCTTCGGCGTCCATGATTTCGACGGGGCAGTCGGATGAAGCATCGGCGATGGCTTCGTGGTACCAGAGGTCGCGGCCTTCAAGCATGTTGGTTTCGATGCCCTTGTCGTCGCCTACGCGTTTCACCACGATACAGGTCTTGACCACGACGCCTTCGGCCTCGGCGAGTTCCATGGCGCGGTCTGCATTGACTTTGAGGGGAATGGGCTTCCTGCCCCTGAAGGTGCCATCGGTGGTCAGAAGGAAGGTGCAGGTGGAATCCACGATCCGGTCCTTCAGGGATTCGGCGGAGAAACCTCCGAAAACGACGGAGTGGATTGCGCCGATGCGGGCGCAGGCCAATAGTGACACCACCAGCTCCGGGACCATGGGCATGTAGATGGAAACCCGGTCACCCTTTGCCACCCCCTTGGCCTTGAGCACGTTGGCGAACTTGCATACTTCCTAGTGAAGGGCTCCGTAGGTGATGGCCTTTTCTTCGCCGGGCTCGTTGCCTTCCCAGTAAATGGCCACCTTGTCGGCGGCCTCGGGGAGGTGACGGTCCAGGGCGTTGTAGCAGACGTTGGTCTTGCCGCCCAGGAACCACTTGATGGAGATTTCGTTGTCGAAATCCCATTCGCGAACCTTTTCCCACTTCTTGGCCCACCAGAAGGTGCCGGCCACTTCGCTCCAGAAGGCTTCGGGTTCTTCGATGGAGCGATTGTACCACTGGCGGTATTGGTCCATGGACTTGATCCATGCACGCTGGGTCAGTTCTGCCGGCGGCTGGAATACGCGCTCTTCCTCCATCATGGAGGTGATCATTTTTTTGTCGCTCATGCCTGTTCTCCTGTGCCCGATCACATGCGGGTCGATTCGGGCTTGTGGCGGTTTTACGTGCGTTTTCGTTCGCCAGGGTCTTCTGGCTGAAAAGACGGCACACCTAGCATGAGTTGAAAATGGTGTCAAGGCCCGTGGGAACCCCGCATGACCTACGTGGGACTTCGGCTTTGTCCTGCCGCGGAGCTGCGACCGTGTGTCGCTGCCTGGGATCTCCTTGGGGATACTGCTGCAGCCCGGTGCGCTTTCCTGGAGGGTAGATGTGTTGGGGAAAGCTGGAGGGAAGGGCGCTGAGCGGGCGTTATCATAGTCTTTGATCGGTGACCACCGACCCGTTCAACCGGCTCAGGAAAAGCCGGAGGAGCCACATGAAGATGACTAACTGAAGGAGGAATCACGGTAGGCTCCGATGGGTTTGCCGCCATGGACCGCGAAGGCAGAGAGCTGCCTTTCCACCCGGGCAGAGCCGCATTCCGGACACTCGACATCGTTGATGGGATCGGAGGGGCGCAGGAATTCCTCGAAGGCTGACCCACAGACCGGGCACTTGAAGTCGAACATTGGCATGGTGCTCTTCTCCTTGTATTCTCCTCGTCTTTACCGCCATAGAGTCCTCTCAAGCCGCTTCTGTTACAGCCCGGGGCTCTTCCGGTGACGACCTCGTGGGATCCCCGTTTCCATTCAAAAAAGAACGGCCGGGCCTCCTAGTATGCCGAGCTTGGGGGGGACTGGCTCGGTCATCGTGTAGGAGGTCCCGGCCAGAATCCTGGCGGGTTTCACCCGCTATACTACCAATAGATAGTGCCCATCCCAGCCTGTGTCAAGAGGGACCGTTGCCATTGTCATTGTCTTCAGGATGCGGCATGGTTCCCGTCTTGTCCTGGGACCCGTAACCTTTTTTTCGTCCCCTCCAGCCCGTTGACATGGGAGTGGGGGTGGTTTATTAGAGAGCGGCTCCGGTCTGGTGCCGGAGATGTTCTTTGATCGGGCGAGTCGATGGATTCAGGGAATGACAGTGAGTTCATGGAGGTGGCGCTTGGAATGGCCCACTTGGCTGCCGTGCAGGGGGAAGTACCCGTGGGCGCGGTGATCGTCCGTGGAACGAGGATTCTCTCCAGGGCCCACAATCTTCGTGAGCGTCTTCAGGATCCCACGGCCCATGCCGAGCTGTTGGCCATCAGGGAAGCGGCTGCCCTGCTTGGAAGCTGGCGCCTGGACGGATGTACCATCTACGCCACCCTGGAGCCATGCGCCATGTGCGCCGGGGCAATCCTGCTTTCGCGAATGGAGCGATGCGTCTTCGGGGCTGCCGATCCCAAGGGTGGTTTCCTGGGTACCGCAGGCGACCTTTCCAGTAATCCTGCCTTGAATCACCAATTTGCGGTCACCGGGGGCATCGGGGCCAAGAGGTCGGCGGGATTGCTCACCGAGTTTTTCGCTTCGTTGCGCGCCGGGAACCGATAGGAGCGACCGAGGAGAGGTGGCCGAGTGGACTAAGGCGGTAGACTCGAAATCTATTGTGGGTTTTCACCCACCGCGGGTTCGAATCCCGCCCTCTCCGCCATCGTCCGCCCAACCTTCACATCTACGGAGAGGTGACCGAGAGGCCGAAGGTGCGCGACTGGAAATCGCGTGTAGGGTTTGTAGCCCTACCGCGGGTTCGAATCCCGCTCTCTCCGCCATGTGTGGGTCGTGGTCGGCGGTGATGGCCGGGCCCCGTTGGCCTGAAGCCCGTGAACCCCGCCAGGTCCGGAAGGAAGCAACGGTAGCGGTAGTTTCAGGCGCAATGGGTAGTCCGGTCATCTCCGACGGCCACGACCTGCCAATAATGGAACAGCAGCCGGCCAGGACCATGCGCGATCCTGGCTCCGGCTCTCAAGGCAGCCAGGTGGGATGGAACATCGCCCGAACACAGGACCTGCTCCGGCGATGAGCGCAGGTTTTTTCGGAAATCCCATCACAGGGAGCCCCAAGAATGTCGTACCTGGCAATAGCCCGAAAATGGCGGCCTCTCACGTTTGATCAGGTAGCAGGCCAGAAACACGTGACGCGCACGCTGCGCAACGCTATCCGTATGGACCGTATCCACCATGCGTACCTGTTTACCGGCCCCAGGGGAGTGGGCAAGACCACTGTCGCTCGCATCCTGGCCAGGGCCTTGAACTGCGCTGAAGGACCAACCGAGCAGCCATGCGGCAAGTGTGACATCTGCAAGGCAATACTTGCCGGTTCTGCGCCTGATGTGATGGAGATCGACGGCGCCAGCAACAACTCCGTTGACGACGTGCGGGAGCTGCGTGAAGGGGTGCGCTACCTCCCCGGGCAGGGGCGGTATCGCATCTACATCATCGACGAAGTCCACATGCTCACCCGCGAGGCCTTCAATGCGCTCTTGAAGACCCTCGAGGAACCCCCTCCCCACGTGGTCTTCGTCTTCGCCACCACCGAGGTACGAAAGATCCCGGAGACCATCCTCTCCAGGGTCCAGCGTTTCGATTTTCGGCGCATCCCGGGCAACGTTGTGGTGCAACGCCTACGTTCCATATGTGAATCAGAGGGAATCACCTTGAGTGACAACGCCCTGCGTCTCGTGGCCCGGGCCGGCGAAGGTTCCATGCGGGATTCCGAGAGTCTCCTGGACCAGGTGATCTCCTTCGGTGGCCTGGCCTGCTCCGATGAGCAGGTCGTGGAACTCCTGGGGCTCGTGGATCGTTCGCTGCTGTACCAGATGTTGGAAGGCCTGGTACGCGGAGAGCCCGCCAAGTGCCTCGATGCCATCGCCGCGGTCCACGACTGCGGTTACGACCTTTCTCGTTACACCTCTGAATTGCTGGAGCTGCTCCGCAACGCGGCCCTGGTGGCCTTGTCCGCTGAGCCCCAGCGCTTTCTCGATGTTTCGGACGACGAACTGCAACGTCTCGCCTCCCTGGTGAAGGGCGTTCCTGTGGAGGTTTTCACCCGCTGGTTCGATGCCCTGCTGGAGATCCACGACAGCGTGGCGCGATCTTCCCGTCCCCGGCTCGTTCTGGAGATGGCCGTGGCAAGGTTGGCCTCCACCAGGCCCGTTGTGGGTATCGAACAACTCATCAGGCGAGTAGAGGACCTGGATCGCCGGCTACGTACTCGTGGCCCGTCTTCGACTCCGCTCCGGTCGCCGGGGGGATCGCCCCCTGGGAACGGAAGAGCAGGCCCCGCGGGAAACCGTTTCAGGGCGAGTGCCGGAATCGGGGGAAAGCCAGGATCTCCGGATGTTCCATCCTCTTCTCCACAGAACCCACGCTCTCGATCACCGTCGCAGCAACGGCAGGCTGCCCCGCCCACTGCTGTCGGCCAGGGGAACGCCAAGGCTGTGTCTTCCCAACAAGGCTCCTCGAAGACCACAACAGTTTCTCCAGGCGAGGCATCGTCTTCCCCGGGGCCCATGCCAGGTGGGCCATCTACCATAGCTGGTTCCGGGGATGCCGGCGAGCAGAAGGTCTCCAGCGTTGGCATTGAACGTAGCCAGGCCGAAGCATTCGGGCGGTGGTTGGACCACCTGGAGAACGAATCGGCAAATTGGGGCATCATCACCGATCACAGTGCCTTCGGAGGCCTGATGGGATCCCGGATGACCCTCGTCTTCCCGTCCAGCTTTCACCTGGCACTGGGCGAAAAACAGCTCTCGGAACCCGGACTGTTGGCCTCCATAAGCCTTTTCTTCCCCAGGGTTTCCAGGCTTGAGGCCAGACTTAGAGATCCGGATGCCCCGGACCAGGAAACCAGGGAAGAAGCCAGAAAGCGTAGAATGGCGGAGTATGTACGAAAGGTTCGACAAGAAGCCGAAGCCAATCCGCTGGTGCGCCAACTGAGCCAGCTACTGGGTGCCAGGATCACAGGCGTGGTAGCCTCGCGCCAAAACGATGGAGCCTCCATATGACTGAATCATTCGATTTTTCACAGATGACCTCCATGCTGGACAAGTTGATGGCCGGAGTTCAAGACATCAAGGAAAACGCCAGCCAGATCCAGGTGGAAGGAAAGGCAGGCGGAGACATGGTTTCCGTAGTGATGAACGGGAACCACAAGGTCCTGGAAGTCCATATCGCCCAGCAGGCCATGGACGACCGGGAGCTGCTGGAGGACTTGGTGGTTGCTGCGGTGAACGAGGCCGTTCGCCGTCTCACCGAGGAACTCACCAAGAAGATCGGAGGCTTCGCCGAAGGCCTTCCCATTCCTCCTGGGATGTTCTGAATCCGAACTTTTCCGGAGCGGGTCCCGTGGCTCGTCTTGCAGGTCGACCCGGGCAAAATAGAAATCCAGACCAACGCAGGAAAACCCGTGGACCCATTGCGCCGTTGCGTCATACAGCTTTCCAGGCTCCCGGGGATTGGAGAACGCACCGCCACAAGACTGGCGTTCTGGCTGCTGCGGGCACCCGATGATCTGGTTTGTGAGCTGGCCGACGCCATGATGGAACTGAAGAAGGGCATAGTGGAATGTGAGATCTGCTGCAACATGGTTAGCGGCTCTCCTTGCACGCTGTGCAGTGATTCCAACCGCAGAAACGGCATGGTATGCGTGGTGGAGCAGCCCCAGGACATAGTCAACATAGAAAAAGGGGGGGTATTCAAGGGGCGGTACCACGTCCTCCATGGAGCCATCAGCCCTCTCGACGGCGTGGGTCCAGCGGATCTGAGGGTGGAGCAACTGCTGAAACGCCTGGAGCCCGAATCCCTGGAAGAAGTGATCCTGGCCACCGACCCCGACGTGGAAGGCGACACCACCGCTTTGTACCTGGCCAGGCTGCTACGCCCCTTGGGAGTTCGCGTCACCAGGTTGGCGCATGGCATTCCCGTTGGAACAGAGATCGAATATGCCGACCAGGCCAGCCTGGCGCGAGCCATCGAGCACCGCCGGGAAATATAGCCCTTTCGAGCCTCTGTGGGTCGGCTTCGGCACCTGTGGGTTCGTGTTGCTGTTACTGCCGGAACTCCTCACAAATCCTGGCGGTCAAATATGGGGTTCCACCTCGGCCGACTCTCTGGGCCTGGTCTGGACCCTGTGGCACACCGCTTGGAGCCTGGCTCACGGTGCTGGGCTGGGAATACACACCAGCATGGTGCTCTTCCCTTCGGGGGCTGTGCTGTTTCCCGCGGATCCGTTGGAAGCGGTGTTGCTGGCTCCCCTGACCACCCGGTTGGGGCCCCTGGTGCTGTTCAATATCATCCAGGTGGCTCATGTTGGCCTGGCGGCAGGCGCCATGTACCTGCTCATCCGTACGCTGTGGGGGCGTCGGCTGCCAGCGCTGGCCCTGATCCCTGCCCTGGCGTTTTCGTGTGTGCTGCTTTGTACCACCCAGAACGGAAACATCGATGTGGGGCAGTTCTACCTGATCCCCCTGGCCGGTTGGGCAGCGTTGCGGTCCACCCGAAACAACCGTCGTACACACAGCCTTGTGGCCGGTGTTCTCCTGGGACTTGCCCTCGTGGCCAACATCTACGTGGGCGTTTCTGCCATGGCAGTGGCCCTGTCGATGGCATTACTTGGGCTTCGGGAAAATGGCGGGCATGAACTGGCTTGGCGCCGTGTTCTACGATCTTTGTGGCCCATGATGGCCCTGGCGGCTCTCATATCTGTGCCGGTGCTGGGCTATTCGGGCCTGCTGCTGACCCATGACAGCTCCGTTGTGGAAAAGGGTGCGGAAACCGTCCATCGCATGAGACTGCTGGAGGGGGCTGCCTTTTTTTCTGGCTTCTTTGCACCGGGTGTCCAGCAGGTACCCGATCCCCGAGGCGGCAGCACGGCCTTCGTCAACGCTTGGGGGACCGGGTGGATGTTGTTGCTGCTGGCCTGTTTCAGGATCCGTCGCTCCGATGCCCTGGACAGGGTGCTGTGGTGGCTGGTGCTGTCGGGTCTCGCGCTTTCCTTGGGCCCCGTACTTCGTGTCACCAGCGGGGCCATGCTGGTCCACGGGCGCCATGTGCCGCTTCCATACGTCTTCCTGGATCAACTACCGCCCTTTTCCATGCTCATCGAGCTGTGGCGTTTTTCGGTGGTTGTGCAGGTGGGGCTGGCGGCACTGGCCGCCCGCACCCTGGCGGATGTCAGGCCAGCCCTGGCCGCCCTGGCGGGTGCCGTGATGCTGGCGGAGTCTCTGCTTGTGACTCCGGGCAGGTCCGTGTGGAAGTTGGAGAGCATGCCCGACGAGCCCGTGGCCAGGTTGCTGCAGAACCTGCCCGCCGGTGCCATCCTGAGTTTTCCCATCAGGCAAGGTGACTGGCCCCTCTACTACCAGACCCAGCACCATCGCCCTGTTGCAAACTCGCCCATGAACGCCGGAGACCCCGCGATATTCGGCTTGGTCGCCAAGGGCTGCTGGAGCCTGCCACAGCTCCGTGAGGCTGCCCTGGAGGTGGGATATCGCTGGCTCATGCTGCACTCCCGACCAGCCATGCTCCGAGAGCAGCCGGTGGACCGGGTCCTGGCCGACCTGGAGGCTGCGGGGCTTGTATTGCGCCAAGAGGGTTCGCTGGCACTGGTGGACCTGGATGGTCCGGAGCCCTGGCCGGATGTCACCTACCGTAGTCGTGGCCAGGGAACCCGGGACGACATGGGCCAGTGCCCCTCCGGACCATAGAGTGTGCAGGGGTCTTGCAGGCAAGTGGCAGGTGGGCAGGATGGCATTGGCCATGGGCAGTGGACTACAGGGCTGTGGCTACGCGTTCCACGGCGGAGCCCGGAGTATTGCCGGTAGGTCGCGGAAGTCGTTCAAAACCAGGTGGGCGCCCAGGGTTTCCACTGGAACCTTGCTGTAGCCCCAGGTGACCAGTATGGATGGCATACCGGCGCTTCTAGCAGTGGCCAGGTCGATGGGAGAATCGCCCACCATGATGCTGCTTACAGGGCTGCTCCCCAACTGTTCCAGGCACAAGAGCAGGGGAAGGGGATGGGGTTTGGATCGTGGAGTGGAGTCACCCGCCACCACGCATCCGAAGAAACGATCCATGCCCATTGCCTTCACTACCTTGAGGCTGTGATTCAGTGGCTTGTTGGTACAGATTCCCTGCTTGATTCCCATCTTGGCGAGGCTGGTGAGGGTCTCCATCACGTGGGGAAAGAGCCTGGTGGCGGAGGCGGGCGAGGCTTCGTAGATGTCCAGGAACCGTTGGAGAACACGTTTCCCCAAATGGGAACGCCCTGCTCCGCCAGGCACCCATCTCCTGGCGTTCAATGCTCGTTCCACGAGGACTGCCGCGCCGTCTCCCATCCAGCGGCGTACGTCCGTCATGGAGGCCGGTTCCAGGTCCTGCTCCGCCAGTGCAGCGTTCAGGCTGGAGCGGATGTCTGGCGCACTGTCGATGAGGGTGCCGTCCAGATCGAAGATCAGTGTGTCGCAGGCTGTGGGGGTTGGCGATGCGATACGGAACGTTGGTGCCGTCATGCCGTGCCTGGCGAACCCTGTCGGTTCCTGAGCTTTTGCCAGGTGTGCAGGATGGCGGCGACCGCGTCTTCCAGACCCAGGCAGTCCATGTTCAGCACCATGTCATAGGCGGTGGGGTCATCCAACTCCCTGCCAAAGGCCTGCTTGACAAAAGAACGCCTGGCCGCCGCTTTTTCCCTCACCATTCGCCTGGCGTGGCTCTGGTCGGTGTCCAGCACCCTGGCCAGACCCGCCACTCTCTGCTCTTCCGGGGCCACGATGCGCACCCGAAGGCATCTTTGCGATGGAAGAAAGAAGTTGGCGCCTCGTCCCAGCACCACGCCTCCATTGCCATTGTTGATCTCTGCCAGGACGAACTTCAGGTGACGGATGTAGTCGGTGTGGGCGAGTACGTTCTTCTTGATGTAGCTTCCAGGCCACAGGCCGCGTTGGTTTACGAGAGAGTCGATCCAGTGGTCCAGTATGGATGGACCTTTTTCGTCCCTTGACTTTACCACCTGGTGCGTGGTCTGGGAGATCTCCGCGATGCGCTGAATGATTGCCCGGTCGTAGAAGTGAAGGTCCAGCTCCTGGGCCACGCGGGCTGCCACCAGCCTCCCTCCGCTTCCTGCCTGCCGCGAGACCGTTACCACGTTCATGGCCGGGTTCTTGCAGGTTTTCCATAGCTCTTCCACCTTGGTCCACTGGTCGAGCTGCGCACGAAGGGTTTTGTGCATCCATTCAGGGTTTGCTGTCATGCTCGTTGGCCTGTTGATGGGGGGGGGCGGCACCTGTGCCGCGGGAGCGGCAGTCACCTGCCATGGGAACGTGAGCGGCATATTATCCCGAAGCAGGACGTATGCGTAGCCAGAGGATATACGGGGCGTTGCGGGTTTCCTGGAGAATCAGTGCCTGCCCCTTGCCGGTTTTTTCCCAGACCTTTTCGAAACGGCGCCTTCCGTCCACCAGGTAGGCCTCGACGACGTAGCCGCGATCGGCATCCCATGGAAGGTTGGTGACGGAAAGATCGAAGCCCCCATAGGCGGAATGGGTGTCGCTGATGAGCACCGAGACGGCAGAATCGTCCGGGGCCTTTCCCGCCAGGACGCCGAATGCCCAGGAGTCGCTGCCTTCGGCTGCCACGCGGATGGGAGTCTCGGCTCGTTGGTGGGCGAGTGCGAGATAGGCGTAGTAGACGATTTCGGGTTCGCCGGTGTTGGTGAACACGGAGAGGTTCTTCGAGCTGTCCATCCTGTCGTGGCGGGGATCACCGCGGTAGCGAATGGCGTAGTCCATGCGAGGCGAATCCTGGAAGTAGATCAAGGTGGTGGCGTTGTTTGCCGCGTGGAAGGCGCCGGGAGCCGCGATGTCCCATTCGGTGTTGGCAACGCGAACATTCGCCAGTTTCCCGCCATGGCGATCAAGCGCCTCGCCCACTCGTTCCCCCCATTCCATGAAGTTGGAGGGTTCCTTCAGGTAGGCGTGCCAGGTGAAGTAGTCCAGGGGGACATCGTAGCGTTCAACGTAGTCCAGGAAGCTCTCCAGCAGGTCGAGTCCGTTGAAATTCATGTCGATGGAGGTGAGTGAGGGGCCGAAGACCTTGATACTGGGATCATATGCCTTTATGGCTCTTGCGAAGGCCTCGTAAAGCTCCCAGACCCTGGTGGGACTGGCTCGATTGTAGACCAGTGACGTGTGCCCCATGAAGGGCTCGTTCATGAACTCGACGGTCTTGACGTTCCACTGGTGCCCACCTGCCCAACCATCGTTGAAATGGCGAAGCACCTGGACACAGACGGTTGTCCATTTTGATATTCCGCTTCTCCTGACGATGCGGTCATAGGGAACGATGGATCTTCTTCCACGCATGAATTCCATTCTTGGAAGGCCACTCTGGCCCAACAGGTAGCTGGCGCTCCACAGGAGATCTGCTCCGATGTCCTTCACGGCCTTTACGTACTTGTCGATTTCCTGGAAGTCATAGGAGCGTGGATCCATGGGATCGGCCCTTTCATCGGGAAAGATGCGCCCCAGGAACAGATCTTCACGGTTCCCCTCGGGCAGGCGGACCATGTTTACGCCCATCTTGCGATAGTACTCGCTCAAATCCGGCACGACATCGGGCACGTCGGGGCGCGGTCCACCCTGTATGCCCATCATGTTCTTGATCTTGCCCTGGGTCGTGGCGCAGTCCACGTGAACCTGTTGGGGTCTTTCCTTGCCGTAGAAGGTGATGTTGGACCGCCTTGGCGGCCCGTTCCCGTTTTCCTGCGGTGCCCGTTGCCCCCAGGAGTCGGCGGAGAGCAGGAGAAACACCATGATGGCGATGATGGCGGTGGTGGTTCTTGCAACAGCTTTCAAGGGATCTCCTTGCGGTCCGCCTGTCGAAGAGACAGGATCACTGTCCCGACGGCCTGGCGATATCAGGTATTCAAGAAAAAACATATACCTGGCGCGAGTGCAGAGCAAAGTTTCGGATGCCGGGCGGACACACGCCATTGGAGCCAACGCGACTGGTATGTCATGCCCGATCCGGGTATCTGGGGTGTTCTCCCAACATAAGCACAGGTGAACAACCATGTCCGGACCGGTGAACAAGAAGCAACCCCGCGGTTTGCGTCAATCGGTGGTCAAAGCCATGCTTCGCGCTCGCAAGAAACACGGCGTGGATGAGTTGAACTGGGAGAGTCGACTCTTTTCCGTGAGCTACGTTGCATCGGTACGGGAGTCGCTGTTGTCATACATCGACGACAACACCGACAATCTCGGTGCGGACTGGGCCGTTGCCATGTTGGCTTTGCAGGCCGGTCTGCAAGGTCAGGGGCCTTCTCCCGGGACATGGTATGGCGAGGTTTTCAACGAATATCCTCCCTGTGCCTACCTTGAACTCTGCATGGGCGATCATTTCATGCACCAGGCTTCCAGGTTTCACAAGGCCAGAAGTCATTACCAGGCGGCCGTGAATATCGATCCCCGACTCACCATTGCCTACTACAACCTGGGCCTTGCCTACCAGGTTCTGGGCTTGTTCCACCTCCTGGAAGAACCCAACCAGGAGGTGGTGGCGGTGGCCCGCCACGAGGAAAAGGAACTGAAGGCGCGGGCCCTGTTCAACATGGCAGGGTTCCGGCAGCAGGTGGGCGACAGAACCGAAGCCTTCAGGTTGTTGACCCGGGCCCTGGAGACCTGGCCTGAGTTTCCCGAGGCCATGGCCGTAATGCAGCAGGTGAGGACTGGCTGGGCTTGAGCCGCTGCCTGCCACGGACCCGCTGACGGAGACGACGTATTCAGCCCCCCGCGAGAAAAAGACCATGGAAGACAGTGATAGTACAGTCCACTCGATGCTGTTGCCCAATCCCGCAGCCCGAAGCCGTTACAAGCAGCTCCTCACCGAATTGTGGTGCAATTCACCCCATGAGCGCCTCGACGGTCTGACCCCCTGGCAGGTTTACCATTCCCGTGGTGGGCCCCGGCGTATCTCCCAACTCTTTCCACTGTCCGGCGGAGCCGACGAAAGCACTCGAGCCCTGCGAGAGTCGGAGCTGGACGTGCTGCCGCGTCTCGATGTCAGGATGCTGGATTCATTCCACAGGTCCGGCGGCATTCTCAACCTCTTCCTGGATCGTCCAACCGAAGGTGACGACCCCTTCTGGCCCAAACTACTCCAGCGTGTTCCGTCTCCCGACGACCTGCCTGAACGGGTTGAAAGAACACGCGCCTGGCGCTCGTTGTGCCGGGAATGGAACAGCAGTGCTTCCGTGGTGTTTTCTGGGCTTTCACCAGCACAGGTCGTGGCCGGTGGTGGCCCACGGGAGGCCGCACTCCTGGATGGCCTGGCCCAGCACCTGGAAGCGGTCTTCCAGCAACACGATTCGCACCAGTCCGCGGGTGAGCTGGCGTTTTCCGCGGCCATGGCTCTGCGGCAATGGCAGCTCATGCCGCAGGTTGCGCTCGAAGGTTCCAGGCCGGACCAGGTGATCAGGCAGGAACGCGATCAGATTCTGGCGGCAAAGCTGGATTGGCTGGCAAAACAGGCCTGATCCCGTCTTGATTGTTTTCGCGGGTTCTCCTGGCTATCCTTCGTTGGGAACGATTCTTTGTCCACCCCCCTGGAGGAGCTGGGAATGCTGCTGCATCTCTTCTTGACCATTGCTTCGTTGCATGCCGAAGCCCTGCGCGTGGAGATCCTTGCGACTGGAGATGACTTCGAGATCACCGATGCCCTTCTCGTACCCGGGGCCATGCGCCGGGAACTTACCGGAAAGGGCCCCCGCCTGGACATTCTGGATGCCTCCGGCCAGGTTCTGGAGACCGTGCGGGTGCCTGATCCACTGTTCAGATCCACCATCTCTCCGGAAGGTGGCGGCGCTGCCGTGACCCTTGTCTCGGCTCGTGGCTACGCAGCACTTCCATGGCCGCGGACTGCGGTGGCGGTCCGCCTGGGCCAACAGGTGGTTACCCCTCGCGTTGCCCCACCCGGAACGGCTGTTCCCGTGCTGGAGAGCGGTGATTCGGAACGAAGGCTTGACATGGTGTTCCTGGGTGATGGCTACACGGAAGACCAGCTCGATGACTTTGCCGATGATGTCACCAGCATGGTGGAACATATTTCCAGCATCGAACCGTACAGCAACTACACGGGGTTGTTGAACATCTGGCGCATCGACCAGGCCTCCAACGAATCGGGAGCCAGCCACTACGAATCCAGCCCTCGCGTCATTCGCGACACCGCCTATGGCTGCTATTACGGCTGTGCGGGAATCGACCGCCTCATCTGCTGCGAGAGTTCCACGGTCATCTCGGAACTCAGCGACGAGCTGCCCTACTACGACGGCGCCGTGGTGCTGGTCAACG
The DNA here is from genome assembly GCA_024276675.1 of Myxococcota bacterium. GTDB lineage: Bacteria > Myxococcota_A > UBA796 > UBA796 > JAFGLY01 > JAJRWT01. Next base: position 99,356 of record JAJRWT010000060.1, on the reverse strand, counting down.
ACGAGACCTACGGAGGCTCCGGAGGTTGGAGCTACGCCACGTCCTACGTGGGTGAGCTTGGAGTCGATGTGGCGGTACATGAGATCGGCCACTCGCTGGTGGGCCTGTGGGACGAGTACAGCTACGGGACGACCCACGATGGCGACGATGGCCCCAATTGTGCCGCCGACGCCGCCCACGTCCCCTGGCCACAGTGGTTGGATGATCCCGAAGTAGACGCTTTCGAGGTCTGTTCCTACACCAATTACTACCGCCCCACCGACAACTCCTGCATGATGAACTCCCTGCAGGACCAGTACTGTCCTGTGTGCAGGGAGCTTGCGGTATTGGCTATCTATGGTCAGATTCCCGGGATTATCGCTGGAACGGATCCCCCCGCCGGTGACGTGGTGATTCCCGAAGACTCCACGGTGATTTTCAGCCCCACCATCCTGGGGCCCGACTCCGGAGCCAGCTTCCAGTGGAGCCTGGAAGGAGACGTGGTGGGGAATGCCGACACGCTGGAGTTGGGGGGCTGCGGTCAGGACGGGATCCTGGAGCTGCGAGCATGGGATCCCACCGAGTGGGTACGGGTGGACAGCGACTCCCTGTTGGAGGCCACGGTGTACTGGAACCTCAGCTTCCAGCCCTGTCCCTCTGAAACAGCTCTACCCGACACCGGTGACTCGGGAACCATTCCGGAGCCAGACGACAGTGCCTTGCCTGCCGAAACAGGACAGTGGGGCGGGAGCAAAGAAGAAGAATCCTCCCCACGAGAAGGTTCCTGCGCCTGCTCAAGCGCTGTTTCGCCGGGAGTCCTGGCCCTGCTGCCTTCGCTGGCCCTGTTCCTTGCCAGGCGCCGTGGCCATGTTAGCTCCCATGGGACCCCCAGGAATCCGGAGAACCTGGAAACACAGGTTCCACCTGCGAATCAACGGCCCTTTCTTTCGAAATCCATATAATGGTGCCGGGGCCATCACCATGTCTTCTTTGAACGCCTGCACCTGCTACGCTATGCTTGTCCCGGGGCAGGAGCCTGCTCACCCTTCACTGAACGTGACAACCAAGGAGGAGTACCCATGAACCGCCTTTTCCACTCCGCGCTCGCGGCTCTGCTGCTCGCGACCCTTTCCTGGGGATGCGCTCCGCGTCATCCAAGGACAACTCCTCCAGAACCCCAGGTGGAAGAGTATGGGAATCCACCGGGTCCAGACTACTTCTGGGTCAAGGGCCACTGGAGATGGGAAGGTCGCAGGTATGTCTGGACCCCTGGGCACTGGGCGCAGGGCAGCCATGGCAACTGGGTGCCGGGTCACTGGGAGCGCCGTGGTCGCCGCTGGGTGTGGATCAAGGGCCACATGAAATAGCGTCGCAGTGGTCGCCAGGACCCCACCACTCCAATCGTGAGGCATGTACCGGATTCTCCCGAATGCCCTCGTGTATTGCAACGGCGCATTGGGGTATACCCGAAACAGACCGTTACCGGCAGATCATCAACCCCGTTGCTTGTTGGGCCGGGTCTTGGCGCGCTGCTTGATTATTCCCTCCACCACGCAGCGCAGCTCATCCATGGGCCATGGCTTGAGCACTACTCCCTGGAACCCGTAGCTGGACAGGTTGGAGATCACCGGATCGTCGGCGTATCCGCTGGAAACAACGACAGACACATCGGGATCCATCTCCAGGAGCCGAGCCATTGTGTCCACTCCGTTCATGCCCTCGGGGACGGTGAGATCCATTATTACCAGGTCGAATGGCCGGCCCGCATTCATGGCTTCGCGGTACTTGCTGACGGCGGCGGCTCCTTCGATGGCGGTGTCCACCTGGTGGCCCATCATTTGAAGGAATTCCCTCGCAAGGTTCAGGATCGCCTGTTCGTCGTCCATTACCAGGATTCGTGCAGTAGGCATTATTTACTCTCTGGTCTTCCTCTCCCCCCGAACCACCGCCAGGGTGTTTCCTGATTCATGTGTACCAGAAAACTTCATGCCATGTCTTCCCCCTTCCCGCCTTTGGCTCTATTGTGCAATATCGAAGTACTATAACCAAGGTATTGTTGGAGGGCCTTCCGCTGGTGTCCGGCCACCTGGCCTGCTCCATGCCCCTGTGGGGCGAGAGTACGGGGGGGGAGCGATGAAGCTCTGGCGCCGCCTTGGTCCCGGTATCCTGTTGGCGGCCACCAGCATTGGCGCTTCCCACCTGGTTCTGAGTCCCCAGGCCGGGGCGCTCTTCGGTTTTGATCTGCTGTGGTTGGTCCTGGTGGCACACCTTCTGAAGTATCCCGCTTTCGAGTTGGGGCCCCGGTACGCGGCAGCCACGGGCAGGAATCTTCTCCAGGGCTATGCCATGCTGCCCGGTCCACGGGGTTGGGCGGTGTCGTTGTTCCTGTTGAGTACCGTGCTCCAGGGCGTGGGAGTCCTGGCCGGCGTGGTGAGTGTCTCTGGAGCGGTGCTCCATACCTGGAGCGGCCTGTCGTCCATGGAGCTGCTCTCGGTCCTGCTGGTGGCGGTGGTGGTGCTGTTGTTGTTCCTGGGGGGCTTCGCCTGGCTGGACCACCTGAACAAGCTGATGATGGCGGTTCTTGCGTTGGCCACGTTGTTGGCGTTTCTTCCCATCATGCCGGCACCGTCGGACGTGTCCCACTTGTTCGAGCCGGCTCTTCCCGCGGGATCGGTGGTCCTGGTGGCCGCCATCCTTGGCTGGATGCCCACCGGGCTGGATGTCTCCGTGTGGCACTCTTTCTGGACCCTGGAAAAACTGCGCAACCTGGGCGAAGATCCGCACAGCTCTGTCATGTCTTCCCGAGTCGGGCATTTGCGGCTGGCATTGACCGATATGCGCGTCGGCTACGTGCTGTCGTTCGCCACCGGGGTCATGTTCGTGTGCATGGGGGCCGTGCATCTGCGGGGAATGGGCGCCCAGTTGAAGGGAGTTGAGTTCGCCCAGGCCATTTCCCTTGCCTATACCTCCATCCTTGGCGCGTGGATGTACCACGTCTTCATGTTGTCGGCCTTCTTCGCCATGTTTTCCACCTCGTACGTGGTGATCGATGGTTTCTCCAGGTCGTTCTCAGAGGCGATCGCGCTCCTGATACCGGCGCTGGCCGGAGAGCGGGCCCGGCGGAGAACATACCGTTTCTTTGTGCTCTTCTCGGCCTCCTGCGCCGCGTTGACGCTCGTGTTGGTGGGAAACCCCGTCACCCTGGTCACCGTGGTGGCTCTGGTCAGCCTGGCAATCGCCCCGTTGATCTACGGCCTCAATATTTTCTGCGTTGCGCGGCACGTGCGGGCTCGGGAACTCCGACCTCACGTGGTACTGTATTACCTGGGTGTGGCCGGCACATTGTTGATGGTGGCGGCCCTGGCGGTAACCTTCTACGTCAAGGTTCTGATCTGACGCCCATCCTTAGGCAGTGTGGCCTGGTCCATCAGCCTTTTTGCAGAGCTGCCCGGGACTTCTCCAGCCATGAGACTGCGTCATCCTTGCGGCCCTGTCGTTGGGAGATCCACGCGAGCTGTTTGTATACGACTGAAAGCCGGCTGGCGTTTTCGCGAGCTGGGCCGGTCTCCAACAGCTCAAGGACCATCGCGCACTGTTCCCTGGCTGCATCCGTCTGCCCGGAGATCATGAGCCTGCCTGTCTGGGCGCCCACCAGGAACAGCCAGAGGTCGCCCGCCTCGGTGTTGGAAGGGGGTGGTCCATCGCCGGCTTCAAGGGTTTTTCGTGCCCGTTGCATCCATGTATCGGCTTCGGCCCATGCGCCGCTCTGCATCCAGAAGTTGTCCAGTGCCTGGAGTATGGACTGGGCTTCTACGAACCAGGATCTGCTGATGGCATGGGCGGCCATGCGGCTCATGCTGAGCCATTCCAACGAAAGGAGGGTCAAGGCGGCCGCCGCGGACTCCTGTTTTTGCAGACGTTGGAAGAGGAAGGAGCCCAGCACCGCGTGGGCGCGCACCAGCGCCAGCATTCCCTGCTCTTGTTCGTTCTGGAAGGAGGGGCCGGAGCGGAGCTTCCAGAGGGCACGAACCCGGCGGGACAGACGCGGCAACATGGTGTAGAGCCCGGGAGAAAGGGGTGAGAGGAACCCAGCCTCCCGGAGCTGCTGCAACGAGTCGGCGATGGGAATGGCACAGAGCTTGCGCACCCAGGGCGGATTGCCGTCAAGTCCGGAGAGGATCTCCAAGACGCCGGGGTCCACGGTGTCGGAGAGGAGGGTGAGGAAGCACAGGAGCTGCTGATGGTCATCGCTCAGGGACTGGAATGCAGCGCGAACCACCCGCTGGAGCTGCATGGAGGACTTGTCCGGTTCCTGGGGAAGGCGAGCCTTGTTTCCAGGTTTTTGTCGGGGGACTGCCGGTGTGTCGTGCGAAATAGATACCCGGTGGTCCCCTCCCGAGGGTGCACCCAGTTGTCTTCCAAGAGTGCATGCGTGCAGATGCAGGGCCAGCGGATTGCCGCTCAACAGGTCGTCATCGCCATGGGATGGCAGAAGTCCGGTCCCTGGGCCCGGTCCAAGCAACTCCTGGCAACTGCGGGGGTCCAGGCCTTGCAGCTCCATGCGGTATATCTGGCCCAACCAGGGTTCGGGCTCCGTGCTCGTGAGGATCAACCGACCCTTCGGAGCGTGGAGATTCCGGAAGGCCTCCAACATGGACGCCAGCATTCTTCTGGGTTCACCCGTGGATTCCGTATTGCCCGAGAGGGGAGGCAGGGAGTCGATGTCGTCCAGGATCCAGAGAACCCGGTGGTTTTCCAGCAGCTCCAGCATGGATTGGAGCTTGTGATCTTCCGGCAGGGAGGCGAAGTCTGGCCCGAAGGCCGTCCTGCCGGCGTGTTGGATGGCGGCTTCCATGGTGTTGGATGCAGCGAGGGAGTGGAAGCGATGGAAGAGGAAGTACTCGGGACTGCTGGTGGTCTGGCGGATCATGCGAGCATGTCTTAGCGCCAGCTCGGTTTTCCCGATGCAGGGCTTTCCGTGAAGCAGAACGGCTCCCCTGGAACCCAGGGCCCAGTCCAATTCCAGTAGTTGGGAGTGGCGTCCCAGGAATCGTGGCTGGCTGCTTCGCAGGGGATCGGAGGCGTCCGGCGGTTCCGTGCCATGGAGCCTGCGGCTCCGGAGGGAGTCGTGCAGTGGAACGGTAGGCCGGAACCCTGTTGAGGACTGTCGGATGTCGAGAGAGATTTCAGCCTGCCCATGAAGGGTGGGCACCATCCAGTCCATGTGCCGTATGTGAGCGTCGATGGCGGGCCGCGAGGAAGACTCGAACAGGTGGAGACGGGAGAAGGCCGTGGCGCTTGTGAGTGTATCTCCCCGGATGAGGCGGTCGTAGAGGGTGATCATCGCCTCGGCCATAGCCGTGGGATGGGCTCGGTGGCTCATGAGCAGGACCCCTGGCAAGCCTGAATCCAGCAGCCGGTCGGTGACCAGGGCTTCCCAGGAAGCTGCGCCTTCGGCCGGTCCTCCGCGACAGGTGGAGAGGATCAGCAGGGGCAGGCTGTCGCGGTTCATCAGGGCGGCCAGAGCTTCGGGGCTGCACGGGGCGTCGTCCCGGGAGTCGTTTTCCATGACGACCTGGTCGTGCCAGCCCTGGGATTCGGCAGAGTGGGGCATGGGCGCAAAGGAGCCGAAGACGGCCTGACCATCCAGGTGCAGCACGTGGTAGGGGCGACCCTGTTGGCGGGCCTTGCGCAGCTTCTGGTCCAGGGCATCGAAGCTGGGACGCTCGAGTACATCGACGGAGAGGCTGCCTCCCAGGAGGTCCTGCCGGTCCATGACTTCCCTGGTGCAGGTGTGGAAGGGATTGCCTCCCATCCCGGAGGGATGCGCCATGATGGCCAGAACCCGCAGGCTGTCGGCCCGGGGACATGGACGTGCCGGGCATGTGGCCCGGGGAGCGCGGAGCAGCCCTCCCGGGTTCAGGGCCAGGGGTCGGCTGCAATCCGGTTGCCAGAGGAGTTCCCAAGGCATGGCGCGGAAACGCTCATCACCCGAAACCAGGTACAACTCGGTGTGCTCCCTTGCCAGAGTTTCCCGCAGGTCGCCCGGCGGCTCGTTGCCGAACAGCGAGGTGAAAAGGGCCTCCCCCCATGTCTTCAAGCGGGCGTCGGGCCCGGGCATGCGCTTGTCCCGCAAGTATCGCGGAGCAAGGGGATAGTCTTCGATGTACCATCGCAGGTCTTCCAGGTCATGGGGGCCCATGGGGAGGTGGAAGGGCCTGGGGGGCAGCAGAATGGTGGGGTGGGAACCCGGGGCTTCCTGGAGCAGTGTGCGGACCAGGCCTTCTTCTTCATGAACGATGAGGCGTGCAGGCAAGTTGGGTGCTCCCGTTTTCAGGAGGATGATGTCGACAGGATTGGAGGCCGGTGCAGGAATAACCTCCGGAGGCCCACTGTGGCGGCTGTTGCGTTGTCTGGAGGAAGCATGCCAACTTGTCTTTGCCCCTGGTGGGATATTCGGGGTAGAATGGGCAGGAATATGTCTGTCTTCTCATCTGATGCTTCATGTCTGTTTCTCATCGGTCCGGAGGTTTCTCGTGTTCGCCAGATCAGCGTCAAGCCTGGTACTGTTGGCGGTCGTTGCCGCCTGTTCTTCCGAAAGTGACCTCGCTCCCCAGCAAGAAGAACCATCCATCATTCTCTCCAACCCCCAGGCCGCCACCTGGCTCTCTTCAGGCCAGATCGAAGCTGCGGGAAGCTACCAGGCCCTGGATGCCATCATGGTCAACGGGGTCCAGGCCCAGGTTCCCGGCGAAGGGGAGTTCCAGGCCGCGGTGACCATCCCGCGGGGCATCACGGTGATGGAGGCCATTGGAACAGACGAAACCGGCGCCGAGCACTACGTCAGGCAGTCGGTGATCGCTGGTACCTTCGGCGACCCGGACCAGTGGGTGGATCGTGCCATACACATGCGTATGAACCAGGCGGGACTGGACGCCGCCATGGACTATGCCGCAGAGTACGTGGACCAGCAGACTGTGAACGATGCCGCCGTTTCCATGAACCCCGTCTACGAGTACTCCTACGATATCTGGGGCTGGGATGCCATCACCATGTACGTCGACATCGACGAGATCGCCTTCGCCACTCCCGAGATCGTGGCCACTCCCCGTTCCGGGGGGTACCTCACCCTGGAAGTGGCCATACCGGACATGTTCATCGACATGCAGGCCTGGTGCGACGTGGTGGGTTGGGATTTCGACGTGGACGTGTCCATGTCCGTGGACCGAGCCGTCATCACCGTCGTGACCAACATCGCCGCGGCTGATGGACAGCTCGTGCTGGATGTGGCCGCGGCCTCGGCGGAGCTGGAGGGTTTCTCCTACGACCTCTCGGCGCTTCCGAGCTGGGTCGAAGACAACCTCTTCCAGGACAGCATCCGCCAGACCGTGGAAGACCTGCTGGTGGAGCAGGTTGAAGAACAGGTCCCCCCCCTGATGGAGGAATTGCTGGCCAGCCTCACCGAGCCCTACGACCTGGATGTCCTGGGGCAAACGCTCACGCTCAGCCTCTCCTTCGACACCGCGGACACCGACTCCGAGGGCATCTTCATGGTCGCTGATCTGCGGGTGACCATGCCGGACTCGCCTGGGGGATCCTGGGAAGGGTACCTCGTGTCACAGCAGGGGGATCCCGAACTCAACCACGATGCCCCCCTGGTGATTGCACTCTCCGACAACCTGCTCAACCTGGCCATGTTCCAGGCCTGGAGGGGGGGGATGCTGAACATGGAACTCTCCACCGAAGACGGCTCCCTGGAACCCTGGATGCTCACCATGGTGAGCGCCGAAGAGGGCAGCCTGGCCATGGATCCCCAGTTGCCGCCGGTACTCGTGGACGACGCCGGCGCCCTGGAACTCCAGGTGGGCGAGCTGTTGATAGACCTGGAAACCCCTGGCGGAGAGCTGGGCGAATCTCTGGAGATGGCCGTGGCCACCTTCGTGGACGTGGAGCTGTCCGTGCAGGACAACTCCCTGTCCATGGACCTGGGAGAGCCCACTCTCTCCATGATGGTGCGTGACACCGACTGGGGAGCCTCCAACGAGACAACCACCGCCCTGGTGGAGCAGATGCTCCCCATCGACACCCTCCTGGGCATCATCGGGGGCATGAGCTACGATATTCCGTCGTTGGAGGGTGTGGGCATTACCAGCGCCACCGCCAGCCGCGACGAAAGCGGTACCTACACCCTGCTGGACGTGGAGTTGTCTTTCCAGTAGTCACCCGTGCCCGGTGAAATACACCACGAGCGACGCCCTGCTGTTCCCGCGGCGGCCCTCCAGTAGCTTGCAGCAGGCATCAAAGCCGGTAATGCAGCGAGATCCCGCAGCGGGTGAGCCAGCCCCGGTAGGATCCGTTCATCTGGGGGTAGTTCCATCGGTCCTCGGGCGTGGAAGAATCGTCCAGGGTGACCAGGAAGGCGGAGTCGTCCACCTGGCGAGAAGCCAGGAAGTGCTGGGTCAGGCTCAGCCCCAGCTCTGCGTGGCTCGATGCCTTCCAGGCACCCAACAGGCTCAGCATGAGGTTGTTGGCGTCGTAGTTGTTGGGTGAGAGGGCCTCGTCGGGGATGGCGGAGCTGTCCAGGAGCACGCGAGTGCCCAGGAGCAGTCGGTCCACCGGTCGCAGCTTGAGGTCCAGGCCTCCCCAGTAGCTGTCCTGGTTGGCCCTGGCCCAGCGGCGCGTCTGGTTGACCAGGTCAGCGCTCTCTTCCTTGGGGAGGTCGTTGTATTCCTCGGCTCCCGTGATGGTGATGAGGAAGTCGTCGAAGGCGCTCCAGTCCACCCAGCCGGCCATGAATTCGAGCCGCAGGTTTGAAGTGGGCCGCAGCGCCAGGCCAGCGTTGATCCTGGCGGGCAGTTGGTATGCCACCGAGGCGTCCGCGGTCATCCGCGAGTTGCACAGGCCGAAGGACTCCGAGCCGAAGCGGCCAAGGGCGTCGGATGTGGGGGGACAGCCGAAGGCCAGGTTGAGCTTGCCGGAGGTGTCCACGTCGACGCCGTGTATGTAGACCAAGCCCAGGTCCAGTTGCGGGATGGGCCGCAGCATGATGCCCGCGCTGCCCGTGAAGCCCAGATGGGACAGCGCCGCGAAATCCAGGGTCGTGCCGTAGTCTGGATCCTCGATCATGGAGTCGTCGTAGCCCGGATCTTCGCCCATGGCCTGGATTTCGTCTTCCAGGTCGGTGAGGATCTCCAGGTCCAGTTCCACGTCCCATACACTGTAGACCGCCGCTCCCATCACGCCCACGGAGACGAAGTCAGCGGGTCTCCACGAGGCCTACAGCATCCAGTACGTGGAGTAGATCATGGCATCACGGATGGCATAGGAAGCAGAGCCCGGGGGATCCTGTTCCACTCCGCCCTTGGCTATGGGTATGGCCATGGCTGCCCCGAGACCGAGCCCGGGTCGGTCCAGGGTCGTGGAGAATCCCAGGAAGGGGAGCACTCCCGAGAGCTTGATGATGTCCTGCCCGCCGTTGAAGGGGTCGTCGCGTTGGAAATCCACGCCACCCAGCATGGGGGCCGCTTCGATGTAGAAGCCCGCGCCTTCTCCGAAGGCCAGGCCTGCCGGGTTCCACCACAGGGCGGTGGAGTCGGTGGCGGTTGGGGTGCCGAAGAGGCCGCCCACCTCCAGGTTGTCGAGAGATGCGGCAAGAGTGGTGGAAATCACGAGCAATATTGGAAACATGGATATTTCGGGCTCCGTCGGGGTGATGGTGGGCGAAGCGTGTGGGCAGGCACCGGGAGTGGTTCTTCGGGCGGAGCATCAGCGGAGGTGCTGCGGTCTCCAGTACTTATTTGTCGGATGCCGAGCTTGCATCGAATTGATTCAATGGCGCTTCCCAGGCTGGGTCTGCCTTGGGGGGCATGGAAAATATTCGATGTGCGTCCCGGGGGCTCGTGGGGGTTCGTTGCAGCAGGCCTTCTCTGGGAGGGTGCAGCAGGTGGATGATGTGGGCCTCTTCGGTCAACGCGGGGTCGAGCCAAAGGTCCATGGCCCGGCGGTCCAACAGGAGCGGCATGCGATGGTGAATGCCGTCCAGGTCCAGGTTGGCCGCCGTGGTGACTATGGTACACGATTCCAGTGGTTCGGGCCGCGTACCAGGAAGGCTCTGCTGGGCCCGGACCGGTGGATCCCAATGTTCCCATAGCCCGGCCATGGCCAGCAGACCGCCGTCCCTGGGGCGGAAAAGGTAGGATTGCTTACTTCGCCCCGTGCTCTTCCACTCGTAGAATCCCGAGGCCGGCAGAATACAACGGCGGAAACGCGCCGCATCCCGAAATGATGGTTTCTTGAACAGGGTTTCGGCCCGTGCGTTTATCAGGGGTCTGCCCTCCCTGGGATCCCTGGCCCAGCGCGGCACCAGGCCCCAGCGGAGCATGTGGAGGAGCCTGGTTCCATCCGGCGCCTGGCGTGCCACCGCTACTCGCCGGGTGGGGCGTAGGTCGAAGTCGGGTCGCACGAGTGGAGGGTGCCTGGAGAGTCCGATGAAAACGCGCAGGGCCTGGGGATGGGCGGCCAGTGCAAATCTTCCGCACATGCGGTGCTCTCCCGTGAGGCTTGTGTCCTGTGGCTGGATTCCAGTTGCCGTCCATTTTGGCTTGTGATAGCCTACCTTGATTGACCGGTGGATTCCGTCTGTATCGCGCCATGGAATACCCGACGGTGGTATGTCAGGCAAATGAGCGACGACCTGGGGCAAGAACGGCAGCTATTGTTCTGTGTTTTCTGCGTGCAGGCGGGCATGGTCAGCCCGGCCAGGCTCGTCGAGTCGGTCGCCGCGTGGTTTGCCAACCCCGACGAGCCGCTTTCCCGGCGCCTGCTCTCCCTGGGTTTGCTCTCACAAGACGACGTTGAGCTGGTGGAAAGCCTGGTGGCAAGGGCGTTGCGAGCACATGGGGGGAGCAAGGGCGAGGACCTGGCCTCCTTGGGGGGCAGCCCGGGGGCGGGCGGCGCTCTCCTGGGAAGCATTGGCGGACAGACCCAGGAGGCGTCGAGCCCGGTACTCCACGATTTACAAGAGGCCGTGCCCGGCGGAGGGCTTTCGAGGTCCCACCGGGATCTCGGAGTCGGAAGGGGCGAAGAACTCATCTCGATATTCTCCGGGCCTGATGTCCTCCAGCCATCCCTCCCTTGCATCACCGATGCTGCCTCCGCCGACCTGTCACTCGTTACCAACGAGACTGAAGGCCGCTACACCCTGCTGGAGAAGCTGCCCTACTTCACCAGCAACTCTCGGCTTCCCACCTCGGACCCAGAGCTTTCCGAGATCGGCGTGGGGGGCATGGGCCGGGTGCTGGTTTCGCTGGACCGGCACCTGGGGCGCGTGGTTGCCATCAAGGAGCTGCTTTCCGTCCTGGTGGGTGGTACGAATATCGACCCGGAGCCTGGAACCCCCTGCTTCAGCAGTCTTCCGTCATCGGTATCAGCCGGGGCCATCGAGCGATTTGTACGAGAGGCGCGGATTACCGGGCAGTTGGAACATCCCAACATCGTCCCGGTGTACGAACTGGGGAGCCGGAAGGACGGCACAATCTACTACAGCATGCGCCTCGTCCGGGGGCGATCCCTCAAGGAAGCCATCGACTCCTGTACTGGCTTGAAGGAGCGGCTCCGGCTGCTTTCCCACGTGGCGGATCTCTGCCATGCCATGGCCTATGCCCACAGTCGTGGGATCATTCACCGCGACATCAAGCCCCATAACGTGATGGTGGGCGAATATGGCGAAACCGTGGTGTTGGATTGGGGTCTCGCCAAGTTGGCAAACAGGGACGATCCCAAGGCGCTGGATATACAGAGGGAGATGCAGCTCGTGGAGTCCGGCGGGCAGACCGTCGCGGAGTTTCTGGGTACACCCAACTACATGTCGCCCGAACAGGCATGGGGTCGGATGGACGAGGTGGACGAAAACTCCGATGTCTGGTCCCTGGGGGCGGTCCTCTACGAGCTGCTGACCGGTTCTCCCCCCCATGATGGAGTGAATGTCTACGACATCGTGGCCAAGGTCCGTTCGGAGCCCGTGGTTCCGGTACAGGATCTGTGTCCGGGAGCGCCCAGGGATCTCGCCTCGGTGGCCATGCGATGCCTGTCTTCCGAAAAGTCCGCCAGGTACGACGGCGCCGGCGAAGTGGCGCAGGAGATCGAGCGTTTTCAGTCGGGGAAGCCGGTGGTCTCACATGACTATGGTTCCTGGGAACTGCTGAAAAGGTTTGTTCAACGGAATCCGGCCCTTGGCGTCGCGGTAGTATTGGCTGTCAGTGTGCTCGTTGGCTCCGCCCTGCTGATCTGGCACAACTACAAGGCAGCCGTGGAGAGCGCCACCATTGCCCAGGCAAGCGACATGGCTCGGCAGGAAGAGGATCTGGTATCGCGAGTCAAGAGCTTCCAGAATGGTGAGGCTTTGTTGGCAATAATGGAGCTTCATCACAGGTTCGGCTACGATGGCGGTGCCATCCTGGATATCCTGGACAAGGTTGACCTGCCTTTCCGGGAGAGTATCTTGAGTGTCGCCTGGGCCTCGCTGCCGCCCGGGGAAGCTGGCGCCGTCATGAAAGAACTCGCGGCCTTGTTGTTGCCCGCTCTGTCCGCGGACCAGCTTCCGGAGATGCGTGACAGCCTGTTGGGAGCGCTCGCCATCGGCCTGAAGGCGGCAGCCGAGGGTTCGCCTGGCTACGATGAACTCTGGGCCAGGCTCCTGCATACCTTGAGAACCGACAGAACTCCACCCCAGGTGGACCCGCTGGATTCCCGGCTATGGAGTGAGGTGATACAGGGGGAGTTCATCATCGGCTGCGCTGAGGAAGAAGCCAGCCTCTGGGAGTGTGCGCCGGATGAGCAGCCGCGCAGGGTGGTCCTGGCACCCTACAGGATCGGCCGATACGAGGTCACGGTTGGGGAGTACTCACTGTTCAATCCGGAGGCTTGTCCGGGCTGCAATTCGCGAATGCCCGCAACAGGGATGAACTGGTTCGAGGCCTTTGCCTACGTGAACTGGCTTGGCGTCCAACTTCCCGACGAGGCGCAGTGGGAAGCCGCCGCCAGGGCGGGTGCTTCCACGGCCTTCTGGTCTGGAAACACCGCCGAGGATCTGGACCGGGTCGCCTGGTATGGCTTCAATTCAGGCAACGCCCTGCGCGAGGTGGACGTTCCACCAAGCCCAAGGGCCCTGGAGCATCCCCTGGGTCTTCTGGACATCCATGGGAACGCGGGGGAGTGGGTGGGCGACTGGCCCCTCATCACCGGCGTACACGGAGCCTCCAGGGCCGGCTCCCATGGCCCCCGTGGCGTGATGGTCATGGTGAAAGGAGGCCTGATAAGGTCTTATCCTGCCATCGCCCGTTTGAGCACCAGGGAACTGCACCCCCCACGTTTCAGCAGCGTGGATGTGGGGATGCGGCTGGTTCTTCCACTGGGTTCCAGCACTTCACAGGAGCGGTTTCCCCCCGGCAAGGGAGAGAACGCCCCCCCCGGCGAAGGAAAGATTGGCAAGGTTCCAAGACCCGCTCGCCAATGATAGAGACCGCCACAGGGATCAGAGCTGGAACACCCAGGAGGCTTTTGCAAAAACCTGCCACTGTACAGGATCGGTGAACCAGTACAGGCCCCCCAGGTACAAGGTCCGGCTGGGGGCGTGTTCCCATGCCAGCAGAGATTCCAACTGGAGGACGGAGTCGGTGTTGGGCTCTTCGGCATAGGTGATTGTCGATTTCAGGTCTGCGATGAACCTGGCCCATAGCTGCCTGTCGGCGAAAAGCTCCAGCTTGGCCCGGCTCACCGTGGCCCGGTACATCTTGTCGCCACCTGCCTCGGTGAAGAAGTCCTCCAGTGTTCCGGAGAGGCCAAGAATAAGGTGGCTCCAAGGCCTGAGTTCCATCTCCGTCGAGGCGGAGTTGGACCAGCCGGACCATGCCGGCTCGGCCAGGTAGTAGGGAGCCGTGCCGGTTCTCAGGCGCAGCCATCCGGTGAGCCACTTGGAGGGGGAGCCATTTATGTAGATGCCAGGCCCGTAGTAGGGAAGCCAGGTATCGTGGAAGTCCTCGCCGCCCTGGACCCACCCCAGCGAGATTCCAAAGCTGTTGATGAGCATCAGGTCCAGGTGGGAAATCCAGACCAGGTCCCGGAGGCTGCCGCCGGTGTACCAGTAGTAGTCCAGGTCCAGCGGTACAATCGCGATTCGCCTGAGTACCCGCTTGTCAGGGTAGAGGCGCCACTTGAACCACGTGTTGCCGCCCATGGAGTCGGAACGAACGATATAGCCATTTTCTGCCCTGAAATCCGGGCCCAGGTATTCGCCCTTGGTACCTAGAGCTATCGGCTTGCTATCGTACGCCAGCTCCAGGTTTTCGGCAAGTCCGGTTCGGTCGTCGCCTTCTGCGAAGCGGGTCCAGGAGGCAAGAGAACTCCCGGAGACAGCCCACTTGTCTGAGAGTCTTACCCAACCATCCAGGCCTCCCATGCGGTTGGAAAGGTCCACGCCGAGCATCGTGCGATCAGAGAACAGCGCTCCCAGGAAGCTGTCCTTGCCCATGCCTCGCCGAACGCGGGCCACGGTCTCCAGTGCCGGGTTGTCCGCCATGTCGTCCGGGCTCCAACCGCCTCCTTCGGAGACACTTTCAGTGGGCGTCGCATCCATTACGTGCAGCGCGGCAACGGACCATCGGCCACTTTCCACCGTTGCACGGGCTCCATAGTAGGGGGAGTCCATGGAACGGGTGTAGATCACCTCGCCGAACTGGTCTTCGAACCATTCCTGCCCTTCAAGGAAGAAGGGGCGTTTTTCTTCCCAGTAGAGCGCGTAGCGCCGGTTTATGTCGATCTGGGAGCTGTCGGATTCCACCTGGGAGAAGTCGGGGTTCGCGGTGCCCATCAAGGTGAGGTGGGGGCTGGGGGCGTATCTCACGCTAAGGCCTGGAGCGATGCCGTTCCAGGCCAGTCGGTCTTGGGAGAGACCGTCCTGGGTGGTGCCAAAGGTGATCTCCGGTATCAGGTCCAGCCCGGCGTTCCTGGGGATCCTGCCAGGTCCGTTGAGCCTTGCCTCCTGGAGCAAGAGGCCCTGAATGTTTGGATTTTTGACGGGCCAACTGCTTTTTTCACCCAGTCTCGAATGGTAGCGTGTGACGAACAGGCCCATCTGGTCGCAGTCGGCCGGATGGCGTATGCTTCGCCAGGGTATGGAGATTTCTACCTGGAAGCCGTCCCTGGTGATGGTGGCGGCGCTCTGCCAGATGGTGTCCCAGGCCAGGTCGTAGGAATTGGTACCGGCGACCCGTATGCCGTCGGATTGAACACCGTGGGGGTTGACGATGAAGACATAGGCGCGTTGGGCGCTGCCATCGGTATCAAGGTAGATTGTCAGGTAGTCGTCTTCAAAGCGGGTGTCTCGACGGCCGAGCCCGGTGTATATCCTACGTGGTTCCGGGTCGTGGGCCTCGATGAAGAGGTGCACTCCTTCGTTGGTGATGAGGATTCTTCCGGTGGTGTCATGTGTGGCTGGTTTGCCGGGAACTGGTTCATAGGTGATGAACCCCGAAAAAGAGGCGGCCTCTGCCCAGGCTTCTTCGTCTGCCCTCGCGTCCACCTGGATGCCGGCTCCTGATGCCATGGGGAGATCAAGGACTGGAAGGGCTGGCATTTCCATCTCCCGCGAGAATGCGCAATCTCTGCCTGACTGGCCGTCAAGTTGGCATGGAGATACCGAACATCGGAGAATTGTTGAACTGCGCATCATAGAACAAGCTCGCAGGATTGGTCAAGAGCACAAAAAATGACCGCAACAATGAATGACAGTCAGCTTCTTTTCGGTGTTCTGTGTGTGCAAGTGGGCATTGTGTCTCCCGAGCGTTTTCTTGACGTGGCTGCTGCCTGGAGCATCGAACCTTCCAGGAGCCTCCCTGACAGATTGGTGGAATCCGGGGCCATTTCTTCGGAGGATCGCTCCATGGTCCAGCGGATGGTGGAAAAGGCCCTGGCAGCCCACCGGGTTGTCCGGCAGGCGTCGTTGCCCCCCATTGGCGGCCTGTCCGTGGAGGAGAGCCTTCTGAGTTCATCGCGGGAGCTTCTTCGTTCCATCATGGTCGAAGGCGTGGGTGGAAAGCGGGAACATGTGGAGCAGGCTCCGAGCGATGCAGAACCACCAGGTTCCATTGGCTCCCAGGAAGATGCTTCGCCACCTTTCCCGCAAGCTTCCGTCCCAGTGACTTCAGAGGAGCGTATCTCGAGGGAGCAGGAGGGGCGATACGTTCCCATCGACAAAAACTTTCTCGAATCGGATGGTGTCTGTCAGCGCGCAACAGATGTCGTCGACGCACAGTTGGGCGCCGGGGGCATGGGCAGGGTGCTGCTGGAGTTGGACCGGCATATTGGCCGCGTGGTCGCCAGGAAGGAGCTGCTGGTGGCCCAGGACCCATCTGGCAGCACGCAGGAGGTTGGCTCGGATTTCATGGAGCCCAGGGCTACGCCAGAGAGCGTTCTCTACGGGCGATTCCTGCGTGAGGCTCGTATTACCGGCCAACTGGAACATCCAAACATCGTGCCGGTGTACGAGCTGGGCAAGAGCAGCGACGGTACGCTCTATTACACGATGAGGCTCGTCCGTGGCAAGACCCTGGAGCGGGCCATCGAAGCCTGCGAGAATCTCAGGGAGAGACTGGCACTGCTTCCGCACATGGCCGAACTCTGCCATGCAGTGGCCTTCGCCCATGGCCATGGAGTCATTCATCGAGACATAAAGCCCCAGAACGTCATGGTGGGCGAGTTCGGTGAGACCCTGGTGATCGACTGGGGGCTGGCCAAGGTGTCCGGAAGCGAGAACTTCTCCGGTTCCGCCTTGTCCCCCGGCATCGACCTGGTGGACGATCCGAAGGGTGCAAGGACCGTGGCTCGCTACCTGGGCACGCCCAGCTACATGGCACCGGAGCAGGCCTGGGGAAAGCTGGAACAAGTGGACGAACGCTCGGACGTGTGGTCTCTGGGCGCCGTCCTCTACCATCTCCTCACGGGGCGGCCTCCGTTCCTGGGCAGTAATCCCATCGAGATAATCAACAAGGTACGCGAAGGGGGCTTGGTCCCTGCCCAGGAGCGATGCCCCGGAATTCCCCCCGAACTGCTGTCCGTGCTGGATCGTTGCCTGTGTGTTTCAAGGGAAGGCCGGTACCCCGATGCAGGAAAGCTGTCGGACGACCTGAACCGCTTCCTGTCGGGGGAGCGTGTCGAGGCCTACGAGTACAGCTCATGGGAGATCCTCAAGCGCTTTGTCGACAAGAACAAGGCACTGTCCGTGGCCGTGGCATTTGCCTTTTTTGTGCTTGTCATTGCCACGCTGGTGGTACGACACGACTACCTGGAGATCCTCGACAACCAGGCCCGGGCAGCCGCCAGTGAGCGGAACAGGATGGAGAGCAACCTGACGGCCACGGTCGAAGGTGGAGAAGGGGGGGCGGCGCTGCTGGCGTTGGTCAGGTTGAACGAGGAGTTCGGCTATGGTGGCGAGCGCCTGATGAGTATTCTCAACTTGCGGGAACCGCCCGAGAGAGACCAGATCTTCTCCAGGGCCTGGGACACCTTGCCGGAGGCTGATCGTGCCTGGGTGATGGCCAGGGTTGTCGACCTCCTGCACCCTTTTGTCTGGAGTGATGGAACGATTCCGGAGCCGGAGAGCCTGTTTGGCGCCATGGTAACCGGGTTCGAGCGAGCTTCGGCCGGGACCGGCGATTTTCAGGAAGTGTGGGATCGTCTCCTGGTCTCCCTGCGTTCCAGAGACGCCCCCTATCCCCTGGATCCCCTGGATTCGTCACAATGGAGCCCCGTGATAGAAGGCAGCTTCTTCATCGGATGTGGCGAGCCCGCCAGGGCAGCCTGGAAATGCGCCGACGATGAAGACTACCACCAGGTGAACCTGTCGCCTTTCCGGATGCTGAGGCACGAGGTCACGGTGGACGAATACGCTGCCTTCGATCCCTACAACTGTCCTGGTTGTCAGGGCGATTTGCCCGTCAGCGAGGTGACATGGTTCGAGGCATCGGCCTACGCTGCCTGGCTGGGAGCGAAGCTTCCCACCGAAGCCCAGTGGGAAGCTGCTGCCAGCGGAGGTGTCCATACGGCTTTCTGGTGCGGCAACAGAGAGCAGGACGTGGCCGGCGTGGCCTGGTACTTCAGCAATTCAGACGGAACCACCCACCCCGTGGCCTCACCTCCCGGAAAAAGTTTCCCCGACCATCCATTCAAGCTGTTCGACGTTCACGGCAACGTCTGGGAGTGGTGCGCGGATTGGTACGAAGAGTACGATATCCTGAAGGTTCAAGATCCCATCGGGCCTCCGGCGGGCCTGGAACGTGTTTGCAGGGGAGGCGGGTGGCGTAGCCATCCCGAGCGAATGCGGCTCTCCGCTCGTAGAAAGGAAAACCCCCGTTTCAAGAAACCGGGCCTGGGTTTCAGATTGGTGCTTGTTGTGGAAGAATGATCGCATCTTGGACCCTTTGGCCTTTCCCGTGAAAGGCCAAAGGGAGGAGCATGGCCATGGAAAACAACCAGGGCGGCAGCAGTATGCAGGCGTTGATGGCCGAAAACGCCAGGCTCAAGGCGGAGCTGGATCGGTTGCTCATGCGTGGGACCGTCATGCTCGGTTCCGGGGACTCCCTGGGGCGCACCATGGTGGGAGTCGAGGAAATGGTGCTGCAAGTGGGTGCCGACGATCGCGTCACCTACATCAATCGTCACATGGTCCGCCTTCTTGGCATCACGGACCGTAGGAAGGCCAGGGGATTGCCCCTGGATGGGCTGGACTCCGGGCCGCTGGGGGAGCGTTTTCTCGTCAGTCTTGCAAGCGCTGCGCGTTCGTCCAACAACTCCTGTGTCAAGGAACTGGAATGCCAGGGGCTTTCTCCGGATCGCCTTCCCTCCTCCCCTGGAAGCAGACCGATGGGTCCTGCCGTCCTCAGGTTCGTGGCCAGCCCGGTCAAGGGTGGCCATGTCAATGTCGTGGGGCAGGACATCACCCATCTACGTTGGTTGGAGAACACCTTCGCCCGATATGTGCCCAACTCGGTGATACAGGAGATGCTCGCTCGCCCCACGGAAGACTTCACGCGGGCAGATCGCCGCATGATCACTGTTCTCTTTGCCGATCTTCGTGGTTTTACGTCCCTGTCGCGGAACCTGGATCCCGCGAAGGTGCAGGATATGCTAAGCTCCTACCTTAGCAACATGGTCGGCTGCGTCACCCGTTTCGACGGCACGGTTGACAAGTTCGTGGGTGACGAAATCATGGTCCTCTTTGGCGCTCCACTGGCGCAGGGGGATCACAGTTTGCGGGGACTCGCCTGCGCCTCCGGCATGAGAACGGCCCATGCCCATTGGAGGCGGGAGCGTAGCGCCAGGAACCTGCCATCGGCTCCGGTTGGCATCGGCGTAAGTTCCGGAACCGTGGTGGTGGGCAACATAGGTACACCAGAGCGCATGGACTACACCGCCGTGGGGCACACGGTGAACCTGGCCTCTCGCCTTTGCGGAAGCGCGGGGGCAGGAGAAGTGCTGCTGGATGTGGCTACGTATGAAATGGCCCGTGGGCAGGTCAAGTTCTGGAAAGGGCCTGGCCAACTTCCTCGTCTGAGCTTCGAGAGGGCTGGTCCCATCACGATCAAGGGCTTGTCCGAGCCCGTTGAAGCAATCAGGTTGAGGTAGCTGCGAAGAAGGCGGCATCATCGCCCCACGAGCCAGGCGTTGTCCTTCTGGCATTCATGGACGTGGCGCAGGCGGGGAAGGGCTGCGAGTGTTCGGGGTTGCCCTCTGGGGGGGGGACTGGCGGATGTGGACCGCTGTCGGGCACCACTACTTGGTTCAGTCGGTGCGCAACGCGGGAAACAGGGCTGTTACAGAGAGTTTCGGAGTTTCTACCTGCTCGCCCAGGAGTGGCGGCGTCCATGGCACGGCCCCATTGTCTTCCGGAGCGGCGCAGCAGGGGAAACAGCAGCCAGGCCATGAAGACACATGTTGCCAGGCCCAGTGCGAAGGCGCCCAGGCGCACGATGGATGGCATGGACATGACGACGTCCATGGGGACGCCGAGCCACTGGCTCGACTGCAGTTCCGGCCAACGCTCCAGCAGGGCCAGAGCGAAGGGGAGCGGGTAGTTGGCGGGATCCACGTAGAGATCCGAGCCGCTGATGCCGTAGCCCAGGTCGTTGTAGACCAGCCTCCAGGCCAGGATCAGCAGGGCCTGGGGTGCGATGCCTCCAAGGCGACGAAGCCAGGAGCCCTTGTCCAGGGTCAACTGCCAGGCCACCAGGTAGGCCGCCGCTCCAAGGGCAGATTCGCCGCAGAACAACGCCAGGCCCATTGTGGCCGGGGACAGCAGCAGCCAGCTCCCGCGGCCCGATTCACGCCAGCGCAGGTGAGCCAGGAAGGCCAGGCCGCCGAATACCACGCAGATGATGGCGTGGCGGTTGGCCAGCCAGCCCAGGTTCATGGAGTGGACGTCATCCACCGCGAACAGCAGCGTGGCCAGCCCCACGGCTCGCGATGGCCCATGTTGAACCTGGCGAAGCATGAGCCCCACCACTCCCACTGCGGCGGCATACCATAGCAGGCTGTGAAGGTGGTGGAGCCAGAAGAGACGTGGCCCCAGCCACTGATCCAGCTCGTGGGTGAGCACGGAGATGGGACGAAGGAGGGAGATCTTGAGGGCGGGGTCCGCCTACCAGGTGACGATGCCGTTCCCCTTTAGCACCTCATCGTGGCAGCCTCCGGCACCTGGTAACGCGCTGCCCCCAGGGGGCTGTCCCGGGAGGCACCGAATGCCCGGTTGTTTTGTAATTTATCAGGGTATCTTGACCCGAGACGCGGCCTGCCATTGGCGTGGTGGGATTCCGGCTGTTTTCAGCCACCGAAGCCATACCAGGTGGCGACGGACCAACGCAATTGCTGTGGATTGGGCAACTCCGCCAGGGCCTTCATGCCGTCGCCAAGCGACCACACCTGGCCATCTTTCAGGATGACATCTCCCGCTCCGAAGGGATCGGCCGGTACTCGTTCCAGGTACTGCGGGACCAGGTCGGCTGTGCCGGCGGGCAGTCGGCCGCCGTGATCGAAGGCATGGAGCCTGGCCGCCCAGGTCACGGCCAGCACCGCCCGGTGTGCCCGCATCATGTCTTCGCGTAGGACGAAGTCCATGTAGTCCCAGTAGGAGAGCTGGTAGAGAACGCGACTGGCGGGGTAGTGGACCAGTTGGCTGGGGGACGGCAGCCCTTCGCTGGGCCAGAGGGCGAGGTTTTCTGGCTCGCGGCGCTGGTGGAAAGGAGTGCTGGCCTGGGTGATGATGTCGCTGCAACGAAGGCGATGCCACATCACGGACATGGAGGCATTGTATAACGGGGTCACGGTCCATGCGGGGAAGGGCAGAGTGTAGGGCAGGTCGGGCTGCTCGGCCATGTCAGAGGGTGAAGCCCCAAAGCCCCGGAGGAGTTTTTCGGTGGCGTTGCATTCGTAGGCCAGCGCGCGGGGAAGGGCCGGAGGGGAGTCCAGGAGGGGAGCCACCATCTGCAGAGCCTGGGCGTGGGCGGCGCGATCACCGGCAGCGGTGCTGTCCAGGAGTTCCTGGAGTTCCCTCAGGGCCAAGTTCTGGATGTTCAGGCCCACCATCATCGGCAGCAGGTGGGTATCGGCATCCAGCAACCGTTGGCCCAGCGAGAGGACGGTCCCCATGGCGGTCACACCCGCCTGTATGTCGCCGTTCAGGGCCAGGTCCCAGCCCCGAAGGAGGGGAGCGCGGGAGAGCCACTGGAGGGTGACGGTGTCGGGATCCACATCACCGATCAGAAGATTGGTGTCTGGGGTTGGGATAGAAAGGCCAGGGCTCTCCATGGCGCGATCCAGCCGGTCCAGTCCGGCCTCGGCAGTCTTCCAGGCTGCCAGATCCCGAGCATCCGGGGGCCCTTTTACCCGCAGTTCCTCGCTCAGCCAGCTCTTGTCGGGCACTACCTGGCACGCCTGTTTCAGCAGCTTCCACGCCTGTTGGTCCGCCGGCAGCGGAGCCTGGGGAACGACGATGGCGGGGACCTGGGCGGGGTCGGGCCAGCGTGCATCTTCCACGACGAAGAGGGTGACGGCGGAGAGCATCGCCAGGAGCAGAATGGTTCCTACGAGCCTCTTCATCTTACCAGCCCCGGTTGTAATGTCCGCCCTCGCAGCCTGTGATTGGAGTGGTTGACAACAATAATAACTGGTGGGGCTCCGTCCGCGGGCTGGAAGCTTCGGCCAGGGCCCGGCGCAGTAGCGACTGGCCCCCCTGGTTGCGGCATGATTCGGCTGCCTTGACGCGGTCCCCCCCGACCGGGAGTCATTCCTGTTCCGGGATGGTCTTGTCCGGGAACAGGCCCCGTGCGGCCAGCAGGGGGCTGATGGCCCGGTGCAGGCGGGCCAACGCCCGCCAGGTGGGGCTTCCGTGGATGGCGCGGAGCTGGGCCCGGCAATGTTCGAGTTGGCGGGCCATGCTCACCTGGTAGTGAATACCCTGGGGGGATCTGGTTGGACTGCTGACCCAGTGGAGCATGGGTTGCAACAGGCGGGTAGGGTCCAGGGAGGCTCGCATCCAGTCTTGGGCTCGTCGGGGCATGGAGACATCCAGGCCCTCCAGGAACAGGCGCTGGAGGGTGTTGGCCATGGCCCGGGCGTCGCCCGTTGGAATAGCAATCGCGGCTCCGGCATCGGCCATGTCTCGGGCCAGTTCCGAGCCGGTGCTGGTGACTGAGGTGAGTCCCAGTTGGGTGGCCATGAGCAGCCTGGTGCGACTTCCCAGAATGGCCTCGGGGCCGGGCAGGTCCAGGTTCAGGAGGGCGTCGGCGCCTGACACCAGGTTGGGGAGCTTCCCATGGGCCACCCAGCCGTGGAAGATGAACCTGTCCGGGTGGGGTCCCCGGGCCACCAGGTTGCGAAAGCGCCGGTAGGCCCCGACGTGGTGGCTCGGAACGCCCCCCCTGTGCAGATGACGCTGATATCGGCTCCCGACGACATGGCCATGTGCAGGCCTTCGGCGATGGTCTCCACGTCCAGCCAGGTGTTGAAGCCACCCGCCAGCAGCAGCACCAGGGGACTGCCCGGTGCACGGTGCCGGGGCTGCTGCAGGGGCAGCGAGGAGATGGGGTAGAGGGGGGGGACGACGCGAAACCACGGCCAGTCCACGGGAGATGTGGCCAGGCGGCCCACCATGCCCAGTTGGCCCAGAATGGCATGCCCCTGGGCCCGGGAGATGACCGAGAAGCTGTCGCCCCGTTGCAAAGCCGCCACGTAGGCCGCGACCTGGTCGGCATGGGGCTGGCGGCTGGAGCCCGGCTCCGGCGAAAAGCCCGTTCTCGCTGCCGACTGCATGGCCTGGGCCTCGGCAAAGGGATCTCCGGGGACGTCTATCCAGAGAGGCAGGTCGCCGGCTGCGGCGATGGCCGCACGCATGGGGTGATAGGGACCCGCCGTGACAATGGCTCCGGGCTTCCAGTCGGCCACCAGGGCCCTGAGGGTGGGGAGCCAGTCTGGGCTTGCCATGTGCAGCCGCCAATGTCGGTAATCGCGGCGTTCCCGGGCCAGGGGCCTGGCTACTGGCGGCTCCCTGGCAGGTGGGCCTGAGGTGTGCAGCTCCACCAGCCCCACCTGCATGGGGGTCGAGCGCAGTCCCTCCAGGAAGGATGCAGTGCGCAGTTGGGGAAAGCCCGTGTAGTGGGATCCATCGCCGGGAAGCGGACCGTGGCCGATTAGCAGGATCCTGTGGTTCACTCTTCCGGGGCCTCGTCTTCTGCGTTCAGATGGGTGATCATGCCCCAGGCATGGGGAAGGCGGACCAGCCCGTGGTCCTCCACGTCCTGCAACAGCTCGATTTCGTACAGTTGGTTGTGCCAAACGTGCGGCTTCAGGTGGGAACTGTCGAACACGGCGATGGAGATGCGAAAGGTGCCCGCCAGAAGGGGGAGCCTGGGGTAGACGATGAAATAGGTGAAGATGCCGTGGTAGGTCCTGTCCAGCACGCCGTCGTACCTGGTGTTGGGGCCGTAGACATAGGTGCCGTCGTCGCGGAACAGGGCTACGCCGAATATGGGACGTTCCACGGGTTCGGTGGTTCTGAAGGTAACCGCCACTACCATGGTGTCGCCCGTCCTGAAGCGATGACGAGGACGACCCAGGTTGTCCATGATCCTGACCTCCAACACGCGCACCTCGCCACTGCCCACGATTATGGGCTTGTCACCGTCGTACTGGTCGTAGGGACGTGCCTGGAGCGATTCGTTCCAGGTGCCCCTGGGGTCTGCGATAGCGCAGGCTTCCATGATGGTGCTCTTGAGTTGGGGATCGTCCACCGTGGCTTCGTAGCTCTGCGGCGGGGGAGGTGGAGAAGTGGATGGCTGGAAGGGGAGAGGCCGGTTCCCGGTGTTTTCGTTGATGGCGACCCGCACGCGCTCCTGCCCCAGGTAGCGGTCCACCACGTCCCTGGCCGGGCCGACTGCCTGGGTTTCGCCCGCGTGCAGCCACAGGACTTCGTGGCAGAGGCTGCGGACCGCGTGCAGGTCGTGACTGACCAGGATTATGGTGCGGCCACGGTCCACGAATTCTTCGATCTTGCGAATGCACTTGCGCTGGAAGTACTGGTCACCCACGGCCAGGACTTCGTCCACCAGGAAGACCTCGGCGTCGGAGTGGGCCGCAATGGAGAATCCCAATCTCAGCAGCATTCCGGTGGAATACGTTCGCACCGGGTAATCGATGAAGGCCGCCAATTCGGCAAACTCGACGATGTGGGGGATCCGGGCCTCCATCTTTTCCCGCGACATGCCCAGCAGGGAGCAGTTGAGCGTGATGTTTTCGCGGCCAGTGAAGTTACGGTGAAAGCCCAGCCCCAGGTCGAGTAGCGTGGACATGCTTTCGTTGACCTTGAGGAGGCCCTCGGTGGGCCTGGAGATGCGAGCGATCAACTTGAGAAGCGTGGATTTTCCGGCGCCGTTGGCGCCCACGATGCCGAAGCTCCTTCCCCGACGCACCTGGAAAGAGACGTTGCGCAGGGCCCAGTGTTCCTCGTGGTGTTTGCGCCTTCCGAAAAATTCGAAAAAACGGCTCCTGTCGTTGAGGTAGATGTCGAACTTCTTGCCGACACCCTGGGCTTCAACGACGTTTGATCCGGTGGATTGGAGGGGGAGAACTCCGGTCTTCGACGACATTTCTTCATTCCTGGTCAGCTTGGCTGACGCTATTTCGTCGAGAAGATAGCACGCTCGCAAGGCAAACAGGATCTCTGGCTTGGATCTGCCGTGGACACAGGGGTGTTGCCATCGCCGTTCCGGCGCCAAGGCCACGGTGACGATTGTGGCCGCGAACATCCCCCCGATTTGTTACTCTTCCCTGGAAGCTGGTGGGATACTTCTGGCCCGTGGAAGATACAAGCTCGCCAGCCAGGCAACCCACACCGCAGACGGAGGGCCGATGAGCAACGTGCCAAACCAGGAACTACCGGCGCTGGAGGTCGAGCTTGTCGCCATCAGGAGGTGGCGCGAGGAACGGTTGACCAACCACCAGCGCTATCTCGCAGAAATAGACGAAGAAGACAAGAAACTGCGCAAGAAGCTGGCCGACCTGGAGCGCAAGCTCGGTGACAACACGCAGCTCCGCGAGCAGGTGCTGAACCAGCTTCGTAAGCTGCCCGAAGAAGAAGCCCTGCGTTCCCACGAAGCGATGCAAGACGCCATCAAGGCCGATACCGACCTTCTTGCAACGCGCTCGGCGGCTTTTCTGGAGCTTCAGGAGCTGAACAGGGCCGAGTTGAAGAAGCGCCTGGAAGACCCGGATGTCATCCACGACCTGGAAGAGTTCAGCAAGTTTTCCCAGGTGGAGCAGATACTGGACACCCTGCCGTCCAGCTATCGCGAGGTGGTGGAAGCCCACCACGCCACCATCAAGAACCGCCTGGCGCCGTTGTTCGAGCTGGGTCACGGCATGTCATTGTCGCTTGAAGTCGAGCCCAAGACTATTGGATTGGTGGCTTCGGTGGACCCGGACGAGGGCCCGCCTGCCGCTTTCGCCATACTGCTGCCCGTGGGCTTCGCGGCCTACAGAGATTGGCCCAACCGTGAAGAAGATCCCGCGGCAAAGTTGGCATACAGGGTGGTTGCCGCCGTAACCCGTCTGCTCATCACCCTGGGCGCACAGGACGCCCCCATCGCCTACAAAGATCTAGACGGTGCGCTCCTCGTGCAGGTGTGGTTGGGCGATCACGTGATCAGCCCGGATGTCAAGGAAGTGGCCAACGGGCTTCTGAACGAGCTTGTGGAACAGGCCTGGGAACTCAGGGCGTTGGCTCTGAACCTGCATACCGTCTGGGTGAGCCCGTTTACGATTGCTCCGGACGAAACCCAGGACGGCTACGGCGGCCATGGGGCCCTGGAAGCAGACCCGCTGGAGCAGCCCGAAGAAGCATCCGTGTCTCCCCCTCCTGAAGAAGACAATCCCACCGGCTCCCAACCCGCCAAGCCCATCCAGGTGGTCCTTCGTCGAGGGGGAGACGACGACTGGTAGTGGGTAACGCAATTTCAGGCTACGATGAACTTATCGCTACAAGGGGCCGACATGCTGGGAGTCGAGCAGTTCCATAAACTCAACGTCGCAGACATCGCCCGTCTGCTGGGTGTGCATCCCTTCGATGTGGTCAGGATTCTCGCGGCCAACGATGCCTTCGAGCCCACTCTGCGTTTCGAGCAGAATGTTCTGGACAAGGTGCGCAAGCTGGGAGAAATAGAGACCTGGTGGAGTGCCGAGCGAACCATCGACGACGATCCCATACCCGAAAGGGGCGTGTTGCGGGCAATTGTCGCCGAAATGCTAAGGCGCGGCATCGTCGGCGAGACCAGTACTCGTGTGGACAACGTCTTCAGGGGTATGGACTCCGACCACGAGCAGATGGCAAGGCGTGCTCTCAACCTGCTCATCAGGGAAGGCTATGCATCCAGCCATTCTTCTCCAACCGGAAACCGCGCAAGCCTCCGATCAGAAACGCTCTCCGAATTGAAAGAGCTGGTGGAGGGGCGGTCCATGCCCGCCGGTCTCGCCGCCCTCTGGCTCGCCTGAAGGTGGTTCTTTCATTCCGTGTCTACGACGGTGCAGGCAGGTGACTGGTGGCTAGCAATCGAAGACCGGGAAGACCAGGCGCCACAAGGCCGCGATCAAGGTTGTTCAGCGCCGATCCGAGCGCCATGTTGGTGGATGAATGGGTGCCCACCATCGTCTTGCCTCCTCCACCGCCGGACACTGCCGGCAGGAAGGAACACGAGCCCTCAGCCTCGGACTCCATCCCTGTATCTCCTGAACCGGAAGAACCCCGCGTGGGTCCCGCTAGGATCTACGTGGGGGATGGCAAGCCCATCCGGGTGAAGGATCGTACTCGCGAAAGGCCGGGACTACCGATGCCAGGCGCTTCCTCCCTCGCACGGCGAGCCGGCCCTGCCGCACGGCAAACCAGCATTCCCCCTGTTAGGCGGCAGGGCAGCAACCGCGGTTCTCCACCAGGTCCCATGGTTCCAACCGCAAGTCGTGATGTAGCTGGGAGCAGCGCCCCGCCCCGCCCCGGCAGCCCCGCGCGCAAGAGCAGCGCCCCGGCCCCCCGGGACAGTCCCCCGGCCCCGCCCATCTCGATGCCCCCCACGCCTTCTGCCATGTCCGGAATCCGCACCGGCGCGACCAGGAAACCAGGCTCTCGCCCCGGGGCCCTGCCTCGCCCCGGCGCCGCGCCCGGGTCGCTGACGCGCCGCAGGACTCCGGCCTCCTGGTTCCGCTGGCGCGTACCGGCGTTTCGTATCTCCCGGAGGTTGGAAAACGCTCTACTGGTCCTGCTGCTGGTGTTGCTGGCGGCCATAACGGTTCTGTTGGCGCTGCGTTGATGGGAACGCAGCCATGCCCCGGGCAGCCCGACGGGGGCCCAACTCTACAGAGAGGGTCGGGCTCCGAAGATGGCCGTTCCCACCCTGATGTGCGTGGCACCTTCCTGTATGGCCACCTGGAAATCGTGGGTCATGCCCATGGAGAGCTTGTCCAGCGCCAGCCCCATGGCCCTTCCTTCGGCGGCCATGTCGGCCAGCTTCTTGAAATACGGTCTTGCCTTTTCCGCATCGGGCAGCATGGGCGCCATGGCCATGAGCCCCACCAGGTCCAGACCCGGCATTTCCCGCAGGGTTTTGCAGAGGGCAAGGGTTTGCGATGGCTGTACGCCGGTCTTGGTGGGCTCCTGGCCGATGTTGACTTCCACCATGATTGGAACCAGCCTGCCCCCCGCCCTGGATGAGATGGCCCGGCCGATCCGCTCGCTGGTGACGGAATGGATCAGCGTGGCGGTCCCCACAACGTACTTGACCTTGTTGCGCTGGAGGGTCCCGATGAAATGCCAGCATGGGGGGCCGGCTGCCCCGGGGTCGTCGCAGCCCGAGCCGATGCCCAGCAGACGCGCCTTGTCGCGAAGATGTTGTGCGTAGCTTTCGCCAAAATGCCTCTGGCCCAGGAGCATGGCTTCCTTGATGAGATAGGGGCTCTGGAACTTGCTGGCCGCCACCAGGGTCACGGTGCCGGGGTCACGGCCAGCTTCCTGGCATGCTCGATTGATTCGCCGGCGTACCTCTGCCAATCTATCTGCAATGGACATGATCTCGTGCTCTTTTTCGGGTGGGCTGGTTGTCTTCGGGAGCCTTGCTGGCCAGGTTCAGAACAGGCCCGGTCTGGCGGCAGGCCGGGAGCCTGCTCCGTGGCGACACAGGCCGGAAGCCTGCTCCGTGGCGACACAGGCCGGAAGCCTGCTCCGTGGCGACACAGGCCGGAAGCCTGCGGCCAGAGATATAGTGTGGGTTGCTGGATGGTGGCGAGTGAGCGGGGTCAGGGAAAGCCGAGGGATTCGTTACATCACGGGGGATCGACTCCCAGTTCTGCGAGGGTGTTGGTCAACTCGTGGAGCGGTAGCCCCACCACGTTGGAATAGCTCCCCACCACCTCGCGTACCAGGGCCACGCCGGCTCCCTGTATTCCATAGGCTCCGGCCTTGTCCAGGGGTTCCCCGCTGGCCACGTAGCGGGAGATGGTGCCGCGCCCCAGTTCCATGAAGAGAACCCTGCTGGTGACCACGGACAACCTGCGGGCATCGGCGGTCTTGACGCAGTAGGCGGTGCTGACCCGGTGCCAGCGGCCGGCGAGGAGCATGAGCATGCGTGTGGCGTCTTCGGGGCTCGCGGGCTTGGGGAAGATATCATGGCCATCGTGGACCACCGTGTCGGCAGCTATCACGGCCGCCGGCGCCTCCGGGGTCCGGCAGACGGGGGCGGCCCGTGCCTTGGAATCTGCCAGCCGCAGGGCCATCTGCACGGGGGTCTCCTGTGGGAGACGCCCTTCGTCCACGGCGCTGGGGTGGACTGTCACCCGGTATCCCAGCGATTCCAGCAGCATTCGCCGCCTGGGGGATGCGCTGGCCAGTAGCAGCAGCGGAGGAATGTGCGCCTGCCTGGTTCCCCGGACTTGTTCTTTCATCTCGCCTCTTGCATTGAGAAACAGGTGAGCTTGGGGGTCGCGGAAGAATAACTTCCTCGGGGGCGCCCTACCATGGATGAAGGACTCGCCTGGCGGAGCCTGGGAGATTACCTGTGGAGATCCGAGCAGGAGGCCCACCATGGCTGCTTCAAGTGATTTCGCCGACCTGCGCCTGGTCCGAGACATCGGCATCGCGGCGCACATAGACGCGGGCAAGACCACGCTCACGGAGCGCATCCTCTACTATACAGGCGCCAATCACAAGATCGGCGAAGTCCACGACGGCCAGGCCCACATGGACTGGATGGACGAGGAGCGCGCCCACGGTATCACCATCACCTCCGCGGTGGCCAAATGTCCATGGAAGGACCACGTTATCCAGGTTGTGGACACACCGGGACACGTGGACTTCACCATCGAAGTGGAGAGGGCCATGCGCATCCTGGACGGCGCCGTCGTGGTGCTGGACGGAGTGCGGGGCGTCGAACCCCAGACCGAAACCGTGTGGCGGCAGGCCAGCCGCTTCCGCATTCCCACCCTGTTCTTCGTGAACAAGATGGACCGCCCCGGAGCGGACTTTCAACGTGCCATGGAGACCATCCAGTCCCGCCTGTCCGTGGAACCGGTTCCCGTCACCGTGCCGGTGGACGATGGCGTACTGCACCTCATCGAAGAGGCGCTTCTGCGCTTCCGGGGCGAGAGGGGCGAAGTGGTCACCCGGGAACCGGTACCTGCCCACCTGCAGCCCCTGTTGGACGAGGAGCGCGAGCGCTTGTTGCTTTCCATGGGCGAATTCGACGACACGGTGGCCGAGGCCGTGCTGGAGGGAATGGCCGTCACTCCCGATTACCTGTGGAAGATCCTTCGCCAGTGCACCCTGGACCGAAGGCTTTTTCCCGTGTTCGGCGGCAGCGCCCTGCGAAATGTTGGCGTCCAGCCGCTGCTGGATGCCATCATCGATGTTCTTCCATCGCCCCTGCACCGCCATCGCGTGGAAGCCAGG
Organism: Myxococcota bacterium; assembly: GCA_024276675.1. Classification (GTDB taxonomy): domain Bacteria; phylum Myxococcota_A; class UBA796; order UBA796; family JAFGLY01; genus JAJRWT01. Next base: position 68,848 of record JAJRWT010000060.1, on the reverse strand, counting down.
AGCCTCGACGGCGACTCCATCAGCGTCGAGATGGACCCCTCGGCTCCGCTGGTTGCCCTGGCCTTCAAGGTGCAACTCTGGGATGGGCGCAGACACGTCTTCGCCAGGCTGTATCGAGGCACCCTCAACGCGGGTGACACCATCGCCGTCGCCGGCCAAGACCTGGAAGAACGGGTGGCAAGGGTCTTCGACGTGGACGCCGGTCGAAAGAAGCGCCTGAAGAAGGCCGTTGCCGGGCAGATCGTGTTGTTGGCCGGACTGCGAAAGGCCTCCACCGGGGACACGCTTTGCGATCCCCGGCAGCAGGTTCTGCTGGAACGAATAGACTCCAGGGAGCCGGTGCTGGCCCTGGCGGTGGAACCAGACAGCGCCCGTGAAGAAGAAAAAATGCTGGCCGCCCTCGAGAAGGTCCTGGAAGAGGATCCCACCCTGCGTTTCGAAACCGATGAAGATACCGGGCAGGCCATCATCAAGGGCATGGGCGAGTTGCACCTGCAGATCGTCTTCGAGCGTATCCGCCGGGAGTTCGGGGTGGATATCCGCTTCGGCAGGCCCCACGTGGTCTCCCGCGAGACGGTGGCCGCTTCCGCCACCGCGCGGGGCTTCGTGGAACAGGTATTCGAAGTGGGCGACAATAAGATCGAGATGAAGGCCGGCGCCCAGGCTACCGTCCGGCCCCGACCAAGGGATTCAGGAATGCTGGTGGATTCCGAGCCCGGCTCCGTCTCCGGGGGGCCGCTGTCGGCGGCTCAACGGCGTGCCGTGGAACTTGGCTCCCAGGATGCCCTGGTGGGCGGCCCCCTGGATGGTGCTCCCCTGCAGGACCTCTCCTTGAAGATAGACAGCGTGGAGCTGTTCGGCCAGGCATCTTCCGCCCAGGCCATCCGCATCGCTGTGGCCCAGGCCGTGCGCAACGCCCTGGCGCAGGCCCAGGGCCAGCTTCTCGGCCCTGTCATGAAGCTGGAAGTCGTGGTGCCCGAAGAATCCCTCGGTACCGTTTTGGGGGACTTGCAGGCTCGCCGGGCTTCTATAATGGGCAGCGACACCGCTCACGGTCTCTCCGTCATCCAGGCGGAGTGTTCATTGCAGAGGCTCCTGGGTTATGCAACTGATCTACGAAGTCTTACTCGTGGGCGTGGGCAGTTCACCAGTGAGTTCCTCCGTTTCGACATCACACCATGATCACGGGTTCCGTGGGCCCCGCGAAGACCGGGCCAGTCGGTTTTGGGGGGCGGCCCCCCGGATTTTCGGTCCCAGGAGCCCTGGGAGCAGGAATATGCCAGGAGCATTATCGTTGATCTCCCTGCCTTCCGCCCACACCTGGCCCCTGCTGTTCGGTGTTTTCGTCCTGGGGGCCTGCGGTGGAGCTGGCGACACCGGCGGCCCCAACGGCGGAAATTCCGGTGTGGACCTGGATTCAGACGGCTACTCCCCTCCCGGAGACTGCGACGATGAAGACCCTTCCGTCCATCCGGGAGCCGCCGACATCTGCAACGAAGTGGATGACGACTGCGACGGCAGCACCGACGAGGATCCGGACCTGGCCTGGTATCGCGACACCGACGGCGATGGCTTCGGCAGGGATGATTCCCCTCTTTTCTCCTGCGAGCAGCAGGCTGGCTACTCCCCTTTCGGGAGCGACTGCGACGACGGCGACCCCGACATCTTCCCCGGAGCCCAGGAGTTCTGTGACGGTGTGGACCAGAACTGCGACGGCACCGCCGACGAGCTTGCCACCAGGGTGGATTCCGGCAAGAATGGCTCCGCCAGGGACGGCAAGGGCGACGGTTCCCCCGACAGTCCCTTCGGCAGCATACAAGAAGCCATCGACGCCGCAACCTGGTGCGTGGTGGTGGGCGAGGGCACCTACTACGAGGCCATAGACTTCGGCGGCAAGGGCATCATCGTTCGCGCCGAGGCGGGGCCGGAATCCACGGTCATAGACGCCTCCCACGACCGGCGGAGCGTGGTGACCTTCGCATCGGGCGAATCCGCTGATGCTGTGTTGGAGGGATTTACCATTACCGGCGGCGAGGCCGACGACGGCGCGGGCATCATGATCGACAACGCCTCACCGGTGCTTCGGAATCTGTTCATCGAGGGCAACACCGCCGACGAATACGGAGGTGGGGTTTACGCCGGCGCCGGGTACGCCGTGCTGGAAGATCTTGCCATTTCCGGAAACACCGCCAGCTACGGGGGAGGAGTTGCAATCGCCAGCCCGGACGGCGTCGTTCTCGTGGATTCAGACATCAGCGGAAACGACGCCACCTACGGTGGTGGGGTGGTCGTCGTTGACGGAGGGCAATCCAACCTCTCCGGTTTGGGCATAGTGGGTAACGACGCCACCAATGGCGGTGGGCTGGCCGTCCTGTTTTCGTCCCAGGCCACCCTGGAAGACTCGGTGCTGGAACGTAACTACGCCACCGCCGGCGGCGGAGTGATGGCCCTGTACGACTCCGGTATCTCGGTCTTTGGGACCGAGATCCTGGAAAATCAGGCATCAGCCTACGGGGGTGGGGTCTGTATGTGGAGCGAATCCTGGATGTGGCTGGAAGCTGTCTCGATCCAGGGCAACATCGCTCCCCAGGGTGCGGCAGGAAATGTCTACTACTACTCGTCTCTTGGCGCCAGCGCTCTCTCTGTGCTCAATAACGGCGGCCGGGAAGACTCCGGCTTCTGGGTGGGCACCCAGGCCAGCCTCACTCTCGCCAACGCGGTCTTTGACGGCAACTACTACGTTGACCTGGGGGACTACTTTGGCATCGCCCGGGGCGGCGGAAAGTACTTGGGCTCGACTTCCAACATATCCGGCGCCGTCACCGCCTCCTATGATTCGTCCGTGTGGCTCACCAATGTCACCGTGGCGGACTGTGAAGGGATGGCCGCCATCTACCTGGAAGCCTACAGCATGCTGGACATGCTAAATAGCATCGTGGCCTACAACAGTGGGCACGGAATCTTCTACGCCGACTCCACCTCCATCTCCGCCTGGCTGGATTATTCTGATTTCTGGAGCAATTCCCTGGGGGATTTCGGCGGCTACTACGACCTGGCCTACGATGGCGAAGGGCTCTTGTTCCGGGAGCCCGAGTTCCAGGACCTCTCGCTGGACCTGGACGGCACCAACGACGACCTGCACCTGTCCAGCACCAGCCCTCTCCTGGACGCCGGTTCCCCCGATGACTCCTACTACGACGTCGACGGCAGCCGCAACGACATGGGCGCGTATGGTGGTTCCGGCGGGGACTGGTAGCACCGAGGCCACCGTCCGCCCGTGGCTCAAAGTCCAGTGACGAGTCCCCTGGATGGGCTTCTTTTTCTGCCATGCAGGGTTCTTGGGGGCGTGTTAGGTGACCGCCCGAACAGGACCGAGCTTCACGGAGGTAGACCATGTTTACAGGGAAACGCTTCTTTCTTCCTGCTTTTTCAATTTTCACCGTCTCTGCTCTCGTAGCCCTGGGCTGCGAAGCCGAAGAACAAGAACAGGCCAAGGACACATCCATCACCGATACCGGCACCGGTGACGAACTCCCCACGGAAGACTGCCAGTCCGTCACCCTGGATGAAGGCTCGGTGGTCACCTACACCGTACAGGTCACCGGCGACGACCACGAAAAACACCACTTCGACATGCCCGCGGGCATCGACCACCTGCACGTCACTTCATCCTGGGACGACTCCACCTGGGAGCTGGAAATGGACGTCGGCATCGGCTGGTGTCCAGATTCCGGCGATCTCATCACGTCTGCTTCCGGAACCCAACAGGCGGAAGTGGATCTCTACCCGGAAGACGTTGAATCCGGTGTCACCACCTTCACCGAGGGCGAGCAGTGGTTTGTTCACTTCGCGCGTCTGAGCGACAACAGCACGGGTTCCTCCGTGGATATCGCCCTGGACGTGCAGGCCTGCGCATCCAACTGATGCCGCGTCGCTTCTGCCGGCAGGGCGGGTCCCCACCGTGAGCGCATGGCCCCCCGACCCTTCAGGGGTCTGCATTGCCCTGTTCACCAGGATGCATCGCGGGGGTGCCCAGATCCCGCCCGAGGCCCGTCCCGTGGGAAGGGCTGCCCTGAAGCTCCTGGATGAAGGGATCACGGTTCTGGTGGGCGATTCCTTCCAGGCGGGGCGCGGGGACGGCTTCGTGGCAGCCCCTGGTCGCTGGCTGCCGGTGCACGGGGTACCGATCCAGGCGGTGCATGACCGGTTTCCCTCCCAGACATGGCCGCAACACTACCGGGCCGTGCTGGCCCAGCTTGGCCATCTGCCCATGGGAAACCCCACGGCCGCTACTTTGCTCTGTCGCGACAAGCTCCGTTCCCAGCGTCTCCTGGAGCGGTGGGGGCTGGCCATGCCGCAGGTTGAACAGGACTTCACCCGCTTTCGCGAAAGACTGTCCCAGTGGGGAGCGGGCTTCTTGAAGCCTCGTTTCGGGGCTCTGGGGCGCGGAATATCCAGGGTGGAACATGGCCGCCAGCTCCACGCCCGCGGCGAGGGCGCGGTGAAGGGCGTCGAGGAGCCCATGCTCCTGCAGCGAGCCGTCCCGCCTCCTCGCGGCTGGGCCGGCTGGAGCGTGCGAATGCTCATGCAGCGTCTGCCGGGCGGTGCCTGGATGCGGGTCTCGCGGGTGCTGCGCCGAAGCCGTACCGATCCCGTGGTCAACGTGGCCCGGGGCGCGGAGGTGCTCTCTGCTTCCAGTGAACTCTCGGTCGGTACGCTGGATGCTCTGGACCGGCTCTCTCATCGGGTCTGCGACGCCGTCGCCAATGTTTCCTCGGGGCACCTGGTGCTGGAGCTGGGGGTGGACGCCGTCATCGACGTGGATGGGCAGCCGGTGCTCATCGAGGTCAATTCCCGGCCCAGGGGAAGGTTGGAGGCCCTTGCTGCGTTGGATCCCAGCAGGTACCAGGCTGCGCATATCGAGGCCTGCGCTCGTCCGTTCCGGTACCTGGCCCACATTGCCCGCTCTCTCTGATGTTGTTCGAACAGGCATCAACCCGTACAGCCGCCTACATGTTTATGCCATTGTTGCTCATCCTGGCCTGCAGGCAGGCCAGCGTTTCTCCGCCGCCCGCCAGCATAGGTCTGGAGGTCCCGCGCCTGCCCTCACCCGAGGCCCTTGTCTACACAATGGTCTTGTCACAGCCCAGGGACGTGGCCGTCGCCATGTTGGCCCATCAGCTCCCCTGGGACGAATCGCTGTCGGGAGCCGCCGGCGCCATGGCCATGGATGCCATGAACGGCACCGACCCCGATCTGTGGACCGCGAGATGGGCCGCCCTTCGTGCGGGGTTTCCATATCCCGTGCTGACGGTGCGCCTTCAGGTCTGCCCCATGGGTTGTTTTGCCCAGGATCTCATGGCCGACCTCAGGCAGGAATTGCAACCGGGCCATATGCTGGGGCTGGCAAGGGCCAGGGGGGGCGAGGCGGACTACTGGGTGGGCCTGGTTGGGCGTGCGGACATCCGACTGGCGCCGGTCTCAAGGGAGCTGCCCGTGGGCGGGAGCATCACCCTCCTGGAGCCCGACCAGCAGGCTCCCGCCGGCGCAGAGGTCATCCTGGTGTCTCCAGCGGGCGAGCTGTGGAGCAAGGCGCTGGACAGCAAGCCCTTCAGCCTGGGGGAAGACGGCGAGTGGTGGGTCCATATCAGTGCCGCGGGCCGTGTCCTGGCGGCTTTTCCCGTGTACGTGGGCGTCGATGCAGCCGCCAGCCCCCCCTTTCCCGCCAGCGTGCCAGTTCCTGCAGGCGATCTCTATTTCGCCGACCCCCTGTACCTTCTACTGGACGAAGCACGCGACATGTTCGACTGGCCCAGGCCGGAGCGGGATCCCATCCTTCAGGGCGTTGCTCGGGCCCGCCTGGAGAGTCTGCTCCACCCCCAGGAACGCAGTACACCCGACTGGCCGGTGGCGCCATCATCGTGCCGGGCTTCGTTGTCCTGCGAACTCGAGCCGGGCCAGGGTATCGAGCGTTGCTTCAGGGATTGGTATGTCCAGCCCGGGACCAGGGCTGCTCTGCTGAACCCCCGTTGCGACCTGGCCGGAGCAGCCGGGTCAAGGACCGACGGGGGGGCCGTGGTGGTCGTGGAACTGGGCGAAGAGTGATGGATCCCTGGCGGCCTTTCCCGATCCCGGGGGCTCCGTGGGCCCGGCGAGTCGGCGGCGTCCGCGGGCTTCGGGTCTTTTCGTGGCTTGTGCTCTTGTTGGCCGTATTGGCCGGCTGTCGCCACGTGACACCCGGTGTTGCACAGGTGCAGTCTCCGGCGCAGGTACGGTATCGTCCATCCCAACCTTCGGACGCTGCCGGGCGTCGCCTCCTGCTGGAGCTTCCAGGTTCCTCCTGGGATGCCGGGCTGCTGGCGGCTGCTCGCGAGCTGGCCTCGCTGTCAAATTCACGGTCCAGCGGGATTTGCCCACCGGCCGTCACGCTGGCCCTGGCCAGGGCCGGTTTTCCCGGCGATGCTCGCTTCGCCATGGAGCGGAACTCCGGAGAGTTTCCGGCTTCGTTACTGGATGATCTTCACGCTATGGACAGGTTCCAGGTTCCCATGGACCTGGCCCTGGCCAGCCGCGTCTTTCCCGACTCCACGGTCCTCTGGGTGCTGGGAGCGGCTCCACATTGGGGGGACCTGGATCCCCTGCCACGGCACATCACCCTGGACGACACCCTGGCCCTGCAAGCCAACGTGCCGGAGACCATGGACCTGTTGCTCTACGTAGCCACGCCCGATGGGCCGGTGAACCGCTTCCACATGACTCCGGGGGTGGCGCGGTGGGTGGACCTCTTCCATGTGCCGGGGGAGTACAGGTTGGAGGTGGTGCAGACCAACGCCCAGGCGGGCCGGGTGCTCTTCCAGTTTTCCGTCTTCGTGGAATCCCGGCCTGCCGAACCCGCTGCGCTGCCGGCGGGCTACCAGACACAGGATCCCATCCTGGCCACCGGACTTCTCTACCAGGCGCTCAATGACCGGAGGCGCCGGGCCGGCTTGGGGGAGCTGGGAGTATTCCATCCCTTCGAAGCGCTGGCTCGGGAGCACTCCGCCTTCATGGCCTCCTCCGCAGTCCTGGATCACCGGATTCCAGGAGTCACCGAAGGCGTGGCCGCCAGGGCGTGGCAGCTCTTTCACCCCGCCGCGGAACATACCGAGGACCTGGCGGTGGCCTATTCCTGGCAGGACGCCATGCACCTGGTGTGGGCATCGGCCGGGCACCGGGCAAATCTTCTCTGTGGGGACTGCACCCACGTGGCCATCGGGGTCGCCCTGGAGCCGGTGGAAACAGAGCCGGCCAGGCTCTACGTCACCTGGGAGATGCTCTCTTTTCCACAGGGTGAACCCCGTCCCATCACGCGACCCCGTTGAACCTGGGCCACCCCGGGAGAACCGGGGCGAGCGTCCATGCGCTTCGCTGCGGCTCGTGGTTCACCTGCCAGCCGGGCATCAGCCGTGTGCGGCGTGCTAAAGGAGCGGTGTAACGGAGCAGGGGTTTCTTCCTCCGCCGGAATGATTTTCAATGAGGACAGTGAGGAGATCACATGCGAGTGTTGCTGGTCCAGGCCTTCACCGCGTTGGACATGGAACTGGTCTACCCGCTGGGCCTGGCCTACCTGGCCACGGGGCTCCGCGGGCACCATGTGGAGATCTTCGATGTCAATCTCCATCGGAAAGCTCCCTTCGACGCCCTGGAGCAGAAGATAAAGTCCATGGCCCCCGATGTCGTGGGCGTATCTTTCCGCAACATGAAGGTGGGCATGCCCCACCTGCACACCGACGACATCGAGCCTCAGCGCCTGGCCCTGAAGAGCGTTAGACGCGCTGCGCCCGGTATTCCTATCGTTGGCGGAGGAACGGCATTTTCCTTGTACAGCGAGCCACTCATGGAGCGCCTTCCCCAGTTGGACTTCGGTTTGTGGGGGGAGGGTGAAGATCGCTTCCCCATGCTGCTCCGGTACCTGGAGCAGCCCTGGAAGGTACCCGGTGTCTACTACCGGAAGGGCGGCGCGGTACGGTTCAGCGGGCCGCCGGACAGGGTGGATTTTACATCCCTGGGCCCTCCTCGCCGTGACCTTCTGCCCCTGGGGCCCTACGCCGCCAGCTCCTTCGTGAGCGTGGGTGTGCAGGCCAAGCGCGGCTGCGTGCTGCGCTGTATTCATTGCTCGGATACCTACCTGGCGGGCAATACCCTCAGGATGCGTCGTCCCGTGGACGTGGTGGACGAAGTGGAAGAACTGGTGAAGGAGCACGGTGTGCGGCAGATGTTCTTCTGCGATCAGATGTTCAACATTCCCCCTGCCCATGCCATCGAGATCTGCCAGGAAATGGTAAGGCGCCGCCTGGACGTCAAGTGGTCCGCCTGGTTCAACGAGAGCAGGGCGGCCCTGCCACACCGGCTGCTCACCTGGCTCAAGCGGGCGGGTTGCGGGATGCTCTCCTTCAGCCCCGACCACGTGGACGACCGTATGCTGCTGCGGCTCAGGAAGAACTTTCGCCACGAAGACCTGCTCTATACATGGGAGATCGCCAAGAAATACGACATGGACGTGGAGTACTCCTTCTTCCTGAACGCACCGGGCGAGGACTGGCGTTCCCTGGCCCGGTTGCTGGTGTTTCTGGCTCGGGCTCGCTGGCACCTGGGCCCAAGGCTGCGCATGTTTTCGCTGCTGCTCATGCAGCCCATCCGCATCTATCCCCACACCCCCATACGAGAGCTGGCCATCGAGGCCGGCCTCGTGGATCCCGACGACGACCTGGTGGAGGGCCGCTACTGGAACCCCGGCACCATGCGGCACGCCGTGGCGGGAGTGCAGAGCGCGGCGCGCCTCTTCTACCAGGCTCGCCAGACCGCTCGCAAGGTTCGCGGTAGCAGCTTCGACAGTGTGCTGCGCGAAGAATAACACCGAGGATTGCTGGTGTTCCCTTTCTCGTGGTTCGCATGTCGGTTGGGCAGCCCGGAGCGTGGCTGCCCTTGAACCCGGCTCACCCACCGAAGTCCTGGACCCAGTAGTATCCATACGAGGAGCCGGTCATGTAGGCGTAGCCCACGCCGATGTAGTGGTAGCCCTGCTGCATCATGTTCTGGCAGTGTCCGTCCGATGCCAGCCAGCCGGCGATGACGGAATCCGGGGAGTTGTAGCCGGCCGCTATGTTTTCACCCACGAACCCGCCGGAGAAGCCGGCGTTGTAGATTCTTTCGTAGACGTCGTCGCCCAGTGGACCACCGGGGCTGTCGTGGGAGAAGTAGTTGCGGTCGCCCATGTCCCAGGCCTGGACACGCGCAGCGCAGCGCAGGTCTTCGTCCATGACGAGATCGCCAGCCGGTGGCTGGTAGCCGTACACCCCGCAATCTGCACCCTGGGATCGGTGGAGATTGGTGAGATCCAGAACCAACTCTTCCCAGACGGTCCAGTCCTCCGGCCAGTCCACCACGATCTCGCTGCAAGGTGGCTCGTCTTCGGGGGCGGTGTCGCCATGGGGAGCGGGTCCGGATTGCTGGTCTGTGTCCGTGGGGTCCATGGATGGACCGGTATCCAGGGGGTCGCTCCAGTGACGGCTGCCCGGCCAGGGCGCCGCCAGGGGCAGGTCGTCGGTGCAGGCCCACAGCAGCATGAGGAGTGGCAGGAAGCGCAATGTACTCTCCGTTGCGAGTCACCCGGGAAGCCGGAGCCGGTTGGCTTTGAGCCCGACTCCGAAATGTACCAGGGCTCCGTAAGCACGTGCAGGTCCCGCGAGCCTGTCTTGGCAATGATTCTACATTCAGGAGCCCGAAGATGCTGGTGATCGCTCTGGCATTCACCTGTAGCTCCTGAATCCCCGGGGAAGCGGCTCCCGTCGTGACGGTCGGTTCGCCCCCCAAGTGTCAATGAGGGTTGAGATTGATGTCAAAAGCGAGTTGCGTGCCAGATCTGGGCCTACGATTGTGGTTGCCCACAGGGCCGGCGCTGCGCTAGCTTGACCTGTAGTCACGTTTCTCTCGTCTTCACGGAGACCAAGTCATGGGCACCCTGCTGGCGCCCGCCCGGGCCGCCTGCCCGACGCAGCGCGCAATTAGCGAAAAGGTACTTTCCATCGTGGAGTGCCAGCTCCTCTATAGCGCAGTGTTCCACTTTCGGGGGCACAGGTGTTCCACATATGCGGGCATAGGTCCGAAAGTGTTCCACTTTCGGGGGCAAGGGTAGGCAGACCCTCAAACCCAGGGCCGGGTCGGGCGGTCTGGCGCAGGCCCAGGTCCAGCAAACTGCGCACACTGGCGATGAGAAGGTCCCTGGTTGTTCCGGGGACTCGCAGCGACTCCATGGGACAGCGGGTCAGGGCCGAAACCGCTCGCTCCACGTCGTCGGCGAGGGGGACGCCGCGGACGGTGAAGCCGGTTTTCTCGATGGGGTTGGGGGACCGGGAGAAAATGCTCACACCCAGGATGCCAGAGCCGTCCTGAGTTCTACGGTCGGGTCCTAGTGGAGCCGACGGTAGTGGCTGCCAGGCGGGAGGCTGCCGCGCCTGAACAAACGGTTGACGAATGGGCGCCTGGCGAGCCCTCCCAGTCCGAGCCGATCCAGCCCTGGAACCAGTCCGAAGTAGGCCTTCAATGCCGCCACCATGAGGCCGGGATGGGATGCGCCGGGTGGCCCGACCTCGCGGAGCAGGGGACGGATGGCCCGCAGGTACCTTCGAGCTGGCCGGTCCAGGCCCTGGCCGAGGACCAGTCCGGCGGCCTGGCCGCTCCTCATGGCGTTGTAGATACCCTCACCGCTCAAGGGATCCAACAGCCCGGCGGCATCGCCCACCAGCAGTACACGCTGGGCGGCGATGGTGGCGGGCAGCCTGACGGGAGCCAGGGCACCCGAGATGCGGTGTAGCCGGCGCTCCCCGGGGAGAAGGCCGCTGGCCTGGCAGAACTGCTCCATGCTGTCCAGGTGCCGCCGCGTGCTCTTGGCGGCCGAGCCCAGGAACCCTGCCCCCAGCCGGTAGCCCTGGCCCGTGGGAAACAGCCAGCAGTAGCCCGGTTCGCCGTTCCACAAGTAGAAGACAACAGCGGAGCGGTGGGGTCTTTGGCAGGTGTAATCCCGTACCAGGCACGCGCCAAAGTCCTGCCGCCAGCGGGGGCGACGGCTTCCAGCCATGGCACAGGCCGGCAGCCTTCGGCTGCCTTTTCTCCCCGGATCATAACACGACAGCTACCAGAAGCACGCAGGGGCAAGCTGGTGAGATGATTCAATGATAGTTGAAAATTCGGAGTGCAGGTCCGATCCCGACAGCGCACGGTGGCGTTACCCATTCATCAACACATGCCTGATGCACGACCTGCTGGTCATGGTCCACGGTCGCCGGCTGGCTTTCGAGTTCAGGCGAACATCAGCCCCGAGGCTCAGCCGAGGCATTCGCATGGCCCAGACTGAGCTGGAACTCGACGAACTCACCGTGATCCACTCGGGCTCAAGGAGCTTTCCCCTGGCGCCCGGCGTCGCTGCCCTGGCTGCGGAGCAGTTGCTGGACGGGATCTGGCAACCGCCGGATGGATTGGGAATGGGCCGCTTCGGCCATGGGAGCCTCCTCAGCGCGGCAACTTGTTATTGTCGCCTTTCCTGGGGGGGGATGGGGCTGGCGATGGGGCGTTGGCGGGCGGTTCCGGCGCCAGGGGAGCGGGAGGCTTGATGTAACGCTTGAGCGCCGCCGTCCGGTCGGTGTCCGGCGAGACGGAATCCAGGCGGGATTCGAAAGGCGAGGAAGCCCCTCCCTGTATGATGTTGTCCACCAGCCACGGACCCACGGCGCCGTTGGCCACCGGCGTGCCCAGGTCGGCGCGCAGGGCTTCGAAGAGCCTGGCTTCGGTGATGTAGGAGAAGATGTAGTTCTGGGCATAGGCGGGGTAGTGCCAGATCAAGGGATGCAGCAAGGCCTCGCAGTAGGGGAGCCCGTCGCTGGTGGTGGGTGTGGGCTCCACGTGCAGATCGTAGGTGGATTCCATGTCGGTGCAGTAGCGAGCCACGGCGCCCCAGTTGGTGGGATCCTCGTAGGCGCGTCGCTCCACCGCCGTCTCGATGATGCTCTCGGTGATGGCGCGCACGGCCTGCTGGGCTCGGTTGTCGGAGAGCTGCTGGAGGAGCTGCGGAGGGATGTCGGGGATGTAGCGCTTCAACCAGGCCGGTTCGTACATGATTCGTTCGAAGAGTTGAGCAAAGCCTTCCATGTACGCGGATGGCGGTTCCCACAGTACGGGGCTGGCAAGGGCCTGGGCCTGGAGGTTGCGCCACCACCAGATGTAGCCCGACTCGTGGATCATGGCCTCGTAGAACCAGGTGTCGAAGCGTTTGTCGACGCTGATGATCATGGCCAGGAGATCGGGCGGCCTGATGGGGAAGCTGTAGGCACCGGGGAGCGTGTAGCGGGAGGGCCCGTAGTAGATCTGTAGGTTGCCCAGGTCTATACCCATATCGCTGAGGGATTCACGGATGCGGCTCTCCGCCAGGTCGGTGTCGAAGTACGATTCCGCCACGGTGTTGTCGGTTTCCAGGCCGGCGGCTCTGCGGAGCAGCGGGTTGTTGGCGAAGTCGTTGGCGATCCCCATTCGCTGGGCCTGAAGCTCTACGATCTGGGCTCTGGCCCTGTTCAAGGGGACAATTACGGAGTGGAGTTCTTGGACGAGCTTGTCCACGTCGTTCTGGTCCAGTCCCCGGTTGAAGAGTGCCAGGTGCCAGTATGTTTCAAAGCCGGCCCGCTTGGCCACCCGGTTGCGAAGCTGGATGAGATCACGTAGATCGTCACCCACCAGGCGCATTCGATGGTCCACGTATTCGGCGTCCAGGTCTTCGCGGAGATCCCCTGGCATGGCGTCGGCGTCCTGGGAAGTGCTGAGCCATGGACCGTTCAGGGGGACCTGGGTCCTGCCATCGGGATGGCCCCAACTGGCCTGGGAGCCGGAGATGTTGTCGAGTATTGCCAGGAGCCTGGTCTCCTGTTCCTTTTCTTTTTTTGTCCAGGCTCGGGAGACCACTGCCTGTCGCCAGTAGGATTCGCCCTTGTGGCGAAGCAGCGTGCCTTCGGGACTCTTGCGCGCCTGCTCGATGGCGCTCATCACGGCGGGATCATTGAAGAAGGCCAGGATCTGCTGCTCGAAAGCGACCTTGCGGCGCAGGGCGTCCTTGTTGTGGACGTTGCGGGTGGTGTCGCGCCTGGCGGCATTGAGGTCCGCCAGGATCTCGGCATAGCGGTGGTCGATTCTTGCCAGGGGATCTTGCTGTGTCGAACAGGAGAGTACGAACAGCATGGCCAGCAGAAGGGGTAACTTTTTCAGCACGCTTGGCTCCTGCGTTTGTGGTACTACACCAATCTACCGTATCCGGGGCCACGATAGGTAGCCCCTGGTGGAAATAGGGCGCTTTGAGGACCTTGTGTCTGTCCCGGGCCTACCATGGCCGGGTATTACCGGGTGACGCGCCAACCCGAGAGCCTTATATGGGTCGCCACCCGGGACGCTGACGGAGGTGTGTTTGTGTAGTACAGGTTCTTTCGAGACGAACCGTAACATCCCCTTTCTGGGGGGGCTGCGGGTCGTGACATTTTCGATGGACAATGGGCTCCGGCTGCTGGTGCTGCCGGACCACCGCGCTCCAGTGGTGGCCTGGCAGACATGGTTCCAGGTGGGCTCCGCCCAGGAGTCGCCGGGGCGCACCGGTATGGCGCACCTCTTTGAGCACCTGATGTTCAAGGCCACCAGGGATTACGACGACGGCTATTTTTCCCGGGCCCTGGAGTCCATCGGCGCGGATGGCCTGAACGCCTGGACCTGGTTGGACGAAACCGTCTTCACCCAGTCGGTTCCAGTGGGGGGACTGGAACTGCTGGCCGGCCTCGAGGCCAGCAGGATGCAGGGCATCCGACTTACGCAAGAGCAGTTGGAGAACGAGCGTCAGGTGGTGATCAACGAGCGGCGTTTCCGGGTAGACAACGACCCGGAGGGTCAGATGGCCGAAAAGCTCTGGGCCCTCGCCTTCCAGGAGCATCCGTATCGCTGGCCCACCATCGGCTGGCTCGAGGATCTTCGTGCCATCACCCTGGAAGACTGCGTGGCTTTCTACCGGAAATGGTACGCTCCAGACAACGCCACCATCATTCTGGTGGGGGACGTTGAACCGGAACAGGCCGCGGGGCTCATCTCCCGGACCCATGGGGGCATGGTTCCCAGCCACCTGCCGCCCCACCGGCTCCCCCAGGAACCCTCCCAGGTGGAGCGCAGGGTCCTGGAGCTGGATCTGCCCGTCTCCACGGATCGGGTGCTGGTGGGCTACAAGGTTCCGTCCTGGGCACACGCCGACATCCCCGCCCTGCGGGTGTTGTCCGCCGTGCTGTCCACCGGGCGTACATGTCGGCTGGAACGGACTTTCATCGACGGTGGAATTGCGGTTTCGGCTGGTGCCTCTCTGCCGGTCTTTCGCCACCAGGCCCTCTACGAGGTGGAATTGGTGGGCAGGGCCGGGGTTCCGGCCCAGGAGTTGCTGGGGACGCTGGATGGCGAACTGGAAAGGCTGGCCCGAGACGGGATCACGCAAGCAGAGCTGGAGCGGGGCTTGAATCAGATGCGCACCCAGCTCTGGAGCGGGCTGTCCACTGGCCAGGGAAAGGCAAGCTTCCTGGGAATGAACCTGGCGGCTGCCGGGAGCTGGGAGCTGGGACTGGAGAGAGTTCATCAGTTGGATGCGGTGAGTGTCGAAGACGTCCAGCGGGTCGTCGCCAGGTACTTGGTGCCTGGTGGGAGCAGCGTGGTCCTGGGGCGGGCCTCCAATGGCAACGGTTCAAGAACCAGATGGGCACCCGATGTTGCTGAATCCATCGTTTCAGAGTTTCCCCATCTTCCCCCCTCACTGGACGCCGGGAGCACTCCAACCTACGACGTGCCCCAGGGGGAAACACTGAAACTGGATATCCACGGAGCCACCGTCTTCCTGGCCAGGGATTCGATACTCCCCCTGCTTCACGTCCGCCTTGCCTTTCCCTTTGGCTCGGCGCAGGATCCTCCGGGCAAGGAAGGCCTGGCCGGAATCACCGCTCGCATGATGCTGCGTGGTACCCATGGCAGATCCCGAACCGATTTCGAAAACTCCCTGGAGCAGATCGGAGCATGGTTGTCGGCCAGCGTAGGTTCCGACAACACCAGCTTCGAGGGGGTGGTGTTGGCGGAACGCTGGCAGCAGTTTGCCGCCCTCCTGGCCGAGGCCCTCTCCCAGCCGGCTTTTCGCGAACACGACGTGGAACGTCTGAAGACCGAACTCCTGGACAGCACCCGCGAGCAACGCGAAGACGACCAGCGCCTGGCCACGTTGGCTTTCAGGGAGTTCCTCTACGGTCCCCACCATCCCTATGGTCACGATCCCTCTGGAACCGAGCGGGGCCTGGAGCGAATAGTCGCCCGGGATCTGCGCGAGTTCCACAATCGCCATGTCAGGGCCCGGGGGGCTGTGCTGGGCCTGGCCGGTTCGGTGGAGCGTGTGAGGCAGGACGAGCTGACCCGTATGCTGGAACCTGTCAAGGGCGCTCCCCCCAGGCTCTGTGTGCCCCCTGCTCCGTCCATGGACGATGGTCTGCGGGTGTTGTTGGTGGACAAGCCGGAGCGCAGCCAGACCCAGGTGGTAGGAGGCCATCCCGGGCCCAGCTTCTCCGATGCCGATCACGCGGCTTTCGCCCTGGGCAACCAGGTCTTCGGTGGGGGGAGCTTTTCCTCCAGGATGATGCAGCAGGTGCGTGAAAAGCGGGGGTGGAGCTACGGCGCCTACTCCTGGTCCACGGCCCGACGGGGGCCCGGGAGCTGGGCCTGGTGGGTCTTCCCGGCCACGGAGCAGACACGGGACACCATAGACCTGGTGTTGGACCTGCTGCGGGATCTCCTGGCCCGTGGTCTTTCGAATCGAGAACTGGACCAGGCTCGCGATACCCTGGTGAACCAGGCTGCCTTCCTGGTGGACACCGTTAGCAAGCGCATGGGTCTGGAGTTGAGCAGGCAGCTCACCGGTGTCAACCCCCTGGTTCTGCTGGAGTCCATGCGAGACCTCTCTCGCGAGGACGTGGAGTCCTGTCTTCGAAGTCGCCTGGACCCGGGGCGGATGGTCATCGTGGTCGTGGGAACGGCCGAAAGACTGGAGGGTGCCCTGGAGCACCTGGGCCCGGTACGGGTGCTCCCCTACCACCGGGTGGGCGCAGGTCGCTGAACTGGGGGAGCCGGGACCGGAAAACCCGGATACCATGATCGCTCATGTGCGTTATCTTGATCCCGGAGATGCGAGCGGAAGGTCCACGCGTCGTGGGCCACCAACGGCACCCGGCGGCAAGAGTTCCTATAGTTCCTGTGTTATCGGTCTTCAACGTAAACATGGAGTCATCATGACTGTCAACAAGGCAATCCTCATCGGAAACCTGGGCCAGGATCCCGAGCTTCGCACCACCGCCAACGGTACCGCGATCACAAAGCTGAGAATAGCCACCAATGAACGTCGTCGTGATCGCGATGGCAACTGGAGCGATCACACCGAGTGGCATCGGGTGGTGGTGTTCGGGCGTCAGGCCGAAAACGTCGCCCAATACCTGAGCAAGGGAAGGCAGATCTACGTAGAAGGACGGATCCAGACCCAGAAATGGCAGGACCGGAACGGCCAGGACCGCTGGACCACCGAGATCATAGCCGACAACATCCGCTTCCTGGGTGGTGGTGGTTCCCAAGTGCGCAGGCCTGCCATGGATCATGACGGAGGCTCCTACAACCAGGGCCCGCAGCCCTCGGGCAGGCCGTCGCAGCCAAGGCCGGCCCCCCCTGTCTCCCCGGCCGCGGTGGACCCGGAGGGCCCCCCCCCCTTCGACGACGACGTCCCATTCTGAGTTCCCCTGGCCTCCGTCCCGATACCCCTGTCCAGTTCCTGGCGCCTCTGGCTACGCCATGAGCCGGCAGCCTTTTTCCCAACGGCTCACAGTCGTTTCCTGGTGGCCCGATGCTTCGCCGTGTCATCCAACCCACCCGTTTCCACGTGGCCGTGGGCGGCTATACGGGGCCGTCCTACGATGTCGAGCTGCACGATGGACTCCTGCGCTACACGCGCAGCGACTACGGTTTCCAGACGGTGGAACAGACTGAGCTGGACGTGGGAGACCATTCATGGGAACGCTTCCGCGACCTGCTGGACCAGCTCGATGCCTGGAGCTGGCTGCGTGACTACCATCCACACGAATCAATCGTGGACGGCACATCCTGGTCCCTGCGCATCCGTTGGGGGCGACGCCACCTGACAGCGGATGGCTCCAACGGCTACCCGCCGGGCTGGGAGCGCTTCTGTCGGGGCCTGAGCGCCATCCTGCTGCGTGGGCGCCCATTCGCCTGAGCAACCGGAGCAGGCTGTGTTGCCCTGGGCGGTTGGGCCAGGGATCAAGCCTGTCGCCGGTTGTAGAATATACTGCTGTTCCTTGGCCGTTATTCTTCACTGTCGCCTTCAGGCCATCAGCAACCTTGTGGCATGTAAGAGTTATATGGCCGGTACAAGCTGCCTATTGGCTGGTTTTGACTTGGTGCTCTTCCCTTGGCAGGCAGCTTGCAGACCTGCTGACAGGGAGGGAGCCTGCTACCATCGGCCATTGGGGGGAAATACACCATGCACAAGAAAGACACGAGCATCCGGGTGTTGTTCATCGATGACGATGCCACGGGCCGGGAAGTAGCTGCCCACAACCTGCGCAGGGCGGGTTTCCACGTGGTACTGGCCAGTGATGGCGAGGAAGGTCTGAGGATGTTCCAGGAATTCGTCCCGGACGTGGTGCTGACGGACCTGCGGATGCCGCGGGTGGATGGCATGGAGGTGGTACGACGTGTGCGTGAGTTCAGGCCCGAGATTCCGGTCATAGTGGTGACGGCATACGGGAGCCTGGACGTGGGTGTACAGGCCATGAGAGAGGGCGCCTACGACGTGGTGGCAAAGCCCTTCAATCGCCAACAGTTGGAGTTGGTGGTGCGGAGGGCAGCGGAGCGATCCCGCCTGGCGGCCGACAACAGGGCCCTGCGACAGCGTCTCTCCGGCGTGGAACGACCCATTATCGGGAACTCGCAGGTGATGCGCCAGTTGTTGTCGGTGGTGGATCGGCTGGCCCGAGCCGACTCCACGGTGGTCGTGCTGGGCGAAAGCGGTACCGGCAAGGAACTGGTGGCCCGCAGGCTGCATGTACGCAGCCGCAGGGCCGACGGCCCTTTCGTTACGCTGAGCTGTGCGGCCCTGCCGGGCGATCTCATCGAGAGCGAGCTTTTCGGCCACGAGCGGGGGGCTTTCACGGGGGCATCCCGTTCTCGTCTCGGCCGCTTTCGCAAGGCCCGGGGCGGTACACTGTTCCTGGACGAGGTGGCGGAGATCCCCTTGAGCCTTCAGGGCAGGTTGCTGCGGGTTCTGCAGGAAAGAATGGTGGACGTGGTGGGGAGCGACGACCCGGTGGCGGTGGACGTGCGCGTGGTGGCCGCCACCAATCGCAACCTGCGGGAAGAGGTTGAGGCGGGCAGGTTCCGCGAGGATCTCTACTTCCGTCTCGCCGTGGTGGAGTTACGGGTGCCACCGTTGCGGGAGCGGCGTGACGACATCGAAGCCCTGGCCAGGCACTTCATCGCCCGCTACGCCGGCGACAGGGATCTCTCGATTCCGGATGTGGTCATGGACAGGCTCCGTGAGGGCTCGTGGCCGGGCAACGTCCGGGAGTTGGAAAACGTCTGCGAAAGGCTGGCCATCCTGGCGCCTGGCATGTCTGTTCGACTGGAGGATCTGCCGTCGGAAGGGCCTGACCTGCCCCAGGCCGGGGCGGATTGGCTCCAGGCGCTTCCGGAGCGCATAAGCCTGGTGGACATCGAGCGGCAGGTCATTGCATACACCCTGGAGCAATGTGATGGCAACATTTCGGCGGCCGCGCGCCGGCTGGGTGTTCCCCGGCACATCCTGGTCTACCGGGTGGAAAAACATGGAATCGAGCGCTCTCCATAGCAGCCTGCGAGTCCTCCTGGGGTCCAGGCCGCTGCTGGCGGTGTGGCTGCCTCTGCTGGCCATCACGCTCCTGCACTACGCCAGCCCGGCTGCATATCCGTGGATTCACGACGTTGCGCGAAGACTCTACTACCTTCCCATCATATCCGCCGCCTTCTTCGCCGGCGTGCGCGGAGGGATGGCCCTTGCCCTTGGTGTCATCGTCATCTACCTGCCCCATGCCTTCGCCCACTGGTCCTACAGCGATCCGGGCAGCAGTATCGAAAAGATCCTGGAGATGGCGCTCTACGTGGTGGTGGGCGTGGTGACGGGGCTCGTGGTGGACAGGGAACGCAAGGAGAGACTGCGCCAGCAGGGGCTTGCAGCCCGTCTCACCACCACGCTCCACGATCTGCAGAAAACCCGGGACCTGCTGGTGAGGAGCTGGAGGTTGGGAGCCCTGGGGCAGTTGACGGCGGGCCTGGCCCACGAGATCAAGAATCCCCTGCACGCCATGCGAGGCACTGCGGAGATCGTCCGGGACGGCCTTGCAGAAGAGAGCACCGAGCGCCGCATGATGGAGCTGCACCTTGAAGAGATCGATCGTCTCACCAGGTTGCTGGAACGCTTCCTGGGATTCGCCCGCCCACCGCCGCCTTCCATGTCCCAGGTGGACCTGGCCTCGGTGCTGGGCAGGGTGCTTGATCTGGTGGGCGCACAGGCGCGGCGACAGGATGTCCGCATGGAAGCCAACCTGGTCACCGGCAGGAACTTGATCCTGGGAGACCGTGACCAACTCGTGCAACTGGTAATGGCCATAGTTCTGAACGGGCTGCAGGCCCTGGCCGAAGGTCCAACCGAGAACGGGCGGATCCTGGTGGAGGTTAGCCAACGGGCCCAGGACAGCAGGGCCGGCCACAACATATTGATTCGCAACAACGGGCCGCCCATACCGCAGGATATGCTGGAGACCATCTTCGATCCCTTTGTCACCACCCGAACCGAAGGCACTGGCCTGGGTCTTTCCATTGCTTCGCGCATCGCCGACCTGCACGGCGGCTATATCCGGGTACGAAACCCGGACTCCGGCGGCGTGGAGTTCCTGGTCTCCTTTCCCGGGCAACTGCCCGGGGAGCACGGGGAATTCTCGTCCATACTCCCCAAGATCCCGGGGCCCCACCAGGGCTGAACCGTTCCGGGTACGCGACGGAATGGCCATGGCCACCAGCAGCCGTCGGGTCCCCGTCCCTCCCGGGCTCACACCTTGGCTGGTGCTGGAGACGGTGAGGGCCCTGCCAGCCGCTCCTGCCGGGTCCGACACCTGGCCGCGGCCCACGAGTCGCGTGCCGGGGTGCTGGCGGATGCTGGTACGGAACTTGCTGAAAGACTATGCAAGTATGCAGGAAAAAGAAAGGGAACGAACATGAACGACAGCCACAGAGGCGCGGAAGGTATCTCGAAGGATCCCCCCTGGTTGTCCGCGTTGGAGGCGGTGCCGGATGCGCCGTCCCGCGTAGACCTGGTTCGGTATCACATGTACCGCGCCATGGGGAGCACACTGGAATCACTGGCGCCATCGGGGATCGGCCTTGCGGTCTCCGACTGGAAGCCCGTACTGCCGGGCTTCATGCCGGGCGTCACTTTCTATGGCCTTGCATGGCCCAGGCACGATATCCAGAACCTTGACCAGGTTCCCGACGCCAGCGTGGACGTCATCCTTTCCGACATGGTGCTTGAGCATGTACCCGATCCCCGGGCAGCCATGAGCGAGTCCCACAGGGTGCTGAAGCCCGGCGGACTGGCCATCCACACCTCGGTGTTCACCATGCCCCACCACCCAAGCCCCAGGGACTACTGGAGGTTCTCGCCCGACGGCTGGCGGCACCTTGCGGCGGACTTCTCCAGGGTTCACCAGGCCGCCGGCTTCGGCAATCGCAGGGCACTGTTGATGGTGCTGGCTCGACTGACGCGCATCCAGTCCCGCTACCGGCGCCCGTCTCCCCTGGCCTTGCCACTGTGGGGGAACAACAGCAAGTACCCCATCTGTACATGGCTCATCGCGGAGAAATGACATGTCGGGAAGCAGCTCCTTCCTCGATGGAATCCCCGGGCGCGACACGGCCCAGGCCACGGCCTGGCAAGCCCCGGGCCTGGCGGGTCCTCCCGTGCTCGTCATGGGCGCGACCCGTCGCACGGGCACAAATTTCCTGTGGAACGTGCTTTCCAGCCATCCACGGCTGTTGCCCTCGCCCATCCCCGAGGACTATTTCCTGGCCGAGGCGCCAGATCTCCTTGCATACCTGCGGGCCGTCACATCGCACTGGAGCCCCGACTGGCCCCATGGCAGAGGGGCCGAGGACGAGCTGCTGGGGCGTTTTGGTGGCGCCATCCAGGATTTTCTGACCTCCCGTGCCGGAGCGGAGCAAATCCGCCCGGGCCAGCGTCTACTCCTCAAGACCCCCGACATCGCCAACCTGGAGCTTCTGCAGGGGCTCTTTCCGGGAGCGCGAGCCCTGGTGGTGATGCGAGACGGCAGAGACGTGGTAGCATCGGGTATGCGCAGTTTCGGCTGGAGCTTCGAGGCCGGCCTCTACCACTGGGAATCCCGGACCCGTCGGCTGTTGGAGTACATGGAAAAAGTGGGCCGTCGTCACTGCCTGGTGCTGCGCTTCGAGGATGTCCTGGAGAACCCGCGGGCCAGCCTGGAGCCGGTGCTGGAGTTCCTGGGCCTGGAAAAGGACCGTTTCGATTTCCGGGTCGTACATTCCATTCCCGTGAAGGGCTCCTCGACCCTGCGTCACGAGTCGGGCGAGCTTAGCTGGAAACCCATTCCCAGGAGCAGCGACTTCAAGCCGGTAGGGAGGTGGAAGGAATGGGGCCAGTGGCGCAAGAGGCGCTTCCACTGGGTGGCGGCCGAGACGCTGGAGGCTTTTGGATACACGGTGCCTCCCCGGTACGATCCGCGGCATCGCGCCCGCTCCCTGAAACCCCGCGACCTGCTTGGCGGGCTTGGGTACGGTCTCCTGGATCATGCCGTGGCGGCCGTTTTTGTCACCCACGACCGCTTGCAGGTCCGGCGAGGCAGCGGCCCTGTCGCCGGAGCCAGGACTCCGTTTCGACACAGGCGAGAACACAAAGACTACTCCCCATGGCTGAGGTTCAGATGAGCCGCGATCATGCACCTGAAGACAAACCCGGCCATCGTCCGGGCGGCAGCTCCAGCACGGCGGAAGCCTCTCCCCTGAAGCATCCCCGGCCCTGCGATATCGTGTGCCTGGCTGGCACCACCTGGGACGGCCTGTACCTGAAGTCCACGGTGGAACTCATGAAGGAGTTCGCCCGGCGGAGCGGTGGGCGGGCCGCCGGGCACCGGGTGCTCTTCGTGGACCATCCCGGCACCATCAAGTCACTGGTCCATGACCACGACGGGCATCTGCACGTTCCCGTCACGCCCTTGCGGCGACTCGGGGGATTCATGGAGACCCGCCCGGTGCCGGGGGGGGAGATCCACCTGCTGCATCCACCCGCCATGATCCCCCACAATAGGCTCCGGCCTGGCCCGGCCCGGCGCATGGTGATGCGTGCCAACCGGGCTGCATATGCCCGAGCGGTCAAGCGCTCGGTGGAGCACCTGGGCCTGCGCCGGATCATCCTGGTGAACGCCTGGGAGCCGCTCTTCGGGGCTGGCCTGGTGGGTGGGCTGGGCGAGATCCTCTCGGTCTACTACTGTTACGACGAGATGTCCGCGGCGCCATGGAAGGCCCGGCACGCGGCCCTGGCCGAAGAAGAACTGCTACGGAAGGTGGATCTCCTCATCGCCACCTCGCCCCGCCTGCTGGAGACCCGGCGTATTCACAACCCCAGGGCGCACATGGTTCCCAACGGGGTGGACTTCCATCTGTTCAACAGGGCAACCCACCCGGGGCAGGCGCTGCATCCGTGGCTCCGCGATATCCCCTCTCCCGTGGTGGGCTACCACGGCACCGTGGACCAGCGCGTCGACGCCGGGCTGCTTGAATACCTGGCCCGCAAGGAACCCGGCTGGTCCTTTGTACTGGTGGGGCCAGAGCGCCTGGACCGGGCCGACCGGGCCAGCCTGAAGGCTCTACCCAACGTGCATCTCTTCGGGCCGCTGCCCGGTACCGAGCTACCCGGGGTTCTCAAGGCCTTCGACGCAGGAATCATACCGTTTCGCCACACGGACTTCACCGCGGCCATCTACCCCTTGAAGGTCAACGAGTACCTGGCGGCGGGCAGGCCGGTGGTCATGACAGACTTCGCCCCGCTGGACGACGTGGGGGACCTGGTGGCCGTGGCCTCCGACGGGGCTGGCTTCCACCGGGCGCTGGCCCTGGCCTTGAAGGACCCGGCTTCCATGGCCCATGCTCGCATCCGACAGGCACGCCGGGCGAGCTGGCGCAACCGGGCCGAACTCTTCGCGGACTTCCTGGACCAGGCGTTGAGAGAGAGGGGGGCCGTGTGAACCTGGGCAGTTGGATGCGCATGGGGAGCTTTTCCCTGGCGGAGCGCATCGTCAACATCCTCTCCGCCGTGCTGGTCTTCTCCATGCTCACCAGGGGCATGACCCAGGCGGACTTCGGTGCATGGACGCTTTTCATGTCAATCTTCATGTTCCTGGAGAGCAGCAGGAACGGTATGGTCCAGGCCAGCTTTCTCCGCCACGGATCCGGGAGGGAAGAACCCGAGTATTCGCAGATCGCCGCGGCCGCCCTGGTGATGGCCATGGCCGTGCTTGCCATCTTCGCCGTGGCAGCCATCCTGGCGGCACCCTGGGTGGCCACCTGGACCGACACACCAGCCCTGGCGTGGCTCACGTTCTGGATTCCCCTCCTGGGCCTGGCCAGCCTGCCTCGCAACTACTTCGCCTGGATCCTGCAGAGCAAGTCCATGTTCAAGGAGATCATGCTGCTGCGGCTGGTGCAGGGGCTCACCATGGTGGTGGGGCTGGTGCCAACCCTGTTCCTTCCACCGGCCAACTTCCTTGCCTACACGGTTCGACTGGCGGTGCTGTCAGCCCTGGTGGCCTCGCTGCTGGCACTGTGGCAGACCAGGGGCCTGTTTGCCCTTCGAATACGCGGCAGCCAGGGATGGATCCGCGTGTTGCTGCGCCATGGGCGCTTCTCCATGGGTACCATGCTGGGTTCCTCTCTATACAAGGGTTCCGATGCCCTCCTCATCGGTGGTTTCCTGGGGCCGGAAGCCGTGGCGCTCTACGGGGTGGCCAGCCGCATCGCCGACTACATCGAGGTCCCCATCCACTCTCTGGCCAACGTCCTGGTGCCGCGCCTGTCGCAACGTGGTCGCAACGATCCCCTGGATGCTGCCGAAATGGCTGCCAGGGCCACCCTCTACACTTCCATGCCGGTGGTTCTTCTCTCACTGGGCCTGTTTCTGCTGGGGGGAGTGTTCATCCTGGTGTTGGCGGGCGAAACCTACCTCGCGGCCTTGCCCATCCTGTGGATGCTGGCCGTCTTCAACCTGATGCGACCCCTGGACCGCTACCTGGGTATCCTGCTGGATGCCATCGGACGCCCCGACGCCAACCTGCTCAAGGTGCTGGTGGGGCTTGCCACCAACGTCACGGGCAACGTCCTGGTGCTGGCCCATACCACTCCACGGATCTCCTCGGGCGCCGCACCCATAGCTGCGCTGGTGGGTATCGCGGGCGTCTCCATCGTGGCCACCGGCTGCGGCGTCCTGGCCGGAGATCTCTTCGTCTGGCGCAGCCTGGGGAGGAGCCAGGTGGCCAGGCTCGTGGGTATGGTCCAGGATATCGTCCTGGGCCGCCAGGACAACGAGCTGTCGGTCCTGGCTCGCACGGTGAAGGCCCGTTTCTCTGCCCAGCCCCGGGGTAACCCATGATAGCAAGCGGAAAAACACCGCCGATGTACAGGCCCCGGGGGCTTTTCCCGGCCCCGGGCGTCTTCCGGGCGCTCCCGGAACCAGGACCCTTCCATGGAGATCCAGGATAGATGCTCTCGATACTACTATGCCTCGTCACGGCCTCGATGGCGTTTTTCACGCTCTATTTCTGCGGCTTCGCCTTCCTTGGGGCGCTGGGGCGGCGCTCCGGGCCTGGAACCGGGGCCGAACCACCCCGTTTCCTCCCCCGCGTCGCTATAATCGTGCCCGGCTGGCGCGAGGGGAGGGTGTTGATCCGCAACGTGGAGTCCCTTCTGCGACAGGACTACCCACCAGATCTCCGCCAGGTGATCGTGGTGGCGGACCACTGCGACAGTGAGATCGTGCGGGAGTTGTCGGGGCTCCCGGTCATCGTGCACGCCACCGCCTTCGAGAAGAGCACGAAGGCCCGGTCGCTGCGATACGCCCTGGAGCGGCTCCAGGGAGACTTCGACGCCGTCGCCATCCTGGACGCCGACAACCTGGCCCATCCCTCCTTTCTCCAGGAGATGGCCCGGGCTTTTCTTCGGGGGAACCTGGCCATCCAGGGCTTTCGCAAGGAGAAGAATCGCGACAGCACCTTCGCCCGCCTGGAGGCCGCCATGGAGCGTATCAACCACGTGGTCTACCGCCAGGGCAGGGTTGAAGCCGGCTTGTCCGCGGCCCTTGCGGGCTCGGGCATGTTCTTCGACCGCGCCCTGTTCACAGATTGCATGGAAGTGGTGGACGCCGTGGGCGGCTTCGACAAGCAGCTCGAAATGGAGATCATCCTGCGGGGCTTCTGCATCGGTTGGTGTCCCTCCGCCGTGGTCTACGACGAAAAGGTCGATAGCGAGCGGGCCTTTACCCGCCAGAAACGTCGCTGGATAAGCACCAGCCTCGTGTTCCTGCGGCGCTTCTGGCTCAGGGCTCTACGCCATGCACTGGAAAAACGCTCCCTGGATCCCCTGGACAAGCTCACGCAGTGGTTCGCTCCGCCTCGGACCATTCACCTGGGTATACTTGGCCTGCTGGCGTTCCTGGGGTTGTGCCCGGGGCAGTGGCCCGTCCTGGTTCTGGCCCTGGCCCAGCTCGCGCTGATGGCACTGGCCATCTTCACGGCCCTGCGGGCCACCCATCCCCCCCGGGATCTCTACCGCGCTTTCCTGGACGCCCCCAGGGCACTGCTGGCCATGGGGCGCGCCATGCTGGGTGTCAGGGGCGCGGATCGAACATTCATCCACACCGATCACGAGCACGAGGTCTCCATCGACGACATGTTGAAGCGCGACCAGGAGGGAGGTAGGGAGTGAAAATCGGCATCGAGGCCCAGCGCATCCTGAGGCCCAATCGCCACGGAATGGACGTGGTGGCACTGGAACTGGTGAGGAACCTCCTGGCCATGGACCGGGAGAACCACTACACCGTCTACCTGGACAGGCCCGACCGAAGGAACGAACTCGGCACCTGGCCCAACCTCGTGAAGCGCGTGCTCCGAACCCCCAGCTATCCCCTGTGGGAGCAGGTGGCCGTTCCGCTGGAGCTGTGCGTGCATCCCGTGGACCTGGTCCATTTCACCAGCAACACGGCTCCCATTCTCTGCCCGGTTCCCACGGTCATCACCGTGCACGACGTCATCTACCTCACCCACCAGGCTTCGTTGCAGAAAGGGCGAAGCCTCTACCACCGGCTGGGCTGGTGGTATCGCCGCTGGAACGTGCCACGGACCGCCCCTGCTGCGGCCTCCCTGGTGACCGTATCCAGCTACGAGAAGGGCAGGTTGGTGGAGGCCTTGCGGGTGGACCCGGACCGGGTGAAGGTGATCTACAACGGAGTGGGGGAGCAGTTCTTCCAACGAGCGACCCGGGGCGAGTTGGATGCCACGCTGCTTGCGCTGGAGATCCAGCGTCCATTCATCTTGTTCCTTGGCAACCGCGATCCCAAGAAGAACACCGACAGGGCTCTGCATGCCTGGGCCCTGTGGCGCAGGGAGCACCCGGATGGACCCGACCTGGTGGTGGCTGAGCTGGGGCGCGACGAAGTCGAGCAGAGGCTGGCTTCCGCGGGCCTGGGCGACATGGCCGGCGGGCTCGTCTGCCCCGGCTACATACCCCACCAGCGGCTTGTCCACCTCTACCAGGCCGCCCGGCTTTTTCTCTACCCCTCGCTTGCCGAGAGCTTTGGCCTGCCCCTGCTGGAGGCCATGGCCAGCGGGACCCCGGTTCTCAGCTCCAACACCACGGCCATCCCCGAGATTGCCGGCGATGCGGCACTGTTGGTGGACCCTTCCCATACTCACGATATCGTCGCGGGCCTGGAGCAGATCCTGGGTTCCGATTCGCTCCGAAAGGACCTGGTCTCCAGGGGCCTGGAGCGGGCCCGCGGGTTCTCCTGGTCCCAGAATGCCCGGGCGACCCTCGGTCTGTACCGAGACCTGCTGGGCTCCACTTCCCATTGATCAGCGGAGATGCAGATGCTCCTGTTCGAGATCGTCTTTGTCCTCTCGGCCCTCGTGGTACTCTACGTCTATGCCGGATATCCCGCGCTTCTGCTGCTCTTCACCCGCCTGGGCATACGGGTGCCCAGGCCATCGGTGCGAGGGGACAGCTCGCTGCCATATTCCATGGGGCGGGACGGGGCTCCCACCGCCGGCGATCCTGCTCTTCCAACGGTCACCCTTCTCATCGCGGCCTACAACGAGGAAGACGTCATCGAGTCCAAGTTGGAGAACTGTTCCAGACTGGACTACCCCCGCGAGCTGCTGGAGATCGCGGTGGTGGCCGACGGCTCCTCGGATCGTACCTGTGAGCTGGTGGCCCGCCACCCGGGCGTGAGGCTCTTTTTCGAATCCGCCCGCAGGGGCAAGGTGGGTGCCATAAAGCGGGTCATGTCCCTGTTGGCCAGCGACATTGTCGTGATCTCAGATGCCAACGCCATGTACCATCCCATGGCAGTCCGCCGCCTGGCGGAGCACTTCCAGGACGGCCGTGTCGGCTCGGTCTTCGGCTCCAAGCGCATCGTCTCCGATCCCCAGAACCCCGGCGGGGGGGGCGAGGGGCTGTACTGGCGCTACGAGTCCCGCATCATGCAGATGGAGTCCACGCTGCACTCCGCAATGGGGGCGGCAGGCGAGATCGTGGCCATCAGGCGGGCCTACTGGGAGCCTCCCCCCAAGGATGCCATCATCGAGGACTTCCACATCGTCATGCAGATGGTGTATCGCGGCTATCGCAACCTCTACGAACCCGCGGCCATCAGCCTGGAGGCGGGTTCGGCAGAGGCCGCCGACGACCTGGAACGTCGCACCCGTATCGCCGCCGGCGGCTGGCAGTCCATCATACGACTGCGCGGCCTGCTCAACCCCTTTCGCTACGGCTGGGTATCCTTCGCGCTCTTCTCCCACCGGGCCCTGCGCTGGATGGTGGTGCCCTGGTTGATGGTGCTGCTGCTGCCGCTCTCCAACATCGTGCTGGTGCTGTCGGGCGCCTGTTGCTCGTGGATTCTACTCCTGCTGCTCCAGGGACTGGCCTGGGCCGCTGCCCTTCTGGGCCATGTCAATCCCTCGCTGCGGAGCAGCAGCCGCCTGCTGCTGGTCTTCCACTTCCTGTACCTCACAAACATCGCGGCGGTGC
This sequence comes from Myxococcota bacterium, assembly GCA_024276675.1. Classification (GTDB taxonomy): domain Bacteria; phylum Myxococcota_A; class UBA796; order UBA796; family JAFGLY01; genus JAJRWT01. The sequence continues at coordinate 40,348 of JAJRWT010000060.1, read as the reverse complement.
TGGGCAGTCTGCGTTACCTGCGGGGCCGACAGTCGGTCACCTGGAAGCGCGTGAAGAGGCAGAGCATGGGCTGATGCCCCATCTGGCTGGGAGCGGCCGCAGGCAGCGAACCATCCGCGAAGCGCCCCTGGCCAGACAGCGGCGCGCTTTCCGGACAGGAGTCGAGCCCTGAGCGGGGGGCACGGGGAGGGATCTTCCTGGCGTGGGTCTCGGTGGTTGTCGTGTTGTCGCGCATCGCTGCTTGCCGGTACCTGTGCCGTTTCCGCGCATTGCGCGCTATCGGCACATCTCGATTGCGCGCGGACCGGTCCATGGATGGCCCCCGGGGGCTTCCTGCCCGGTTTTTCCCCGCTGGCTTTCGTGGTACGTATCTTGCTCATACACGGGGCGAACTGGAAAGCGGAGGCACGAAAATGGAACATACCATCAAAATAACTGGGCAGGGTACGGTCATGGTGACCATCTTCTCGGAGCGGCTCACGCGCAAGAACGCGGGCCAACTCCGCTCCACGCTGGAGCGCCTGGCCAGCTCCGGCGGTCGCAACATAGTGCTGGACATCCTGCGTACCAGCTACGTGGACGTGAGCTGCATCGGCGTCCTGGTGGACTCCCTGAAGTTGGCCCGCGAATCCGGCGGGGACATCCTGCTGGTGGGTTTCCAGCCCTCGGTGCGTGCGGTGTTCGAGCTGACTCGCCTCTACCGCGTTTTCGACGTTTTCGACAGCGAATCCCAGGCCATGGACTACCTTGACGGCTTCCGGGACAGTGTCGCCTTCGCCAACATGGCAGCATCCTGATGCCATCCTCTGCTACCATGTGCCTGGCGTCGCCGAGTCCGCGCCGCCGAGCGCCAACGGTTGCCTGCCACACACCCTGGAGCGGCCATGCGTGTGATCATCTTCGTAGATGGCTTCCATGCCTCCGACACCCGCTACAATCTGTTCGAATCGGCTCCCCCGCGTAGCCTGCTCCCCGTGGCTGGTAGTCCCTTCCTGGCCATGCAGGTGGCCCGACTGCGCCACAGTGGCGTCTCCCGATTTCTGCTGCTCTCGGATCGCAGTCCGGAGCTGGCCCGCATTCTCATGGAACCAGTCCTGCAGGGCCTGGACTGGGGCGTGGTCTACCCTGGTCGTAGCCTGGCCGGCACCCTTCGCAAGTTGGGGGTGGGGCAGGATTCCCCCTGTCTGATCCTTGACGGCACCGTCTGTTTCAGCGCCAGGGACCTGGACAGGGCCCGGGAGCACGTCCTGTCGGGCAAGGCGGCCGCCGTCTGCCTGCAGGATCCGGCCTCGGAAGGCAGTGCGTGGCTGGTGGCACCCGGGCTGTCTCTTCCCCATTCAGGCCGGCGGGACCTGGGGAGCCTGTTGATGGGGCTGGGGCAGCGGGAGCCGTTGCCGTGTATCAAGGCCAGGGATCCCGTCTGGTGCATGGGAACCCTGGCGCAGTACCACCACATGCTGTTGGACCTGGCTTCCATGGTGCATCGGCCTCCGGGCCATTGCCAATACCGACCTGGAATCTACCTGGGCGCGGGAGTCTCCATTCCCGACAGCGTACTGGACGCCGCAATCGGGCCTGTCATCATCGGTGCCGGTTGCAGGATCGGCAGGGGAGTGGAGTTGGAGGGTCCACTGGAGTTGGGAGCCGACGTGCAGGTGGGCGAAAACAGCAGCCTGAAACGCTCCATCATACTCCCCAACACCAGGGTGGGGGCGGGTGTGGACATCCACGACAAGGTGGTTGCCAGGGATCTGCTGTGGAGCGCCTCCACTGATTTTTTGACCCGCATCGAGGATCCCGAGCTGCTGGCCCCCTATTTCCCGGAATCCCTGTCGGACAAGCTGCTCTCGAGCTTGGGTCGGGGTGTGGACATCATCGCCAGCGGCACCGCGCTGCTGGCATTCTCGCCCCTCTTCCTGCTGGTGGCCGGCCTCATCAAGATCAGCTCGCCGGGGCCCGTGTTCTACGTGGGTGAGCGGGTCGTTCGTCCTGCCCGCCGGATCAGGAATGACAGGGTCTACATCTACGAAGATGCCGTCAAGATCCCCTACCCGGTCTTTCGCACCATGAGGGTCGGGGCCGACAAGGAAAAGGTCGAGGAGACGGGCTCCAACGTATACCAGGCTGGGCCCTACAAGAAGTTCGTGAACGATCCCAGGATCACATCCGTGGGGCACATCCTGCGCAAGACCAGCATCGACGAGCTTCCCCTCCTGTGGAACGTGTTCAGGGGCAGGATGTCCCTGGTGGGGCTCTGGGCTCTGCCCGCCGACGAGGCCCGCGCCCTGGCCGAGGAGGACATCTCGTTGGGGGACGCGCCTTTTTCCTCGGTGGCCCGGTTGCGTTTCGGGGGCAGGCCTGGGCTGGCGGGGTTCTGGCAGTCCAGGGGGCGTTCCAGGCTCTCGGCCGAAGCCCGTGCCATGCACGATGCTTTCCAGGCCTCCATCATGGACTCGCCTGGACACAAGGACTACCTGTCCGGCGAGTACCGGCGGTATCGTGGAGTGCTGGGTCGTGTTCGGGTCTTCATGGAAACGCTGTCCTCGGCCACCGTTGGCCGCGGAGCCATGTAGCCGGCCAGGGCTCGTATCAAGGGGCCGGGAGGGGCTGCCGACTATCCCCGGCCCTGCCTGCCGGATGGGGGCTGGAAACCCATGATCCTCTGCTGTGCCGCCACGGCCTTGCGGCGGAGCCGGCGAAAGAACAGGCGCGGCAACTTGTGGGCGGAGCGATGGACGGCGGCGGGCGATGGGTAGACCATCCGCCGGGTTTCGATGCACAGAACGGGCTGTCCGGTGAGCTGGGCGATCTCGCGGGCCTGGCCCGGGTTGCTCTCGATGAAGAGTTCGGTGGGGGTGCTGCGGTAGACCTGTGCCTTGAAGCTGGCATGTGCGCGGGCCGCCTGGCGGGCCCTGGCGCTGGGCAGGTCCAGCATGCGAAGCTCACCGTACTGTACTCCGTGGCGGTGGAGCCAGGTTTCGGTGGGTTCCCGGTACTTTTCGAGGCGCGAGGTCACCAGGAAGGCCACCGGCACGGTGGGGATCCAGAGGGGACGGGCTTCCCGCAGGAAGGTCCGGTAGGCCGGGCCGTCGTCGTTCTGTTCCGGGCTGGGATCCACGCAGAGCACACCGTCGATGTCCAGGCAGCAGCGACCCAGTACGTGCCCGTGGTGCATCATGTTCCATTCGAAGATCCTGTCTCCGCGAATGGCTTCGAAGTGGATGTCGACGACCTTGGGGCTCTCGGGGCGCACGTAGACGGCGGCGAAGCGGATGTTCACCTCGGGCCCGAGAGAGCTGAGGCGTTCCCTGGCTCTCAGCATGGCGTCGCCAGAGGAGACGGAGTCGTCCAGCACCAGGATGGGGCCGCCAAAGACGCCGTCCAGCCTGGTGCCGTCCATGCGGCGCCCCGATTGGATGAGCCGCCCCTGGAGCAGGCCTTCCACGTCGGTCAGTGGCAGGTTCAGGTGCAGGGCCAACATGCTGGCGGCCAGGAGTCCGCTGCGAGGAACGCCCACCACCAGTCGGGTGTCGCGGGGAACCTTGTGAAGGTTGCCGACGATGGTGTCATCCAGATCGGCTATGCTCCGGAAGTTCACTGTTCGCTCCTGCAACATGGGGACAACGAGGGATGGCGCATGGACAACTCCTTTTCCGGGCGCTCATGTTCCTGGTCCCTCACGCCTGGGGCATTGTTCCTTGCCGGATATATCTCGCCCATTACGCCTTGCCATGCGCCATCGGGAAATTGCTCCCGTCGAGCCGGCGGCCCCATCTCTCTGATGGGGCGGGACGAGACCAGCGCGCCGTTCCGAGTCCCCCGAGTCCAGCCTGGGGGCGATGATAAACACCGCCATCGTGGTGTAGATGATGATCCCCGTGGGCACCTGGCCCATGTACTGGTTGGAATAGCTGACCACCAGGACTGCGGAGAAGGCTGAGAAGAGGGCCAGGATCACCTGTTTCAGGCAAGGGTCGCGCACTCTGGGATAGACTCTGAAGCCAACCCACAGGGTGTAGAGCATCATGGCAAGGTAGTAGAACAGGCCGATGGGGCCGGTCTCGGCGGCCAGCTTCACGTACCAACTGTCCAGCGCCAGGTTGGCCAGGAAGGTACCCGGGCTGAAACGCGCTCCCCAGTAGCCGGCAGAGCCTATACCCCCTCCGAAGGGACGGGTCTTCAGGTAGGGGATCAGGCGTTTCTGGTTTTCCAGGCGTACCTGGAAGGAGGGGTCGTCCAGCGGGGTGAAAGCATCGCGCATGCGCCGGATGTTGTAGTTGCTCTGACCGATGGTGGTGTAGCGCAAGACCCCCACGAAGGCCAGGCCAAGGATCATTCCCGGGAGGATCACCTTCCATCGGCGGCTCATGAGAAGGGCTGCGAAGAGGGCTATGGGCACTGCCAGGATGGCGCTCCTGGTACCTGAGAGCATGAGTCCGTAGAAGCACAGGCAGGAAACCAGCGCCAGGCCCAGGCGCAGGTACAGGCGGAGCGGAAGCAGGGCCAGCCAGGCCGCCACGAATGAAGTATATGCCATGAAACAGCCGAACTGCCCACAGTCGCTCAAGAGGGAGAAGGCCCGGAGCTTGCCGAAGAGGATGTGGGTGGATGCATTCCCAGGAACAGCCAGCCAGCGCGCCTCTCCCGCCGTGACTCCAATCCATATCTGCTTGATGCCCCACAGGGCCAGCAGCCCCGCGGCAACCATCCAGTGCAGCACGATGCCGTATAGATGCCCCTTCTTGCGTATGACCAGCGGCACCAGGAAACAGAGCAACATGTACAGGCCCAGGCCGCGCACCGCGTAGAACCAGGCAACGGCGCTCACGGCCTCGGGATTCAGGAGCTGCAGGAAGCAGTAGAGAATCCAGATGAGCACCAGGAGGCTCACCGGGTGGCGCAACAGGGACAGATCCCGATCGTAGAGGTTCCTGACTACCATGACCACCAGCAGGGCCAGGAGCAGGAAGTCCACCGACAGGCCCGCGGGAATGTTCAGGTGGCGCTTGATTCCCGTGCCGGTGAAACCTGCCAGCCACACCAGGTGCAGGCCAAGGAGCGGATACCGGTAGATGAGCAGGAAGGCCAGGGCCGATGCGGGCACGGCCAGGAGCACCACCGCCAGGGGAAGCCCTCCCTTCCAGATGAGATACGGCAACAGCAGCGTGGCCATGATCCAGCCTGCCCCCTCCAGGGGGCTGACGTCCCAGCCGGTGGACAGGCGCCCCGTCCAGATGAAGGTGCCGTGTTCATCCCCGGAGGAGGATCCGGGATCCTGCTTGTTTTCCGTACCGGCAGGTGGTGGGGCCATTGCTCAAGGATAGCCCACCTGCTCCGGGCGGGCTTGCCTGCTTGGCGCTCCGGTTTCGCCGGAATGCACGGTGGGTGATATGCTGTGCTGCCCAGGCGACCAGTCCTGGCAGGCGGGTTGCCCGGTGCCAGGCGGTCGGAAACAAGTGCAGGCAACCCGGAAAGGACCGCAAGGAATGATCATGCAGACCTATCTGATCGTCGGTGGGGCAGGCTACATAGGCTCCCACGTGGTAAGAGCCCTTCTGGCCAGCGGCCACGAGGTGCTGGTTCTCGACAACCTTGAAAAGGGCCACCGCCAGGCGGTGCATGGCTGTGAATTCTTCCAGGGCGACCTGGGTGACAGGGATCTCCTGGGAAGGATCTTCTCCAGGCATGGTGTTGACTGTGTCATGCACTTTGCCGCCTACGCCCTGGTGGGCGAATCGGTGGAGCAGCCCCTGGACTACTATGACAACAACACGGGGCGCACCACCAGGCTTCTGCAGGCCATGGTGGATCACGGGGTTGGGCGTTTCATCTTCTCGTCCACGGCCGCCACCTATGGCGAGCCCGGGCGAATTCCCATCATGGAAGACTATCCCACCCTTCCCACCAACCCCTATGGCCGTTCAAAGCTGTTCATCGAGCAGATCCTGCGCGACGCCGACGCTGCGCACGGGCTGCGTTACACGGCTTTGCGCTATTTCAACGCGGCGGGCGCGGACCCTTCGGGGGAGATCGGCGAAGACCACGACCCGGAATCCCACCTGATCCCCATCGTCTTGCAAGTGGCCCTGGGGCAGCGGGAGCATGTGGCCATCTTCGGCACCGACTGGGACACCCCCGACGGCACCTGCGTGCGTGACTACGTCCACGTCAACGATCTCGCCCAGGCCCACATCCTGGCGGACCAGCGCCTTCAAGGGGGCGGAACCTCCACGGTGTACAACCTGGGCTGTGAAAACGGCTATTCCGTCAAGGAAATCATCGACATCTCCCGGAAGGTTACGGGCCATCCCATACCCGCCGTGGCTGCGCCCCGACGGCCCGGCGATCCCGCTCGGCTCATCGCGTCCTCCCGGAAGATACGGGCCGAGCTAGGCTGGCGCCCGCAGTTCGGCGATCCCACTTCCATCATCCGGACCGCCTGGAACTGGCACAGGGATCACCCCCACGGCTACGGGAACTGAAAGCTCCCGCCTCGAATCCATGAACCATCTGGAGCTGCTGGCGGCGCCCCTGCCCGGTGTTCAGCGTGGCGTCAAGGTGATGTCCACCCTGGAGAGCTGTCCGGACAGCCACGCGCCCACCCCGGCGTCGTCCACGCGTGCCAGCTCGTAGTCGGGGTGCAGCACGGCAATACCGACGTTGTCGTGGTCAGTGGGAATGGTGAGCCGCACCGTACTGCTGCCGTCCTCCAGGGTGATGCCCCTGGCCAGGATGCGGGGGCTGCCCCAGTTGTTGGTGGCACGCACCGCCACCACGGCATGGGATACCGGGTCGCCGTCGGTGTCGGTGACCATGGCTTTCAGGAGAAGCTGCCTGGTTGTCTGGTATCGAAAGTCGGGGAGCTGGTCCTGAGTGCCGGTCTCGGGGGAGCCACAGGTGACGGAAGCCACGAGGATTGCGGGGAGGAGGCCCTGGATGGTTCTGTTCTTGGATTTCATTTTTTTCCCCGTTGATCTGCGGTCCCTGGTGGAAGCAGCAGGTGTTCAATCAAGGAGTGGCAGGTAGAACGAGCCGTCCACTGTCTGAACCTGGGATCCTGGAAAGGAGTCCCAGTCCTGGTTTGTGCTTCCGCCCGAGGTACACCAGTCGGAAAACTGTGGATAGGCTTCGTCGATCATCACCTTTTCAAGTGGGAAGTTCCATATATCTGTGAGGATCAGCTCCCAGGGATATCCGTTGTCATCTTCAAATCCCAGCCCTCTGTCCGTGGGATTTCCAGAGCCGGAAATGGGCTCGAAGCCCATCTGGTGGATGTCGTATCCCGTGTCCAGGACCAGCAGGTAGGGGTCGTAGGGAGCCTGGGCCATGGTTTCCGGGTCCACGGGCAGGTCCGGAGTGAACGAGAAGTCCAGGCGATGGCCACGCTGCATCTCCTGGTCGGCCCAGGTGTTGTACGAGGGAAGGGCCTCCCTGGAACTGGGGATCAGGACCAGATCCAGGTCGTTGCCCTCGCTGTCTCCGGATTCCGTGGACAGTATCTCGTCGTCGCCGTTCCAGGTGGTGATGCTCCAGGTGCCGGGACCGGTGTTGCTGATCTTCAGGTGGAACTCGTGGTCGTAGCCGGCACCGCGTGCCACCATGACGAAGATTCCGTTGATGTAGGCGATTTTGTTGTCCAGGTTCAGACGTTCGTGGATCTTGCCGCCGGCCACGAAGTCGTTGTAGTCGCCGTCTCCGGTGGAGGGAAAGAGATCCTCGAAGGCCAGTGTGAAATAGTCGCCCGCGGGAGGATAGACGTTGTCGATGACGTAGTCGGGATCGTTGGGGAAATCGTCGATGCTGTCGGGCACGCCGTCGCCGTCGGAGTCTATTCGTGGTTGCGGGAGGTCGTTGGTCTCTATGATGTCGGTGATGACGCTGTCCGGAGTGGCGGAGATGGTGAGCATCAGGTCGTTGAAGTCGTTGTCGCAGCCCGTGCTCCGGCGTGGGAGATCCTCCCAGCCCATGAGAATATCCGAGTCCGTGTAGATGCTGTCCAGGACCACCGCGTGTTCCTGGGGGTCGTCGCTGTTCAACTCGTCCAGGGTGTACCAGGGTGTGACGGAGGGATCATCGTAGCCGTCGGGCTTGAGCCAGAAGCCCAGCGTGTACTCTATCCACGTGGGATCGATGGTGATGTCCACGGTGTGGCCGGTCTGCAGGCACTCGCTTCCGTCGCCTCCGCTGTAGTAGTACGAGGTGTTTTCCCAGATGGTCCCCTGGGTAATCAGCACATCGTCGATGGAGGGGGCTTCCGCGTTCAGGGCGTCCTGGTCGTAGACGAAGTATCCGAACTGGTTGCGGTATCCCGCTCCCTCGTGGATGAAGGTGATATGAAAGGTGGCGCCCTGGTATGAAGGCTTGAGGTAGAAGCTCTTCTCCACGTCCACGACCAGGTCGTCGGAGAGCGCCTGTCGTTCGGGCAGGGCGGCGTGAATCTCGTCCAGGAGGTCGGGGTTCACGTATTCGAGGGTACCGCAGGAAGCGCCCCGGGCCACGCTGGGGAGCGTGGAGCCCAGCAGGAGCGTCGATGACGCCAGGGTCATGGTGCCCAGCCGCATTATGGCCTCCGGGAGAGCTTCGGTGTAGCTATTTAGCAATACGCGTGCCAGGTGTCACCGGCGGGGGTGGGTGGAAGGGAGGGATCCCCGCCCTTGGTTTGGAATTTGCCAGCCCGGCCCCTGGGCGGGATCCATCTGGCGAGTCAGCCTGGATTCTCGATTGCAGTGTCGATTCCGCCCGGGGATTCGTGCCGTTTCCGCTCGTCGCCTTGTGCTGTTTCCGCGCCCATGGAAGTCTGAGGGTGGAACGCAGCGCCCACAGAGCGGAATCACCCTTTCTTCGGCCTCTTGGAGAAGGCAATCCTACGACGTTCCACTTCTGGCATGCGGCTTGCAGCTTTCCAGGGTGGCTGCCCCGTGGCTTCCGGTCTTTCCCTGGATGGCCGTTCCCCGGAAGCCGCGTTGGCAGTTCATCCTACTTGAGGCGTTGTTTGTCATCTCAGCCATGGAGTCCACATGTTCTACATTGGAAAGAATTGGTCCTCCACTCGAATCCACGACTTGAAACGCATGATGAACGGGGTGTTGGTCAACAGGTTGGTGGACGTTGGCTGTGCTGGAGGCGAACTCACGGTGGCCTTGGAACCCTTTGCCAACGAGGTACTGGCCATCGATCCCTGGAAGGAGCGAGTCCAGAGAGCGAAGGAGAACAACTCCAGCGAAAAGATCCGTTTTATCGTGGGGTATTCAGATGACCTGCCCCAGGGCCAGGCCGACGCGGTGACCTGCCTGGAGGTGCTGGAGCACATGCCCCGCGAGAAGGCCCTGGACTTTCTTCGCTCGTTGCGACGCCTGCTCAAGCCTTCGGGCCTGCTCCTGCTCACCACTCCCAACCGCCCTTCATTCCAGCGCAGGCTGGGCCTGAGATGCCTGCGTGGCAAGTCCCGCTACCCCAGCTACCCCTACGAGGCCACCCCCGGAGAAGACGACTACCACTGGTATGAATACTCCAGGGCGGAGTTGCGGGAACTCCTGGAGGATGCGGGGTTCCGCATCCAGGAGATGCGCGGGGACCACGTCAGTGTGCATCGGATCCGCGGCCTTGGGAGGGTCTCGTTGATGCTGGGAAGCCGGTGGCTGGGGGTCGTCTTTCCCCACCTGGCAAAGCATCACCTGGTGAAGGCCCTGGCTGCATGAAAGGCTATTTGGCAGGGCAAGATGCCAGTGAGAGTGGGATAGCCCGGCCGGGCTCGTCCCCAGCGGCTGGCGCGACTATACTTCGTTGAATGTCTGGGTTTCGTGAGCCGTTGGTGGGAGGCTGGGTATGGAGATGTTCACCTCTGCTTCCAGGAGGGGAAGTAGCTTGATGGCGCGAGCCAGGTCCACCTGGGCACAGGCCTTTTCGATGTCCCAGGCGAATGCCTTTACCACGTGATTTCCGACGCTGGCCGCCGCACCCTTGATGGAGTGGGCCATGCGATGGGATTCGGCGGCATCGCCCCGGAGCAGGGCGGTTTTCAGGATGGCCATTTGCCTGGGCATGTCGTCCAGGTAAGATGCCAGGATACGCCGTGCCAGGCCTTCGTCGCCGGCCAGGCGATCCAGCAGCTCCCTGTGGTCTTGCCAGGTGTCCGTTGTTGGGATGGGTGACGAGGGTTCTTCGCCCTTGCAAGGTGCGGGTGGCGTGTTGGCGTGTTGTTGGTCGGAGAAGGCAGGTGGAGGAAACTGGCCGTGGGGAGTGAACCTGGAGGGCTTGGGATGGAGCCAGCGCGTCAAGGCCTGGGATATCTCTGGGGGTCGCAGGGGTTTGGTCATGTAATCGCTCATCCCGGCGTCCAGGCAGCGGGTACGGTCCTCCCGGGTGGAGGTGGCCGTGAGGGCGATAATTGGGATGTCGGGACTTGAACAAAGGTCTTTCCCGACGCGGATCAGGCGCGTTGCCTCCAGGCCGTCCATCACGGGCATCTGTACGTCCATGAGGATGAGATCATAGCGTTTTTCCTGGAGGGCCTTTATGGCCCTGGCGCCGTTGCCCACCACATCGACCTTGTAGCCCAGCTTGGCCAGTATTTCAGAGACCAGGAACTGGTTGGTGGGATCGTCCTCCGCCAGCAGTATGCGCTTGCGGTGGCGGATGGCTTCGTTGATGCTGTGCCGGGTAACGATTTGCGGGCTCTGCTGGGAGTCGGTCCTGCCTGCCCTGCGCCCCAGGGCGATGGCCAGACAGTCGAACAACTGCGATTCCTTGACGGGCTTGGTGAGATACCCGGCAAAGCCCAACTGCTCCAGGCGTTCGGCGTCGCCTTTCTGGCCCAGGCCGGTCAACATCACCAGCACGGTGTCCTTGAGGAGGGGATCGGCCTTGATCAGGCGCCCCAGTGATTCGCCGTCGATCACGGGCAGGTGCATGTCCAGCACGGCGAGCTGGAACGGTTCCCCGGCCTCGGCCGCGCTGCGCATGGCCACCAGCGCATCCAGGGCATTGGCCGCTTCCTGGTGGCAGCAGCCCCAGGATTCCAGGAGAGTGGCGAAGTAGTTGCGGTTGGTGGTGTTTTCCTCTACCGCGAGGATCTTGAAGCCGCGGATTTCGACCATGGGTTCCGGGACCGTATGTGGGCCATGAGCCTGCTTTTCCAGGACCGCCGTGAACCAGAAGGTGGAGCCCTGTCCTTCTACGCTCCGGACTCCACATTCGCCGTTCATGAGTTCGGCTATTCGCTTGGTGATGGAGAGCCCAAGGCCCGTTCCGCCGTACTTGGCGGATACGGTACCATCAGCCTGGACAAAGGGCTGGAAGAGAGTCTCCAGGCGTGATTCCGGGATGCCGATGCCGGTGTCTTCCACCTGGACGCTCAGTTTGACACAGGTTTCGTCTTCGTGGAGATTATGGACCCTGATGGTGACTTCGCCCTTTTCGGTGAACTTCAGGGCGTTGTTGGCCAGGTTCAGCACCATCTGGCGAAAGCGGCCGGGATCTCCCCGGAGTAGCGAAGGCACGTCGGGTTCCACGAGACATACCAGGTCCAGGTTTTTCTGGCTGGCCTTCAGGGCCAGGATGTCGATGGATTCCTCGAGGGCGAGACGCAGGTCGAAGTCGATCCTGTCCAGATCCATCCGCCCAGCCTCGATCTTGGAGAAATCGAGGATGTCGTTGACGAGTGAAATGAGCCCGTTGGCGCAGGCACCCAGCGTTTCGGCATACATGCGCTGCTTTCTGTCGAGCTGGGTGTCCAGCAACAGGCTGGTCATGCCGATGACACCGTTCAGCGGAGTGCGGAGTTCGTGGCTCATGTTGGCCAGGAAAGCGCTCTTGGCTTCGCTGGCAGACCTCGCCCTGTTTTCCCTGGCCTGGGCCTGGGCAAGGCGAGCTTTCAGGGCGGCGACGGTGTCCGCCGGCGGACTCCTGGACTTCTGGGCTCTTCGGGCCAGGAGCAGGGCTTCATCGTGTTTCTTTACGTATCCAGATCGTTCACCGTGTTTGGGTTTGGAATGGGAGAGGGGTTGCTCCACCGGGGGGAGGCCTGCTCCTTGTCGCTGCTCTGGGTGATGGCCCCCACGGGAACCAGGAGAAGATGCCGAGGATTCGGGAAGGTGATCCGCTCCGGGCCGAGCTTCGCGACAGCTCGATTTTTTTTTCATGATGGTCTTCCAGACTCACGGATGTTTGACCAGAATACACATGAGAATATACATTGTTTTGACATTTGATGTTGAGGTGATGCCCGGCTGCAGGTCAGCAGCGCTGGTGCTGGCAGTTTTTCCTGGAAAACCAGGGGGCATGAGCCTGGGTCCCGGGACTCGCCGGGAGCGCTTGTCATCCTTTTCCGGTGGTGCGAGCCGCGAGAAGATTCTGTATTTCCTGCGCTGGTACGTTCCCTCCGGGAGCTGGTTCAATCCTGTTCCAGGAACATGCAGCGGACCAGGTATCCACCATAGAATGGTTTGCTTTCCAGCACGATGGCCCCTCGCTCGACTCCTTCGTGGAGGATCTTGAGCCGTTCACTTTCGGCCACCGCCTGGCTGGCCAACAACTGCACGCCGCCCTTGGAGATGTTCATGGTCTGGGCCTCGAGGATGGTGTCCCGCCCTTGGGCATCCTGGACCACGACAGGGAGATGTGTGTAGGTGCGAGCGTGTTTTCTGCGTTCTTCGGGTTTGGCTTCTGACATCGGGACAATCCCCTCCTGCGAATTTATTAACCCGGGGCAGGTTTCCTACAAATCGAGAAGCGGATGCGCCAACTCAGTATTCTGGTTTTTTTCAAGTAAAGATCCCGTGTTCATTTCAGCGGCCGCCGGCACCTGCTCACCAGCCGCTGGCGGTGCAGTTCAGGGATGAGCCCAACCCTGGCCCCCGAGTGGCGCAGCAGGGTTCTGGCGGCTGCTGTCTGAATGAAGGGTCGCGAAAAGGCAGCAGGTTCAAATCCAGGTCAGGGCCTCCTGGAATGCTGCGCGCAGCCTGGCCAACTCCGTGTGCAGGGATTGATGCCTCCCGCCCTTGGCAGCATCTTCGAGGCTGGCTGCCCGCCGGGCCACCTGGGCCAGGCGAAGGTAGGATGCACCTCCCTTGATGGTGTGGGCCAATTCGCGGGCGCTGCCGGCGTCGTTGGCTCCCACAGCGTCTTCCAGCATTTCCAGCCTCCTGGATGTCTCCTGGAAGAACATCTGCAAAACGGTCATGATCTGGGATCTTGGGATCCCGAAATCCTTGGCCAGGATGGTGAGCGAGTGATGGTAGGCCAGGGCATCGGCGCTCTCCGGACCGGTGGCCGCGGGGGATGGGGCGGTCATGGGAGAAGCAGCGTCCTGCCGGTGGGGTTGCAGGTGCTGTGACAGTGCCTTCCGCAGTTCTTCCAGGAGCACCGGCTTTCGGAGGCAATCGTTCATCCCTGCTTCCAGGCAGGAACGTCGGATCATGGGATCCACGGTGGCGCTGAGGGCGAGTATCGGGGTGGGAAGACCAGATGCTCTCAGAATTCCTGTGGCCTCGATACCCCCCAATCGGGGCATCTGGAGATCCATGAGGATGATGTCGCAGGTCTGGCTTGCGCCGATCTGAACGGCCTCGTCGCCGTCCGTGGCCTGGTACACCCTGTACCCCATGCCTTGCAGGAGACCGGAGGTAAGGGTCCTGCTGGTGGGATCATCATCCACCAGGAGCACCGTGGGAGCGGGTTTTGGATTGTGCTGTCTGCGTTCACGGGTCATCTGGGCTTGTCCTTGTCCTTGTCCTTTCTGTTTGCGGTGGCAGTGAGTGGCGTTTCGCCCTGAACCTGCCCCTGTCGCCATGCCCGCCTTTTCTGCCTGCCAGGGGATCTCATCTGTGTCACCAGCATAGCAGATGGCAGCAGGCTTGCGCGGCGCCATCGGGTGCGGCCTGTGCCGAACGCAGGCCGCGGTTCATCCACGGCCGCTCTGCTTCGCCCTTCGCCAGGGCCCGAGCCGGCTGTTTCCCGCAGCCTCTTTCCCGACGGCGCCTAGCCGAGGCCGTGTTTCTTCATCACTCTGTACAGTGCGTGCCGGGAGATTCCCAGCACCTGGGCGGCCCTGGTCTTGTTGCCCCTGGCCATATCCAGTACTCGAGCGATGTGGCGACGCTCCACTTCGGCCAGGGAGAGAGTGGTGTTCAGGGTGGAGGATTTGCCGGGTTCATCGGGGGAGGGGGGGGGAGTGGAAGGAGGGTTGGTTCGCCGGTTGCGAACAATTGTGGGAGGGAGATCCGGGAGAGTGATCCAGTTGGATGTGGCCATTACCGCTGAGGATTCCACTGCCCGACGAAGCTCGCGCACGTTTCCCGGCCAGTCATACGACTCCAACGCGGCCATGGCTTCGGGGGCGAAGCCCCGTATGTCCAGGTCCTGGTTTTCCCGGCATATGGAAGAGAGAAAATGTGCCGCCAGGAGGCGGACATCGCCTTCCCGCTTGCGAAGAGGGGGTAGCTCCAGCACGAGGCCCCCCAACCTGTAGTAGAGGTCCAGCCGTAGCTCACCCTGCTCGATGGCGGCGGCGGGATCGCGGTTGGTGGCTGCCAGGATACGGACGTCCACCTTTTTGTGGCGGCTGGCACCAACGGGTTGAACCTCGTAGGTTTCCAGCACACGCAGCAGCTTGGCCTGGTTGGTGGGGGACATCTCGCCGATTTCGTCCATGAAGAGAGTGCCTTTGTGGGCTTCTTCCAGCAGTCCCTTGTGGTTGGATGTGGCGCCGGTGAAGGCCCCCTTTACGTGCCCGAAGAGAGCACTTTCGAAGAGGCTGTCCACGATTCCTGCGCCGTTGAAGGCAACGAAGGGACCTGCGTGTCGAGGGCTGGCCTGGTGGATGGCTCTGGCCACCAACTCCTTGCCCGTGCCCGATTCGCCGACGATGAGCACGGGGGTGTTGTACCTGGCGATTCTCTCCAGGCGTTGCAGAACCCAACGCATGGCATCGCTGGAGCCCACCATGCCGTGCCTGCTTTCGCCAGGATGGTCGCGGCGAAGGAAGATCTGGGAGATCTGGTCCTTGGCCCGATGATCCAGGACGTTGCGGACCATTATCTGGAACTGGGTATTGTCGACGGGTTTTCGGATATAGTTGTAGGCTCCCAGCTTGGTGGCTTCCACCGCCAATTCCAACGTGGGGTAGGCGGAAAGGACCAGCACCGGCAGGTCGGGATCGAAGCTCTTGATACGCTTCAGGAGTTGTATGCCGTCCATCCGGGGCATCCGAACGTCGGTTATCACCAAGTCGAAAGGTTGTTCCCGGATCATTTCGAATGCCTGTCTACCGTCGGAGGCGGTCTGCACCTGGTAGCCCTTGGCCTGCAGGCTGTAGCGCAGCAGCAGGCAGACGGACTGGTCATCGTCGGCGATGAGGATTCGGGAACTCCCTCCGGAGATGGACCCGTCGGAGGGGGCGGCGTTGCTGTTGGGGAGCATCTCGGACCTGCCTGGGTTGTTTGTGGTTCAGGCGCAGGCGGGAATCCTGGAATCCATAGCTTGGCATGAGAGCGCCTTCAAGCTGGAAATCCTGGCATCACCGGCACTATCGGGCTTTCATGGAACAGTGGGAACTCGGAGCTGCGCCCTGTGTGCCTCGGTGGAGCCAAGGGTGATCAGGCCTGGACACAGGCAGAGGTGGATCAACCGCCCCGCCCCTGCCCGTTGATGTTGTCGGGGAGCTGGCCCTGTTTTACCTTGAAACGCCCCAGCAGAAGGCGCTTGATGGTCTTGCGGAGTGCTGATCGACGGATGGGGACTTCGCCCATTATCTCTTCCACTGCTTCGTAGGTGATGCCGTTGATGAGAAGTCCGAGAGTTGGTGCGCCGGATAGTTCAAGGCTGTGCAATGCACGGGAATCGGCCTGGCTGTACACGTGACCGGAGTGCAGCACGAACAGGGAAGCATCCACCAACTCCGCCAGGTCCAGGGCGAGAGAACTGCGACTCATGTCCGGTTGGTCGACTATCGTGTAGCGGGCGGTGGAAGATTCCAGGGCCTCGCGAAGGGCGCCAAGTCTGGCTCCCTGTCCCAGATCAGGGTCGATGGCGATGGTGTCGGGATCATCGGGATCGGGACGGCCCAACCGTACAAGGCGTACCCGCTGACCCAGTTCACGCAGATTCCACGCCAGCATCCTTGCGGCCGTGCTCTTGCCGCAGCCCAGGCGATTGCCCACTACCTGCAATCTACGGCCTTCCCCCAGGCTCTGCATCATCGCGCCGGTGGTTGTGGCCAGTATCCGGCCAAGGATGGTCGCTTGACGGAGATCCACCTCGTCCGGGCGTTTTTCCACTCGTTCCACGTGCGGAATGCCGCCCCAGACAGCAACGCCCAGGACCTTTTCGATTCGGCTGGGGAGGTAGAGGCTCTGGTCGAACCACGCGGCCAGCAGAAGGAACCCCACCAGCACCGCCCAGGTCGCCACGGCCGACAGGGCCACCACCATTGCCCGCCTGGAGGAAACCGGCTTGTCGGGCAGGAGCACGGGGTCCAGCAGGCGAAAGCTCTCCGTGTGGCTCAACTGCTGCTCGAAGAGCCTGGCCTGGTTCAGGCTGTGGAGCAGCGACAGGAACTCGTTTTCGTTCACCCCGGCTTGCCGGTCCAGCCGGCTGACCTCGGAGCCAAGGATTGCGAAACGGGAGTTTTCACGGATTAATTCGTCCAGGTAGGCGTCCATCTGCCTGGCTCCTGCCAGGGCCGCATCTCGCTCGAGGTTTTTTTCCAGCCAGCGCATCACCAGCTCGGACTTGTGCATACCGATTCCGGTCAAGCGGCTCTTGAAGTGGGCGTCCAGGGCTTCGTCCAGTTCGTTCCTGTCGATTCCAGGTGTTTCCCTGGGGGCGGACAGGTCTTCCCCGTTGAGGATTCTAGTCATGTCTTCCCGGACACGTTGGGCGGCGCGTTCGTCCACCAGGCGAAGGATCACTGCGTCGTCCACTGCATTTCGGGCCTGGGCCAGCAGTGCTCCATCATCCGCCAGCTCGACTTCGATGCGTGCAGCCTCGGCTTCCGCTGCCGATGCATCTTGCTGAGCCTGCCAACCCAGGAGCCGGACATCGATCATGTGGACGCTCAAGGCCTTTGTCTGCTCGTAGAAGTTGCTGATGTTGTTTTCGCTCCGGAAGGCCTTGAGGGAGCTTTCGGCCTGGGCGAGCTTCTTCCTGGCGAGGTCGGTCTGTTCCTCGAAAAACGCCCTGGCGCCGGTGGCCTCGCTGTTGCGTTGGCTGCTCTGTTCGAGGGCGAAGGCCTGTATGACGTGGTGGATGGTCAGGGCCGCCAACACCGGGCTCGCGGAGGTGTACTGGATGCTCACGATGGATGCGCTGGCAACCTGGGAGATCTTGATGTGTTCATCGATGGCCCGATACGAGTAGGGTGATGCCTTGTCCTGTATGGCCCAGGTGAGGAAGGCCGCCAGGTCCTCCGGCAGGCTTTGGACGGCGGCGAGGGCTTGTTGAGTCGGGTCCAGGCCGTCAAGGCCCGTGGCGAGACCCGACAGGTCTCCACCATTGTCGGCCTGCCAGTCCTCCATCACCGTGGGCAGGGGGTTGGCTGCCAGGCGGCCGTCGGGCAGCGATGTGGTGGGTTCGCCCGTTTCATCCTCCTGGGCGAGGCTCTTCGCCTGGGTCAGGAGCATGTCCCAGCCGGCCATGGAGATCACCTTTCGGGATTCCAGCAGGGCCATGATGTCGGAGATGATGCGCCTGACCTCGTAGTTGTTCAGGGACTTGCGAGAGCCGTCCATGGCGGTTTCGTAGGCATCCATGTTCACCTGGATGGATGCGGATGCCTGGTATTCCCTGGGGGTCATGGAGGTGAGCCAGGTGGCCAGGCCCGCTGCCACCAGTGGCACAATCACCAGGAGGAGGCGCCGCCTGTAGAGCAGCCGTAGAAACTGGACGAGGGGCATGGATAGAGCCTTGTGGTGAACATGGGATCTTTACACTCTCCGGAGTACAACGGAATCCAGCAGAGTTGCGGTCCTCTGGATATGTGGCGATGTAGGGATATTTACGTTGAGTGGATTGGAGCGTCGTGCCAGCCCTGTGGGGGGTGGACATTGGAGCCTGGTCGGCATGGAGCTGGACCGGGATCAGGGGCCCCGGGCCCATCACCGGTCATCTGGTCGTTGTGTGCGTTCGCGCCAGTCCTGCTGGGCAGCCACGGCCTGGTCCAGTTTCATCTCGATGAGCCGTTCCACTTCCAGGCGGCCATGTACCAGGTCCAACTCGGTCTCTCGCAGGGCTTCCTGGGCCTGGAACTCCATCTCCGTACTCTGCATGAAATCGCTCAGCTCGATCTTCTGGTTCAGGAATTGCTTTTCCGCCAGCTCTCGTGTGGCCCGGATCTGTTCCAGGCGTTTCATCCGGTCCTCCAATGCCCTCTCGAGGGAGAGCGCCGTGGAGTAGGCGAGACGAAGCTCGTAGAGCAGTTGGTTGATCTCCTGGGCCCGTTCCTCCATGGTGGAGTCGTGCAGCCGGGCCGCTCTGCGGGTTCGCGAGGGATAGGTCAAGAGGTCCATCACATCCACCGAGGCGCCGAAGGTGTTCATCGTGAAGTTGTCCCATTCCGGCGATGCCCCCAGGCCCACGTTGAGACCGGTGATGGGCAGGGTCCTGGTCTCGTTGAGTTCGATGCGGGAGACGTCCTCGAGAGCGTCGTAGTACCTGGAGGTGGAGTTCTGGCGTACCAGGTATTCCAGGAATTCCAGGTCCAGGTCCGCCATGGAGCGGAGCTGGCGGCCCGAGTCCTGGCGGGCTCGCGGGGCCTCGAAGGCAGTGTCGGCTTCCCGGGCCGACACCACGGACAGCGTCAGGAGCTGAGCCAGCCAGATGGAGCCCAACAGGGTGGCTAGGTGTGGCATGGACATGGCATTTGCCTGTTAACACGTTCCAATCCAGGGGGGGCAAGAGAGATGGACCCCCGTGGGCCAGGCGGGCACATGCCGGTGATGTTGCGAGATCCTGGCCGCGAAGAACGGTGTCCAGCGGCTTCGTCCGGCCACGGTGTTCGTGGAAACCGGCAAGGTGGTCGGGGAACAGGTGTGCCGCTGGGTCTACGTCCGCAGCAGTCTGATCCATCGACATCCGGTGTAGGCACCCCCGCCAGGACTCGAACCTGGGACCCACGGCTTAGAAGGCCGTTGCTCTATCCGGCTGAGCTACGAGGGCGTGCAACAGCATTCCCTATAGGATCTTGCCACTGGTTCGTCAATCCCACCGCGAGCCGAGGCCGTGCAGGCGCCTCCGCGGGGATCAGGGAGTGTCTGCTCCGACGCCGGGGAGCGGGTGCCGTGTGGCCAATCCCGATGCCAGGGCGGTGGCGCCAAGCCGCAGGGCCGCCCGGGCGGACTCGCGGAAGCGAGGGCGTATCTCGCTGGCGATGGCTTCCAGCAGGCCCTGGGGAGTGAAGGGGGTCTGGGGCAGCGCTGCCGCCAGGCCCAACATGAGCATGTTGACCGAGCGGGGGTATCCCTTCTTGCGAGCCAGCTCCAGCGCATCCATGGTGATGACGTGTGCCCGGATTCTTGCCAGGTAGTACATGACCGAGGGCTCGTCGAAGGCCAGGGGGGGGGTGTTGACAAGGACGGTTCCGGCAGCGGCGAGAAAACGCAGGTTGCGCAAGGCCTCGGTGGCATCCACGCCCACGAGAAGCTGCGCCCCCAGCGGCAGCACCATGGAGCTTTCGCATGGCCCGAAACGCACGTGGGCCACCACGGAACCGCCCCTCTGGGCCATGCCATGGGTCTCGGCTCCCCTGACGGGAACACCCCTGGCGATGGCTTCGCCCATCAGGAGCCTGGAGGTGAGGAGTATTCCCTGGCCACCGGTACCCGCCAACAACAGGTCGAAGCTGTCTTTCATGCCGACCTCCCTTCAGGCCGCCTGGTCGTTGCTCCCTGCCGTGTTCCGCCGTCGGAGGCAGGGATGATGGCCTTCCTGGCGCAGGCATGGACGCACTGGCCACAGTCCACACAGATGGCGGGGTCGATTACAATGGCGTGCTCCCCGGCGCTGATGGCGGGGCAACCGAAATAGTCGATGCAGAGGCCGCAGAGGTTGCATCGTTCCGGCTCGACCTTGACCGGCTTGTATTCCAGAGAGTCCGGTTGGTGTATCACGCATGGACGCCTGGCAATGACCACCGCGATACCACCTTCGGGAGCTTGGTTATGGGCGACGGCTCGTCGCAAGGTCTTGATCATGGATGATACGTCGTCCGGATCAACCGTGCGGATCCACCGGACGCCCAGGCCCTGGCAGGTTTCCTGCAAGGAAATGCTGCGCCCAACGGCGCCCGACACGCGATCTCCGCTGGGGAGGGTGGGCTGCATGCCGGTCATGGCGGTCACCCTGTTGTCGAGGATGACCAGCGTGAAGCGGGCGTCGGAGTAGACGGCGTCGGCCAGGGCAGGCAGGCCGGCGTGGTAGAACGTGGAGTCACCGATGGTGGCCAGTATCCTGGGTATCTGGCGGGGCTTGCGGGTACCCTGGGCTAGGTCCAGGGCGTGGGCGTGGTAGAAACCCGCGGCCATGGAGATGGACGCGCCCATGTCGTGGGCGGTGTCCACCGCTCCCATGTTCACGCCGAGCGTGTAGCAGCCGATGTCGGAGGGGTAGATACCCCTGGCGCCGCCCACGCGACGTATGGCCAGGAAGCTGGCACGGTGGGGGCAGCCAGGGCAGAGCGTGGGGGGTCGAGTGGGCAGCTCCAGGGATGCTAAGGGGGCGGCGGGTTCCTGCCCGGTGTTCCATGGTTCCCCGATGATGCCATGACGCAGGAAGAAATCCGAGAGGATTCCACCTACGACGGCGGCGTCCAGTTCACCCTCCCGGGGAACGGTGCCGTCATGCCTGCCGGAGACGGCCTGGCGCTGGTCCAGGAGCAGTTCCACGAGCTGGTCGGTTTCTTCCAGAACGAGAATGTGCCGGTGGGCGGAGAGGAAGTCTCGCAGCAGCTCCGCGGGAAAGGGAAAGGAAGCCCCCAGCTTGAGGATGGGGATGGATTCGTGGAGACCGTGCCTGCGGAGCAGGTCCATGAGGACGGCAAATGGCACACCGCCGGCCACGATGCCCACCTCCGGCGATGCGCCCGCGTTGAGCATGTGGTTGAGGCGGGTGTCACGTTCCATCTCCCGGGAGATGGCCTCCAGCTTGCGGTTCAGGGCAAGGTGTTGCTGGAAGCGGTGGCGCGGAGTGGCAGCCCAGCGGGATGGTTCCCTGGGAAAGTTGGCCTTTCGCGGGACCGGCACGGGCTCGCGGAGCTGGATGTCCTGCCTGCCGTGGCAGACCCTGAGCGCAGAGCGGATGATCACGGGAAGCTGGTGGCGCTCGGAGATCTCAAAGGCAATCCCCACCATGTTGCGGGCTTCGTCCGGGGTTGAGGGATCCAGCACCGGAACCTTGGCGAAATGCGCGAAGAGCCGGGTGTCTTGTTCGGTCTGGGACGAGGTGGGCCCCGGGTCGTCGGCCACTATGACCACGAAGCCGCCCGTGACGCCGATGTAGGCGGCGCTGAGAAGGGGATCGGCGGCCACGTTCAGGCCCACCTGTTTCATGATGACGGCGGTTCGCAAGCCACAGTAGGAGGCCGACAATGCCTGCTCAAAAGCGACCTTTTCGTTGGCACACCATTCGATGTGCATGGTGATGGCCTCTTGGTGGGCAAAACGTAGCACCGCCGGAAGTACCTCGCTGCTGGGGGTGCCCGGGTAGGCCAGCGCCATGTGGCAGCCGGCCTCAACCAGCCCTCGCCCCATGGCTTCGTTCCCCAGCAACGCCAGGGTACGGACTTCGTTGGATCGCTCCATGCCGTTACCTTCCTGTTGGGTCGACTGTTGCACCGACAGTCTTTGGAAGAGCGGTAGAATGAAGTTTCATGCTATAAAATTCGTGCCAGGGCCTTCAGGAAGAACCGGGCCTGTTCCATGGTGCCAGTGGTGACACGGATGGTGTCCTCGAGCCCGCCATGGGGGAGGTACCGTACTATCACGCCTTGCCGCAGCAGGCGCTGGGCCACCTGGTCACCGCCGGCGGGGAGGCGCACCAGTATGAAGTTGGCGTCGCTGGGGTGGAACCCCAAGCCCAGGTCGGTGAGCCCCGAACGATACAGTTCCATGACGCGGGCGTTGAGTTGGACGGAGCGGCGGATGTGGGCCTGGTCCTTCAGGCTGGTGATGGCGGCCACCTGGGCGGCGCTGTTGACGCTGAAGGGCATGCGCACCCGGGCCATCATGTCCACGTGGCGCTTTCGGGCCACGCCGACGCCGCATCGCAGGCCCGCCAGGCCGTGGGCCTTGGAGAAGGTCTCCAGGATGATGACCCTGTCGCGGTGGCGCAGCCTGGAGATGCCTTCGTGGTATCCGGGCAGGGAAACGTAGTGCTGGTAGGCCAGATCGATGACCGTGATCACGCCTTCGGGCAGTTCATCCAGGAATCGTTCGACAGGCTCCCACGGCATGGCGAGCCCGGTGGGATTGTTGGGGTTGGCGAGCCAGATGATCCTGGTCCTGGAGCTGAGCGCACGCCGCATGGCATGGAGGTCTACCCGGAGCCGTTGGTCCAGCGGCACGTTGATGGGTTCTGCTCCGGCGATGCGGGCGACGACCTGATAAACCGGGAACGAGGGATCGGGTGCCATGGACTCGTAGCCGGGAGCGAGGAAGGCATCGGCCACCATCTTCATGAGATCCGCCGAGCCGTTGCCCAGGATGATCTCGTCCACGGGGACGTCCATCACCCGTGACAAGGCGGTACGCAGGTAGTGGCCGTTGATGTCGGGATACTGGGAGAGGAAGAGGTCGGTGTCGCGGAGGACCTTCAGCACCTCGGGGGACGGGCCCAGTGGGTTTTCGTTGGAGGCCAGCTTTACGACGTGCTCCAGGCCCAGCTCACGCTTGACCTCCATGATGGGCTTGCCGGGTTCGTAGGGGCAGAGCATCTCGACATTGACTTTTCGGAACTTTTCGCGGGACATCTCGCACCTTTTGGGTTCCTGGATGGGCCTGGCTCCGGGGAAGGAGGCTTCGAAGACTGGAGAGAGCTTCGACTGGCAATTCACCTATCGTGCTTCCCGTGCCAAGACCAAGGAGGCTGTCGCTGGGCTGGCCAGGAGAGTGCGTAGACCATACAGGTGTAGAACTCGATCCCCGAGGGAGAAGCAACATGTCCCACTCGAAAGTCCCCGTGGTCCTCAGCGTTGAGCAGGCATTGAGCATGTCCTATGCAACTCTGCGCTTCGTTCACCTGGGATGGCGAGTCATCCGCCTGGAGCCCACTCCCGTGCCTGGGCGGAAGTCCCGGGGGGATCCCAACCGCTACATCGGCCGTGAGATGGCGGGTAAGGACCTGCACAGCTACTTCGTAGCTCCCAATGCCGGCAAGGAAGCCATCGCCGTGGATTTGAAGCACCCGGAAGGCCAGAAGCTCCTGCGCGACCTGGTGCGTGAGCTTCCGGTGGACGTCTTCTGCACCAATACCCTGCCAAGGCGTCATACAGCTCTCGGCATGGACTACGACACGTTGCGCCGGGAGCGTGGGGCTCTCATCTGGTGCAGCATCTCGGCCATGGGCCTGCAACAACCCGGTATCCCCGGCTATGATCCCATGATCCAGGCGCTCTGCGGCTACATGGACATCACGGGCCATCCCGACGGCCCTCCGCTCCAATGTGGCCCGCCCATCGTGGACCTCAAGGCGGGCGACGAGGCATTTGCCCAGGTTCTTCTGGCCATGCTGGAGCGGGAAAGAACGGGTGAGGGCAAGCAGATAGACATCTCCATGGCCAGGGCCGCGGTGTCATGGCTACACACCTTTCTCCCCATGCTGGACATGGACAGCCCTCCCTCCGAGCTGCGTCGTGCCGGCAACCAGCATCGCCAGTTCATACCGGTGAACGCCTACCCATCCGCGGACGGGTACATATACGTGGCCATCGGCAGCGATGCCCAGTGGGAGCGTTTCGTCGCGCAGCCCATGTTTTCCTCCCTGGCTCTTGCCAGGTATTCCTCCAACGAAGGCCGCCGTGCCCACAGTGGAGAGCTTCACGAGGCCATCGCCGCAATCACCTCCGTTCACAGCGCGCAGGAGATCTTCCGGGTCCTGGAGTCTGCACTGGTCCCGCATTCCCCCATCACGCCCATCGAGCGCGTGGCCCATCTGCCCTTCGTGCGGTCCAGTGCGCTGGCCACGACCGCCCCCGATGGCCGCAGGATCCGCCTGCCGCCAGCGGCAGTGGACACCCCCCACCTGGATGCCACGGGCGGGCAGCTTCCCTTTGCCCCGGCCTACGGCCAGCACACCGTCGCGGTGCTACGTGAGATGGGCATGGAAGAGTCCCTCGTCTCCCAGCTTCTGGAACGGCGGATCATCGCCGGTTAGTTGTATGCAAGCCCCGGCCAGGAGAGCGACACTTTGTCTCGCATCAGCATGAACCACGACTACCACAGGCCAGCCTCCATCCAGCAGGCCATCGGCCTCCTTGCCTCCACACCAGGAGCCAGGCCCCTGGCCGGGGGAACGGATCTGCTGGTGCAGGTGAAGAAGGGCCAGCGAAGCCCCGGGGCCCTCGTCTCCCTCCGTTCCATCCCCCGACTCCGCCACATCCGAATTGGTCAACGGGTCAGCCTGGGGGCGGGAGCCACCATCGCCGACATTCTGCACCACCAGGACCTGAAGGGCCTGTACCCGGCCCTGGTCCAGGCAGCCTCCACGCTGGGCAGCATGCAGATCCGCAACGTCGCCACCGTCGGTGGGAACCTGTGCAATGCCTCCCCGGCGGCCGACCTGGCTCCTCCCCTGCTGGTGCTGGGCGCTCGTGCCAGGATCATCGGCCCCCGAGGGGAACGCGAGGTTCCACTGCAAGACTTTTTCATCGCACCGGGCAGCACCGTCCTGGCCTCCGACGAGCTGCTTCTCTCCCTGTCCCTTCCCTTGCCGGAACCGGGTTCAGGCTCCATCTTCATGCGGAAGAGCAGGGTGGCCATGGACCTGGCAAAGGTGAGCGTGGCCGTGCAGCTCTGCGTGGATGGCTCGCGTTGTCGGCAGATCCACGTGGCGGCAGGCGCCGTGGCGCCGGTGCCTCTCCGCCTGTCGAGGGTTGAAGACATGCTGCGCGGTGCCGAGCTGACCGGGGATCTCCTGGAGCGCGCCGCTGGTCTGGCCCAGGACTGCGTATCACCCATCACGGACCTGCGCTCCTCGGCGGAATACCGTCGAAAGTTGGTTGCCGTGTTGCTGCGGCGTTGCCTGGAACAGGTGCTCCCCGGATCTCTCCCACGGGGGAGCGACCCATGAACAAGGCTCTACAAACCATCAGCTTCACCGTCAACGGTTCTCCCTTCACCACGCAGGTGGGACCGGGGACCATGCTGCTGGATCTCCTGCGGGGTTCCCTGGGCTTGACGGGCACCAAGGAAGGCTGTGGTGAAGGCGAATGCGGCGCCTGCACGGTCATCGTAGACGGCATGGCGGTCAATTCCTGTCTTTACCCCGCGCTGGAGCTGCAAGGCAGGACTTTGCTCACCATCGAGGGCCTATCCCGGGAGCCAGGCCAACTTTCGTTGATACAGCGGGCCTTCGTCGACGAGGGCGCCATTCAGTGCGGCTTCTGCACACCCGGCATGATCATGAAGGCCCACGCCCTTCTTCTCCGGAACCCCGCGCCGGGCGAACGAGAGATTCAGGACGCCCTCCTGGGCAACCTCTGCCGATGCACTGGCTATGTCCAGATCGTCAGGGCCATCCGTCGAGCTGCCGAGGCTGGGCAGGAACCACCCGCAAACGTCCGGGAGCGCCAGCATGAGTGAGCAAAGATGACCCGGCCAAGTTACGTGGGCCAGCCCATGCGGCGCCCAGACGCACCTGACAAGGCCACCGGAAGGGCCAGGTACATCCAGGACCTGGAGCGGCCGGGCATGTTGTACGGCAAGATCAAGTTCAGCCAGCACGCCCACGCCAGGATCCTGCACATCGACACCTCGCTGGCCAGGGGGCTACCGGGCGTCAGGGCCGTGATCACTGCCGCCGACACCCCCGAAGTGCGACTGGGTTTCCTGCGCGACAACTTCGCCCTGAAGTGCGGAAAGGTCAGGCAGTTTCGTGACGAAGTGGCCGCGGTTGCTGCCATCGATCCCGACATCGCCGCCCAGGCGGTGGAGCTGATACGCGTGGAGTACGAGCCTCTCCCCGCTGTCTTCACCCCCGAGAGCGCCATGGCTCCCGGCGCTCCCCTCATCCACGAACGCGATTCCAGGGGCAGGCCCAGGACCGACAACCTGGTGCCCGTGACCTTCAAGCACGATTCGGGGGACCTGGCCCAGGCCAGGCTGCGTTCGGCCCACGTGGTGGAATCCGTCTACTCCACGCCGCTCATCCAGCAGAGCTGCATGGGCACGGCCGGATGTATCGCCGAGTTCGACCTGTCGGGCAACCTGTCCATCTGGGCCAAGACCCAGATCCCTTTTCTGGCGCAGCGTGACTTCATGGGAGCCCTGGAAGCGCTGGGTCTCCACGACAGGAACGTCCGCGTCGTGGTGCCCACCCTGGGAGGCGCCTTCGGAACCGGTCTCGACACCCATACATATGAATACATCGCAATCCTGCTGGCCCATCGTACCGGGCGCCCGGTGAAGATCATCTACGACCGGCAAGAGGAGTTCGCCTGCCTCTCACCCCGGCAATCCACCCGTGTGCGAGTTGCGCAGGGCTGTGACAGCCAAGGCAGGCTCACCTTCCGGGATCTCCACGTTACCCAGGACAACGGCGCATACGTGTCCTGGGGCGCCACGTACCCTTCCGTCATGCTGGTGCCCGCCACTTCACTCTACAAGGTGCCGGTGGTTCGCTTCGACTCCACCCTGGTCTACACCAACAATACCTACGCACAGGCCATGCGGGGTTACGGCAATCCCGAGGTCACCTGGGCCATCGAGAGCAACCTGGACGACCTGGCCCGAGAAGCGGGAGTAGACCCTCTGGAAATGCGCAGGATCAACTGCAATGAGCCCGGTGAGATCACTCCCATGGGTTTGAAGGTCAAGACCTGTGCCATGGATGAGTGTATCGAAAGGGCTGCCCAGCAGGTGGACTGGCATGCCACTCGTCCCGCGGGGCGTGGCGTGGGCATGGCCGCTCTCTGCCATGTGGGGGGGTCGGGCCGTATCTACCGTTCCGACGCCAGCGGAGTGATTATCCGCTTCGACGACTTCGGCAACGTCTACGTGGCTTCCGGCAGCGTGGAAATGGGCCAGGGCCAGCACACGGCCCTGACCCAGGGCGTTGCGGACTACCTGGGAGTTCGACCACGGAAGGTCTTCATCACCCAGACCGACACCTCCACCTGTCCCTGGGACGTTGGCACCCACGCCAGCCGTGGCGCCTTCACCTCGCTGAACGCCGTGGCAATCGCGGCAAGAAAGGCCCGCAAGAGGATCTTCGAATTGGCCGTCCAGCTCTATCCTGACCTGGTGGGCAAGCAGATCAAGCGCCACGGGGCCAGCCACCCTGGCCAACCGCTCCCACGACCCAACCCGAGGCCGGCTCCGGATGATTTCGACCTGCGGGATGGGTTCATCTTCCCGCGGGAGCGGCCTGACGAGCCCCTTCTCAAGCTGGAGCTTGCCCGCTTGCTTCGCGCCGCCCATTTTCGCGAGGGAGGCGAGCTGCTCGTGGCCCATGGCTTCTACGACCCACCCACGGAGCTGCCCGACTGGACCCGCGGTGTCGGCGACCTGTCGGCCGCCTATGCCTATGGCGCCCACGCCGTCGAGCTGGAGGTCGACCGGCAGACCGGCGAAATCCATATCCTTCGCCTGGCCGCCGTTCACGATGTGGGCAGGGTCTTGAACCCCCAGACACTGCGCGGTCAGATCTACGGTGCCCTGGCCCAGGGCCTGGGCTACGCATTATACGAAGAAGTGCTCACCCGGGAAGGGCGTATCCTCAACGACGGCTTCACCGACTACAAGATCCCCACGGCCCGCGAGATGGCTTTTCCCATCCACCTGGACTTCATGGAAACCCTGGCCCCGGAAGGGCCCTTCGGCGCGAAGGGGGTGGGGGAGCCAGGGCTGGTTCCCACCACGCCCGCCATCGCCAACGCCATCTACGACGCCATCGGTGTTCGCATCCGCCATCTCCCGATCACCCCGGAAAAGATCCTGGACGCCATCGCCCGTGCGGAACGGTCCTGAAGCCGACGGCGTCCTGGCTTCGGCCCAAGGAAAGGTCCCCATGATTCCTCCGGCAGAGCGTGCTGCAGCGCCAGATCTCGCGCCTTTTCTCGCTCCCACCTACACCGTGGAAAGCGAACATCCCACCGTGCTCGCCTTGAAGCAACGAGCCTGCCACGGCGTGGACGATGACCACCAACGGGCCAGGCGCTTGTTTCTGCTGGCTCGCGACAGCATAAGGTACAGCCCCTACACTCCCTTCTTCGCTCTGGAGCACTTCAAGGCAACAGCCACCTTGAAACGCGGCAGCGGGCAGTGCATCCAGAAGGCGGTACTGCTCACCTCGCTCTTGAGGTCGGCAGGTATCCCTTCGCGCCTGGTCTTCGCCGACATCACCAACGACCTGGCGCGTGACAACGTCTTCGAGTTCCTGGGCACCAACCTGTTGGTATACCACTCGTACGTGCAGTTGTACCTGGACGGTGCCTGGTTGGCCGTGACCCCAGCATTCGACCGGGAATTGTGCCTGGAACACGGTTTCCCGTTGGTGGACTTCGATGGCTGGCGCGAAGCCGTGTTCCCTCGTCACGATTCCCTTGGCAGGAGCTTCGTGCAATACCATGCCCACCACGGTACATTCGCGGATCTTCCGCTGGAGCGTATCCTGCGAGCATGGTCCCGAGCCTACGGCCCCCAACGGCTGGAATCCTGGAAACGAGCCCTGCGGCAGGAATCCGGGTCCTTCTGATGGCGTCCCGGCCCCTGGAGATCACCCGGCCCCCCGGGGCTCTTCCGGGAGTCCCCGCGCCCTGAACGGACATGAGCAAAATGAGCACCCAAGACATCGAGACCCTGTCCCTGCAGGGGGAACCTGCCGAAGTTTCGGCGGTTGAAGGTCCTCCAGGTCCAGGATCCCCGCCAACCGAGATTCCTTCCCGCTCTTCCACCGGCCAGGACATGCCCGGCCCGGAGCATGGGGATGGGGGCGAATGGAGCAGGGATCCGGTGCGTAGTCACTTGATCCGGCAGATTCAGAGCGCCGACATTGACAGGGCCTGGCATCCCTCGCGTCATGAACCAGGCCGACTGCTTCGGGTGCAGGTGCGCTGTGTTCACCCCATGGCCCGGGGTTCGGTGGATCTTCGTCTGCTGCGTTTCGTGGGCGGGGGCTTCGCCGGTCAGGTCTACCAGGCCAGGCTGGAGCGCGTGGATGCCGGACTGGTTGGCCTGGAAGAGGGTTCCGTGGTGGCGGTCAAGGTGCTCAGGCCCCCGGGCGGGTTGGCGTTGCGCTTCAGGAATGCCCTCTACTGGCTTGCCTTCCAGGGGGCTTTCTCCGCCCAGGTCAACCCCGACGCGGTCATGGCCGGTGCCATCTGGCAGAAGCTCATCCGTCGCGGCATGAAGGTGGAAACGGGCCGTGAAGACGCCATCGTGGATGTCATCGGCCTGTTCTTCGACGAAGAACTCCGGAGCTGGGCCGAGATTTCCGAGTGGGTGGAAGGGCGCACCTGGCAGTTAGAGGTGGATGAGCAGCTCTTCTCCCGCCGAAAGCACCGGGCCTGGACCTGGGACCAACCCCGCGACGACGTTCCATCGCCCGAGTACCTGAACAAGCGAGCCTTCATGGCCAGGTTGGTTCGGCTCTTTCACCAGATGGGAGCGCCGGAGCTGGCGCGCCAGTACGAATGGTGGTCTCTCAAGAGCCAACCCAACGCGCTCAAACGTCTGGACGCGGGCCCGGGCCCGGCCGACGGCCTCACCGCCATCGACTTCAGGGCCGGTCTCGCCCTCTTGGCCGTCCTGCCCATGAGCCCGGTGGATTTTCGACTCATTCTACGGGGACTGGCGCGAGGCTCCCTGGCCCAGTTCGACCGTGGCGACCTGCCCAGGCTCCGCGCCTGGGTGGAGCAGCGGCGCGAGCATTTCCGGGATCTCCTTCCCTTGCTGGACGAGCTGGAGGCACGCGAGGCCGCCTACAGGGCTTCTCTGCCGGATCTCAGTCACCACGGTTTTCGTCTCTTGCTGGACTCCGGCCTGCGTTCCCAGGTACGTTCGGCCACCATCCGGGACTGGGAAACCATGGGGCTGCTGGACCGGAATCATGCCCGGCGCCTGGAGGCCGCCAGCGTGGGATCTGTCCTGTTTCTGCTGCTGGGAGCGATTCCCCTGCTGGGCAAGCTGGGTAGAAAACTTTGGGGAAATGCCCGTTGGCGAGCCCATGTGGGCAGATGTCTCACCAGCCTCCCATACCTTTCCACCACCATGAGGGTGAGACGCCTGGAGGCCGTACTGGGCTGGCACAGGGCGGGAAGAGTGGACGACGAGCGTGCTGCGCGCCTTCCGGACCAACCCCTGCGTTTCTGGGCCCACATGCTGGGCATGGGATGGATGCCCGCCCGGGTGCATCGCTTCCTGTCGGAGCCGTCCACCTGGATACCACGCATCTGGAACACCCTGACCTATCCTCTGAAGCTCTACTTCAAGGCCGAGGTGAGGGAAAAGTGGCTGCTCCAGCAGGTGGAGTTTGCCCGTGCCGAGGGAATGCTGGACGAAGAAGAAGAAAAACGCATCCTGGACAGCATCGGCGACCCCTTCATCCAGACCTACCTGAAGTGTGTGGCCGTCCATTTCTGCACGCTGCCGGTCACCCAGGTAGTGGCGCTACTCATCGCCGCCTACTACATGATCTTCCACGCCACCAGTTGGCAGGAAGGCCTGGTGACTTCGGCGTTGATCCTGGCTTTCTTCCAGGGCACGCCAATCTCGCCGGGCTCTCTCACCCGCGGGTCCTACGTGGTGTACCGCATGATCCGGGATCGCAACATCAAGGACTACTGGGTTGCTGGAGTGATCTCCTTCTGGCACTACGTGGGGTACCTGGGTTTCCCCATCCAGATGGTGGCCAGGTTCCCCGGGCTGGCCAGGTTCATGGGGGGCACCTGGGCGACGAGAGCGGCCAGGGTCATCCCGGTCTTCGGCGAAAAGGGCGCCCTGGTGGAACATATGGTCTTCGATGCCTTCTTCAACCTGCCCCTGTCGCTGAAGGCCCTGTTCACCAGGGGGCGGGGCAGGAACGGCGGTTGAAGCCCGGATCGGCGGGAATGCCCCGGAACCGGCGGCACCTGGCAATCCTGGCGTTGGTGTCTTTGTTCCACGCCTTTCTGCTGCTGGTCTGGATCCGGCTGGACGGCATCTCTTCGGAGGGCGTCTGCTGTGAGAAGGTCGTCGGTCTCACTGGCCTTCTCCAGGATGGGCGATGGACGCTTGATCAGGGCCTGCTGCCCCTGTTGCCCTGGGCGCTCCACCCGTTGCTGGGCTGGAGTTCCGACCTGACTCTCTACTCGGTCCTGCTGGCCTCGGTGGCGGCGGGGGTGTTGGCCTTCATGGTGGGGCGCCACGTCGCTGGAGTCGGGGCTGGCCTTTTTTCGGCGGCGCTATTGCCAGCCATACCGGTCATGGCCTTTGCCTACCGTCGTTGGGATGTCTACGGTCCCCAGGCTCCGCTCTTGCTCCTGGGTGCCTTGTTCTTGCTGCGTTCTCGCGGGTTGAGTCGCCCCTTGCCCTCCATCGGCCTGGCCCTGGTCTTTGGGGCGGCGGCGATGTTCAGCCCACTTCCCACCGACAACCTCTTGCTGCTTCTGGCGCTGGGTTCCATGACCGGAGCTGCTTTCATGCGCTCCGTCATCCTCGGGAGGGATGGCCAGGGTGAGCAGGTGAGTAGAGTAACGTGCCTCGTGGGCCTTGCCCCGCTCCTTGGCTTGCTCTGCCTGCTGGCGTGGTTGTGGGCGGACCTGCCCTGGGGAGGGGAACTCGGCGTCAGCACTGAGCGATATCTCAACGAGGCTCTACTCCCCAGCTACCAGGCAGCTTTTCCTTGGTGGCACTGGCGGCACCTGGGCGCCTACCTTGCCCACCTGTACTGGCGTGGCTTGACTCCGTGGCTGGCCCTGCCCCTGGAGCTGGCCATGGTACTGTACCTGTGGCGTGGTCGATACAAGGCGGAGATCCTGGGATGGACGGCGGGGCCGTTGCTGGTGTTGTCGCTCATCCCCAAGAAGAACTTCTACTACGCATCCGTGGTTCATCCAGCCCTTCCCATCATCTTGGCGGCGGGCATCGCCACGATTTCATGGCGCCGGGTACGTGGCATGGCGGCCGGGGGGATCCTGTTGGTGGCCATGATCCAGCTCCTTCAACGTTCATTTCCGCGGATCCTGGGCCACGTTCCGCTGCCAACGGTGGCGGCCCCTGCCTGGCAGGCGGGCGATCCCTATTTCGGGGGTCTCTTCCAGGGAACGGACCACAACCTGTACCTTGGGCCCAGGCCCGATTGCTGGGCGGCAGCCACGGCCGAGTTCGTGGCGGAGTATGTCTCAGGGGATTCCTGCGAGATGCCCCAGGATCTCTTCCTGTTGGGATTCCGGAGCGAGGCCGAACTGCTGCTGGAGCTGATGGCCCGAGTTCCCTGCCTGAGGGTGGAAGCCCGGGGCTGGGAGCGCGGCATCGGGGAGGGAGACATGATTCTGGCCAAGAATCCTGGAAAGGGTGCCGCGTTCTTCAGGAAATACGGCGTCTCCATGAACCTGGAACAACAGATGAGGTATGAGCCCGAGAGCAGATGGCACGTGGTGGCGCCCACTTCCGCTGCGCAGTGGCGGGAGCTGGAGGCCATGCGCAGCGATGGCCTGCTCTCGACTCTGGGCAGCGCCGAAATCTGTTCCGAGTCCCTGAGTCTGTACGGCGGAACCTGAACCGAGAGCGTTTTTCGTGCTATACAGGGCCCTGCTGTACATCTTCGGGCCTCTTTGACCACAGGTGGCAGGGCGGTTGTCGTCAGGCCGTCAGCCCAGGGGGAGCAGGTGTTGCCCGATCAATGCATCGCCAGGGAGCAGTGTGGAAATGGCAAGGTATGAGAGCATATTGGACGTGGTGGGCAATACCCCCGTGGTCAGGTTGAACAGGATTGGGGCATCCTTGAAGTGCAACCTGTGGGGCAAGTGTGAGTTCTTGAATCCCGGCGGTTCGCTCAAGGACCGCATAGGCGTCAGGATGATCCGCGAAGCCGAAAAGGCCGGGCGCATCCGGCCTGGCGACACCCTCATCGAGCCCACCTCCGGGAACACGGGCATAGGCATGGCCATGGCCGCGGCGGTGGCGGGCTACCGAATGATCATCACCATGCCCGAAAAGATGAGCTACGAAAAACAAGCCGTGTTGGAAGCCCTTGGCGCCGAGATCGTCAGGACCCCCACCGAGGCCGCCTGGGACTCCCCCGAAAGCCATATCGAGGTGGCCAAGAAGCTGGAAAGGGAGCTTCCACGCGCTCACATCCTGGATCAGTACTCCAACAGTGACAACCCCGACGCCCACTACCACGGCACCGCCGAAGAAATCCTGCGGGATTTCGGCGGCGATCTCTCCATGTTGGTCATAGGAGTTGGAACCGGGGGGACCGTCACCGGCGTGGCCAGGCGGCTCAAGGAGGCCATCCCCGGTATTGTCATAGTGGGTGTGGACCCGGAGGGCTCCATTCTTGGGGGAGGGGACCAGGTCTTTGCATACGACGTGGAGGGCATCGGCTACGACTTCTTCCCGGAGGTCTTGGACAATGGCCTGGTGGACCGGTACGTCAAGACCAGGGATGGCGAATCGTTCAACATGGCAAGGCGCCTCATCCGCGAAGAAGGTCTCCTGGTTGGTGGCTCATCGGGGGCCGTGGTGTGGGCTGCCCTTGGCCAGGCCGCCGGGCTGCGCGAGGGCCAGAATTGTCTGTGCCTGTTGCCTGATTCCGTCCGCAACTACATGACCAAGTTCATCAACGATGACTGGATGAAGGCCAGGGGCTACAAGGAGGACTGATGCATTTCGACACAAAGGTCGTCCGTTGGGGTATCGAACCCGATCCCAGCACCGGCGCCATCGTGCCGCCGGTCTACCAGAGCGCCACCTATGTCCTGGAGCAGGTGGGTCGTAACAAGGGATTCGACTACACGCGCTCCTCCAATCCCACCAGGCAGACCATGGAGCGTTGCCTGGCAGGGATCGAGGGCGCTGCTCACGCCGTGGCCTTCGCCTCGGGCATGTCGGCGGTGGACTCGGTGTTGAAGCTCCTCTCCGCGGGTGACCATGTGGTCAGCAGCGACGACGTCTACGGCGGTGTCTCCCGTCTCTTCAACCAGATCCTCACCCGCCAGGGTCTGAGCTTCACCTACGTGGATTCCTCAGAACCCGCCCGGGTGAGCCAGGCCATCCGGCCCCAGACCCGCCTCATCTGGGTAGAAACGCCCACCAATCCCCTGCTAAAGATCACCGACCTGTCAGCCATTGCCAGCATCGCAGACCAGCACGATATCCTGTTGGGTGTGGACTCCACCTTCGCCACGCCGGCTCTTCTGCGGCCCCTGGATTTCGGCTGCGATATCGTGGTTCACAGCACCACCAAGTACATGAGCGGCCACAACCAGCTCATCGGTGGAGTGGTCCTCACCAACAACGACGAGCTGGCCGATCGCTTCCACTTCTTCCAGAAGTCCATCGGCGCGGTTCCAAGTCCCTTCGACTGCTGGCTCACCCTGATGGGCGTGAAGACCCTCTCCCTGCGCATGGAGCGCCATTGCGCCAACGCCATGAAAACCGCCAAGTTCCTCCAGCAGCATCCCAAGGTGGCCAGGGTCACCTACCCCGGGCTGCCAAGCCACCCGGGGCACAGCGTGGCGAGCCGCCAGATGAAGAACTTCGGCGGCATGATCTCCTTCGAGTTGAAGGGCGGCATCCCCGCGGGGAAGAAGCTCCTCAACGGTGTGCGCCTGTGCAGCCTGGCCGAAAGCCTGGGTGCGGTCGAAACCATGATCACCCACCCGGCCACCATGACCCATGTAGATGTGCCCCGGCAGGAGCGACTTACCCGTGGGCTCACCGACGGTCTCGTGCGCCTGTCGGTGGGGATCGAAGCCGCCGACGACATCATCCAGGAC
Source organism: Myxococcota bacterium (assembly GCA_024276675.1). Taxonomy (GTDB): domain Bacteria; phylum Myxococcota_A; class UBA796; order UBA796; family JAFGLY01; genus JAJRWT01. Next base: position 5,223 of record JAJRWT010000060.1, on the reverse strand, counting down.
CTGGAGCAGGCCCTGGAATCCCTCTGATCGGTCTTGTTTCATCCACCAGGCGAATCTTGGAACCTCCGAAGATTGGAGCAGTGAACCGTGCGGGATACCATACTGTTTTTGAGCACCAACCGCGAGGCCGGAACATGCGGCCTGGCCGATGCCCTGCTCATGGGTCTGGCACCAGATGGGGGGCTTTTTCTCCCGGCGCGTTTCCCCACGTTCTCAAGGGCCCAACTCAGGGAGTTGGTGGGCCGAACCTACCCCGAAGTGGCCTTCGCCGTGTTGCGCCAATACACGGCCGGTCTGCTGGACGATGCCGACCTGGAGGCCATCTGCCACGATGCCTACGACTTTCCGGTGCCCCTGGAGCGGGTCCACCGCAGGCGCCACCTGCTAAGGCTGGATCGCGGCCCCACCGCCTCCTTCAAGGATTTCGCTGCTCGCATGATGGCTAGGCTCATGGGGCGCCTCGTCAAGCCCGGCGATGAGCGCCTGGTGATCCTCACGGCCACATCGGGCGACACCGGCAGCGCCGTGGCACGGGCCTTTGCCGGTGTCCCCGGTGTGGACGTGGTCGTGCTCTTCCCGGTGGACGAAGTCTCTCCCAGGCAGCGGCGCCAGATGACCACCATCGGTGGAAACGTCAGTACGTTTGCCGTGTCGGGCAAGTTTGACGACTGCCAGGCCATGGTCAAGAAAGCCTTCGTGGACCCACTGCTGTCGGGAATACGCCTCTCCTCCGCCAACTCCATCAACATCGGGCGGCTGCTCCCCCAGTCGGTCTACTACGTGTATTCGTACGTGCAGCTTGCCGACGTGGATGCCGGCGAGCCCATCGTGTTTTCGGTACCCTGCGGTAACTTCGGTGACCTGGTGGGTGGACTCCTGGCGGCTCGCTGTGGTGTGCCGGTGGAACGCTTCGTAGTGGCTACCAACGCCAACGACGAAGTCCCGCGTTTCTTCTCCACCGCTTCCTACTCCAGGCTGGAACCCTCGCGGGTCTGCATATCCAACGCCATGAACGTGGGGCATCCGTCCAACCTGGCCCGGCTGGTGCACCTCTACGGAGGGCGCCTGACCGAGTCGGGAGAGCTTCTGGAGCTACCGGATATGGACCGTATCCGTGCCGACATGTGGGCCATATCCATCGACGACCAGCAGACTCGCGACACCATCGCCACCGCGTGGCGTCGGCACTCGGTGCTCCTGGAACCCCACGGCGCCGTGGGCTGGGCTGGCCTGGATGCCTTCTTTGCCAGCGGAGAGACCCCCCCGGATACCCTGGCGGTCAGCCTGGAGACTGCGCATCCCGCCAAGTTCCCCGACGAGCTGCGTCGTCTCACCGGAGTCGAACCTCAAACACCTCCCGGCCTGGCCAGGGTGGACTCGCTCCCGGAGTACTGTGAATCTCTGGAAGTGGACTACCGCCAGTTCAGGGCGGAGCTGGTGGATCGCTTTCCAGGGGGCTGATGTGAGTGTCAACAAGCCAGTCAAGTACGCCATATTCCTGCTGGATGGCGCGGCGGATCTGCCCATGGAGCGGCTGGGTGGGCTCACTCCTCTTGCCGTGGCCCGCATGCCGGAGCTGGACGCGCTGGCCAGGAGCGGGCGCTTGGGAACCCTGAGCACCGTTCCCGCGGGCATGACTCCCGACAGCGCCGTGGCCAACCTGTCGGTCCTGGGCTACGACCCTCGGAAGACCTACCAGGGCAGGGGGGTGTTGGAGGCGGCAAGCCTGGGCGTGGAGCTTGGCGACTCCGATGTTGCCATGCGATGCAACCTCATCGCCGTACGAGACGGGCTCGTGAAGGATCACAGCTCTGGTCACATTTCCACTGCCGAAGCCGCCGCCCTGTTGGCGGATCTGGGCCAGGAACTCTGTCCACCCGGTGTGGAGTTGCACCTGGGCAACAGCTACCGGCATCTGCTTGTCATGCGGGGTTCCCGCTTCTCCCACCGCCTTCGCTGCCACCCACCCCACGACAACGTGGGGCGCCCGGTTTCCGAGCTGGAAATTACGCCCCTCGATTCCCACGCGGGAGAACCATCACACCAGGAAACCGATTCGCTGGAAACCGCAGCCATCCTCAACGGAATGGTGCGGCGTTCTTTTTCGTTGCTGGCAGCCCATCCCGTAAACTTGGCTCGCGGGCGCGCCGGCAAAGTTCCTGCCTCGTGTATCTGGCCCTGGGCTCCGGGGCGCAAACCCAGCATGGACACCCTGCAGCAGCGTTTCGGGATAAGCGGAGCGGTGATCTCTGCGGTCGACCTGATCCATGGCCTGGGTAGTCATGCCGGCATGACATCCATCCACGTGGAAGGAGCCACCGGCCTTTTCGACACCGACTACGAAGCCAAGGGCCGAGCGGCAATCTCGGCGCTCCAGGACCACGACCTGGTCTTCGTACACCTGGAGGGCCCCGATGAAGCCGGTCACGCTCGTGACCTGGGATTGAAGATCCACTGCCTGGAATCCGCCGACGGAAGGCTCCTTGGGCCCTTTGTCGAGGGCATTGCCGGAAAGGGCTGGAAGACCGTCATAGCGGTACTCTCGGACCACCTGACCCCGGTGGAGCGAGGAGATCACGTAGGAGAGCCGGTTCCCGTACTCATAGCCGATCCGGATCGCCCTCCTGATTCGCAGAGCCGGTTCCACGAACTGGCTGCAATGGGTGGTTCAATGGGGGCCTTGCAGGGCGGCGAGTTCATGCGGGAGCTGCTCTGGCGCCGATGAAAAGCTGCAACTGAAAAGACCGGTTCGGCCCGTTGCTCTCGCTGTCTTGAAGCCTCGCCTCGGTTCGAACCTGGGGCGGCTGCTTGAACTTGTTTCTTGTTGTGGAGTAATATAATTAATAAAGCAATTTACGGTAACAGGAGAAAGACGACACAGCTCTCCCCCGTCAGCGTGTACCATCACCCGTCGACCGAAAACAGGAATGGGCAGCGTAAACAGCCATGGAAAGCGTATATCTTTCTGATCTTCACGGCCGCACCCTGCATGGGCTGGGCTACTTTGTCAGGTTTCCAGGTGGGCGGGTGCTGGCTCGCATCAACGGGGCCAACGGGGCTACCAACCCCATAAGGCGGCTATGTCCTTCGAGAATCTGGCTGGGGCCGGGCAACTACGATGGATTCAGGCAAGGCCAGTCCATGGACCTCACCCTGTGCCTGGGCAGCATCGAGATCGGTCCCCTCCACGGATTGCTTGGAACCATCGAATACAACTCCGCGGGGCGCCCCTCTTTTGCTGCCGTGGCATTGAGGGACGTTTCACTGGAACGTGCCAGAGAGATCATGGTGGTCATTCGCAAGCTCTACAGGGATGACCTCATCGTGCTTCACGCAAATCCTCCCATGCGTCGTGAGATCATCGATGGGGCGCCGCGCATTCGCAGGGCGATACGCGCCATCTTCAGCGAGACGGGAGTTGGTCGGATCTACACGGAGAAGGGGTTTTCAGGGGAGCTGCGAGTCACGGGGATCGAGCCCGAGAGCGACATGCCCCTCCGCTGCGCCATGGACGGTTTCTTTGTCAGGCCGCCGTTCACTGTGGAGATGTCAGGCTGCCATTTCCACTACCGCTTCATGGTGATACGCATCCGGCGTATCCAGGGCGGCGTGGCTTTTCCAGTACCCTCGAGAGTCGAAGTGTTCCGAAGGCGCAGGTGGAGAAGAACGGAGGCGCCTTCCGGCTACCAGGTTTCGTTCCGGCACCCGCAGTTTTCGGGCATGACCGTGAGGGCTCCCCTCGTGGATGTCTCGCGTGAGGGGATGGGTTTCGAGGCCGACCCCATTGCAAACGTGCTCTATCCAGGCATGGAGCTGGGCGAAATCCAGGTTCAGGGGCCAGGGCACGATGGAGTGACGATCAAGGGGAAGGTGAGTTGGGTGCCACTGGACAACAGGGACGGTTCCGGGCGGGCTGTCTGCGGAGTTCGAATAGAGGGCTACGCCCCCGAAGATCCATGGGTCGGTTTCTTCGAGCAGTTTCTCTACCCCACGACCGCCAACGGCGCTTTCTGGACCGACGATGTGTGGGACGTCTATACCGAGTCAGGCTATTTTGCGCTCTCTGGCAAGAACCCCAAGAGTTTTGCGCCTTTGAAGAAGCACTTTTCCAACGTGAGCCGAGCCTTTCGCAGCTCGCCACAGGTGGGTTCCATGGTGGTATGGCCCTCACCCAGGGGAACCGTCGCCACGGTGTCCATGACAAAGATCTACCACGGTACCTGGCTTGGTCACCAACTGGCTCTACATCCCCGGAAGCGCCCTTCAAACGTTCAAAGCCGCAAGATCCTGAGAGACATCTACCTGCACGCCTTCGAACACGCCCAGGGGGATCCCGACAGCAGGTGGCTGTTGGCGTACGCGGAGGAACACGTCTCATGGAACCACATGGTCCACGACGATTTTGCCTCCCGGAATCGTTCCAGCGGGCTCGCCTTCGTCCAGCCTTTCAACCTCATGGAGGCCTCGTGCTTCAGGGCCAGGTTGCCCAGGCCATCCATGCTGGAGATTGGTCCCCCCAGGGAGGGGGAGTTGGAACTGCTACTGTCCAGCATCAAGCGTGTCAGGCAGAGGGCGTATCTGAGTGCCCTGGATCTCACCATGTCTCGTTTCTACATGGAAGAACTCAAGCGCAAGATGAACGATGCGGGTTTACACCGGGAGCGGAGTTTGCTGATAGCCCGCGAGAAGTACTCCGGGGAGCTGCTGGCAGCATGCATCATGGAGTTGGGATCCGCCGGGCTCAACCTGTTTCGCCTGTTGGACGGTGTTCGTCTGTTCAGCTTGCGACCTGGCGCCGAGGACACCTATCCCTACCTGCTGGACGAAGCACGAGTCTGGTACCTGTCCAAGGGTAGGGAAGTCTTCACCTGTTTTTCAGAGAGCAACGAAAGAAACGTCGCCAACAAAGCTGGTCTTGCCGATCTGGGGCCCGGGTTCATGTGGGTCATATCCGTCAAGATACTTCCGGACTTTATAGAGTACCTCTTTGAGAGCACGGTTCCTCGGCGTGTTCCAGTCCTGAGGTAGTCAATGTCCCCCGACGAAGACAGGAAGCACCTGAGCTGCCTGGCCCTGACCTTTTTCTACGATTACCTGGAGTCCCACGGGATTTCCCGCAGGAAGATCCAGGACCGTCTGCCGTACAGTCCCGAGTACCTCGACAACCGGCTCAACTGGATCGACTACGACACCTTTCTGGAGATCGAGGATCGCATGGGTTCT
>JAJRWT010000059.1 GCA_024276675.1 Myxococcota bacterium | reverse complement strand
TCCCCAACCCGCCGATCCCGCCCCCCGAACCCGCCGATCCCGATCCCCAACCCGCCGATCCCGATCCCCAACCCGCCGATCCCGCCCCCCGAACCCGCCGATCCCGATCCCCAACCCGCCCCCCGCTGTGCTGCGGTGGGCCCCCCGTGCCGAGTGTGGGGCAGGGTGAGCCCCTGGGGGGGGAGGAGATTCAACGCATTCAAATACGCCTTCAACGCCCGATATCCAGCAAAGCCCGTCATCCCTACGGTCGCGACGCGCCTGGCGCCCCTCGCCGGGGCCCGAGCCGGCTGTTTCCCGCAGCCGCTTTCCCGATGGCTCCCAGGAGCCCAGGCAGGGCAGTCGCCGGAATCCTACTCGTTGCGCAGCTTGTAGTCCAGGACCAGGCAGGGGACCACGTCCGGCAGTTCGCCGAAGATGCTCTCGGCCTCGGGGCCCGGGTTGCGGAGCGTCGCCTCGCACGGAATGACCATGGCCCTGGCCAACGTGGCTGCGGTCCTCTGCAGGACCCAGCGGCCCTTGGAGTCCATGCCGCTCAGCACCGTGCCCACGGGGAACTCGGAGAAATCCAGGTCCACGTTCCGCTGGCGCAGGTCGACGTCGGGGAGATCCGCCGAGTGGAAACGGGCGATCCTGGCCACAACCGAGTGAGCGGAGTCCACCGTGGGCAGGCCGGGGCTGTCCTCGCCAAGCTGCCGCACCATGGCCGCCAGAAGCCGCCGTGAATCCAGGCGGTCGTCCTGGCCGTCGATGTAGACGCAGGCGTGACGACCCCGGCCGAAGGGCTCGACGATGGTCTCGAATGTGTCGGGGAACTCGGTGACCCCGGACTTCTGGAAGGTGGCCATCAAGACATCTTCACGCCGGGTCTTGTTGGAACGGTAGAGGTCCAGGTCGCCGCTCACCAGCGCATCTCCCTGGACCAGCAGGCCCAGGTGCAGCCCCTGGCGGAAGGTGATCCTGGATTGCCCCCTGGTGCAGACATCGTCGGCCCTGGAGTCTTCGGTGCGGGACCACTGGGAACGGTTCATGTTGGGCTCGACACCGATGTAGGGAGCCACCTGCACCAGGTCGGCGTCCAGTGCTTCCTCGTCGAGAAGCATCTCGCGCCAGGTGGCAAAGTCTCCAGAGCGGCGGTCGCCGCCCTCGATGAGCCAGTCATAGGCGTGGGCCTGGTTGAGTACGTTCTTGGCCGCCGCCTTGACCGCACCCCGCAGGGAGTCGTCTTCTTCCAGGGCACGACCCAACTGGGGCGAGCCGGTGATGTCTGCCACGAGCTGGGGAAAACCGGTCCTGGCATCGCTGCCCATGCTCTCGGCAAAGGAGAGATCCTTCTTGCAGTTGGTGAGCCTGGACGAGCTGGCCTGGAGCATGGCGGTCTTCTTCCTGCTGGAGCAGGTCATGCTGCCACCCCAGATGTACCCCCCGGCGATGGCAATCCCCAGGAAAATGTACCTGGGCTGGAAGATGGCTCCGGAACGAATGAATGTAGAGGCCCTCTGGAGCATTCGTCCGGGGCCGGTCACCAGGATGCGAGTCCAGATCTGACGCTTGCCCTCGGCAGCCAGGGATCCCGCCGAGAGTCGCCGACCCCTGATGGAGCGGGCCTTCTGGCGCTTTTTCTTGATTTCGGGGGGAAGCTCATCCACCTCGATGAGAAAACGTGGACCGTCTTCGGTTACCAACGAGAAGGAATCCCCGGCCAAGACAGCGGTGGGAGAGGAGAGCTGCACGGCCCTGCGCGCTCCCTGCTTCAAGAGAAACACGCTGGCGGTCATCTCCACGGGTGCAAGGATCATGGAGCCGTCCACCTGGAGCAGCAGCTTCACGTGGACCGCATCGACACCCAGCGACTCCGGCACCGTTATGTCGCAACGGTCGCTGTCCGAACCCAGCAGGATCTCGATGCCCTCGAAGGGCCCGAAACGAGTGCCGCCGAACTCGGGACTCAACCGGAGATAGGTGGCCAGGTCATCCTGGTTCATCATTTCCACTCCCTTGAAGCCAGACGAGAGTCAACCAAGAACACATCCAAAAATAACCTCACACAGCGGAGCCGCCGAGGAGCCGGGTTCCTGGACGGACGGGATATGCTGGGAGACAGCCGGCCCCCGGCCAGCAGTCCACCCGCGAAGCTGCACCCTGTGGGAGCTGGCGCTGGCGGATGACAGGGTCGCCATCAGTGAAGCACAGCCCTGATCGGGCTACAGGGACATTCACCACCTGCGCCACCGTGCCCACATGAACATCTTACTGATCCCCTATACCTGGCACCGGCACATCGTAGTCGGCCTGTTCTGCGCCGGAGCGGGTCTGCTGGCCTGGTGGGCGCTGCTCTGCTGGATTGTGGCCCTGGGACCTTCATGGCCTCCCGCGTGGGACGGCGCGGTAATGCTGTGCGCCTTGGGTACCGTGGTGTGCACGACTTCGGTGGTCGGAGAATCCAGCCTCCGCCGCAGGTCTCTTCCAGGGCACCTGCTGCTGGCCACGTCCAGCGCCGCAATTTCCGCGGGCCTGGGCCTGGCGGCCTACTGGCTGTGGACCGCCATCCTGGCACCAGGGATCCTGGCCCCGCTGGTTTCTTTCGCCACGGAAAACCTGGGCATGTTCAGGACGGGGCTTGAAAACGGGGCTTCTGCATCGGAAATCCGCGCCCTGCTGGAAGCCGTCTCCGCCGACGTGGCAGATCCGGGGCTGGTGTCGCTGCGCTACAGGCTCGGGGCCTTCGTGACGGTGGGGTTGGCCACATCCACAGGGCCGGCGGTCGTACGCAAGTTCAAGGGGCTCCACTACCACCTGGCGGCGGGCGCGGCGGCGGGCTTGTTGGCGGCATCGGTGTGGCACCTGCTGTCCTATGTCTTCGGCACGGATCTCTACCTGGCCAGCGCGGGAGCTTCCATCACCTGGGGTTTCGTGTTCGGCGCCTTCGCGTGGCCTCTCCCCGATGAACTCTACGCGGCCTGGTTGAGGGTGCTGTCACGGGAACGCTTCGGGCACCGCGTGCCCATCGACTCCCTGGATCGTGCGCCCACCGAACGGTTCGTGGGCCACTACCCGACGGGGCTCGACCTGTTCCTGCCCTCCTCCGCCGGGGTCAGCGAGCTGCACGTATCGGTAGTGGTGGACCAGGATCAACGCTACCACGCCAGGGGCCTCACCCTGGAACCCACCACGGTGCACAGATTCCTGGAGCGGCTGGACCTGCGCTACGATCCCGGGAAGCCGACACCGCTCGAAACAAGACTGCTCTCCGGCGACCGCCTGGTGTTGGGTGATGGGGCCAACTCCACCGTCCTGGAGATGATCATGCTGCCCCGCCAGGAGGACTAGTCTTGGGTCGCCGCACGCTCGCAATCACCACCCTCGTGTTGCTCGCCTCGGCGTGTGCGATGTTGGTCTCCGCTTGCGGCAGCGAACTGCAGAACGTGCCCGGCAGCGCGCTGCGCATCTCCCAGCCGGAGCTGGCCAGGGGAACGGACCTGGCCCTGGACATCTTCACCAGCCCGGAAGAATGCGCTCGTTACGAGCCCGCGGAACAAGCAGCCTGCCTCCCGTGGATCAACCGCAACAACGGCGAAGTACACCTCTCCTTCCGCCTTCTCCTGGATGGCGAGCCCTGGCCCCTGCCCCTGGGCAGGGAACACGTGCAGGTTTCGCACCAGGGATCCATCATACAGGTGGGGCGCAACAAGCAGGAATACACCCTGGTACCCCACGATCCGCAGCGTTCGGCCCAGCTCTTCGTACTCCTCATAGACGGCTCCGGCTCGATGAACCTGCCCCGCCGGGATCCCCGAATCGAACGTGTCAGGCGAGCATTGCTGGGAGACGACGTTCTCAGCGCATTCTTCCCACCCGATGCCCCCACCGGAGTGCTGCTGCTCAGCTTCCAGGGCGACCAACTCCTGCCCGTGGGGGGCAGCATCGAGGTCATCAAGTCCAGGCGGGAATTCAAGACCGTCGTGGAAGAACGGCTCCAGCCCGGCAGCGGCTACACCAACCTGTACGAGGCCATCCGAACGGCCACGGGCCCGCTCCTGGAAAAAGAACCTGAAATAGTCCGTTTCCTGCAAACATCCGAAGCCTCACCCACCATCATCGCTCTCACCGACGGCTTCAACAACACCAGCCACGACGACGTCTGCGCCGACAACGCTCCCCGCCTGGGGCGACTGCTGAAGCACCTGGAAACGGTGAGAGGCTCCGACGTGGCGCTGCGCAAGCGTCCCAGCGTCTACACCGTGGGACTGGGCCGCCCCTTCAGGCCCCGTTTCACCCTTCCCGACGACCCCGAAAAGGTACGGGCGATAGATCTCTGCGGGCGTCTTCACCGGCGAACCCCAATAGACGGCAACCTGGAAGAACGCGGTATCGACAACGCCAGCCTGGCATGGATCGCAAAGGCCGGAGGTGGAGTTTCCTACGTCAAGCAAGACGTGGGCGGATTGGGCCAGGCCTTCCGCTCGGCGGCGGCAAAGCGCTACGGTTGGTTTGAGCTACGATACCGCCTGGATCCCTTCTACCTGAGGCGCTCCTTCAAGACCGGCATCCGCCTCATGGCCTTCGCCACCGCCGAAAGCTCCGTTACTCTGCATCCTTCCGCCTGGCTGGATGCACCCCCGGGCAAACCCACCGGCGACGGCTGGACCGAGCCAAGCCCCCTGGCCGACTCGGCCACCACCGTCATGCCCTTCCTGGGATTCCTTCTCGTACTTGGTTTCCTCGCGCCCGCCATCTTCAACTCTCGCCGGGTGCTGCTTGGTAGGCTCAAGCCTCCCACGCCGCCTGCTTCCAGGAACGACGTGAACACTGGGGGCTGATTCAACGTTGCGGCGTGACGCGGAGCAAAGCGGTCTGCCAATGCTCACAACCGAGCTTCCGGCCACATGAAATCTCCCGGGAACAAGCCACAGACCTTGTGCCCGGGTTAGGCTTTCCGCAGGAACAGCGAGGTCGCGACGAGGGTGTCGAGTCGCAGGCCTGGCAAGGCACAAGGAGCGTGATATTTCCGGCATACGCCAGCGTCCATGAACCCAGCCAGCCGGGATGGAGCGGTGTCCACAAACAGAAGTCGTTCTTGCGCGAGCCCTTTCCCCGAGCCAGGCCCCAACCCACCGCGGAGGATCAGTGACCGGTTCGATCCGCAACTATGAAATAATCAAAGAGCTTGGAGCAGGGCATTTCGGCACAGTCTTCATGGCGGTCGGCCAGGTTCCGGGGCGCGGTCTTTCCGCCGGGACGCGCCGCCTGGTGGCAATCAAGAAGCTCAACCGCCAGAGCAACGCCGAATCCGCCACGCAGCTCCTGCGCGAGTTCGCCCTGCTGGACCAGGTGAAGCACCGCGGAATAGTCAGGGTCTTCGAGTACATTCCAGAAGAACGGGCCGTGGTCATGGAGCTGGTCCACGGAGTCACGCTGCGCCAGGTTCTGGACGAGTGCATCGAGGCCCACGAACAGGTCTTCACCGAGGCCGTCGTGGAGATCGCCTGCGAAATAGCCGATGCCCTGTACCAGGCATACACCACCCCCGGCGACGACGGCGAAGCCCTGCGCCTGGTCCACCGTGATCTCAAGCCCGAAAACATCATGCTCGGCCCTTCCGCCGAGGTGAAGATCCTGGACTTCGGGCTGGCCAGGGTAGACAACACGGATTTCGCCAGCGAGGAACCAGGGCGCGTGAGGGGCACGCCTATATACATGGCGCCCGAACAGGCGCGAGGCGAAGCGGTGGACCACAGGACCGACATCTTCGCACTGGGGCTCATCACCTACGAAATGCTCATGAACCGGCCGGTGTACGGCGCCCCGGATACCGGGCCCAACGCCACCGCCGATATTTACGACGCCATCGAACGCGCCCACCTGGAACCCATCACCAGGGAGCTGGAACGAAAGATCCCCAGCATGGGCAAGGTGCTGGCACGCTGCCTGCAAGCCCGGCCGCGGGACCGCTACCAGACCGGCCAGGAACTCATGGTGGACCTGCGCCGAAAACTATACCGCGACCGGGGAGCCTACCTCCAGGAATTCTGCGAGTTCTTCTTCGGAGCCATCCATCAACTGGAAGATCTCCCTTCCATCTCCTCTGCCACGCAACAGGGTTCTGCCAGGCGCATGACCATGGAAGAACGCCTCCGGCGCTCCATGGAGCTGGAACAACAGGCCCGCGAAAGCCCACAAGCCCGGGGATCGTCCCCCCCGTTGGGCAGGCGGCAGGTCTGGCGGCCACCCCAGACACCCCCATCGGCAGCCCCGCCCAGCATTGACCAACACCCCGTGCCCGCCATGGCTCCTCCTCCATGCCCACCTGCCAGCGGCAGATCATCCAAGCCAAAGGTGGTGGGAGCCCGTCATCCCGACGAAACCGGCATGCTTCCCATAGTGCCCCTGACATCCGCCGACAGCCCCGCTTCCACGGCCGACGATCCATCCGCAACCCAGTTCTTCGCCATCCCCGCTCCCAAGGTTGCCCAGGCCCCGAAGCCACGGCCCTCCCCGGCAACGCCACCATCTGCACCTCCTTCCATGGCCGGGCAACCTCCTGCGCCCCCCAAATCTCCCCCCCCGGCCATCAGGGGGCCGGTGGCCAGCGACTCCGCGCCTGCCTCCGGAAGCCCCTTCCAGGAAGCGGGTACGAAGGCCCCACCGCCGGCCGCAGAGGCCAGCGGCCGCGTGCAGTCCAACAGGGTCTACGCCGTGATCCTTGCCATGATGTTCCTCACCGGAGCGGCCATCGTGGCCGCGGTGTGGCTACGTCCCACCTTCTCGGATGGCGACCTCCCCACCGACCCCCGACAAGACCACAGCACCATTTCCACCCGCCAGGCCAGCAACGAGACCAGCCCTGCCCTGATCCCGGACGACACCGCCGAAGACGAACCCCCTCCCCCTCCCAGGCGGCGGGCCACCACCACCTCCTCCTCTTCCACCACCAAGAAAACCACTTCCGCCAGCTCCGGCCAGACCGCGACGTCCAAGCCCGTCAACCCGGCCTCGGTATCCATCAAAATCCTCGATGATTCTCCAATCTATGCCATCGAGGTGGTCTGCCCCGGGGGCTTCCGAGAACGGGGGAACGTCTCTTCCAGGCAGGCCAGCATTGCCAACGTACCCCAGGAATCCTGTACCATGTACTTCAAGGGAGTACCCGCCCAGTTCCACCCCGTTTCCGGCGGAATGAACCTTTCCTGTAGCATCCAGGGCTCCACCGCAGTCTGCAAGTGAGCCACGTCTCCCGGAGAGCAGATGTCCCTGTCAAGAGCCTCCAGAACCTCGAGAGCAACGCAAGCCACGAAACGAGCCACGAAACGAGCCACGAAACGAGCCGCCACCAGCTCCTCCCCGGTCCTGTGGGCGCTCTTTTCCATCGTACTGCTGGCGGTCCTGGCGTCTTCCGCCCACGCGGCCCTGCCTTCCCCTGCCCCGCCCTTCTCCGACTCCGCCTTGAAGAAATCATCATCTCAAGAACAGGAGGAAGAACAGCTCACCGAAGAAGAAAAAGAAAAGGCGGCTGAAGAAGAACGCCGCAGAAAAGACAAGATGGCCCGTGTCATCGTCTTGCGATGGCCAGACAGCAGCACCGACTACACCGACGAAACCGTGCGCCGCAACGTGAAAAGCCGCATCGACCGAACCGACGCCCTGTTCTTTCCCGAGGTGGACATCTACCAGAACGGTCGCAAGGTAAAGGACAAGACCGTCATCCCCGCCATGCAGCCTGCCCAGGTTCCCCAGCAGAACATAGACGAAGTCATGTCCACCGTGAACGAGATCTCCTCCATACCATTCAATGCCATGGAGCCCTACGAGTGGGGCTTGAAGGCACAGGAACTCGTGAAGCTGGTGGAAAATATCTGGTTCGTGGATCGCTCCGAGCTGCGGGAACCACTGTTCCTGCTCTACGCCCAGATCGGTCGCGCCGCCGACAACCAGAACCACACCGCGCCCCCCTTCTATGAACAGATCGGCTCCTTTTCCGTCAACTACTACTGGTACAACGCCGCCGTCCTGGCGCAGCAGGATCCCTCGCTCATGTCCAGGCTCACCGACCAGGAACTCACCACCACCATCGGCTACTACCTGGAACAGCTCGGGCGGGGAGCGTTTCCCACCATCAAGGTGGATTTCGAGCTTGACGACGACTGGGATCCCGACACCTTCCTGGAAACCTGGGAAATCCTCTTCAACGGGCTGCCGGTTCAACCTGACGAAAACGCCCAGGTCCCTGTTTTCCTCGGGCGAACCGACATCTACCTGCGCCGCCTGGACACGGGGCATGGGCTGTCGGAACGGCTGGAGGCCACCAAGCTGGAAGACAAGTACTACCCCGTGGTCCAGAACGCCCGCAAGCGCGTGGGCATCGACTTCATCGACCAGCTCTTCCTGCACCCCAACGAGTGCTCGCCCGACCTGGACGGCGACATCCTGGACTACCTGTCCATCTATTCCAAGCTCCACACCGGAGCCGAGATCTACATCGCCGTACCCCAGGACGGCAACCCCAACAAGGTATGGATCTGGCGCTACGACCGCAAGACCGCCACGTTGAGCCTGGTGGGCGGCGGCCCCGACGACTTCCCCGTGCGTTTCGCACTCGTGGGGAGCATAGGCCTGCTCTACAACGGAGCCAGCGTCTCCATCAACGATCAGGTGGACGAAACCACCGTGGATAGCATCGAAATCAGCGACGAATGGGGCATCGGCGGCGTGAGCACCGACTCCCGGGTCGATACCGACATCGAGTCCGCTTCCCTGCCCCTGGGCCTGGAACTCCGGGCACACTACAACCGCCTGGTGCTGCTGGCGGGCTTCGAGTTCAACTACAACGTGGCCACCGATGCCGACGGCTGGGTCGAGTACTACCAGACCCCCGGCCACGATTCCGCCCGCACGGCGGATCTTTCCGACTGCCAGTACCTGGACACCGACAACGACGGCGAATCCGACACCGAAAACTGCGATGTGAGCTTCGTCTACAACGAACGCGACTTCTCCAGGTACCTTTACCTGGGCGCAGGCGTGGTCTTCCTGAAAGACGCCGCCCTGGGCTTCGGCCCTCGCCTTTCCTTCCGTTTCGGCTGGACCAACCTTCCCCACGCCCTGCAACCCACGATCCACGCCGGCTGGGCCTACGAGCTTCACCTGTGGACGACGGGTGAACGGGTCAGACCTTTCATCGACGTGGACCTTCGCGCCGGGGCTTCCATCCCCACCACCAGGAGCCTTCAACTGGACCTGGTGGACTCGGGAACCCCAAACGAAAACTGGATCATGCCCGTCTTCGGCGGTACAGGTGGGATGGGCATAACTTTCTGAAACGGCTTTCCAACAGGCGTCAACATGTTCTTCGCCAGGCCGGGGCCAGGGGCCCATCGGAGCATCGCTGAAGGAGCACCCGCCAGGCCAGGTATCGGACCAGGCCGGCTGTTCCTGGGCAGCCTCTGCCCATGGTGGCTCTGCGCCTTGCTGGCCCACCTGCTACTGGGCTCCTCCGCGGCCCGGGCCGAGGCTCTCGTGCTGTGGGTGGCTGGCCCGGTTCCCGGTGAGATCACCATAGAACGCACCGAACAGATGGTGGGACCGGCCCTTCACCTTCCAGGCAATCGTATCGCCTTCGTACCACGCGAACCGGACAGCTCCGCCGCCGAAGCACAGCAGGCACTGGTCACGGCCATCGACGACTGCCTGGCACGTTGGGAGGCATTCGATGTCGAACGTGCCATAGCCTGGCAGCTTGACGAAGCCATCTCCAGGGTCGAAATCCTCCAGGACTCCCTCCAGCGCGAGTCGATGCTGCAAGCTCTCTTGTTGGAGGGTGCAGCCCTGCACTGGGCCTACCCTCCCGGCAAGATCGACGAAGCCCCCGAAGCCGCACCCATGCTCCGTGACCTGGGGCCGGACCTTGGCAAGCAAGCCGCCCCCTGGCTGGACGCCATCGCCCTGGCCGACGGTCAGGAGATCCCCCGGACCGCCCTCCCGGATACCGCTTCCTTCCAGGCATTCATGGCTCTCAAGATGTCCCTGGCGTCGCTGGAACCAGCATATCTGGACATCGCTCTGCTGCCTGGAAAAGCCAGGTTGTTCGTGGATGGCGTGGAGCGTCCCCACTCCCGGGACACCCTGCCCCTCTTCCCCGGGCGCCACTGGGTCCACCTGTTGCTGGATGGCAAGATAGCCGGCTCAGGCGTACTGACCGCCACCAGCGGGCAGAACCTGGAGATCCCCAGCGATATCCCGATGGAGCGCAGACAACAGGCCGGGCAGGCAATCCTGGATGGCAGGCCAGAGGCCATTCCAACCCCCGTTCAGCAGTCCGTTCAGTGGCTCGCCCAGGCCTATCCCGGCCAAACCATCTACCTGGCTACCATCAAGAACCGCGGTCGGCCCGTCCTGATGAGCCCCGATGGCCAGTACCAGGCCACCTGGCGCCCCAAGCTATGGACCGCCCTGCTGACCCTGGATGCTGGGCCCGGAATCGCCGCCAGCGAATCGTTCGACCTGAACGACGACAGCACGACCCGCACGGTGGGGGACATGGCGCTGGGTACATCTTTCGAAATGGCCTATTCACTCCTGGCCCTGGTGAGCAGGGTCGAACTCCAGGTGTCTCCCGGTGGCGACCTCCTGTACGGTCAGGTCTCCACTGGCACCAATAAAACCACCAACACCTGGCTGCGCCTGGGCCTTGGTCCGGGGATCTACCTGAAGAGCCCCCATGCAGGCCGCTCCCACCTGCTGGCATCCTTCCAGTTGGGCGGCCTCATCCCCGGCCACACAGGCTGGGGCCTGCAAGCGGTGGGGGGGCTGCCTATCAAGGGCAAACGATGGTTCCGCGTCAGCCTCGACTTCTGGACTGGGACTCCAACCAGCGCCTTCCAACCCTACTACGGTGAAAAGCTCAACCAACTGGGCCTGCGCCTGGGTCTGGCCCAGGGCTTCAAATAGTTCCCCCTGCGGAGATGGCTCCCGTCGCCGGAGCGGCCCCCTTTGTTCGATCACCGACCAGGCACGCCAGCGCAACCGTCGAAAAATGTCGAATATCGTCGAAACACCGTCGAGGTTCTCCATCCAGTCCATGAAGAACCTCCCCTGGACGCCCTCCCCGGCGGGTTTTCCGATTGACATGGCAAACGCTGGTATAGCCGGGCTATAGGGCTTATGTGAAATACACAGCCGTGGAGTACCAACATGCGGAAGACCTTCGGAATTCGAATCTGCCTGGTGATCACAGTATCCCTGCTGTGCTCATTCGCCGCCATGGCCCAGCAAGACTGCCCGCAGCTCTACTCGCTCGTGGACCTCAACAGGTTCCAGAGGAACGCCGAAGAAGCCTTCCGGCAGGTGGACCTCACCAAGTTCCGCGAAGAAACAGAGGGCATGTTCCAGGCCACCCCCTGCCTGTACACCCCGCTCACCCGCAACCTGGCGGCCAGTTTCCACCGCCTGCGCGGCCTGCGCTTCTTCGTCGACGAAAACCAGGAGATGGCCAGGCTTTCATTTGCCGCGGCACGTTCCATCGAAAACACCGAGGCCTTTCCCGACGACCTTCTCCCCCCCAACCACCCGGTACGTGACCTGTGGGCCACGGTCTCCATCCAGCAGCCCGTAAACATACAGGTAGCTCCTCCATCCAGGGGGACCTACTATTTCGACGGGCTCCAGGGCTCTGCAAGGCCCAAGGACTGGCCCACGGTGGTTCAACAGGTTTCCCGGACCGGGAGAGTGCTGGGCACGGCGATCCTGGATCCCGCCGACCAGTTCCCCTTCGGCTCCACGAGCAACCACGCGGCTCGCATCGCCCTGTTTTCCGGCGCTGGAGTGAGCGCCGTCGCCAGCGTTGTCTTCTCATCCGTCGCCCTCTCCCTGAAGAACGACCTGGACACCCAGGCCCAGAAGCCCACTACGACCGCATCTGACCTGACCCAGATCTACAACGCCAACCACAGCTATGTTGGAATGGCCGTGAGCACGGGAGTACTGGCGGGCCTGCTGGCGGTGGGCGGAACCCTGGCCAACTGAAGATTGCACCAGCTCCCGGTCAACCAGACTCGTCGTCGGCAGGCTGCTGGTCTTCGGCGGCATCCCACCAGCCCTTGTGGGATTTTGCCTTGGGAGTGCGGACGGGTTCGGCGTCGTCCTGGCACGCTAGAATTTCATCTGCCGTTGCCAGGTCTGGGGGAAGAGAGCAGACGGGGCAACCCTCGCCAGAGCCTATCTGCTGAAGGGCCTCGGGGTCTGGGATTTCAGCCGGTTTGCTGGTTTGCTTGTTCTCTATGAAGCCCGGCACGCTCTCCAGGGTGGCTCGCTCGACGGCTGCAGCTTCCCGAAGCAGGGCTGCTCCACGGGAGAGATCTCCGGCACACA
This sequence comes from Myxococcota bacterium, assembly GCA_024276675.1. GTDB lineage: Bacteria > Myxococcota_A > UBA796 > UBA796 > JAFGLY01 > JAJRWT01. The sequence continues at coordinate 20,415 of JAJRWT010000059.1, read as the reverse complement.
GGGCCCTGGCGGCTTGCTTGTAGAGACGAGCGCAGTCGTGCCAGCGGCTGGGTTCGGGCAGCGCGTAGCCTTCTCTGCGATAGCTCACCGCGCGAAACCAGCGGCTCCGGTCATCCACCCGCGCCAACTCGGCCAACTGGTGATCACGGATATTGCGAAGACGTTCCACGATGAAGGCCAGGAGATCGTCGCGACGTTGGTTGGCCGCCTGCAGGCGCCGCAGCATTTCGCTGTTGCCCATGGAAGAGGCCATTGCTCCGAGGGCGGCGTTGCGAGGGATGGCACGGGAAGGAGTACCGCCGTGGGGATTGCGGCGGACCTGGTGGCGGGGGCCGGTTCTTCGTTTGCGCTGTTGGGTCATACCTGGAGGTTATCATGAAATCCTGCCATGGGCCGCTGTCCTGCGACGGATGGGGCGTCGTACGCGACAACGGGCCGGCCTGGAAAGAAATCCTCGAACCATTGCCGCCGGTGTTATAGTTGCCGCCGGCTTACCGTCCCAGCGTCGGCACATATCAGGAAGCCATGGTTTCGACGGGTGCTGCGGGCGGGCTGCGCAGGCCGGTGGAAGCTCCGCACTCCATCGTTTCCAGGCCAGGGAGGTCGGGGTGAGCGAAGACAGGGACAACGAAAAGCTGTTGAAAGCCCTGTTGGACAAGGGCAAGGTCAACGGCGACGATGTCATCGCCATCAAGGGGGAGATGCGCCGCAACAAGCTACCCCTGGAACATGTTCTGCTGGATCTGGGCCTCATCGGCGAACAGGATCTCCTGGAGTTCACGGCGCAGCAGCTCCGTGTGCCGTTCATCTCGCTGGAAGGCATGTCTCCCGACCCGGACGTGGTCACCATCATCCCCGAGCCATTCGCACGCAGCAATGCCGTCATCGCCCTGGAACGGCGCGGTGCCCATTTGTTGGTGGCGGCGGCCAACCCCACGGATCTCGGCCTTTCCGACACCCTGACCGGGCTCACCAGGTGTCGGCTCGACATGCACCTCGCCTCCCGGGGCGAGATCCTGAAAAAACTGGGTGACTACCACGATCACTACCAGGCCATGGCCGTAGAACGCCTGCTCTCCAACGTTCGCGACAAGGGGACGAGCCTGGCTCGGCAGATGGGTCTCTCCCTGGCCGAACTGGGAGACTCCAACGAAGCCAACACCGCCATCCGCACCCTGAACCTGCTGCTGCTGCAGGCCCTCATCAAGCGGGCCAGCGACATCCACGTGGAGCCCTCCAGCAAGACGCTTTTCATCAAGTACCGCATAGACGGAGTCCTCCAGACCGCCCAGAGGCTTCAACCCCACCTGGCGCCATCGCTGATCAACCGCATCAAGGTCATGTCCAGGATGGACATCGCCGAGCGCCGTCTGCCCCAGGACGGCAGTTTTCACATAAACGTGGAGGGCAGGGCCATCGACTTTCGGGTGGCCACCACTCCCACTGTCCAGGGCGAAAAAGTGGTGCTGCGCATCCTGGACAAGCAATCCACCCTCATGGGACTCGAGAACCTGGGCTTCAGCAACGAACAATACCTGCGCCTGCGCCAGGTGATCCGGCGGCCAAACGGTATCATCCTCATGGTGGGCCCCACCGGGTCGGGCAAGACCACCACCCTGTACGCCACGCTCATGGTGCTCAACACCGGCCACAAGAACATCACCACCATCGAAGACCCGGTGGAGTACCAGATCGACGGCATCACGCAGATCCAGGTCCACGAAGAGATCGGCCTCTCCTTCAGCAGCATCCTGCGCTCCGTGCTGCGCCAGGATCCCGACGTGGTGCTGGTGGGAGAGATCCGCGATCTGGACACCACCAAGAACGCCATCCGGGCCAGCCTCACCGGGCACCTGGTCTTCGCCACCCTGCACACCAACGACGCCGTCTCCGCTGTCACCCGCCTGGTGGACATGGGAGCAGAGCCCTATCTCATCGCGCCCAGCCTCCGGGCGGTCATCAGCCAACGCCTGGTGCGTACACTCTGCCACCGCTGCAAGGAGGAAGGCCCTCCCGACCCTGTGTTGCTCGCCCTGTTGCCCGAAAAGTTCAGGTCCTTGCCCAGGGCCTGGCACGCTCGGGGTTGCCGCCACTGCTTCAACACGGGCTACCGTGGGCGCCTACCCATCACGGAGATCCTTGTGACTGACGAACAGATCCGGCGGCTCATAGTCAACCGCGCCCCGGCCACGGAGCTGCACCAGGCAGCGGTGGACGCCGGCATGACCACCATCTTCGAGGATGGAATCTACAAGGTGAGCAAGGGTCTCACCACCCTGGAAGAAGTCCTGGGCACCATCGAAGCCGGCGAGTAGCAAAGCTTCGCGCAAAAGCTCGGCGTTACACGTCAGGTGAACCAGTGCCCGCGAAAGTCACATGCCCCACTCTACTTCCGCGCCCCCTTCCGTCTACGGAATCCGTGATTAGTTTTCGCGGGTATTGAAAATGGGCGCCCAACAGAGCGGGAAAGGAGGTATCGGTATGAGTGCACATTCTGACTCCGCACAGGGAAACGGCGGCAATGGCGACCAGCCGGGCACCAGGGATCCACGGGTGCTGGTGGACGAGATCATCGACGGCACTTCCGCCGCCGCCCTGCCGGTGCGGCTGGGCCAGAGCCTGCCCACCACCCTGCCAATCCTGGTCTCGCCGGTGGGGCCGGTCTATCCCGGAATGATGGCCACGATTCCCGTCGGGGATCCGCGAAGCCAGAAGACCCTCTCCAAGGCCGGCCCCCACGTGGGCATTCTGTCGGTGAAACAATCGGCCTCCACCATGGAACCGCCCTTGCCACCTGAACAGCTCTACAGCTTCGGCAGCGTGGCTCGCCTGGTGCAGCCGGTAAACATGCCGGACGGCACCCCGGCCGTCGCGGTCATCGGGCTCAAGCGCATGAACCTGGAGCAATTCGTCAGCTCAGACGAAATGCTGCTGGCCGAAGTTTCCTATCCCGAGGAGCGAGTAGTAAACCAGCGCGAAGTCGAGGTGATCCAGTCAAGGGTCCGCGATGGAATGGTGGAGCTGGTGAAGATCAGCCCCCAGATCCCCGACGAGATCGCCGACCTGGCCCGACAGGTGCCCGTCCCCGGCGCGCTGGCTGATTTCGTGATGGCCACCCTGGAAAGCAGCATTGCCTCGAAGCAGGAGATCCTCCAGGATCTGGTCATCGAAAGCCGGCTCAGGAGCGCCTGGGTGCTGGTGGAACAAAGACTGGACCTGGCCAGGTTGGGCGCTCGCATCCACGAAGAAATCCGCTCCAAGCTCGAATCGCGCCAACGAGAACACTACCTGCGCGAACAACTACAGGCCATCCGCCGCGAGCTGGGAGAAGAAGTAGACCAGCGGCAGATGGACCGTGACACCTACGAAAAAAAGATCGCTGACGCGGGCATGCCGGAGCAGGCCGAGGAACGCGCCCGCCGCGAGTTGGAGAGGCTCACGCTGCTGCCCCCCGAGGCTTCGGAGTATCACGTAATCCGTAACTACCTGGACTGGCTCGTGGAGTTGCCCTGGTCCAGGGAAAGCGACCAGGAGTTGGACATCTCCCGAGCAGCGGCCATCCTGGACGAAGACCACCACGGACTGGAGGAGATAAAGGAGCGCATCCTGGAGTTCCTGGCGGTTCGCAAGCTCCGCCAGGACCAGCAGGGGGCCATACTCTGCCTGGTGGGCCCGCCGGGGGTGGGCAAGACCTCCCTGGGCCAATCCGTTGCCAGGGCCATGGGCCGTGAATTCCATCGCATCACCCTGGGGGGCATGCGCGACGAAGCCGAGATCAAGGGCCATCGTCGTACCTACGTCGGGGCCATGCCCGGCAAGATCATCCAGGCCCTACGGCGGGTGAAGAACCGCAACCCGGTGTTCATGCTGGACGAACTGGACAAGCTGGGCTCCGATTGGCGCGGCGATCCCTCCTCCGCCCTGTTGGAGGTTCTGGACCCCGCACAGAACAACGCCTTCGAAGATCTCTACCTGGACCTGCCGTTCGATCTGAGCCACGTGATGTTCATCGCAACGGCAAACATGGCCGCCCAGATCCCGCGGCCGCTCCTGGACCGCATGGAAGTACTCACCCTGTCGGGCTACATACCCGCCGAAAAGCGGGCCATCGGGCGCAAGTACCTGTTGCCCAGGCAACTGGAGGCCCACGGTCTGGACAGGTCCCACCTCCGCATCACCGACAAGGCCCTGGGCGCCATCGTGGACAACTACACCAGGGAAGCCGGTGTTCGCGAGCTGGAGCGCATGATAGGGCGGGTCTGCCGAAAGGTGGCCGCACGCGTGGCCGCCCTGCCCGATCCCAGCACCCACGAAAAGCTGCTGGTCACGCCCGAGACCCTTCCCGATTACCTTGGTCCACGCCGGCACTTCCATGAAGTGGTCAAGCGCTGCACCCGCCCCGGCGTGGTCATCGGCCTGGCCTGGACCCCGGTGGGTGGCGAGGTTCTCTTCGTAGAAGCCACATCCATGCCCGGAAAAGGTGTTCTGCAACTGACGGGCAAGCTGGGCGAGGTCATGAGCGAGTCTGCCCGCATCGCTCACAGTCTGCTCAAGAGCCAGGCATCCAAGTACATGATCCCCGCCAAGGTCTTCAACGAACTCGACATCCACCTGCATGTCCCCGCCGGTGCCATTCCCAAGGACGGACCCTCGGCCGGAACGGCCATGTTCGCTGCCCTGCTCTCGTTGTTGTGGCGTGGCAAGGGCAAGGTGTCAAGGGCCCGGGTCGCCATGACCGGCGAAATCACCCTTCGTGGCGCGGTCCTGCCGGTGGGAGGCATCAAGGAAAAGGTCATCGGCGCCCGTCGCGCCGGCGTCCGAACAGTGGTGCTGCCGGAACAGAATCGCCCGGATGTCGAGGAAATCCCCCCCGAGATCGTCAAGGGCGTCAAGTTCATCTTCGCATCCGACATCGACGATGTCGTGGAAGCCGTCCTGGGCCCCCTCCCCGGAAAAGGGAAGGCCCCACGGCAGCCACAGCCCCCGACCGAAGCCAACAACTGCGCATCTTGATTGACCATCATCCGGTCTCCAGCTACCATTTCCAGGAAGCCACCCCTGCATCTTCCGCCAATGTTGGCTCCTGGTGCTGGCCTCCGGAGGTATGGATTGATTGGCACGGAGTACTTCGCCCATGGAGTGCTGCTCTCCTGCCTGGACGACAGCTCGACCCTCCCCCTCCCCTGGCAATGTTTTCTACTGATCTTCGAGCATCGCCGCCCATCGTGATATATGATGCTGGTCATGCACACAAATGGAGGAGAACATGACTACCCGATACCTTTCCCTCGTTCTCGCCGGCTCCCTGCTTCTTCTTGGCTGCAACGGCCGCGGTGACGACGACGACAACAAAGACACCAGCATCTCCGGCGAAACCGGGACCCCGGAAGAAGGCGGCTTCGCCATCTCGGGCACGGCCTTCGACCTCATGGCCAACGCGGCTGCCGACAGTTCGCTCTACCCCGACGGGCTATGCGTTGCCGTAGGAGATCCCACCCCAGCCATATCCGGCGGTGAAATGGAAACCATCGCCACCGGCACGGTAAACAGCGACGGCAGCTACACCGTCCCCGACATCGTCACCACAAGCGCTCTGGGGCTCTTGGTGGTCATCTATGACTGCGACGGTCTGGGTTCGGTGCTGGCCTCCGCCACAGGCGTGTCGGCCGATGACTACGACGGCCTGGGCGATGGCGACGAGATCATCGATCACACCGCCTACGTGGTTTCCGCCGACTTCCGAGACGGCATCGACGCCAGCCTGGCTGCCGCCGGCTACACCGGCAACAGCATCGAAGTAGATGGCACCTTCGTGGGCTTCGTCCTCGATATGTCGGGCAATCCCATAGCCGGCGCCACGGTCACCGCCTCCAGCGGCGATGTCACCACCTACTACGCCGACGCCGATTCCACCGATGGCATGTTCACAACCGGTGCCTCCGTCAACACCGCCACCGACGCCGCCACCAACGCCATGTTCATCATACCCGGCGCGCCCATCAGCAACTACGAGTGTGAAGACGGCGGCGTACACAGCTTCGAATCCCAGCTCGCCGGCAGCCAGCCCGGCTACGCGGTCTTCATCGCCTTCTACGGCGAATAGGCCAGTCACCCGCCAGGCTTGTGGCGAATAGCCAGCTCTGACCATGCTTGCACAGGGTTCGCGCCGGCTATTCCCGACAGGCTCCCAGCGGATACTCTCTCAGTCGTCGTAGCCGACTATGCGGTCGTCGGAGCCGGTGTAGTCGGCGTCGATGTCGGGCAGGCCGTCGGAGTCCGTGTCTTCAAAGGAAGACGCGAAGCCCACGAGGGCCTGCCAGAGCTTCAGCTCCTGGACCCCCGCGGTGTCGGGGTCGGAGTCGAAGAGCATCTCGTCGGTACTCTCGTACTCGTTGCCCTGTTGGTCCTTGGGAACGATCAAGATGGCGCTGAACGTGAGATCTTCCAGGATACCCATCAGACTGGCCACGTAGCTGTCCACCGCCACGTGGTAGAGTTGTTCGTTGCTGCTGCTGGTGTCCAGCTCAACCCAGCTCTGGCTGGCTTCGTCCCACTTGTCCACTCCGATGGTGCGGTTGAAGAGGCTCCTGGACATGTCGAGGTTGCAGCGAAGGCCCGATATCTCTATGAAATAATCGCAACCGTAGAGCGGCGAAATAGAGGCGGTGACTTCGCAGACATCGCCGATTTCCTTGGCAGTGACCCAGAAGTCCACCAGCGCATATCCGGGGACATCGTCGGTTCCGAAGCCCAGGGGCAACACTCTGAAGAAATCCGAGAAGGCTTGCTGCCCCGTGGTGCCCGCCAGCAGACTGTCCCGGATGACCCCCTGGCTCTCGAAAGCGAAGTCCACGGGATTGGAGGGATCGATGGTGTTGATCTCGTGACGGAAGGAGTCGGTGATGAGATCGCCCAGGCCTGATTCACTACAGCCGGAGATGGCGACGTCGGCGGGGATCTCGGCTATGGGCTCGGAGAAGGTGTAGCCAAGCTCCTGGAGGGGCCCGGAGTCGAGATCGTCGATGTAGCCAGAGATCTTTTCGGTAATCTGGGAATCACCCTGGATGGAGTCATCGATTTCGTGTAGTTCGTAGCTTTCGATGCTCACCGAGGTGCCATCCCATGTAAAGGTCAGCTCCCCCAGGTAGCGACCATAGGCGCCGGCCTGGACGATTGGCGTGTCTTCCTCGTACATGGGATCGAAGATGGGCGTGTGGGAGTGGCCACCCACGATGATATCAATGCCTGGTACCGCGGCTGCCATCAGGTTGTCGGGGGAGGTGTCGGGATCGTCGGTGACCCCGGAGTGGGAGATGGCGATGATTACGTCCACGTCCTGAGCCTGAAGCTCCTCCACCGCGGCGGCGGCGGCTTCGTCCTGGGGCGTGAAGCTGGCGGGAGCCACGGCGGGCGTGATGCTCTGCGCTTCGTCGCCCAGAATCCCGAACAGACCGATTCGCAGGCCGTTGTCCAGTTCCTGGACCATCGTACTCTGAATACGACCACTATCGAAAAGCTCTTCCAGGGCGTCGTCGCCGGAATCGTCGGGATTGGGTACGGTGTTGGAGGCCAGAATGGGCACATCCACCCCCAGGGAGGTCGCCACCGAGATCATTTCGCCCAGGACCTGCGGCCCGTTGTCGAATTCGTGGTTGCCCAGCGTGATGGCGTCGTAGCCCATGTCCTGGATGGTCTGGAGTTCCGCGGCACGGGACGTGGCAAGGAGTTGGAAAAGGGTGCCCGACATCCAGTCACCGGCGTCGTACAGAACCACCTGGTGGTCCGATGAGGCCTTGATCTGATCGATGAGAGCCTTTGTCCGCGCCAGGCCGCCCAGCGTGAGATCGTCTCCAGTGGTGGAAGGCGTGTACTCGGCGTCGGGCCCCCATCCCGTGAGGTGGCTATGCGTGTCGTTGGTGTGCAGGATGGTCACTCGCATGACGCTGTCGGAGGTGTCTTTGTCGCCTCCGTTACAGGAAGGAGCGACAAACAAAGGAAGCAGGAGAAAAAACTTCGTGGCCGTACAAAGCCTATGATCTTCAGGGCTGTTCACTTTGACTCCAGTGAATATGATTGCGCTTCATTCAAAGAAAGATACCATGGCCTGGCAAAGATATCAGGTCATGAGAGGAACTGACATGCCTTGGGACTACAGCGAGAAGACAAAGCAGCTCTTCATGGACGCCGTTCAAGCAAAGCCCGGAACCCACCTGGGCGAGATCGAAGATCCGGATGGCCTCGGGGAACACGGCTCCATCGCCTGCGGAGATGCCCTGCGTTTCACCTTTCGTGTCCGTCGCCATCCCACGGACCCTCTGAAAGACGTGATAACAGAAGCCCGGTACCTGACTTTTGGCTGCACCTCCGCCATCGCCGCGTCCGAAGCACTCTGCTACATCATAGAAGAAGGAGGCTTCACTCCCGTGCAGGCGCTGGGTGTGACCAACGACGACATAGTCGAGTTTCTGGAGGGCCTGCCGGATCAAAAGATCCACTGCTCCGTTATGGGAGCCGAAGCCCTGGAAGCCGCGGTGTTCGACTGGGCGAAGCGGCGTGGAGTCGCCCTCGATGCCCTGGGAGTCGACACCCACGACGATGAGCAGGAAGAAGGCCGTATCGTGTGCAACTGCTTCTCATTGAGCGAGCCCTACATACGGCGCAAGGTACGCGAACTGGGCCTCAAGTCCATCCCCGAGATAACCGCCGCCATCAAGGCCGGTGGCGCCTGCATGTCCTGCCACCATGTCCCCGGGGGATTGCAGGACATCCTGGACCAGGTCTGGGGTGAACGCGCCGTGGCTCCAAGCGCCCACGCCATGGTGGTGGAAGCCCTCGACCCTTCAGACAAGCGCTCGTCGCAACTGTCCCCCTACCAGTTTTCAAAAAAAATCGAGCAGGCCATCGCCAAGTATGTGAACCCCATCCTGCTGGATGACGGTGGCTCGATGGAAATCATCGACATCAAGGACACCCTGGTCTACTGTCGTCTGCACGGGGCCTGTGCTACCTGCGTCGGGGCCAGCAAGACCTTGAAGATGCTGGTGGAACGTACCCTCAAGGAGCGTGTGGACGAACGAATCAGGGTTATCTCCGTGTAGACGGACCGGGGCGAGGGAGGCCCCAGAAAATGGAACTCATCTACGTCGACAACAACGCCACCACACGTCCTGCTCCACAGGTCTTCGAGGCCATCAAGCCATACCTCACGGATCTCTACTTCAACCCGAGTTCCATGTACGAACCGGCCAGGTCCCCAGCCCATGCCATCACCCGATCACGTGAAACCGTAGCCAAGTGCATAGGAGCGGGCGACGCTCGGCAGGTCCTGTTCACCTCCTGCGCCACCGAAAGCAACAACACCGCCCTGTTGGGCACAGCCCAGGCCAATCCTGGCAGGCGCCATGTCATCACGACGGTGGTGGAGCATCCCTCGGTGCTGGAGGTCTGCAAGGAACTGGAACGAAGGGGCCTCCAGGTCACGTACCTGTCGGTGGATCGGCACGGAAACCTGGACATCACCGAATTCGTGAAGGCATTGCGCCCCGACACCCTGCTTGTGTCCATCATGCACGCAAACAACGAAACAGGTGTGATCTTCCCCGTGGAGCAGCTCTCCCGCATCACCAAGGAAACCGACCCGGCAATCATCTTCCACACCGACGCCACCCAGTCCATGGGCAAGCTGCCCATAGACCTGCAAGGTGATTTCCAACACGTGGACCTGCTCTCATTTTCCGGCCACAAACTCCATGCTCCCAAGGGAGTAGGAGCCCTGTTCATCCGGAAGGGTACCCCCTGCCGTCCATGGATGTTCGGGGGCCACCAGGAAGGCGGGCGGCGTGCAGGTACCGAAAACGTGGCTTTCATAGTGGGACTGGCCACAGCTCTGGACCTGGCCGTCAGTCGTCGTGAAGAAGACCACCTGTACCTGCGATCATTGCGGGATCGGCTGGAATCCGCCCTGGCGGAACAGATCCCTGCAATGCAGATCAACGGGCAGGGAGCGCCCCGCCTGCCAAATACCCTGAACGTGGCCTGCCACTACATAGAAGGCGAGAGCATACTCTACCGCCTGGACGAGCATGGAATCTGTGCTTCCAGCGGTTCCGCCTGCACATCGGGCTCGCTGGACCCCTCCCACGTCATGCTGGCCATGAAGGTGCCTTTCACCGCTGCCCACGGCTCGGTGCGCTTCAGCTTGAGCCGCTACAACACCCCGCAGCACGTCGACCGTATCATCCAGGTCTTTCCCGGCATCGTGGCATCACTGCGAAAGCTGTCGCCCTACTGGGACCACGAGAACGACCGCCCCCGCAAGGATGCCTCGACCTTGCTGGGCCAGAACCCGGGAACGCACTGAAAAAACACAGATCGGGCACCGCGCCACCTGGCTCCTGGCGTTGGGCTACCTGTGGCCATTGACAAACCGGTAGAAAACAGGTGCGCTGCCCCTCCCGCGTGGCCTGAACCAACTCGGGAAGTTGGCTGCACCTGTGAACACGAACGACGAGTCACGCCTAAAGGCGGAATGACTCGACGCCCGAACACAGGTGCCGTTCTTGCGCCAGCCCGGTGGTTATTTGCACATGGGGTTGGCACCAAGGGCGTCGAGCGCGGCCTGACAAGCGGTCTTCAGGCCTTCCTTGCCCGCCGGCGTGGCGGCTGCCTGGGCCCAGGCGTCGCGGCTCTGCTGCATGGCGGAGCGGGATGCCTCGCGAGCGGCTTCGGGCATCTTGGACAGACAGTCTTCCATCTTTTCCAGGTACTGGTCGCATTCGGGCACGCCAATCACGCCCTTGTCGGGGGTGCTGGCTGGCTTGGCGGCAGGCGCTGGGGCAGCGGCTGGCTTGGGGGCGGGAGCAGCGGCTGGCTTGGGGGCGGGAGCGGGGGCCTGTTCAGAGCTTCCGCAAGCCAGGGCGAAAGCAGCGGCGAAGATCAGGAGTCCGGCGGTTCTTTTCATACTCTCTCTCCTTTGTTGCCTGGAAACCCAGCGTTTCCGGGGCTGACCGCTTTGTATACTACGATACCGGTCCGTGAGTCAATGCCCAGAGGGTGAGGTTTTCAGGAATCGACGAGACCCTGGGGCCAGCAGAGCGCCGACAGGACCGTTGATGGCAGTATTTGCGGGATTGAGATGGTGTCTGCCGCGCTGCGGGAGCGGCTCGTCACAGGTCCTGGCGGCTGCCGTGGTTCAGCCTGCGGCTCGACCTGTGGATTCGTTCAGGTCATCGGTGAGCTTTACCGCGCAGAGATTGGGCCCGCACATGGTGCAACAATGTTCGTTGTCGTCTACCGTTCCCTGTTGGGTCCTGACGGACCTGGCGGTGTGGGGATCCAGGCAGAGGCGGAACTGGGTGTCCCAGTCGAACTTGCGCCTGGCGATGCTTATGGCGTCGTCGGCCTGGCGAGCACCGCTGCGGCCGCGGGCGATGTCGCCCGCATGGGCCGCGATGCGGGCCGCCACCACGCCCTTGCGGACATCGTCCAGGCGTGGCAGCCCCAGGTGCTCGCTGGGAGTGACATAGCAGAGCATGGAGGCCCCGGACCAGGCCGCCACTGCGCCCCCGATGGCGGAGGTGATGTGGTCGTAGCCGGGCGCAAGGTCGGTGACAATGGGCCCCAGCACGTAGAAGGGGGCGCCATGGCAGAGTTCCGCCGCTCGTTGCACCTGCCAGCGCACCTGGTCCAGGGGAACGTGCCCGGGGCCTTCGACCATGACCTGTACACCGGCATCCCAGCAGCGCTCCACCAGGTGGCCCATGACCTCCAGTTCGGCCATCTGGGCGCTGTCGCCGGCGTCGGCAAGGCAGCCGGGACGCAGGCCGTCGCCCAGGCTCAGGGAGACGTCGTGGCGACGGCAGATATCCAGCAGGCGGTCGAAGTTGGAATAGAAGGGGTTTTCTTCGGAGTGGAACGCGGTCCAGCAAGCCATGAGGCTGCCGCCGCGGCTGACTATGCCCGCCATGCGATCATGGGTCAGGGCCACGTGGTCAGCCAGGAGAGCAGCGTGTATGGTCATGTAGTCAACGCCGTCACGAGCCTGTCTCTCCACGACGGAGAGCAGGTCTTCAACGCCCAGTTCGACGACGCTCTCCACACCGGAAGCGGCTTCGTAGATGGGAACCGTTCCCAGCACCACGTTGCTGCCTTTCATTATGGAGCCGCGAATCCCGGGAAGGTCACCGCCGGTGGAGAGGTCCATGATGGTGTCAGCGCCCAGCTCCACTGCCAGCCGGGCCTTGCGTACTTCCATCTGGGGATCGATGGTGGAGGGCGAGGTGCCCAGGTTGGCGTTCACCTTGCAGCGGGTGGCCACACCGATACCAATTGGGTGGGCGCCCAGGTGGTTCTTGTTGGAGGGGATGATCAACCTGCCGGCGGCCAGTTCCGCCATGATCAACTCGGGGTCAAGGCCCTCGTCACGGGCCACGGCGACCATTCTGGGGGTGATGGTGCCTTCGCGGGCGTGTTGAAGCTGGGTCTTGAAGATCTCTTGTCGTGATTTGCTCATCTCTACTCCCAACAGAGCGATTAACCCGCGGCGGAAAGGGATACGAGGAACATTCCCACAAATGTTGCGGCCATCATGGTGGATGCCGTGAGAGCCACCTAACGCCCCTTGAACTGCGGAGGTCGCTTCTGCATCCAGGCGCTGAGTCCTTCGGACAAATCCTGCGTCTCCAGCAGGGTACTCTGGCAGATGCCTTCCATGGCCAGACAGGCCGCGGGATCGTCGGTCACGGCCCTCTCGATCACTCGTTTTGCCAACCCGGCGGCCAGTGGGGCCACCGCCAGGGCCTTGGCGACCCAATCTTCCACGGCCTGTCCGAGCTGGTCTTCCGGCACCACCTGGTCCACCAGTCCCCATTGCAGCGCCCGTTCCGCGCTGATCTCCTTCCCGAACAGGTGCATCTGCTTCGCCCTGGCCGGCCCCACCAGCCTGGTCAGCCTGGTGGTCCCGCCCACATCCGCCAGGAGGCCCAGCCGCGTCTCGGGCAGGGCAAGGCGAGTTCCGGCGGTGGCCAGACGCAAATCTGCTCCCAGGGCGATTTCCAGCCCCATGCCCAGGGCGAATGAATGCATGACCGCGATCACGGGTTTCTCCAGTTGGACGAATCCGCCGGGGATGGCCTGGAGACGTTCAACAAGGCTGCGAAACTCCGCGTGGCGCCTGCTGCCCACCATCCGCAACAGAGCCGTCACATCCACTCCCGAACAGAAGCCCTTTCCACGGCCATCGATGATGACCAGCCGCACGTTCTTTTCCCGGGACTGCACGAGAGCTTCTTCCAGTCCTTCGATGATGGCCTGATCCACCGCGTTGCACACCTGGGGGCGGTTGAGGCTCACCCGGAACACGCCCCGGGGATCCAGAGAAGTCAGAGTGGCAGGTTGCTGGTTCATGGGACCTTCCCTCGTGTTGGTGGCTCAAGGATCGGCGGAGAAGTAGATGGGGTACATGAACACGTAGCCGTCGGGCATATCGTGGGGTGGGAACGCCACGTAGTGCAGCGTGTCGGCCACGCAGGAGACCAGCGCGCCGTCCAGCCCCCGGCTGTCCATCACTTCAACGATGTCCACGCGCCCGGTGCAGGCCACGGTCAACTCCAGGGAGACCCTGCCCGTGGGTATCATGCCCTGGGGCACGCAACGCCAGAGTTCGGGAAGGAAGGAGTTCATTCGTGACCTTATGACATCCGGGGGCAATCCCCGGCTGCTCATGTATTCCGGCTCTTCGCCGGTATCGCCCAGGTCTTCCAGCTTGGGAGGTGGAATGCAGGGTTGCTCCGGGGGCATCTCCAGGGGAGCGAAGGCACGCAGCCCTGACTCCACCGGGACCACGTCCCGACTGGCGACGGAAACAGGACGCCGGCGGCCCTCCCCCGAACCCGTCCCCGCTCGCCCTGCCGCCGAGTCCTCGCGGATCAGGAGCACCTGGCCCACCTGGATGAGATCCCCGTCAAGGTCGTTCCATTCCTTGATCTGCCGCACTGTGACGCCGTGTGCGCTGGCGATCTTCCAGAGGGTATCGCCCTTCACCACCGAGTAGTGCAGCGCCCGGGGCCCTGGGGAATACCAGAGCCAGAAGCCAAGCCCGCAAGCCGACAACGAGACAGGCAGCATCCAGGTGGCCCGGGGGAGTTTCATGGGCGGCTCCGGTCTGGTTTCAGGGGGGAGCCCAGGGTCAATGCCCGGGGCGGGTTGCCCAGGAGATGTTCCATGATCCCCCAGATAGCAAGTGCGAACGTGAGTGTCATGGCCACCGACGAAAACATGAGGCCGTCGCCCCAACGATCCGACACGGCTCCGAACAGCGGGTTGAAGACCAGGAGGGAAAGATCGAACACCGCTGTGAACATGGCCATGGACGATCCGCGCAGGTGCTCGGGTACTCTGTCCACCAGTTGGCTCGCCAGGACTGGAAAACAGTAGCCATGGCCGAAGCCGGCCAGTACACCCGCAGCCAGGAATGCCCCCGGGCTGGCCGCCGAGGCCAACATGACGAAGCTCAATCCATAGGCGGCCAGGGATGGCGCCACCAGGTTGCCGGGGCCCATGCGGTCGGGGATTCGTGCGCCTGCCAGGCGTACAAGGATGGCCCCTCCCGCGAATGTGAACCACAGGAGTGCGGGGTTGCCAACGCCCCTGGCATCCGCGGCGACGGTGGCGAAGGCCAGGAAAACCGACATGGCGATGCCCAGGGTTGCATTGGCCAGCCATATGGACATCAGTCTGGGGTGGACCATGGCGGAGACGATGGCTCCCGGCCCGAGAACCGCCTGTCCTCTACCCCCCGATGGCCGTTCAGGGAGCCTCCACAGGGCCAGCAGCGAGGTCAGCACGAGGAGACCCACGAGCGGGAAGACCCACTTCAGGACATCCGGTGGAAGCTCCAGGCTGCCCACGATGGGGTTCACCGCCAGCGGCAACAGGCCGGCAATACCGAATATGGCGATGCCCTCGGATCGCCTGGCCGCGGGGACCATGTCGGCGGCCATGGTAAAGTACCCGGTGAACAGAGTACCGAGTCCCAGGCCGAACAGGAGCCTGATGGAATAGAGAAACGGCCCCACCTCTCCCACCAGGGGAATCAGGAAGAGACTGGAAGCCAGCAGGACAGTACCCAGCAGCGCGGTGGGTCTGCGCCCCAGGGAGTCCAGCGCCCAGCCCACGAACGGTCTGCTTGCAAGGCCACTGATGGCCGAAGTGGCCATCACGGTTCCCATGTCGGTGCGGCTTGCCCCAAGGTGCTCCAGGTAGAGGGGCAGCAACGGCATGGAGGCGTAGCCCAGGGCCTGGAGAAAGTGACCGGCCAGGAGCGTGAAAAAGGCAGGCGTGTACAGCCGTTGCTTCATGGGGTGGGACCCTCGGAGACCTGGTGGGCTGCTTCCCTCCAGTGGGGGGCACATAATGCGCTTCGACCCGCCTGGGTCCCCACGGGAGCAACGTTGCTCCCATGAGTGAAGGCCATCTCTTCGCGTGTTTCTCGTGTTCGGCCAGGACCGTCAGGAAGAGATCCGGAAAAGATCGGCCCAAAGATGGTTATCAGTCTTGACACCTTGTTTGCTGTTCTTTTCCCCGAAATCGAGGCATTTATTGCATGCGAGTCGCGAGACACGTTTCCGCGAGGCCATCAACTGCAACCGGAGGTTCTTCATGACGACACGGAACATTTCCAGATGCCTTGTCCTGTCCTTGTTCCCCCTTGGACTTTCCACGGGACTGGTGGGATGCGACACCACGCAGAGCGACCTGGCCACCATCGAGCAGGCCCAGGTCCTATTCGGCAACGGTGACCCACAGGAAGAAGCTCTGGCCGAAACACTCGCCTTCCAGCACTTGAACAATTTCGCCGCCATCGGGCTGGTGAGCGATGTACAGGACCTCCGCACCCGCAGGATCACCATCGACGACCTGGCCATGGCCCACGTTCGCCTCCAACAGACCGTGAACGGCGTGCCCGTCTACGGCGGCGAGGCCATAGTCCACATGTACGAAGACGGCGAGCTGCGCGACCTGACCGACAAGCTGCTGCGGAACCTCCAGGTGGACACCGAGCCTTCCTACAGCGCCGAAGAAGCCATCGAACTGGCTGTCCAGGCCTACGAAGGCTGGGAAGTGCTCACCGACGATCCCACCGCCCAACTCTGGGTGCTTCGCCACGACGGTGCCGACTACCTGGCCTATGCCATTCAACTGGACCGCCAGGACGGGACCGATCTCACATCCAGGCCGCTCATCTTCATCGACGCACACAGCGGCCAGGAGATCTGGCGCTACGAAAACCTGAAGACCGGCGCAGCCACCGGGACGGGCAATGGAAACTACAACTCCGGCGTGACCCTGGAAACCTATCTCAGCGGCGGCACCTACTACCTGGAGAACGCCAGCGCCGATCTGGGCACCTACACCTACAACAACACCTGGTCAAGCCTGTACTACCTCACCGACAGCGACAACTCCTGGACTTCCTCCACCCAGGCATCGGGTGTGGACGCCCACTACGCGGGTACCGCCACCCTGGACTACTACTACAGCACTTTCGGCCGCAACGGCCTGGATGGCAGCGGGGGGCCTGGCTACATTTCATCCATCACGGGCTCGGGCTCGGTGATCTCCATCCTGGTGAACTACGGCAACCACTACGCCAACGGCTACTGGGCCGGCAGCTACCTGGTGCTGGGCGATGGCGATGGCGTGACCCTGGACCCCCTCACCTCTGTTGACGTGGTGGGCCACGAGATGACCCACGGAGTCACCGAAGACGAAGCCGGCCTCATCTACTATGGCCAGTCCGGTGCCATCGACGAATCCATCGCCGATGTCTTCGGCGCCATGGTGGAGCGCAGCGTTTATGGTGAAAGCGCCGACACCTGGATGGTGGGCGAGGACTGCTACACACCCGCCATCTCCTGGGATGCCATGCGCTACATGGACGACCCAACCGCCGACGGCTACAGCGTTGACCACTACGACGATCTCTTCACCGGCGCCGCGGACAGCGGCGGCGTCCACATGAACTCGGGCATCAGCAACCTGGCCTTCTACCTGCTCTCGGAAGGCGGATCCCATCCCACCTACGGCGGCTCCATGACCGGTATCGGCGCCGATGATGCCGCCGAGATCTGGTACCGGGCCCTCACCCTCTATTTCACCTCCAGCACCGACTTCGACGATTTCCGCACGGCCTCCCTGAACGCCGCCGAGGATCTCTTCGGTGCCGGCAGCACCCAGTACAGCGCGGTGGGCGACGCCTGGTCCCTGGTGGGCGTTGGGGACAGCGGCGGCTCCGGCAGTGGTGATTGCACGGGCTACGACAACAGCTACTCGGGAACCCTAACCGGCACGGGCGACTACGACGCCCAGCCCGATGGCAGCTCCTACTACTCCGGCCGTGGATTCCACGAAGGCTACCTGAGTGGTCCCGCCAGCGCCGACTTCGACCTGTACCTGTACTACTACCGCCTGGGTACCTGGACCGAAGTAGGTGCCTCCGAGTCTTCTTCCTCCGAAGAGACCATCTCCTTCCGGGGGCGCCGAGGCTACTATGTCTGGTACGTCTACAGCTACAGTGGCAGCGGTGACTACACCCTCTGCACCACGACTCCCTGACAGCCCCGCCTGACATCCAGCCGGCCTCCAGGACCTGGCACCCGGCAAACTGCGCCCCCGAGCCCGGAAAGACCGCGCTCGGGGTTTTTTTCCTGCTATCATCAACGCGAGGGAGGTGATCTTGCCGAGCCATGCTGAGGACCTGGCCGCCGCTGGAATGCTGCCCATGGCCCCATCGCTGTCGGGTCTGCTGCTCTGCGCCTGCACTGCCGGGGGCGGACCGTCACCATCCGACACGCTGGAATCCATCCACCATGGCGACACCGGCTCACCCCTCGGCTCCCCAGAAGACAGCTCCCCGGAAACTTCCTGGGAATGGGAGGCCCCTACGGAACTCGTAGCTGGTCCCCAACAGGATCCGGCAGATATCATCTACAGCGACACCCTCGTACACGACTTTCAAATCGTGCTGAACGAGTCCTCGGTCCAGCTTCTCAACGAGGACTGGGAACAGTATGTTCCCGGGACCTTCACCTACGACGGCAGGGAATATTCGCCGGTGGGAGTGAGGCTCAAGGGCTCCTCGAGCTGGAACTGGCTCGATGCCAAACCAGCATGGAAGATCAAGTTCAACGAATACGTGGAAGGAGGTCGCTTCTACGGCCTGAAGAGGCTCACGCTGAACAACAACGTCTGGGACCCATCCATGATGGCCGAGACGCTGGCATACCGTGTCTTCCGGCAGGCGGACTCGCCCGCACCTCGCACCGGCTATGCCACCGTAACCTTCAACGGGTATCTCCTGGGGCTGTACACCATCGTGGAATCCATGGACGATGTCTTCGTGGAGCATTGGTGGCCCGGCAGCCAGGGCGGGCTCTACGAGATGACCCGCAACTGCGATTTCAACGGCGACTGTGACTGCTTCGAACTGGAAGACGCGGGCGACAACATGGACCCTGACGCCTTGGCCCGGGTCTGTGACGCAGTGGGCGAGGGCACGGTGGGCGCCCTCGAGACCGTGTTCGACTGGGATAATCTCATGGCCTTCTTCGCCGCCGAAAGGGTCACCAACCACCCGGACAGCTACAGCTTCAACCTCAACAACTTCCACATCTACCACGACCCCCTGGAAGACAAGCTAAGTCTGATCCCGTGGGGAGCCGATTCCACCTTCGTCTACCATTGGCCCGCCTGGGAGTTGGACTACGAGTGCGATGTCATGTCCTACTACGACGACCTGGCCGAATACCCATACGCCTACCTGGCCCAGTTCTGCCAGGGCAACGAGGAGTGCTGGGCGGACCTGTCCGCGGCCATGCTGGAGGTGGCCGACCTGCTGGAGGACATGGACCTGGCTGGTTTCGTGGAATCGACCAGGGAAAACATTTCTTCTTTTGTGTACTCTGAAACCCGTATACCCTACCTGACCCCGGAACACTTCGACCAGAGAGTGGATTGCCACGAGGAGTGGATCCTCCAGCGCCCGGACGAGGTCAGGGCCTATCTCCAGTGAACAAGATTCACGTCACGACACCACGAAGAGGCCCCGATGCAATGATGGCAAACACCTCCCACGGGCACCACCTTGCATCAACGACGGCTGTTTCCGCGCTGTTGCTGCTTTTCCTGGTCTTCTCTTCCTGCGGGGACGATACCCCCCAGCCCAAGGACAGCGAACCGGGCGAAACCGGCGACAGCTCTGTCAACCCGGCGGACAGCGGCGACAGCTCTGTCAACCCGGCGGACAGCGCCGATACTTCCGTTGGCGGCCCTCAACTGGCCGATGTGGAGGGGGTCGAAGCAACGGGCGATCCCTGGGACTACACCTTCGCCGTGACGGTACACAGCCCCGACCTGGACTGCTCGCAATACGCCGACTGGTGGGAGGTCGTGCAGGATGACGGCACCCTGGTCTACCGTCGGATCCTCAACCACAGCCACGCCGACGAGCAACCCTGCACCCGCACGGGCGGACCCGTGGAAATCGCCGATGGCGACGAGGTCATCGTAAGAGCCCACATGAACGAGCAGGGCTATGGCGGGCAGGCCATGCGGGGCAGTGTGAGGGACGGTTTCGTGGTAGATCCCTCCATTACCGCCACGTTCGCCGCCGAGTTGGAAAGCGCCGATCCCCAACCCGAGGACTGCTGGTGGTAATCATGGCTACAGCGACCCGGGACGGTAGCCGATACGCTCGAAGGGGTTGACCACCGCCGAGGCGATGTTCTTCAGGTGGCCGCAGGTGCGCTTGATATAGCGAAGCAGCAAGACCAGTCCGATGTCGGTGCGGCAGATGCAATCTTCCATGCTGGTGTCGGTCAGTACGCGGCGGAGGTGGGTTTCGCAGCGCGTGGCCACCTGGTCGTAGAGGGTGATGGCGCGCCGGGCGGCGGATTCGTCGTTGTGCTCGAATGCTTGCTCTGTGAGGCGGAAGACCTCCATGGCCAGTTGTTCGATTTCGGAAAAGATGGATTCTTCATCGCCGAAGTTCAGGTTGTCGGGGAGCATTTCAAACAGCTCCTCGATGTTCTTGGTGAGGTCTCCTATGCGCTCGATGTCGATGACCACGGTGACCAGGCGCAGGCCCTGCAGGAGATCCCGGCCCGAGGATAGAGCCAGGTGCTCGAATACCATGCGGCGTACCTCGCGTTGTTCGCGGTTGATTTCCTTGTCTATGTCGGCCACTTTGCGCCGGTATCCACCGCCAGGGCCGTCGCGCAGGGCGTGTATCACGCTGTGGAACATCTCGTGGGTGGTCTTGAGCATACCCACGGAGCGCCGACGGGCCTCGGCGACGAGGTTGTCTTGCTCGGATATCCACTTCCAGAACTTGTCAAGCATGTGATTCCTTCAGAGGCG
>JAJRWT010000058.1 GCA_024276675.1 Myxococcota bacterium | reverse complement strand
TCAAGGCGACCAAGGCACCATCTCTCCGGGGGGGTAGCACGGGACACACCGTTTTGAAGGGCATATCTTCTGAACCAGACATCCAGGGCTCCCAGGGCACGGAACTTCCACGAACACCGCATGCACTATCACGCGGAGAGGGGCGGGTCGGCCCCCTCGCCCCCTGCACCAGGGGAGAGGCAGGCGCCATTGGAAGCCCAACAACGTGGCTCGACGGCCTGGCAACGAGGTGGCGCGCCCTGTTCCGCCTGGAGCCCATGGGCGGTCGTTGGCAGCGCGGCGGTTTGCGCCGAGCCGCTCCGGGCAGCTTCGGCCGGCAACAGGGCAGCCCGGGATGCCAGATCTTCCCACCTGTCCAGGGTGGCGTCAATGTCGTCGCTCCGGTTCGGCAGTGTCTCGCGCAGCCGTTCTACCCTTCGGCCGAGGTTCAGGAAGCGGACGGCGTTGCCGCCGAAGAAACCTGGAGCATACCGCTGAAGGGCCGAGTTCTCAAAGTACGACCGAAAGGTGCTGTACACGGAACCGACGCGACCAATGACCTCGGGCATGTGCCAGTCGCAGCCGTACATCAGGCGCCTTCCAAACCGTGGACCGTCCGGACTGGTCAAGACACAGGACAGGTGCTTCCGGACCTGTTCCGCCTTGGCGGTGTCCGAGCCAATCTCGGGGAGGAAGGAGAGGTCGCAGTAGGTGTGCTCGTACTCAAGGCAGAGGGCGAGGATTCTGGGGGCCCAGCAACTGTCTGTGTGGAACCAGGCTTCGCAGGCATCGTACCAACCAGGGTAGTCCACAGGTTTTTCGTGCTTCTTCGGGCAGGGCCCCTTGAAGTTCACGTTGTGCCCTTCTCCGGTATGGGCAAAGCAGAGGATGAGCCGGGGGTGACTCTCCAGCACCCTGTCCCAACCCTGGGCATCATTGCCACCCGGGTTCGAGTAGGTGCCGTAGCCAGGAAAGGGCTGAAACTCTCCGGCCGCGCAGTGAGCCAGAACAGGAACCCGTTCCTGGGAGCAATACTCGTAGAAACTCTTGAGATTGTTCCGGTAGCGCCTGTCATAGGGCCGGAAGCCCATTGATGGGTAGATCTTGACGCCCACCAGTCCCAGGTCCAGCGCGTGTTTCACTGTTTCCAGGGCCTGGCTTCGCCGCGGGTCGAACGCGACGAACCCGGCGAGTTTGCCATGGGCTTGCCAGGTCAGCCGCGCTACCTGGAGGATCTGCTCGCCATAGTCCAGAGCTGGGGGAGCGGTGGGCTCCTTCGGGGCGGGATGATGGCAGAAGCTACCCTCATCGTAGGCAGGCTGCATGTCCATCATCAGGTGGACAAAGAGGTCTACATCCACGTTGTAGCTCTTGTACTCGTCTTGCAGGCGCTTCCACAACCTTTCGACGGGTGCCAGCAGCGCGAAGATGAAGCAGAGGTAGCGGATTCCATTTTCGCAATCCTTGACGAGTTCTTTGAAGAAGTCGTAGATGAGACCGTGTATCTGCTCGTCGCTGAAGGTGCCCTGGGGCGCGGCGCCCGTCTCGTTCGGCGAGATGGTGGTTTCCATGTCGCCACGGTTGAGAAACACGTGGATGTCCGCCAGCAGCTCGTACCTGTCCTGGTCCCCTTCGATGCCACTGATGAATGCATCACTGACACGCCGGGCGATACGTTCGAGATCGTCGTCCGGGTCTGAGGTCGTCCGTATCACTGAACCATCGAGTTCGCCCAGTATGTCGACGAGCCTTCGAAGCAGCTCCGCGGCGAAGGATGCGGTTTTTCCCGGCACATGGGCACCGAGCAGACGTGCCCGGACGATCCCCTCGATGGGGAGGCAGGCATGGTTGAAAACATGGGCGTGGATATCGACGATGGGGGGCATGGGCGACTTTCAGGTTGTTCCTGGGGTTTGGGGAAAAGAAGAGAGGGCGCGAGAACGCCAGAAAACAAGTCACATCATCTACCTGGGTCGGAGCGACGCTCCTCATGCAAGCTTATCAGAACTGAGACGTGCGTCCTCCGCAAGCATATCATGCTTCCTCGTGCCAGATTGCGTCTCCGTCCGGGTTTTGTTATTCTCTTCCTTCTTCCCTGCAGATCCTCCAGGAAGTTACGGTCGCTACGCGCCTGGCGCCCCTCGCTACGCCATGAGCCGGCTGCCTTGAGCTGCCTCTTTCCCGACGGCTCCCAGGAGCCGTCCGCCTGCTGGCCCACTTGACGTCGGTCAGGCGCATGCTTCAGTCGTTCCAGTCCACCCTGGCGGCTCCGTTGCTTCAGTCCGTCCAATCCACCTTGACGTCTCCGCTGAAAGTCTCCACATCTACCTGGGCGTTGCCGTCTCCTCGCACGAAATCCATGCTGGTTCCAGGACCGAAACCGGAGCGGGAGATCCTTTGCTCCGCCACTTTCAGGTCACCGCTGAAGCTCCGCAGCTTGAAAGCAGCCGAGATGGATGGGGGCAGCGACAAGTTGACATCCCCACTGTGGGAATCCAGCTCCAGGCTGGCCGCGGCGGCTAGAGTTGCCTTCATGTCAATATCTCCAGAGACCGACTCGGCCTCCAGGTTGTACAGCGGACCACCGCTGATCTCGATATCGCCGCTCACCGTCTCCGCTTCCACTCGCTTCAAAGGGCCGCCGTTCAACTCCAGGTTACCGCTGACGCTGCCGATCTCCAGGTCTTCGGCAGCTCCTTTCAGCTCGATGTCTCCGGAAATGGTCTCGACCCTGGCTTGCGATGGGGCCGCGTCCAACACGATGTCTCCTGAGCTGCTCTGCAGGTCCAGGCGCCCCGCCATTCCCTCCACCACCAGGGAAGCGGACTGGAGTTCCACCTGGAGCCGAGCGCTGGCCGGCACCTGGAGCAGCAGGTCCGCACAGACGGAGTCTTCATCATCTCCGTGGCGCGTTTCCAGCCGAAGCGTGGAGCCATCGACAACAAAGGATAGCTGGGACTCCGCTCCTTCCACTTCGCCCGTGAGGCGAGCCGTGGCCTTTTGCCAACCCTCCACGCGCAGGGACCCGCACGGGATCGCCACGCGGATGCTGCCATCCTCCCGAAAGGAGCTGAGCTGGTCCAAGGTGGTGGCGAAGACGCTCTGCGCGCCAAGGATGAGAAGCAGGGACATTGGCATGGGGTACTCCTTTTTCAGTTTTTCAGTTTTTCAGTTTTTCAGTTTTTCAGTTTTTCAGTTTTTCAGTTTTTCAGTTTTTCAGTTTTTCAGTTTTTCAGTTTTTCAGTTTTTCAGGGAGGTTACGCTCAGGATGAGCGAGGAAGCCGGCTGGCGGTTTCCAGCAGCTCCAGTTTCTGCCGCCAGACCGCCGCCAGGTTGCGCTCCACCAGCGAACTGCCGGGTTTTTGCAACAGAGCATCACGGCAGGCATGGATGGCGTCGTCGATAATCCGCAGGTTTTCATCGAGCACCGCCAGCGTGGCTGGGTCCAGTTGTGCGCGTCTGGCATCCAACTCGCGGGCCAGGCCAGCGTCGATCTGAAGCAGCTCCGCCTCCCAGTCTGCAGGTTGTTCGTGTTCCGATGCCGTGTTCCGTGCAAGGGAGGGCGCAGGAGCGGGCCACAACCAGGACCAGGCGAGCAGAGCGCTCATGCTCAGCAGCAGCAGTGCTGCCATTGCGAAGAACCAGGTTTGAGTCCGGAATGGCCTGTTGGCCGAGCTGGAGAGCCGGGCTTCGATGCCGGGCCAGAGGTCCTTCGCGGGGGGAATATGGCGGGGCAATGCCCGCGCCTCCGCCAGCAGGCCTTGCAGGGCCGCCAGTTCCTGGCGACAGTGCTGACAGGATTCCAGGTGATCCCGGACCTGCCGACGCTGGTGAGCCGGCAGTTCATGATCCAGGTAGTCGTCCACAAGACGGTGGAAGGTCTTACAGGTCATGGTCGTAAAACCTCTCGAAGCAGGTGGCGAGCGCGGTGGAGTTGAGCCTTGGAAGTGCCCACGGCGATACCGGCCTCGCGAGCGATCTCCGGGTGACTCCAGCCCTCTACGTCGTGCAGAACGAAGACCAGGCGGGCCCGGGGGGGGAGGGTGGCGATTGCCTGCTCCAGGTCCAGTGCGGTCTCCGGACCCGAAACCACCGAGAGTCGGATCGGGAGATCTCGCTGGGCGGAGCGACGACGCCGGAGGCTTCGCTGTTGGCCCATTACGTGGTTTACGGTGAGACGGTGAAGCCAGGTGGAGAACGCGCTGCGCCCTTCGAAGCTGGTCAGTCTCTGCCATGCGCGAATGAAAACCTGCTGGGTCAGCTCGTCGGCCCAGAGAGGGTCAGCGGTCAGACGTAGACAGAGAGCGTGAACGCGACCGAGGTTCTGCCGGTAGAGTTGCTCGAAGGCCTGGCGGTCACCCGCCTGGGCGCGGATGACGATGTCTGGAATGTTGGACGATGGACAGACGAGCACAGGAGTTCCAGGAGCTGCAGGGATGACAGTCTTTCAGTATCTTCTTCGAGGACTCGCACATGGGATGCCCCAGGGGGCCAAAGGGTTTGAATTGCCCACGAGCTTGTGGTCCGACCCAGAGCAGCTCCTTGGCGCCCGTTGGCCCTGGGAGCCATGGGGAATGCTCATGCCTACTGCGGAACGTCAGGCGCCACGGCATGAGCCGGCTGCCTCCGGTTGCCTTGTTCCCGACGGCTCCTGGCCGATTGTGGCCGGGCCTCTTCGTTTTTCACCTGGGAACGGCCTCGCCGCGCCATGACAGGCCACCGGGGACGGAATGGGAGAGAGGATCGTGCGCAGGGTGTGATATTGTCACAGGTACTGAAGCCGGTTGAGCCGGAGATCGCCATGCCAGGACTCTGGGAGCGCGACCGGGAGGAAGGGCAAGGATGTCAACAAGATGCAGCTTTTTCTTGATGGCCACACTCGCTGGCCTGGCCTCCTGCGGTGACGGCGCCCAGAAAGACAGCGCAAGCCCCGGGGACAGCCAGGCCGAGACGGACACGGACACCGATGCCGACTCGGACGCCGACGCCGACACCCACGGGGTGGGCATCCACGAATACATGCTGGCAGACGCCGGAGCCAAGCTGGTGGGCGAGGAGCTTCGCGACGAGGCGGGAGGCAGCGTGGCCTGGGCCGGCGACATGGACGGGGACGGCCTGGGCGGATAGGAATCATGAAGGCAGTCCCGGATGTACGCGCGGGCGTAGAGCCCGTCCAGCACCAGGGCGTGGTAGTGCGGGTCGAGTGCGAGAGAGGAGCAGCAGCCGCCAGAACCCTACTACGCCATTCGTGGGCCGCGTTTCGGGTCCTCCCGAATACCCTCATGTATTACAATACAATCTGGCATTCGGGTCCTCCCGAAACGCGCCCCACGAGCGGCTCGTTGCCAGCTTCTGGCGGCTGCTGTAGGAGAAGCGCTGAATGACCGTGATG
>JAJRWT010000057.1 GCA_024276675.1 Myxococcota bacterium | reverse complement strand
TCCGTACCCAGCTCCGCCGACCCGATATCGGTCCCTGGGCGTTTCACTTTTGCGATTCGTCGGAGAGGAAACGCAGATCTGAAACCGTTTCGGTCCCTGGGCGTTTCACTTTTGCGATTCGTCGGAGAGGAAACGCAGATCTGAAACCGTCCCAGGTGTGGGGCAGGGTGAGCGCCGGGTGGGGGGGGGAAGACTGCGCGATGTCGGCCAGGGCCTGGTGCAGCAGCGCCCGGCGTTCCGCAGCGGGCCCGAGCCTTCCCGACGGCTCCTGGCGGTTGCTGTGGGAAAAAGCAGGCCTGGTGAATGGGGTCATTGCTGGCCCTGGCCGGGCCAGGTGGGTACAGATATAGCGGACGCAAAGAACGAGCGTGCCGCGGCAGTGCCCTGAATGCGTGGCCCATATCAAGGCAGGAGCCCCATGAACCGTTTTCGTCATGCCCCGTTGCTGCTGGGTCTTCTCTTCTTCGTCCCATGCGTGCTCTTGCTGGGCCCTGCCCATGCGGCCCAGCAGCCCCTGCCCGATGGCGTCCACTGGATCGACGTCGAACAGGGCCAGTCCTTGATCTGGAACGGTGAACGGCCAATCTCCAGGGTCCTCGTGAGCAATCCGGCCGTGGCCGAGGTCAAGCTCCTGGAGCGGCAGCAGTTCCAGATACGTGGGGTCCAGGTGGGCACCACCGACCTCTGGATCTGGTATGCCGCGTCCCCCGACCAGCCCGTGAGCTTCGAGATATCCGTCCACCAGGACCTGAGCGAACTCAACAGGCGGATCTCTGAAGCCGTTGAGGGCACACCGCCTCGTGTCTACCCCCTGAAGGGGCGCCTGGTGGTGGACGGCGTCGTCCCCGACGTGGAAACCCTCGAACGCGTGGCCGCCATGGCCCGCATCTACGATCCCGACTTCGTGGATCTCCTGGCCGTGCAGGGCGACCACCAGGTACAGCTCCACGTTGTGTTCGCCGAGGTGTCCCGCACCGGTATAAGGGAGCTGGGGTTCAACGCCTTGCTGTGGGGCGACGACGTCCAGGCCGGTTGGTACGGTCAGAACTACGGCGATGTGGCGGACCTGGGCTCCGGCAGCTTTGGCTATTCGCAGTCGGTCAAGACCGACACCCTCAACTGGCTCTATCCCACCACGGGGGCCTTCCAACTCCTGGGAGCAGTGACGGTGGATCCCGGCATCCTGGGCATCCTGCTGGGGGCCCTGGAAGAAAACAGCCTCACCAAGGTCCTGGCCGAACCCACCCTGGTGGCCCTGTCGGGGCAGCAAGCCGAGTTTCTCGCCGGCGGCGAGGTACCCATCGCCATCACCACCTATGACCGCATCGACATAGAGTTCAAGGAATACGGCGTCAAGCTGGTATTCGTCCCCACCGTCCTGGCGGGCGATGTCATCGATCTCCGCGTCTACACCGAAGTGAGCGAACTTGACGAAAGCGCCTCCATCGAAGCCGGCGGACTGGCCATTCCCGGTTTCATCACCCGCAAGGGTTCCAGCCACCTTCGAATCGAAAACGGCATGACCTTCGCCATGGCCGGTTTGCTGGGGGAGCAGGTGGCCTACACAAGGGCGGGAATACCCCTGTTGAGCCAGATCCCCATCCTGGGAGCCATTTTTCGCTATACCAAGCACACACGCGAAGAAACCGAGGTGATGATTTTCGTCACTCCGAAGCTGGTGCGTCCGCTGGCCCCCGGCGAAATCCCCCCACTCCCCACCGCCACCCAGGACAACAACCCCGGCGACTTTGCCCTCTTTCTCCTGGGCATGGACCACGTACCGGGTTCCCGGGGCGCCTCTGCCACCGGACCCATCGGCATGGAGCGCTAGTTTCCCGACGGCTCCTGCTCAGGGGCTTCTTGCATTCTTCAAAACCCGGGGGTCTTCGCTTGGACAGGTTCAGCAGGATTTCGAGCACCGCTTCGGTCGTGTGTGTTGGGCTCTCGCCCGGCGACATGGCATGGGTGCGCCAGGCCCTGGAGTCGGAGGCCGTGCTTCCCGCGGAACCTGAACTCTACGACGAAGCCCTGGCGGCAGTCGACAAAGTCAAGCCCGATGTGGTGGTCATGGGCTTCGACCCGGATTCCCACCTGGCCATCCAGCTCGGGCCAGCCATGCAAGAGGCTTTGCCGGGCGTGCAGTTGGTGGCTCTTTCCCACCTTTCCGGTGCGGAGCAGATCCGTGCCGCCATGAGAGCGGGCTACCGGGAATACGTGGTGGTCCCGGAAGACGCCGACCTTCTACGGCGCGCCGTGCGCCAGGCGGCCTACTCCAGCCGCACGTCGGGCGAGCGAGGCCGGGTGGTGGCTTTCTGCGGTACCAAGGGCGGCTGCGGAGTCACCACCCTCGCGGTCAACCTGGCGGCGCAGCTAGCCTCCGCCCATCGTGTCCTGGCCGTCGACATGGACTTCGGCATGGGCGACGTGGCGGCCTACCTGGATCTGTCGCCATCCAGCAGCATCGTGGATGTGCTGGACAACATCCAGAGGCTGGATGAACGCCTGCTGGGCGGATGTGTGACGGTTCACCACTCCAAGGTCCACGTTCTGGCCCAACCCCACGAACCCGTGGATCGCGACCAGGTTTCCGGCGACCTGGTGCTGCGCCTGCTGCATTCCTGCGCCGTTGCCTACCAGTACGTCCTGGTGGACTGCGGAGTCCGGGCCGACGAAGCCGCCCTCATCACCATGGGTGGCGCGGACCTGGTGCTCCTGGTGGCCACCCCCGACGTGCCCTCCGTCAGGAACGCCTGGCGCCGCCTCAAGCTGATGGAACACCTGGGAATCGACCATGATCGTATCCGACTGGTCATCAACCGTTGGCTGCGGGCTGCTCCCATCTCCATCCCGGATATCCAGGCCAACCTGGGCATGGACGTGGCAATCACCCTGGCCAACGACAGCAGGTGCGCCATCCCCGCTGTCAACGACGGGCGGCTGCTGCGGGACGTAAGCAAGCGTTCACCGCTGGTGCGGGACCTGGCCCGCATGATGCCGCTGCTCACGGAAAACGTTCAGAAGGTAGCTCTCGTGGAACCTCGTCGACGATCAGGAATATTCTCTTCATGACTTCCTCGTTGTCCACCAGCCGTCAGGGCCATGCCATGTCCCCGGGGGGTGGCAGCACGGCCCCATCGCCGCCGTCCAGGTACTCCCCCTGCGAGCCGCGGCCTCCTGGCGCCGGCAACAGAACCAAGGAGATTTCATGACCACCGGCAGGCTCATCGAGAGGGTTCGCTCTGCCCAGAAGCGTCATGGAGCGGTGGAGTCCGCCAACAAGGAAGAGTTTTCGCGAATCAAGCGCCGGCTTCACTCGGAACTCATCGAATCCCTGGACTTCGAACAGGTGGGGCAGACGCCCCGGAAGGAGCTGGAGCACAGGCTGCGCGCCACCTTGACCAGGCAGGTGGAGTCCCGGGCCCTCCCCTTGAACAGGGGCGAACGGGAACGCCTGGTTGACGAAATCCTCGACGAGATCCTGGGCCTGGGCCCCCTGGAGCCCCTCTTGCGTGATCCCGAAATCAGCGACATCCTGGTCAACGGCGTCGACCAGGTGTGGATAGAAAAGCACGGAAGGCTCAAGCGGGTGGCCGTGCGCTTCCAGGATCAGCGCCACCTCATGCAGATTATCGACCGGATCGTCAGCGCGGTGGGCAGGCGTATCGACGAGACCACTCCCATGGTGGACGCTCGCCTTTCCGACGGGAGTCGTTTCAACGCCATCATTCCCCCCCTCGCGCTGGACGGCCCCATGGTGTCCATCCGGCGTTTCGGCACGGTACCCATCACTGCGGCGGATTTGATCCGCTTCAACAGCGTTCCGCAGCCCATGATGGAACTTCTCAAGGCCTGCGTGGCATCCAAGCTCAACGTCTTCATCAGCGGCGGAACCGGCTCGGGCAAGACCACTCTTCTCAACGTGCTCAGCTCCTTCATTCCCAACAACGAGCGCATCATCACCATCGAAGACTCCGCGGAGCTCAAGCTCCAGCAGATCCACGTGGTCCGCCTGGAAACCCGCCCTCCCAACCTGGAGGGCAAGGGCCTGGTGACCCAGCGTGACCTGCTGCGCAACGCCTTGCGCATGAGGCCTGATCGCATCGTCCTGGGCGAGATCAGGGGTGAAGAAGCCATCGACATGCTCCAGGCCATGAACACCGGGCACGAAGGTTCTTTGAGCACGGTTCACGCCAACTCCGCCCGCGATGCCCTCTCCCGCCTGGAAACCATGGTGGGCATGGGCATGCCCAACATGTCCGTGCGCAACATCCGCGAGATGATCGCCCGGGCCGTCCACCTGATCATCCAACTGGAGCGTCTCACCGACGGCACCAGGAGGGTGGTGGCCATCACCGAGGTGGTGGGTATGGAAGGGCAGGTGGTCACGATCCAGGACATATTCCGCTTCCAGCAACGCACGGTGGACTCGGAAGGTTGGGTGCGCGGGGCCTTCCTGGCCACGGGAACCCGCCCGGCCTTTGCCGAAAAGCTCACGCGCCACGGCTTGACCCTCTCATCGCAGCTCTTTCGCTTTCACCAGGAAGTCTGATGAACGATTGGGTCCTGGCCGTGCTGGGCGCCAGCGTCTTCCTGGCCTCCGCGTTCATTCTGGAAGGCCTGAGCCGGGTGTTTCGGGCATCCAGGGAACGTCGCTCAAAGGACCTGGCGCGGCGTCTGGGAACCCTGGGAGCCACGGATTCCCAGGCCACGGCCCTGAGGTTGCAGGCACAGGACCAGCTTGCAGGGCGTCTGGGAACCCTTGGCGCCCACCTGGCCAGCACCGTGGAGCAGGCGGGCGGATCCACGGATCTGCGGCAGCTCCTCCGCTCCATGGTGGGGATGGCCCTCCTGGGGTTGTTCCTGCTGGCGCTGCTGCTGCGGAGCCCTGTTTGCATACTGGGTGTCTTGCTTGGCGTCTTTCCCGTCATCAGGCTCAGGATCCGTGCGCAGCGGCGAAGCGAGATGCTCTCGGAGCAGCTTCCCAACGCGCTGGATCTCCTGGCCCGTTCTCTCCAGGCGGGGCACGGCATGGCCGACGGTCTCAGGCTCTGCGCCGACGAAATGCCCCACCCCATTTCTTCCGAGTTGGGCCGAGTATACGAAGAACACAACCTGGGGCGCGACTTCAGAGAGAGCGTGCAGAACCTCATCAGGCGCAACCCCGACAACTTCGACATCAAGATCTTCGGAACTTCAGTCTTGGTGGCGCGAGAGACTGGCGGCAACCTGGTGGAGATCCTCAACAACATAGCCGACACGGTGCGGGCGCGTTTTCTGTTCAGGGGCAAGGTCAAGGCCTTGACCGCCGAGGCCAGGTTTTCCGCCTTCGTGTTGGGGGGGCTCCCTGTCTTCGTGGCGGTCATGGTCTCCTTCACGCGCCCCGAATACCTGCTTCCCCTGCTGCAAGACCCCCTGGGCAGGGCATTCCTGGTCTATGGTATCTGTAGCTACCTGGCGGGAATACTGGTCATGCGGCGCCTGGCCCGCATCGACGACTGAATCCACGTGAAGTCCCTTCCAAGACCCATCGACTCCTGGCCCCCTCTCACGGAATCCCCATGAACATCCTGCTTTGGACCGGTATCGCGCTCACCATTCTGGCGGTGGCCGGACTGGGGCTTTCGCTCTACATGTTCGTGGTTCCCCGGCGCAGGCCCGTGGACCGGGTCCGCGAGGTGACCCACGACTCCTCGGCGACGACCGCCGCAAGGCTGGTCCGGAGCAGCCGGTCGGCGCCGGTGTTGGCCAGCAGCATGGCGAAACTGGCCACATCCTCCGACCTTGCCGAAAAGGACGCCCAACATCGCGTGTTGGTCCAGGCCGGCTTCAGATCGCCGGCCGCTTTCGAGATCTACGCGGCCACCAGGGTCTTCCTGGCCTTCGCGTTTCCAATCCTGGGCGTCCTGTTGATGCCCGACCTGAAGCTGGCCTACAAGGCGGCGGCCTTCATGGGCCTGGCCTGGCTTGGATACCTGCTTCCGGCCATCTACGTTTCGTCGAGACGGAACACCCGCATCAGGGCGTTGCTGCGCCCGTTCCCCGATGCCCTGGATCTGCTGGTCACATCCACCGAGGCCGGCCTCGGGTTGGATGCCGCCTTCATGAGGGTCTCCCAGGAAATGGAAGCTGCCGCGCCGGAGTTGGCCCGGGAACTCCAGGTCGTAAACCACGAGGTGGCCGCCGGGATTCCCAGGACCGAAGCCCTGCACCGCCTGGATGCCCGCACCGGTCTGGTCGAGATAACCTCTCTTGTGAACGTCATGGTCCAGGCAGAGCGCTTCGGCACATCGGTGGCCCATGCCCTTCGTGTCCACTCCCGGATGGTTCGGCGGCGTCGAATGCAGCAAGCCGAAGAAAAAGCCGCCGCCATCTCTCCCAAGATGACCATCGCCATGATCCTGTTCCTCTTGCCGGCCCTTTTCGTCGTCATTCTGGGTCCCGCCATGGTGAACATGATTCGCCAACTGGCTCCCACCCTGGGAATCCAGCTCTGATGTCCTCCCCACCAACCGCTGTCGTGCTCTGGGCTCTCCTGGGCTGCTCTGTGGCCCTTTCGGGTTGTGTGGCCTCTCATGGCTCCAAGGCCCTTTCCCGGGAACCCTCACCCTGGAGCACCGCCGATGGGCGCACCGCCACTCGCTTGAACCTTGCCGCCACCCTGCTGGACATGGGCCAGGTACGCCAGGCATTGGACCTGGTGATGCTGGCATCCCAGGAAGTGGGTCAGGACCTGGAGTTGGACATTCTCAGGGCTCGTTGCCTCATGGCCCTGGGCATGTTCGCCGAGGCCGAGGCAGCGCTGGAGCCCCACCTGGACTGGCACGGGGCCAACGCCGAACTACAGCGGGTCCTGGGCCTGCTCCATTTTGACCAGCAACAGTACCAACAGGCGGAAGATGCCTTCCGCAAGGCCATAAGGCTCGCTCCCAGCAACCCTGCCGCCCACAACAACCTGGGTTTTCTCCTCATGGTCCAGGGTCGCAACCAGGAAGCCCTGGAGCAGTTCCAACTCGCGCTGGACTTGCGGCCCACCTTCCAGAGGGCCCGCAACAACCAGGGCTTCGTCCTTGCGGCCCTGGGCCGCGACGAAGACGCCCTGCGCGCCTTCAGCCTGGCCGGCTCCGACTCCAGGGCCATGTCCAACATGGGTCTGGCCTGTGAGCGCAGGGGCGACAAGGAGCAGGCCGCCAACTACTATCGCCAGGCCCTCCAACTGGATCCCCGGCTAGTCGCCGCCAGGGAAGCCCTCCATCGTCTGGGTGTCGGTGACTCCCCCAACCAGGAACAGGGAGCCCCCTGACCCACCCCCAGGAGCCAGTCTCATGAAAGCACGCCTCGTATTTTTTTTCGCCCTGGGCGGCCTGCTGGGCTGCCATCAACGCTTGAGCATGCAACCGGATCATGGTCGTGCCTACACCGAGGCCTTCGCCATTCAGGCTGACCTGGACAGGCCATCGGTTCGACAGGCGGACTACCCCTTGAGCGGCGAAGAGGGCCTGGCCCTGCGCTCCAACGTCAGGGAGTCCACCGCCGACCAGGAAGAAGGCGTCACGGTGTCCACCTCCGGCTCCCTGGGCGAATGACGCTCCGCCATCGGCTCTCGCCCGCCGGGCGAACCTGGCAGCCCTCGGGTACAGCATGGTTTTCAGTGTTGGCCGGGGTGTCGGTGGCTCTCGTGGTGGCGCTCGTCTCGCTGCCCCTGCTGCGCGAGGCTCGCGTTGCCGACCAGGAAAGCCAGGCTCGCTTCCTGGAGCTGGTGGCCAGCTTCACCGCGTCGCAGGTACGGGAAGGTTCCCTGCCCCGGTCGGGACAGAAGCCCGGCGCTACCATGGCCGGCACGCTGGAGCAGCTACAGGTGCTCACGGGAGTGGACCGCCTGGCCATCCTGGACACGGACTTCGAGGAACTGGCATCCGCCGGCGGAGCCGATACAATCCCCGGTTTTCCCTCCGACTCCCAGATACTGGAGTACTGCGATGGCGACGATGTGCTGGCGGGCGAGGTCCATTCCACCACGGCCCGGGTGTCGCCCGGCGGCCTGGGCTGGATGGCTGCCTGTGTGCCCTTGCCGGTCCCGACGGGCCAGGTTGGCGGGTTGGTGCTTTCTGCCGTGGAGAGCCCCGACATATTGAGACTCCGCCGCCTGGAACGGAGACTGTGGATACAGGTTTCGCTGGGGGCGGCTCTGGCCATGCTGGCCGTCACTCTGGGGCTGCAGTGGCTGTTGCGCCCGTTGCGGGACCTGGCTGCCGCCGCTTCATCCATGGCCCAGGGGCGGCGCGGTCTGAGGGTCGAGCCCCGGGGCCCAAGAGAGGTCAGGCGCCTTGCCTGGACCCTCAATTCCCTGGCTTCGGCAGTGGAGCGGCGTGAAGAGGAAGCCGTCTCCAGGCTCCAGGCCGTGGGCAGGTTTGCCCGCATGGTTGCCCACGAGATCCGCAATCCACTTCAAAGCCTGGCGCTCTTGACTGATTTGGCAATGAACGAAACGGATGACCTGGCCAGGGGCGAGCATCTCAGGTCCATAGACACCGAGATTCGCGGCATGGAAAGGTTGGTGCAGCGTTTCCTGCGTTCTCCGGGAACCGTGGAACCCAGCCCGGTCCAGTTGGATCTTCGCCAACTCGTGGAAGAGACCTGTCGGTAGCTGTCTCCAATGATCCGGGCTCGCGGCGTCGAGCTGCGCCTGCGGGCCAGCGGCGACACAACCTGCCACCTGGATCCCCAGTTCATGCGCCAAGTAATGGAGAACCTGGTGGTAAATGCCCTGGACGCCCTGGAAGGTGTGCAATCTGGACTGCTGCGCCTTGGCCTGAGTCGTACCGAGACGGGCCTGCTGCTCCATGTGGAAGACAACGGACCCGGTGTTGCCCCTGCCAGCAGGGAAAGTATCTTCGAACCCTACGTGACCGGCAGGCCCGGAGGAACCGGCCTGGGCCTGGCCCTGGTGCGCCAGGTGGTGGAAGCCCACGGCGGGCGGGTGAGCTGCGGTAGCTCGGAGTTGGGTGGGGCCTGCTTCGAGCTGTGGTTCCCGCTGTGAGGCCTTTGAATCCACCGATGAAGAAACATTACACGAGTTCCGCCAGCGGGGGCCCCGGGGGGCGCACACACCAGGCGCGTTCGACTCCCAGTATGGATCCTCATGCTGCCAGCTTGTTTCATCTGGCGCGGCAAGAGGGGCCGGAGTACAGGGCAACCTTTGAAACAGAAAGGCAGGCTCCCTGCATGAACGAGAACCCCCGTGTACTGCTCCCCTGGACCCGCCGCTCTTTTGTGGGTGTGGGCATGGGCGCTGCCGTCCTGGCCGCCGGCGCGTGCCGAGGGCAGGGTCAGCCGCCCAGTGGCCCGGGAACCGACGGTTCGCAACCAGCCCCCACCGCCAGCGAGGCCTGGCGGGAAGGAGGATGGTTTGTCCACGGCAACGTGGACACTTCGTTCCTGGACCATGGAATAATCCGAGCAAGGTTGGGCGGGCAGTGGCGGGATCTGGTGTTGGGAGATCTGCCGGACCGCTTCATGGAATGGAGCCTCTCCAGGCGGCTCGCCAAGATGAAGGACCTGGCTGAAAAGGGCTTCGACCCAGAAGATCTCGACGGTCCCCACAACGCTTGCGTGGCCACTTTCGGCGGCCCCACCAGGGGTTCGTTCACATCCTTGAACACGGCCTACAAGGGCATGGGCTTCATCCCCCGCCCGGAACGGCTCGCCGATGCGCTTGGAGATCTCAAGGACTTCGCGAACCGAATGCAGGGTTCGGGCCTGGGAATGTCCCAGGCCCTGGCCCACACCACGCGCTACCTGTCGTCGCTCTATGAGAGCCCGGATCTCTTCGACCGCCAACGGCAGGTTTCACTGTAGCTGTTCACCACCCGCGATTCGCCCACCCACACCTTCGCCAACATGTTGGCCAATCCGGTGGCATCAGCTTCGTTTCTGGCTTTTCCAGCGTTCGAGATCCGTGCGGTGCCCCAGTTGCTGCACCCCGACAACCCGAACCTCAGCCAGTACGAAGCCCTGGCGGTTGACTGGACCAACTCGGTACACGACCTGGCACACGCGGCCGGCAGAAGCAGCAGGCATATCACCTGTATCTACCACGTGGTGGAACTCTACGACGATTCACCCTCCGCCGCTGGGCGGGGCAAGCGCCTGTTGTGACACCTGGCCTGATTGGCCCCGCATCATTCACGCCAGGTTCTTCCATGGCGGCCTTCGACGCCGCTCCTGGACGCTTTGCCTGCCCTTCGCGAGCTTCGTCGCGGAGCTTCAGTACCAGGAAGAAGGCTGGTCATCCAGCACCATGGTCTGGCTGACGTGGAGCGCGGTGGGGGTGGGAACGAGGCCAAACAATGGGCTCCAGTCCACCGTGGCATCCAGTTGCAGGGCCTGCTGGCCGGCGATGGATACGAGATCTGCTTTCACCTGGCAGGCATCCCCGGGGCAGGGGAGCCCCATGGCCGCCAGGGAGTCCATGGCCTGGGTCCGGGCGACCATGGCGGGCCCGGGGCTGCTGCCCCGGTAGATGGCTGCTCCAAGGCGGGCGGCGCCTTTCAGGGCGACTACCATGTTGCTCTTCTGGTGCAGCACCCAGCCGTAGTCCAGCACCGCCGACAGGAGCAAGAGGACCACCGGCAGGGTGATGGCGAACTCCACGGCGGCGGCGCCCCTGTTCTCGCGAGAGCTGTCCCTCATGGTTGGAACTCCAGGAGAACCTGCGAAGACGCGCTGAGGGGCAGCCCCTCCAGGCTGGGAAGCAGGCCAAGGATGGGGGAATAGGAGACCTGGATGCTGCAATCCAACACCTGCATACCGGAGCTGCTGCTGGAATCCACCTGCACGTCGCAGTCACCGCACCTGAAGCGAAGGTCGTCGAGGAAGCTGTCGATCCTGGTTCTCGCCGTTTCTTC